>NZ_CP045737.1:1210240-2420481 GCF_009649075.1 Aeromicrobium yanjiei
TCGGGCACGTCGGCCGGCCGTGGTCGGCGGGATCGGGGGGACCGACATGGGTGACGTGCTGACGGGACCTGCGCGAGGGCTGTTCGACGCCGGTGGACGCGCGTTGGCCGCCGCGTTCGGCGGGCTGGCGCGCGTGCGACCTGCGGCCAAGCCCCTGCACCCACGCGGCCGGCTGTACGACGCTGCGATCGAGCGGCGGGGGATGGACGAACTCGTCGGGGTCCCGTGGATCGACGAGGCCGGGGTGACGACGGGCCTGGTCCGGCTGTCGCGCGCCGCAGGGCTCCCGTCCGCCCTTCCGGACATCCACGGCATGGCGATCCGCCTGCCCACGGACGGAGGCGGCCACGGCGACCTCCTCCTGGCCACGACGGGCCTCGGCCGCATCACGCGCTACGTGCTCGTCCCCGGTGCGACGGCGGACCACCGGTCCTACTCGACCCTCATCCCGTACAGGACGCAGGCGGGTCCGCTCAACCTCGCTGCGATGCCTGCTCCCGACGAGGACCGCGCCTTCGATCTCGCCTGTGCCACGACGCGCGGCACGTGGACGGTCTTCGCTCGCATGCAGCTGGCCCAGTCGCCCTCCGAGGACTCGCCGTCGTTCGACCCGGTGCTCAACACCCTCCCGGGCCTTGCCTACTACGACTGGGCGACGCGGTTGCGCGAGAGGTCCTACCGGGCCGCGCGGCACTCCCGGGCGGACCGCTGACTCACTCGCCCCAGGTGAGCCCGAAGACCTCGAACGACGCCGCGTGCGTGGTGCCCAGGCGCGAGCCGGTCGGCCGTGACATGCCCTCGAGAAACTCCGCGGGGTCGAAGTGCTCCCACCCCAGACCCTCGATGTACGCCCGATGGGCCGCGAGTGACTCGACGCCGCGGTCGAACGTCTCGGTGGTGTCCACCGCGTGCGTTGCGTCGGGCGACCCGGCCGCCCACACCTGCCTGACCCCACCCCAGGGCTCGAGGCCCTCGACGAGCTGCTCGGAGAAGATCCACCGGTTGCCCGCGTCGCCGGCCGCGTTGAGAGCGGCCCGGCCGACCGCCATGTGATCGGGCTGATTGGGCGCCGAACCGCCCCACGACTCGCGGAAGTTGTTGGTCACGATGATCTCGGGACGGTGCCGCCGCACGACCGCGGTGATCGCGCGGCGCAGCGACACCCCGTACTCCAGCACCCCGTCGGGCAGCCCCAGGAACTCGACGGTCTCGACGCCGACGATCCGCGCGGACTCGATCTGCTCGTCCATCCGCACCTCACGGCACTCGTCCGGCGGCAGGGCGTCGATGCCGGCCTCGCCGCTCGTGACCATGCAGTAGACGACGGTCTTGCCCTGCGCGGTCCATCTCGCGACGGCCGCCGCGGCGCCGAACTCGACATCGTCGGGATGTGCCACGACGACGAGAGCGCGTTCCCAGCTCTCGTCGACGGGTTCGAGGGGTGTGGGCTCCATGTCGATAGGCTAAGCCCGCATTCCCTAGGGGAGGTAGCTCAGCTGGTTAGAGCAGGGGACTCATAATCCCTGGGTCGCGGGTTCGAGCCCCGCCCTCCCTACCGACAGAAGGGCCGGCCATGCGCGATGCGGTGATCTTCGACATGGACGGCACGCTGTGCGACACGAGCAGCATCCAGCACATGGTGGAGGGCGACGACAAGGACTTCGCCGCGTTCCACGCCGCGTCCGCCGACTGTCCTGCGCACGCGGACGTGGTCGAGGCCGCGAGGGCGCAGCATGAGCAAGGCCGTGCCGTGCTGGTCGTGACGTCGCGCGAGTTCATCTGGCGCGACCTGACGCTCGACTGGCTCGTCGCGCACGACGTCCCGTACGACGCGCTCTACATGCGGATCGTGGGGGACTACCGCAAGGACGTGGTGATCAAGTCCGAGATCTTGCAGCGCATCGCGGACGACGGCTACACGGTCCTCGAGGCCTGGGACGACAAGCCTGCGGTCGTCAACCTCTGGCGCGAGCACGACATCGTCGTGCACGTCGTCGGCTGAAGAGCTACAGGCCGAATGTGGCGCGCTGGTCGACCGGGACCAGGTCGAGGAACGTCGGGTTGTCGCGGATGACCTTGGGCACGAACGGGCAGTAGGGGAGCACGCTGCCGCCACGGGCGGCGATCTCCTCGAGCGCGCCGGTGATCAGCCGGCCGCCGATGCCCTGCCCCTCGAACTGCGAGAACACGCGAGTGTGCGGGAGGGCGTACTCGTCGCCGTCCTTGCGGTAGTCGACGAAGCCTGCCAGCTCGCCGTCCACCGTGATCTCGAAGCGGGAATCGCCGGGATTGTCCTGCACGGAGGTCGTCATCGGACACTCTCCTCGGGTGAGATGTTGTCTGCGGACGTGGAAGTACGACACAATGGTCGCAGGTGCACCCAAGACGCTGGGGAAGGCGACACTAGGGAGGCACCGATGAACATGTCTTCGCCGACGATCCCCACGCGGGGAGTGCTGTTTGTGCACTCATCCGCGTCTGCGCTGTGCCCGCACGTCGAGTGGGCGGTGGCCGGAGTGCTGGGCGGTACGCCCGACCTCTCCTGGGTGCCGCAGCCCGTCGAGCCCGGTACGTACCGGGCCGAGCTCTCGTGGCAGGCGCCCGCGGGCACCGCGGCGGCGCTGGCCTCTGCCCTGCGGGGCTGGGAGCAGCTGCGGTACGAGGTCACCGAGGAGCCGACGGCGTCCAGCGAGGGCGCCCGCTACTCCTACACGCCCAAGCTCGGGATCTTCCACGCGATGACCGGCCTCCACGGCGACATCCTCATCCCCGAGGACCGCATCAAGGCGTTCCGGGTGAAGGCCTCGCTCGGCGAGGTCGACATCGAGACCGCGCTCGACGGTCTGCTGGGCGTGGCGTGGGACGCCGAGCTGGAGCCGTTCCGGCACGCCGGCGACGGTGCCCCGGTGCGCTGGCTGCACCAGGTGATCTGACGGGGTCGTACGTCAGCCGATCTCGACCTCGACCGTCGGGGTCGACAGGCCGGTGACGACGTTCTTGATCCTGAACTCGCGCCCGCCCGTGCGGGAGGTGTAGAGCTCGGCCTTGAACTCGCCGCCGTCGCGGGTCTTGGTCTGGATCGGGAAGTCGTCCCAGTCCTGGTCCTCGCCGACGTCGCGCACCTCGACCTGGAGGGTCTGTCCCGCGTCGCTGTCGGGGAACTCGCCGGTCAGGAAGAAGCGCTCGCCCGGCGACACCTGCGTGCTGGACGCCTCGATGGACGGCTTGGGCGCCTCCTCGGGGGACTTCGGCTTGGGCGCGGGCTTGGGCTTGGCGGCCTTGGTGGGCTCGGGGGTCGTCGGCGCCGCGATGGGCGGCAGGTCGACCCCGCCGATGCCGCTGGCGCTGACGAGCGCAGCCCCACCGAGGCCCAGCACACTGCCGATGACCAGTCCGGTCAGCGCGAATCGCGTGGCGAACCAGGCGGGGTTGCCACGGCGCTCGCGCTCGTCAGGGGTCACGTCTCATACCTCGTTGCTCGCGGTGGAGTGGTCGCCACGGACGACGGCACGCGCGGTGCGTCGGCGGGCGGTTGGGAACCATCATGCCGGACCACGGCGTCGATCGCGTCCTGCACCGTGACCATCGAGTCGATCGTGTCGTCGGACAGGTGGACGTCGAACCGGCGTCCCAGCTCCTCACCCACCTCGACGAGGGTCAGGGAGTCGGTGCCGAGGTCCGCAAGGACTGCGCCGGGCCTCACGTCACGTGCGTGGCAGCCCACCGCGCCGACGAGGATGTCGGTCAGCTGGTCTTGGACTGCGGACGACGACGGCACGCGGCCAGTCTACCGACGGGGTGCGACGGGTCACGTCCCCGTGGAGATCGTTCGTCGTACCCCCAGCGCCGCCCAGACCTAGACTGGATCGATGGAGAGCATCGAGGACGTGCAGCACGTCGTGGTGCACGGCCACCGCCGGGCGTACCGCATGTGCGGCTCCGGCCCGGCCCTCCTTCTGGTGCACGGCCTGGCCTGTGACTCCTCGACCTGGCTCGAGGTCATGCCCACGCTGGCCGAACGCTTCACGGTGATCGCACCCGATCTGCTCGGGCACGGCCAGTCCGACAAGCCCGACGCCGACTACTCCCTCGGCGGCTACGCCAACGGCATGCGTGACCTGCTGACGGTGCTGGGCATCGACAAGGTCACGGTCGTGGGCCACAGCTTCGGGGGAGGGGTCGCGATGCAGTTCGCGTACCAGTTCCCCGACCGCACCGAGCGGGTCGTCCTGGTGGCGACCGGCGGGCTCGGCAGGGAGGTCACGCCGCTCATCCGCTTCCTCACGGTCCCGGGCAGCGGGCTCGCGATCGGCGCGGCCACGAGCAGCCCGCTGCGTCCTGTCGTGAGCGCGGCGATGCGTACGCTCGCGCGTCTGCCGGTCCGCGCGACCCGCGACCTCGGCGAGGTCGCCACCATCTACGAGGCCCTCGCCGATCCGGCCCAGCGGCGGGCGGTGCAGCGGGTCACCAGCCACGTGCTCAACTGGCACGGCCAGTCCGTCACGATGACGGACCGCAGCTACCTGGCCCGGCTCATGCCCGTGCTCGTGATCTGGGGACGCGACGACGTGGTCATCCCCGCCTCGCACGCCGACCTCGCGCCCACCCAGGTCTCCGACGTCCACGTGCTCGAGGACTCCGGGCACTTCCCGCACAAGGACCACCCCGAGAAGGTCGCCCGCCTCGTGACGGAGTTCGTCGACAGCACAGAGCCGGCCCACTACCACCGCGGACGGTGGAGGGCGCTGCTGCGCCGCGGTGGCGAGTACGAGCTGGAGAGCGTCACGCCGTCGGCTTGACGGTGGCCGCCTCGGACGCGTCCGCCGCCTCGGACTCGAGCTGCGGCGACTCGTCGTCGGTGTGCGCCGTCGCTGCCCGTTTGCGTTTCTGCCGTCGGGTGTTGCCGGTGACCAGCGCGCCGATGTAGACCGCGAGGGCGCCGATGACCAGACCGCCGATGTCGTCGGCGATGTAGTGCCAGCCGAGGTACAGCGTGGCCAGGATCGTGAAGCCGAGGTAGATCCACGCGGTGTAGCGGACCGCGCGGGCGATGCCCGCGAAGTGCAGGAACAGTGCGAGCGTGAAGACGACCGAGACGTGCAGCGAGGCGAAGCCCGCGATGCCGTAGATCTTGTCGCCCTGCGGGTCCTCCTTGAAGCCGAACGCGCCACGCAGCAAGGACATCTGCAGCTGGGTCGCCCCGTTGTCGGGGAGATCGGCGAATCGCTGGGGCTCGTAGAACGCCGGGCCGAGGGTGGGCAGCGAGTAGTAGCTGACGACCCCGAGGACCCAGTTGAGGCTGACGGCTGTCGCGTACCAGGCGCCGACCGTGAAGTCGCGGTGCAGCACGAGGACCGCGCCGACCGTGATCGGCACGATCGGCAGGTACAGCACGTACAGGATGGCAAGCACCTGTGCAGTGATCGTCGTGCCCAGCAGATCGTGCAGCACCGTGGCCGGGTTGTTGCCGAAGAACATCCAGTGGTCGAGCTCGAGCAGCTCCCGGTCGTGCAGGGTGTCGCCCGCGAGAAGCGGGAGATAGCTCTTCAGGTTCCGGTAGCTGACGTAGCAGATGTAGAACGAGATCATGCCCGTCGCGACGTACAGCACGCGGCGCATGCTCCACTCGTCACGGACGATCGTGGCGACCCCGCGAAACGCGTTCTTGAACCCGTAGCGATAGATCGACTGGGGCACGATCGCGACGCCGAAGATCAGCAGACCGATCAGCGGCAGCCGGATGTAGGCGGGCCCGAGGAACCCCTCGGGGTCCTTCAGACCCACGTCCAGGTGCTGCGAGTAGTAGATGGTCACGACGCCGACCAGGAGGGACAGGCAGAACGCGAACGCGTACGGCCAGCGGAGGAACGCAGCAGGCCAACGGAGCATGGACGTCATCTTAAACGCCCATGCTGAGAGCCTGCTGCGAACCCCGGTGTCAGGCGTCGCCTCCCACCTGCTGAACCCCTGCGACCGCAGTCGGGTCGTCGATGCGGAATGTGGCGAAGGCCTCACGAACCGTCTCCGACGGGATCGAACCCTGCTGAGCCAGGCTCTGCAGGACGCCCACCACGATCGACTCGGCGTCGACCTGGAACGTCCGTCGTGCGGCCGCGCGGGTGTCGGCGAAGCCGAAACCGTCCGTGCCGAGCGACTGCCACGGTCCGGGGACCCAGCGGGCGATCTGGTCGGGCACCGCGCGCATGTAGTCGCTGACCGCGACCGTGACCGCGGAGGTGTCCATGAGTCGGGACGTGATGTACGGCACGCGGCTGTACTCGCCCGGGTGGTTGAGGTTCCACTTCTCGGCGGCGACAGCGTCGCGCGCCAGCTCGTTCCACGAGGTCACCGACCAGACGTCGGCGGCGACGCCGAACTGCGAGGCGAGGATCTCCTGGGCCTTCAGCGCCCACGGCACCGCGACGCCGGACGCCATGATGCGCGCCGTGACGTTGCCCTCGGTCGCCTTCTTGTAGACGTACGCACCCTTGAGCATGCCCTCGACGTCCACGCCCTCCGGCTCGGCGGGCTGGTTGAACGCCTCGTTGTAGACCGTGAGGTAGTAGATGATGTCCTCGCCGTGCGGGTGCGCATCGGTCGAGCCGTACATCCGCTCGAGGCCGGCCTTGACGATGTGGCTGATCTCGAAGCTGAACGCCGGGTCGTAGTGCACGACCGCGGGATTGGTCTGCGCGATGAGCGGCGAGTGACCGTCCGCGTGCTGCAGACCCTCACCCGTCAGCGTCGTACGTCCCGCGGTGGCGCCGATGAGGAAGCCACGCGCGAGCTGGTCGGCCATCGCCCAGATCGAGTCGGCGGTCCGCTGGAAGCCGAACATCGAGTAGAAGAGGTAGACCGGGATCATCGGCTCGCCGTGCGTGGAGTACGCGCTGCCGGCCGCGATCGTCGACGCCATCGCGCCGGCCTCGCTGATGCCCTCGTGCAGCAGCTGACCCTGGGCGGACTCCTTGTACGCCAGGAGCAGCTTGCGGTCGACCGACTCGTACGTCTGGCCGGCCGGGTTGTAGATCTTGGCCGACGGGAACATCGAGTCCATGCCGAACGTGCGGTACTCGTCGGGCGCGATCGGGACGATGCGACGTCCGATCTCCGGATCCTTCATGAGGTCACGGAGCAGGCGGACGAACGCCATCGTGGTGGCGATCTGCTGCTTGCCCGAGCCCTTCTTGAGCTCCTCGTAGACCGACGGGTCGGGCAGCTTGACCGACGTCGGGTTGACGATGCGCTGGGGCAGACCGCCGCCGAGAGCCTCCCGGCGGGCCTTCATGTACTGGATCTCCTCGGAGTCCTCACCCGGGTGGTAGAACGGCGCGATGTCGCTGCCGTCGATCTGCTCGTCCGTGACGGGGATGTTGAGGCGGTCGCGGAAGCCCTTGAGGTCGTCCTTGGTGAGCTTCTTCATCTGGTGGGTCGCGTTGCGGCCCGCGAACGACTCGAGGAGCCAGCCCTTGATGGTGTGGGCGAGGATCACGGTCGGCTGGCCGGTGTGCTTCTGCGCGGCCTCGAATGCGGCGTAGACCTTGCGGTAGTCGTGACCGCCGCGGGGGAGACGCTCGATGTCCTCGTCGCTGAGGTGCTCCACGATCTTGCGCAGGCGCGGGTCGGGACCGAAGAAGTTCTCCCGGTTGTAGGCGCCGGTCTCGACCGAGAGGGTCTGGAACTCGCCGTCGGGCGTGCGGTTCATCTGGTTGACGAGCACGCCGTCGGTGTCACGGGCCAGCAGGTCGTCCCACTCACGTCCCCAGACGACCTTGATGACGTTCCAGCCGGCTCCACGGAACGTCGACTCCAGCTCCTGGATGATCTTGCCGTTGCCGCGGACGGGTCCGTCGAGCTGCTGCAGGTTGCAGTTGACCACGAAGGTCAGGTTGTCGAGCTCTTCACGAGCCGCCACGCCGATCGCACCGAGCGACTCGACCTCGCCCATCTCGCCGTCGCCGAGGAACGCCCAGACGTGCTGCTGGCTCGTGTCCTTGATGCCGCGGTTGTGCAGGTAGCGGTTGAAGCGCGCCTGGTAGATCGCGTTGATCGCACCGAGGCCCATCGAGACCGTGGGGAACTCCCAGTAGTCCGACATGAGGCGCGGGTGCGGGTACGACGACAGGCCCTTGCCGACGCCGTGCGAGCGCTCCTGGCGGAAGCGGTCGAGGGTCTCCTCGTCGAAGCGGCCCTCCAAGAACGAACGCGCGTAGATGCCGGGCGCGGCGTGACCCTGGAAGTAGATCTGGTCGCCACCACCGGGGTGGTTCTTGCCCCGGAAGAAGTGGTTGAAGCCGACCTCGTACAGGCTCGCTGCCGACTGGTACGACGCGATGTGACCGCCGACGCCGAGGCCGGGACGGTTGGCGCGCGAGACCATGACGGCCGCATTCCACCGGATGAACGCGCGGATGCGGCGCTCGATCGCCTCGTTGCCCGGGAACCACGGCTCACGCTCGGGCGGGATGGTGTTGATGAAGTCGGTGCTCCGCAGCGCGGGCACCCCGACGTTCTGCTCACGTGCCCGCTCAAGAAGCTTCAGCATCACGTAGCGGGCACGACTCCGTCCGCGGCTGTCGACCATCTCGTCGAGGGAGCTGAGCCACTCAGCGGTCTCGTCGGGGTCGATGTCAGGCAGTTGGGTCGGGAGACCCTCGTGGATGACGGTCGGACGTTCCTGGCCGGATTGCGGCATGTTCTCTCCCAGATGTCTTATGGACGTGTCCATCATTCCACTCCGAGTTCGCTACTGTGAGACCGGCAACGTTGCTGATCAACCTACTTTTGAGTAGGTTTTCGTCGAACTTGAGGAGACATACCGGTGGACGCGGGCAAGCTGGGCTTCGATCCTGACACCGTCATCCAGGAACTTGGCTGGGATGAGGACGTCGATGAAGAGCTTCGGGTCGAGATCGAGCGTCACACCGGCAACAACCTGGTGGACGGCGAGCACGGCGACGATGTCGAAGGTGTGATCCTGTGGTGGCGCGACGGCGACGGTGATCTCACCGATGCGCTCGTCGACTCGCTCGCCGACCTGGTCGAGGGTGGCTCGGTCTGGCTGCTGACGCCGAAGGTGGGGCGCGACAACTACGTGCCGGGCGCCGACGTGGTCGAGGCGGCGGAGATCGCCGGCCTCTCGGTCACGACGACGTCCTCAGCCACGGCCGACTGGGCCGCCACCAAGCTCACCGCGCACAAGCGCTGAGGCCGAGCGAGCGCAGCGAGGGAGCGCCGAGGCGCGCCAGCGAAGCGTGAGCGTTCGCGGCGAAGCCGCCAGCCGCGAGGCGTGGTGGGGGGAAGGGCTCGCCCAACCCCTAAAGGGCTAGCCCAACCCAAACCCAACCCCAACTCATCACGCCGAACGCGACGACCTCTCGTACGCTGTCGCCATGACTCTCACGATCGGCGACTCCGCCCCCGACTTCACGCTCAAGAACCAGCACGGCGAGGACGTCTCGCTGTCGTCGTTCCGCGGTGAGAAGAACGTCGTCCTGGTGTTCTTCCCGTTCGCGTTCAGCGGCATCTGCACCGGCGAGCTGTGCGAGATCCGCGACAACCTCAGCGCGTTCGAGACCGATGACGCCGAGGTGCTGGCGGTCTCGTGCGACCACTTCTTCTCCAATCGGGCCTTCGCGGACCGCGACGGCTACGAGTTCTCGATCCTCAGCGACTTCTGGCCGCACGGTGAGGTCTCGCGCGCGTACGGCACGTTCAACGACGGCGCGGGCGCCCCGAACCGCGGCACGTTCGTGATCGATCGCGACGGCATCCTGCGCTGGCAGGTCGTCAACGGCATCGGCGACGCGCGCGACTTCGGCGCCTACCGTGCGGCTCTGGCCGACCTGTCCTAGACATTCGTCCCAGTCCGTCTAATCGGCTGCGGCCCGATGGTCGGATGGACCATGATGAGCGTGCTGCGGCTGCCAGGGACCCGAGACCTTGGCAGCCGCCGCTTGCGTCCGGGCCCGACCCCGCTGATGGGTTCGGCTGCGCCGGCTGGGGTAGTCTTCCGCTGGTCCTGAGGGCGAATAGCTCAGTTGGTTAGAGCATCCGGTTTACACCCGGAAGGTCGGGGGTTCGAGTCCCTCTTCGCCCACCGTCGAACGTCGCCGAGAACGGCTCCGCGCGGATACCGCCTCGCGGATGCCCGGCCCCTCGTAGCATCGGCTGATGCTGTCCTGCCTGGCCCGGCAGAGTGTGTTCTTCCATCCGGTGTCGGTCGCGGTCCTGGTCGTCGCTGCGGCGCAGCATCCCGACTACGATCCGGGGGACGACGACTCGGTGCCGAAGTGAGCCGCAAGCCCGTAGCGGCCCGGCGGTGGAGGCGGGGATTCCCAGGAGAACCCCGAAACCTGGCACCCGACACAGGTTGCGCGCGGGGTGAGGTGTCGGATTCCTGGGTTCTCCTGGGAAACTGCGCTGCGGTGGCAGCCCGCCTGTTAGATCACCGCGTCGCTTCGCGGCGTCCCACCCTCTTGCGGCGCTGGTAGGTCTCCCAGGCCCAAATGCCGCCGGCGATGGCGAGGGCCAACGAGATCGTGTACCTCAGCACGAGCCACCACCCGTGGTCGAGGAACTCCAAGTCCAGCCACCTGACCAGCACCATGGCGGTCACCCACTGGATGCCGAAGAGGCCCCAGAACAATCCGCGCGCGGTCTCGGCACGCGGTGAACGTCGTCCGGGGTCTATCGGACGACGATCGTCATGACATGTTCGGGCTGGGCGTTCACACGCCTCCGCCGCCGAAGGGGTTGATCTTGGACTCGGTGCCCGCCGCGCCGTGGAAGCTGGCCCTGGACGCGGCCTGAGCGGACCTGATCGAGGCGATCTCCTCGCGGGTGCGGCCGTCCCAGTAAGACGGTCGCTTGACCGCCCGGTAAGCGGCCCAGGCGAAGCAACCAACGAGCAGGACGGCGACGGCGGCGACCAGAATCCACATGAACATGATTGGTTCCTCACGCGAGAGACGTGCGGCGGTTGGGTGGCCAGTGTAACGCTCATCACCTCTATGCGCGGTGATAAGAACAACCTCTCGCGAATGCCTATCCCATCGTAGGATCGGCGGATGCTGTCCTACATGGCCCGACAGAGCGTGTTCTTCTACCCGCTGTCGGTCGCGGCCCTGGTCGTCGCAGCGGGGTACTGCGCGGTGACGGGCCGTTGGGGCTTGGTGGCAGGCATCGTCATGTTGGCGGTCTTCTCTTGGTTCCAGCACCTGATCGCGCAGGGATGGATCAGGGCGGGCGAGGACAAGGACATCAGCGAGTGGCTCCGGCAGAATCCCGACTACGAGCCGGACAGTGACGGCTCGGTGCCGGAATGACCCTCGCCGCCGGCGGACTTTCCCAGGAGAACCCCGAAACCTGGCATCCGGATCAGGTTGCTCGCGGGGTGAACTGCCGGATTTCTGCGTTCAGCCTGCTTGTTCGTGGCACCGAACGTCGGGGTCAGGATGGCCGAGAGCATGCGTAGAGGAGATGGGGCGGGAACGACGTCCCGGGAGTGGTCGTGGGCCCGATTCTTGACGTTCTTCGGGGTGGGCGGTCTCGCTGTGGCAGCGCTGGCGCGTCTCGCGTCAGACACGAGGCTGGGCAGCTTGATCCAGGCGGTGCTGGCATTCGCAGCTCTCGCAGCAGCTGTTGCGTTCATTTACATCGTCGTCAATGCGATGGGCAGCTTGTACGGACGCAGCTGGAGGAAGTGACCTGCGGGCTTGCAGACCGTCTCAGCATTGCCCTGGCCGCTCAAGAGTCTGATTTGACGATCGTGACGACCTGGGAGACGACGGTGACGTCCTGGCTGGTGCCCTTGGTGGTCACCCAAGTGGGCTCCGGGACGTCGGGACCGGCGATGCCCGACCCCTCCCTGCCGATGTCCATCGTGTAGCGCGGGGCGTACGGGACGGTGATGGTCATCTTGGACTCGCACGCGCCCATGCTCAGCTGTGCCTCGAAGGGGATCTCGAACGACTTCAACGTGGTGATCCCGTTGTCACCGTCCGGCCCGCCGACGACGAGGCGATGAGGGAACTCCTTCGGCGCGTTCGAGAGGCATCGAGTCTCTCCCGCCCTGTACTCGTTGACCCCGCGGACGTCACGGATCGTCACGCGGAACGTGTGGGTCCTGCCGTCGCTGGGAGCAGAGGGCGGGCCGCTGGGGCTCGTCGATGCGGCAACCGGGTTCGACGCCGACTTCGGCTCGGTCCCGGCGTCGTTGTCACTGCATGCGGCGAGCGCGGTCAACGCGACGGCCCCGACCAGGATCCCGGCTCTTCTCATGGGCCTGACGGTAGCCCCGCACCGCCTGATCCGGCTGTGAATCGCCGATCACGATCCAGGACCGGGCGTCAGGGACGCGGGACGTTGCGCAGATTGGAGCGGGCCATCTGCAGCGCCTCGCCCACGCCGCCGTTGAGCACGACCTTGCTCAGCGCCATCGCGAACCCGCGCACCTGCTCGCCGGTGACCGTGGGCGGGATCGACAGCGCCATCGGGTCGGTGACGAGCTGGACGAGCGCGGGGCCGTCCACCGCGAAGGCGGTCTCGAGCGCCTCTCGGATCGCGCTGGGGTCCTCCACCCGCTGGGAGTGGATGCCGGCAGCGGCAGCGATCGCGGTGTAGTCGACCGGCGGGACGTCGACGCCGAAGTCGGGCAGGCCGTCGACCAGCATCTCGGCCTTGACCATGCCCAGCGTCGAGTTGTCGAACAGGACGATCTTGACCGGGAGCTTGTACATCGCGACCGTCAGCAGCTCGGACAGCATCATCGACAGGCCGCCGTCGCCGGAGATGGACACGACCTGCCGTCCCGGGTGGGACATCTGCGCGCCGACCGCGTGAGGGAGCGCATTGGCCATCGAGCCGTGGAGCATCGAGGCGATGAAGCGGCGCTGTCCCGTCGGGTTGATGTAGCGCGCGGTCCACACGTTGCACATGCCGGTGTCGGTCGTGAAGATCGCGTCGTCCGCCGCGACCTCGTCGAGGATCGACGCGGCGTACTCGGGGTGGATGGGCACGAGGGTGTCGGCCGACCGGGTGTACGCGCCGACGACGCGGTGCATCATCTTGTCGTGCTTGCCGAGCCACCGCTCGAGGAAGCTGCGGTCGTCCTTGCGCTCCACGAGCGGCGCGAGCGCCCGCAGGGTCGCCAGCACGTCGCCGTGCACCGGCACGTCGACACGGGTACGGCGTCCGATGACGCCGGCGTTGACGTCCACCTGTGCGGTGGTCACGTCGCCCGGCAGGAACTGCGAGTACGGGAAGTCGGTGCCGAGCATCACCAGCAGGTCGGCGTCGTGCATCCCTGCGTGGGCGGCGCCGTAGCCGAGGAGCCCGGTCATGCCGACGTCGTACGGGTTGTCGTACTGGATGAACTCCTTGCCGCGCAGCGAGTGGCCGATCGGGGCACCGATCTGCTCGGCCAGGGCGATGACCTCGTCGTGCGCGCCACGCACCCCGTACCCGGCGAAGATCGCGACCCGCTCGGCCCGGTTGATCGCCTCGGCGAGGCGTTCGACAGAGGCCTGGTCGGGGACGATCGTGGGCGGGTCGGGGAGCAGCAGCGGGACGATGTCGCCGACTGCGGGCAGCTCGGCGATGTCGCCGGGCAGGGTCACGACGGAGACGCCGTGGCCGGCGGTCGCTGAGCGGATCGCGGCGCGGAACATCCGCGGTGCCTGCTCGGCGGTCAGGACCAGCTCGTTGAACGTCGAGCACTCGCCGAAGATCCGGTCGGGGTGGGTCTCCTGGAAGTATCCCGAGCCGATCTCGTTGCTCGGGATGTGCGAGGCGATCGCCAGGACGGGGGCGCCGGAACGGTGCGCGTCGTAGAGACCGTTGATGAGGTGCAGGTTGCCCGGGCCGCAGGACCCCGCGCAGACGGCGAGCTCGCCGGTCAGCTGGGCGTCCGCCGAGGCAGCGAACGCTGCGGCCTCCTCGTGCCGGACGTGGATCCAGTCGATCCCGCCCTTGGCCGATCCGCCGGTGCGACGGACCTCGTCGACGACGGGGTTGAGGCTGTCGCCCACGATCCCGTAGATCCGGCGGACACCTGCCTCGACGAGATACTCGACCAGCTGTCCGGCGACGGTGCTCGAGCTCATCGGTGTGAATCCGTGGTCATGTCGTCTCCTCGTTCACGGGCCGGGACGCCCCGTCTCAGTATGTGCCGGAGGCCAAGGATCTGGCATCAGCGCGCTCAGCGCAGGGGTGAGAGACTGGGGGAGCCACCACAGGCACCCGGACGAGGTGCGCCGTACCCGGCCAGCGACAAGACGGCGCGTGGAGGTTTTCGTCATGGCATGGGCCGTTCTGATCGTCTCGGGTCTTCTCGAAGGTGTGTGGGCCACGGCCCTCGGCCGATCCGACGGATTGACTCGGGTCACCCCGACGATTGTTTTCGGTGTCGGGCTGGTGCTGAGCATGATCGGCCTCGCCGTCGCGATGCGTGACCTGCCGACCGGCACGGCGTACGCGGTGTGGGTCGGGATCGGTGCGACGGTCACGGTCTGCGTCGCGATGGCCACCGGGCAGGAGACCGTGAGCCTGGTCAAGATCCTGCTCCTCGCCGGGATCGTGGCGTGCGTCGTGGGGCTCAAGCTCGCGCACTGACCGGACGGTGTGTCAGCGCGGCTCGGATCCGTCGCAGGCGTCGTCGACGAGCTCGCGCACCTGGGTCAGTCCCGAGACGGTGCGCGCCCCGTCGTCCTCCAGGGGCGCCACGACCGCGACCCCGTACGTGCCGTTGAGCTCCTCGAATGCCTTGCGCGCATCGCCCTCGACGAGCGCCACGACGCCGAGTCGCGTGCTCTCGGTGAGCTTGACGACGAAGTCGTCGGTGACGAGTCCGCCGATCCGCTCCACGGTGTCCTTGTCCTCGTCGGAGGAGAAGTCGTGGTCGCAGACGAGACGCTCGTCCTGGAAGACTCGCGCGTCCTGGTCTGCATCCGACGAGCACCCCGACAGCGCGAGCACGGCGGCGCCGGCGACCAACCACGCGGGGAACGTCCATCGGGCCATGCCCCACTCTGGCTCACAGACGGCACGCCCGACAAGGCATCCGGGCCGGCCGGGTCTGGCACGATGGCGCCATGGTCGAGGTCTTCGACGTGTCCGACGTGGTCGCCCGGTTGCGCGCCGCCGGCAGTGTGTACGCCGAGGACGAGGCCGCCGTGCTCCGCGCTGCCGCCGGCTCGCAGGACGACCTGGAGTCGATGGTCCGCCGGCGGGTCGCGGGGGAGCCGCTCGAGGTCGTCGTCGGCTGGGCCGAGTTCTGCGGCCACCGTGTGGTCGTCGAGCCCGGTGTCTTCGTGCCCCGCACCCGCACGGGAGTCCTGGTCGACCAGGGCGCACGCCTCATCGGGCCCGGGGCCGTCGTGGTGGACCTGTGCTGCGGCACCGGCGCCGTGGGACTCGCGCTGCACGCCCGGGTCGACGGCATCGAGCTCCACGCGGCCGACATCGATCCGGCGGCCGTACGCTGCGCCCGCCGCAACCTCGAGCCGCTCGGCGCCGCGGTCCACCAGGGCGACCTGTTCGACGCGCTGCCCGGGACGCTGCAGGGTGCCGTGGACCTGCTCGTGGTCAATGCGCCGTACGTGCCGACCGCGGCGATCTCCACCATGCCGCCCGAGGCGCGTGAGCACGAGCCCCTGGCCGCGCTGGACGGGGGAGGGGACGGTGTGGACCTGCATCGACGCGTCGCCGCGCACGCGCTCACGTGGCTGGCACCGGGCGGCCATCTCCTCATCGAGACGAGCCCGCGGCAGGCTGCGCTGACGACTGCGGCGATGGCGACCGGAGCGCTCGCGTCGAGGGTCGTGACCGATGCGGTCATCGATGGATCCGTTGCCATCGGATGGGCGCGATGACATCATGTCTCGAATGAGGTTGGCTCCCGGGGTGTCAGTGCTCCTCGCCCTCCTGGTCGCGGGCTGCGCCTCCGGGATCGAGGACCCCGCGCCGAGGACGGCGTCTCCGCGCACGAGGGTCATCCCCGCGCAGTCCGCTGCTGCGCTGAAGGACGGCCGGGACGTCGAGCTGGTCGCCACCCTGCCCGCCTCGATCGACGGCAACAGGACCTTCTGGCTGGGTGCGGACGCCAGGGGCACCGTCTACGGCGAGATCGTCGTCCCGGCCCCGAAGGTCGCTCCTGGCAGCATGGCGGAAGTCGACTCGTACTCCCAGCCGGTCCTGATCGACCTGGCGGGCAAGGTCACGCACCTGACGCCCCCCAGGACCTCCGGCACCACCACCCAGATGACGGGCGCCGACGCCGATGACGAGTGGGTCACCTGGCTCGAGTCCGCGTCCGTGCAGGCCGGCAGTGGGGAGTGGACGCTGTACTCGTACGAGCGCGCGACGCAGAAGCTGCGCGTCCTCGGATCGTACGAGGACGAGGTCGCCGGTGAGGACTCCTTCCTCGACTACGACGGTCGCCCCGAGATCCTCGGCGGCGACGTGGTGATGGGCATCGGGTCGACGAACAGGGGCGGAAAGGGGAGTGCGGTGCTCAGCGCCCCGCTCGACGGTTCGAGGCCGCTGGAGGTGCTGGTGCCCACGGCCAACGATCCCGACGCCGACGAGGACGGGTTCAGCTACGTGCAGGGCAAGGACGCCCTGATGTATCGCGATGCCGCGACGGGCAGGACGCGGCAGCTGGCCCCCGGCGACGACGAGTGCCAGCGCTTCCGGTTCGGCGTCCTGCTCACCTGCGACAGGACCGATGAGGGCGTCGTGGTCCGCCTCAAGGGCACCGACATCGACACCCGCCTCGGACCGTTCGGCGCCCACGTCGGCTACGTCGAGCTCGAGGACGGCTGGGCCTCGTTCGTGACGGACCCGGACGGCGACCCGAGGATCTACGCGGTGGAGCTCGCGACGTCGACGATGTACGAGACGTCCCGGTCCCAAAACGATTGGAACCTGATGGGCCACGGGTACGCGATGGTGACGCACCGCGACGGCGACACGGTCACCGGCAACGACCTCGTCAAGCTGCTCTGACCCCCCCGCCCGCTCGCCCTCGCTCGCGGATTCCCAGGAGAACCCCGGAAACCGACGCCTGGCGTCCGTCGCAACAAGGGTGAGGTGCCGGCTTTCGGGGTCAGGCCCCGAACCTCCGACAATTCCGGGGTTCTCCTGGGAAACCGCGGCAGGGCGACCGCCCGCGGGCGGGGCGGCAGGGCGAGGCGGGGGCGTGTCGGGGGCGCCTGACACGATGGCGGCATGACCACCGAAGCCGACGCCACGACCGCTCTGCGACGCCTGACCGGGCGGGACGACGCGGTCTTCCACGACGGCCAGCTGGAGGCGATCGAGGCGCTGGTGGACGGTCACCGGCGCGCGCTGGTCGTGCAGCGCACCGGCTGGGGCAAGTCCGCGGTCTACTTCATCTCCACCCTGCTGCTGCGTCAGCGCGGGGCGGGCCCGACGCTGCTGGTGTCGCCCCTGCTCGCCCTGATGCGCGACCAGGTCGCGGCAGCCGCCCGCGCCGGGGTGCGGGCCGTGGCGATCAACTCGGCCAACCCGCACGAGTGGGAGGAGACCCGGGCCAAGCTGGCGGCCGACGAGGTCGACATCCTGCTCGTCTCTCCCGAGCGGCTCAACAACCCCCGCTTCCGTGACGAGCAGCTGCCGGCCCTGGTCGAGCGCATGGGCATGCTGGTCGTCGACGAGGCCCACTGCATCTCTGACTGGGGCCACGACTTCCGTCCCGACTACCGCCGGCTCGCCGAGCTCATCGCCAAGCTGCCCGACGACCTGCCGGTGCTGGCGACGACCGCGACGGCCAACGCCCGCGTGGTGACCGACGTCGCGGAGCAGCTGGGGGCCGAGGGCGAGGTGCTGACGATCCGCGGCTCCCTGGCGCGTACGTCGCTGCGACTCGGCGTCCTCGAGCTGCCCGGCGCGCGCGACCGGCTCGGCTGGTTGCTCAGCCACCTGGCCGAGCTGCCCGGCAGCGGCATCATCTACGCGCTGACGGTCTCGAACGCCGAGGACACCGCGCGGCTGCTGCGCGAGGGCGGCCACGCGGTGCGCGCCTACACCGGCCGCACCGATCCCGAGCAGCGCGAGGAGCTCGAGCGCCAGCTCAAGGACAACGAGATCAAGGCGCTCGTGGCGACCAGCGCCCTCGGCATGGGGTTCGACAAGCCCGATCTCGGTTTCGTGATCCACCTCGGGGCACCGTCGTCGCCGGTCGCGTACTACCAGCAGGTCGGCCGTGCGGGCCGCGCCACCGACAACGCCGACGTGCTGCTGCTGCCCGGCCGCGAGGACCGCGACATCTGGACCTACTTCGCGACGTCCTCGATGCCGAGCGAGGAACGTGCGGCGGCCGTGATCGACGCGCTGGGCGACGAGACGCTCTCGACGCCCGCTCTGGAGGCCAGGGTCAACCTGCGCCGTTCGCCGCTCGAGCTGCTGCTCAAGGTGCTCGACGTCGACGGTGCGGTCCGCCGCGTGCAGGGCGGCTGGGTCGCGACCGGCGTCCCGTGGACGTACGACCGCGAGCGCTATGAGCGCATCGCCGCGGCCCGCGACGCCGAGCAGCAGTCGATGCTCACCTACCAGCGCGACACCACGTGCCGTATGGAGATGCTGCAGCGAGACCTCGACGACCCGACCGCGTCGCCGTGCGGTCGCTGCGACAACTGCACGACCCCTTGGTACCCGACCGGCATCGACCCCGCCGCGACCCAGGCCGCGTCCAGCACGCTGGACAAGGTCGGCGTCGAGATCGAGCCACGCGCCCAGTGGCCCTCGGGGGCCGAGCGGCTCGGCGTCGAGGCCAAGGGCAAGATCCCTGTCGACGACCGCGCCGAGCCCGGTCGCGCGGTCGCGCGCTTGACCGACCTCGGCTGGGGCAACGTGCTGCGCGAGCTGTTCGCGGCCGGGGCGCCCGACGGACCCGTCACCGACGAGCTGCTCGGCGCCTGCGTGCGCGTGCTGAAGGACTGGGGCTGGGACGAGCGTCCCGCGGCCGTCGTGAGCATCCCGTCGCGATCGCGCCCCCAGCTCGTCGACTCCCTGGCCCGCGGCATCGCCCGCATCGGCCGGCTCACCGACCTGGGCTCGCTCGACCAGGTCGGTCCCGAGCCGCGCGGGGGGCCCGGCGGCAACAGTGCCTACCGGCTCGCCGACGTGTGGGGGACGTTCGCGGTGGGCCCCGCCCTCGCGGACGGTCTGCGCGAGCTCGGCGGCAGGCCCGTGCTCCTGATCGACGACCGGGTCGACAGCCGCTGGACGCTGACCGTCGCGGCCCGCGAGCTGCGCCGCAGCGGCGCCGGGGCGGTGCTCCCGCTCGCTCTCGCGGTGGTCGCCTGACATCGGCGGTACGTTGACAGCATGGAGCATCGATACCTTGGCAACAGTGGTCTCAAGATCTCGGAGATCGCCTACGGCAACTGGCTGACCCACGGCTCGCAGGTCGAGGAGGACGCTGCGACGGCCTGCGTGAGGCAGGCGCTCGACGAGGGCATCACGACCTTCGACACCGCCGACGTCTACGCCAACACCAAGGCGGAGTCGGTCCTCGGCCGTGCGCTGGCCGGCCAGCGCCGTGAGTCGCTGGAGATCCTCACGAAGGTCTACTGGACCACCGGACCCGGCGGGCCCAACGACTCGGGCCTGTCGCGCAAGCACATCATGGAGTCGATCAACGGCTCGCTGACCCGTCTGCAGACCGACTATGTCGACCTCTACCAGGCCCACCGCTACGACATCGAGACCCCGCTCGAGGAGACGATGCAGGCGTTCGCCGACGTCGTCCGTGCCGGCAAGGCGCTCTACATCGGTGTCTCGGAGTGGACCGCCGACCAGATCCGCGATGGCCAGGAGCTGGCCCACCAGCTCGGCTTCTCCTTGATCTCGAGCCAGCCGCAGTACTCGATGCTGTGGCGGGTCATCGAGGACGAGGTGGTGCCGGCGAGCGAGGAGCTGGGGCTCAGCCAGATCGTCTGGTCGCCGATCGCCCAGGGTGTGCTGACGGGCAAGTACAAGCCCGGCCAGCCCGTGCCCGAGGGCTCGCGCGCCACCGACGACCAGGGCGGCGCGCAGAACATCAGCCGGTGGATGAAGGACCACGTGCTGGAGGCCGTGCAGCGGCTGCAGCCGATCGCCCACGCGGCCGACCTCACGATGGCGCAGCTCGCCGTGGCGTGGGTGCTGCGCCGGCCCAACATCGCCGCCGCGATCATCGGTGCCTCACGGCCCGAGCAGGTCACCGACAACGCCAAGGCGTCCGGCGTCGTGCTGGGCGATGACGTGATGGAGGCGATCGACGACGCGCTGGGCGACGTAGTGGTCCGGGATGCGTCGTTCACGGCCCGCCAGACGCCGGACACCCGCCCGACCTGATCGCCACGGGGTGGGCGTGGCCGCTCGATAGAGTGCGGCCATGCCTACCCCTCTGCTGCGTGACGTCGTCGCGGTCCTCGACGAGCTCTACGATCCGTCGTGGGCGGACGACTGGGACGCGGTGGGCACCGTCGCGGGCGATCCGCAGGCCGAGGTCGGCCGGGTGCTGCTCGCGGTCGACCCGGTCAGTGCCGTCGTCGACGAGGCGATCGCGTGGGGCGCCGACCTCATCGTGACCCACCACCCGCTGTGGCTCAAGGGCGTGACCTCCGTCGCCGCGACCTCGCCGAAGGGTCGCGTCGTGCACAACCTCATCACCCACGGGATCGCGCTCCACGCGTGCCACACGAACGCCGACAGTCCTCGCCTCGGCGTGTCGGAGTCGATGGCGTACGCGCTGGGACTCTTCGACGTCCGCCCGCTCGAGCCCGACACCGACGACGAGCAGCCCGACCGTGGCAGCGGGCGCATCGGCGTCCTCCAGAGCCCCACGACCCTGGCGGCGTTCTCCGAGCACGTCGCCCGGAGCCTGCCGTCCCACCGAAGCGCCGTTCGCGTCGCGGGCGACCCCGGCCGGCCGGTCCGCACGGTCGCCCTGTGCGGCGGCTCGGGCGACTTCCTGCTCGGCGCGGCGCAGGCGCAGGGTGCCGACGTCTACGTGACGTCCGATCTGCGACACCACCCCGTCAGCGAGCATCTCGAGCAGCCCGATCCGTGCGCCGTGATCGACGTGCCGCACTGGTCGGCGGAGTGGACGTGGCTGCCGGTCGCCGCGTCAGCGCTGGCAGAACGGCTGCCAGAAGTGGAGGTCAAGGTCTCCACGATCGTGACCGATCCATGGACCGCGATCGTGCCGGGTACGGTGTGAGGGTGAAAGCCGATCCCACCGCCCAGGCCGCGCTGCTCGCGCTGCAGTCCACGGACGCGATCCTCAGCCAGCTCCAGCACCGCCGCAACAACCTTCCCGAGCATGCCCGCATCAAGGAGCTCGAGGCCCAGATCAAGGACGTCGACGGCACCCGCATCGAGCTCGACACGCAGGTCTCCGATCTGAGCCGTGCCCAGAAGAAGGCCGACGCCGAGGTCGAGCAGGTCAAGGCGCGACGGACTCGCGACGAGGAGCGGCTCAACTCCGGCGCGGTGAAGAACCCCAAGGACCTCGAGAGCCTCCAGCACGAGCTCGTCGCGCTCGAGCGCCGCATCTCGACCCTCGAGGACGATGAGCTCGAGGTCATGGAGAAGCTCGAGGACGCCCAGACCGGGCTCGCCTCGGTCCAGGCCGATCTCGACAGCCTCAAGACCGAGCTCGCCGAGCAGGTCTCCGCACGCGACACCGCGATCGAGGTCATCGACCAGCAGGTCGCCGAGGCCCAGTCCGAGCGTGGCTCGACCGCCGAGGTCATCCCCGCCGATCTCATCACCCTCTACGACAAGCTGCGTGGCCAGTACGGCACGGGTGCCGCTGCGCTGCGTGCTCGCCGTTGTGAGGGCTGCCGCCTCGAGCTCAACGGTGCCGACCTGCGCGAGCTCGCCGCGGCGCCCGAGGACGACGTCCTGCGCTGCCCCGAGTGCAGCCGCATCCTGGTGCGTACGCCCGAATCCGGCCTGTGACCGATCGGGTCATCCTCGAGGCCGACGGCGGTTCACGCGGCAATCCGGGCCCCGCGTCGTACGGTGCGCTGATCCGTGACGCCGGCACCGGACGGGTCATCGCCCAGCGGGGCGAGACGATCGGGCGGGCGACCAACAACGTCGCCGAGTACTCCGGGCTGATCGCAGGGCTCGAGCTCTATCGCGAGCACACGCCCGACGCCCGGCTGGAGGTCCGCATGGACTCCAAGCTCGTCATCGAGCAGATGGCCGGACGGTGGAGGATCAAGCACGCCGACATGATCCCGCTGGCCGAGAAGGCCCGCAGGCTCGCGCCCGCGGACGTCACCTGGACCTGGGTGCCGCGCGAGCGCAACAAGGACGCCGACGCGCTGGCCAACGCCGCGCTGGACGACGAACGTGACGGCGGCTCGGGTGTCGTGTCGGGCAGCGGCACGAGCGCTGCCGCCCCGTCCGCCCCGTCCACCGGATGGTCCGCGGCCGGTGGGCGCCCCACGACCCTCGTGCTGGTGCGTCACGGCGTCACGTCCGCGACCGAGCGCAAGGCCTTCTCCGGCAGCACGGGCGACGACCACGGCCTGACCGACGCGGGCCGCCAGCAGGCCGATCGAGCCGCGGCGTGGATCGCCGAGCGCGGTCCGGTCGACGCGATCGTCACGTCACCGCTGCTCCGCACCCGCGAGACCGCCGCCGTGATCGGCAGCGACCTCGGCCTGGACGTGAGCGTCGAGAGCGGACTGGCCGAGACGTCGTTCGGCGACTGGGACGGCTACACGTTCGCGGAGATCCAGGAGCGCTGGCCCGAGGAGATGTCCGCGTGGCTGGCCTCGACCGACGTCGCGCCGCCGGGCGGGGAGTCGTTCGCCGAGGTCGATCGGCGCATCACCGCGACCCGCGAGGCGTTGCTGGCGGCACATCCCGGCGAGACGGTGGTCGCGGTGAGCCACGTGACGCCCATCAAGCTGCTCGTGCGCCATGCGCTCGGCGCGCCCCTCGCCTCGATCTACAAGATGGAGCTGTCGCCGGCGTCGATCACGACGGTCGCGTGGTGGCCCGACGGCAACGCGTCGCTGCGCGGGTTCAACATCGTCCCGTAGAACTGGCCCGGCGCCGTCAGGACGTCGCGACCTCGTCGACCACGACGTCGAGCCGTCCGCCGTGACGCTCGACCGTCCAGCCCAGATCCTGCAGCACGCCCTGGAGCTCGTCGACGCTTCGAGGATCGGCGCCCGACTCCATCAGCCCGCGGACGATGCGTCCCTTGGTGGCCTTGTTGAAGTGGCTGACGACCTTGCGCTTGCCCTGGTGCTCGTGGAGCACCCGCATCGTGGCCGTACGTCCCGTGATGTCGGCCGGAGGCTTGCCGAGCGCCGTGTAGGTGCCTGAGCGCAGGTCGACCAGCAGGCCGTCGCCGACCTCGTCCTGCATGACCTGGGGGAGGGTCGTGCGCCACCGGGCCGCGACCGTGCCGAGTCGGGGGAGCGTGACGGTGCCGGACAACCGGTACGCCGGGATGTGGTCGTCGGGGCGGACGAGGCCGAACAGTGCGCTCGCGATCGCGATCGTGGAGTCCGCTCGGCCGCGTGCGGCCTCGTCGAGCGATGGCAGGTCCAGGGCCGAGAACAGGACGCCGGTGTAGATCGCGTCGGCGCGCGCCGTGGGCTCGTTGGTCAGGGCCGCGTTGACGGCGATCGCGCCGGCCTGGGTCGGACCGAGACCGAGCACCTCGGCGGCATGCTCAGGCTTGCCGTTGCAGAGCTTGACGAGGCTGCGCAGCAGCACCTCGCGCACGGGGGTCAGGGCGGGGAAGGACAGCGTCTCGAGGTCGAGCGGGGATCCGGACTCCGGCCGGGTCTTGCCTTCGGACGGGGGAAGCAGGATCAGCACGTGACGACCCTAGCCGGGCGGGTCCTCACCAGATCAGGGACGTCCATGCCCACAGGACGACCGTGCACAGCAGCACGAGCGGCGGCGTCGTGAGGACGCCCAGCAGGTGGAACTCGCGCACCGACGACACCGCCTTGCCACCGGCCTGACGCCACAGCAGGTTGGCGACCGAGCCGATCAGGGTCAGGTTGGCGCCGACGTTGACGCCGACGAGGAGCGCGAGCACCGCGGCGGGGCCTGCGGCGTCCGCTGCCGGCAGCAGCAGGAGCGTCGCGGGCAGGTTGTTGACGACGTTGGCCGCGATCATCGCGACCACCGCGACGATCAGCAGCGAGCCGAGCCCGGTCCCGGACGGCATCGCGTCGTCGAACCACGCGCCGACCGGCGTCGAGCCGAGCCACGACACCACGAACGCCCACGTGAGGACCAGGGCTGCGAGGGGAAGGTTCGCGGCGGCGCGCAGGTCACGCCAGCTCGTCCGGCGCCTCACGAGCGCGTACGTCCCGACGAGGATCGCGCCCGCGGTCGCCGGGATCCACGGATCGGTGCCTCCGGCCAGGGCCAGCAGCACGACGACGACCACCGCAAGGGGGAACAGGGGGAGCGCGAAGTCGTCCTCGAGGGCCGGCGCAGGTGTCCGCAGCTCGTCGGCGAACCAGAACCGCAGGATGACGTACTCCGCCGCGACCGCCACCACCCAGACCGGCAGCATGGCCCACGCGAAGCCGAGGAAGGTCAGGCCCGTGGACCCGAACACCAGCAGGTTCGTCAGGTTGGAGACGGGCAGCAGGGTCGAGCCGGAGTTGGCGAGCCGCACGGTCGCGTAGGCGTACGAGCGCCGGGCCGATGCCGCGAGCAGGACGGGCGTCAGCAGCACGACCGTCGCGTCGAGGCTCATGGTCGCGGTGACCACCGCTGCCAGGCCCACCGCCAGCGCGAGCAACCGGTGGGCGGAGCCGTGGGACCAGCTCGCGATGTGGCGGCCGAGGACGTCGAACAGTCCCTCGTCCGCGCACGCCCGGGCCAGCACCATCATCGCGACGAGGAAGGCGACGATCGCCGTCAGGGAGCCCAGGTCGTGTGTCACGCCGCGAATCTACTGATCGTCACAGCACGCCCTCGAGGATCAGCAGCACGCCGAACACGACGAACGCCGCCGTGGCGCCGATCTTGATGGCCCGATCGGGCAGGTGCTTGCCGAGGATCGCGCCGACGCCGATCGCGAGGGCGTCGGCCGCGACCATGCCGACCGTGCTGCCGATCCACGTGCCGAGCCAGCCCTCCTGCGTCGCGAGGGTGATCGTCGCGAGCATGGTCTTGTCACCGAGCTCGGCGAGGAAGAACGCGACGCCGACGGCCAGGATCGCCGCGCCCTGGCTGAGCCGCGCCTTGTCCGCCTCGCCCTCGGTGAGCTCGTCGCCGCGCCAGGTCCACGCCGCGAACAGCAGGAAGGCGACGCCGGCGACGATCGAGATGATGTGCTGGCTGTCTGCGAAGCTGTCGCCGATCCACGCCCCGATGCCGACCGATGCCAGGTGCACGATCGCGGTGGCCACGCTGATGCCGATGATGACGTCGCGCACCTTGTAGCGCGTCGCGAACGTCATCGCCATGAGCTGGCTCTTGTCACCGAGCTCGGCCACGAAGATCACGGCAGTGCTCAGCAGGAAGGCGTACATGAAAGAAAAAGACCCCTCGTCCGCCTGGACGAAGAGCCTGGACGACGAGTCTTCGACCAGGTACGTCAATGACACATCTGGTCGAAAGTCTCGTCCGCCACCGAGGTGGCCTGCTGCACCGGACTCCACAGCCTCGTGGGGTCAGTATGTCGACACAGCCGTTGGGGACTACTCCCTTTCGCGCCTGAAGCCTATCGGACGTCGGTGCACCCCTTGGCAGGCGGTAGGATCGGGGACGCGAATGAGTCGGCCGGGCGGCCGCGGCACCGGGTCGTACGACCACGGTGTCGAGGAAAGTCCGGACTCCGCAGAGCGACGGTGGTGGCTAACGGCCACCCACGGCGACGTGCGGGACAGTGCCACAGAGAACAGACCGCCAGCGGCCTGCGCCTTCGGGCGCAGGTGCGGGTAAGGGTGAAACGGTGAGGTAAGAGCTCACCAGCGCTCCGGGTGACCGGGGCGGCTAGGTAAACCCCACCGGGAGCAAGACCAAGAGGACTCCTCCGCGTGCGGAGGGGTCTGCGCTGACGGGCTGCTCGTCCGATGTCAGCGGGTAGGTTGCACGAGGCGTCCAGCAATGGGCGTCCCAGATGGATGGTCGCCCGGGCCGGTGGAGTGATCCGCTGGTCTGACAGGATCCGGCTTACAGGCCGGCTCATTCGCCCCATGACCACGACGTTCACGCCCCAGGACGTGGCCGATCCCGGTGACGACCTGCTCGGCCGCATCCGTCTGCGCAAGGTGTTCGCCGGCACCCTGCTCGAGCCGTCCTGGAAGTTCCCGAGCTCCTACGAGCCGGCTGCGGAGCAGACACTGGGGTCTCTGCGCGTCGAGCAAGCCTGAGCAGCGGTCGGGCGGGGACGTACTCCCTCGCGCCATGGTGTGGAATGTTGTCGCCAGTGGTCGGGTGACAGTTTGACGGGGAGGGGGCGTGGGTACGCCAGACCACGGCCCCTCTTCGGAGGCGAGGCTCCCACCCACCGATCTTCTTTCAGGAGTACGCATGACCGTGCCCAACATTGCCCTCAACAACGGCGTCGAGATCCCGCAGCTGGGGTTCGGTGTCTTCCAGATCGATCCGTCCGAGACCAAGGACGCGACGCTCACGGCCCTCGAGGTCGGCTACCGGCACATCGACACGGCCGAGATGTACGGCAACGAGAAGGAGGTCGGCGAGGCGATCCGCGAGTCCGGCATCCCGCGTGACGAGATCTTCGTGACGAGCAAGCTCAACAACGGTTTCCACGCGCCCGACGATGCGGTCAAGGCGTTCGAGGGCACCCTTGAGGCGCTCGGTCTGGACAAGATCGACCTGTTCCTCATCCACTGGCCGCTGCCGGGCATCGACGTCGACTTCGTCGACACCTGGAAGACCCTCGAGGGGTTCTACCGCGACGGCCGCGCTCGCTCGATCGGCGTCTCCAACTTCCAGCCGACCCACCTGCGTCGCGTGATCCAGGAGGGCGAGATCGTTCCGGCCGTCAACCAGATCGAGGTGCACCCCTACCTGACGCAGGACGAGGTCCGCGCGGTCAACACCGAGCACGGCGTCGCGACCGAGGCCTGGTCGCCGATCGCCCAGGGCCTCGTGCTGGACAACCCCGTCGTCACGGGGCTGGCCAACGACAAGGGCAAGACGCCCGCCCAGGTGGTCCTGCGCTGGCACGTGCAGCGCGGCGACATCATCTTCCCCAAGTCGGTGACGCGCAGCCGCGTCGAGGAGAACTTCGACATCTTCGACTTCGAGCTCACCGACGGTGAGATGGGCACGATCAGCGCTCTCAACAAGGACGAGCGCACCGGCCCCGACCCGGACGTGTTCAACTACATCCCCTGACACCGGAGCCCCTCCGGCGCGCCCGGGGACCGACGATGAGGGTTTGGGGTAGCTAGCGCAGCCGCAACCCCTCACCCTCGGGCGCGGCCGGCACCGACGATGAGGGTTTGGGGTAGTCACCGCTACCGCAAACCCTCATCGTTCGTCCTCCTCCGGCGCGGAGCCACGCAGACCACGGCGCCGGGATCCCGACCTACGACAGGGTCAGGATCTCGGCGCCGTTC
This sequence comes from Aeromicrobium yanjiei, assembly GCF_009649075.1. Classification (GTDB taxonomy): domain Bacteria; phylum Actinomycetota; class Actinomycetes; order Propionibacteriales; family Nocardioidaceae; genus Aeromicrobium; species Aeromicrobium yanjiei. The sequence continues at coordinate 1,237,840 of NZ_CP045737.1, forward strand.
GACGTCACCAGCAGGGTGTGCTCGAACTGCGCGGTCCGGGACCGGTCTCGGGTCGTGGCGGTCCACCCGTCGTCCCACATGTCCCAGTCGATCGAGCCCAGCGTGAGCATCGGCTCGATCGTGAACGTCATGCCGGGCTGCATCACGGTGTCGGCCGACGGGTCGTCGTAGTGGGGGATGACGAGCCCGTCGTGGAAGGCCGGGCCGACCCCGTGCCCGGTGAAGTCACGCACGACGCCGTAGCCGAACCGCTTGGCGTACGTCTCGATGACCCGGCCGATCACGTTGATCTCCCGACCCGGCTTGACCGCGCGGATCGCCCGCATCGTGGCCTCCTGCGTGCGCTCGACCAGCAGTCGCGACTCCTGGTCGACGTCGCCCACGAGATAGGTCTTGTTGGTGTCCCCGTGGACGCCCCCGATGTACGCCGTGATGTCGATGTTGACGATGTCGCCGTCCTCGAGCGGACGATCGTCGGGGATGCCGTGGCAGATGACCTCGTTGACGCTGCTGCACAAGGACTTGGGATAGCCCCGGTAGCCCAGCGTCGACGGATAGGCGCCCTGCGCGACGATGAACTCGTGGCCGATCCGGTCCAGCTCGTCGGTCGTGACGCCCGGTGCGATCGCGGCCTCGACGGCGTCCAGCGCCTGCGCCGCGATCCGGCCGGCGATCCGCATGGCCTCGATCGTCTCGGCGTCCCGCACGAGCGGGCCGCGATAGGGCAGGGGAGCGATCTGTCCGACGTACTCGGGACGTTCGATCGAGGCGGGGACGGGGCGGCGGGCCGAGACACGGCCGGCGGTCAGGACACTCACGCGGGGAGTTTAGTGGGAGCACCCGAGCCCGGGTTGGGGCAGGATGGGCACATGAGTGACGCCAAGTTCTACTACTGCACCAAGCACGGCACGGTCGAGGGTGAGGACGGCTGCCGGGCGGCGGACCGCCTCGGGCCGTACGACACCGCGGAGGAGGCCGCCCGCGCTCTGGAGATCGCCGCGGAGCGCACCAAGAGCTGGGACAACGACCCCGACTGGAACGACGACGCGACCCCGGACGAACCCACGAAGGAATGAGACGCCGACGCAGACGCAGGTCCGGTGGTCTGCGCCTCGAACGTTCGGGTCCGTGGATCGCGGTCGGCGGGCTGTTCGTCCTGCTGTGGCTCGCGATCTCGACGTCGATCTACGCGCCGTGGTGGGGCGTCGTCCTGCACGTGCTGATCCTCGCCCCGCTCGTCGGCTGGGTCGTCAGCTGGGCGAGGACCCGCCCGGCGGCATGCACCTTCGTGCCACTGGCGGGCCTGCCCCTGCTGGCGCTGGTGACCGCAGTGGGCGTCGGCCCGGGCGGCTGGAGCGCCTGAGGTCTACTCGGCGAAGCTGTGCTCGTCGTCGGGGAAGGTGCCGCCCTTGACGTCCGAGACGTACGCCTGCGTCGCCTGGAGCATCACGGCGTGCAGGTCGGCGTACTTCTTGACGAAACGCGGGGTGCGGCCGGAGTTGAGGCCCAGCATGTCCTGCCACACCAGCACCTGGGCGTCGCACTCGACGCCTGCGCCGATGCCGACCGTGGGGATGCGCAACGCCTTGGTGACCTCTGCGGCGACCGGGGACGGGACCATCTCCATGACGATCGCGAACGCCCCGGCGGCCTCGAGCGCCCTGGCCTCCTCGACCATGCGGGCGGCACCGTCACCACGGCCCTGCACGCGGTAGCCGCCGAGATTGTGCTCGGCCTGCGGGGTGAACCCGATGTGGGCGCACACGGGGATGCCCGCGTCGGTCAGGAGCTTGACCTGCGGCACCATCGCGAGACCGCCCTCGAGCTTGACCGCGTGCGCACCGGCCTCCTTCATGAACCGGACAGCGGTGTGGAACGCCTGCTCGGGGGAGCCCTGGTAGGAGCCGAACGGCAGATCGGCCAGCACGAGCGCGTGCGGCGCGGAGCGGGACACGGCCCGCACGAGGGGGATGAGCTCGTCCACCGTGACCGGCAGTGAGGTCTCGTTGCCGTAGACGTTGTTGGATGCGGAGTCGCCGACCAGCAGCACCTCGACGCCGGCCTCGTCGAACGTGGCTGCGGTGTACTGGTCGTACGCGGTCAGCATGGTCCACTTCTCGCCGCGTTCCTTCATCTGCTGCAGCGTGTGGGTGCGGACGCGCTTGCGGGCTGCCGGGGCAGGTGAGGCAGGCCCGGTGCCGTACGGCGCGGTCTCTTCAGGGGTGGCGTCGGCCATGGGAATGCTCCTGTTCGTCTCGCAGCTCCTGGCGGAGTCCACGGATGGCACCAGCGTGCCAGATCCGCGTAGGAGCAGCGGCGGAGTGTGAACCAACTCACCCGTCCGACTGCCGACGGGGACCAAGGATGAGGGTTTGCGGTTGCTGGAGCTGCCCCGAACCCTCATCGCGCCGGACGGGGCGCACCGAGGATGAGGGTTAGTGGTCGCCGCAGCTGCCGGAAACCCTCATCGTCGGTCCCCCGGAGGGCGACGACCGGGGTGGGCGTCAGAGCTTCTCGCGCCACCGGTGGGTGATGGGCACGCGCCGGTCGCGGCCGAAGTTGCGCCGCGAGACCTTGGGTCCCGGCGGGTACTGGCGACGCTTGTACTCCGCGCGGTCGACCAGGCCGATGACGCGCTCGACGAGTGCGGGGTCGAAGCCCTCGGCGATGACGTCCGCGGAGCCGAGATCGCGCTCGACGTACGCGTCGAGCACGGCGTCGAGCTGGTCGTAGGGCGGCAGCGAGTCCGAGTCGAGCTGACCGGGCCGCAGCTCGGCCGACGGGGGCTTGGAGATCGTCCCCTCGGGGATGGGCGGGGTCTCGCCGCGCTCGACCGCGTACGCGTTGCGCCACCGCGCGAGCTCCCACACGAGGGTCTTGGGGACGTCCTTGATCGGGGCGTAGCCGCCGACCGCGTCGCCGTAGATCGTGGAGTAGCCCGTGGCCAGCTCGGACTTGTTGCCGCACGCGAGCACGAGGTGGCCGTGCTGGTTGGACAGCCCCATCCAGATGACCGCGCGGATGCGTGCCTGCAAGTTCTCCTCTGCGAGGCCGTCGAGGTGCAGCGCCTCCTGGTACGCATCGAAGATCGGCGCGATCGGCACGGTCTGCAGGGTGAGGCCGGTGCGGCGTGCCTGCTCCGCGGCGTCGCTGCGGGAGTGCTCGGTCGACCACGCGCTCGGGTTGGAGACGCCGAAGACCTTGTCGGCGCCCAAGGCGTCCACCGCGATCGCCGCGACGAGGGTGGAGTCGATGCCGCCGGACATGCCGAACAGGACCGACGAGAAGCCGTTCTTGTGCACGTAGTCGCGCAGCCCCGTGACGAGCGCGGTCCAGATCTCCTGGTGGCGCGGCATCCGCTCGGCCTGGGTGACGGGCAGGGGCTCGTACGCCGCGAAGGGCTCGGAGCTGATGATCGTGCGCCTGATCGCGAGGCCACCGAAGCGCTCCTCGGCATCCGGCATCGCCGGTGTCGCAGCAGGCAGGTCGAGATCGACGACGAGCAGCTCGGGGTCGAACTGGCCCGACCGGCCGAGGACGCTCCCGTCCTGGTCGACCACGAGCGAGTCGCCGTCGAAGACGAGCTCGTCCTGGCCGCCGACCAGGTTGACGTACGCGAGGACGCACTCGCCCTCGCGGGCCCGGCGCGAGCACAGCTCGAGGCGTACGTCGTCCTTGTCGGCCTCGTACGGCGAGCCGTTGGGGACGACCAGGAGGGCCGCCTCGGCTGCCTTCGCCGCGGCGGAGGGGCCGTCACGCCACAGGTCCTCGCAGATCGCCAGTGCGACGTCGATGCCGCCGATCTGCAGGATGTTGATCTCGTGGCCGGGGACGAAGTTGCGGATCTCGTCGCCGACGCCGTAGTTCCACAGGTGGTGCTTGGCCTGGCGCGCGACGATCCGGCCGCCGTGCATCACCGCGACGGAGTTGAGTGGCGCGTTCTTGGGGATGCCGAATCCCTGCGAGGAGTCCTCGGCATGGTCGAGGAAGCCGACGACCGCCACGACGTCGCCGCAGCCCTCGTCCTGCAGGCGGGTGGCGAGGGACTCCGCGGTCGCGCGTGACGCCTTGATGAGCGAGGCCCGCATCGCGAGATCCTCGATCGGGTAGCCGGTCAGCATCATCTCGGGGAAGACGACCAGGTGCACGCCCCGGGCGGCGGCGTCCTTGCAGTGCTCGACGACGAGGTCGGCGTTGCCGGCGAGGTCACCCACCGTGGCGTTGACTTGGGCGAGGGCGAGGCGCAGCTGGGGCATGCCAAGAACCCTAGTGCGGCGCCAGTGGGCACGCCCGGGCCGCCGCCGGGCGTAACAACGCCGTAACAATCCGCGTGGGACAATGACCGCATGGGAAAACAGGAAGACTTCGTCCTGCGCGCGCTCGAGGAGCGCGACGTCCGATTCGTACGTCTGTGGTTCACCGACGTCCTGGGATCCCTGAAGTCGGTCGCGATCGCGCCGGCCGAGCTCGAGGGCGCATTCGCCGAGGGCATCGGCTTCGACGGCTCGGCGATCGAGGGCTTCGCCCGCGTCCATGAGGCCGACATGCTCGCGATGCCGGACCCGTCGACGTTCCAGATCCTGCCGTGGCGCGGCGAGACCCCGGCGACGGCCCGCATGTTCTGCGACATCCTCATGCCCGACGGCACGCCGTCGTACGCCGATCCGCGCCACGTGCTGAAGCGTGCGCTGCAGAAGGCGGCCGAGGCGGGCTTCACGTTCTACACGCACCCCGAGATCGAGTTCTTCCTCTTCAAGGGCAAGCCCGACGCGGGCGATCGTCCGGTTCCCGTGGACGACAGCGGCTACTTCGACCACACCGCGCAGGGCGGCGGCCAGGACTTCCGCCGCGAGGTCATCACGATGCTCGAGAACATGGGCATCTCGGTCGAGTTCAGCCACCATGAGGGCGGTCCGGGCCAGCAGGAGATCGACCTGCGTTACGCCGACGCGCTCTCGACGGCGGACAACATCATGACGTTCCGCACGGTCGTGCGCGAGGTCGCGCTGAGCCAGGGCAAGTGGGCCTCGTTCATGCCCAAGCCGTTCACCGAGCACCCCGGATCGGGCATGCACACGCACGTCTCGCTGTTCGAGGGCGACGAGAACGCGTTCTACGAGGCGGGTGCGGAGTACCAGCTCTCGCGGACGGGACGCGCGTTCATCGCCGGCGTCCTGCACCACACCCCCGAGATCACCGCGGTCACCAACCAGTGGGTCAACTCCTACAAGCGCCTCGCCGGCGGGGGAGAGGCACCCAACTACGTGTGCTGGGGCCACAACAACCGCTCGGCCCTGATCCGCGTGCCGATGTACAAGCCGCACAAGGGCAACTCCGCGCGCGTCGAGAACCGGGCGGTCGACTCGGCCTGCAACCCGTACCTCGCGTTCGCGCTCATCCTGGCCGCGGGGCTCAAGGGCATCGAGGAGAAGTACGAGCTGCCGCCCGAGGCCGAGGACGACGTCTGGTCGCTGTCGGAGAACGAGCGCAAGGCCATGGGCATCGCGCCGCTGCCGCGCAACCTCGACGAGGCGATCCGCACGATGGAGACCAGCGAGCTGGTCGCCGAGACCCTCGGCGAGCACGTCTTCGACTTCTTCCTGCGCAACAAGCGCGCGGAGTGGCAGGACTACCGCTCGCAGGTCACGCAGTTCGAGATCGATCGCCTCATGCCGATGGTCTGAGCGGACCGCCGCTCAGATCCGCTCGGCCTTCTGCAGCAGGACGGCCCGCTCCCGCTCGTTGCGGGTGAGGGCAGTCGCTGCCAGCAGCTCCTCGCGTGCCTCGTCGCGCCGACCGAGGCGGGCCAGCAGCTCCCCACGGACGCCCGGCAGGAGCGCGGAGCCGGTCATCGCCCCGGTCGCGACGAGCTCGTCCACCGCTGCCAGACCGGCCGCCGGACCGTGTGCCATCGCGACGGCGACAGCGCGGTTGAGATCGACCACTGGTGACGGCGCGACCTCGGCCAGCGACTCGTAGAGCCCGACGATCCGGGCCCAGTCCGTCCCGTCGGTCGAGGGTGCGACCGCGTGGCACTCGGCGATCGCGGCCTGCAGGGCGTACGCGCCGCGTCCCCGGCCGATCGCGTCAGCCTTCGCGAGCGCGGCCCGGCCTCGCCGGATCTGGTCGTGGTCCCACCGCGAGCGGTCCTGGTCCGCGAGCAGGACGGGCTCGCCGTCCGCGTCGACGCGCGCGGCGAAGCGCGAGGCCTGCAGCTCGAGCAGCGCCCGGAGGGCGTGGGCGTCGGGCTCGTCCGGGACGAGGGAGCTGACGATCCGTGCGAGCCGCAGCGCCTCGCCGGCGAGATCGGTCCGCATCCAGCTCGAGCCGGCCGTCGCGGCGTACCCCTCGTTGAAGATCAGGTAGACCACCTGCAGGACCGACGCCAGCCGGCCGCCGAGCTCCTCGCGGGAGGGCACCTCGAACGGCACCGCTGCCGCGGAGATCGTCCGCTTCGCGCGCACGATCCGCTGCTGCACAGTGCTCACCGGCACCATGAACGCGCGCGCGATCTCCTCGGTCGTCAGTCCGCCGACGACGCGCAGGGTCAGCGCGATCTGCGACTCGCGCGGCAGGATCGGGTGGCACGCGGTGAAGATGAGCCGCAGCACGTCGTCGTCGACCGTCTCGGGGTCCCACGGCGGCTCGTGATCGATCGCGGCGAGCCGGTGCTGCTCGGCGAGCGAGTACGCAATCGCGGCGTGGCGGTCGTCCAGGCGCGCGAGCCGGCGCCGCCGGTCGATGCCCTTGCGCTTGGCGACGGTCGTGAGCCACGCGGCGGGGTTGGGGGGAACGCCGTCGCGCGGCCACTGGGCGAGGGCGTCGACGAATGCCTCCTGGGCGAGGTCCTCGGCGAGGCCGAAGTCGCCCACGACCCGGGTCAGGGTCGCCACGATGCGGGCGGACTCGATGCGCCAGAGCGCCTCGACGCGGCGACGGGCGGCGGCCGCCTCGCTCTCGGAGGCAGCCACCGCCCGGTCCTCGGCCATGTGCGGCGATCAGCCCTGGACGGGCCGGTCAGTCCCCAGCTGCTCGCGCCACTCGTGCTCCTTCTGGACGTACTCGTTGTCCTGGTCGAACTCCTCGGTCTCGTTCACCCGGCGGACCTCCAGGCGCATGCCGGGCCCGAGCGGGCAGCGCTTGGCCCACTCGGCGGCCTCCTCCTTGGTCGAGGTCTGGATCATCCAGAAGCCGTTGAACAGCTCCTTCGCCTCGGCGTACGGGCCGTCGGTCACGACCGGCGGTGTCGCGTCGAAGTCGACCACGAACCCCTCGTCGGGGGGAGCCAGGCCCTCGCCGGCGAGCAGGACGCCGGCCTTGATCAAGGACTCGTTGTAGGCGCCCATCGCGTTGATGACCTCGGTGAAGTCGACGTCCTCGGGCATCTCGACCATCTCGGGCGTTCGCATGATCAGCATGTACTTCATGGTCTGTCTCCTCGGTGTGCGGGCCGCATGTCGACCCTCTCACCAATGCTTCGAACGGGCCATGCCCAGATCGACCGACAGGCCGGGGCGGTCTGCCGGTAGCCTGCAGACGTGGCAACAGACGCACGTGACCTGGCCGTGACACTTGCCCGCAAGGGATTCCGCGACGGGCAGGCCGCCGTGGCGAGCCTGGAGTCCCTCGGCGACGTCCCGGAGGCACTGGTCGACCAGATCGCCTCGGTGGCGAGCCCGGACGCCGCGCTGTCGTCGCTCAGCTCGATCGCGTCGCGCATGGCGCTCGGCGAGCTGCTCGAGATGCTCGCGAGCGATGACGAGCTGCGGTTGCGGCTGCTCGTCGTGCTGGGCACCAGCGAGGCCCTCGGCGACTTCCTGACCCGTCACCCCGAGCACGTGCGCGACCTGGCCTCGACCGATCTGGCTCGTCGTCCCATCCCGCTGGACCTGCGCCGCCAGCAGATGGAGGAGGCGACCGACGCCGACGAGCTGCGGGTCGCCTACCACCGCAAGCTGCTGCACATCGCCGCTCGTGACCTGACTGCGCTGACCACGTTCGAGGAGTCCTCGGCCGAGCTCTCCGACCTCGCAGTGGCCACCCTCGGCGCGGCGCTGCGGATCGCCCGTGAGGCCGAGCCGGACGCCGATCTGTGCCGCCTGACGATCATCGCGATGGGCAAGACCGGCGGTCACGAGCTCAACTACCTCAGCGACGTCGACGTGATCTTCGTGCACGAGCCTGCGGAGGGCGCCGACGACGGTGCGGCGATCGGCGCCGCCACACGCCTGGCCGCGGCGGTCATGAAGCTGTGCCGTGAGCACACCGGTGAGGGGACGATCTGGGAGGTCGACGCCGAGCTGCGTCCCGAGGGCAAGAACGGACCCTTGGTGCGGACGCTCGCGAGCCACATCGCCTACTACGAGAAGTGGGCCAGCACGTGGGAGTTCCAGGCGCTGCTCAAGGCCCGCTTCGGGGCCGGGGACGAAGAGCTCGGCCAGGCGTACATCGACGCGTTGTCGCCCATGATCTGGCTCGCCAGCACCCGGCCCCACTTCGTCTCGGACGTCCGCGCGATGCGCCGTCGCGTGATCGACAACATCCCGGCGGCGCAGCGCAGTCGTCAGCTCAAGCTCGGGGCGGGCGGGCTGCGGGACGTCGAGTTCGCGGTGCAGCTGCTGCAGCTCGTCCACGGCCGCGCGGATGAGACCCTGCGCAGCCCCACGACGCTGAAGGCGCTCGGGGCGCTCATCGACGGCGGCTACGTGGGACGGCGCGACGGCGCGGCGATGGAGGAGGCGTACGAGTTCCTGCGCACGCTCGAGCACCGGATCCAGCTCTACAAGCTGCGCCGCAGCCACATCGTCCCCGACGACCCGGAGGACCTGCGCAGACTCGGCCGCAGCATGGGATTTCGGCAGAACTCGGCCGAGGCGCTCACCAAGGAGTGGCAGGCGCACCGCCGGATCGTGCGGCGCCTGCACGAGAAGCTCTTCTACCAGCCGCTGCTCGAGGCCGTGGCCTCATTGCCCACCGATCACCTGCGGCTCACCCCGCTCGCGGCCGAGGAACGTCTCACGGCGCTGGGCTTCGTCGACCCGAAGGGTGCGCTCGCGCACATCCAGGCGCTCACGTCCGGTCTGTCGCGTCGCGCCTCGATCCAGAAGTCGCTGCTGCCGGCGATGCTGGCTTGGTTCGCGGAGTCACCCGACCCCGATGCGGGCCTGCTGGCGTTCCGCAAGATCTCCGAGGGGCTCGGGGAGACGCACTGGTACCTGCGCAAGCTGCGCGACGAGGGGGAGGGCGCCGAGCAGCTCGCACACGTCCTCTCGTCGAGCCGCTACGTCACCGACCTCATCCTGCGCGCACCCGACTCGGTCGCGCTCCTCGGTGACGATGCCGAGCTCAGGCCGCTCGAGCGCGAACGCCTGCGGACCGAGGTCGACCTCGCCGCCGACCGGCACCGCAACCCGCAGGACGCGATCCGGGCCGTGCGCCGCGTGCGCCGCCGTGAGCTGTCCCGGGTCGGCATCGCCGACGTGTTGGGACGTCTCGACATCACCGAGGTCGGCGAGGCGCTGACCGACATCTCGACGGCCACGCTGGCCGGCGCCCTCAAGGCGTCCACCGCCGCGGTCGAGGCCGAGCGCGGCGAGATGCCGACCCGGCTCTCGATCGTCCTGATGGGACGACTCGGCGGGGGCGAGGCCGGCTACGGGTCCGACGCCGACGTCATGTTCGTCCACGACCCCTGCGAGGGGGCGGACGACACCGAGGCCGCTGCGGCCGCCACCGCGGTCGTCCAGGGCCTGCGCCGCATGCTGGCGGCGCCGGGCGACGATCCCGCGCTCGAGGTCGACGCGGAGCTGCGACCCGAGGGCAAGAACGGCCCCCTCGTGCGGACGTTCGCGTCCTACCGGGCGTACTACGAGAAGTGGTCGGCCGTCTGGGAGGCCCAGGCGCTGCTGCGGGCCAACGCCGCGGTCGGCGATGCCGACCTCAATGCGCGCTTCACCGAGCTGATCGACCCGCTCCGGTTCCCCGAGGGCGGTGCCACAGCCGACGAGATCCGCGAGATCCGCCGCATCAAGGCGCGCGTGGACTCCGAGCGGCTGCCGCGCGGCGCGAACCCCAAGACGCACCTGAAGCTGGGCCGTGGCGGTCTCGCCGACGTCGAGTGGACAGTCCAGCTGCTGCAGATGCAGCACGCCCACGCGGTGCCGGAGCTGCGGACGACCCGCACGCTGACCGCGCTCCACGCCGCGGTCGGCGCAGACCTCGTCAGCCACGACGACGCGATGGCGCTCGAGGCAGCCTGGCGGCTCGTCAGCCGCATCCGCAACGCGGTCGTCCTCATGCGCGGCAAGGCGGCCGAGTCCATGGTCGAGCACGCGGGGGAGCGGGCCGGCGTGGCGCACCTGCTCGGCTACGGCATGGACGAGGGGGAGCGGCTGAACGACGACTACCTCCGGACGACCCGTCACGCCCGCAAGGTCGTGGAGCGCATCTTCTACGAGTGAGGGCTGCCGGCGAGTATCGTCGGAAGCTGTCGACGTGGGGAGCACGATCATGCGCAGGAGCGTCCGGGCGGTCATCGCCCTGGTCATCACGGTGCTGGCGGCCTCGCTGCTCGCCGCACCTGCCAGCGCGGCGGACGAGGCCATCGTGCCCGGCACGCCGACCGTGTCCGGACGCGCGCAGTACGACGGGACGCTGACTGCGGTCCCCGGTGCGTGGACGCCCGGCGACGTCACGTTCTCGTACCAGTGGCTGCGTGACGGCGCACCGGTCGGGAGCGACTCACCGGCCAACGTCACGCGCCGGCTCACGAGCACGAACGACATCGGGCGGACGTACGCGGTGCGGGTGACGGCGACCCGGGACGGCTCGGCGCCCGTGGCGGCGACCAGCGCCAGGACCCGCCCGGTCGCGAAGGGAACGATCACCCGCACGGCTCGGCCGAAGATCTCGGGCAGCCCCAGGTACGGGCACCGGCTCACCGGCACATCGGGGTCGTGGTCACGAGGTGTGCGGTTGGAGTACCGCTGGCTGCGCAACGACAAGCCCATCAGCGGTGCCACGGGCCGCCACCACACGGTCGGTCCCTCGGACGTGGGCGCGAAGATCCGCTTCCGGGTCAAGGCCAAGCGCACCGGCTACTCGACCGCGACGGCACGATCGACCGCGGTGACCGGGCAGCACGTCCGCAGCGTCCGCAAGGTCGTCACCTACCGGGTCGCGACCCGCGGCTCGATCAGCACGAGCCTGACGACGTTCAAGAGGCAGGCCCAGGAGACGTATGACGACCCGCGGGGCTGGCGCGCGATGGGTGTGCGGTTCAAGCGGGTGTCGAAGGGCGGTGACTTCACCCTCGTGCTCAGCCAGGCCTCGAAGGTCCCGAGCTTCTCCTCCGGGTGCAGCTCGACCTACAGCTGCCGGGTGGGACGCAACGTCATCATCAACCAGACCCGCTGGCTCAAGGCCAGCCCGGCCTGGAAATCCCGCAAGGGATCGGTGCGCAGCTATCGCCACCTGGTGGTCAACCACGAGACCGGGCACTGGTTCGGTCGCGGCCACGTGGGGTGCGGAGGCAAGGGCCAGGCCGCGCCGGTGATGCAGCAGCAGTCCAAGGGGCTCGGCGGCTGCACGATCAACCCGTGGCCCAAGAAGAACGAGCTCCACGCCCCCCGCTACGGCTGGTGACCGGGGCGGAGGCTAGCCGGCCTTCTGTGCCTGGAGGATGCTGTCGCGCTCGTTGATCGTCAGACCGCCCCAGACGCCGTACGGCTCGCGGACGGCCAGCGCGTGCTCGAGGCACTGCTGCACGACCGGGCACACCGCGCACAGGGCCTTGGCGGCCGACTCGCGGGCGCGGCGACGGGGTCCGCGCTCGGCGTCGGGGGAGAAGAACGTCTCCGGGTCGGCCCCGCGGCACGCACCGTCGTACTGCCACTCGTAGGTCTCCTGGATGGGCATCGGCAGACGCGAGATGGAAGCCATGGCTCACACCTCGCTCGGGCGCGACATGCGCAGCTGGAAGACGTCGATGTAGCCGGCCGCGAAGCCCGCCTCGCAGTACGCCAGGTAGAACTCCCACATCCGTCTGAACGTCTCGTCGAAGCCCTGGTCGTGGATCGTGGCCCAGTTGGCGTTGAACCTCTCGCGCCACTGTCGCAACGTGCGGGCGTAGTCCTGACCCAGCGACCGCTGGTCGGTCACCGCGAGCGTCGTGTGATCGGCCAGCGTGTGGTCGATCGCCTCGAGGGACGGGATCAGGCCGCCCGGGAAGATGTACTTCTGGATCCAGCCGTACGAGTCGCGCGTGGCCAGGTAGCGGTGGTGGGCCATCGTGATGGCCTGGATCGAGACCTTGCCGCCGGGGGCCAGGAGCCGGTCGATCGTGGCGAAGTACGTCGGCCAGTACTCCTCGCCGACCGCCTCGATCATCTCGACGCTGACGATCGCGTCGTACTGACCGGTGACCTCGCGATAGTCCATGAGCCGCAGGTCGACCTCGACGCCTGCGTCGGCGAACCGCTCCTCCGCGAGGACGGCCTGCTCCTTGGACAGCGTGATCGTGGTGACGTCGGCGCCGCGCTGGGCCGCGCGGATCGCGAGGGCGCCCCAGCCGCTGCCGATCTCGAGCAGCCGGGTGCCGGCGGTGACGCCGGCCTGGTCGAGGATGCCGTCGATCTTGTGCATCTGGGCGGCCTCGAGGTCCTGGTCGGGCGTCGCGAACCAGGCGGCCGAGTACGTCATCGAGGGGTCGAGGAACTGCGCGAACAGATCGTTGGACAGGTCGTAGTGGGCCTCGATGTTCTTTTTCGAGCCGGTCAGCGAGTTGCGCTGCTGGTGCGGCAGCTTCTCGTCGACGAAGACCCGGAACTTCTGCAGGGGCACCGGCACGATCGTGGCCATGCGCTCGGCGAACGGCCGCAGGAGGTCGGCCAGGTCGGTGTCGGGGCCGGCCGTCCAGTCGCCGGCCATGTAGGCCTCGCCGAAGCCGATCTTGCTGCCGGCGCCGAGCCGCGCGAAGAACGCCTTGGGGCGCACGATGCGCATCTCGGGCGAGGACGCGTCGCCCGCGCCCCAGACCGTCCCGTCGGAGAACGTCAGACGGACCGGGACGTGCTTGGCCGTCGGGCGGAGGATGGCACGTGCGGCGCGCGCCTTGAGCGGGGTGCGAGGGGTGTGGGCGATGCCGGGCCAACGAGCGGTGGCGAGCTGCGTCATCGGGTGCCTTCCTGCGGTTCGTACGCCGGTCGCGGAACGACCGGCAGTCTGCGGATCCAGAGCCATGCACCGTGTATTCGGATCAGAAGGCTGGTGCGATGGGTCATGAATGGCATCTTGATGAGAAGTTCTGCGAGGTGCCGCCGGGTGGCCGGTCGGGGCGTCCCGCGGAAGGTCGCGCTGAACACCGCCTCGCCGTCGTGACGCAGCACGATGCTGGACGAGATCTGCTCGGCTGCCAGCACGAATCGCAGGTCGTACCTGCCCTCGACCGCGAAGAACGGCGAGACGTAGAACGCCTTGTCGACCTCGGTGCGGCCGGCGTCGTCGGGCTGCAGGAGGTACGCGTGCCGCTCGCCGTACGTGTTGTGCACCTCCGCGACGATGCAGGCCAGCGATCCGTCCGGTGCGATGGCCCAGAAGACGCTGAGCGGGTCGAACGTGTGACCCAGCACTCGCGCGTTGGCGAGCATCAGCAGTCGGCAGCCGGTCACGTCAACGCCGTGGGCGGCGCAGAACCGCTCGATGTTGGCGCGGATCGTGGCGCCGGGGTCGCCGATGTGGTCCGCGGCGCGGAACGTCGAGAACGCGCTGAACGGGCGGCCCATGCGCGGCAGGTCGTCCACGTCGACCAGCCACTGGTAGACGCGGTGCGAGAACCGGTGACGCAGCGGGGTGCGCCGGGTGTGCGCGACGGTGCCCTCCACCAGGGCCGGCAGCTGGGGGAGCGTCCGGAGCCCGCCCTCGGGCTGGACCGTGCTCACCATGGGGATCCCAGCGCCTCCGCAGCCGCGACGCCCGAGCGGCAACCGTCCTCGTGGAATCCCCAACCGTGGTACGCCCCCGCGAACACGGTCTGCTCGCTCGAGAGGGCCGCGAGACCGGCCTGGGCGGCCACCGACTCCGTGGTGTAGATCGGGTGCGTGTACGCCATGGTCGCCACGACGGTCGTGGGATCGATGCTCTCGGTCGAGTTGAGGGTCACGAGGAACGGGTCGGTGCTCTCGATGCCCTGCAGCCGGTTCATCCAGTAGGTGACGGCCGAGTGCTCGCTGCGGGTCGAGCAGTCGTCCATCCGGTAGTTCCAGGCCGAGCGCGCCGCCTCGGCGCCGGGCAGCAGCGACGGGTCGCGGTGCAGCACGACCTCGTTGTCGGAGTAGGCGAACGCCCCCAGCACGCGGCGCTCCTCGTCGCTGGGATCGGTGAGCAGCGCGAGCGCGTCGTTCGCGTGCGTGGCGATGACCACGGCATCGGCGTGGTGGAGGTCGCCGTTGGTGTCGATCAGCTCGACCTGGTCGGGCTTGCGGGTGACCGACCGGATGCCGACCCCGGTGCGCACGTCGCCGATCGCGTCGACGACCTTGTCGACGTACGTGCCCGATCCGCCGACGACCGTGAACCACTGGGGCGAGCCCTTGATGGACAAGAAGCCGTGGTGCTTGAGGAACTCGAACAGATAGCGCGCGGGGTAGGACAACGCGGTCTCGTGCCCGGACGACCACACGCACGACACGACCGGGATCGCGTAGTGGGAGATGAAGTGGTCCGAGAAGCCGTTGATGCGCAGGAAGTCCCCGTACGTCAGGGGGTCCGTCGGTGACTCCTCGGAGTCGAGCAGCCGGTTGGCCAGTCGCCCGAACCTCTTCACCGCGAGCAGCAGGCGCAGGTGGCGCACGTCCAGGAGGCGTCGCCTCTGGGCGAACACGCCCTTGCCGCCGCGCCCGCCGGCGTACTCGAGCCCGCAGCCGTCGCAGCGGATGCTCATGCTCATCTCGGTGGGGTGCACCTCGACGTCGAGCTCCGCGAAGAGGCGCCGCAGCAGGGGATAGGTCCGGTCGTTGTGGACGATGAAGCCGCTGTCGACGCGGTGGGTCGCGTCCGCACCCTCGACCGTGTGGGTGTGGGCGTGGCCACCGACCCGCCCGTCGGACTCGAAGACCGTGACGTCGTGGTCCCGGCGAAGGAGATAGGCGGCGGTGAGACCCGAGACGCCGGATCCGATGACAGCGACCCGGCGCCGGGCAGAGGACGATTCCATGTCGGGGATTCGTCGCTAACCGGCAGCCGGATGGGTGTCCTCGACGTCCTCGTTGGCCCGTTTGCTCGCCTCGGCGATCTCGAAGATCTCCGTGCCGAACGCGCCGACCTCACGCGTGATCTGTCGAGCCGTGTCGAACAAGATGGCCACGACGTGGCCGGCACTGCCGATGGCCGCCTCGGTCGACTGCTGCAGGACGTCCTTGACGATCTCTCGCCGACTCAGCGCCATGGCGTCCCCTCCTGATTGACCTAGGAGGCCAAGTGTGACGCACCAGCGGTCTCAAGGCGACGTGCGGCCTCTTCACGCTTGGCGCGGCGCAGCGCCTTGCTCTCGGGGCTGTTGCCGATCTTGTAGGGATCGCTGGGCTTCTTGCCGAGCTTGGCCAGCTGGCGGATGACGCTGCCGAGCTGCTTGGAGAGCCGACCCGTGTTGTAGTGCAGGCCGTACTTCTCGACCAGACGGTTGACGTCCTCGGCGACCTCGGGGTAGCGACGGGCCGGGATGTCGGGGAACAGGTGGTGCTCGATCTGGTAGCTCAGGTTGCCGGTCATGACGTGGAACGGCTTGCGACCGGTGATGTTGGCCGAGCCCAGCAGCTGGCGCAGGTACCACTGGCCACGGTTCTCGTTCTGCGCGTCCTCTTCCTTGAACGTCTCCACCTCGGCCGGGAAGTGGCCGCAGAAGATGATCAGGAAGGTCCACACGTTGCGGATGACGTTGGCCGCGACGTTCGCGCCGAGGATCGCGACCGGCGCCCACCAGCCCATGAACGGGACGAGGGCCAGCCCGAGTGCCGGCCAGGCGATGTAGTCCTTGAAGACCTGCTTGCGGATCTTCTTGAACGCGCGCTTCTTGCGGCCCTCGAAGTCCTCCTTGGAGATCTTGCCGTGCAGGTACTGGTCGAGCTCGACGCCGTGGTACATGATGCCCCACTCGAACACCATCATCAGGGCGGTCGCGAGCGGCAGGTTGAAGCGGTGGCTGGGGTACCACGGCTGGTCCTCGTCGATGCGGAACATGTTGTAGCCGATGTCCCGGTCCATGCCGTGGATGTTGGTGTACGTGTGGTGGATGTAGTTGTGGCCGTGCTTCCAGTCCTGGGCCGGCGCGATGTTGTCCCACTCGTAGCGGGCGCCGTCGATCATCGGATCGTTCATCCAGTCGTACTGGCCGTGCATGACGTTGTGGCCGATCTCCATGTTGTCGAGGATCTTGGCCACGGCGAGCGAGCCGATGCCTGCGATGAACGCCGGCGGGAAGAACGGCATGAAGATGCCGATGCGACCCACGACCTCGGCGCCACGCTGGATGCGGATGACCCGGCGGATGTAGTCGGCGTCCTTCTGTCCCAGGTCGTCGAGCACGCGCTGGCGCACGGCGTCGAGCTCACGCCCGAACTCCTCGAGCTGCTCGTACGTCATGTAGTCCAGACCGATCGTGGCCGGCCTCTCGGACGCCGGGTTGATCAGCGTCAGGGGAGCGGTGTTGTGGTTGCTCGCACTCCGCGGCTTGATGGGCGCGTTCTTGGTGAACTTGCGGGTGATGGCGGTCGTGAGGGCGGCCATGGTGATCTCCTTGGCTCAGAGGGCGACGTTGACGTCGCCGATGGGGACCTGGACACAGATCTTGATGGTCTCGTCGGTGCTTGCGTTGATCTCGCCGCTGACGACGTGGCGGACGGCGCCGCTGTTCTTCTTGACGGCGCAGGTGTTGCAGACGCCCATGCGGCAGCCGAACTCGGGCTTGAGGCCCGCTTCCTCGGCCTGGACGAGGATCGTGGCACCGCTGTTGGGGGCCTCGATACCGGCGTCGTCGAACGTGAGCGCGCCGGTCGCGTCCGCAGCGCCGAGGTCGACGCTCGGCACCTTGAAGTACTCGACGTGCAGCTGCTCGGCGGCGCCGAGCTCGTCGTAGGTGTCACGGACCGACGCGATGAGCCCCGCAGGGCCGCACGCGTAGGTCAGGGTGGTCGACGGGTCGATGCCGAGGTGCTTGAGGTGGTCGACGTGGAACCGGCCAGCGAGCTCGGCTCCCGGCTCGGGCTCGCGCGTGTAGACCCGCACGACCCGGAAGTCGGATGTCGCGGCGATCTCGTCGAGCTCGTCGGTGAACATCTCGTCGTCGCGGGAGCGCGCATAGTGCAGGAACGTGACGTCGCCCGTGTGGTGGGTGTCGCGCAGCGTGCGGAGCATCGACATGACGGGGGTCGCGCCCGATCCGCCGCTGACGAGCAGGAGCGGGGAGGAGACCTCGCGGGGGAGGACGAACTCGCCCTCGGCCTGCGACAGGAAGACGATCGTGCCGGGCTGGAGCTCGTGGTGCAGGAACTGCGAGACGTAGCCGTCGGGGTGCGCCTTCACCGAGACGCTGAACGTGCCCTTGCCCGCGGTCTGCGAGCTGGAGACCGAGAAGACGCGCACGCGACGCTTGCCGTCGACCTCGACGCCGAACTGGACGTGCTGGCCGGGACGGAAGCCCTCCCACGCGCCGTTGGGGCGCATGACGACGGTGCTGGCGACGCCGGTCTCACGGCGGACCTCCACGACGCGGGCGCGGACGTTGCCGGCCGCGAGCATCGGGTGGATCTGCTCGAGGTAGTGATCGACCGTGAACGGAGAGGTCAGGGACGCAACCGGGCGCGAGGTGAGCGCCTTGCGGATGATGCCCATGCGGACCCCTCACGGGTTGAGTGAACGTGCGTACACTCAAAGTCTGCACGAGGTGCCCGCCGGGCGCAACCGACACGCCGCGTGACCTGACGCACCATCGCGACACCTGTGCACCGAAAGCCCCGCGCTACCCTGACGGCATGACCGAGTCGGCGCAGACAGCCTCGCGCCAGGAGCAGAAGGAGCGCACCCGACAGGCGATCCTCAGCTCCGCGCTCGAGCTCGCCCAGACGCAGGGCTTCGCGCAGATCAGCCTGCGCCAGGTGGCCCGCCACGCCGGCATCGTGCCCACGGCCTTCTACCGGCACTTCGACTCGATGGACGAGCTCGGACTGGCACTGGTCGAGCAGTCGTTCTCGACGCTGCGACGGATGATCCGCGAGGCCCAGCGCGATCCGCAGGTGTTCGAGAACATCATCGACGCCGCAGCCGTGGTCCTGGTCGAGACGGTCAAGCAGAGCAAGGCCCACTTCGCCTTCGTCGCCCGCGAGCGCGTCGGTGGCTCCGAGGCGGTCAGCCGGGCGATCAATCACGAGCTCGAGCTGTTCGTCAGCGAGCTCGCCGTCGTGCTGGCGCGGTTGCCCAACATCGAGAACTGGTCGTCCGAGGACGTCCAGATGGTCTCGCGGCTGTTCGTGCGCAACATGGTCTCGAACGCCGAGGAGGTCGTCGCGATGCCCGACAACCGGCCCGACCTCGAGGAGAAGATCAAGGAGGGCGCGCGCCGGCAGATGCGGCTGATCGTCATCGGGTTCCGCGACTGGCGCAGCTGAACCGCCCGGCAGGTGTCAGCTGGTGCGGGCGACCTGCTGCGCGCCGAACGAGTCCTGCGCCGCGGTGGCGAGGTTGTCGAGGGCCTGGGCGAAGATGTCGTCGCCGATCGAGTCCTCGAGCTGCGCCAGGACCGTGGGCTCGGCGCTGAACTCGGCCGACCACGTGACGTACGCGCACTGGTGGCCGGCGTCCTCGACGAGGATCGTGGCGCGGTGGTCCTTGATCGGGAACGGCGGGTCGGGCATGTGGTACGAGAGGGTCATGCCTTCGTCGTCCTGCTCCACGACGGTCACCACGAGATCGGCCGGGGCCTCCGGGCCGTCGGCGTAGATGCGGAGCTTGGGGTGCCACTGAGAGAAGTCGTTGGCCATGGACCAGACGACGTCTGCCGGTGCGGCGACGAACGTACGACGTGAGATGCGGGGCATGGATGTCCTCTGGTACGACAAAAACGGTATCTGTCATTCAACCCTGAGCCGGGGCTCAGTGCCCCATTGTTGCAGTGAGGCATTTCTCACTCGTCACTCGTGGCCCATCAGCGACAGCATCTCGAGCCGGGGTTGCCACCCGAGGGCGGTGTAGAGACTCCTGCCCTGCGCCGAGGCCGCGAGGACGCCGCGGGTCGCGCCGCGTCCCACCGCCTGACGGGTCAGCGTCGTCATGACGTGCCGGCCGAGACCCCGTCGTTGGAACGCCGGAGTCGTCTCGACCGCGTCGAAGGTCGCCCAGCCGTCGTGCACCCCGACCGAGCCCTCGGCCGCGACAGTCTCGCCTGCCTCGACCGAGTAGGTCGTGCGGTGGGCGTCGACCGTCCACCGGAACGTGAGGCCGTGGGCCAGGGGAGGGACGTCCTCGTCCGTCAGGTCTGCCGACATCAGGGTCTCGTCGTCCCGGTCGATGCGGACGCCCGGGGGCAGCCGCGCGGTGAGGTAGGGGCCGACGTCGCGGCCCACGACGGTCAGCATCGCGCGCGGGTCCCCGGCGACGTGTCGCGTCAGGTCCGTGAACGTCTCGACTCCCGGATCGAGGCAGACGAGCTCTGTCTCCCGGCTCGGCGATGCGACGTGCATGAGCGGCCAGCCGTCGAGCTCGGTCCGGCGGATGCCGCGGATGCTCGCCCACGTCGTGAGCCATGCGTCGATCAGCTCTGTCGGGTCGTCGATGGCCATGTCCGGATCCTTGCACGCCGGATTCGCTAGGATCGTGACTGGTTGTGCAGCAGCCGTGTGAGTGACATGCATGAGGACGATGGACGAGCACGCGGGGGAGCACGTATGACACAGGACCTGACGGTGGCGATCCGGGACGAGCACCCGTACGTCATCCTCGACGTGGTCGGCGAGATCGACATCGCCACCGCATCCGTGCTGCGTAACGCCATGATCGAGGCGACCGACACCGGAGCGAGCAGGCTCGTGTTCGACCTGAGCCGCGTCACGTTCGTGGACTCGGTCGGTCTCGGTGTGTTCGTGCTGGCCCGCAAGAAGATGCACCTGCGCCGCGGGACCGTCGACATCATCGCCTCGACGCGACGCGTCCTCGCGATCTTCAAGCTCGCGGGTCTGGAGCAGGCATTCCGCATCCGGCCGACCCTGGAGGCCCTCGCCGCCGAGGACGATCCCGCCGAGCCCGCCTAGCCCCACAAGAAAAGTGTCCCCGCGCCGTTGGTGCGGCCGGGGACGTCGAGCCCGTGCCGCTAGATAGGGCGGCCGGTGCTGAGACCAGCGTAGCCGACCGCCCCGCCGGTCAGCACGTCACTCGATGGACGTGGCGTCCGGGTCCTGCTCGGCTGAGTCGTCGCCCTCGGCGGGGGACGAGTCCGGTGCCTCGGTGTGCGCCGGGTCGTCGGGTCCCTCGGCGGGCTGCTCGGGGTGCGGTGTGGTCATGAGATCTCCTCTCGGTCACCCCGCTCGTACCCCGCCCTCGGCGGCTCAAGCCCGGGTCCGCCACGCATCGCCTCGGCGGGATATCGTGGAGCATGAGCGTATCGAAGAAGATTGAACTCCACGGCGGCGTCCTGGTGGCCCACGACGGATCTGTTCCCGCCGAGGCGGCCCTGCGCACCGCGGTCCGCGTGGCCGCCGGACTGGGCAAGCCGGTCACGGTGGTCCGCGCCTGGACCATCAGCACCGCACCTCGTCCCGAGACTGCTGCGCCCGGATACATGCCGCCGTTCGAGGACTTCGAGGCCGCGACCCTCGCCGCCCTCGAGAAGGACGTCGCCGGTGTGCGAGCCGACAACCCCGACGTGCCGATCACCGCGGCGGTCGTCCACGGCAGCGCCGCCGAGCGGATCGTCGAGGCCTCGGACCAGGCGGACCTCGTGGTCGTGGGCAGCCGCGGACGCGGCGGCTTCCCGGGGCTGCTGCTCGGCTCGACCAGCGACCAGGTCGTGCGCTACGCGAAGTGCCCCGTGCTCGTCGACAAGGCGGTCGGCGGCAACATCCCGGAGCCCGAGACCACGTCCGACACCGAGGAGATGGAGCGCGCCCTGCTCAGCGAGCTCAAGCTCGACTGAGCCGGCAGCGGCTCACATGCTGCCGGTGTCGAGATAGCGCTGGTGCCAGCTGAGCGCCTCGTCGAGCAGGTGCGGCGTGTGCCGCGCCTCGGGGCGCTCGGCTCGCGCGCGATCGAGATAGTCCTGCAGGGCCGGCCGGAACCTCGGGTCGGCGCACCGCTCGATGATCTTGACCGCGCGGTCGTTGGGCGAGGAGCCCCGCAGGTCGGCGATGCCGTGCTCGGTGACGATCACCTGCACGTCGTGCTCGGTGTGGTCGACATGGCTGACCATGGGCACGATCGCGGAGATCGCCCCGTTCTTGGCCGTCGACGGGGTGAGGAAGAAGTTGAGGAAGGCGTTGCGGGCGAAGTCGCCGCTGCCGCCGATCCCGTTCATGATCGCGCTGCCCATCACATGGGTCGAGTTGACGTTGCCGTAGAGATCGGCCTCGAGCATCCCGTTCATCGCGATGATCCCGAGCCGGCGGACCAGCTCCGGGTGGTTCGAGATCTCCTCGCTGCGCAGCAGGATGCGGCCCTTGTACGCGTCGATGTGGTCCATGAAGCGGCGGACGCCGATCTCGGACAGGCCGAACGAGGTCGCGGACGCCGCGCGCAGCGTCCCGCTGTCGAGCAGGTCGAGCATCCCGTCCTGGATCACCTCGGTGAACGCGACCAGGTCTGTGAACTCGCTGCCGTCGAGTCCCGCCAGGACCGCGTTCGCGACGTTGCCCACGCCTGACTGCAGGGGCAGCAGGCCGGGGGGCATCCGGCCCGCCGAGACCTCGTGCCGCAAGAAGTCCACGACGTGCTCGGCGATCGCGGCCGAGGTCGCGTCGCTCGGCGCGAACGGCGTGTTGCGATCGGGTCGGTCCGTCTCCACGACCGCCACCACCTTGGCGGGGTCGACCCGCAGATAGGGCTCGCCGATGCGCTGCATCGGGTCGGTCAGAGGGATCGGCTGGCGCATGGGAGGCAGGGCCGTGCCGTAGTAGATGTCGTGGAAGCCCTCGAGCTCACGGGGCTGCCAGTGGTTCACCTCGAGGATGACCCGGTCCGCCTGGTCCAGCCACGTCTTGTTGTTGCCCACGGACCCGCTCGGGACGAGCAGACCGCCGGGGAGCACCGCGGTGACCTCGATGACCGCGACGTCCAGGTTTCCGTAGAAGCCGAACCACATGTGCTGCGCGGAGTGGCTGAGGTGGGCGTCGATGTAGTCGACCTCGCCGGTGTTGATGAGCCGGCGCATGACCGGATCGGAGTTGTAGGGAAGTCGGCTCGAGACTCCGTGCGCCTCCGCCAGCACCCCGTCGGCGTCCGGCGCGGTCGATGCCCCCGTCCACAGGCCGATGCGGAACTCGTCACCGCGGTCGTGGGCAGCGACGATCTGGTCGTGCAGGGCTGCGGGAGTCGCCTTGGGGTAGCCGGCACCCGTGAACCCGCTGAACCCGACGTTGTCGCCGTGGTGGATGTGCGAGGCAGCGTCCTCCGCACTGGTCACTCGGGTGCTCAGGACGGGGCAGGTGATCCGCGCGGACATGGGCTCCATTGTGCTGGGCGCGCCTCCGCCCCCGCGACCCGCATGCGCCCTCGGCTGCGTCAACCCCCGAAAGACCCTGGAAATTCAGCGGCTGCGGGGTTAACGTGTGGCAAGCCCACCGCTCCGGCGACGGGCGGCAGGCGACCCCCCTACGAAGACGGCACCCCCGACTTACGCAGACGGGACGTCCGCCTCTTCTGCACCCCGGTCCCGCAAGGGGCCGGGGTGCCTCCCCGTTCGGGTCGTGTCGTTCTGAGATGTGCGAGGACCACGCCGTGTCTAGGCTGGCCGGATGGAATCTCGAACGCTCGCCACCAGCATCGGTCTGCCGGTCGCCGCAGCGGCTCTCGGGTCCGTGGCCACCGCCACTGGCACCAGGAGCGCCTGGTATCGCACCCTGCGCAAGCCGGCGATCCAGCCGCCTCCGGCGGTGTTCCCGGTCGTGTGGACCGCGCTGTACGCCCAGATCGCGCTGGCCTCCGCCGACGCCCAGTCCCACATGACGCCCGAGCAGTCACGGGCCTATCGCGGCAAGCTGGCGGCCAACATGGTCCTCAACGCGGGCTGGTGCTGGTCGTTCTTCCGCGGGCACCGCCTCGTCCCGTCCATCGTGGTGGCCGGCGCGCTCGCCACCAGCACGGCCGATCTCGCCCGGTCGGCGGGCAAGGCCTCGCCGCGGGCCGGCTGGCTGCTGGTGCCCTACGCGCTGTGGAACAGCTTCGCGACGATCCTGACCACGGCGATCTGGCGCAAGAACAGCTGAACGCCGCTACATCTCGAAGACGAGACGCGCGGAGACCTCCCCGGCGAGCACCTGGGCCATCGCCTCGTTGACCTGGTCGAGGCGGCGGGTCTCCGCGATCACCCGCGTACGTCCACGGGCGTGCAGGTCGAACACCTCGGCCAGGTCCTGGCGGGTGCCGACGATCGAGCCGATGATCTGGATGCCCTTGAGGACAGTGAGGAAGATCGGGATGCTCATGACCCCCTCGGCAGGCAGCGCGACGCAGACGAGCCGCCCCCCGCGGTTGAGGGAGGCAAAGGCCTGGTCGAACGAGGTGGGCGACACGGCGTACGCGAGGGAGACGTCCGCACCGCCGAGGGTGGCGATCGCCGTCACCGGGTCCACCTCGGCCGCGTTGACGACGTGGTCGGCACCGAGGGACGTCGCGAGCTCGAGCTTCGCGTCGTCGATGTCGACGGCGATGACGACTGCGCCGACCAGGCGTGCGTACTGCACCGCGAGATGGCCGAGACCGCCGATGCCGAACACGGCCACCTTCTCGCCCGGTTGCACGTGCGCGACCTTGACCGACTTGTACGACGTGACGCCCGCACAGCTCAGCGGTGCGGCGTCGACGGGGGAGACTCCTTCTGGCACGCGGACCGCGAACGCGGCGTCGACGAGCGCGTACTCGGCATAGGCGCCGTCGATCGAGTAGCCGCTGTTCTCCTGCCGCTCGCACAGGGTCTCGCGGCCGTCGATGCAGTAGCGGCAGTGACCGCACGCGTGACCGAGCCACGCGATCGCGACCCGGTCACCGACCGCTCGCTCGGTGACGCCCTCGCCGAGACCGGTGATGATGCCCACGCCCTCGTGGCCCGGCACGAACGGCGGGGCGGGCTTGACCGGCCAGTCCCCGTGTGCCGCGTGGATGTCGGTGTGGCACAGCCCGGAGGCCTCGATGCGCACGACCGCCTGCCCGGGTCCGGGGTCGGGGACGGGGCGCTCCTGCAGCTCCAGGGGCTGGCCCAGCTCGGTGACGACGGCAGCTTTCATCGGGACTCCTCGGGCCTCGGGAGTCTCAGCCTGTCGCGCGCCGGCCTGGTGCCGTAGGGCCGACTGCCCTGACGTGATGGACCTAGGTCCTCAGCCGCGTGTCTCAGGCGCCGCCTGCTGGCAGCTCCTCGAGCAGGACGTCGGGGTGCTCACGAGCTGCGTTGTTGGCCCGCCACTTGTCGATGAAGAGGGCGAGGTACGTGCCGTCCGTGCGCTGCAGGACCTCACAACCGCGCGCGCCGCGCAGCTCCTGGGCGCCGTCGGCGTCGGTGCGGCGTGCCACCTGGTAGTCCAGCCGGGTCAGTCGGATGGGCGAGTTGAACTCGTGTGTCATGCGCTCCTCGACGACCTCGAACTGCAGCGGGCCGACCGCGGCGAGCACCGGGCTCTGGTCGCCGCGCAGGTCCGACCGCAGGACCTGGACCACGCCTTCCTGGTCGAGCTGCTCGATGCCCCGACGGAACTGCTTGTAGCGTCCGATGTCGCGCGCGGTCGCGGTCATGAAGTGCTCGGGCGCGAAGCTGGGCACCGGCGGGTACTCGATCTTGTCGCCGAGGTGCACCGTGTCACCGACCCGCAGCGCCTGTGCGTTGACGAAGCCGATGATGTCGCCCGGCGAGGCCTCCTCGACGGCGCTGGTCTCACGGCCGAACAGCGACTGCGCGTACTTCGTCGCGAAGGGCCGGCCCGTCGAGGCGTGGGTGACGATCATGCCGCGCTCGAAGGTCCCGGACACCACACGCGCGTACGCCATCCGGTCCCGGTGGGAGCTGTTCATGCCCGACTGCACCTTGAACACGAAGGCACTGAAGTCGTCCTCGACCTCCCTGACCGAGCCGTCCACGCCGGCCGTCGCGCTCGGCGCGGGGGCCAGGTCCAGCAGCAGGTCCAGCAGCTGGGCCACGCCGAAGTTCTGCAGCGCGGAGGCGAACATGACCGGCGTGGTCTCGCCGGCGAGGAACCGCTTCTGGTCGTGATCGGCATCGTCGAGACCGAGCAGCTCGTGCTCGTCCATCGCCGCTGCCCAGGCCTCCGCGTCGACGTCCTCGACCTCGTCGGCCGACATCCGGCGCTCCGGCGCGCGGGTGGCTCCGCCGGCGGTGCGCGTGTACTTCACGAACTCGCCGGTGCGGCGGTCCAGGACGCCGCGGAAGTCGCCCGCCTCGCCGACCGGCCACGTCAGCGGGGTGGGACGCAGCTTGATCTGCCGCTCGATCTCGTCCATCAGGGCCAGGGGTGACAGGCCCGGCCGGTCCCACTTGTTGATCACGGTGATCACCGGGATCCCCCGGAGCGCGCACACCTTGAACAGCTTGAGGGTCTGTGGCTCGAGCCCCTTGCCGGCGTCGACGAGCATCACGGCCGAGTCGACCGCGGAGAGCACGCGGTAGGTGTCCTCGGAGAAGTCGCTGTGACCGGGGGTGTCGACCAGGTTGACCACGTGGTCGCGGTAGACGAACTGGAGCGCAGCGGACGTGATCGAGATCCCGCGGGCCTTCTCCATCGCCATCCAGTCCGAGACCGTGGCGCGCCGGTCGCCCTTTCCGTGCACGGCACCGGCCTCGGTGATGACTCGTGCGTGGAGGGCGAGTGCTTCGGTCAGCGTGGACTTGCCGGCATCGGGGTGGCTGATCACTGCAAAGGTGCGGCGGGGGCGTTTGTCGGGCACCTAGCGAATTTACCGGTCTGCGTGCAATGCGGCGGAGGCCGGGTCCGTGCTGAGCACCCGGATCGCGAGCGAGGTCGTGGCCTCGACCCCCAGATAACCCACGACCGTGTGGACGCGATGGGGATCGAGCGGGAGCAGCCCCGGGGTGCCCGGGACGTCAGGGGTCAGCCCGAGGTCGAGGTCGTCGCGTCCCGACATGATCTGCACGTTGAAGTCGTAGCGCTCGCGGGCCCCGGCCGCGGTGAGCCGCCGGACCACGGTCGCGCCCATGCGGCGGGCTCCGGTCTCGGCCGCCCAGGAGTCCAGCGTCGCAGCGACGACGCGTCCCTCGTTCTGGTCGATGTCCGCCCAGACGCCGCGCATGGGGCCTGCCTGGGTCAGCAGCACCGCCGCGGTCTTCTCCCCGATGCCGGCGACCCCGGGAAGGTTGTCGCTGGCGTCCCCGCGCAGGGCGGCGAAGTCGAGGTAGTGCTCGGCCTCGACGCCGTACATCGTGACCAGCCGGGCCGGGTTCAGCAGCGGGGAACCGCTGATGCCGCCGTTGATGAGGCGCAGCACCTGGGTGTGCTCGCTGATGTGCGCGAATGCGTCACGGTCCGAGGTGATGATCACGCAGCTCCACCCGTGCTCGCGCGCCCAGGTGGCGCCCGCGGCGCTGACGTCGTCGGCCTCGAGGCCCGGGGGAGTCAGGGTCGCGAGGCCCAAGGCGTCGAGCAGCGCCCCGGCGCGCTCGAGCTGGTCGACGAGGGCGGCGTCCTTGTCGGCCCGTCCTGCCTTGTAGTCGGGGTAGAGGTCCCGGCGCACGGACGCGGCCCGGTCGTCGAGCCCGAAGATCACGGCATCGGGCGCGAACCTGTCGATCGCCTCGAGGATCTGGCACAGCATCCCGTGGAGCGCCCACACCGGTCGGCCCGACCGGTCGGTGATCTGGGTGTGGGCACGCGCGTGGTGGTTGCGGTGCAGGAGCGAGGGGGCGTCGACGACCAGCAGCAGCTTGCGGGGACGATCTGGTGCGGTAGGCATGGGGTGGTCGTCATCGTACGGGCGGCGCACAGGGGCCCGTGGGTCACCCGGCCGGCTGGTCGCGGGTCACCAGGACCGGGCAGCGGGCCGCTCGCAGCACACGTCCGGCGACGGGGCGCGCGATCAGGGAGCCCTGCTCGACCGGGCGCGGCCGACCGAGCACCAGGAGCCCTGCGTGCTCGCTCGCTCGCAGGCACGCGTCATCGGCCTCGTCGGCCACGACGTTCGTGACGACCCGGACTGCGGGGTGCTCGAGCTTGGCCCGGGCCACGAGGCCGTCCACCACCGCGTGCGCGTGATCGGCTTGCGTCTTCGCCAGTCGTGGGGCCACGGCGTGCAGCACGCGTACGCGGGCGTGTCGCAGCTCGGCCTCCTCGAAGGCCGCGCGCAGCAGGCCGACCGACACGGTGTCGAGGTCGACCGCGACCACGACGTCGCTCCACGAGGGGGAGGGGGCGACCACGTTCTCGGGCACGACGAAGACCGGGCACTCCGCGTTGCGCACGAGCCACCGTGCGACCTCGCCCCCGATGAGTCGCTCGAACCACGGCACGTCGTCGGTGCCGACGACCAGGCACGACGCCGAGCGGCTCTCGTCCATGAGTGCGGAGGCCGGGCTCTCGGTGCGCAGGGCGTACTCGACCGAGGGGGCGGCCGGCGCCTGCTCGATGAAGCGCCGCCCGGTCTCGAGGACCGCCTTCCCGTTCGTCCGGAGTCGCTCACCCTTTTCGTCGGTCCGCCGCTCCGACGGCATCCAGATCGCGTGCACGACACGCATCGCCTCGTGGCGGCGGTTGGCCTCGGCGATCGCGAACGTGAGGGCGTACGGCTGATGTCTCTTGACGCCCACCACCACCCGGCTCGTGGTGCCGGTGGACTCCGCGGGCGTGGTGGCGTCGTCGGTCATGAGGACTGTCCGGGGGTGCTCATGACCTCATCATCCCCGTCGCCACCCGCGGGTGTCACCTCCCGGTGTCCTCCTCGGCAGTTCCGAGTTGACGTGCCCTTTGGCGCCACCACTGATAGGAACCCTCCAGGACGCCGAAGGCAGATAGAGCCGCTGCAATGCCGGCGCCCCATCGGCTGGGGGCTTCAGTTGCCGAGATGAACCCCGTGAACGAGACCGCAAACCAACCAGCACACACCAAAATCCATGGGCCTGGGGCGGTGCGGCTTTCCGGGCGCGAAGCGTCGATTGCTGAATGGCGTGTACGCGCTATGTAGATGGCCAGCAGGGTGCTGCACAGAGCGTACGAGAGGAGAACTTTTAGTCCGCCCGATAGGACCTTCTCAAGCGAGAGGCCGGTCTTCACCAGCTTGGCTCCTCCCCAGACGAGTGAAAGAGGTGCGAAAAAGGTGACCTGGCACGGAACTCCTCGCACGCGAGAAGACGCGACCGGTTTTCAGAGCGGCGACATCCCGGGCCGTTTGGCCGAGACCCCGTCCCCGATCGATCGTCCGGTCAGGCGCCGGTACGCCCACGGGCCGACGAACGTCCGTGCCCACCCCAGATCGGTGCGCAGCTGCGCTCGGCGGGAGAGGCCACCGACGTCGGGCAGGTCGAACCGGTGACCGTGGGGGACACCTAAGGTGTCGAGGACCTCGAGTGCCGCGCGGTGATGGCCGACGGGGGACAGGTGGACGCGGTCGACGTCCCACAGGCGCACGTCCTGGGCCTCGCGGATGCGCCAGTTGTCGACCAGCACCGTGTCGCGGTCGTCGGCAACCTCCCGGATCAGCTCGTTGAAGATCGCGATGCGACCGCGCAGCGCGGAGAACGGTCCGGACGCGGCGGCTCCGTGCGTGAAGAGGACGACCGTTGCTCCTGCGTCGTTGGCGCGTCCGACCGCGGCGTCGATGTCACCCACCAGGGCGTCCAGGTCGATCCGGATGCGAAGGATGTCGTTGCCCGCTCCTTGGAGGGTCAGTAGATCGGGCTCCAACGCGAGTGCGGGACCGAGCTGTTGCTCGATGATCTCGCCGATCCGGTGGCCCCGGATCGCGAAGTTGGCGTACCCGAAGTCGTCCGAGCTCGTCGCGAGCACCTCGGCGACGCGATCGGCCCAGCCGCGTACGCCGTTCGGACGGGTCGGGTCGGGGTCGCCGACCCCCTCGGTCCAGGAGTCGCCGATGGCCGCGTAGCGGTGGAAGGTCGTCACGGATCCACCCTCTCACCGCAGGGCTTTTCACACTCGCGGAGGACGTTGGGCCCTTCCGACCGCGACGACCGCGACGGTGGGATGTCACCAGAGCGGAGGGGACCCTTGCCATCATCACGTCGCGCCGGGAAAGACGCGGCGTCGCCCCCGGAGGTGACGCTCCCGTTCTGGAGCATCCCCGCCGACGAGGTGCTCGCGAGGCTCGGCACCACCGCCGAGGGACTGACCGCCGAGCGCGCCGGCGCCGTGCTGAGCGATGCGAAGGCACGGGGGACTCTCGCTGCGTCGGAGCCGCCGGCGTGGCGCCTGCTGGTGCGGCAGTTCACGACCCCCATCGAGCTGATCCTGGTGCTGGCGACCGTCCTGTCCGGGGTCCTCGGAGACTGGACCGATGCGGGGATCATCCTCGTGATCCTGGCGCTGTCCGGCGTGCTGGGGTTCGTGCAGGAACGCCACGCGAGCGCGGCGATGAAGGCGCTGCTGGCCTCGGTCGAGGTGACGGCACAGGTATTGCGCGACGGCACCCCGGCTGCAGTGCCGATGGACGCCGTCGTACCGGGGGACGTCGCGCTGCTGAGCGCGGGTGACCTGGTGCCCGGCGATTGTCGCGTGCTGACCTCACGAGACCTGGCGGTCGACGAGTCGGCACTGACCGGTGAGACCTTCCCGGTCGAGAAGGCCCCGGAGGCGGTCCCGGCATCGGCAGCCGTCTCGGACCGCACCGACGCGGTGTTCCAGGGCACGCACGTCTCCAGCGGCACGGCCACGGTCGTCGTCGTCCACACCGGGGCTGCGACGGAGATCGCCGCCGTCTCGTCGCGGCTCGTCTCGCCCACCACGCCGACCGGCTTCGAGCGCGGGATGACGGCCTTCGGCCTGCTGCTTGCACGGGTCATGCTGGTCCTGGTCGGGGTGATCCTCCTGGTCAACCTCGTGCGCGACCGCAGCGTGCTCGACTCGGTGCTGTTCGCCCTCGCGCTGGCGGTCGGGGTGACTCCCCAGCTGCTGCCGGCCATCGTCAGCATCAGCCTGGCCCATGGCGCGCGAGCTCTCGCGCGGAAGCGCGTCATCGTTCGCCGACTCGACGTCATCGAGGACTTCGGAGCGATGCGGGTGCTGTGCTCGGACAAGACCGGCACCATGACGGAGGGCCGGATCGAGCTGGGCTCCGCACTGGCCTGTGACGGGGTCGAGAGCTCCGCGGTGGCTGACCTGGCGGCGCTGAACGCGGGCCTGCAGAGGGGGTGGAAGAACCCCATCGACCAGGCCATCGTCCGTGCCCGCCCGCCGGAAGAGGACGTCGTGGCGCTGGACGAGCTGCCGTACGACTTCCAGCGCAAGCGGCTGAGCGTCCTCACCCGCCGGGCCGGGGGTGCGGAGCCGCTGATGGTGACGAAGGGCGCGCTGTCGGACGTGCTCGACGTCTGCACCCACGCCCGCACGCCGACCGGGGTGGTGGACCTCAGCGAGGTGGCCGAGCAGGTCCAGCGCACCTTCGCGACCCTCAGCGCCGGCGGGTTCCGGGTGCTCGGCCTCGCCACCCGATCCCTTCCGGCTGATCGTCTCGAGCTCACCGACGAGTCGCAGATGACGTTCGTCGGTCTGCTCACGTTCGCTGACCCGGTCAAGCCCGACGCGCCCGCCGTGGTCCGCCGGTTGCGGGACGCGGGGGTCTCG
Source organism: Aeromicrobium yanjiei (assembly GCF_009649075.1). GTDB lineage: Bacteria > Actinomycetota > Actinomycetes > Propionibacteriales > Nocardioidaceae > Aeromicrobium > Aeromicrobium yanjiei. The sequence continues at coordinate 1,268,844 of NZ_CP045737.1, forward strand.
GTGCGCATGGTCACCGGAGACAACCGGCTCGTCGCCGCGCACGTGGCGGCGGCGGTGGGACTGGACATCTCGCGCGTCTGGACCGGGTCCGACATCGACGCGCTGGACGATGCAGCCCTCGCGGCCACGGTGCCCACGGCAGACGTGTTCAGCGAGATGAACCCGCTGCAGAAGGAGCGGGTGGTGCACGCGCTCCGCTCGCACGGGGACGTCGTGGGATATCTCGGCGACGGCATCAACGACGCCCCGTCGCTCCACGCCGCCGACGTCGGCATCAGTGTCGACACCGCGGTGCCCGTGGCCAAGCAGTCCGCGGCGATCGTCCTGCTCGACAAGGAGCTCGAGGTCCTCCTGCGCGGCGTCCACGAGGGACGTCGCACGTTCGCCAACACGATGAAGTACATCTTCATGACCACCAGCGCGAACTTCGGCAACGTCCTCAGCATGGCGATCGCCGCTGTTGTGCTGCCCTTTCTCCCGCTGCTGGCCGGCCAGATCCTGTTCGTCAACCTGCTGTCGGACCTCCCGGCGGCTGCGATCGCCACCGATCGGGTCGACGCCCACCAGATCGAGCGACCGCAGGGCTGGGACACGCGCCTGATCGCCCGTTACATGGTGGTGTTCGGTGCGCTCAGCACCGTCTTCGACCTGACCACGTTCGCTGTCCTGCGGTGGGGGTTCGACGCCGATGCCACGGACTTTCGCAGTGCGTGGTTCGTCGGCTCGGTGCTGACCGAGGTCGGGGTGCTGTTCGTGCTGCGCACCCGCCGGCCGGCCTTCCGCAGTCGGCCCAGCACGCCGCTCGTGCTCATCTCGATCGTGGTGGCGGCTGTGGCCGTCGCGACGCCGTACTCCGGCGTCGCCGGGCCGCTTGGCCTCGCTGCGGTGCCCGGACCCGTGCTCGCCCTCGTCGTCCTCATCACTCTCGGCTACCTGGTGGCCACCGATCGCCTCAAGAAGGTCTTCTGGCGGGTCGCGTCGCGGTGAACGCTGATCCGGCGGTCACTTCTTCGACGTGGACGTACCGCTCTCCAGGATGGAGACGATCGAGTAGAGCGTGAAGCAGATCGCGCCGAGGCCCACCAGCACCCGTGCGGCGATGAAGACGTTCGTGTCGGTGACCGAGAGCTGGAAGGCGAACGCCGCCAGGAACAGGCAGCTGAGGGCGGTCACGACCGGGATCAGGGGCACCCGGTTGGCGAGCGCGAACGTGCGCCGCCACACCAGGGCGAGCAGGCCGACCTTGCTCAGGATGCTGAAGCAGACCAGGCCCAGGCCGATCATCACGAAGCCGGGTGTCTGGTAGTACGGCTCCTTGTCGAGGATCAGCAGCACCACGCCCCACCCCATGCTGAGGGCCCCCATCACGATCACGAGCCACGGCCAACCGACGCGGTCCCGCGGACCGTAGGTGTCCTGGACCTGGCGCAGGATGCTCAACACCAGCCCGATCAGGCTCGTGCAGATCATCGCGAGGCCGCTGACCACGTGGCCCACCGTGAACCTGCTCGGCGAGGTGGTCATCAGCAGGTTGCCGATCCCGAAGGCCCAGGCGGCCGCGGCCATCAGCACCGGCAGGGCTGCCAGCACGACGAGGGAACCGCGGGAGAAGGCCCCTGATGGCGTCGTGTGGTCGCCGACCGCCTTGGCGGAGTTGGCAGGGATCATCGAGAACTTGGTGGAGGCTGTCGCCACGGTGGCCACGCACCCGCAGATGAGGCCGAGCCCGAAGACGACGTGCCCAGCGACGTACTCCGGGCTCGTACCGCTGCCCGAGACGCCGGCGAAGAGATTGATGCCGTACGCCGCGGTGCCGATCGCCGCCAGGTAGCCGAGCGTCGGGTACAAGATCCGGTCGACCGTGTTGAACCGGCCGATCAGCTGGCGGATGATCGTGGCGGCGGTGCAGAAAAGGCACAAGCAGATCGCGCCGAGGAACGTGACCACGCGCCCGGCGACGAAGTTGCCGGGCGCGTCGCCGTCGTTCCAGACGTAGGCGCCGAACCCGACGCAGACGCCCATCATGGCCAGGGGGATGGCCCGGAAGATGATGCTCACCCAGTAGTTCATGTCACCACGACCCATCTGAACGTCGGCGTCCTTCGACCTTCCAGCGAAACACGAATGGTGAGGAGGGTCGCAGGTCCTTCGGCCCGTGTGGGCGGCGGACGGGGCGCCTACGGTCCGAGGGTGGAGGCCATCAATGCAGGCGCGCCGAAGCGCTCGGTCGGGCCCCTGGGCCTGACCTTCGTGGCAGTCGGCGGCATGGTGGGATCCGGCATCTTGTTCGCGCCACTGTTCGCTGCCCGTCGGGCCGGACCGGCGGCGATCATCGCGTGGCCCGTCGGGGGCCTGCTGATGCTCTCGATCGCCCTGGTGTTCGCCGAGGTCGCCGCGATGCTCCCGGTCGTCGGGGGGCTGGGCAGGATGCCGACATTCAGCCATGGACGGGGCGTCAGCATCGTGGTCGGCTGGGTGGCCTGGGTCGGATATGTGACCGCTGCGCCGATCGAGACGCAGGCGATGCTGGAGTACGCGAGCAACGAGCCGGCCTTCGACTGGCTGTTCGTGGCCAGCTCGTCGGCGGACGGGGAGAGCGCATTGAGCCTGGGCGGTGTCGTCGCGGCCGCAGTCGTCATGGCGGCGTTCGTGGTGTTGAACGCCTTCGGCGTGGCGGTGTTTGCCCGCTTCAACACCATGCTGACCTGGATCAAGGTCCTGGTCCCCACCGTCATCGCACTGGCGCTCCTGACCCGGTTCTCGACCGACCCGATCCGCGAGCAGGGATTCGCGCCAGAGGGTCTCAGCGGGGTGCTGGCCGCGATCAGCAGCGGTGGGGTGGTCTTCGCCTTCCTCGGCTTCCGCCATGCCCTCGACATGGCGGGTGAGACGAGACGGCCGCAGCGGACGATCCCAGTGGCTCTCATCGGTGGGATCGCGCTGTGCACCGTGCTGTTCACCGTCCTGCAGATCGGCTTCGTGGGCGCCCTCGACCCCGACCAGGTCGCGCGGGGCTGGCCGGAGCTGCAGCACGGTGGCGCCAACGGGCCGTTGGCGGCCATCCTGACCGCGCTGGGCATGAGCCTCCTGGCGAAGACCGTGATCGCTGATGCCGTCATCGGTCCTTTCGGCGCCGGTCTCGTCTCGACCGCGTCGACCGGCCGGCTCGCGGTGGCGGTGAGCGAGGCCGGCCTGTTCCCGCCCAGGATCGCCCGGTTCTCGATGGCCGGGGTGCCGCTGCCGGCCCTCGTGCTGAACCTGGTCGTGGGACTCGTGCTGCTGGTCGGCTTCCGGGACGGCTGGTCCGAGCTGCTGGCGTTCAACTCCAGTGCCATCGTGCTCTCGATGTGCCTGGGGCCGATCACGGTGCTCGCCCTGCGCAGGCAGGTCCCGGACCGTCGTCGTCCGCTGCGGCTGCCCGCCCTGCCGGTGTTGGCGCGCTTCGCCTTCGTCGTGGTCGGGCTGATCGTGTACTGGACCGGATGGGACACGATGTCCAGGCTCGCGATCCCCGTCGTGCTGGGTGCCGCCATTCTGGCGTGGCGCGTCGTTCACGATCGGAAGCTGGCGGCGACGCTGGACCTGCACTGCGTCGCCTGGCTCGGGCCGTACTTCGTGGGGCTGCTCGTCCTGGCGTTCGCGGGTCGCTACGGCGGCGGTCGCGAGTGGCTGCCGCCGGGCGTGGACCTGGCGGTGGTCACCGGCTTCGGGCTCATCATGTTCGAGTGGGGACTTCGTTCCGCCCTGCCCGCCTCGAAGGCGGCGGCCCTGGTCGCGGAGGTCCCGCCGGTCACCGAGGCTCCGCCGGCGCCGCCGGGGCACAAGCGTGCCTGAGCCTCAGCGGCCGAGGATCCTGCGGAGCCAGCTGTCGTTGTGGGGGTCGGCGTGGCCGTTGCACCACTGGTCGTCGGGCACTCCGGCCTTGACGTCGGCGACGTGCTGGCCGCAGCCCGCCCAGGTGGTCTTGTGGCAGGTCTTGCAGGTGACGGGTCGACACATGTGGGGATCCTTCTCTCTCTCGGGTCAGGCGGGGGTCTCGTCGGCGTCCAGCGCGTCTGCGAACTCGCAGACGGCCGCGTACGCCCGAGCGCCGTGGATCGTCGCGGGGCCACCGTGCATCAAGAACGTGACGCCGATGGCCTCGGCCGCTTCCTGACGGGTCGCACCGGCGCGGACGGCGGCCTGCGCGTGGGACGCCACGCAGCCGTCGCAGCCCTCGACGACGCCGATGGCCAGGGCGATGAGCTCCTTGGTCCGGCGAGCGAGAGCGCCGTCGGCGAACGCGGCGGAGGAGAGGGCGCCGAAGCCCTGGTAGACGTCGGGAATGGCCTTGCGCAGACTGCGGTGCAGCGGTGAGAGCTCCTGCAGCACGGACTTGCCGTGCGAGTGCTCGACGTGGGTGGTCGTCATGATGATCCTTTCGATGGCGCTTCTCTCGCGCATCCGCTTCAACCCCCCGGGGGGATGCAGATTCACCGTAACACAACCCCCCGGGGGGATGTACCATGAGCGGCGACGAAGGGAATCCCCATGAAGCTCGAGGCCGATGAGGTCAAGGCCATCACTCTCCGCCTGAAGAAGGCCAACGGTCACCTGGCATCGGTGATCCGGATGCTGGAGGAAGGTGCGGAGTGCGAGGACGCGCTGACCCAGATCGCGGCAGTCAGCAAGGCCATCAATCGCGGGGGCTATGCGCTCGTTGCCACGGGGCTTCAGCGCTGCCTGGTCGAAGGTGGTCCTGACAGCGTCGACGCGAAGAAGATGGAGAAGCTGTTCCTCGCACTGGCGTGATCCAGTGCGCGGCCGGACTCAGGCGACGGCGGGCGTCTGATCACCTGGTGGGGCCGGCAGGGCCGCCATCGCGGTCTCGGCGATGCCCAGGAGCTCGTCGGTGCTGCCGCCGTCGCGTGCACAGCCCGACATGCCGCGCAGGACGGCAACGAGGAACGACGCGAGCCGATCGGTGTCCGTGCTCGCCGCCAGCTCGTGGTCGCGTACGCCTTGGTTGAGTCGGTCCTTGAGGCGCTGACGGATCGCCTCGCGCTGCGCCTCGAGTCGCGGCTCCGTCAGCATCAGGCACCCGGGCGGGGTCGCTGGGTCGGTGTGGGCGCGGGCGGTGTCGTGCAGCACCCGTGCGATGGCCTCACGCGCAGTCGGCAGCGCCGTGGCGTCGTCGACCGCCTCGCACGTGCGCTGGAAGTACAGCGCTGAGGCCTCCTCGAAGAGGTGCTGCTTGTCGCCGAATGCCGCGTAGAGGCTCGGAGGCGTCACGCCCATCGCCGAGGTCAGCATCGCAACGGAGGTCTCTTCGAAGCCCGTGCGCCAGAACTGCTCGACAGCTGCTGCAAGCGCGGCTTCGCGATCGAAGCTGCGGGGTCGTCCGGCCATGCCTCCAGCATAACGTATCGATCGCTACAGAACGTGCTACTGTTCTGATCGCCAATCAATAGTGATCGTTACAGAATGGATCGTCATGGACATCAAGGGTGCGGTGGTGCTGGTCACCGGAGCCAACCGGGGCATCGGGGCCGAGTTCGTCGAGCAGCTCAAGAGGCGTGGAGCGGCCAAGGTCTATGCCGCCGCGCGCGACGTCGGCACGATCGAGGCAGACGGCGTGCACCCGCTGGAGCTCGACGTCACGAGTGCCGGTCAGATCGCCGCGGCCGCGGCCGCGGCAGGGGACGTCCAGGTGCTCATCAACAACGCCGGCATCTCGACGGGCACCCCGCTCGTCTCGGGGGACGAGGCGATGATCCGGCGCGAGATGGAAACCAACTTCTACGGACCCCTGCTCATGACCCGGGCCTTCGCCCCCGTCCTGGGGGCCAACGGCGGCGGCGCGATCGTGAACCTCGTCTCGGCGCTGTCGTGGTTCACGACCCCGACCGGTGGTGCGTACGCTGCGTCGAAGGCGGCGACGTGGATGCTGACTGACAGCACGCGCCTCGAGCTCGCCGCACAGGGCACGCACGTCGTCGGCGTCCACATGGGGCTCGTCGACACCGACATGGTCAAGGGGATGGACGCCCCGAAGATCGCTCCCTCGGAGCTGGCGAATGCGGCTCTCGACGCGATCGAGTCGGGTGAGGCAGAGGTGCTGGGCGATGACTGGGCCCGGTTCATCAAGTCCGGGCTGGCCCTTGAGCCCATGGCGCGTTACGAGCAGATCTTCGGCGCGCTGGGAGCCTGACCGTCCCGCGTCACCGGACCCGCGCGGAGGCCCGTGTCGTCGCCGAGGCGGCGAACGTCTCAGGCGCTTTCAGGAACCGGACTCGGTACGTCTGGCGCCCCCTCGGTTGATCCCGGAGCGTGAGGTTGAGGCGCCCGTTCTTGATCGCTCGCGTGTAGACGGCGTCGCCTCCGGCGCCGCGACGGGCTACCTGGACTCGACCGTCGAGCAGGGAGGTTGACACGCTTTTCGCCTTGACCGCGATCCGAAGGCGTACGGTCCGGTGGTGCCGGCTGGACGAGGTAGCGGTGACCCGAGGTTTCGTCGTTGCAACCCTGGAGGTCGCGCGCGACATGAACGACAGGGATGCGCCGCCGCGTCGAGGGCGGTACGTGACGCTCAATCGAGCCCGATGGTCGGCCTTGGTGACCCGGTACGTGCGCCCCGTCGCGCCCGGGATGGTCTTGCCGTCACGTCGCCACAGCCATGACGCACCCGCCTGGGGTGTCTGATCGCCGGAGGTGAGCCTCGCCTCGATGACTTCCCCGTATGTGGGCTCCGCGTCCGACACCACCGGCAACGGCGGTCTCATCACGACGTCCAGATCAACAGTCGTCTCGACCTCGACCGGGGTCCAGGTGCGGGCGTCCCTTGGTGAGACTCCCTCTTGGTGTCTGGTCGCGTAGACCCCAGAGGGGTCGGTGAATGTCATCAGGTACTTCGTGCGGGGCCGTCCAACAAATCTGTAGCGGCCGAGAGCATCGGTGACCTGCGTCTGACCCTGGGGATGAGCGGGTCCTGCCATGACCAGGATGCCGGGCAGGGGGAGACCCGTCGAATCTCGGACAGTGCCCTGCAATGAGCCGCCCTCCCGAACGATCACGTCCTCAGTGGCTACGTCCCCAGCATCCACCGTGATGCGTCGCGCGTCGTCCGGGACGTCAGGTCCCGCGTCCCAGCCCGAGAGGAATTTTCCGTAGGCTCCCCCGGAGAAGACAGCCTCGTAGGGATCCGGTGGACCGAACCTTAGGACGTAGGTGCCTTTGCTGAGGCTTCTGACTTCGTACTCGCCGTTGTCGTCGGTGGTTGCGTAGTACGACTGTGTGTTGAAGGGGATGTCGCCTGGCCGCGTGTACAAAGCGGTGACCGTGGTCCGCGGTACTGGCCGGCCTGATGCGTCCGTGACCTTGCCGCGGATGTGAGCGCCGCGGCGCACCGGCAGGTCGACCCGTGTCGTCTCGCCCGCCTCGACCCGCACGGGGGTGGCCTCCTCGGGGTCGTCAGTGCCCCCGAGGTAACCGGTCGCGACGTCGAGCGGCGTGATGGTGCCTCCGTTCTTGTTGACGAAGCGGAGACGGTACGTGCCCGCGGGAAGCCCACCGAGGCGGAACGTGCGCCCGTCCGAGTCGACGCTCCACACCCCATTCGGGTTGTCCAACCACGTGCTGCCGTCGCGCGACTGGGCGACAACGCTTCCCACCGGGTCACCGTCAGGAATTCCGGGCGGAAGGATGATCTCGCCCTCGATCGTCCCGGCGCGCTCGAGCGTGGCATCGATACCGGTGATTTTCTGCCCTGGCGCGACAGTCACGATCTTGGCGTCAGCCGTGGTGTGCCCTCCGCCGAAGAACTCCCAGGCGCTCTCACCAGCCATGGAGCTGTAGAACATGACTCGGTACTCGCCAGGCTCGAGGTACATCGTGAATGTGCCGGCTGGGACGACGTGGGTGCCGCGTTGCGTGCCGCTGGGGGCCAGGGGGTAGGCAACGACGTCGACCCAGTCGCCGTGGTCGAGGCCGTACCCGGTCACCGTCCCGGAGATGGAAGCCTTCGCGTCACGTTCGGAGCTGCTCGCGGCACCTGGGCTGCCAAGGAGCGCGATCAGCAAGAGCGCCGCCGTGACAGCGGCGGCTGGGACCAGACGAAGACGCATGGCTGAAGCGTAGGTGCGATCGGACCGCCCCACCGACGATTCGGGCTCTGGACCGCACCGCATCTCACCGGGACGTGAGCCCCGCCAGCCGGACGTGATCGTCATGAGCCGGACCGAGCAGATCTTCGGCGCGCTGGGAGGTTGACCGCGGCCCGATGAGCCCCTCCATTTTACGAAATGGAATTGAACGTGGCCGACTCGCGAAACATTCGCTGTCTACGTTTCAACTCATCGGATGATCCGCGGCACATTCAAGATCCTTGATCGGCTGCACGCTCTCCTTCAGAACGGAACCACCTCGTTTTCAGGAGACCACTGTGCACCACTCGCCCCTCATCGTCGGCCTCTGCGGCAACCCCGCACCGGCGTCCAAGACCCTCACCCTGACCACCGAGGTCACCGCTGCCCTGGCCGACTTGTTCGCCGGCGCAGCCACCGAGGTCATCGATCTGTCCACCCACGCCGAGCGCGTCCTGGTGTGGGGCGACGAAGCTGTCGCCGCATCACGTGACCTGCTGCGCAGCGCCGACCTGCTCGTCGTCGCGACACCGGTCTACAAGGGCGCCTACACCGGGCTGCTCAAGGCGTTCCTCGACGGCTTCGACCTCGGCGAGCTCGCGAACGTCCTGGCAGTGCCGGTCACCGTCGCGGCGTCGCCGGCTCACGCGCTGGCCGGTCCGACCCACCTGGAGCCCGTGCTCAGGGAGATCGGCTGCCTCGTCCCCGGTGGCACCCTGCACGTGCCAGACAAGATCGCCCGCGACGCCGACGCCCGCTCCGTCCTGGTCGCCGAGTGGATCAGCGTCCGCACGCCGATGCTGGCGACGGCCGGACGGGAGCTCGTCCGATGACGACGACGCAGGACCACCTCGAGCCCCAGACGTTCCGCAGTGCCCTGGCCAGCATGGCCACACCGGTCAGCGTCGTCACGACCGAGCTGGCCGGCGAGCGGTTCGGATTCACGGCCAACAGCTTCACGAGCATCTCGATGGCGCCGCCCCTCGTCGGTGTCTACATCGCCGAGACGGCCTCCGCGTACCGCGCGTTCATGGAGACCGAGACCGTCGCGATCAACATCTTGGCCGCGGATCAGGCCCACGTCGCCCGCCAGTTCGCGACCAGCGGGATCGACAAGTTCGCAGGCCTCGACTTCGATCCGGACCTCGCCGGCGCCCCGGTGCTGGCCGGCACCCAGGTCAGCTTCGTCGGCGCGATCGTGGACCGACCCGTCATCGGTGACCACGTGCTGCTGGTCGTCGCGCCGACCCGGTCGACGATGCCGGGGCCCCAGCCCTTGATCTACCACCAACGGTCCTTCTGCCAGCTGCCGTCCGTCTGAGGAGCACACATGACCATCACCGCACCGCACAAGCTGGGCAGCGGCCTCCGCGAGCCCGAGATCGTCGTCACCGGCGCCCGACGGACGTACGAGCTGGCCGACTACTCCCACCTAGTCGCCTTGCACGACGTCGACGTGACGATCGAGGCCGGCTCGTTCACCAGCGTCATCGGGCCCTCCGGCTGTGGCAAGTCCACCCTGCTGCGCATCATCGGGGGTCTGGAGACGCTCGACGAGGGGGACGTGACGGTGTGCGGTGTCGCACCGCGCGAGGCCGCCGCGGCCAAGGCCCTGGGCCTCGTGCCCCAGAAGCCGGCGTTGCTGCCCTGGCTCGACATCTTCAAGAACGTCACCCTGCCGGCCAGGGTCAACCGCCGCCACAACCGGTCGCCGCTGCCCGACATGGAGCACCTGCTGCAGAAGGCCGGTTTGGGCGACGCGATCCACAAGCTGCCGAGCCAGCTGTCCGGCGGCATGCAGCAGCGCGCGGCGATCGTCCGGGCCTTCGGCCTGCGACCCGACGTCATGCTGATGGACGAACCCTTCTCGGCACTCGACGAGTTCACTCGTGAAGCCCTGCAGGAGCAGCTGCTCGACCTGTGGGACGAGACCAAGTCGACGGTGGTGTTCGTGACTCACTCGATCAGCGAGGCCGTACGGCTGTCCGACCGGATCGTCGTCATGGCCCCCCGGCCGGGCCGGGTCGTCGACATCATCGACGTCGACCTGCCGAGACCGCGCAGCGCCGCGCTGATCAAGACGCCGGCATTCCACGCCTACGAGGACCTGGTCCGTGAGCGCCTGCAGGCGGCGTTCGAGAAGCCCCACCACCCGGCGACCGAGAAGGGACGCGTCTGATGACCGCGATCGAGCTGACGTCCAAGGAGACGACCAGGGGCGGACAGCCGTCACTGGTCGAGACCTCGACCCACCTGTCGGCGCTCGCCGTCGAGGCAGCGCTGCCCGCGGCGGTACGTCGCAAGCGTCGCCAGAAGCGGCTCGCGATGCTGCATCCCCGGTTCTGGCTGCCGTTCGGCGTCGTGCTCGTCGTCCTCGGCTGGGGTTGGAACATCGGTGCCGACAAGATGCCCTACCTCCTGCCGCCGCTGGGAGACGTGTTCGGTGCCATCAAGGACGAGCCGCAGTACTTCCTGGAGAACGCGTGGGTGACCCTGCGCGAGGCCCTGATCGGGCTGGCCATCGGCTTCGGGGTCGCGTGCGTGCTGGCGGTCGTGATCAGCGAGTCCGGCATCGCCCGGCGCGCGATCATGCCGGTCGCGGTGGTCCTGAACGTGACCCCGCTGGTCGCGATCGCACCGGCGCTGGTCGTCGCCTTCGGCTTCGGCGCCGCGCCCAAGCTCATCCTGACGTCCCTGATCTGCTTCTTCCCGATCCTGATCAACGCCGCCGTGGGGCTCAGCTCGGTCGACCGCCAGGTGCTCCAGGTGTTCCAGACCGTCAATGCCTCGCGGTGGGAGGTGCTGCGACACATCCGCATCCCGAGCTCGTTGCCCTACGTGTTCGCCTCGCTGCAGATCGTCTTCCCGCTCTCGGTCGTCGGCGCCGTCGTCGCCGAGCTGTCGGCTGCCGGATCCGCGGCCGGGCTCGGCACCACGATCCAGGTCGCCACCTCCATGAACAACATGGCGATGGTCTGGGCCGCGATCTTCGTGCTGGCCGTCATGGGCTCGCTGCTGTTGCTGTTCGTGACGGCCGTCGAGCGCAAGATCCTGCACTGGCACGAGTCCAAGCAGTAGCCGGCCCGTCCACCCGCACCGCTTCCTCACCCTCTCCCGCACCGCCCACCCCACAAGGAGCTGACCCATGCCCAGTCGCACTCGCTTGCGTTCGACCCTCGCCGCCGCCGCCGCCGCGGCGACCCTCCTCACCATGACCGCCTGCGGCAAGGACTCCGAGGGATCGTCCTCCGAGAAGGCCGGGACGGCGGGCTCCGCGATCTCCGCCGATCGCTGCGCCGCCAACAAGGCTGCCGGCACCATCACCTACATGTCGGGCTACTACTGGCAGGCATCCGCATCGATCCTCGAGGTCATCTCGGCCGACCAGCTGGGCTACTTCGAGGACCTGTGCCTCGATGTCGAGATGCAGCCCGGACCGGGTGACACCTCCCAGAACGCCAAGCTGCTGGCCGCCGGCAAGGTGACGATCAGCCCGCTGTCCGAGCAGGACGTCATCACCTCGAACCTCAACGGGCTCGACATCACCGGTATCTCGTCGTACTCCAACGCGGGCCTCGACGTGCTGATGACCACCCCCGAGATCACCGACCTCACCCAGCTGAAGGGCAAGAACCTCGGCCACAAGGGCTGGGTCCCGATGAGCGTCAGCGCGATGCTGGCCAAGGCCGGGCTCGAGGGCGAGGCCGTCAAGCAGGTCAAGGTCGGCTACGACCCGTCGATCCTGCCCCGCGGCCAAGTCGACGCCCTGACCGCGTTCGTCTCCAACGAGCCCAACCAGCTCAAGAAGGCCGGCAGCGAGGTCACCGTCTGGTCGCCGAAGGACTTCGACGTCCCTGCCTCACTGGGCGCCTTCGCCGTCAACCCCGCGTTCGCCGGCAAGCACCCGACGGCTGTCGAGGACTTCCTGCGGGCCAGCTTCAAGGCGTACACGCACTGCGCGGACGACGCGAACGTCAAGGAGTGCATCGGCTACCAGAAGGATCTCGCCGGCGCCGAGTCCGACTCCGAGCACGAGACCGAGGTCTGGACCACCGAGACCGCGGTCGTCGCCGACAACCCGTTGCCCGGCAAGTTCGGGTCGGTCGACCTCGACAACGTCAGCGCCCTCGCCGAGGTCGTCGCGACCTCGATCGGCGCCGACGTCACCGGCGAGCAGGCCGTGAAGTGGTTCGACAACTCGTTCGCCGACGCCGTGGTCGGCGACGACGGCGCCGTCATCTGGCCGGCACGCTGATGTCGGCGTCCACGGAGTACGGCGTCTTCCTGCCCATCGGCAACGGCGGCTGGATGGTCTCGACCACCGCACCGCACCCCGAGGCCAGCTACGCCTACAACAAGCAGGTCGCCCTCGACGCCGAGGAGGCCGGGCTCGACTTCATCATGACGATGGCCAAGTGGAAGGGCTTCGGCGGCACGACCGACCACTGGGGCGAGACGCTCGAGTCCATGACCATGATGTCGGCGCTTGCCGAGGTCACGTCGCGGGTCAAGATCTGGGCGACGATGCACGCCAACATCCACCACCCCGCCGTCGCGGCGAAGATGTACACGACGCTGCAGCAGATCTCGAACGGGCGGGCCGGGATGAACATCGTCAACGGTTCCTACCCCGACGAGTTCACCCAGATGGGCCTGTGGGAGGAGCTGAGCAAGGACGACCGCTACCGGATGACCGAGGAGTGGCTCATCGCGGTCACCCGACTGTGGTCCGAGCACTCGGTGTCGATGGAGTCTGACTTCTTCACCCTGGACGCGTGCGAGTCGCGACCCCATCCCGCGACGCGGCCGACGATCATCAACGCCGGCACGTCGAAGCAGGGGATGGACTTCCAGGCCAGGTATGCCGACGGGGCCTTCCTGGGCGCCGACACCTTCGAGGAGATGGTGGACAAGTCGGCCTACGTCCACCGCGTGGCCAGGGAGCACGGCCGCGAGTGCAAGACGTACTCGATGATGACGGTCGTCCTGGCCGACACGGACGAGGCCGCACAGGCCAAGGTCGCCGAGTACGGCGAGGGAGTCGACCGCGAGGCGCTGCTGAACATGAGCCTGGCCTGGGGTGTGCCCCTGGACCGGGCGCGTGCCTGGGCCGACGACGCCACCGGCGAGGAGGCCTTCCAGGTGCAGTACGTCGCCGGGTCGGCCGAGACGGTCGCGACCGAGATCCTGCGACTCGTCGACCTTGCCGACCTGGACGGCTTGATGCTCATCTTCCCGGACTACCTGACCGACCTGCCGGCGTTCGGCCGGACCGTCCTGCCGCTGCTGCGCGCAGCCGACACCGCCACCGGCCCCACCACCCACGAGGACCTGACCCATGCCTGAGACATCCGCCTTCCGCAGCGTCGCCGAGTCGCTCGACGCGCTCGACCGCAGCCGCTTCGAGTCCCTGCGAGGCCTGACCGGCGCCCTCCTGGTCGTCGACGTGCAGCACGACTTCGCGGCGCCCGAGGCCATCGGCCACATGTGCGAGACCCCGCAGGACCTGCAGAACGTGCAGGATGCCGTCGGGCAGATCCACCGCCTCGTCGACGGCGCCCGCGCCGCCGGCGTCCCGGTCGTGTGGATCCAGCTGGAGACCTCGCACACCAGCTGGACGGTCAACAACTGGCTGCGCAACGGTTCGCGCGACATCCCCCTCGGCGAGCACAATCCCTGCATCAAGGGGACGTCCGGAGCGCAGTGGTACGGCGGCCTGGCCCCCGCCGACGGTGAGCTCGTGGTGTCCAAGGACTCCTACTCCGGGTTCATCGGCACGACCCTGAAGGCTGACCTCGACCAGGCCGGCATCGACTGGGTCATCGTCACCGGCCTCACGACCGAGTGCTGCGTCCACTCCACGGCCAATGACGCGATGCAGCACGACTTCCCGGTCATCGTCCCGTCGGACGCCTGCGCGTCCTACGGCACCGACTTCCACGACGCGGCACTCAAGTCGCTCGCGCTGAACTCGTCCATGGTCACCACGACCGACGTCGTCCTGTCGCACCTCGCCACGTCCGAGCAGCAGGTCTCGGCATGACGGGCATGCACCTGGCACTGGACCTGTCGTTCTCGCACACCGAGGGACGCTGGGCCATCCCGGGATCGTTCGTGGGCCGGGATTTCCCCGACGTGCGCGCCTACATGGAGCTGGCCCAGATGGCCGATCGCGGGGGCGTCGACCTGCTGTTCTTCGGCGACGGGTCGGGCATCCCCAGCACCTGGCAGGGCAGCCGCGACGGTGCCGTGGAGTGGGGAGTCCAGTGGCCCCGGCACGACATGAGCCCGGTCATCGCAGCGATGTCGACCGTGACGGAGCGGGTCGGCTTCGGCCTGACCTACTCCTCGACGTTCATGCACCCGTTCTACGTGGCCCGACTGCTCAACAGCCTCGACCACGTGACGAGCGGGCGCATCGCCTTCAACGTGGTGGCCTCGACCCGCTTGGCGGACGCCCAGAACTACGGCTACGACCAGCTGCTGGAGCACGAGCTGCGCTATGAGCGCATGGAGGAGTTCATCGGGGTCTGCAAGGCGCTGTGGCGGTCCGTCGAGCCCGATGCGATCCTCCGCGACCGGGAGACCCGTCGGTTCGCCGATCCCACCAAGGTGCACCCGATCGACCACCACGGACGCTTCTTCGACGTCGCCGGCCCCCTGGCATCGGTGCCGAGCCCGCAGATCGAGCCGGTGCTGGTGCAGGCCGGGGCGAGCCCCCGCGGCATCCAGGCGTCCGCGAGCTTCGCCGACCTGGTGTTCGGCTTCGGCACGTCGCTGGCCGGCATGCAGCGGCACCGCTCCCTCCTGGACGAGCAGCTCACGGCGCAGGGCCGCGACGCACAGGCTGTCGGCATCCTGTGGGACCTGCAGGCCGTGATCGGTGCGACCGAGGAGGAGGCGCAGAACCGCAAGCAGACCATCCTGGACGCCTGGACGCCCGAGATGGTGGCGGTCTCGCTGTCCCACAACTCCGGATACGACTTCTCGACCCTGCCGGACAAGTTCCGGCTCGGCGATCTGCGCGAGAGCATCATCGCGGCCCAGGCGAGCCCGGCCGGTCTCGTGGGCACCCTGGTGCAGGAGCTCGGGGAGGACCACCTCATCACCAACGAGGACTTCTTCTCCCACGGCTGGGCAGCGGCCACCGGGGTCGACCACATGCTGGTCGGCTCCGCCACGGCGATCGCCGACGAGCTCGAGGAGACGTTCGCGGCCACCGGGTCACGGGGCGGCTTCATGATCTCCAGTCCGTCGGCGTTCCCGTCCGGTTTCGCCGCGGTGGTCGAGCTGCTGATCCCCGAGCTGGAGCGTCGCGGGGCCATGGCCGAGCGCGCACCGGGTCCGCAGACGCTGCGGCAGACGCTGTGCGCCTGAGGTCCACGCCCGGCCTGCGCGAGCAGACCCTGCTCCTGTGCCTGATGATCGCCGCGGCCCAGATGACGTGGGGGTCGATCGTCCCGGTGCTGCCGTTGTACCTCGAGCGGTACGGCCTGGCGGTGGGGGCGCTGGGGCCGATCCTTGCGGCGTTCGCGGTCGGCCGGGCGCTGGTGAACACGCCGGCGGGGCTCGCCCTGCGCTGGCTGCAGCCTCGGCGCTACCTGTGGGCGGTCGCGGCGTGCCTCGTGGTGGTGACAGCGCTGACCGGCTTGGCGACCACCACGACGTCGATCATGGCGATGCGCTTCATCGCCGGCGTCTTCGGGGGAGCGGTGGTGACGATCGCCTTCTCGGTGCTCGTCACCGCCGCGCCCGCCGACCGACGCGGCGCCACGGTGGCGATGTCGATGATGGCGATGACCGGAGCCGTGGCGGCGGGCGCACTGCTCGGGGCCGTCGTGGTCGAGCTGTTCGGCCTCCGCGCGTCGTTCGTCGCGGCGGCGGGGCCGCTCGTGATCGTCCTCGTCTGGGAGGCACTGCGACCGGCCGCCCGGTTCTGGGACGCGTACCGGCCGCCGGCTCCCCAACCGCACGTGCAGGCGAGCGGCTCGGCACCGCCCGAGCCGCCCGAGTCGGCCGGTCCGGTCGGATCGAGACGACAGCTGCTCGGCGCGTTGTGCGGCGTCTCGTTCGCGACCTTCTTCGTTCGGTTCGCCGGCGAGCAGGGCCTCGTACCGGTCATGGCCTATGACGGCGCCGACATGCGCCCCCTCACCTTGTCGGCCGCCATCGCCGTCGGCACGGTCGCAAGCCTGGCGCTGGCACCCGTGCTGGGCCGGGTCGTCGATCGTGGGGTGCGTCGCCCGGTGCTGGTGCTGTCGGGTGTCGCCGCTGCCGCGGGCGTCGCGGCACTGCCGCTGCTGGCCGAGGCATGGCTCTTCTCCCTCGCGCTGGTCGTGTACTTCGCCGCCACGACTTCGCTGAACGTCGTGCCCAGCGTCATCGCGGGGGAGCGCTGGGGACCGGCTGAGTCGGGGGCGGTCATCGGCCTCACCCGCACCGTCGGCGACATCGGGGCCGCAGCCGGACCGCTGGTGATCTTCTGGGTCGTCGAGCAGACGTCCTGGCTGGCGGCGTGCCTGCTCATGGCCGGGCTGCTGGTCGGCACGGTGCTCCACCTGGCCCGTGTGGCCCCGCGAGACGTCGTCCGAGAGGTGCGTGAGCATGCCGAACCCCGCGATCACTAATCTGCGAGCATGGAACGACGAGAAGATCCCGTGGACGACGAGGCGTCGTGGCGCCGCTTCACGCCAGGCGCGCCCGAGCGCGAAGCTCTCCTGGCCCTGTCCGCGGAGCTCGGGCTTCGCCTGCGGCCGCGGCTCGTCCCCCTCAGTCTCGGCACCACGTTCGAGGTCGAGGGCATCGACGCCGACGACACCCACCTGGTCCAGGTCGTCGTCAACCGGGGCGCGTTCAGCTCGAACCAGCGCAACAAGGTGCTGGCCGACATGTTCAAGCTGCTGTGGCTGCGTTCCACCCGCTTCCCGCAGGCAGAGGTGTGCCTCGTGCTCAGCGAGTCGACGGCCGAGGCGTTCAAGCCCCGGGCCTGGACCACGCTGGCAGCCGACGAGCTGGGGTTCCACCTGTTCGTCGTCGCCGAGACCGGCACGGTCACCCGCCTCGTGCGCGAACCCGTCTAGCCCTCCGTCCTCCCCGGCTCTCCGCCGCCCAACGGCCCCGGCCGCTCGGGCAGCACGCTTGCCGGTTCCTCACCGAACCGAACCGAGCGAAAGGCCCCCGAGATGACCATGAGCACCCCGACCAACGCCAGCACCCCGACCAAGGAGTACGGCGTCTTCCTGCCGATCGGCGACGGCGGATGGATCATGTCCACGACCTCACCGCGCCCGCTGGCCGACTACGAGTACAACAAGAGGGCGGCCCTCCACGCCGAGGACATGGGCCTGGACTTCATCATGACGATGGCCAAGTGGCGCGGCTTCGGCGGCGACTCGGACTACTGGGGCAACACGTTGGAGTCCATGACGCTGATGTCGGGCCTCGCCGAGGCCACCGAGCGGGTCAAGGTGTGGGCGACGATGCACGCGAACATCCATCACCCCGCTGTCGCCGCCAAGATGTACACGACGCTCCAGCAGATCTCCGGCGGTCGCGCCGGCATGAACATCGTCAACGGTGCCTATCCCGGCGAGTTCACCCAGATGGGGCTGTGGGACCACGACCGCACGCAGGAGGACAAGTACCGTCTGACGTCCGAGTGGTGCGAGGCCGTCACTCGGCTGTGGAGCGAGGACACCGTCAGCATGGAGTCGGACTTCTTCACCCTCGACGAGTGCGAGTCGCGACCCCATCCCGCGACGCGTCCCGCGATCATCTCGGCCGGCAACTCGTCCCAGGCCCGCGCCTTCCAGGCCGAGTGGTGCGACGGTGCGTTCATGGCTGCGAACGACCTGGAGACGATGAAGGCGCAGTCGGACGACGTCAAGGCCCGCTCCGCCGCCCTGGGACGTGAGTGCCGCACGTACGCGATGCTCACCGTCGTGCAGGGCGACACCGACGCAGAGGCCGAGGCGCTCGTGGCCGAGTACGGTCGCGGCATCGACCGTCCGGCGATCGCCCTGATGCGGCAGTCGTGGGGCATCCCCGCGGAGCATGCGCTGAACTGGGCCAACGGGGCCGGTGCCGAGGGCGCCTTCCAGACTGCGTACGTCGCCGGCGCGGCGGACACGATCGTCGATCACATCCGGCACGTGGTCGGCGAGACCGGTCTGGACGGGCTGATGCTGATCTTCCCCGAGTTCGACCGTGACATGGTGCTGTTCGGTGAGACCGTGCTGCCCGAGCTCCGGCGGCTCGACGCCCTCGACGCGATGGACGCGGCCGTGGCGAGCTGACGGCGTACTCCGCACGGAGTACGGCGAAGTGCCTGCTGTGGCCGGACGCGTCAGCCCGGTCAGGCTGACAGCGTCATCTCCATGACTTCTCAGCTCAGAGCACCTGACCACAGCGGTGCCGACACCAGACCGAAGAGATCCCGGACCAAGACCCTGCTGCCTTGGCTGATGGTGGCCATGTGGGTCGGTCTGGTGGTGGGCGGCTACTCGCTCGCCGGCAAGCTCGACTCCGTGACCCGCGACGGGCAGGCCGACTACCTGCCGGCGAGCGCCCAGTCGACCAAGGTGCTCGAGGCCGAGGCCAAGCTGCCCGGCGGGGAGAACGGCCTGCTCGTGGTGGTGTCCGAACGAGCCGGCGGCCTCCAGCCAGGAGATCGGGAGGCGGTCGCGCGCGGCCACGCCGAGCTCGTGGAGCGATTCGGCAGCGACGGCGAAGGGTCGCCCGAGATCGTCGAGTCCGACGACGGCACGGCCCTGATGTACGCCCTGTCGCTCGAAGGTGATGCGGCCGCCGAGGACGCCGACGTCACCCCCGATGCGCGTCAGCTCCTCAAGGACCAGCCGGACGGTCTTGACGTGTACGTCACCGGTCCGACCGCGCTGGGGGCCGACATGGACGAGGTCTTCGATGCCGTCGACTCGAGGTTGCTGCTCGCGACGGCCGGGGTGGTGGCGCTCCTGCTGATCCTGACGTATCGCAGTCCACTGCTGTGGCTGGTCCCGCTCGCCTCGGTCGGGGTCGCGGCCATCACGTCGATGGGTGTCGTCTACGCACTGACGCAGGTCTTCGACTTCACGATCACCAGCATGAGCTCGGCGCTGCTGATCGTCCTGGTGTTCGGTGCGGGCACCGACTACGCCTTGCTGCTCGTGGCTCGCTACCGCGAGGAGCTGCACCGTCACGAGCGACCGATCGACGCCATGCTGGCGGCACTGCGCGCGGCCGGGCCGGCCATCCTCGCCTCCGCAGCGACCGTGGTCGCCGGACTGTTGTGCCTCTTGGTCGCTGATCTCAACAGCATCAGCAGCCTCGGGCCAGTCGGTGCGGCGGGCATCGCGGCCGCACTGGTGGTCATGCTGACGCTGTTCCCGGCCCTGCTGGTGCTGCTCGGACGCCGTGTCTTCTGGCCGTTCGTGCCGCGGCTCGGGGCTGACGTACGCGTATCCGGATCGCGGTGGGCTCAGCTCGGCGAGCTGGTGGCACGTCGCCGCGTCGTCGGCTGGGCGGTGCCGCTGATGATCCTCGGCGGTCTCGCGCTGGGCACCGTCGGTGTCAACAGCGCCCTTCCGCAGCTGGACCAGTTCACCCGTTCGACACCGGAGTCGGTGACCGGGGCGAAGCTGATCGAAGAGCGCTACCCCGACCAGGGCGGTCAGCCGTTGACCGTGATGAGCCGACCGGCCGAGAGCCGGGAGGTCCTGGCTGCGGTCGAGAGCACGTCGGGGGTGGCCAGCGCCGAGATCGGCCGGGCCGGCGACGACTGGGTGGAGATCTCGGCGATGCCGGTCGACCCGCCGGAGAGCTCGGGTGAGACCGCGACGATCCACCAGCTCCGGGAGAACGTGCGCGAGGTCGCCGGTGAGGCCGCGCTGGTCGGCGGTCCGAGTGCCGAGAAGCTCGACGAGGCGGAGACCAACAAGAGCGATCGCAATCTGGTGATGCCGCTGATCCTGCTGGTGGTGCTCGCCATCCTGGGGCTGCTGCTCCGGGCGATCGTGGCTCCGCTGGTGCTGGTCGCCACGGTGGTGGTGTCGTACTTCGGAGCCCTCGGACTGTGCAACCTGCTGTTCGATCATGTGCTCGGGTACGCCGGGTTGGAGTCGTCGGTGCCACTGATCGGATTCCTCTTCCTGGTCGCGCTGGGTGTCGACTACAACATCTTCTTGATGACCCGGGTGCGTGAGGAAGCCGTACTGCACGGCACCGTCGAGGGCACGAAGCGTGGTCTCGCCACGACCGGCGGCGTGATCACCTCGGCAGGCATCGTGCTGGCGGCGACGTTCGCGGTGCTCGCGTCGCTGCCCCTCGTCATGCTCGTCGAGATCGGGATACTGGTGGCTGTCGGCGTGCTCATCGACACCTTGCTGGTGCGGTCCATCGTGGTTCCGGCACTGACGATGTCCCTGGGTTCGCGGATATGGTGGCCCAGCAAGCTCTGGCGTGCAGAACAGGACCGTGTCGATGACCGGGTGTGAACGATGACGGCGCTCCGTCCGCCAGTGGTCGACAGGCTGCTGGCGGCGGGGTCGTTCGTGCTCGGCGTCGTCCTTGCGCTGACGCTCGAGTCGGTCGACTTCGACGGTGAACGGCGTGTGGACCTGTTGGCGATCGCGCTCCTGGGAGCGATGTCGCTGCCGTTGCTGGCTCGCCGTCGTTGGCCGATCCTCGTCGTCCTCGCGGTCGTCGTGGTGTCGACGCCGTACCACCTGCTCGACTATCCCCACGAGGCCACGATGGCGGCCTCGTTGGTGGCGGCGTTCACCGCGGCGCGCTACAGCGAGCCGGAGCGGCAGGCACTCGCCGCGCTGGTGGCGGTGGCCGCGGTGACGGTGCCCGTCCTCGCCGACGAGGCGTCAGGGGGATCCGGCGATGCTCTCCTCGGAGCCGGCTGGCTGTTCATGGCCTTCTTCGCCGGACTGGCGGTCCGCTTCCGCCAGAACTGGACGGCCGCCGTCGCCGCGCGGCTGGAGCAGGAGCGCGCCGACGAGGTCGAGCGGCGGGTCGCCGAGGAGCGGGTACTGATCGCCGCCGAGCTGCACGACGTCCTGGCGCACGGCCTCGCGGTCGCGAACGTCCAGGCGTCCGTCGCTGCCCACCTGATCGATCAGCTCCCGACACGAGAGGATGCGCCGCTGCGGGAGCTGTCCGGCACGCTGCACAGCCTGTCGGACACGAATCGGGCCACGCTCCACGAGCTGCGGGCCGTTCTGGACGTGCTTCACGGAGGTGGGGCCGAGCCGACCGAGCCGGCCCCTCACCTCGGTGAGCTGCAGCGTCTGGTGGACATGGCCGAGGCGGCGGATGTCCGGGTCGACGTGGAGGCTGACGGTGTCCCGGACGAGCTGCCGTCGACGGTGTCCGTCGTGGCCTATCGGATCATCCAGGAGTCGCTCTCCAACGTCATCCGACACTCGACGGCCAAGCACGCGACCGTGCGCCTCGACCAAGACGGCCGCCACCTGCGGATCGCGGTCATCGACCGGGGGCCCGCGCGACCCAGCACGACCGAGGCACCCGCCGGCTTCGGGATCGCCGGGATGACCGGGCGGGCACAGGCCGTCGGAGGCGAGCTGTCCGCCGGCCCGGACCAGTCCGGGGGATTCGAGGTCTGCGCCCGCCTGCCGCTGCCGGAGATCTGGCGGGTGCCGTCGTGATCCGGGTCCTGCTCGCCGACGATCAGGCGCTGGTGCGCGGCGCGTTCGCGCTTTTGGTCAACTCAACGGATGGCATGCAGGTCGTCGGGGAGGCCGGCACCGGCGACGAGGCGGTGACGCTGACCCGGGACCTGCGCCCCGACGTCATCTTGATGGACATCAGGATGCCACGCACCGACGGCATCGAGGCGACCCGGCAGATCGTCGCCGACGGCGGATCCAGTGACAGCAAGGTGCTGATCCTCACCACGTTCGAGACGGACGCCAACGTGCTGCGCGGGCTCCGCGCGGGGGCGTGTGGATTCCTCCCCAAGGACACCCGTCCCGACGCGCTGCTGGACGCCATCCGCACCATCGCGGCGGGGGAGGCGCTGCTGTCATCCGGCGCGACCCGAGCAGTCATCACCCGTGCGCTGAGCCGCCCCGAGGCTCCCGCGCCCGAACGGCTGGCCAGCCTGACGGCGCGCGAGCACGAGGTGCTTCGGCTCGTCGCGGCGGGCCTGAGCAACCAGGAGATCGCGGACGAGCTGGTCGTCAGCCCGCTGACCGCCAAGACGCACGTGGGCCGCATCCTCGCGAAAATGGGCGCTCGCGACCGGGTCCATCTCGTGATCGCCGCGTACGAAGCGGGTCTTCTCTAGGTCCTGAGCCACGCAGCGGGATCACCTCGTGGGATCAGAGCGGGGGAGTGCCTCGCTGGGCGTCGTACGCCTGCTGGCTGGCCTCGATCTGGGGATTGTGAGCGACCGCCCACTCCGCGAGGCGGACCGCGGGGTCGATCAACGTGCGTCCGGCATCGGTGAGCTCGTACTCCACCCGCGGAGGCACTTCGGCGAAGACGTCCCGGCTCACCAGGCCGTCCCGTTCAAGGTTGCGCAGCGTGCGCGTCAGCATCCGCTGAGAGATGCCGGGGATGCGCTGGTGCAGCTCGGTGAACCGCATCCGGCCGTCCTCGAGGGTCGCAACGACCAGGAGGGTCCACTTGTCGGCGACCCGGCCGAGTATCCCGCGGATGGCTCGGCCGCCATCACCTCGGATGAGGCAGGTCTTTTCGTACGTCGACATGTGTCTCCTCTCGCCTCCCGTTGTGGCCAAGGCACACGCATGTGCCTTTTGTGGACGCTATCTCGGTACTCAACAATGGCGCTACTTACCTTCAGTAACGAATGGAGTTGGACATGGAGATCGCCTACTGGATCGTCGCGGGTCTGCTCGCCCTGATGTACCTCTACTCGGGCGGCATCAAGCTGGTCCAGAGCCAGGAGAAGCTGGCGCCGATGATGGCCTGGGCGGGTACGGCGGTGCCGATGTCCGGCGTCCGTGCCATCGGGCTGCTCGAGGTCCTCGGCGCGGTCGGGCTGATCCTCCCCCCGCTGGTCGACGTCGTTCCGGTCCTCGCGCTGGTGGCGGCGATCGGATTGCTCGTCCTTCAACTGCTCGCAGGACTCTTCCACCTCTCGCGGCACGAGACCAAGGACATCTGGCTCAACGTGACCCTCGTCGTCGCAGCGGCGGTGACCGTCTGGCTGGCCACCGCGGTCTGGAGCTGAATCGCCGCAGCCGTGCGGCTCTGTCGTCACGGCTGGCTGTGATGTCATCTGGGAGGGGCAGGACCTCATGGTCCTCGTCTTCGTTGCGGTCTCTGTGCCATCACGCATGGCATTGCAGGACAGCTCGTTCTATGACGCGCTGCTCATCTCTCTCGTCGTCGGAGTCATCTGTGTGCCTGCTTGGCGAGGGCCGGGAGAGACCAATCAAGGAAGCGCGAGACGAAAAGGGTCAGAGCGCCGAACGGTCCGGCCAGACGCCGAGATCCTAAAACCGGCAACGCCTTCACCGATCAACCAGAGCAGTCCGGCCAGCGCCGCGAAGGCGACGAATACCCCGAAGATCACGCCGCCGGACGTGGTGCGCGCCGGGAGGTCATACCCGAGGGCTCCGAGCCCACCCAAACCAGTGAGCCCAGGAAATAGGCGAATGCCCACACCGCCACGAGCGCACGGAACGACGTCCGAGCAACGACTCGACGTGTAGGTCGTCCAAGCGCGGCTGCGGCACGCCTCAGCCAAGACGACTCTCGACACCTATGGGCACCTCTGGCCAGACCGTGGCGACTCCTCCCGAGCAGCAGTGGCGGCGGTCTATCGCCCGCGAGTCCCTAGCTTGGCGCACGCCGGAGTGAGACAGAACGAGTATCTGGTCGCCAGAATGCCGAAGTGCAGGAACGCGATGTGGCTACCCATGCCGCGCAGGGGCATTCTGCCCAGAACGACGCGCGAGAGTCGCTTGGAATGCGCATGAGCAACGCGGCGCCCAGAACACAGGGCTCCAGACGCGCTGTAGGTCCGTTCTGTGCACGAGGGAAACCACCCCCCACCTCCTCGTAGAGGAACGGGCTCGATCCGAACGCGTGCAATTGGGCCGATTTGTCTGCGCCTGCGGTGAAGGAATCCGGACAGCTGGTCCCTGTTGCGCTAGCGTCGGTTCGTGACCGCGGACGCACCATATGAGGCGAACTCAGCCGGCTTTTCCACCCTCGCCTTGTCGGACTGGCGACAGTTTGGTGATATCAGTCTTGCATTCCACCCGCGGCTGACGGTGCTCACAGGCGCGAACGCGACGGGGAAAAGCACGATCCTCGGCATCTTGGCCCGCCATTTCGACTGGATCCATCCCTTTTCAACTTCACCAGTCCGCACTCGCTCGAAGTCTGGAGAGTGGATTTCTGTCGGTAGAAGGCGAGCCAAGCGCATGTCCCGGCAACCGGGATGGGCTGAAGTTGGCACATTGACGTACCGATCAGACAAGTCGACTGCAATCGCTGTACCTCTGGAGGTGCAAGCGAACCTCTCAAGTCAGTACGACCTTCTTATGCCCGATCAGCAGGAGGTCGCCGGTGCCTTCATTAGTTCGCACAGGGCAGCGTCTGGGAGTTACTCGCCTGTTCAAAGCATTCCTACGGCCGCGGCAAACGCGGATCTGCTGTTCGACTCGCTTACCAATGAAATCCGCGCAAGGTGGGCTGGAACTTGGACTGGCAAGACGCCTCAACTCGTGCTGAAGGAGTCGATAATGGCAGCCGCCGTTTTCGGCAGTGGCCCTGGACATGACTCACTTTCGTATAACCCGACCATCCACAACTTATGGACTGAGTTCGGGGTTGTTCTCCGCACGGTGCTTCCAGCGTCGCTTCGATTTCGGCGGATCGTGGTTCGTACTCCCGATGTTGTGCTCGAAACGGATTCAGGTGACTTTGTCCTCGACGAAGCTTCCGGCGGAATTATGTCGATCATTGAGATGGCCTGGCAGATTCTTCTACGTTCGCATGGCAGCAGCGCCACATTCACTGTGTTGCTTGACGAGCCTGAGAATCACCTTCATCCAAGCCTTCAAAGAGAAATGCTCCCCAGTTTTCTTCGGGCATTTCCCCAAGTCCAATTCATTGTTGCGACGCACAGCCCATTTGTTGTGACAGCGACCCCAGCGTCGACGGTCTATGCGCTGGACTACAACGAACGGCAACAGGTAGTTAGCAGGGTATTGGACTACTCGAACAAGGCTGCGAGTGCAGAGGAGACACTCAAGAACGTCTTGGGCTTGCACAGCACCGCGCCAACTTGGGCTGAGAGCGCGTATCAAACCATTCTTGCCCGGTATGCGGGAGAGCTGTCGCCGCAGCGACTGAGCCTGCTCCGCGAAGAGATGACGCAGATTGGCCTTGTGAAGAATTTTCCTGAGGCCGTGGTCGACCTCGCGCACCCGGAGAATCTCGAGTCGTGAGGGCCCTTGAGAAGACCGTGAAGCCCAAGGTCTTGGTCGACCACGAAGATGCCTGGAGGGACCGTTACGTCGCCGCTGCCGCCACTGGTGACAACGAGGAGAAGAAGAGGGCTGAGCGGTGGAGACACGAGCAGATCAGAGAAGCGCTGAGACTGGAAACGGCGAGGAAATGCGCCTACTGCGAATCGTCGTTGGGGAGCGTGTCGTTCGCGCACGTTGAACACATTGTCCCGAAGTCCCTGCATCCTGAACTAGCGCACGAGTGGGTCAACCTGACTCTCGCATGTGAAATCTGCAACGTCGGGAAAGATAAGTACTGGTCTGCCGAGAACCCAGTGCTAAATCCGTACATCGACGATATCTCCGCTTCCCTTACGTTTCTTGGCGACTTTGTCGGCGCGCCGCTTGGTGACGTCCGCGGATCGGTGACCATCAACTTGTGCGGTCTCAACCGTCTCGACTTGATTCGTGATCGCACCAACCGGCTGATTGCCGTCAAAGGCATGCTTGATCAATGGCACAGTGCGACCGGCGTGCAGAAGGACGCACTCGCGTACGCGATTCGTCTCGACGCGGCCTCCGGCGAGTTCACCGCGAGTGTCTATCAGCTACTCCGAACGTTTCATTTTCCGGTTAAAGAGCCCGTTGCCGATCCCTCGTCAGATATGCCGAACGCCGTCGAGTTTGAATAGGCGGGGGCATGACGTTATCCATGCACAATTCTGCCAGCGCCGTCTACGCCCCCTTTTCGACTCCCACCATTTCACCGGGTCGAGCCGCCGCGAGCCGCCGCGGGCCGTGGCATGGCTTGGGTGACGTCAAAGTCTCCATTGTCGTGTAGGACGAAGCGGTCTGTCATCAGGGCGACGTATCGCTCGAAGTGGTCTTCTCCGGGCGCCTTCCTCACCACGTCGCGGCTCACTGGCCATGTTGCATGAGTGCCATGAAGAGGCCGGAAACCCGCACGCGGGTTCGCGTCAGGAGGATGTGAGTGTCGACAACGGTCGTGAGGTCTTGGGCGTCGCCGTCGTGTAACTCTCGTTCAGGTCGCTCAGACGGTGGAAGGAGTTCCAGCGAGGCGGCTCCAGGTCGCTTCTAACGGGGTCCGAAAACCACATGTCGTGGACGACGCGATTTCGAGATTGCGTCGCGTCTTTTGCCACGAGGAGAGCAGCGTCTCCGGACATCACGATCTCTCGGCCCGCGCCCGAATGTTGGAGCAACTTGCGGCACTCGCGGACGGTCGCGAAGATCCCGCGACGCATTAGCCCGCACTCGCTGCGTCATGCCGCGATCACCAACGCCCTGGACGCCGGCGTTCCGCTGCGCGACGCGCAGATCCTTGCACGCCATGCGGACCCTCGAACTACCGAGCACTACGACCGGGCGCGCGGCAACTTGGACCGTCACGGCGTCCACTTCCTGACCGCATACGTCGCCGGCGTCTAAACCTCACCTTCGCTTCGCTCAAATTGGTCCGGTGCGTCCGAGATGCCCCTGACATGCGGTCTTCCTTCTGAAGTAGGTCGCGACGGGACATTTGCTACCTCAAGACTTACGGACGTCGTTGTCCCTGAGCCAGGCGTCGAACTGCAGCGGCTTCGTAGGTCGGCGATCATCGCACCGCGCTACGCAACCGGCCAGGTGGCCTAAGTAGAACTCGGCGTTCGTCTGCCACGCCCAGTTGTGTTCATCGAGTGGTTTGTCCCAGACGGTGCGGTCGATAGCCGCGAACATGTGAGGACCGGCGAACTCGCCGATGGCGACGTTCTCTTCCCGATAGATGAAGCCCCAATCACGTGGCAACCCGATCCTGTACGTTTTCCATGCCTTGTTTCACTCAACGATCGCGTCAGAGATTTCACGCCCCGCTGACAATGCCTGGGTTAGCAACAATGACTAGGTCCTGGAGCCCATAGAGGTGAGGAGCGAGACGAGCTGCAAGCTATCTTCAAGGGCAACAAGCACCTGACCTACAAGCCTGGCCGAGGCGATGACTTTCGGGACGGGTCCACTCCGCTGGTGGAACCGGACGATATGCAGATCGTTGTCTCGCCTTGCCACTCCTACGAGCCCGTGAAGGTACCTGACGAAGCGTCCGGTCCGTTTCACTGTCTCGTCTGCGGTGCTCAGTTCGCAGTGTAGGTCCGCACGTGCGCTACCTCGTGGAGCAAACCCGGAGGTCTTCGCGGGCGTGGTTGACTTGCGTGCTCCGTCGCAAAGACGGAGGTTTTCGAAAGAGGAGCCTCCTAGACAGCCCAGTCCGTTCAGGGAAAGCCCGATCCTGCGGGGAATCGCGGGTTGGCAACAGCGGAGCTGCCGGTCCGCCTTTATTTGCGGGGCCGTTCGGACCTTGAGGGCCGCACAGTCGACTAGCTCCATACGTGAGGATCGTCGTGGCAACGGACGCTCCCACGAAGGCAGACAGCGCACGTGCGAGCAACGGAAACCGTGTCATTCCCTCTGGGTGAGGTCGCGACCCCCTGAGCGGCGACGCGCGGGCGCAGCCTGAACGTCTGAGGGAGTCTGCCTAGGTGCCGTTCAGCCCGCCGCTATTTGACTACTTTTGCTCAAGGACACCTCAGCCTACCGTTTGGTCGTCGATTGCGCTGCCGCGACGATTGACGAAAACAGTCCACGGTCGCTATCGGTGCCTAATAGCAGAATGACAAACTCGTGCAGGCGGGCGAAATCGAGCGCCTCGGGGTGTGCCGCCGGGTTGCGGTACGTCTTGGACACGTGAAGCAACTGGCGTGGTAGTTGCCCTTCAAGAAAGTTCGGGTCTCGTAGCGTCTCGAGGAAGTCGAGGTAAACGTGCGCGGTTGGCGGGAGGCTTTCGACATTTGAGGCATCGAGGTGCACGAGTTGCGACGCCAAAGTACCCAGTTCAAGCGGCTTCGGCTCGTCTGCGGAGGCAAACGCCTTCAAGCGGTTGAATCTGCCGTCTCCGCCGGCCGGGATGGGGTGGCCAGATCGTACGTATCGACGGAACGGGTGCGCTAGGTAGTGCATGACGATGCTCTCAAGTGCCTTCGAGTATGCGATGACGGCCGGCGACGTCTCGAGTCTGACGAGGGCGACACCGTCGAGTGCGTCGTAGGCGACCTGCCCTGCCTCAAGAAACGAACGCGCGTCCTTTGGAAGCTTTGACCAGAGATCCTCCGAGACATGCGCCCGTAGAGATTCCTTGAGCAAGGGATACGGGGCAGGCGCGGGTAGGTGCCGCTCAACGGTTGCGTCGAGTTCGACGAGGCGGTCCTCGACGGACAATGTTGGGTTGGACTTAATCGCCATGACACGATCATCGAGCGAGACCATCACCAGACTCGCTCCGCCCGCTGACAAGAACGCAGCGATTGAGACGGCCTCGCTGATCGATGGTCCGTCCCACAAGCGATGTGCCTCAAACGAGATCGAATTCGGCGTCGGATCTCCGTACAGACGTGTCACGGTCGCAGGTGCACCACTCGCGCTACGCGATGACCTGCGATTCTCCAATCGAATCAGCAGCCCAGAACCAATGACGTCGTACAGGATGCCTGCCGGATACACGATGGCGTAGCAGTGCGTCTCGCCACGCATCTCTTGTCGGCCCCACCGGGCGGCAAGCGGGTCGGAACGCAGATCGTCTTCCGGATCAGGGCCGAGAACCCATGAACGAAAGTATGTGCTCGTCTTGTCGCGGAGCCAGCCGAAGGACTCCGGAACGTAGATAGTCCGCAGGACTGTGTAATTTGCCACATAGGAATGCTAGGTCGTCGTTGCCGATGCGGGCGACCTGAAGCGGCGATGTTGGGAGCGCCGGCGCGTGACACTGTCACGCGACAGGCTCCGAGACCATGCCGCGGCCAGCGTTGATCCGTGGCGCGTCATCTGCCGCAACCAGGCATGTGCCTCAGCTGGTTCCAGAATACGTCACTCAGCTGCGGACGTAGGTTCGTTTGCTAGCCGAAGGATGAGGGCTCCAACGACATGGATCATCAGCCACGCGTCGCTTCGCGATGCGTCGGTGACGTGGTGTCCATCCCCCTTGTTGTTCCTAATGGCGGCCGCCCAAACTAGAAACCTCTCGATGCCATCGGTCAACGCTTGATCGTGCTTTCCAAGAAGACCTTTGGATTTCGCGTCCTTGATCAGCGCGCCGAGCGCTACGCCCGTGCATCCCAATGCTTCAAGTGCCTCCTGTAACGCGGTGCCTGCATCGGTGATCGCGT
This sequence comes from Aeromicrobium yanjiei, assembly GCF_009649075.1. Classification (GTDB taxonomy): domain Bacteria; phylum Actinomycetota; class Actinomycetes; order Propionibacteriales; family Nocardioidaceae; genus Aeromicrobium; species Aeromicrobium yanjiei. The sequence continues at coordinate 1,298,628 of NZ_CP045737.1, forward strand.
CCGCGGGGTCGACAGCGATTTCCTTGATCGCGCTGAGGTAGGCGGCCTGAGCCTTTTCGAATCGCTTGTCGACTAGTAGTCGAATGACCGGCTCAACTACTTCGCGGTGGAGTTCGTCAGAACTGAAGGGTATGAACTCTCCGTCAACCATACGAAAGGCGATGCGGTGGCTCGCCAAGAATGCGTTGAGGATCGAATCAAACTCCGACACTTTGCCTCGAGTTTTGTAGTCCTGTGTGACTGCATACCGCACGCATTCGATTAGGTCGAGGGTGAAAGCCGTGTCGCGGTCTTGAAGAATCAGGTCGGAGTGAAGGTTTGAAGCTCGGGTGAGTCCGGCGATCCGTAATTGTTGTGCGGCGCGATTCGAAAACCCACTCGCGCTTGAACTCATGCCTTCGAATAGATCCCAGAGCTCAGCGATCTGCATCCGCGCCTGGAGCGGAAGGTCCTCGGTCCACAACTTCTCGCCTGCGGCCTCGCGAGCGGCATACTGCTCCGCTCGATTCCTTTCTGAGAACAGCGGCACGAGACTCCAAGGGCATCCAGGACGCTTTGTCGGTTGACGACGCGTCCCCGCACGCTATCGCGGGAGAGGACCAATCGCCCGAGAACCGGCGATACGGCTTTCAGCAAAGAAGACGCCACGAAGCGCAGCCACCAAATTGTCCACCAGCCGGACATGCCAACGCCTTGGAACGACGGCCACGATACTGGGCCGTCAGATTCGCATGGAGCCGAAAGATGTAAACCGGGAACATTGTCTGGCGCAAATCCCCGCATCCGGCGCTACGAGCCACATACATGCATTGGTCCTGTCACCGATGACGTAGTCCAGCCGAGTTTCCCACACTGACCTACGTCTTTTCCCCGCTATCGGGCCATGAAGTCTCAAGCCACGGACTACTCCAGATCGTTGCCTTCGCGATTGCGCTGCCGCCACTCCGCGGGGTAGTGCGGTCGGGCGCGTCCGTCACCTGGCGAACCCGAAGTGGATCGTCCCGGTGCGCACCTCTTCCCACCGTTGTCGGTAGGTGCGTGGCCGTGCGTGGCGAAGCATCCACTGGGCGGTCCTGAGGGGGCGGCGGTCGTAGTAGTGCTCGTTCGTCATCAGGCGAGACAAGAGTTCGAGGTGAGCGGCCGACCAGGGCACCCCGTGGTTGCTACTGATTTGACGCAACGGACCCTTCACCTCGCGGTGCGAAAGCCCTGGGGCGTGCTCCCGCAGCGATTCGACCGCTGCGTTGTACTCCTTCATCGGCCCTTCGGGGTCGGCGGCGATCTCCTCCGCGAAGCGACGGTGCTCTTCGTCGTACTCCCGCTCGAACTCGGCCAGGGCCCGGTCGGCGCGTGCCACCATCTCGGGGGTGCGCGCGATGGGCTGCCAATCCGGATCGCGCGCCTCCTTCTTGCTATGAGCGCGCACCTTGCCCTCGCGCGGCCGGTAGGGACGCTCGTCCGACAGGTACTCGTGCTGGGCGTGCATGAGCGTCTGCCCGTTCGGCCCGCTGAACTCCCACGGCTCGACGCCTTCGTCCTCCCACCAGCACACGGGGCAGAGGTCGTAGTCACCGCGACCGGGCAACGTCCGGTATCCGCAGCAGGGGCAAGGGTGCATGACCACGATTCTGGCGGATGCCTACCGGATCTGGCGCATCACGGCGAGGTGCGTCATCCCCCGCGAATGCCGCGCCCGACTGGATTCACTGAATGAAACTGCATCGGTGATCGACGACGCCCGCCCGACGGTCTCTGCGAGTCATTCCCAAGCGGCGTTCGAGGACACAGTGGCGTGCCGTCCGCTCTTCCCATTCGGAGGTCGCGCGGTGGTGGGACGACGCCGGGGGAGTGCTCCGCAAATCGGCCCCGTCAGCGGTCTTGTGACTGCTGAAGCAATTCTCCTGCGGAATCCCTGCGGAATCTGACCGCTTTCGAGCCAACGGAAACAGCCCCCGACCCTGCGTTTCCACAGGTCAGGGGCTGTTTCAGTGTTCAGCTGCGACTCAGATGTCGTAGTACAGCTCGAACTCGTGCGGGTGCGGACGCAGCTGCACGGGCAGGATCTCCTCGGAGCGCTTGTAGTCGATCCACGTCTCGATCAGGTCGGGCGTGAAGACGTCGCCCGCCGTCAGGAACTCGTGGTCGGCCTCGAGGGAGTCGAGCACCGCGTTGAACGAGGTCGGCACCATGTCGATGGCGTCGTACTCCTCCGGCGGCAGCTCGTAGATGTTCTTGTCGATCGGGGCCGGCGGCTCGATCTTGTTCTTGATGCCGTCGAGTCCGGCCAGCAGCAGCGCCGAGAAGGCGAGGTACGGGTTGGCCGACGGGTCGGGGCAACGGAACTCGATGCGCTTGGCCTTGGGGTTCGAGCCGGTGATCGGGATGCGGACGCATGCCGATCGGTTGCGCGCGGAGTAGACGAGCGCGATCGGGGCCTCGAAGCCGGGGACCAGGCGGCGGTAGGAGTTGACCGACGGGTTCGTGAACGCCAGCAGCGACGGCGCGTGCTTGAGGATGCCGCCGATGTAGTGACGCGCGAGATCGGACAGTCCGCCGTAGCCGGACTCGTCGTAGAACAGCGGCTTGCCGTCGTTCCAGATCGACTGGTGCACGTGCATGCCCGAGCCGTTGTCACCGAAGATCGGCTTCGGCATGAACGTGACGGTCTTGTCGTTGGCCCACGCGGTGTTGCGGACGATGTACTTGAACTTCATGACGTCGTCCGCGGCCTTGAGCAGCGTGTCGAACTTGTAGTTGATCTCGGCCTGGCCCGACGTGCCGACCTCGTGGTGACCGCGCTCGAGCACGAGTCCCGCGTTGGTCAGGTTGGTCATCATGTCGTTGCGCAGGTCGGCCGTCTTGTCGGTCGGCGCGACGGGGAAGTAGCCACCCTTGTAGCGGACCTGGTAGCCGCGGTTGTCGTCGATGCTGTCACCCGTGGACCACGCGGCCTCGGAGGACTGGATCTCGTAGAACGACTTGTTGGCGCTCGTGCCGTAGTTGACGCGGTCGAAGATGTAGAACTCGGCCTCGGGTGCGAAGAAGGCGGTGTCACCGATGCCGGTGGTCGCGAGGTACGCCTCGGCCTTGCGGGCGATGTTGCGCGGATCGCGCGAGTACGCCTCGCCGGTGATCGGGTCATGGACGAAGAAGTCCATGGCGATGGTCTTGCGCGCCTTGAACGGGTCGACGTACGCCGTCTTGACGTCGGGGAACAGGACCATGTCCGACTGGTCGATGGTCTGGAATCCACGAATGGACGAGCCGTCGAACGCGACACCGTTCGACACCATGTCCGCGTCGAACGTCGACGCGGGCAGGGTGACCTGCTGCTGAATGCCCGGAAGATCGGTGAAACGGACATCGAGATACTCGACGCCCTCGTCCTTGATGAACTTGAACAGCTCGTCGGCATTGCCGAACATGTGGCCTCCTCGACCGCGCAGCGGCCTTCGTTGTCGATAGCAGGTAAGTGCGTCACTGCACCGTACCCAGAAGGCTACGGGGGTGCAGTTTCCCATCGGTCTCGTGATTGTTTCGGGAATGTTACAAGTCCCCTCCGGGAGGGGAACGGGCCTTGCTCGGTAGGCTTCCCGGGTGGAGATTCCCTCGCTCGGTCGTCGTCTCGCAGCCCTGCTCATCGACTGGGTCGTGGCCGCTCTCAGTGCGGTTGCGCTGGCCGGCGTGAGCTATCCGCCGGCACCACTGGACGAGGACCCGAGCCAGACGTTCATCATCATCGCGTTCTTCGTCGCGGAGGTCGCGATCCTCGAAGGACTCGTGGGTCGCTCGATCGGCAAGCAGCTGCTGGGCCTGCGGGTCGAGGGCCGCACAGGCCTCCCCATCGGCATCCCGCGGGCGCTGCTGCGCACGCTGCTGCTCAGCATCGTCCTGCCGGCGATCGTGATGACCGACGACAAGCGGGGGCTGCACGACCTGGCCGCGGGGTCGCGGGTCGTACGGGTCTGACGCAGCGTCAGCCGCGCATCGCCTTGCGCTGGCCCTTCATGCTCGTCGGCACGGGGCCACGCGGCATCGGAGCGGCCGGACGCATCGCGTCGAGCGCCTTGAGCTTGTAGATCAGGTCGGTCATCTGGGCCGGCTTGATCTTCTTGGGCAGCTTGTTGATGTGCTTGACGAGCTTGGTGAGGGGGACCTGTCCCTCTTCCTTGCCCACGACGATGCCGGTGACCGGGACGTCCTCGCCGCCCACGCGGGCGTGCTTCTTGACCTCAGCGGCCAGCAGACCACGCACGGCGTTGGGGCTGCCCTCACCGACCAGGATGATGCCGGGGCGACCGACCACGCGGTGCACGACGTCCTGGTTCTTGTTGAACGCGATCGCGGGCTTGACCTCCCAGCCGCGGCGCAGCATCTGCAGCGCACCGGCGGCGGCTCCCCGCTGTCCCTCCACCTGGGCGTACGCAGCCTTCTCCGCACGCCGGCCGAAGACGATCAGCACACCAAGCACACCGATCAGCAGCGCGAACAGGATCGTGATGATCAGCCCGATCGTGCTGGTGCCGAACACCAGGTAGCCCAGCGCGCCGAACACGCCGGCCACCAGGATGAACGTCAGCAGAAGGATGAGACCGATCTTGCGGTCGCTCTTCTTGGTGATCGAGTAGGCCTGGCGCATCTGGCCGAGGCGACCCTTGGCGGGGGTGGGGGCGGTGTTGGACATGCCCACCAGTCTACGGCGCGAGGGTTGCGGCGCTCATTCCGCGTCCTGACGCGACGGCCTGCTTGTAGAGGTTGCCCGCGCGGTAGGACGAACGGACCAGCGGCCCGGACATGACGCCGGCGAAGCCGATCTCGTCGGCCTCGGTCGCCAGCTCGACGAACTCCTCGGGCTTGACCCAGCGCTCGACGGGGTGGTGACGCTTGGACGGGCGCAGGTACTGGGTGATCGTGATCAGGTCGCAGCCAGCCTCGTGCAGGTCGACCAGCGCCTGGGAGACCTCTTCGCGGGTCTCACCCATGCCCAGGATGAGGTTGGACTTGGTGACGAGCCCGAAGTCGCGCGCCTGGGTGATGACGTCGAGCGAGCGCTCGTAGCGGAACGCGGGGCGGATGCGCTTGAAGATGCGCGGGACGGTCTCGACGTTGTGGGCGAGCACCTCGGGGCGGGACTCGAAGACCTCCGCCAGCAGCTCGGGGACGCCGTTGAAGTCGGGGATCAGGTTCTCGACGCCCGTGCCCGGGTTGAGCTCGTGGATCTTGCGGACGGTCTCGGCGTACAGCCACGCGCCGCCGTCGGGCTGGTCGTCGCGGGCGACGCCGGTGATCGTGGCGTAGCGCAGCTCCATCTTCTGGACGCTCTCGGCGACCCGGCGGGGCTCGTCGCGATCGATCGGGTCGGGCTTGCCGGTGTCGATCTGGCAGAAGTCGCAGCGACGGGTGCACTGCTCGCCGCCGATGAGGAAGGTGGCCTCGCGGTCCTCCCAGCACTCGAAGATGTTGGGACAGCCGGCTTCCTGGCAGACCGTGTGCAGGCCCTCGCCCTTGACCAGCTTCATGAGCTCGTTGTACTCGGGGCCCATCTTCGCGCGCGTCTTGATCCACGCGGGCTTCTTCTCGATGGGGGTCTCGGCGTTGCGTACTTCGAGCCGCAACATCTTGCGTCCCTCGGGTGCGATGGTCACGCACGCAAGCGTACGCCTGTCACCCACATTGCCCTAGGCTCGGTCGCGTGCTGGATCTGGACCGCCGGTGGACGCGACCGAAGCCCACCTCCGAGGAGGTGAGGCGAGACCTGTGGGGAGGGGTCGCCGCCGCGATCGTGTCGATCGTGTCCGTCGAGGTCTGGCACAGCGGCTACGGCTCTCCGCTCGGCTGGAACGGGATCGAGGCCTACGTGCTGTTCGGCCTGGCCGGACTGCTGCTGGGACTGCGGCGACGTCTCCCGCTGGTGACCGTCCTGCTGGTGTCGGTCCTGTTCCTCGTGATCGTGGAGCGGCTTGAGGACTTCGGCACGATCTTCACGATCCAGCTCATCGAGTTCGTCGCCCTGTACTCGGCGTGGGCGTGGTCCCGCTCGCGGCGGGGTCTGTACGTGACGAGCGTCGTCGTGCTCGTCGCGATGTTCGGCTGGTTGACGTGGGAAATCGTCACGACGGATCTGCCGGACCGCCCGCAGGAGGGTCTCATCCCGCCGTACGTCGCGGCGATCGTCTACTCGGTCGGGATCAACATCGTGTATCTCTTCGGGGCGATGGCCTGGGGCCACGACGCGTGGCGCAGTGCGCGCCAGCGCGAGGAGATCGCCGAGGGGGCCGCTGCGGAGCGCCGTGCCCAGGACCGTGCCCAGGAGGCTGCGGTGCAGGCCGAACGCGTGCGCATCGCCCGCGACCTGCACGACGTGGTCGCGCACCACGTCAGCGGCATCGGCGTCCAGGCGGCCGGCATCAGCCGGATCCTGCAGAAGCAGCCCGACGCCGCCCGCGCGGCTCTTGGTGTCATCGAGCGCTCGTCGCGGCAGGCGGTGCAGCAGATGCACCAGCTGGTCGGGCTGTTGCGCTCGGACCGCGACCAGGACGAGCGTGGCCCCCAGCCGGGTCTGGACGAGCTCCACACGCTTGCGACGACCGACTCGGGGCAGGGATCGACGCCGGCGATCACGTTCCGTCAGGTGGGGGAGACGTTCGCGGTGCCACCCACGGTCGGCCTCTCGCTCTTTCGGATCGCCCAGGAGGCGGTCGCGAACATCCGTCGTCATGCCCGCGCCGTCAGAGGCGAGGTGGTGATGCGCTTCGGGCCGGCCCAGGACGAGCGGCCGGCGTGGGTCGAGGTCGAGGTGATCGACGACGGGGACGGTGCCGAGTGGCCCGAGCCGGTTGCGGCCTCCGGGGGATTCGGCCTGACCGGGATCCGCGAACGGGCGGCCATGCACGGCGGTCTGTGCGAGATCGGGCCGCGGCCCGAGGGTGGGTTCAGGGTGCGGGTCCGCATCCCGGTGACCGCATGAGCACGATCCGTGTGCTGGTCGCCGACGACCAGGAGCTCGTACGCACCGGGTTCCGGATGATCCTCGGGGTCGAGGACGATCTGGAGGTCGTGGGGGAGGCCGCCGACGGCGCAGCCGCGGTCGAGCGTGCGCGGGAGCTGTCGCCCGACGTGGTCCTCATGGACGTCCAGATGCCTCGCATGGACGGCATCGAGGCGACGCGCCGCGTCGTCACCCAGATGCCCGGTTGTCGCGTGCTCATCCTGACGACGTTCGACGACGACGAGTATCTCTTCGCCGCCCTGCAGGCGGGGGCGAGCGGGTTCCTGCTCAAGAACTGCCCGCCTGACGATCTCGTCTCGGCGATCCGGGTCGTGGCGCAGGGCCACTCGCTGCTCGCGCCCGAGGTGACCCAGCGCGTCATCGCGAGGTCGACCGAGCGTGAGCGCGGGCCACGTCCGTCCGGCCTGGACGAGCTGACCGAGCGCGAGCGCGGGGTGCTGGTCGCGATGGGCCGCGGGCTCAGCAACGGCGAGATCGCCGCCGAGCTCTACGTGAGCGAGGCGACGGTCAAGTCGCACGTCTCACGCGTGCTGGCCAAGCTCGCAGTCCGTGACCGGGTCCAGGCCGTCATCGTCGCCCACGAGTCGGGACTGATGGAGTCGCCGGACGTCTGAGCCCCTCCGTCTCGAGGACGAGCCGGGTTCATCCTCGCGGCCGATGCGTGCGGACATCGTTCGCTCATAGCGTGGCGGTCATGTTGGACATCTCGCACCTCAGTCGGTCGTACGGCGATGCGCTCGTCGTCGACGACGTGACCTTTTCCGTCCGGCCGGGCCGCACGACAGGCTTCGTCGGGGCCAACGGCGCCGGCAAGACCACGACGATGCGCATGATCCTCGGCGTCCTGGCGCCGACGTCGGGGGAGGTGCTGTGGAACGGCGAGCCCATCTCGACCGGCCAGCGCCGCCGCTTCGGCTACATGCCCGAGGAGCGCGGGCTCTATCCCCGCATGAGGCTGACCGACCAGCTCGTGTTCCTCGCCCGGCTGCACGGTATCGAGCGGGCGGAGGCGCGGCGTCGCGCACTGGAGCTGCTCGAGCACTTCGACCTGGCGGACCGCGCCGACGACATGCTCGACACCTTGTCCCTCGGCAACCAGCAGCGCGTGCAGATCGCAGCCGCGCTGATCCACCGCCCGGAGGCGCTGGTGCTCGACGAGCCGTTCAGCGGGCTCGACCCGGTCGCCGTCGATGCCATGGCAGAGCTGCTCACGAAGGAGGCGGGCGACAAGCCGATGCTGTTCTCCAGCCACCAGCTCGACCTGGTCGAGCGCTTGTGCGACGACCTGGTGATCCTGTCCCACGGGCGCGTCGTCGCGGCGGGTCCGGTGGACGAGCTGCGCGGCAAGGGTGCCGATCGCTATCGCATCGTCCTCGACGGGACCGATGCCGCCTGGATCCGGGACCTGCGTGGCATCCAGGTGCGTGACGTCGCCGGTCCGGTCGCCCTGGTCGACCTCGACGGGACCACCCCGGCAGACCTGCTCGCCGCGGTCATCGCCCGCGAGCCCGTCGTCGAGTTCAGCCCCGTGCGCCAACCCCTCTCCGCGATCTTCAAGGAGGTCATCCGATGAGCACGCTGACCCGAGAGCCCGACCGCGGAGCGCGCGGCGCCTGGCGTGTCGTCGCCGAGCGCGAGGTCATGACCCGCGTGCGCGAGAAGTCGTTCCTGTACGGAGTGCTCGCGATGGCAGCCGGCATCGTCGCACTGGTGGTGCTGACCTCGATCCTCGGCGGACGGCCCACCGATCACACCGTGGCGGTCGTGGACCGGCAGGGCGCGGACCTGGTGTCGTCCGCCTCCGATCTCGTGGACCGTGCGGACGACGGCTCGAACGCGACGGCACGCTCGTACGAGTCGGTGGCCGCGGCCGAGAAGGCCGTCCGCGACGACGACGTCGACGCCGCCCTGATCGCCACAGACGAGGGCTACGAGATCGTCGGCGACCGGGAGGTGGACCCCACGCTGTCGAGCGCGCTCACGGCCGTCGCGTCCGCCTCCGCACTGGCCGACAACGCTGCGGCGCAGGGCGTCGACCTCGACGAGCTGCAGCGCGGCTCGGCGGTCGCCGAGCGGTTGCTGGACCCCGACGGCGAGGACGCTGGGCCGCGCCAGGCGACCGCGTTCGTGTTCGTGCTGCTGTTCTACCTCACCGCCGTCATCTTCGGCATGAACATCGCGCAGAGCGTCGTGCAGGAGAAGGAGAGCCGGGTCGTGGAGATCCTGGCCGCCGCCGTGCCGATCCGGGCGATGCTGTGGGGCAAGATCGTCGGCAACACGGCCCTGGCCCTCGGGCAGATCGTGGTGCTCGCGGTCGTGGGCGTCGCGTCGCTCGCACTGACAGGCGAGACCTCGGTCCTCTCCGCGATCGGCCCTGCCGTGGCCTGGTACGTGCTGTTCTTCGTGCTGGGGTTCGTCGCACTGGCGGGCCTGTGGGCGGTTGCCGGCTCGCTGGCGTCCCGGCAGGAGGACCTGCAGTCGACCACGATGCCCGGCCAGGTGATCTTGTTCGCGCCCTACATCCTGGCCGTGACGGCCGGCGCGAGCGTCAAGACAGTCGTGTCGATGCTGCCGGTGGTCTCGGCGATGATGATGCCCTCCCGGATGGCCGAGGGCGGCGTGCCCGCCTGGCAGGTCGGGGTGGCCCTCGCGGTCAATGTCCTCGGCGCCGTCGTGCTCGTACGCTTCGCGGCCCGACTCTACGAGCGCACGCTCATGCGCACCGATCGCAAGATCGGTTTCGGTGAGGCGCTGCGGCTCAGCGAATGACGGGGGAGCCCACGGGGACCCGTGGCCCGATCTCGACCTGCTCGGCGAGGTCGGGCGACGGCGAGTAGGGCTCCCACGCCAGCAGCTCGGCCAGGTGGGGGGCCACGGCGCGCGCGGTCTCGCGGACCGTGACGTCGCGGCCCACCTCTGCTGACAGCGAGGTGACACCGGCGTCGGCGATGCCGCACGGCACGAATCGCTCGTAGAACGCGAGGTCGACGTCGGCGTTGAGCGAGAAGCCGTGCATCGTGACGCCGCGCGAGACCCGGATGCCGATCGCGCCGACCTTGCGCTCGGGTCGGACCCCGGAGGCCGCGACCCAGACGCCCGAGCGTCCCTGCACGCGCCCGGTCGTGACGCCCAGGTCGGCGGCAGCGCGGATCATGGCTTCCTCGACGCGCCGGACGTAGTCGACCACCAGGACGTGCGAGGGCAGCTTGGTGATCGGATAGCCCACGAGCTGGCCGGGGCCGTGGAAGGTGATCTTGCCGCCCCGATCGACGTCGACGACCGGGGTGCCGTCGAACGGCCGCTCGTGCGGCTCGGTGCGGCGTCCCGCGGTGTAGACCGGGGGGTGCTCGAGGAACATCACGGTGTCGCCGATCTCGTCCGCGACGCGCTGCGCGTGGAGGCTGCGCTGGATCTCCCAGGCGTCCTCGTAGTCGATCGCATTGGCGCCGTACCAGTCGTCGAGGATCTCGATCGTCGTCACCCGCCCAGACTATCCCCGCCGTCCACCACGGGCTGTGGACACGCGGACGCACGAACGGGCGGACGCCGCGACAGTGGAGGCATGGACTGGATCTGGGTGATCGTGATGGCGCTGCGCCAGACCTCTCCCGCACCGGCCGACCAATGGGCCGTGCGGCTGGCGACGCTCGACGCGGATCGGGCTGCGGCGTTCGCGGAGGCAGACCCCACGAGGCTCGCCACGGTGTACGTCGCCGGTAGTCGGGCGATGGCCGCCGACGCAGCGACGATCCGCTCGTACGCCGATCGCGACGGCCGGGTGGTGGGCGCCCGGCTGCGCGTGCTCACGTGTCGGGTCGTGAGCACGGGTGCCGACAGGGCGACGCTCGACGTGGTCGACGTCCTGGCACCGGCCCAGGTCGAGTGGGGCGACGGCTCCGTGACCGACCTGCCCCGCGACCGGCCCTCGCGGCACCGCGTGACGTTGCAGCGCACACGCGACGGCTGGCGGATCGCGGGCAGTCGGCTCAGGTGACGGGTGAGGCCTCGTCAGCGCCGGCGTCGATCAGCTCGCGCACGATGTCGAGGTGACCCGCGTGGCGGGCGTGCTCCTGCATGACATGGAACAGGATGCCGAGCAGCGTGGGCAGCTCATCGTCCGGGCCGAACATCCCTCCCTCACGCGCGCGTTCGTACGGACCGTGCTCCTCGACGATCTCCGCCGTCCGTCGGCCGACCTCGTCGAGGGCGTCGAGCAGCACGTCGATCGAGCGGTCGGTCACCCAGTGGCCGTCCGCGTCGCGATCGGCGCGCGGGGACGGGACGTCCTCGCCGAGGAATCCCCAGACCACCCACCTGCGCTCCATGTGCACCAGGTGCTCGACGAGCTGGGGGATCGTCCACCCGGACGGGACGAGCGTGGTGCCGAGGACGTCGGGGGAGAGCCCCGAGACCTGGCGGCGCACCTCGGAGCGGAAGAAGTCGAGATACTCCACGATCCGCGCTGCGGGGTCGGTGAGCGGCTCGTGCGGCTGGGGCGCGCTCACGACAGCGCAGTGGCCAGGGCTGCGGGGAGATCGGGCTCGGCGAAGGCGAAGCCCGCATCGGTCAGCGCGCTCGGGACGAGGCGCAGCGAGCCGAGCAGGTCCTCGGAGAGCCCGCCCAGCGCGGCCTTGACCGCGAACGACGGCACCGCCAGGAACGTCGGCCGGTGGACTGCGTCGCCCAGGGCGTCGGTGAACTCGGCGTTGGTCACCGGCACCGGCATCGCGAAGTTGAAGGGGCCGGAGAGCTCGTCGTTCACCAGCAGGTGCTCGACGCCGCGGACCCAGTCGTGCCGGGAGATGAAGGACATGTACTGCCGGCCGTTGCCGAGCTTGGCGCCACCGCCGAGCTTCCAGACGGGAAGCATGAGCGCGAGCATGCCGCCGTTGCCGTCCAGCACGATGGACGTCCGGACGATGCAGGTGCGGGCGCCGGCCTCGGCCGCGGGGGCCGCCGCGGCCTCCCATTGGTGGGAGACGTCGGCGAGGAAGCCGGTACCGGGAGTGCTGGACTCGGTCAGGACCTCCGCGCCCCGCTCGGTGCCGTACCAGGACATGCCCGAGCCGGAGACGAAGACCGTGGGCGTCGAGGAGGCGGCGACCGCCTTCGCGAGAGTGCTCGTCGCGGTCAGCCGTGAGTGCAGGATCTCCTGCTTGCGAGAGCTCGTGCGGGGCCACTGCGAGATCGAGGATCCCGACAGGTTGACCACCGCGTCGGCCCGGTCGACCAGGACCTGGTCGATCCGGCCGGCGGCCGGGTCCCACACCGACGTGTCGTCACCGGGGGGGCCGGTGCGGACGAGCCGTGTCACCCGGTGGCCCCGACCACGCAGGTGCGTGGTCAGGGCCGTGCCGAGGAAGCCGGACGCCCCACCGATGACGACATGCACGGGTCAGGATCCCAGCTCGGCCTCGAACGACCCGGCCTGGAGGCGCTGCTTGACCGCCGTCAGGAACCGACCTGCGTCGGCGCCGTCGATGACCCGGTGATCGTAGGTCAGCGCGAGGTAGGCCATGCTCCGCACGGAGATGCTGTCGTTGCCGTGGTCGTCGGTGATGACGACCGGGCGCTTCACGACGGCGCCGACACCCAGGATCGCGACCTGCGGCTGGTTGATGATCGGCGTGTCGAAAAGGGCGCCGTTGCTGCCGAGGTTGGTGATCGAGAACGTCGCACCGGAGAGCTCGTCGGGCGAGATCTTGTTGGTGCGGGTGCGCTCGGCCGAGTCGGCGATCTTGCGGGCCAGCCCGGCGATGGACAGGTCGCCCGCGTCCTTGATCGTCGGGACCAGCAGGCCGCGCTCGGTGTCGACCGCGATGCCGAGGTGCTCGCCGGCCGGGTACGTGATCGTGCCCGCCTCGAGGTCCAGCGCCGAGTTGAGCTGCGGGTAGGACTTCAGCGCCTCGACCGCGGCCTTGGCGAAGAAGGGCAGGAACGTCAGCTTGACGCCCTCGCGCTCGAGGAACGCGTCCTTGTGGCGGGCACGGAGACGTGCGACCTCGGTGACGTCGACCTCGTGGACCTGCGTCAGCTGGGCCGAGGTCTGCAGGGACTCGACGAGGCGGGCCGCGATGATCTTGCGCAGGCGGGTGACCTTCTCGGTCTTGCCACGCAGCTCGGACGGTGCAGCCGCGGGAGCAGCGGCCGGAGCGGAGGCCGCAGGAGCGGCCGGCTCGGCCGGCTTGGACGCGGCAGCAGCGGCGTCGAGCACGTCCTGCTTGCGGATGCGGCCGCCGACGCCGGTGCCGGTGATACCGGCGAGGTCGACGTCGTGCTGCTTGGCCAGCTTGCGAACGATCGGCGTGACGTACGAGTCGCCGTTGCTCTCGGCCGGGGCGGCCGGGGCGGGAGCGGACTCGGGAGCAGCCTGCGTCTCGGGCTGGGCCGGGGTGGGCTCAGGCGCGGCTGCGGGCTCGGGCTCGGGTGTCGGCTCGGGCTCGGGCTCGGGCGTCGGCTCGGGAGCCGGCGGCGGCGGGGGAGCCTGCTCCTTCTTCGGCTCGGGCTTCTTCGGCTCGGGTGCGGACGCGGGTGCGTCGCCCTCGGCACCGATCACGGCGAGCACGGCACCGACCTCGACGGTCTCGTCCTCCTCGGCGCGGATCTCGAGCAGCTTGCCGGCCACGGGCGAGGGGATCTCGGTGTCGACCTTGTCGGTCGAGATCTCCAGGAGCGGCTCGTCGACCGCGACGTCGTCCCCGACGGCCTTGAGCCACTGGGTGACCGTGCCCTCGGTGACGCTCTCGCCGAGTGCAGGCAGGGTCACCTCGGTGCCGCCGCCGGATGCAGGCGCGGTCTCAGCCTGGGGTGCAGCGGCCGTCTCGGCCACGTCGTGGGCCTGCTCGGCGCTGTCGTCGGGGGTGACGGTGCGCTCCTCGGCCTCGGGCGCCGGCTCGGGTGCCTCGGCCGCAGGCTCCTCGGAGCCCTCGGACTCGGGGGCGGGGTCGCCTCCGGCGCTCTCACCCTCCTCACCGATGATCGCGAGGACCGCACCGACCTCGACCGTGTCGTCCTCCTCGGCCTTGATCTCGAGCAGGACGCCCGCGACGGGGGAGGGGATCTCGGTGTCGACCTTGTCGGTCGAGATCTCCAGGAGCGGCTCGTCGACGGCGACGGTGTCGCCGACGGACTTCAGCCATTGCGTGACTGTGCCCTCGGTGACGCTTTCACCAAGAGCGGGAAGGGTGACAGACGTGGCCATGATGTCCTCTGGATCTCGGTCAGGCGTGGGAGTGGAGCGGTTTGCCGGCGAGGGCGAGCGCAGCTTCGCCGAGCGCCTCGTTCTGGGTGGGGTGAGCGTGGATGAACTGCGCGACGTCCTCGGGGTAGGCCTCCCAGTTCACGATCAGCGAGGCCTCACCGACCTGCTCGCCGTAGCGGGCGCCGATCATGTGGACACCGACGATCGGCCCGTCCTTCTCGCGGACGAGCTTGATGCTGCCCGTCGTGCCGAGGATCTGGGACTTGCCGTTGCCGCCGAGGCTGTACTCGACCGTCTCGACGCCGTCGTCGCCGAACTTCTCCCGGGCCTGGGGCTCGGTGATGCCGACCGACGCGATCTCGGGGTCGCAGTACGTCACGCGGGGGATGCCGGCGTCGATGACGGGCTGCGGGTTGAGGCCCGCGATCTCCTCGGCGACGAAGATGCCGTGGGCGAAGCCGCGGTGCGCGAGCTGCAGGCCGGGGACGAGGTCACCGACCGCGAACACGCCGTCGACGTTGGTCGCGAGGCGCTCGTTGGTGGGCACCCAGCCGCGGTCGACCGTGATGCCGGCCTCCTCGTAGCCCATGCCGGCGGAGTTGGGACCGCGGCCGACAGCGACGAGCACCAGGTCGGTGTCGATCGTGGTGCCGTCCTCGAGGGTCACGGTCACGCCGTTCTCGGTCTGCTTGACCGAGTCGAACTTGACGCCGGTCTTGAAGTTGATCTTGCGCTTGCGGAACGCGCGCTCGAGCTGCTTGCTCAGCGAGGGGTCCTCCAGCGGGACGAGCGTCGGCAGGCCCTCGATGATCGTGACGTCGGCGCCGAAGGACTTCCACACGGACGCGAACTCGACGCCGATGACGCTGCCGCCGATGATGACGACCCGCTCAGGGACCTCGGACATCTTCAGCGCCTCGGTCGAGGTGATGACCCGTCCGCCGATCTCCAGGCCGAGGGTGCGGGAGACCGAACCGGTGGCCAGGACGACGTTGGTGCCGGTGTAGCGCTCGCCGTTGACCTCGACGGTCTTGGGGTCGACCAGCTTGCCCTCACCCTCGACGACCGTGATGCCGCCGGACTTGATGAGGCCCTGCAGGCCCTTGTAGAGACGGTCGATGACGCCGTCCTTGTAGGAGTTGACCGCCGCCATGTCGATGCCCTCGAAGGTCGACTTCACGCCGAACTTGGCGCCTTCGCGGGCGCCGTCGGCGACCTCGGCCGCGTGCAGCATGGCCTTGGTCGGGATGCAGCCCCAGTGCAGGCAGGTGCCGCCGAGCTTGGACTTCTCGATGAGGGCCACAGACTTGCCCAGCTGGACGGCGCGGAGCGCGCAGGCGTAGCCGCCACTTCCGCCGCCGAGAATTACGATGTCGAAGTTGTTGCCGGCGACGTCCGCCACGGTGTCCTCCCAAAGACGATGTGCATCCACATCTTGTCACTCAAGGCAAGAACTGTGCCACTGGGGTTCGACGGGCGGCGCCCGGCGATCGGGCACACTTGTCGCATGGGAATTTTCCGTGGCCGGAAGGCCAGGACCGCCGGCGGGGCGTCGGTGTCCGACCGCAACGCGAGCCGGGCCGACCTCGAGGCGTTGCGCGAGTTCGCCGCCACCCGGCGCGGCGTGGAGGCATGGATCGAGCCACAGACCGCGGTCACGCAGGCGACGCTGCTCCTCGTCGCGGACGACGGTGAGTCGATCCGGCGCCGGGTGGCCTCACCGCAGGCCGGTCACGACTTCGCCCGTAAGAAGCTCCAGGTGCCGGTCTACGACTCCAACCTCGTCCCGATCCCGTCCCGCAAGCGCGAGTACGACCTGCGCAAGGCCAGGGCCTCCTCGACGTCCTCCACGTCGTCGACCACGACCACTGCTCCCGTCGCGAAGACCCAGACGCCCCGCGAGCTGCGCGCGATCATGACGCTGGAGTCGATCGCGGGATCGGACCCGTTGCCGAGCAACCCGTCCTTCGACGACCTGATGCGCGTCTACCGCAAGGCCCGCAAGCAGGCCCACCCCGACCGCCTCGGCGGTCAGCGCGAGAAGTGGGACACCGTCGAGGACGCCGCCCGCGCCCTCGGCCTGCCGGACTGACCCCCGCCCCGATTTGCGCCCTCCTGCACGCTTTCGCGTGCGGATTCGGTGCAGGAGTCCGCACATCTGGGCGGGTTGCGGGGGAGGGCTAGTGCCAGCCCTGCGGGTCCACGCCGCCGGGGATCTCGACGGCGTGGTCGTACGGGGTGCGGGTGAACACGAAGCTGGCCAGGACGAGGCGCGCGGGGCGCCCCTGCTCGTCCCGCTCGACCGCCAGCGGCTCGCCGCGGTAGTAGCCCTCGAGCCCCGTCCAGCGGTCCCCGTCCCGGGTGAACCGGGCGCCCCGGCCCTGACCCGGCTCGCCGAGGCGCAGCCCGCCGTCGGCACCGAGTGCCAGCGTGAACTCGTACGTGCCCCAGTACCAAGGACCCACGAGATCGAGGGCGTCCGCCTGTGAGGCATCCGCGTGCCACGGCTTCGGCGCGACAGGCTCGCGGTCGCGGACGATCTCCAGCAGATCCGTCGTGGCCGTGCTCAGCCCGCTGGTGGCGTTCGTCATGAGGACGACGCCGTCACCGGTCTCCAGCTCGACGCGCAGGCCCGCGAGGAATCCGGGCATCGACCCGCCGTGGCCGGCGTACCGGCGTCCCTCCGCGTTCCACATCTGCCACCCGAGTCCGTGCGCGCCGCCCCAGGTCGCACCTGGGACGTCGTTGACCGCCACGGGTCGCAGCATCTCCCGGAGCGTGGACTCCGCGAGGACGTCGTGGACACGGCCCGCGAGGAACGCCGCCCACGTCGCCAGGTCGTCGGCGGTGGACCACAGCTGCCCTGCGGGCGACATCGCGCCCGCATCGTGCTCGGGCTCGACGTGCAGCAGGTCCGCGAGCGGGTGGACCGCGAGGCCCGGCGCAGCTGCCCAGGTGGGCCGCGGAGTCGTGCGGTGCATGCCGAGGGGCTCAAGGATCTCGTCCCGGACGGCGTCCTGCCACGGGCGACCCCGCAGGCGGGCGACGAGCTCGCCCAGCACGCCATAGCCGAGGTTGGAGTAGTGGAACACGGTGCCCGGGGTGAAGCGCAGCGCGG
Organism: Aeromicrobium yanjiei; assembly: GCF_009649075.1. Lineage (GTDB taxonomy): Bacteria > Actinomycetota > Actinomycetes > Propionibacteriales > Nocardioidaceae > Aeromicrobium > Aeromicrobium yanjiei. The sequence goes on from NZ_CP045737.1 coordinate 1,315,956, forward strand.
TCCCGGACGCGAGCAGCTCGTCCCAGCTGCCGCCGGGTGTTCGCTCCCACCAGTCGCCGTCGGTCTCGGACTGCAGACCCGACGTGTGGGTGAGCAGCTGGGCGATCGTCACCTGTCCGAAGGGGACCTCGGGCAGGTACGTCCCGATGGTGTCGCCGATCGCCAGCAGGCCCTCGTCGCGCAGCCGCATGACCTCCACGGCCACGAACGTCTTGGAGATCGAGCCGATCCGGTACTGGGTGTCCGTCGTCGCCGGCTCTCCTCCCGCGCGGCCGTCCACCGCGCCGACGGCGCCGCTCCACGCGATCTCACCGGACCGGACGACGGCGGCCGCGACCGAGGGCAGGCGCCGCTCCGACTGCTCCTTGGCCAGTCGCCGGTCGAGAGCGGCGGTGGTCGCGACGTCGAACGTCATCGAGCCCCGGCCAGCTCCGTCGCGAGCCGCACGAGCGTCCGCACGCCGGTGCCGGTGCCGCCCACGGGGGTGTAGTCGAAGGCGCTGCCCTCGTTGAACGACGGACCCGCGATGTCCAGGTGCGCCCAGGGCACATCGCCCACGAACTCCCGCAGGAACGCCGCCGCGAACAGCGTGCCGCCGTACGGCTTGGGGTTGTGCTGGCGCAGGTCGCCGATGCTGGAGGACGTCACGACGCCCTTCATCTCCTCGGTGATCGGCAGTCGCCACATGGACTCGCCGGCGTCCCGGGACACGGCCAGCACGGTCTCGGAGAACTCCTCGTCGTTGCCCAGGATGCCAGTCGTGTGCTGGCCGAGCGCGACCATGCACGCGCCGGTCAGGGTCGCGACGTCGACGATGTGGTCGGGTGCGGTCTCGGCCGCGAGCGAGAGGCCGTCGGCCAGGACGAGGCGGCCCTCGGCATCGGTGTTGTGCACCTCGACGGTCGCCCCGCTGCGCATGCGCAGCACGTCACCGGGCCGGGTGGCCCGGCCGCTCGGCATGTTCTCGGCGACGCACGCGTAGGCGGTGACCTTGATCGGCAGGCCGAGGCGTGCGATCGCGACGGTCGCGGCGACGACGGCGGCCGCGCCGGCCATGTCGAGCTTCATGGTCTGCATCGAGGCGCCGGGCTTGATCGAGAGTCCTCCCGAGTCGAACGTGATGCCCTTGCCCACGAGCGCCAGGTGCGAGACGGCGTCCTCGGGCTCGTACGACAGGGTCAGCAGACGCGGAGGGCTGTCGGACCCCTGGCCGACGCCGAGGATGCCGCCACACCGCTCCTTCGCGAGCCGCTTCTCGTCCCAGACGGTCACCTTGACGTCGGTGCCCGCGTGCTGCGTGAACGCCTCGACGAGATCGGCAGGTCGCTTGTCGCCCGGCGGGGTGTTGACCCAGTCGCGCGCGGCGTTGACCGCGGCCGCGACGGTGGCGGCGCGCTCGAGCGCCCGGGTCGCGGTGCCTTGACGGGCGAAGGGGGTCAGGATGGCCGCCGAGGTGACCTCGCGAGCCTTCTTGTCGTTCTTCTTCGTCTTGTACGCCTCGTAGCGGTACGTGCCGAGCTCGATCCCCTCGGCGATGGCCTCGACCTCGTCGACGCCGGCCGGGTGGAGGGCGACCGCGACACTGGTCGCGTTCTTCGCGGCGCGTACGCCGTTGGCGGCGGCGCGGCGCAGGTCCTCGGCGGTGGGCTCGGCGGGCAGCGCGACCGCCACCACGACCGGCGCCTTGGCCAGTCCGCCCGACGGGAATCTCACGGTCTGGCCCTTCTCGCCGGAGAACCCCATCAGGTCGAGGGCCTCGGCGAGCTCGCCCTTGTCGTCGTCGTTGCGGATCCCGAGGACCAGGACGTCGGCGCGGGCGGTGGTCGGCTTCGATGTGCTGAGGGTGACGGTGGGCATGCCAGCCACTCTAAGGTCGCACCGGCGGACGTCGCGAGCCTGCTCTAGGTTGAGGACCATGGATCTGCTGCACTCACCCCTGCACGACCGTCACGTGGCGCTCGGCGCCAAGCTCGCCGAGTTCGGCGGCTGGGACATGCCGCTGGAGTACGCCGGTGGGGGAGTGCTGGCCGAGCACAAGGCGGTCCGTGAGGGGGTCGGCCTGTTCGACGTCAGCCACCTGGGCAAGGCCCTGGTGCGGGGCACGGGCGCGGCCGACTTCGTCAACGCGTGCTTCACGAACGACCTGAGGCGCATCCGGCCCGGCAAGGCGCAGTACACGCTGTGCTGCGACGAGGACGGTGGCACGGTCGACGACCTCATCGCCTACCTGCGCAGCGACTTCGAGGTGTTCCTGATCCCCAACGCGGCCAACACCGCGGCGGTCGTGGCCCGTGTTCGGGACGCTGCGCCGGAGGGCATCGAGGTCACCGACCTGCACCGCGACTACGCGATCCTCGCGATCCAGGGCCCGTCCAGCGACGAGGTGCTGCAGGCGCTCGACCTGCCGGTCGACCACGACTACATGTCGTTCGCGGATGCCCGCATCGCCGACCACGACATCACGGTCTGCCGCACGGGCTACACCGGCGAGCGCGGCTACGAGCTCGTGGTCCCGGCCGGATCGGCCACCTCGGTGTGGGACGCCGTGATGGCCGCCGGCGAGGCGTACGGCATCCGCGCCTGCGGACTGGGCGCCCGTGACACCCTGCGCACCGAGATGGGCTACCCCCTGCACGGTCACGAGCTGTCGGCCGAGATCAGCCCGGTCATGGCCCGCGCGGGCTGGGCCGTCGGATGGGACAAGGAGACGTTCTGGGGCAAGGCGGCGCTCGAGCGCCAGCGCGCCGAGAAGACGGTCCCCACGCTGCGCGGTCTGCTCGCGCAGGGACGCGGCATCCCGCGTCCCGGCATGCGCGTGGCCGATGCGGAGGGCAGCGAGCTCGGAGAGGTCACGTCGGGCACGTTCTCGCCGACCCTGCGTCAGGGCATCGCACTTGCGCTCCTCGACCCCGCCGTCGAGGATGGCGCGACAGTGGTCGTGGACGTGCGCGGCCGCTCCGAGGCGTTCACGGTGACCAAGCCGCCGTTCGTGCAACCGTCGACGAAGGAGTCATGACCATGGCGTGGACCTGGACGTTCGAGAGCTCGACGGGCGAGGTGACCGGTCGCTCCGAGGAGTTCGACAACCGCGGCGACGCCGAGTCGTGGGTCGGCGAGGCGTTCGGCGAGCTCCTCGAGCAGGGCATCGATCAGGTGCGCCTGTTCGATGGCGAGAGCGAGATCTACGGACCGATGTCGCTGCACGCCGAGAACAACTGAGCGGGGACCCGCCAGACGGGCTCAGCGGTAGTTGGTGCCGAGCTTCTCGCGGCGCGCGACCTGCGGCTTGGGCAGACGGAAGCGGCGCAGCTGCGTGCTGCGCAGCACCGCGTACATCACCGAGCCCTTGACCGACTCGGGCCCGAACCGGGCCTTGAGCTCCCTGCGGAGACCGCGGGTCATGATGACCTCGTCGATGACGGTCGCGACGATGATGGCGGGGTAGGCGACCGCCGTGAGCACCGAGGTGAGCGCGGTGCTGTCGCTGCCGACCGCGAACAGGACCAGCAGGACGACCAGGATCGGGAGCAGGAACTCCGCGACGTTGTAGCGGCGGTCGACCCAGTCGCGGGAGAAGCGGCGGACCGGTCCCTGCTCGCGAGCCGGCAGATAGCGCTCGTCGCCGCTCTTGAGGGCCTCGCGCTGCTTGAGACGGACCTGCTCGCGTGCGGCCGCGTCCCGCTTGCGCTGCTCCTTGCGGGACATCGGGGTCTTCATCTGCTTCTTGCGAGCGGCTTCGGCCTCCTTGCGCGTGGGTGTCGCGCGGCCCTTGCCTGCTTCTGTCTCGTCTACCACCCTCGCAACCCTACCCGTACGCTTGTGAGCATGAGCATCGGTCAACGCGTCACCCGTTGGTGGAGATCGCGCCGCGCGGACAGTGACGACCCCGGGGCACTGAAGGACAGGCTGGACGAGACCTACCGCAACCAGACGGCCCTGCTCCGGCAGGTGCGCCGTGGTGTCGCGGACGTCGCGACGAGCCGCAAGCGCGTCGAGCTGCAGCTCGCGTCGATCGCCCAGCAGGCGTCCCAGCTCGACGACCAGGCCCGTCAGGCGGTCGACCAGGGCAATGACGACGTGGCTCGCGCGTTCCTGACGCGCAAGGTGATGCTGGAGAAGACGGCCGCCGACCTCGAGGAGCGTCGCGCCAGCCTGAAGGCCGAGGAGGACAAGCTCGAGCTCGCGGCCATGAAGGTCGAGCAGGAGGTCGAGGGCTTCCGGGTCCGCAAGGACACCCTCGCCGCCCGGCACACCGCGGCCTCGGCGCGCGCAGAGATCAACAGCGCGACGACCGGGATCGGCTCGGCCGTGAGCGACGTCAACCAGGCGATGGAGTCGGCCGAGCGGCGTACGCGCGAGCTCGAGGCCCAGTCGGACGCAGTCGACGAGCTCGTCGCGGAGGGCATCGTGACCAAGGCGGGGGAGTCTCCCGACGACGCGCTGCGCCGCCAGTTCGACGCTGCGCTCGACGACGCCGAGGTCGACCGGCAGCTCGACCAGATCACGCACCGGAAGGACGACAGTGGCACGCACCCGATTTCGGAGTGACCGCGGACTGACCCTGCGGATGGGCGGTGTCAGCCTCGGGCTGGGCGCGCTCTACATCCTGTTCGCGGCGGTGCTGTACTCCTTCACGGACCTCGGCGTCCTCGCCCTCGTGATCGTCCTCGCGCTCGCGTGGGGCCAGTGGTACTTCTCGGACACGCTCGCGCTCAAGTCGATGAACGCCCAGGTCGTCGAGCCGCAGCAGGCGCCCGAGCTGCACGCGATGATCGATCGCCTGTGCGCGCTGGCCGACATGCCCAAGCCGCGGGTCGCGGTGGCCGTCACCGACATGCCCAACGCGTTCGCGACCGGACGCTCGCCCCGGCACTCGTCGGTCTGCGTCACGACCGGCATCATGCAGCGGCTGGACGCCGACGAGCTCGAGGGCGTCCTCGCGCACGAGCTGTCCCACGTCGCCAACCGCGATGTCACCGTCATGACCGTCGCGTCGTCGATCGGCCTGCTCGCGGGGTTCATCACCCGGTGGGGCCTGTACGCGGGCAACATCTTCGGCAGCCGTGACAACAGGAACAGCGGCGCGGTCTTCGCGGTCGTGTTCCTCGTCAGCATGCTGGTGTACGCGCTCAGCTTCGTGCTGACCCGGTCGCTGTCGCGCTACCGCGAGCTCAGCGCGGACCGCAGCGGGGCGTACATGACCGGCCGCCCGTCCAAGCTGTCGTCGGCGCTGGTCAAGATCTCCGGAGAGATGGCCAGGATCCCCAACCGGGACCTGCGCGAGAGCCAGGCCATCAGCGCGTTCTTCTTCGCGCCGGCGATCAACCGTCAGTCGGTCGGGGCGATGTTCTCGACCCACCCGCCGCTGCAGCAGCGCCTGGACCAGCTGGCCCAGGTCAGCGCAGAGCTCTCCGAGCAGGGCTAGTCTCGGCGCGTGGGAATCTTCGACTCGATCCTCGGCCGCAGCAAGCCGCCGCCGGCCGACCTGGACGTGCTGTTCGCCGTCCCCCAAGCTGTCATCTCGTTGCAGACGCAGGGCTTCACCCCGACAGGCTCGGGATCGGTCTGCTTCCGCGACGTCGAGGGCACCGCCGACGACCAGGTCATGGCCGAGGCCGAGCAGCTCATCACGTCGAGCGTCGGCTCCACGGTCACGCGCTCGGAGGACCGGTTCGGCTTCCACTGGTTGACCGTCACCCGCGCCGACGGCGACATCTCCGGCCTGGTGACCGACCTGCACGCAGTCAACTCCTCACTCGTGGACGCGGGCTTCGGCTCGTCCCTGCTGTGCTCGACGGTCGTCTTCACGACGCCGGCCGGCAAGCCGTACGGGCTGGTCTACCTCTACAAGCAGGGCACGTTCTACCCGTTCGCGCCCGACACCGGCGAGCGTCGCGACAACGCGGTGGAGCTGCAGACCCGTGGCCTGATCGCCGACGACGTCCCCGTCGAGCCCGATCTCAGCAAGTGGCTCGCGATCTGGGGCGCGCCCGGTCTGGGCTGATGCCCGGGCGGCCGAGAGGCTAGATTGGACGGGTGAGCTTCGACGAACTGACCCGTGACCAGATCCAGGCCATCCTCGACGAGCAGACGGCCAAACATCGCGCGCTCAAGGACAGCGGGCTCAAGCTCGACCTGACGCGCGGCAAGCCGTCGCCCGCCCAGCTGGACCTGTCCAACGAGCTGCTCCACCTGCCCGGTGACGACTTCACCGATGCGCAGGGCACCGACACCCGCAACTACGGCGGGCTGACCGGTCTGCTCGAGCTGCGCGAGATCTTCGCGCCCATCATGCAGGTGCCGGTCGAGCAGGTCGTCGCAGGAGACAACGCGAGCCTTGCGATCATGCACGACAACCTCGTCTTCGCCCTCTTCCACGGCGTCCCGGGCTCCGAGCAGCCGTGGGGAGTGGAGGAGTCGGTCAAGTTCGTGTGCCCCGTGCCCGGCTACGACCGTCACTTCGCCCTGCTCGAGGAGTACGGCATCGAGATGATCCCGGTCGCGCTCAACGACGACGGTCCCGACATGGAGGCCGTCCGCGAGGTGGTCAAGGATCCCGCGGTCAAGGGCATGTGGCTCGTCCCGACCTACGGCAACCCGACCGGCTCGGTCGTCAGCGAGGCCGTCGCCGCCGAGCTCGCGGCCCTCGACACCGCGGCCCCCGACTTCCGCATCTTCTGGGACAACGCCTACGCGGTGCACCACCTGACCCCGGAGCGGACCAAGACCGCCGACATCCTCGGCCTCTGCGTCGCGTCCGGGCACCCGGACCGCGCGGTGATCTTCGCCTCGACGTCCAAGATCACCTTCGCGGGTGCGGGAGTCTCGTTCCTCGGCAGCTCCGCGGACAACATCCGCTGGTACCTCAGCCACCTCGGCAAGCGCACGATCGGCCCCGACAAGGTCAACCAGCTGCGGCACGCTCGCTACCTCGGCAGCACCGACGGCGTGCACGCGTTGATGGACCGCCACCGCGAGATCCTCGCGCCCAAGTTCGAGGCGGTCGTGCGCATCCTGCGCGAGCGGCTGGGCGACTACGGCGTGGCGTCGTGGACCGAGCCCAAGGGTGGCTACTTCGTGAGCCTCGACGTCGTCGACGGCACCGCGAGCCGGGTGGTGGAGCTCACCCGTGAGGCAGGGGTCGCGATGACCCCGGCCGGCGCCGCCTTCCCGTACGGCGACGACCCGCGTGACCGCAACATCCGCATCGCGCCGTCGTACCCGTCGCCCGACGAGCTCGCGGTCGCGATCGACGTCCTCGCAACGAGCGTGCTGATCGCCGCTGCCGAGCAGGCGCTCGCCTAGCGCATGAGGGTGCTCGTGGCGCCCGACGCCTTCGGCGGCACGCTGTCGGCGCCCGAGGCGGCCCGCGCGATCGCCGAGGGGTGGCACCGTCACGCGCCGGACGACGTGCTGACGGTCGCCGCGATGTCGGACGGCGGCCCGGGGTTCGTCGACGTGCTGCACGCCGCGCTCGGGGGCGAGCTCGCGGTGGTGACGGTGCGCGGCCCCGTCGGGACCGAGGTGCCGGTGACGGTGCTGCACGCTGACGGCACGGCCTACGTCGAGAGCGCCCAGGCATGTGGGCTGCACCTCCTGGACCCCCTCGACCCGCTGCACGCCTCGACGTACGGCGTGGGCCAGGTCGTCGCGGAGGCAGTCGCCGCCGGTGCCGGTCGCGTCGTCGTGGGGCTCGGCGGCAGCGCGACCAACGACGGGGGAGCAGGCTTGCTGGCCGCCCTCGGGGCCACCGCCGACGTCCCCCTGGACGCGGGACCGGATGCGCTGGCGGGCGTGACCCGGGTCGACGTGACGGCGGCCCGGGAACGCCTCGCCGGCGTCGATCTCGTGATCGCGTCCGACGTGGATCTCGCACTGCTCGGGATGTTCGGGGCCACGAAGACGTTCGGCCCGCAGAAGGGGCTCACGGAGGAGCAGATCCTGCGCGTCGACGGGATTCTTGACGGTTTCGTCGGTGCGGTCTGCGGGCCGACCCCCGCCGAGCGAAGGGTCGCGGACGCCAAGGGGGCCGGCGCCGCCGGTGGGCTCGGCTTCGCGCTCATGCTGCTGGGCGGCTCGGTGGTCTCGGGCATCGACCTCGTGGCGGAGGCGGTCGGGCTGACCCGTCAGGCCGTCGACCACGACCTCGTCGTGACGGGGGAGGGCACGTACGACTTCTCGTCGCGCGCGGGCAAGGTGGTCTTCGGTGTCGCGTCCGTCGCCCGCGAGGCCGCGCGGCCCTGCATCGTCCTGGCCGGGCAGGTGCAGGTGGGATCGCGCGAGATGCGCGCGATGGGGGTCGAGTCGGCGTACGCGGTCGCCGAGCGCGTCGGTGTCGAGGCGTCGATGAGCAAGCCGTACGCCCACCTGGCCGATCTCTCGGCCCGTGTGGCCCGGACGTGGTCGCCCCGATCTCAGGCGTGACGGCGTACGATGGAATGGAATCGTCGCGTCGTAGGTTGACCAGGGCGACGAGTCCACCAGACCAGATCCATGGGGAGTACGCATGACAGTCGAGACCGACCAGACCGCCGGAGAGACCAAGACCGGTGTGAGCCTGTCCGAGGGCGCCGCGTCCAAGGTTGCCAGCCTGCTCGCCCAGGAGGGCCGCGACGACCTGGCCCTGCGCATCGCGGTGCAGCCGGGTGGCTGCTCGGGCCTGCGCTACCAGCTGTTCTTCGACGAGCGTTCGCTCGACGGCGACCAGATCTTCGCCTTCGGCGGCGTCAACGTCGTCGTCGACCGCATGAGCCTGCCGTACCTCGGCGGCGCGACGATCGACTTCGTCGACACGATCGAGAAGCAGGGCTTCACGATCGACAACCCCGCGGCCACCGGTTCGTGCGCCTGCGGCGACTCGTTCCACTGAGCCCAGTCAGCCGGGCATGACCCGGACGTGTGTCACACGACGCCCTCCTGCAGACGCAGGAGGGCGTTGACTATTGTGTGGGGGTGCACCTCGCCATCACCGGTTCGATCGCCACTGACCACCTCATGACCTTCCCGGGCAAGTTCGCCGATTCACTCGTGCCGGACCAGCTCGACAAGATCTCGCTGTCGTTCCTCGTGGAGGACCTCGACGTCCGCCGCGGCGGGTGCGCCGCGAACATCTCCTTCGCGCTCGCCCAGCTGGGCCACCGCTCCCTCCTCGTCGGCTCCGTCGGGCGCGACTTCGACATCGAGTACCGCGGCTGGCTCGAGGAGGCGGGCGTCGACACCTCGGGCGTCCGTGTCTCCGAGACGCGCCACACGGCCCGCTTCGTCTGCACGACCGACGCCGATCTGGCGCAGTTCGCGGCGTTCTACGCCGGAGCGATGTCCGAGTCCCGCGACATCGACCTGTTCGCCCTCGGCAGTGACTTCGACCTGGTGCTCATCGGTCCCGACGACCCCGAGGGCATGCTGCGCCACACGCGCGCGTGCCGCGAGAAGGGCGTCCCGTTCGCCGCGGACGTCTCCCAGCAGCTCGCGTGGGCCGACGGTGACGTCATCCGCGACCTGATCGACGGCGCCGCGTACCTGTTCAGCAACGACTACGAGGCCGCCCTCATCGAGCAGAAGACGGGCTGGTCCACCGCGGACGTGCGCGCGCACGTCGGCACGCAGGTCATCACCCGCGGCAAGCACGGCGCGTCGGTCTTCCCCGAGGGCGGCGACGTCATCGAGGTCGGCGCGATCGAGGGCGTCGTGGCCGTCGACCCGACCGGGGTCGGCGACAGCTTCCGCGCAGGCTTCCTGGCCGGCGTCGCCGCGGGCCTCGACTTCGAGCGCTCGGCCCAGATCGGCTGCACGATCGCCGCGAGCGTCGTGGAGACCAAGGGCACGCAGGAGTACGTCCTGGAGCGCGAGGGATTCCTCAAGCGCATCGGCACGGCGTACGGCGAGATCGCCCGCGCCGACATCGACGCAGCCCTCTCGCTCGCATGAGTGCATACCGCACCGGGTCGGCGCGACGGACGCCTACCTCAGCGCGGCGACGCAGGGTCGCTGGGTTAGAGTTCTTGAAGTCATCAAATGACAATCATGGTTCAGAAAGGCGCCTCGTGGGTCGGATGAAATGGGCGGTTCTCGTAGGGGCCGCCGTCGTAATGAGTGGCTGCTCCCCGGACAGCGACTCAGATCTCCAGCGCCTCGCGCTCCCCAAGGGAAGCACCGATCGCACTGATGACATCTGGGAGCTGTGGCTGGGAGCCTGGATCGCGGTCCTGGTCGTCTTCCTGGTGGTCTTCGGGCTCATCATCTACTCGGCGATCCGCTACCGCCGTCGTCACGACGACGAGATCCCGCCGCAGATCCGCTACAACCTGCCGATCGAGGCGCTCTACACGTTCGCGCCGGTCGTCATCGTCGCAGTGTTCTTCTTCCACACCGTCACGTCGCAGAACCGGGTGCTGGAGCGGGTCGACGAGCCCGACCACACGATCGAGGTCGTCGGCAGCAAGTGGCAGTGGGCGTTCAACTACATGGACGAGGAGGCCGCCGACAACGAGGCAGTCTTCGACATCGGCACACCGCAGCAGCCCGCCGAGCTCTGGCTCCCGGTCGACGAGTCGGTCCGGTTCGAGCTCAAGTCGCCCGACGTCGTGCACTCGTTCTGGATCCCCGAGTTCTACTTCAAGCTGGACGTCGTCCCCGGCAAGATCAACAGCTTCGACCTCTCGCCGACGCGCGAGGGGACGTTCACGGGCCGTTGCGCCGAGCTGTGCGGTGTCTACCACTCGCGCATGATCTTCAAGGTCAACGTGGTGTCGCGGGCCGACTACGACAAGCACATCGCTGAGCTCAAGGCCGATGGGCAGATCGGGGCCCCCGTGGGCTCCAAGGAAGCCGACAACATCGCCGGCGTCAAGGGCAAGGACAAGACCGGCCGCGTGGACGAGGTCCAGAGCGGTGCTGGTGACTACAAGGACGGAGCTGGCGACTGATGGCCACCGCAACATTCGACGATGCGTCGACACAGTTGAGGGCGGGGGTGCGCGAGCGCACCCTGGGCCAGAAGATCGTGACGGTGCTGACGACGACCGATCACAAGATCATCGGCAACATGTACCTCATCACGTCGTTCGCCTTCTTCATCATCGGCGGCATCCTGGCGCTGCTGATCCGCGCCGAGCTCGCCCAGCCGGGCACCCAGCTGGTCGACGACGAGACGTACAACCAGCTGTTCACGATGCACGGCACGATCATGCTGCTGATGTTCGCGACGCCGCTGTTCTTCGGTTTCGGCAACGCCATCATGCCCCTGCAGATCGGTGCGCCCGACGTTGCGTTCCCGCGCCTCAACATGTTCAGCTACTGGCTGTACCTGTTCGGCAGCACGATCGTCGTCTCGGGCTTCTTCGTCCCCGGCGGAGCCGCCAGCTTCGGCTGGTTCGCGTACGCCCCGCTGAGCGACGCGGTCAACTCACCAGGCGTCGGCGGTGACCTGTGGGTCATGGGCCTGTGGATGTCGGGCCTCGGCACGATCCTCGGTGCGGTCAACTTCATCACCACGATCTTCACGATGCGCGCACCGGGCATGACCATGTTCCGCATGCCGATCTTCGTGTGGAACACGCTGGTCACCGGCATGCTCGTGATCATCGCGTTCCCGATCTTCGCGGCCGCGCTGCTCGCCCTCGAGGCCGATCGTCGCCTCGGCGCCAACGTGTTCGACCCCGCCAACGGCGGCCCGATCCTGTGGCAGCACCTGTTCTGGTTCTTCGGGCACCCCGAGGTCTACATCATCGCGCTGCCGTTCTTCGGCATCGTGACCGAGATCCTCCCGGTGTTCGCACGCAAGCCGATCTTCGGCTACGTCGGCCTGGTCGGCGCGACCCTCATGATCGCGGCCCTGTCGGTCGCGGTGTGGGCGCACCACATGTTCGTCACCGGATCGGTCGATCTCGCGTTCTTCTCCTTCATGACGTTCTTGATCGCGGTGCCGACAGGAGTGAAGTTCTTCAACTGGATCGGCACGTTGTGGGGCGGATCTCTGTCCTTCGACACCCCGCTGATCTTCTCGCTGGGCTTCCTCACGACCTTCCTGTTCGGTGGTCTGACCGGCGTCATCCTGGCCTCGCCGACGCTGGACTTCCAGCTGTCCGACAGCTACTTCGTGGTGGCGCACTTCCACTACGTGGTCTTCGGCACGGTGGTGTTCGCGATGTTCGCGGGCTTCTACTACTGGTGGCCCAAGTTCACCGGGCGCATGCTCGACGAGAAGCTCGGCAAGATCCACTTCTGGCTGCTGTTCATCGGCTTCCACCTGACGTTCCTCGTGCAGCACTGGCTGGGCGTCGAGGGCTTCCCGCGCCGCTACGCCGACTACGCACCCGGGGACGGCTTCACGACGCTCAACGAGATCTCCTCGATCGGTGCCTTCCTGCTGGGCGCCTCGACGCTGCCGTTCTTCTACAACGTGTGGAAGTCGCGCAAGTCGCCGCTCGTGGGCCTCGACGACCCGTGGGGCTGGGGACGTTCGCTCGAGTGGGCGACATCCTCCCCGCCGCCGCGACACAACTTCACCTCGCTGCCGCGCATCCGTTCCGAGAGCCCCGCGTTCGACCTGCACCACCCAGAGGTCGCCGCACTCGAGCTCGAGGACAACCCGGGCGAGACCTCGGTCTTCGCCGATGCACCGGATGTCAGTGGCAAGCACGGACAGGTAGACGATCGCCGCTCGGGCGATTCGCACGACGAAGAGGGCGGTCACTGATCCATGAAGTCCGAGACTTGGACCATCATCGCGGTCGGGATCTTCTTCGCCCTGATCGCTCCCGTCTACTGGGTCCTGACCAAGGACCCGACCGGCACCACGGCGCTCGTCATGACGATGCTGCTGTGCGTCCTGCTGGGCTTCTACCTCTCCGTGGTCGCCAAGCAGATCCCCGATCGTCCCGAGGACCGCAGCGACGGCGAGATCGCCGACGGTGCCGGTGAGCAGGGCTTCTTCCCGCCCTACAGCTGGTGGCCGCTGTTCTGCGCGCTCGCGCTGGCGGTCGTCGTGCTGGGTGTCGTCATCGGCTGGTGGCTCTTCATCATCGGTGCCGTGATCCTCGCTGCCACGACGTGGGGCTGGGTCTTCGAGTACTACCGCGGCATCCACGCGCACTGAGTCACGTACGCGACTGAGTCACACTCGTCAGTCGGCGGAGCTCTTCACCACACCCTCTAAACTGGGGTGGTGATGAAGCTCCGTCGACTGACTGCTGCCCTGGGTACTGCTGCCCTGCTCTGTGTGGCCGGCTGCTCCGCGGACGGCGTCAAGGACGCCATCACGGGGGAGAAGGACACCCCGCCCGTGCCGGTGACGTTGACACCGAACGTCGAGCAGAAGGCCTCCGACGTCAAGGTCAGCACGCGCGTCAAGGTGCGTGCCGACAACGGCGAGGTGTCGAGCGTCCGGCTGCGCTCGGCCGATGGCAAGACGGAGATCAAGGGACGCACGGGCAGCAACGGGTGGACCGCTGCCGAACGGCTCGAGCCGGGCACGACGTACCAGCTCAAGGCCACCGGCGTGGGCCAGGACGGCACCTACAAGACCGTCCGGCGTACGTTCACGACCCAGCAGCTGACCCTGGCGCAGCAGACCTATCCTTCCGTCGCACCGCTGCAGGGCGAGACCGTGGGCGTCGGGATGCCGGTGATCGTCACGTTCGACGTCCCCGTCAAGAACTGGGCGCTGTTCGAGAAGCACATGTCGGTGACGACCAACAAGGACGTCGAGGGCTCCTGGAACTGGATGAGTGACCGGGAGGCGCACTTCCGTCCTGAGAAGTTCTGGCCGGCCCACACCAAGGTCAAGGTCGACCTGTCCCTCAACAGCCTGCCGGCGGGCAATGGGGTCTACGGCCAGCAGGACCAGAAGGTCGAGTTCGCCGTCGGCAAGAAGGCCGTGTCGATCGTCAACGTCGCGAGGCACCGGCTGACGTACACGGTCGACGGCAAGGCCATCCGCAAGATCCCCGTCACGACGGGCGATGACGGCCACCGCACGCGTGAGGGCATCAAGGTCGTCATGGAGAAGTTCGACTCCGTCGACATGGATGCCGCGACCACCGGTGTGGACTCCGAGGACCCCGGCTACTACAACATCTCCGACGTGCGCTGGGCGATGCGTGTCACCAACTCCGGTGAGTTCCTGCACGCCGCCCCCTGGTCGGTCGGTGCACAGGGCAACGCCAACGTCAGCCACGGGTGCACGGGCATGAGCACCGCCAACGCGAAGTGGCTCTACGACCGCTCCCGTCGTGGAGACGTCATCAAGTACGTCAACAGCCCCCGCGGGCTCGAGGACCAGAACGGCTGGACCGACTGGAACGTCCCGTGGGACAAGTGGAAGCAGGGCTCCGCCCTCCAGGCCGACGGCACCGGCGCCTAGCGCCCGCGAGTCACGTACAACCGCTGACGAGTCACGTACGGCGACCGACGAGTCACGTACGGAGACCGACGAGTCACGTACGGCGACCGACGAGTCACGTACGGCGACCGACGAGTCACGTACGGCCGCCCAGGAACCGCGGAGAGTGAACCGCCTGTGTGACATGGCCTGACCGTTTCGCGCGTTCGAACCGCTCCAGTCCTTTCACGATTCGCTGTGCGTGACTCGTCGACGCTTCTAGGTGACTCGCGAGCGTTCGTGCGTGACTCGTCAGCGACCGTAGGTGACTCGTCGGCGGCCGTAGGTGACTCGTCAGCGTCCGTACGTGACTCGTCGGCGGATGGGCGGGTGCGGGGGAGGGGAGGGGAGAGAAGGCGGGGGGAAGGTGGGGACAAGACGAGGCCCCCACCAGTGGCTTCTGGTGGGGGCCTCGAGGGTCGTACAGGCGATCAGTGGACCCGGGGGACACCCGTCTCCGACACGCCCTGGAACTCGTCGCCCAGCTCGACGGGGTGACCGTCGTGGTGAGCCAGGTGCTCCTCGGCGTGGTGCACGTCCTCGACCGTCGGCTTGTCGACGACGCCGTGGTAGTAGCGCTTGTGCAGCCAGGCCTGCAGCTTGGCCTTGCGACCGTGCGGAGCCGCGACACCGTTCTTGTCCGTCTCGGCCGGAGCCTCGATGGCAGGACGACGATCGCGAGCCGTGAGCGTGTACTGGTCGCCGACCGGCAGGGGAGCGTGGCGCTCCGAGAAGCCGCCGTCAGGCGACCGCTCGATGACACCGGTCTCGTAGCCGTGCAGGATCCGGTTGGCGTCGGCGCGCTGCAGCCCGATGCAGATGCGCTTGGTGATCATGAAGCAGATGACCGGCAGCACGAAGAAGCCGATGCGCACGAACCAGGTGATCGCGTTGAGGCTGAGGTGGAACTGCGTCGCGATGATGTCGTTGCCACCACCGATCCACAGGACGCCGTACGCAGCCATGGCGGCGACGATGAACGACGTGCGGAACGGCGCGTTGCGCGGACGCTCCAGCAGGTGGTGCTCACGCTTGTCGCCCGTGATCCACTGCTCCACGAACGGCCACATGATGCCCACGATGATGAACAGCGTCGGCAGGATCACGCCGGGGATGAACACGTTCCAGCTGAACGTCCAGCCGAAGATGTTGGTCTCCCAGTTCGGGAACACGCGGACGGCACCCTCGACGAAGCCCATGTACCAGTCAGGCTGCGATCCGGCCGTGACCTCGGACGGGTTGTACGGACCGTACGCCCAGATCGGGTTGATCTGGATCAGGGCACCCATCAGGGCCAGGAAGCCGAAGACGACGAAGAAGAATCCGCCCGCCTTGGCCGCGTAGACCGGGAGCATCGGGTAACCGACGACGTTCTTCTCGGTACGTCCGGGGCCCGCCCACTGCGTGTGCTTGTGGTAGATCAGCAGCAGCATGTGAGCGCCGATCAGACCCAGCAGGAGCGCAGGGATGAGAAGGATGTGCACCATGTAGAGGCGCGGAATGATGACGTCGCCCGGGAACTCGCCGCCGAAGATGAAGAACTCGAGGTACGAGCCGACCAGCGGGATCGAGCGGACCAGGCCGTCGACGAACCGAAGACCGGTGCCCGAGAGCAGGTCGTCGGGAAGCGAGTAGCCCGCGAAGCCCTCGATGATGCCGAGCAGCAGGAGCCCGATGCCGATGAGCCAGTTGACCTCACGCGGCTTGCGGTACGCACCGGTGAACATGACGCGCAGCATGTGCACCATCATCGCGGCGACGAACAGGGCGGCGGCCCAGTGGTGGATCTGCCGCATGAGCAGTCCGCCACGGATGTCGAACGAGATGTCGAGCGTGGACTTGTACGCGCTGGACATCTCCAGGCCGTTGAACGGCATGTACGAGCCCGTGTACTCGACCTCGGTCATGCTCGGCTGGTACCAGAACGTCAGGAAGACGCCGGTCAGCAGCAGGACGACGAAGCTCCACAGTGCGATCTCGCCCAGCATGAAGGACCAGTGCTCGGGGAAGACCTTGCGGAGGTTCTTCTTCGCGACGCCGGCCAGACCGAGACGGTCATCGAGCCAGCCGACGGGACCGGCGGCTTTCTTGCCGACCCCAGTTTCCTGGATCGGTGTGTATTCCTGCTCGGTGGTGCTCATGCCTTATCATCCAACTTCTTCTGGTCCCGCGCGAGTTCGGGGTAGCTCGGTCCGACGATCTCGGGGAAGTCGCTCATGGCGATGATGTAGCCCTCGTCATCCAGTCCGAGCGGCAGCTGCGGCAGGGGGCGGTGGGCCGGGCCGAAGATGACCTTGCCGTTGTCAGCCAGGTCGAACGTCGACTGGTGGCACGGGCAGAGAAGGTGGTGCGTCTGCTGCTCCCACAGGCTGATCGGGCAACCGACGTGCGTGCAGATCTTGGAGTAGCACAGGATGCCGTCGATGCCCCAGTTCTCGCGACCCTTCGAGGGCGTGATGTCCTCGGGACGCATGCGGACGACGATGATGGCCGCCTTGGACTTGACCGCCAGGAGCTCCTCACCGTGCAGCACCGGGTGACCCTCGTCGTCGACCTCGTAGACGATCGCGGGCTCACCGTTGACGAGCTGGCCCACCTCGAGGTCGGACGGCTTGATCGGCGTGCCGGTCACGTCGTTGACCAGGCGCATGCCCTTCTTCCAGACCGTGGTGCTCTGGCCGAAGGGGAGGGGGCCGAGGTCGCGGAGCAGGAAGAGCGTGGGCAGGCCCAGTGCGCCCATCGCGCCGAGCAGGCTGTTGCGGATCATCGGGCGGCGGCCGAAGCCGGACTCGTTGATGCCGTCGTTGATGTCCTTCATGACCGCGACGCGGTCCTCCTCGGAGGACGCGGACGGGTGACGCATCTCGACCATCTCGTGGTCGCCCATGAGCTTCTTGGCCCACTGGATGATGCCGACGCCCATGAGCAGCATCGCGCCGCCCAGCGTCACGCCGAAGGTGAAGTTCTGTGCGGACCAGCCGAGGAACGTGGAGTCCTCGTCGATCGCGACGTAGCCGACGCAGAAGCCGATCAGCAGGATGGTCGCGAGCACGAACATGGCCGAGATCTGGCGCTCGGTACGACGGGCCTGGGACTCGTCGACGTCCTGCGGGCGGTACAGGTGCTCGGGCAGACCCGGGTCCCTGATGGGCTCGGTGTCCGGCTGGGTCTCCAGCTCGTCGCTCATGACTTCTTCACCCTTGCTCCGTGTGCGCCGATCCAGATGGCCGCGATGACCAGTCCGCCGATGCCGATCACCCAGATGAACAGACCGTCCACGACGGGGCCGAGACCACCGCCGCCCAGGCCGCCGTAGTTGGGCTGACCCTCGACTTCCTTGACGTACGCGATGATGTTGCGCTTGTCCTCGGGAGTGATGACGTCGTCGGAGAACACCGGCATCTGCTGCGGGCCGGTGATCATGGCCTCGGCGATGTGCGTGGCCGTGACGTTCTTCAGCGAGGGGGCGTAGCGGCCGTCGGGCAGGGCGCCACCGGCACCCACCGAGTTGTGGCACGCCGTGCAGTTGGAGCGGAACAGCTCTCCACCCTCACGGATGTCTTCCGCCTTGGCGGCGTCGACGTCGGTGTACTCCTTGCCGGGGATGGCCGGGCCGGGCCCGAGCGAGGCGACGTACGCAGCCAGCTGACGAGTCTCCTCGGCGTTGTACTCCGGCTTCTTGCGCGGGGCCTGCGGCGCCATCTGCGCCAGCGGCATGCGACCCGTGCCGACCTGGAAGTCGACCGAGGCAGCGCCGACACCGATCAGCGAGGGTCCGTAGACGCCGCCGCGCTTGGTGTCGATGCCGGTGCCGTTGACACCGTGGCAGCTCGCGCAGCCGATGAGGAACAGCTCGCGGCCGGCCTCGACATCGTTGGTCGTGGCTGTCTCCGCAGTGGCAGCCTTCGGCGCGACCGCCGCGTAGACGCCCCCGACCGAGAGGAGGGCCATCAGGAGCACGACGAAACCGGCGAGTGGATGCCGGCGTCTCGTGGACAATTTCCGCACCGAGAACCTCATTCCTAAAAGTGGTGCCAGCGTACCTAGCGATACGCCGTCAAGCTGAAGTGGGCCAAGCCTTATTTGATGAGGTAGATCGTGGCGAAGAGCCCGACCCACACGATGTCCACGAAGTGCCAGTAGTAGGACACGACGATGGCGGAGATCGCCTGCTCATGGGTGAACTTGCGGGCCGCGAAGGTGCGACCGATGACAAGCAGGAAGGCGATGAGACCACCGATGACGTGGAGGCCGTGGAAGCCGGTAGCCAGGTAGAACAGGCTGCCGTAGGGGGAGCCGGCGATCGTGATGTTCTCGTGGACGAGCTCGGCGTACTCGAACGCCTGCCCGCCGATGAAGATCGCGCCCATGATGTACGTCAGCACGAACCACTCGCGCATGCCCCACTTGCCGATCTGCAGGAGCGAGCCGCTGCGACCGGGCTTGCCGCGCTCGGCGGCGAAGACACCGAACTGGCAGGTCACCGACGACAGCACGAGGATCGTCGTGTTGGCGGTGGCGAACGGGACGTTCAGCAGCTCTGTCGACTGCTCCCAGAGCTGGGGAGAGATGTTGCGGATCGTGAAGTACGCGGCGAACAGTCCCGCGAAGAACATGAGCTCGCTCGAGAGCCAGACGATCGTCCCGACGGTCACCATCGAGGGACGGCCTTCTTGGCCGTGAAGTCGGGATGCAGGAATCACTGATGTAGTCGCCACCCCCTCATTATGTACGATCGACTCGTGAGCGAGCACAAGCCCCTACGTGTCCTGGTCTACAGCGACGATCGAGACGTCCGGAGCGCTGTGCTGTCAGCCCTCGGGTCCCGGCCGCATCCGGATCTTCCGCCCTTCGAGTACGTCGAGTGCGCCACCGAGCCGGTCGTCTTCCAGCACCTCGACGCGGGTGGGATCGACCTGGTGATCCTGGACGGGGAGGCCGCCCCCGCGGGTGGTCTCGGCATCGCCCGTCAGATGAAGGACGAGATCTTCCAGGCGCCTCCCGTGCTCGTCCTGACCGGACGCCCGCAGGACGCCTGGCTCGCCACCTGGTCGCGCGCCGACGCGGCGCTCGCGCACCCGATCGAGCCGATCCGACTGGCCGAGGTCGTCATCGATCTCGCCCGCGGCGTCCTGCAGCCCGGCTGAGGGGCGGCGCCATGACGCACACCTGGCCCGAGATCCTCACCGGACTCGTGGCGAGGAGGGACCTCGACGTCTCCTCCACGTCGTGGGCGATGGACGAGATCCTCAGCGGCAACGCGACCGCCGCCCAGATCGCCGGATTCGCGATGGCCCTGCGCAGCAAGGGCGAGACGCTCGCCGAGCTGCAGGGGTTGGTCGACTCGATGCTCCAGCACGCGACCCTGCTGTCGGTGCCGGGACGGGTCGTCGACATCGTCGGCACGGGCGGCGACATGGCAAAGACCGTCAACATCTCGAGCATGGCGGCCGTCGTGACGGCCGGCGCCGGGATCGGCGTGGTCAAGCACGGCAACCGTGCGGCGTCGAGCTCGAGCGGCACGGCGGACGTCTTCGAGGTGCTCGGCGTCCGGCTGGACGTCCCGGCGAGCCGCATCGTGGAGGTGCTGGAGCGGACGGGCATCACGTTCTGCTTCGCCCCCGTGTTCCACCCGTCGTTCCGCCACACGGCTCCCGTGCGACGTGAGCTCGGCGTGCCGACGACGTTCAACTTCCTCGGCCCGCTCGTGAACCCCGCGCAGCCCGGCGCCTCGGCGATCGGCTGTGCGGACGTCCGCATGGCTCCGCTGATGGCGGGCATCTTCGCCGACCGAGGTGCGGACGCCTTCGTGTTCCGCGGCGACGACGGTCTCGACGAGATCACGACGACCACGACGACCCGGGTCTGGGAGGTCTTCGGCGGCACCGTCACCGAGGGCGTGCTCGATCCGCGTGAGCTGAGCATGAGCCTGTCCTCGGCGGACGCCCTCCGGGGCGGCGACCCGACGTACAACGCGGACGTGTTCCACCGCATCGTGGGCGGCGAGGTGTCGCCGGTACGCGACGCGGTGCTGCTCAACGCGGGGGCGGCGATCGCGGCGCACACGGCCACGGCAGGCGCGCTGGTCGAGCGGATCGCGGCCGGGGTCGAGCGGGCGCGGGAGTCGATCGACTCCGGCGCGGCGGCGCAGACCCTCCGCCAGTGGTCCGTCGTCACCCAGGAGCTCGCGCCCCCTCGCTGACGCGCGGGAGCCGCGCCTCAGCGGACGGGAGCCGCGCGTCAGCGGACGGGAGGCGCGCGTCGGCGGACGGGAGCCGCGCGTCGGCGGACGGGAGCCGCGCGTCGGCGGACGGGAGGCGCGCGTCAGCGGTCAGAGGCCGATGCTGAAGGCGTCCTCGAGGTCGTGCTGGCTGTACGCGCGGTAGGCGATCTGGGTCTGGGTCGAGACGACGCCGGCGACCTTGTTGAGCCGGTCGGCGACGACCGCCGCCACGTCGTCGATCTGGCGCACCCGCACCATCGCGACGAGGTCGAGCTCGCCGGTCACCGAGTAGACCTCGCTGACGCCGTCGATGTCGGCGATCTGCTCGGCGATGTCGCTGAGCCGCGAGACCTCGGCCTGGATGAAGACGATGGCAGTGATCATGGTGCCAGCGTATGCCCCGCGGGTCGCTCGCCGTGCAGCGTCAGCCCGGCTGCTGCAGCTCCTGCCACGAGGCGCTGGCCTGCTCGAACGGGGTGAGGTGCCGGGCCGCGCTCTCGCGCGGGGTCTGCCAGGCGCCCCGCACCATGCGCAGCCCGGGCGAGTCGAGCCAACGACGCACGGTCTCGGTCTCCTCGACCGTCGCGGCCGGGGCAGGACCGTGGCCGACGACGACGGTCTCGGCGGTGGCCAGCAGGGCGTCGGTCCAGCCTGCGGGGTGCACCCCGTGAGGCAGGATGCCCGCTCCCGCGAGCCGTCCGTGGCGGATCACGTGCACCTCCCAGCCCTGGGGGTGCGGACCGGCCGCGACGATCTCCTCGATCGAGGTGAGCTCTCGCAGCTGTTGGGTGCGCACGACCGCCCGCAGGAACGCCGTCAGGCGGTCGCGCCACACCGCGGCGTCCTCGAACCGCTCGGTGCGGGCGAGGTCGAGCATGCGTGAGCGGATGGCGGCGACGAGGTCCGCAGGGTCGCCCGTCATGGCGAGGCGGACCCGCTCGACCTCCGCGGCGTACTCGCCGGGGTCGGCCGAGCCGTCGCACGGGGACAGGCAGTGGCCCATCTCCGCGAGCGCGCAGGGGGAGGAGCGGGACTTCGCCGCGAGCCGTGGGGTGCACTGGCGGATGCGGAACGAGTCGTGCAGGGCGGTCAGGGCACTCTCGGCGGCCGCCCGGTTGCGGAACGGGCCGATGTAGTCGGCGTCGTCGTCGAGGATCGCGCGCACGATCGAGAGGCGGGGCCACGGCTCGCGGGTCAGCTTGAGCCAGCTCAGCCGGTCGGGGAACTTCGAGCGGCGGTTGTAGGGCGGCCGGTGCTTGCCGATCAGGCGCAGCTCGCGGACCTGCGCCTCCAGGGGTGTCGCGCACACGATGCCCTCGATGCGCTGCGCGAGCATGACCATCTCGCCCATGCGGGTGCGGGTCTCGGCCTTGGTGAAGTAGGAGCGGGTGCGGGTGCGCAGGTTGCGGGACGTGCCGACGTAGAGGATGTCGTCGGCCGCGTCGCGGAAGAGGTAGACGCCGGGAGCCTCGGGCATGTGGTCGGCGAGGTGCCGCTTGCGACGCTGCTCGGGCTTGACCTTCGCGGTGTACGTCGACACCTCCTCCAGCGTCGTGACCCCGAGGGGTCCGAGCCGCTCGAAGAGGGCGTGCATGACGTCGACGGTCGCGCGGGCGTCGGACAGCGCGCGGTGGTTGGGCGTGGTCGAGGCCGAGAACGCCGCGGCAAGGGTCGACAGCTTGCAGTTGGGCACCTCCTCGCGGGTCAGCACGCGACGGGCCAGCGTCGCGGTGTCGAGCGTCTCGAAGCCCGGCCACGGGATCGCGAGCGCCGAGCTGAAGTGCTTCAGGAAGCCGACGTCGAACGGGGCGTTGTGGGCGACCAGCACCGTGCCGCGGGCGAACTCCAGGAAGCTCGGCAGCACCTCGGCGATGCGGGGTGCGTCGATGACCATCTGGTTGGTGATGCCGGTCAGCACCGTGATGTACGCCGGGATGACCTCGTCGGGGTTGACCAGGCTCTGGAACTCCCCGAGCACCTCCCCGCCGCGCACCTTGACCGCGCCGACCTCGGTGATCTTGGATCCCTTGGCGGCCGATCCGCCTGTCGTCTCCAGGTCGACGACACAGAACGTGACGTCTGCGAGATGACGGCCCAGCTCGTCGAACGTTCCTTGCACGGCTTCCACGTCGCACAGGCTAGGTGCGGGCTCGGACAAAGTGCGCCCGTGCCCGTGGTCTGCGGCGTTTCTGTCGGCGGACGCCCCTAGCGTCGTCGACAAGCCCCACGGTTCGGGGCCGCCACTTGCTCAGGAGGTCCGGAATGCACGAGTCACACCCCACCGACTCGGTGGTCGTCGACTGCGATCGTTGTCTCGTCCGCAGCCCCAGCGCGTGCGGCGACTGCGTGGTCACCTTCCTGCTCGGGGCACCGCCGGCCGGCATCGAGATCGACGCCGCCGAGATGTCGGCCCTCGAGGTCCTGTCCGATGCGGGGCTGACCCCGCCGCTGCGCCTCGTGACGCCACTGGCAGGTCCCGAGACGCAGGCCGGGTGACCCCGCCGACATCTGCGCGATTGAGTTGAATTGCCCCATGCCTGCACCTACAGTGATCAACTGTGCGTCCGGTGAACGCCGTCCCTCCAGGATGGTGTCGGACGCACCGTCGAGTCGTCGCAGCCATGGGGAAGATGTCTGAGGCGAACCGGGGAACCACGTCAGTGGGGTGAATCGGTCCGTGCGTGCACGGATCGTAGGGCAATCCGCGGCCCGAACCCGTCAGCTCACCCGGTAGACGTCGAGGATGTAGGAGTTCTGCGTGCGCATGCACACCACTGTTGTCCAGCGTCGTCGTCAGGTCCGCCGCCGGGGCATCGCCGTCGCGGCTGCCCTGACCGTATCTGGAGCGCTGTTCGCGTTCCCGTCGGCCCACGCCGATCCGGCCGTGACCGCCAAGGACGTCGAGAAGGCGTTCCACGAGGTCGAGCTCATCAACGAGCAGGTCAACGCCCTGGGCGAGCAGACCAAGAAGACGCAGGCCGAGATCGACGACCTCACCGACGACATCGAGCGCCAGCTCACGACGTATCGCCGCCAGAAGCAGGCGCTCGGCGATGCGATCGTCCAGCAGCAGATCGATGCGCCCCTCGGCCCGACCGCGAGCCTCCTGGGCAGTGACAACCCCGAGCAGTTCCTCGAGGGACTCGGCGCGGTCCAGGCACTCAACAGCACGCGCGCCGACGAGCTCGCGACGTTCGGTCGCACGAGCAAGCAGCTCAAGAACCGGCGCGCCCAGCTGGAGGACCGGCAGAAGACGCTGCAGGCGGCCAAGAAGGAGACGGCCGCCAAGCGCGCCAAGATCCGCACGAAGTACGAGGCGGCCAAGGCTGAGCTCAACCGCCTGGACGCCGCCGAGAAGAAGAAGATGAACACCAGCAACACCACGGTCGACCCCAAGGTCACCGCCAACCTGAAGGGCTCGGGCAAGGGCAAGCAGGCGCTGGCCTTCGCGATGGCGCAGATCGGCGACCCCTACGTCTACGGCGGCACCGGACCCGACAGCTGGGACTGCTCAGGACTCGTCATGAAGTCGTGGGCCGCGGCCGGGGTCTCGATCCCGCGAGTGGTCGGACCGCAGATCGCGGCGGGCCAGGCCGTGCCGATGGACCAGCTGCAGCCCGGCGACATCGTTGCTTATGGCGACATGTCGCACGACGGCCTCTACCTCGGAGACGGCCGCGTCGTGCACGCGCCGCGTCCGGGCAAGAGCGTCGAGATCACCTCGCTGAGCGGGTTCACCCGCGCCGCCCGGGTCGGCTGACACCCGATTGGCCGAGCGCAGCCTGCGGCCGTCGCCCAATGCGGCGGCCGCGCTGGTGCTCGTGCTCCTCGTCGGAGCGCTCGTCCTCTGGCAGCGTCCGTGGTCCGAGGGGACCGGACGCCCTGGGGTCGTGCCCATCCCCGCTGACGCCCCGGCCCGTCTGACGGCACAGCTGCGCGAGCTGTCGGCCGCGTCCACCGAGGCCGACTTCGTGGCCGCCGCGGGCGATCTCGACCGGGGACGTTCCTTCGGCCGGCGGACCTGGGCCTCCCTGCGGGCGCTCGGCGCCCGCGACGTCTCGTGGCGCTACATCAGCGGGGGAGACGTCGCCGACCGCTCGGACGGCTCCGCCCGCATGGTGGCGGAGGTGTCGTGGCGGCCGGGGCCGGACTCGGGGCTCGACGGCGGCGAGCTCCATCGCGCCGCGGTGGCGTTCCGCGTGCAGCCGCAGGACGACGGTGGGCTGTCGATCGTCGGCGCGGCTCCGCGGACGGGCCTCCTGCCGATCTGGCTGGCCGGTGCGGTGACCGTCGAGGAGACACCCGGCAGCGTCGTCCTGGCCGTGGACGGGGGAGACCAGCGGCTGCCCATCGCAGACATGGTGGACACCGCGCGACAGGCGGTGGAGCGCACCGTTCCTCGTGGTCGCGACGACGTCGTGGTCGTGTCGCCGCGCACGCAGGCGCAGATGGCTGACATCGTGGGCCAGCGCGTCGCGGACGTGCGACAGATCGCTGCGGTGACGACGCGCCTCGACCGCAGCACGGGGTCGTCGGCGCCCGTGATCGTGCTGAACCCCGCGGTCTTCGCGACGATGGATCGGCGGGCCGCCCAGGTCGTGCTGAGCCACGAGGCGACGCACCAGCTCACCCGTGCGGTGGGCAGCCCGGCGCAGAGCTGGGTCGTCGAGGGCTTCGCCGACTACGTCGCGCTGCGGGACGACACCGCGCCGCTGTCGGTCAGCGCGGGGCAGATCCTGGCCCAGGTCCGGGCCGGCACGGTGCCCCGGTCCCTGCCGACCAGCGCCGACTTCGACGGGGTGAGCCACGGTCTCGGCGCGGTCTACGAGTCCGCCTGGATGATCTTCCGCCTGCTGGACCGGGACCACGGCCGTGCCGCGGTCGTCCGTTTCTACGGCTCCGTCCTGGCGGGCACGCCGGTCGACACCGCGCTGCGAGACGTCTTCGGGCTGACCGAGGACGAGCTCACCGCGCGGTGGCGGGACTACCTGACGAAGAGCGCCTCGACCGTGTCGTGAAAGTCGCGCAGGACCAGGCTGCGCTTGACCTTGAACGAGGGGGTCAGGTAGCCGTTGTCCTCGGTCCAGTCCTCCGGGAGGATCTGGAACTTGCGGATCGACTCGGCCTGCGAGACCTGCGTGTTGGCGTCGTCGATCGCCTTCTGCACCTCGGCCCGGAGGGCGGGGTCGTCCAGGCTGCCGGTCCAGGTCTCGGTGTCGATGGTCACGAGCGCGGCGACGAAGGGCTTGCCGTCGCCGACCACCAGGCACTGGCTCACCAGGGCGTGGGCGCGCACGCGATCCTCGAGCGCAGCGGGCGCGACGTTCTTGCCGCCCGCCGTGACGATGATCTCCTTCTTGCGGCCGGTGATGCGGATGTAGCCGTCCTCGTCGATCTCGCCGAGGTCGCCGGTCGCGAACCAGCCGTCGGGATCGAGCGCCTCGGCGGTCGCCTCGGGGTTGCGCCAGTAGCCCTTGAACACCTGGGGACCGCGGAAGCTGAGCTCGCCGTCGTCCGCGATGCGCACCTCGGTGCCCTTGAACGGCTTGCCGACCGTGCCCAGTCGCAGATCGCTCGGGCGGTTGGCGCAGAGCGCCGCGGTGGTCTCGGTCAGGCCGTAGCCCTCGATGATCGTGACGCCGATGCCGCGGTAGAAGTGGGCCAGGCGCTCGCCGAGGGGAGCGCCGCCGGAGACGGCGAACTCGGTGCGGCCGCCGAGGGCGTCACGCAGCTTGCCGTAGACGAGGCGGTCGAACAGGGCGTGCCGGGCGCGCAGGGCGAGCCCCGGCTTGCCGGAGTCGAGAGCCCGGCTGTAGCTGATCGCGGTCTGCGCCGCACGGTCGAAGATCTTGCCCTTGCCGTCGGCGTACGCCTTGCCGCTCGCGGAGTTGAACACCTTCTCGAACACGCGGGGCACGCCGAGCACGAACGTCGGCTGGAAGGACCCGAGGTGCGTCACGAGGTCCTTGACGTCGGCGGTGTGGCCGAGCTTGGCGCCGACGCGGATCGCGCCAACCTGGATGATGCGGGCGAACACGTGGGCCAGCGGCAGGAACAACAGCGTCGAGCTGCCCGGCACGAACATCTCGGGGAGCTCGTCGAGGACGACGCCGAGCTCGTAGCGGAAGTTGCCGTGGGTCAGCTGGCAGCCCTTGGGGCGTCCGGTCGTGCCGGAGGTGTAGATGAGGGTGGCGAGGGTGTCGCTGGTCAGGGCGGCCCGGCGCTCCTCGAGCGCGGCGTCGCTGACGTCGGTCCCGAGCGAGCGGATCGTGTCGAGACCGCCGGCGTCGATCGTCCACACGTGCTGGAGATCGGGAGCCTCCTCGGCTGCCTCCTTGACGCGGGCGGCATGACCGTCGCTCTCGACGATCGCGGCCACGGCACCGGAGTCGGACAGGATCCACGCGATCTGCGACGTCGAGGACGTCTCGTAGATCGGCACGGTCGCCGCGCCGATCCACCAGATCGCGTAGTCCGCGACCGTCCACTCGTAGCGGGTCTTGGACAGCAGGGCCACGCGGTCACCGGCGGACACGCCCGCACCGATCAGGCCCTTGGCCACCGTCGTCACGTCGCGGTGGAACTCGGCGAGGGTGATGTCGGTCCAGGTGTCGCCGTCCATCCGGGCCAGTGCTGCCTCGTCGGCGTGTTCGGGGAGGCGGTCGAGGATGTCTTCGGTGAGGTTGCCCAGATCGGGCTCAGGAGGCTGCATCACGTACGGCAGGCTACTCTCACGACCCTGGCCGAACCCAACGGGCTGCGGCCCAGGACCCATGACTCCCGGCGCGGGTGCCCACCGCCGGAACCACTAGCATGGACCCACACCACGAGCCGACCGAGGAGGGCTGATGGCGCGCACCACGAGTGACATCGTCATCGACGCCACCCCCGACAGCATCATGGGCGTCATCGCCGACTTCGCGTCCTACCCCGTGTGGGCGACGGGCGTGAAGACCGCCGACGTCGTGGTCGAGGGAGAGCCCGGACGGGCCAAGCAGGTCCACTTCGTCCTGGACGCCTCGCCGATCCGCGACGAGTACGACCTCGGCTACGTCTGGGACGGCAGCCGCACGGTCTCGTGGAGCCTCGTCGAGCCCGGCAAGATGCTGACCTCGATGGACGGCGCGTACGTCCTCGAGCCGCTCGGCGACGCGCAGACGCGGGTCACCTACCAGCTGGCCGTCGACGTCTCCGTCCCGCTGCTGGGGATGCTCAAGCGCAAGGCCGAGAAGGTCATCATCGACACCGCCCTCAAGGGGTTGAAGAAACAGGTCGAGGCCCTGTGACCGGATCAGGCCCCGCTGCGGACCTCGGTCCGGACGGGGACGAGCCCGTAGGCACGATCGCCGAGGAGGCGTTCAAGCTGTTCCGCGCCGTGACCGGCGGCTCCGAGGAGTCCGCCTCCGGCGCGGGAGGCTCGGACGGCCACACGTGCTCGACGACGTGGTGCCCGATCTGCCAGGTCGCCGACGTCCTGCGTGACCATCCCGAGGCAGTCGCCTCGGTGACCCAGTCGGCGGCCGCCCTCGCCCGGTCGCTGCGCGACCTGGTGGACACCGCCCTCGCCCCTCAGGAGAAGCAGTGACCCTCGCCATCGGCGTCGACATCGGCGGGACCAAGATCGCGGCCGGACTGGTGTCGGACACGGGGACGATCGTGCAGTCCGTGTCCGAGCCGACCCCGGACGACGCGACCAAGATCCCGGCGATCGTCGCAGACCTCGTCGAGCGGCTCGCAGGTGATGAGCGTCCGGTGGGCGTCGGCATCGGCGCCGCGGGATTCGTGGGGGAGG
The DNA here is from genome assembly GCF_009649075.1 of Aeromicrobium yanjiei. Classification (GTDB taxonomy): domain Bacteria; phylum Actinomycetota; class Actinomycetes; order Propionibacteriales; family Nocardioidaceae; genus Aeromicrobium; species Aeromicrobium yanjiei. The sequence goes on from NZ_CP045737.1 coordinate 1,344,351, forward strand.
ACCGTGCCACGGTGCGGTTCGCGCCCAACATCGACTGGCGCGAGGAGCCGTTGGCCGCTCACGTGCGGGCGCTGGTCGATCTGCCGATCGTCGTCGAGAACGACGCCAACGCCGCCGCGTGGGGAGAGTTCCGCTTCGGCGCGGGCGAGGACACCGACGACCTGCTGCTCATCACGATCGGCACGGGCATCGGCGGCGGCATCGTCCACCACGGTCAGCTGTTCCGTGGCGGGTTCGGTGTCGCGGCCGAGATCGGTCACATGCGGGTCGTCCCGGACGGCATCCTGTGCGGCTGCGGCCAGCGCGGCTGCTACGAGCAGTACGGCAGCGGCAGCGCGCTCGTCCGCGACGCCCGCGAGAGGGTCTCCAACGGTGACCCCGGCGCAGCGTCGATCGCGGCCCTGGCCGACGGAGACCTGTCCCGCATCACCGGTCCCGCGGTGACCAAGCTCGCGCAGGACGGTGACCCCCTCGCCGTGGAGCTGCTCACCGAGCTCGGTCGCTGGATCGGCGAGGGCGCGGCCGTCCTTGCCGCGATCCTCGATCCCAGCGTGATCGCGATCGGCGGAGGGGTGGCCGCCGCGGGCGATCTGCTCCTCGAGCCGGTCGTCGCCGCGTTCGAGACCCATCTTCCGGCGCGGGCACACCGCCCGGAGGCCGCCCTGCGCCTGGCCGCCCTCGGCAACGAGGCGGGCATCATCGGAGCGGCCGACCTCGCGAGAGTGGAGCCCGCCTAGTGGCAGACAAGCTGGCCGTCGGCATCGACATCGGTGGCACCAAGATCGCCGCCGGAGTCGTCGACGAGGACGGGCACGTCCTGGCCCGACTGAAGCGGGAGACCCCGACCACCGAGCCCCTCGAGGTGATCGACGCGATCGCGGAGATCACCCAGGAGTTCCGTCGTGAGCACCACATCCGGGCGATCGGCGTCGGCGCGGCAGGCTTCGTGGACGCCACGCAGTCCACGGTGCTGTTCGCCCCCCACCTCGCGTGGCGCCACGAGCCGCTGCGTGACTCGGTCGCGCGGCGCACAGGGCTGCCGGTCCTGGTCGACAACGACGCCAACGCCGCGGGCTGGGCCGAGTGGCGGTTCGGTGCCGCCCAGAACGAGGCCGATCTCGTCCTCATCACGCTGGGAACGGGCATCGGCGGTGCGATCGTCATCGACGGCCAGCCCTACCGTGGACAGTTCGGCATCGCCGGGGAGTTCGGCCACATGCAGGTCGTGCCCAACGGCAACCAGTGCGAGTGCGGCAACCAGGGGTGCTGGGAGCAGTACGCGAGCGGTCGCGTGCTGACCCGCCGGGCTCGTGCTGCGGCCACCGACGGCACCGAGATCGGCAAGCTGTTCCTCTCCGAGGCCGGCGGCTCGGTCCAGCGCATCGAGGGTCACCTGGTCACCAAGCACGCCAAGGCCGGCAACGAGGAGGCGATCCAGTGGATCGCCGACGTCGGTGACTGGCTCGGGGTCGGCATCGCCAACCTGGCCGCAGCGCTGGACCCGGGGATGTTCGTGATCGGCGGCGGCGTCAGCGACGCGGACCAGCTGCTGATCGGCCCGGCACGAGCCGGGTTCGCGCGGACGCTGACCGGTCGCGGCTACCGCGCCGAGGCCCGCATCGTCCGTGCACACCTGGGCCCTGAGGCCGGTCTGATCGGCGCGGCCGACATGGCCCGGCTCACAGCACGGCGCCGTCGTCCGGCCAATCCCTCTGCGAAGGCCCGTGTTCGGGCAGCTGCAAGAAAAGGTATGTCGCCGAAGCCACGAAGATGAGTGCGGCGCCGGCGACCACCGACCGGCCCAGGTACACGTGGGCCACGGTCGCCAGCACCAGGAGCAGCGGGGCACCGATCACGCCGATCCACCCCAGCAGGACCCCGCGGCGACGCGGCATCAGGCCCGCAGGCTCGACCTGCCGGTAGAACGGCTCCTCGGCCGGCTCGGGGTCCTCGTCGTGCCGGTCCGCGTGCTGGGCGGGGGACGGCTGCGGGGCCGGGTCCGCGGGCTCGTCGGGGAACGACAGGTCGAGGTGGAGGCCCTCGACGATGCGGTCGAAGTCGTCCTTCTCAGCCACGACTCGCGCCCACGTGCTGATCGATGAACGCGGCCGTGTGGTCGAAGATCCTCGGCGCGTCGTTGTCGAGGGTCGCGACGTGGAAGCTGTCGTGAAGAGTGATGAGCTCCTTCACCGGGGAGGCGACGCCGTCGAGGATGATCGCCTGGGAGGTCTCGTCCACGACGTGGTCGTCGGCGGACCGGAACAGCAGGAGCGGCGCGGTGACGCGGTCGAGGCCCGCGCGGACGTCCTTCCACATCTTCAGCTGCGAGGCCAGCGCCTTGAGCGGGGTGCGGTCGTAGCCGACCTCGTCCTGCCCGGGCCTCTTGATGTCGTTGCCGATGCCGGGCATCGAGGGGATGACTCGCTGCAGGACGGGGACGAGCTTGACGTCGAGACGCTTGACGCTGACGGCGGGGTTCACGAGCACCAGGGCCGCGACGTCGGCCGGACGTTGCTCAGCGAGTCGCAGCGCGAGGCAGCCGCCCATCGACAGCCCCGCGACGACCACCCGGTCGCAGGTCTGGTGCAGCTGCGTCAGGGCCGTGTCGACCTCGGCGTACCAGTCCTCCCAGCGGGTGGTGTTCATGTCCTGCCAGGTCGTGCCGTGCCCGGGCAGACGAGGGACGCGGACCGAGTGACCCCGCTCCACCAGGTCCTGCGCCCACGGCGTCATGGACGCGGGGGAGCCGGTGAATCCGTGGCTGAGCAGCACACCGGTGCGACCGCCGTCAGCGGCGTACGGCTCGGCTCCGGGCAGGAGGGCGGACGTCATGTCGTCCATCATCCATCATCCGTGGGCATGACGGCTCGTCCTGTGCGAAAGCCGCCTCGTTCGGAGTAGTGTCCTGTCCGTGTTCTATTGGTTCCTGAAGTTCCTCGCACTGGGTCCGTTGCTCAAGCTGATCTTCAGGCCATGGGCCGAGGGCACCGAGAACGTGCCCAAGGAGGGCGCCGCGATCCTGGCCAGCAACCACCTGTCCTACAGCGACTGGTTGTTCATGCCCCTGGTGATCCCGCGCCGCGTGACGTTCGTGGCCAAGGCGGAGTACTTCGAGGGGTCCGGGGTCAAGGGCTGGCTGCAGAAGACGTTCTTCTCCGGCGCGGGTCAGGTGCCCATCGACCGCACGAGCGGTTCGGCCGCGGCCGGCGCGATCAAGACCCAGCTGCGGCTGCTCGCCGACGGCGAGGTCTGCGGCATCTATCCCGAGGGCACCCGCTCGCACGACGGAAAGCTCTACCGCGGCCGCACCGGCGTCGCGCGGCTCGCGCTCGAGGCGGGAGTCCCCGTCATCCCGCTCGCGGTCATCGGCACCAACGTCGTCGCCCCTCCTGGCAAGATCTTCGGCCGCTACGCCCGCCCGGGCGTGCGGTTCGGCAAGCCGCTGGACTTCAGCCGCTACGAGGGAATGCAGGACGACCGCTACATCCTGCGCGCGATCACCGACGAGATCATGTACGAGATCATGCGCCTGTCGGGTCAGGAGTACGTCGACCTGTACGCGCAGGAGGCCAAGAAGCGCGACCAGGCACGGGAGAAGGAGGCGGCGACCGCCGCCGCCCGTGCCGAGGCCGACGAGGTCTGGGAAGAGATCCGTCCCGACTGAGACCGACGCCCGACACCCACAGCTGCACCCACACGAGGAGGCCCCATGAAGGTCGGCATGCTCACCGGGGGAGGCGACTGCCCCGGTCTCAACGCAGTCATCCGGGGCGCGGTGCGCAAGGGGGTGTCCACGTACGGCCATGAGTTCATCGGGTTCCGGGACGGCTGGCGGGGCCCCCTCGAGAACGACACGATGCGGCTCGACGTCGACGCGGTGCGCGGCATCCTGCCCCGCGGCGGCACGATCCTCGGCTCGTCGCGCACCAACCCGTTCGCGATCGACGACGGGGTCGAGCAGATCAAGGACAATCTCGCGGCCAACGGCTGTGACGCGCTGATCGCGATCGGCGGCGAGGACACGCTCGGCGTCGCGACCAAGCTCGCCGATCTCGGCGTCAACGTGGTCGGCGTGCCGAAGACGATCGACAACGACCTGTCGGGCACCGACTTCACCTTCGGCTTCGACACCGCGGTCAACGTGGCCACCGAGGCGATCGACCGGCTCCACACGACCGCCGAGTCGCACCACCGCGTGCTGGTGGTCGAGGTGATGGGTCGCCACGCCGGCTGGATCGCCCTGCACAGCGGACTGGCCGGCGGCGCCAACATCATCCTGATCCCCGAGCGCCCCTTCGACATCGAGAAGGTCTGCGCCCAGGTCGAGAGCCGGTTCGCGACGCACTACGCGCCGATCATCGTGGTGTCCGAGGGTGCGGTGCCGGCCGAGGGTGGCGACATGTCGTTGGTCAGTGGCGACAAGGACGCCTTCGGCCACGTACGCCTCGGCGGCATCGGCGACCGGCTGGCCTCGGAGATCGAGCACCGCACCGGCAAGGAGGCGCGGGCCGTGGTGCTCGGGCACGTCCAGCGAGGCGGCGTGCCGACCGCGTTCGACCGCTGGCTCGCGACCCGGTTCGGCCTGCACGCGATCACCGCCGTCCACGAGGGCGACTACGGGACGATGATGGCGCTGCGCGGCACCGACATCGTCCGGGTGCCGCTCTCCGAGGGCACCGAGACGCTCAAGACCGTGCGACCCGAGCTCTACTCAGAGGCGGAAGTCCTCTTCGGCTGAGGGCCCAGGCCCGTACGCTCGAGAGATGATCTCTTCGCGCCCGGTCGAGAATGTCTGGGACTATCCGCGCCCCCCTTCGGTGGAGCCGAGCGACGAGAACATCGTCATCGAGCTGGGCGGCATGCGCATCGCGTGGACGTCCTCGAGCTTCCGGATCTGCGAGACCAGCCACCCGCCGGCGTACTACCTGCCGATCGAGGCTTTCGCGGGCGACGTGCTGCACGCGCTCCCGGGCAGGACGTGGTGCGAGTGGAAGGGCGCGGCGTCCTACTTCGACGTCGTGACGCCGGCACGGACGGTTCCGGCCGGGGCCTGGACGTACCGCATGCCCAGCCCGGGCTATGCCGACATCATCGATCACATCGCGGTGTACCCGGGCAAGATGGACCGCTGCCTCCTCGACGGCGAGCGGGTCCGCGCCCAGCCCGGAGACTTCTACGGCGGCTGGGTCACGTCCCGGGTGAGGGGCCCGTTCAAGGGCGGACCGGGCACGTCGAGCTGGTGACCGCGCGGCCCGTCTCACGCTCTCGGGGTGGGTCGGAGCACTGCGGATCGCGGCGTATCCTTGGGGCGTGAGCATTCCGACCCTAGACGACCTCCATGCGATGGGCGCTGTCCAGCAGCCGACGTATGTCGATCAGTCCGCCCGCGACGCCGCGGTGCAGACCCTGCGCAAGATGCCCCCGCTTGTCTTTGCGGGCGAGTGCGATGCGCTGCGCGGACGTCTCGCCGACGTCGCCCAGGGCAAGGCCTTCCTCCTGCAGGGCGGCGACTGCGCCGAGACCTTCGAGGGCGTCACCGCCGAGAACGTCCGCAACAAGCTGCGGGTCCTGCTCTCGATGGCGGTCGTGCTGACGTACGCCGCGAGCGTCCCGGTCGTCAAGGTCGGACGTCTGGCCGGCCAGTACGCCAAGCCCCGCTCGAGCGACACCGAGACCCGCGACGGCGTGACGCTGCCTGCCTACCGGGGCGACGCCGTCAACGGCTTCGACTTCACGCCCGAGGCACGCGCGCACGACCCGCAGCGTCTCGTCGACGTCTACAACGCCTCGGCCGCGACGCTCAACCTCGCTCGCGCGTTCACGACCGGCGGCTACGCCGACCTGCGTCAGATGCACGCGTGGAACACCGACTTCGTCAAGAACAGTCCCGTGGGCGAGCGCTACGAGCGCATCGGCGCCGACATCGACCGCGCGCTCGCGTTCATGGACGCAATCGGCGTCGATCCCGACGAGTTCCACACGGTCGACTTCTTCTCCTCGCACGAGGCGCTCATCCTGGAGTACGAGCACGCCCTCACGCGCATCGACTCGCGCACCCAGCTGCCGTACGACGTCTCCAGCCACTTCGTCTGGATCGGCGAGCGGACCCGTCAGCTCGACGGTGCCCATGTCGAGCTGCTGAGCCGCATCGCCAACCCCGTGGGCGTCAAGCTCGGCCCCACGTCGACCGCTGACGACGCGATCGGGCTGTACGAGCGGCTCAACCCCGACCGCATCCCGGGCAAGGTCACCTTCATCACCCGCTTCGGCGCGGGCAAGATCCGCGACGGGCTGCCCAACCTGGTCGAGAAGGTCACGGCTGCGGGCATCGAGGTCGCGTGGGTGTGCGATCCGATGCACGGCAACACCTTCGAGACCAGCAACGGCTACAAGACGCGCGAGTTCGACGACGTCATCGACGAGGTCCGCGGCTTCTTCGAGGTGCACCGTGCGCTCGGCACCTGGCCGGGCGGCGTGCACGTCGAGCTCACGGGTGACGACGTCACCGAGTGCGTCGGCGGCGGCGCCAAGCTGTCGGCCGCCGATCTGACGCACCGCTACGAGACGCTGTGCGATCCGCGGCTCAACCGGGCGCAGTCGCTCGAGCTGGCCTTCCTCGTCGCGGAGATGCTCGCAGGTCGCTGACGCTCGTGCCGGGCGCGGGGACACCCCGCGCCCGGGTCAGAGCGGGAAGACGATGATGCGCGTGCCCCGGCGCACCTCGTCGCCGGCCGACGGGCTCTGTCGGCGGACGATGAAGTTGCCCGATCCGGGGATGTAGGGGGCGAAGAACTCCAGCCCGGCCTCGCGGATGATGCGACGGGCCTCGCTCTTCTTCTTGCCGCGCACATTGGGCACCGTGACCAGGTCAGGTCCCTTGGAGACCGTCAGGGTGATCCTGTCGTTCCTGAACCGGGTGCCGTCGCGCGGGTCCTGCGAGATGACGGTGCCCTTGTCGACGTCATCGCTGAACTCCTTGGCCGTGGTGACCTCGAAGCCGGCCTCGCGCAGCGCGGTGGTCGCCTCGGCGGCGGGCCTGCCTGTGTAGTCCTCGACCGTGATGGGCTGGCGGCCGAGGCTCACGAGCACGTCGACGCGGTCACCCTTGCGCAACGGCGTCGCGGAGGTGATGTTGTCCTTGGGCCCGATGACGCGGCCCTTCTTGATCGTCTCGCTGTACTGCTCCTCCTGGTCACCCAGCTCGAGGTTCTGCTCCGCGAGGGCCGCCGCGGCGCCCTTGATCGTGGAGTTCTTGAGGTTGTTCTTGGGGATGTAGTAGCGCTCGGGTCCCTTGGAGACGACCGCCTTGATCGTGCTGCCCGGCAGGATCTTCGCCCCGGGCTCGGGATCGGTGCTGATCACGACACCGGACGTCACGTCCTCGGAGAACGCGCGGCGGGCGATCGTGAACTCGAAGCCCTCGGCCTCGGCGTTCTTGGCCGCGGTGGTGGCCGCGCTGCCGGTCAGGACGGGCGTGTCGGTGTAGCGCAGGTCGGTGACGTACCAGGTGCCGAGGGCCGCGAGCACCGCGAGGACCAGGACCAGGATGAGCAGATTGCGTCCGCGTCGGGAGTGGCGTCTGGGCGCGGCCTGCGCGTACTGCTCGCGGGAGATCGGCGGATCGAGGCCGAGGGGCCGGGCGGGGTCGCGCGGGCCCCGCGGCGGGGGAGGCGGCGCGCCGGTCGTGGCGTTGCTCCACTGCATCGTGCGTTCGGACGTGGAGACGGCCTCGGTGGGTGTGGACATCGAGGCCGGCGCGGCCAGGCCGAGCGCGGAGCGGGGCACCGCGACGGTGGGGGAGTCCTCGTCGATGCGGCCGCCCGGCGCCAGGTCGGCGACGAGCTCGGGGTCGTCGTCGAGGCCCGCGGCGAGGGCTCGCTGGACCGAGCGGACCTGCTGCAGCATGACCCGCGCATCGGTCGAGCGCTGGTCACGGTCGCGGACCGTCGCCCGCGCCACGAGCGCGTCGACGTAGGGCGGGATGCCGGGCTGCACCTCGGACGGGGGACCGATGTCCTCGTGGACGTGCTTGTACGCGACCTGGATCGGGGACTCGGCCGAGTGTGGCTTGACCCCCGTGAGCATCTCGTAGAGCATCGCGCCGCACGCGTACACGTCGGAGCGGGCATCGGCGCCGTCGTTCGTCACGATCTCGGGCGCGAGGTAGGACACCGTGCCGATGAGCGTGCCGCCGGTCGCGGTGGTCGCGGCGCTGACCGCGCGCGCCAGGCCGAAGTCGGCGACCTTGACGTCGCCGTCGGGGGTGATGAGGACGTTCTCGGGCTTGACGTCGCGGTGGATGATCTTCGCGGCGTGGGCCGCGGACAACGCCACGAGCACCTGCTCGAGCAGCTCCAGCGCGCGGTACGCGGGCATCGGGGCCTCGTCGCGCATCAGGTCGCGCAGCGTGCGGCCCGGGACGTACTCCATGACGAGGTAGGTGACCTCGCCGTCGGTGCCCTGGTCGAAGACCGAGACGACGTTGCGGTGGTTGAGCTTGGCCGCGGACTTGGCCTCGCGCACGAAGCGCTCGGTGAACTGCTCGTCGTCGCCGAGGCCGTGGTGCATGACCTTGATCGCGACCTCGCGGTCGAGCCGCTCGTCCATGGCCCGGAAGACGCTGGCCATGCCGCCGCGGGCGATCCGCTCCCCGATGAGGTAGCGGTCGTTGAGGACACGCCCGACGAGGGCTTCGTCGCCCGTCACTGGCATCCAGCTCTCCCTTTTCACGTCAGGTCCCGGCCAGGACCTGAACGCATTCTAGTGACTCTTCCACACAGGTCCGTGACCAGCGGGGACGCGTGTTGCCCGCGGCAGGTGATGTCGCCCACGTCGGGCCCGGGGGCGCCGGCCGTGCCCTCAGCTGGCGCGGCGGGTCGCGAGAAGGGCCAGCGGGCCGAGCACGGTCCGTGCCTGCGGCCCCAGGGCGTCGATCGCGGCGTCGGCCTGCTCCTCGAGGCGGGTGATGTCCGCCTCGACCGCCGCGAGCGCACCGCACGTGCGGATGAGGTCGGCCACGGGCCCGACGCCGTCGGACGTGCCGAGCCGCTCGCGCAGGACCTCGTGCCCCGCCGCGTCCGTGAGCTCGTACGCCCGAGCGATCAGGACCGTCCGCTTGCCCTCGCGCAGGTCGTCGCCGGCGGGCTTGCCGGTGACAGCTGGGTCGCCGAACACGCCGAGCACGTCGTCGCGCAGCTGGAACGCCTCGCCAAGCGGCAGGGCCACGGCGCTCAGCGCCTCGATGAGGTCCGGTGACGCCCCGGCGAGTGCCGCCCCGATGTGCAGGGGCCGCTCGACCGTGTACTTGGCGGACTTGAACCGGACGATCGCCATGGCCTCGTCGACCAGGATGCGGTCCTTGGTCTGCGCCGCCACGTCGAGGAACTGGCCGGCGACCACCTCGGTCTTGCACAGGTCGAGGTAGTGGCGGGCCGCCGCGACCCGGGGCGCCATGGTGGGGGAGTCAAGGATCGCGGTCGTCATCATCTCGTCGCACCACGAGAGCATCAGGTCGCCCATCAGCACCGCGGTCGAGAGGCCGAACCCGGTGGCGTCGCCGGCCCGGTCCTCGTCGCGGTGGAGCTGCTCGAAGGCCCGGTGGATGCTGGGCCTGCCGCGGCGCGTGTCCGAGCCGTCCATCAGGTCGTCGTGCACGAGCGCGCTGCCCTGCAGCCACTCCAGCGATGCCGCGGCGGTGACGAGGTGCCCGTCGAGCGGCGTCCCGCCGGCCACGAGCCACCCCGCGTGGCAGAACTGCGGGCGCAGGCGCTTGCCGCCGCGGACGAAGTCGAGGGCGGCGCGGGTCAGGTGGTCCAGGTCGGGGCCGAGCACGCTGAGCGAGCGGGCCTTGGCCTCGGCGAAGGCCGCGAGACTGTGATCGACTCGTGTCCGGAACTCGGGATCGTCTGCGCGTGTCGTCACGCCTCGAACGATATCGTTGGAAGCATGCGTTCCGAAGCCACGTCCCTCCTCGCGGCCCTTCGTGCGCCCACGCCCACGTGCTCTTTCGAGTTCTTCCCGCCCAAGGACGACGAGGGCGAAGCCGTGCTCTGGCAGACCATCGCCGACCTCGAGCCCCTGAGCCCGACGTTCGTCTCGGTCACCTACGGCGCGGGTGGCACGAGCCAGGAGCGGACCGTGCGCATCACCGGCCGCATCGCCGAGCAGACCTCGATGCGACCGGTCGGCCACCTGACGCTGGTCGGGCAGACCCGCGGCGAGATCGAGGCCGTGCTCAAGCAGTACGCCACGGCGGGCGTCGACAACGTCCTGGTCCTGCGGGGCGACCCCAAGGGTGGCCCGCGAGCGCCGTGGGAGCCCTGTCCCGACGGCATGACGTACGCGATCGAACTCGTCGAGCTCGCCGCCGGCATGGGCGGCTTCGAGATCGGTGTGGCGGCCTTCCCCGAGGGACATCCCGACGCCGAGAGCCTCGAGCGCGACGCCGAGGTGCTGGTGGCCAAGTCCGCGGCCGGCGCCGAGTACGCCATCACGCAGCTGTTCTTCCGCGCCGAGGACTACTTCGGCCTCGTCGAGCGGGTGCGCGCCCTGGGCTGTGACATGCCGATCGTCCCCGGCATCATGCCGATCCTCAACTTCGCGCAGGTCGCCCGCATGGCAGAGCTGTCCGGTGCGGAGATGCCGTCGGAGGTGCTCGAGCAGATCGAGCCCATCCAGGACGACAAGGCCGCGGTGCGTGCCAAGGGCATCGAGCTCGCGACCCAGCTGTGCCGCGACCTGCTGGCAGGTGGCGCCCCCGGTCTGCACTTCATCACGCTCAACCGGTCCAAGGCGACGCGGGAGATCTTCGAGGCGCTGCGCGCCGACGGCCTGGTCTGACCCTCAGCGAGGGGCCGGGCCGACGTCCGCGGCGATCGCGGCCGTCGCCGTGCCGATCGCCTCGAGCGTGCCGCCCGGGTGCGCGTGCGCGCCGGCGAAGTACAGCCCGCCCGAGGGCGCGACGCCGGGCAGGTCCAGCGCGGTGGTCCAGGTGTTCCAGGCCCAGCCCCAGTGGCCCAGGACCACGAGATCGCTCGGCGCCAGGTCGGTGCGGTCGACGACGAACGCCCGCAGGTCGAGTCCGGTGCGGGCGAGCGCGCGCAGGGGATCCTCCCCGCTGCGGTGCTCGATCGTCCAGCGGCCCTCCCCGCCCGACCAGAGCCGGATCGGCGGGTTCGCGTGCACCAGCACCTCCTCGGGCATCGGCGGCGCCTCGGACGAGAGGGTCAGGAGGGTCCGGGACGCGGGGATGACGGGCAGCGCCCTCGGTGCGGGCAGGGGAGCGGGCCACGTGGGCGCCGCCCACACCACGATGTCGGCGGGGAGGGTGCGGCGCTCGGTCACGACGCCGGTCACGCGTCCTGACTCCCTCACGATCTCGTGGGCGGACTCGCCGAGCTCGATCGTGACCCTGCGCTCGGCCAGTCGCCGTTCCAGCGCGGCAGCCAGGCCGGGCAGCCCACCCTCGAACCGCCAGCGGCCGAACGACCTCTCGACGTAGTGGACGACTGCGGTGAAGGCCGGCGTCGTCCGCCAGTCCTGGCCCGCGAGGCGGACGGGATCGAGGACGATCTTGGCGAGCCGCTCGTCGGCCAGCTCCTTGTCGAGGGCCCTGATGGTCCGGCGCGGCCTGAGCACCTTGCGCATGGGCCGGTCGACCGCCGGACGCCCGGGGAAGACCTGGTCGAGAGCGGTGCGGCGGATGACGTCCCAGGGCTCGGCGAACCGGTCGACCCAGGGGGACCACTCGTCCTCGCCGAGTGCCGCCGTGACGGCCTCGTGCTGGTCGCCCCGGTTGCCCAGGGGCAGGTCCAGGACCGTGCCGTCCTTGAAGACGTGGCGCCGGCCCTCGGTCTTGGTCAGCTCGAGCACGCGCTCGAGCGGTCGGCCGGACTTGCGGAACAGGTCGCGGAAGACGCCGGGCAACGTCACGGTGTCGACGTCCAACTGCCAGGTCGCCCCGTTCACGGTGTGCCCGTGCAGGCGGCCACCGAGCCGCTCGCTCGCCTCGACCAGCGTCACGTCGTGCCGCAGCTTGGCCAGCCGTGCCGCGGCGGTCAGACCGGCGAATCCACCACCCACGACCACCACGTTCGCCATGCGCGCAGACTACGCGGTGCGCTCGAGGGAGCAGCGACGGATCCGTCGACGTGACGCGCTCGCGACTGTGGCACAGTGTCCGCATGGGTCCGGTCCGCTCCGAGCTGATGTGGCAGGCGGTCGTCGACGCAGTCGAGATCGCCGGTTCCGGCGATCCGCTGGACGTCCTCGACCTGGGTGGCGGCACGGGCGGTGACGCGGTGCGCCTTGCGCAGCTGGGTCACCGTGTGACGGTGGTCGACCCGAGCCCGGACGCGCTCGCGTCCCTGCACCGCCGCGGGGTCGAGGCCGGTCTGGCCCGTCCCGTCCGCGCCGTGCAGGGCGACACCAACGACCTGCTGGACCACGTCGAGCCCGCGTCGTTCGACCTCGTGGTGTGCCACGGGGTGCTCGAGCACGTCGACGATCCCGGATTCGCGCTCTCGACCGTCGGCACAGTGCTGCGACCCGGCGGCCACGTCAGCGTCGTCGTCGCGGGACGCAATGCCGCCGTCGCGGCGCGTGCGCTCGCGGGCGACTTCGTCACGGCCCGCACGCTGCTCGGCCGCACGGCCGACACGTGGGACGTGCGCTCGATGGGCCCCCGCCGGTTCGTCCTGGACGAGCTCGAGGGGCTGCTCGCGGCAGGCGGGTTCAGGCCTCTCGCGGCCAACGGCCTGCGCGTCTTTGCCGACCTCGTGCCGAGCGCGATCGTCGACACCGAGCCCGGCGCGCGGGATGCGCTGTACGCGCTGGAGCGACTAGTGCGTACGTCCCCCGAGTTCTCAGGACTTTCGGCTGGTCTGCAATCGATCGCCCACCTAGACTCTGAAGAAGCACCACCGAATCCAGGAGGCAACAGTGCCACTCTCTGACGAAGAGGCCCGTCTGCTCCACCAGCTCGAGCAGTCCCTGGCCGCAGAGGACCCGGACTTCGCCTCGACCCTGCGTGGATCCAAGCTCATGGCGCACAACCGCCGTGTCGCACTGCTCGCGGTCCTGGGCTTCATCGCAGGCATCGCGATCCTGTTCGGGGGAGCGGTCAGCAAGCAGACCTGGCTGGGCGTCTTCGGCTTCGTCGCGATGCTCGCCTCCGCGTACGTGTTCACGATCGCCTGGCGACGCGGCATCGGCGGCCCCGAGGACCAGCACGGCACGCCGGCCGGCGGCGGCAGCCGCGGAGGTCGACCCGGACGCCAGAGCAAGCGCTCGGGCTCGTTCGTGGACCGCATGGAGGAGCGCTGGCAGCGCCGTCGTGACGGAGACGGCCTCTAGGGCGCTGCGGGAGGGGCCATTGCGCCCCACTTCGCTCCACCTCCACACCCACCGCCCCTTCGGGGGCGGTTTTTCTTTGCCCTGACAGGGGTTGTCGCGCTTCCCACACCGTGGGGAGCGCGCCTTCGTCTGCCCTCGAACACGCCGAATGTGTGGTTGATGTGGGGGATAGTGGAGTATGGTGGTGAGAAATGGAGCGATTGGCCGTCGACGAGGAGGAGCGAGGTGAACCCGGATGTCTCGAACTTCTTCGGCACCTACACCCCGCGTCTTGACGACAAGGGCCGGCTGTTCCTCCCGGCCAAGTTCCGTCCTCGCCTCGAGACCGGCATCGTCCTCACCCGCGGCCAGGAGAACTGCATCTACGGGTGGACGACCGAGTCGTTCAACGCCTTCACCGATCGCATCCGCAACACGCCCTTCACCAACCAGGCGGCGCGCAACTTCAACCGGATGTTCTTCTCCGGTGCGTCCTCGGAGGTGCCCGACAAGCAGGGGCGCATCTCGATCCCGCCCGTGCTGCGCACCTGGGCACAGCTCGACAAGGAGTGCACGGTCGTCGGCGCGATGGATCGCATCGAGATCTGGGACTCGCGCCGCTGGGACGAGTTCTCCGCAGCGCAGGAAGGTCCGTTCGCGGACATGTCGGAAGAAGTGATGCCCGGGATCTTCTGACGGCTCGTGCGGCGAGATCTGCGCCCGCATGGTTCTGACATCACTTCCCCGGTGTCAGACCCAGCGGTCGCGGATCTGGTCACACGAGCAGCAGCCGGGCACACGAGACAGGACGAGGGGACACGAGGGACATGAGGATCGACGACAGCACACGACGCGTACGCCACGAGGTGGCGGACGGGGTCCGCGTGATGGCGTTCTCGCTCGCCTCGTCGATCGTGCTGGCCACGCTGATCGCGATCGGGCTGGGCCAGCTGTGACGACTCCGAGCCACGTCCCGGTCCTCCTGGAGCGCGTCCTCGACCTCCTCGCGCCGGCGATCGTGGGGGACCGCCCCGTCGTCGTCGACGCGACCCTGGGGCTCGGCGGCCACACCGAGGCGATGCTCAACCGATTCCCCACGGTGCACGTCATCGGCATCGACCGCGATCCCGACGCCCTGGAGCGGGCCCGCACCCGCCTCGCCGGATTCGGCGACCGCGTCACGTACGCCCATGCGGTCTACGACGAGATCGCCGACGTGGTCCGCGAGGCCGGGTTCCGCTCGGTGTCCGGGGTGCTGTTCGACCTCGGCGTCTCCTCGATGCAGCTCGACGTCGCGGACCGCGGCTTCGCGTACGCGCAGGACGCGCCGCTCGACATGCGCATGAACCCCGAGGACGAGCTGACCGCCGCGGACATCCTCAACACGTACACCTCGAGGGACCTCGCCAGGGTGCTGCGCGAGTACGGCGAGGAGAAGTTCGCCAAGCGCATCGCCGACACCGTCGTGGCCGAGCGCGCCAAGGAGCCGTTCACCACGAGCGCCCGCCTGGTCGACCTGGTCCGCGACTGCATCCCGCAGGCTGCACGCCGCACCGGCGGCAACCCCGCCAAGCGCACGTTCCAGGCGCTGCGCATCGAGGTCAACGACGAGCTCGGCGTCTACCGCCGGGCCCTGCCGGCCGCGCTCGAGGTGCTGGCGCCCGGCGGCCGGGTGGTCGTGCTCTCGTACCACTCGCTCGAGGACCGCATCACCAAGCGGGCGTTCACCGAGGTCACCACGACCGACGTGCCGCGTGACCTGCCGTTCGTGCCCGAGGGCCACGAGGCGAAGTACCGCCTCGTCACCCGCGGTGCCGAGATGGCGACCGAAGCAGAGATCGACGACAACTCCCGGGCCCGCTCCGTGCGGCTCCGCGTGGCAGAACGGATCGCCGCATGAGCACACCGCTGACCCGGTCCTTCGCCCCCTCGCCGCGGCGCATCGAGGAGGCCAAGGCGGCCGGCCTCCGGCTCGTCCACCCGGTGCGCAGCCGCGCGAAGCGGGCACCGTTCGTCGTGATCGTCATGACGATCCTGTCGATCGGGCTCGTGGGTCTCATCCTCATGAGCACGGTCCTGCAGGCGCAGTCCTTCGAGGCCGCCCGGCTGCAGAGCGAGGCGACGACGCTGAAGACGCAGAAGCAGGCCCTCGCCCGCGACGTCGACCGGCTGCGGAGCCCCGCCCACGTCGCCCGTGAGGCGATCGCGATCGGCATGGTCCCCAACGCCAACCCCGCCTTCCTGCGCCTCTCCGACGGCCGGATCCTCGGTGTGCCCGAGGCCGCCAAGGCCGGCAGCAACATCCGGAGCGTGAACTGATGACCGCCAACCAGCTGCTGACGCGTCGCCGTCTGCGCGCGTGCCTCGTGCTGGTGATCGCCGTCTTCACGCTGTTCGGCGCCCGCCTGTTCCAGATCCAGGGACTCGACGCCAGCGCGTACGCCGCGCAGGCCGTCGCGTCCGGCACCCAGAAGAAGGTCGACCCCGCCCCGCGTGGCGCGATCCTGGACCGCAACGGCGAGCAGCTCGCGACGAGCGTGGACGGCTTGACGCTCATCGCGGACCCCAAGATGACCGTCGACAACGCACCGCAGATCGCCCGCATCCTGCGCGAGAAGCTCGGCGACGAGATCGACTACTTCGACATGATCGACAAGCTGCGCACGCCCAAGTCGCGCTACGTCCAGCTCGTCCGCGACCTGCCCAAGTGGACCGCGGACAAGGCAGTCACGGCGCTCGACAAGGCACGGCTGCCGGGAGTCTTCACCGAGAAGGAGACGCTGCGCACGTACCCGGGCGGCCGCCTCGCAGCGAACCTGCTGGGCTACACGAACGCCGCCGGAGAGGGCGTCGCGGGCATCGAGCAGCAGTACGACAAGATCCTCACCGGCACCGACGGCTCCAGCACGTACGAGGTGTCGCCGACGGGCCAGCGCATCCCGATGGCCGACAGCACCGTCAAGGAGATGGTGCCCGGCCGCGACGTGAAGACGACGATCGACCGCGACCTGCAGTGGTACGCCGATCAGCGCCTCGCCGACGCGGTGCGCGACTCCAGCGCTGACTGGGGCCTCGCGGTCACGATGGACGTCAAGACGTGCCAGATCGTGCAGATGTCGCAGGCGCCGACGTTCGACCCCGACACCCGCACCGGGATGACGGACGACCGGACGGTGTCGCGCGGCGTCCAGCACGTCTACGAGCCCGGCAGCGTCATGAAGACCGTGACGATGGCCGCACTCGCGGACCAGGGCAAGATCGCGGCCGACACCCCGATCGTGGTCCCGCCGAAGATGGTCATCGACAAGTACCCGATCGGCGACTACTGGCAGCACGGCACCCTGCGCCTCACCGCTGCCGGCGTCATCGCGAAGTCCTCCAACCTCGGCACGATCGTCGCTGCGCAGCAGATGAGCAACAAGACGATGCACGCGTACCTCAGCAAGTTCGGCTTCGGTGACAAGACCGGCGTCAACCTGCCGGGCGAGTCCAAGGGCATCCTGACCGACGGCGCGGGCTGGACCAAGGCCAACCACGCGACGATCTCGTTCGGCCAGGGCATCTCGGTCACCGCGATGCAGATGATGCGGGCGGTGGGCGCGATCGCGAACGCCGGCAAGATGTGCGAGCCGTCGGTCGTGACCGCCACGGTCGACGAGGACGGCACCACGACCCCCGTCGAGGCGACCGAGACGAAGCGGATCGTCTCCAAGGACGCCGCCGCGTCGGTCACCCGCATGATGGAGGCCGTCACGGCGCCCGACGGCACCGCCCCGGCAGCCGCGATCAAGGGCTACCGCGTCGCAGGCAAGACCGGCACGGCCTGGCGCGTGGACCCCACCACGGGGCGCTACATCCGCGGCCAGAACACGGTGTCGTTCATGGGCTTCGCGCCTGCGGACAACCCCCGCTTCCTGACCTACATCGTGCTCGACAAGCCCTACAGCAACGCAGGCGGCGGCTCGACCGCGGCGCCGGTGTTCCACGACGTCATGTCGATGGCGCTCGAACGCTTCGGGGTCGCGCCCAGCGGCTCCAAGAGTCCGAAGGTGGCGCAGTCTTGGTAAGCGGGGCGGCTTCGCCGCCTCGGTCGCTCGTTCCTCGCGACCTTTCCCCGTGCTCGCTGGCGCTCGCACGGGGCCGCTTGTCTCGCTTCGCTCGACCTGCTGATTGCGTTCTGGGGCCGCCGCCTCGCTTCGCTTGCGGCTCGAGGGGCTTTGGGGTTGGTCGACATGGGTGGGAGATAGGGTTGTTGGGTGAGTGACGTGATGCGGGTACGGCCTTCCACGACACCCCGATGGAGCCTCGGCGAGCTCGCCGCCCTGGTGGGGTCCGAGGCCTCCGACGAGGCCGTGGTCACCGGCATCGCCCTCAACACCGCGCAGATCGTCCCGGGCGACCTGTACGCCGCGCTGCCGGGTGCGAACACGCACGGCGCGACCTACGCGAGCGTGGCCCGCCACCACGGGGCGACCGCCGTGCTGACCGACGCCGAGGGTGCCGCGCTCGTCGGCGACGTGCTGCCCGTCGTCGTCGTCGACGAGCCGCGCCGGCGTCTCGCAGACCTCAGCGCCGCGTTCTACGAGCACCCGTCGGAGTCCTTCACGACCGTCGGCATCACGGGCACGCAGGGCAAGACCACCACGACGTACCTCGCCGAGGCCGCGATGGGCGAGGGTCGCTCCGCAGTCGTCGGCACGATCGGCACCCGCATCAACAAGGTGCCTGCCCCGTCGGCCCTCACCACGCCCGAGGCGCCGCAGCTGCAGGCCCTGTTCGCGGTCATGCGCGAGGAAGGCGTCGAGCTCTGCGCGATGGAGGTCTCGAGCCACTCGCTGGTCCAGGGCCGGGTCGACGGCTTCACGTTCGACGTCGCGGTGTTCCTCAACCTCGGCCGCGACCACCTCGACTTCCACCGCGACCTGGACGACTACTTCCTGGCCAAGGCCGCGTTGTTCACGCCCGAGCACGCCCGCCACGCCGTCATCAACATCGACGACGCCCACGGGCGGCGCCTGCGCGATCTCACGCCGCTGCCCGTCACGACGTTCTCGACCACGGGCGAGCCGGCCGACTGGCGCGCGGTCAACATCCGTCCCCACCGGCTCGGGACGGATCTGGAGGTGCTCGGCCCGGACGATCTCGCGATCGACCTGTCCGTGCCGCTCCCGGGCGTCTTCAACGTCTCCAACGCGCTGGCGGTCATGGCGGCGCTCACGACCGCGGGCCGCGACCCGCACGAGCTCGCCGCCGGGATCGCCGCGAGCCCGGGCGTCCCGGGACGCATGGAGCGCGTCGACGTGGGCCAGCCGTTCACCGCGATCGTGGACTACGCCCACAAGCCCGACGCGGTCGCCGCGGTGCTCACCGCGCTGCGCCCCGTCACGGCGGGTCGCCTGATCGTCGTGATCGGCGCAGGTGGCGACCGCGACCACGGCAAGCGTCCGCTGATGGGCGAGATCGCCGCACGTCACGCGGACGTCGTGATCGTCACGGACGACAACCCCCGTACCGAGCCGCCCGCCGCGATCCGCGCTGCCGTGCTGGAGGGCGCTGCCGCCGGACCCGGCGTGGCCGTCGAGGTGCCGGGCCGCCGCGAGGCCATCGCCCACGCGGTCGCGATGGCACACCGCGGCGACACCCTCGTGGTGGCGGGCAAGGGCCACGAGCGCGGCCAGGAGATCGCGGGCGTCGTGCACCCCTTCGACGACCGGGACGTGCTGGCCGAGCTGATGGGTGCCCTGTCGTGATCCCCATGAGCCTGGAAGAGATCGCGGCGGTCACCGGCGGTGTCGTCAGCGGGGACGCCTCGATCGTCGTGGACGCGCCTGCGTCCGTCGACTCGCGCACGATCGAGGCCGGCGGGCTGTTCGCTGCGATCGCCGGTGAGCGCGTCGACGGGCACGCGTTCGCCGAGACGGCCATCGCGTCGGGTGCCGCGGCCGTGCTGGGCTCGCGGGAGACCGGTGTGCCCACCGTGGTGGTCCCCGACGTGACCCGTGCGCTGACCGACCTCGCCCGCCACGTGCTCGCACAGCTCGAGGACGTCGTGGTCGTGGCGATGACCGGGTCCAGCGGGAAGACCAGCGTCAAGGACCTGCTGGCCCATGTGCTCGCCCCCGACGGGGTGACGGTCGCGACCGCCGGCAACTTCAACAACGAGCTGGGCGTACCGCTCACGGTGCTGCGCGCGGACGAGCTGACGCGCTATCTCGTCGTCGAGATGGGCGCCCGGCGCATCGGTGACATCACGGCGCTGTGCTCGATCGCGCCCCCGGGCGTCGGGATGGTGCTGAACGTCGGTCACGCACACGTGGGGGAGTTCGGGTCCGTCGAGCGGATCGCCGTCGCGAAGGGGGAGATGGCCGAGTCGGTCGGGGCCGACGGAGTCGTGGTGCTCAACGCCGACGACCCGCTGGTTGCGGCGATGGCGGCCCGCACCGAGGCGTCCGTGACGACGTTCGGTCGCGCAGGCGATGTCGCCCTCGGCGAGGTCACGATCGACGCGGACGGCTTCCCGCACTTCACCCTGACCCACGACGGGCGCACGGTCGAGGCGTCCGTCCCCCTGATCGGCGCGTATCAGGCGCTCAACGCGGTCGCGGTCGCGGCGGCCGCCCTGGCCCTCGGTGTCGACCTGGCGACGACTGCCGCCAGGCTGGCCACTGCGCGATCCGCGTCCCCGATGCGGATGGACCGCCGGGTGCGCGCCGACGGTCTCGTCGTGATCAACGACGCGTACAACGCGAACCCCGAGTCGATGGAGGCGGCGCTCCGTGCGGTCGCGGCCGTCGGGCAGGGCCGCGCCGTCGCGGTGCTGGGCGCGATGCTCGAGCTCGGCGACGACAGCGAGTCCGAGCACGCCCGCATCGGGCAGGTCGCGGCCGAGCTGGGATTTCGGCGCGTCGTCGTCGTGGGGGAGGGGGCCGCGGGCATCGCGCACGGTGCAGGTGCCGTGGCCGAGCGCGTCGACGACGTCGATGTGGCAGTTCGCACACTCTCCGCGAGCCTGTCGGGGGACGAGGTCGTACTTGTGAAAGCATCGAGGGGCGAGCGACTCGAACGGGTCGCCCACGCACTGCTGCAGCCCTGACGTCACCCTCGTCGGACCCACTGAGGCACCCCTGGAACCTGGACCCTGGAAAGGACCCACGACGCGATGAAGGCAATCCTGATCGCGGGAGCGCTGTCGCTGCTGATCACCCTCATCGGGACCAGGTTCGCGATCTCCGTCCTCGTCAAGCAGGGCTACGGCCAGCTCATCCGCGACGACGGCCCGACCTCCCACCACACCAAGCGGGGGACGCCCACGATGGGCGGGCTCGTGGTGATCATCGCGGTCGTGATCGGCTACTTCGTGGCCAAGCTCGCCACCCAGACCGCGCCCAGCGCGTCGGCGCTGCTGCTGCTCTTCTTGTTCGTGGGGCTCGGGGCCATCGGCTTCCTCGACGACTTCATCAAGGTCTCCAAGCAGCGCAACCTCGGGCTGCGGAGCAAGGCCAAGCTCATCGGCCAGACCGTGGTCGGCCTGATCTTCGCGGTGCTCGCGATCGGCTGGGAGGACGACGCGGGCCGCACGCCGATCACCCACTACTTCTCGTTCACCCGCGACTTCGACTCGTGGCGCCTGCCGACCATCCTGCTGGTGCTGTGGGTGCTCGTGCTCGTGGCCGGGGCCAGCAACGGCGTCAACCTCACCGACGGTCTCGACGGCCTCGCGACCGGCGCGGCGATGATGGTCTTCGGCGCCTACGTCTTCATCAACATCTGGCAGAGCAACCAGAACTGCGCGACCAACCCGGGCATCAAGTGCTACGAGGTCCGTGATCCGCTCGACCTCGCGGTCGTGGCCGCGGCGCTGACCGGCGCGTGCTTCGGCTTCCTGTGGTGGAACGCGTCCCCTGCCAAGATCTTCATGGGCGACACCGGGTCGCTGTCGCTCGGCGGCGCGATGGCCGGCTTCGCGTTGATGACCCGCACCGAGCTGCTGCTGGTCATCATCGGCGGGCTGTTCGTCGCGATCACGATGTCGGTGATCCTGCAGGTGGGCTGGTTCAAGCTCTCCGGCGGCAAGCGCATCTTCCGGATGGCGCCGTTGCAGCATCACTTCGAGCTCCTCGGCTGGGCCGAGATCACGATCGTCGTCCGGTTCTGGATCATCAGCGGCCTGTGCGTCGCGACAGGGCTCGGCATCTTCTACAGCGAGTGGGTCACGGGCGTATGAGTGTGGATCTGGGTGCCCTCGGGCGCGAGACGTCATGGGAGGGCGTACGCGCAGCGGTCGGCGGGCTCGGCGTGAGCGGATTTGCCGCTGCCGACACCCTGCAGCACCTCGGTGCGGACGTCATCGTGCTCGACGACGGCGACAGCGACGCCCTGCGCGAGAAGGGCACGCTGCTGGAGATCCTGGGCGTCGACGTCCGCCTCGGTCCCGGCTCGACGGCGACGTTCCCCGAGGGCATCGACCTGTTCGTCACCTCGCCGGGGTGGGCGCCGACCACGCCGATGCTCGCCGACGCCGCAGCCCGGGGCATCCCGGTCTGGGGAGAGGTCGAGCTCGCGTGGCGTCTGCGCGGCGAGGGCGGCGCCCCGTGGCTCGCGGTCACCGGCACCAACGGCAAGACCACGACGGTCCAGATGCTCGAGTCGATCCTGCGTGCGCAGGGGCTCAACGCGCTCGCGGTCGGCAACGTGGGCACCCCCGTGCTCGAGGCCGTCATGAACCCCGAGCCGTTCGACGTCCTGGCCGTCGAGCTGTCGAGCTATCAGCTGCACTGGAGCCAGTCCATCTCTGCGCGGGCGAGCGCGGTGCTCAACCTGGCCCCCGACCACATCGACTGGCACGGCGGGATCGACGCCTACACGGCCGACAAGGGCCGCATCTACCAGAACACCCAGGTCGCCTGCGTCTACAACGTCGAGGACCCGGTGACCGAGCGGCTCGTCGAGGAGGCCGACGTCATCGAGGGCTGCCGCGCGATCGGGTTCACCCTCGGCATCCCCGCCCCGGGGATGATCGGACTGGTCGACGACGCGATCGCCGACCGCGCGTTCATCGCAGGGCGGGTCTCCAGCGCCGCCGAGCTCGGCACGATCCACGACATCGGGCTCGACGCCCACGGGGACCGTGACCGGGTGCCCGCCCCCCACATGGTCGCCAACGCCCTCGCCGCTGCTGCGCTCGCCCGCGCCCACGGGGTCGAGCCCCGCGCGGTCCGCGACGGCCTGCGAGCGTTCACCCCCGACGCGCACCGCATCGCCGAGGCCGGCGAGGTCGCCGGGGTCCGCTACGTCGACGACTCCAAGGCCACCAACCCCCACGCGGCGCAGGCGTCGCTGCGGGGCTTCGAGCACGTCGTGTGGATCGCGGGAGGCCTGGCCAAGGGTGCGACGTTCGACGAGCTCGTGAGCGGCGCCCGCGACCGCCTCCGAGGGGTCGTCCTGATCGGCGCCGACCGGGCGCTCATCGCCGAGGCGCTGCGCCGACACGCGCCCGACGTCCCCGTGGTCGAGGTCGACTCGGGCGAGACTGATCCCATGGATCGCGTCGTCGAGGTCGCGGCATCGCTCGCCCAGCCGGGTGACACGGTGCTGCTGGCTCCGGGGTGCGCGTCCATGGACCAGTTCGCCAACTACGCCGCACGCGGTGACAGCTTCGTCGCCGCGGTCCGTCGTCTGCGCGACCGGTCCTGACCAGCACGCACGGGCTGCAGAGTCCCCCAGGCAGAGGACGAGAATGAGCACGACGGAGGATCGGCGGACCCCGGCCATCGTCGAGGCCGCGCGGCGTACGCTCGAGCGGCCGCTGGCGTCCTATCAGCTGGTCCTCGGCGCGACGACGCTCCTGCTCGGCCTCGGCCTGATCATGGTGCTGAGCGCGAGCTCGATCTTCGCCCTCGTCAACTACGGCAACTCGTTCTCGATCGTCCTGCGCCAGATGATCTTCGCGGTGCTCGGCGTCATCGGCGCGATCATCGTGTCGCGCATGCCGCTGGCGACGCTGCGCCGGTTCATCACACCGTTCCTGGTCGTCTCGGTCCTGCTCGTCATGGCCACGTTCGTGCCCGGCGTGGGCCTGGAGCGCAACGGCAACCGCAACTGGCTGCCCTTGTTCGGCGGCTTCCAGCTGCAGCCCTCGGAGTTCGCGAAGCTGGCCCTGGTGCTCTGGATCGCCGACATCTACGCCCGCCGGCAGAAGTACCTCAACATCCCCCGCTACGTCATCACCCCCATGGTCCCGGTGGCCGGCAGCGTCGCGCTGCTCGTCGTGGGCCAGCACGACCTCGGCACCGCGCTGGTGCTGTTCGCCCTCATCATCGGCATGCTCTGGGTCGCCGGACTGCCGCGCAAGCAGATGGGCGCGCTGCTGGCGATGCTGTTCGTCGGCCTGGTGCTCGCGGTCGCGCAGTCGCCGCACCGCGTGCAGCGCCTGCTCAACTTCACCAACCCCGAGGCCGATCCCGACAGCGCCGGGTTCCAGGCCATCCACGGCATGATGGCGCTCGCGCGCGGCGGCTTCTGGGGCGTCGGTCTCGGCGGCAGCCGACAGAAGTGGGGCTCCCTGCCCGAGGCCCACACCGACTTCATCCTGGCGGTGATCGGCGAGGAGATCGGCCTGGTCGGCGCGCTGGTCGTGCTCGTGCTGTTCATCGTGCTCGGCTTCGCCGGCCTGCGGATCGCGACCCGCACGCGCGAGCCCTTCGTGCGTTACACAGCCGCGGGCATCACGATCTGGATCATGATCCAGGCAGTCATCAACATCGGCATGGTGCTGGGCATGCTGCCGGTCATCGGCATCCCGTTGCCGCTCATCTCGTACGGTGGGTCGAGCCTGCTCGTCACGCTCGTGGCGCTGGGCATCCTGCTGAACTGCGCCAAGTCCGAGCCCGGCGCCCGCCGGGCCCTCGAGGCCGGGCGCGCCAACCGCAAGAAGAGGAAGTAATCCGTGCGCGTGCTGCTCGCCGGCGGGGGGACCGCCGGTCACACCTCGCCGCTCCTGGCCACCGCGGCCGTGCTGGCCGACGCCGGTGCCGAGATCACCTGTCTCGGGACCCCGCGAGGCCTCGAGGTGACCCTGATCCCGCAGGCCGGCTATCCGCTCGAGCTGGTCCCGCCCGTGCCGCTGCCGCGGCGTCCCGGAAAGGCCATGGTCCAGGTCCCCGGCAAGCTGCGGGCAGCGGTCAGGGCGACCCGCGAGGTCGTCGACCGCGTCCGTCCTGACGTCATCGTCGGCTTCGGCGGCTACGTCTCGGTGCCGGCCTATCTCGTGGCCCGTCGCCGCCACGTGCCGTTGGTCGTGCACGAGGGCAATGCGATCCCCGGCATCGCCAACAAGCTCGGTGCACGACTCACCACGCACGTCGCCACGAGCTTCCCCGACACCGACCTGCGCCACGGGCGCTACATCGGGCTGCCGATCCGCCGGGAGATCTCCACGGTGGACCGCGCCGCGCTGCGCGCCGAGGCACGGCAGTTCTTTGGCCTCGACGCCGACCGCCCGACGCTGCTGGTCACGGGCGGCTCGCAGGGCGCCCGACGCATCAACCAGACCCTCTCGGCCTCGGCGCGCGACCTGGCCGACGCGGGCGTGCAGGTCCTGCACGCCGCAGGACGTCCCGACGAGGTGCCGGTGCAGCCGCGCCCGGGCGATCCGCCGTACGTCGTGGTGCCGTTCATCGACCGCATGGACCTCGCCTACGCCGCCGCCGACCTGATCGTCTGCCGCTCCGGCGCCAACACCGTGACCGAGGTCGCCGCGGTCGGCCTGCCCGCGGCGTTCGTCCCGCTGCCCATCGGCAACGGGGAGCAGGCCCACAATGCACACCCCGTCGTGCAGGCCGGTGGCGCGCTGCTCATCGACGACGCCGCGCTCACGCCCACGTGGATCGGCAACGTGGTCGTCCCCCTGGTGTCCGATCCCGAGCGGCTGTCCGCGATGTCGGCCGCGGCGACGGGCATCGTGCGGCGCGACGCAGACGTCCGGCTCGCGGAGATGATCCGGGAGGCTGCCGGCGCATGAAGATCCCCGTACCGGCCGAGATCCCTGCGGCCGACGCGCTCGGTGCCGTCTTCTTCATCGGCATCGGCGGAGCCGGCCTCTCCGCGATCGCCCGCCTGATGGCCCAGCAGGGCGTGCAGGTCTCCGGGAGCGACGCTGCGGACTCGGCCGTGCTCCAGGCGCTGCGGGCCGAGGGCATCACGTGCCACGTGGGGCACGATCCGTCCCACCTCGAGGGCGTCGACACCGTGATCGCCTCGACCGCAGTTCGGGACGACAACCCCGAGATCGTCGAGGCCCAGCGGCGCGGGCTGCGTCTGTGGCCGCGCTCGGCCGGTCTCCGCGCGGTCATGGAGGGCCGGCGGACGATCGCGGTCGCAGGTACGCACGGCAAGACCACGACCACCGCGATGCTCACGTGCGCGCTCATCGCCGCCGGTGCCGAGCCGTCCTTCGCGATCGGGGCCGAGGTCGCGAGCCTCGGTGCCAACGCCCGCCTCGGCTCGGGCGACCTGCTCGTCGCCGAGGCGGACGAGAGCGACGGCGCGTTCCTGGTCTACGCCCCCGAGGGGGCGATCGTGACCAACGTCGACGCGGACCACCTCGACAACTACGGGACCGTCGAGGCCTACGACGCCGCCTTCGACGAGTTCATCGGGCATGTCGCCTCCTTCGTCGTCCTCAACGCGGACGACCCGGGAGCACGGCGTCTCGCGGCCCTCGCCCGTGACAGGGGGGTCGAGGTCGTCCTGGCCGGATTCGCCGAGGACGCCGACCTGCGGGGAACCGACCTGGACGTGCAGGGAACAGCCACGACCTTCCGGGCCCGCCTGCGCGGCACCGATCTCGGACCTGTGCGGCTCGCGGTCCCGGGGGCGCACTACGCGCTGGACGCGCTGCTGGCGCTCGCGGCAGGCCTCCACCTCGGCCACGACGTCGATCGGCTGGTCGCCGGGCTCGGCGCGTACACCGGCGCCAACCGCCGCATGCAGTCGCTGGGGGAGGCCGGCGGCGTGCGCGTCTACGACTCGTACGCCCATCATCCCACCGAGATCCGGGCCGATCTCGCCGCCGCTCGCGCGATCGCGGGCGATGACCGCTTGGTCGTGGCCTACCAGCCGCACCTGGTCAGTCGTACGCGCATCCACGGGGTCGAGATGGGGCGTGAGCTCTCCGCCGCCGACCGGGTCGTCGTCGCCGACATCTATCTCGCCCGCGAGGACGCTGACCCGGCCGTGACCGCCGCGATCGTCGCGGATGCCGTCGACGGACCCGAGGTCACCCTCGGTGGACCCGTCGCGGGGCTCGCCGACGTCCTGCTGCCCGAGCTGCGTCCCGGTGATCTGCTGCTGACCCTCGGGGCCGGCGACATCACGACCGTCGGCCCGGCGGTGCTCGCGGCCCTGGACGGCCGGGCGTGACAGATCCACGTTTCGTCGACCGGGCCCGCCAGGACCGCCGGCGCAAGATCAAGCGGATCGCCCTGGCCGTCCTGGCCGTCGTCGTGGCGGCAGCGGTGGTGTGGACGATCTGGTTCTCCAGCCTGCTCGCTGTGCACGACGTGAAGGTCGCGGGACAGGCGACCTACAAGCCGGCCAAGATCCTGCGTGTGGCCGACGTCCCGGCAGGTCGACCGCTCGCCCGGGTGGACCTCGCGGCGATCGAGTCGCGGATCGCGGGGCTGGAGCGGATCGAGTCCGTCGACGTCTCCCGGTCGTGGCCCCGGACGATCTCGATCGACGTGGTCGAGCGCAAGGCCATCATCTGGGCGACGGTCTCGGGCCGCATTCGAGGCATCGACAAGGAGGGGATCGACTTCCGCTCCTACGGCTCCGAGCCGTCCCAGCTCGTCGAGGCCACGATCACGGTCACCGATCCGGCGCAGCGGCTCGAGACGACCCGATCGGTCGCGACGGTCGTGGACCGCATCGGACGCGAGGACCCGAGCCTGCGTCGGCAGCTGCAGTCCGTCAGCGCGGCGAGCAAGGACTCGATCGAGCTCGACCTGACCCGGGGACGCACCGTGGTGTGGGGGAGCGATGCGAAGGGTGCGCGCAAGCTCGAGGTGCTGCGGTCCCTCCTGGACCTCGATGCGACGCGTTACGACGTCAGCGCACCGGACCAGCCGACGACACGTCAGTAGTCGCGGCGTGTCGCACGAGGTCTCGTGCGCGGTCCGCGTACCGTTCTGTTTAGGTCAGAGGTTGACATAACTATAACCCTTCACCTGACGGTTAGAGTTTCGCCTCCTGATCACTCGTACCACCCAGATCAGATCATCCAGATCTCCACCAGCTTGCAGCACCAGAGCTCCACAACATCCTCGGAAGGGACACACGATGGCGGTCCAGAACTACCTCGCCGTGATCAAGGTCGTCGGCATCGGCGGAGGCGGCGTCAACGCCGTCAACCGCATGATCGAGGTGGGGCTCAAGGGAGTCGAGTTCATCGCGATCAACACCGACGCCCAGGCGCTCCTCATGAGCGACGCGGACGTCAAGCTCGACGTCGGTCGCGACTCCACCCGCGGCCTCGGCGCCGGCGCGAACCCCGAGATCGGCAAGCGTGCCGCCGAGGACCACGCCGAGGAGATCGAGGCGGCCATCAAGGGCGCCGACATGGTCTTCGTCACGGCGGGCGAGGGCGGTGGCACCGGCACCGGTGGCGCCCCCGTGGTCGCCCGCATCGCCCGCTCGCTGGGCGCGCTGACGATCGGCGTCGTGACCCGACCGTTCAAGTTCGAGGGCCGCAACCGGTCCAACCAGGCCGATCACGGCATCCAGGCGCTGCGCGACGAGGTCGACACCCTCATCGTGATCCCGAACGATCGCCTGCTGTCGATCAGCGATCCCAACGTCAGCCTGCTGGACTCGTTCCGCCAGGCCGACCAGGTCCTGCACCAGGGCGTATCGGGCATCACCGACCTGATCACGACCCCGGGCCTGATCAACCTCGACTTCGCCGACGTCAAGTCGGTCATGTCCGACGCCGGCTCGGCGCTCATGGGCATCGGCTCGGCCCGCGGCGAGCAGCGCGCGGCGGTGGCCGCGGAGAGCGCGGTCTCGAGCCCGCTGCTGGAGGCCTCCATCGAGGGCGCCCGCGGCGTCCTGCTGTCGATCGCCGGTGGCTCCGACCTCGGCCTGTTCGAGATCAACGAGGCAGCCGGGCTCGTCGCGGACGCGGTGCACCCCGAGGCCAACATCATCTTCGGTGCGGTCATCGACGACGCCCTCGGCGACGAGGTGCGGGTGACGGTCATCGCCGCGGGCTTCGACGGTGGGGAGCCGATGCTGCGCGACGCGACCAAGCCCGCGCTGCTCAGGGACTCCCAGCAGGCCGGAGCGGCCGCGCCCGCCGTGGCCGACCCGCCGCCCGCGCAGACGTACCTGAAGCCGGATCCGTTCCTCGACGGCAAGAACGCGCCGCCCGAGGACGGGGCAGGCAACTCCACGATCCCGGCGGACCTGCCGCCGGCCGGCTACGGCGACGACCTCGACGTGCCCGACTTCCTGCGCTGAGTTGATCTGGCAGGCAGGACGACTCGGCCGAGTCGAGCTGGCGTTCACCGACCGGCTCGGCGGGTCGAGCGAGGGCCCGTGGGCGTCCCTCAACCTCGGGACGTCCAACGGCGACGATCCCGAACGGGTCGCCGACAACCTCGACCGGCTCGCCCGTGAGCTGGACGTCGAGCAGATCGTCCGGATGACCCAGGTGCACGGCGCCGAGGTCGCGTGGACCGACGAGCTCGAGCCTGGCGCGATCCCGGTGGCCGACGCGCTGCTGACCGGGACGCCCGGGACCGCCGTCCTGGTGCGCGTGGCGGACTGCGTGCCGATCGTCCTGGCCGCGCCCGCGCAGCCGCTGGCCGGTGTCGTGCACTGTGGCCGTGAGGGTCTCGTGCGTGGCGTCGTCCCGGCGGCCGTCGAGGCGATGCGAGCGCGGGGCGCATCGACGATCGAGGCCTGGCTGGGCCCGCGCGCGTGCGGTCGCTGCTACGAGCTGCCGCAGGAGATGGTGGACGCGGTCGCCTCGACCGTGCCCGAGGCGCGGTCCACGACGTCGTGGGGGACCCCGGCGATCGACGTGGGCGCCGGCGTCATGGCGCAGCTGACCGCCCTCGGCGTACGAGGCAACGACCTCGGGGCCGATGAGTGCACGATCGAGCACGAGCGGTGGTTCTCCTACCGGCGGCAGGGTCAGGACTCGGGCCGTTTCGGCGCCGTGGCGGTGATCCGCCCGTGACCCGGCTCGACGAGCTGCGGGACAACCTCGCGGCGACCGAGCAGCGGATCGCGGCAGCCTGCGCCGCCGCTGGACGCGACCGCAGCGAGATCACGCTCGTGGCCGTCACCAAGACGTACCCCGCCGCCGACGTCGAGCTGCTCGCACAGCTGGGCGTCACCGACGTGGGGGAGAACCGCCACCCCGAGGCCGGTGACAAGGCCGCGGCGGTCGAGGCGCCGGTCCGCTGGCACTTCCTCGGCGGCCTGCAGACCAACAAGGCGGGCGCGGTCGCGCGCTACGCCGACGTCGTGCACAGCGTCGACCGGGCCAAGCTGGTCGCTGCGCTGTCGCGCGGGGCCGAGGCCGCGGGTCGGACCCTCACCTGCCTGGTGCAGGTCGACTTCGACGCAACGGATCCCGGCCGGGCCGGGGTCGTCCCTGACGGCGTCCCCGACCTGGCCGGCGCGATCGCGAACGCCCCCGGGCTCGTGCTCGGCGGCCTGATGACCGTGGCGCCCCTCGGTGACGACCCCGCGCCGCACTTCGACCACCTCGCGCGGCTGTCGGCATCGCTGCGCGAGGACCACCCCGATGCCGGCATCATCTCGGCAGGCATGAGCGGCGACTTCGAGGCAGCCATCCGCGCAGGTGCGACACACCTGCGCATCGGGCGCTCGATACTCGGCGCACGGCCTTCCACCGGGTAATCTCAGTAATGTCATTTCCGATCACGCACACACGGAGCAACCATGGCTGGCGCAATGCGTAAGGTCGGCGAGTACCTCGGTCTCGTCGAACAGGCTGACTTCGACGACGAGCTCGACAAGGACTTCGACACGCCCGAGCAGGGCTCGCGTCAGCCGGTCGCCCGTCAGTCGGTGACCCACCAGCCCGCGACCCGTCAGCCCGCCGTCGTGCGTCCGGCCCCGGTGGCCAGCATCGACGAGCGCCGCCGGACCGAGCCGCGGCCCGAGCGCCGTGCGTCGACCCCCTCGGACCTGGCCCGCATCGAGACGGTGACCCCGCGCACGTACAACGACGCGCGCACCGTCGGCGAGCACTACCGCTCCGGCGTGCCCGTCATCATGAACCTCTCGGAGATCGACGACGACGACGCCAAGCGGCTCGTCGACTTCGCCGCCGGACTGGTGTTCGCCGTGCACGGCTCGATCAACCGCGTCACCGCGAAGGTCTTCCTGCTGTCGCCGGAGAACATCATGGTGACCGACGAGGACAAGCAGCGCATCGCCGCCGGCGGCTTCTTCAACCAGAGCTGAGCGCGCGTGGAAACAGTTGGATATGCCCTCAACCTGGTGTTGTGGATCGCGCTGGTCCTGCTCATCGCGCGCTTCGTGCTGGACTGGGTGCAGCTGCTCGCGCGCAACTGGCGACCCCGCGGAATCGTGCTCGTGATCTGTGAAGGGCTGTACTCGCTGACCGACCCGCCGCTGCGTGCGGTGAGGGGTGTGATCCCGCCTCTGAGGCTCGGTCAGGTCGTGCTCGATCTCTCCCCGATGATCCTCATCATCGCCATCTACATCCTCCAGGCCATCGTCCGCGCCGTTTTCTTCTAGTGCCTCATGCGGACGTGTCCACGGCCACGTGAACGCGTCGGTAGGGCTGTGGCAGAAGTGATCCGCTACGGAGTACGGTGGAGGCTCAGAGTCCCAGGACTAACCCCCGCAACCCGAGGTGTACTCATGCCACTGACGCCAGAGGACGTGCGTAACAAGCGTTTCACGCCCGTCCGTCTTCGCGAAGGCTATGACATGGGCGAAGTTGACCAGTTCCTCGATGAGGTCGAGGCCGAGCTCGAGCGTCTCACGGTCGAGAACGAAGAACTTCGCGCCAAGGTAGCCGCCGCATCGACAGGTGAACCGACCGGGCTGATTCCGGCCGTCTCTTCGTCGTCGACCCCCGCCCAGCAGACGCCGCCCACCCCGGCGGTGCAGGAGCCGGCCAAGTACACGGCGCCGACTCCTGAGCCCGAGCCCACCCCCGAGCCCGAGCCGGAGCCGGCTCCCGCACCGGTGGCTCGCAAGTCGTCGATGGGCGATGCGTCGTCCGCGGCAGCGCGCCTGCTCGAGATCGCCTCCACCAACGCCGACCAGCTCATGGACGCGGCGAAGGAAGAGGCCGACCGCATCGTGGGTGAGGCTCGTGTGAAGGCAGAGCGTCTGACCAACGAGGCCCGCGGCAAGGCCGACCGACTCGAGACCGACGCCCGCATCCGCGCGCAGAAGCTCGACGAGGAGACCAACGAGCGTCGTACGCAGGCCGTCGCGACGATCGAGCGCGAGCGCTACGAGATCCAGCGCGAGGTCGAGCACCTGCGTGCGTACGAGCGTGAGTACCGGGCCCGGCTCAAGAACTACTTCCAGAGCCAGCTCGACCAGCTCGCGGCCAACGAGAGCACGACCAGCTCGACTCCCGTCCAGGCACCGTCGGATGCGGCCCCGCGCCGTCTCCGCTCGCTGCTCGGCGACGACGAGAGCTTCTGAGACACACCTGCTGCACCAGAACGGCCCGCCTCCTCGGAGGCGGGCCGTTCTGCGTCCCGGCGGGTGACCGATCTTTCGACGTTCGCGCTGCCTGAGCAGCACGAACGCAGACACGTCCGTGCGCTGGCGGACCGATCTGTCGACGTTCGCGCCGCCTGAGCAGCACGAACGTCGAAAGATCGGTCCTCCTGCCCGCTGCGCGCGGGCGGGGCGGTCAGGCCTTGCTGAGCGAGAAGGCCAGGCCGAGGTCGTCGTCGGTGAACGACGGCGTGTCGACGCCCTCGGTGATGCTGGTCGCGAGGACCTCGTCGGCGATCAGGTCCGAGTGGGCGCGGATGGCCTCGCCCATCGGTCCGTCCGCGGTCCACGACAGCGTGATGCGGTCGGAGACCTCGAGCCCGGAGGACTTGCGGGCCTCCTGGATGACGCGGATGGCCTCACGGGCGAAGCCGGCGCGACGCAGCTCGTCGTCGAGCTCGAGGTCCAGCGCGACGGTCTCGCCCTGGTCGTTGACGACCGACCAGCCCTCGCGGGGGTGCTCGGCGATGATGACGTCGTCCGGACCGACCGAGACCTGCTCGCCGCCGACCTCGACCGTCGCGGTGCCGGTCGCGGAGAGATCGGCGGCCAGACGACCCGCGTCCGCAGCGGCGATCGCGCCGGCGACCTGGGGGGTCTGCTTGCCGAAGCGCTTGCCGAGGTTGCGGAAGTTGCCCTTGGCCGAGTGGTCGACCAGGTCGCCGGTCGTCTCGAACGACTCCAGCGCGCGGACGTTGAGCTCCTCGGCGATCTCGCTGCGAAGCTCCTCGCTGAGCAGGGCGTACGCCTGGGAGCCCACGACCGCCCGCCGCAGCGGCTGACGGGTCTTGGCCTTGGCCTCGGCCCGGGCCGCACGGCCGAGCTCGACCACACGACGCGCCAGGCGCATCTGCCGGTCGAGGTCGTCGTCGACCAGCGAGGCGTCCGCCTCGGGCCACGACGCGAGGTGCACCGACCGCGGCAGCTCGTCCGAGGTCGCGGCGAACATGTCCTGCCAGACCCGCTCGGTGATGAACGGGGTGAGCGGGGCCATCACGAGGGTCACCAGGTGCAGCACCTCGTGCAGGGTCGCGAGCGCCGAGGCGTCACCGGCCCAGAAGCGGCGGCGCGAACGACGGACGTACCAGTTGGAGAGCAGGTCGACGTACGCCGCGATCTGCGCGCCCGCACGCTGGGTGTCGAACTCCTCCAGCGCGTCGGTCACCTGCTGCGTGAGGCGGTGGGCCTCGCCGAGGATCCACCGGTCCATCGCCGGCCGGTCGGCGAACGCGGGGGCGGGGCTCGACGGCGTCCAGTCGTTCGCGCCGGCGTACAGGACGTGGAACGCGGTGGTGTTCCAGTAGGTCAGCAGCACCTTGCGGACGATCTCGGACAGAGCGGTGTGCCCGATGCGCCGCGGCGCCCAGGGCGAGCCCGAGCAGGCCATGAACCAGCGCAGCGCGTCGGCCCCGTGCTCGTCCATCAACGGCATCGGCAGCAAGATGTTGCCGAGGTGCTTGCTCATCTTCTTGCCGTCCTCGGCCAGGATGTGGCCGAGGCAGACGACGTTCTCGTACGAGCTCTGGTCGAAGACCAGCGTGCCGACCGCCATCAGCGAGTAGAACCACCCGCGGGTCTGGTCGATCGCCTCGCAGATGTACTGCGCGGGGTAGGCCTGCTCGAACTTCTCGACCGAGCCGGGCACGTGCGGGTAGCCCCACTGCGCGAACGGCATCGAGCCGGAGTCGAACCACGCGTCGATCACGTCGGGGACGCGGCGGTACGTGCCGGACTCGCCGTCCTTGGTGAACGTGACGTCGTCGATGAAGGGCCGGTGCGGGTCCAGGCCCGACAGATCGCGGCCGGTCAGCTTGGACAGCTCGGCCAGCGACTCGATGCACACGAGCTTGGTCGGGTCCTCGTCGTTGCGCCAGATCGGCAGCGGCGTGCCCCAGTAGCGGCTGCGGGAGAGGGACCAGTCGATGTTGTTGTTGAGCCAGTCGCCGAAGCGGCCGTTCTTGATCGTCTCGGGGAACCAGTTGGTGTCCTGGTTCTCGGCCAGCAGCCGGTCCTTGACCGCGGTGGTGCGGATGTACCACGCGGGCAGCGCGTAGTACATCAGCGGCGTGTGGCAACGCCAGCAGTGCGGGTAGGAGTGCTCGTACGCGAGCTCGTTGAACATCAGGCCGCGCGAGATCAGGTCGTCCGCCAGCGCCCGGTCGGCGGTCTTGAAGAACTGGCCGCCGACCAGCGGCACGTCGTCCTCGAAGTGGCCGTCGGGGCGGATCGGGTTGACGACGGGCAGGTCGTACGCCTTGCAGACCGCCATGTCGTCGGCGCCGAACGCGGGGGACTGGTGCACCAGGCCGGTGCCGTCCTCGATCGTGACGTAGTCGGCGAGGACCACGAAGTGCGCCTCGCTCGGGAACTCGATCAGCTCGAACGGGCGCTGGTACGTCCAGCGCTCCATGTCACGTCCGGAGACGGTCTCGCCGGTCAGCGTCCAACCCTCGCCGAGCGCCTTGCCGACCAGCGGCTCGGCGACGACGAGCGTCTCGGTGCCGTCGGTCGCCAGGACGTACGTGACCTCGGGGTTGACCGCGACCGCGGTGTTGGAGACGAGCGTCCACGGGGTGGTGGTCCACACGAGCAGCGAGGCCTGGCCGGCGTACGGGCCGGAGGTCAGGGGGAAGCGGACGTAGACCGACGGGTCGGTGATGGTCTCGTAGCCCTGCGCGAGCTCGTGGTCGGACAGCGTCGTGCCGCAGCGCGGGCAGTAGGGCGCGACCCGGAAGTCCTCGGTCAGCAGCCCCTTCTTGAAGATCGAGGACAGCGCCCACCAGACGCTCTCGACGTAGGAGGGCTCCATGGTCCGGTAGGGGTGGGCCATGTCGACCCAGTAGCCCATCCGGTCGGTCATCTCCTCGAAGAGGTCGACGTTGCGCACGACGGCCTCGCGGCACTTGGCGTTGAACTCCGCGATGCCGTACGCCTCGATGTCGGGCTTGCCGTTGAAGCCGAGCTCCTTCTCCACCGCGATCTCGACCGGGAGGCCATGGCAGTCCCAGCCGGCCTTGCGGTCGACGTGGTAGCCCTGCATGGTCTTGAAGCGCGGGAAGACGTCCTTGAACACGCGCGCCTCGACGTGGTGGGTGCCGGGCGTCCCGTTGGCGGTGGGCGGGCCCTCGTAGAACGTCCAGCGAGGGGCGTCGTCGGGGGTCTGCAGGCTGGCCTCGAAGGTGCCCTGGTCGGCCCACAGCTGCAGAATCTCGCGCTCGAGCACGGGCAGATCGACGTGGGCGGGAACGGGGCGGTAGGACGCGTGCGAAGTCACACGCTCAATCCTACGGGTGAGCAGCGCGGAGGCCGCGGCGGTGCGAGTTGTCTCGACCGATTCTGGGGTCTACTCTCCACGCATGCCAAACACCAAGCTCGCCGTACGAGCTGACGAGACCCCCTGGACCGCTGCGGAGACCAAGGAGGTCCGGGCCGAGCTCGAGGCGGACCTCACCCGGCTGCGGGGCGAGCTCGACCACTCCGCCCGCGAGCTGCAGGACCTGCTGCGTGACGGCGTCGACGGTGCGGGCAACGACCAGGCCGACGTGGGCTCCAAGGGCCTCGAGCGCGACGCCGAGATGTCCCTCGCCGCCAACCAGCGCGAGCTGCTGCTGCAGACCGAGAAGGCGCTCGAGCGGCTCGAGCAGGGCTCCTACGGTCAGTGCGAGGTGTGCGGTGAGCCGATCGGCAAGAACCGTCTGATGGCGTTCCCCCGCGCCACGCTCTGCATGACGTGCAAGCAGCGCGAGGAGCGTCGCTGACCCTGCGGCTGCGACCGCGGGCGGGCACTCACCATCGCCATGGGATGATGGGCGGCGAGATGCGTACCCACCGAGATCCCTCCTTCGTCCGCGATGCCGCGGGAAGCAGGACGTACGTTCGACTGTTCACCGTCGTCGCGCTCGTGGTGCTGGTGATCGATCAGGTGACCAAGGTCATCGCCGTCGAGAAGCTGCAGGGCCGCGAGTCGATCGAGCTGGTCCCCGGCCTGCTGTCGCTGACGTTCCTGCGCAATCCGGGCGCGGCCCTCAGCACGGGTGCGGGCTTCACGCTCGTGCTGAGCCTCATCGCGATCGCGGTCTGCATCGGGGTCATCCGCACCGCCTCACGCCTGCGCGACAAGGGCTGGGCCGTCGGCCTCGGCCTGCTGCTCGCCGGGGCGCTCGGCAATCTCGTGGACCGCATCTTCCGTGAGCCCGCTCCGCTGCGCGGCCACGTGGTCGACTTCATCGACTACGGCGTGTTCGTGGGCAATGTCGCCGACATCGCCCTGACGTTCGCCGCCATCATCATCGTCTGGCGCGCATGGCGCGGCATCCGCCTGGACGGCACCCGCGAGGAGAAGTCATGAGCACCGAAGGTGCCGAGCTGCAGCACAGGGTCATCCAGATCCCCGAAGGGCTCGCCGGCGAGCGGGTCGACAGCGCGATGGCGCGTCTGCTCGGCCTGTCCCGCACGCGGGCCAGCGAGCTCGTCGCCGAGGGGCACGTGACCCTCGACGGCGTCGCCCCGGCGAAGTCGGACCGCGTCCTGCCCGGCTCGATCCTCGAGGCCTCGATCCCCGCACCCCGCACCGCGGTCGTCGTGGCGACCGAGGTCGAGGGCATGAAGATCGTCTTCCAGGACGACGACATCGTGGTCGTGGACAAGCCGATCGGCGTGGCCGCCCACCCGAGCGTCGGCTGGTCCGGCCCCACCGTGCTGGACCACCTCGCCGGGGTCGGCATCCGCATCTCGACCTCGGGAGCACCCGAGCGCCGGGGCATCGTGCACCGTCTCGACGTGGGCACCAGCGGGCTCATGGCGGTGGCCAAGTCCGAGCACGCCTACACCGTGCTGAAGCAGGCCTTCCGCGACCGGACGGTCGAGAAGACGTACCACGCGCTGGTGCAGGGGCACCCCGATCCGCACACCGGCACGATCGACGCGCCGATCGCGCGTCACCCCAAGCACGACTTCAAGTTCACGGTCAAGGACGGCGGCCGCGACAGCATCACCCACTACGACACGCTCGAGGCCCACCGGTTCGCCAGCCTGCTGACGATCCGCCTCGAGACAGGCCGCACGCACCAGATCCGCGTCCACATGAGCGCGATCCACCACCCGTGCGTGGGTGACCTGATGTACGGCGCCGACCCGACGCTCGCGAAGCGGGTCGGGCTCGACCGGCAGTGGCTCCACGCCAAGGGGCTCGCGTTCACCCACCCCCGCACGGGTGAGTGGGTCGAGTTCAGCTCGGACTATCCCGACGACCTGGTGCACGCGCTCGAGGTCGTCCGCACGATCGACGACAACCCGCTGCCCCGCTGATCCCGCGAGTGGCGCAACCCGGACAAAGTGAGACGGCGAGTCGGGCCAGAATGCGCCACTCAGAGGATGGTTTGCGCCACTCGGCAGACGCGGGAGAGGCAGGTGGAACAATGGCGCCCATGTCTTCTGTCGTCCGCCAGTCCGAGAAGCTGAGGGATGTCCTCTACGACATCCGTGGACCCGTCAGCGCGCGAGCCGCGGCACTGGAGGCCGAGGGCCACCGCATCCTCAAGCTCAACATCGGCAACCCCCAGCCGTTCGGCTTCGACGCGCCCGCCGAGATCCTGCAGGACGTCATCGCGGCCCTCCCGGCCTCGGCCGGCTACTCGGACTCCCGCGGCATCCAGTCCGCGCGCCGGGCGGTCGTGCACAACTACCAGCTGCAGGACGGCTTCCCGACGATCGACGTCGACGACGTGTGGATCGGCAACGGGGTCTCCGAGCTGATCCAGATCGCCCTGCAGGCGCTGCTCGACAACGGCGACGAGGTGCTGATCCCCGTCCCGGACTACCCGCTGTGGACAGCCGTGACCAACCTCGCGGGCGGCGTGCCGGTGCACTACCGCTGCGACGAGGACAACGACTGGAACCCCGATCTGGCCGACCTCGAGTCCAAGATCACCGACCGCACCAAGGTCATCGTCGTCATCAACCCCAACAACCCGACCGGTGCGGTCTACTCGCGCGAGACCCTCGCGGGCATCGCGGACCTCGCGCGCAAGCACGATCTCGTGCTCATGGCCGACGAGATCTACGACAAGATCCTGTACGACGACGCGGTCCACGTCCCGATGGCCAGCGTCGCCCCGGACGTGCTGACCCTGACGTTCAACGGCCTGTCCAAGGCGTACCGGGTCTGCGGCTACCGGGCCGGCTGGCTCGTCGCGACCGGACCGCTGGAGCGGGCGCGCGACTATCTCGAGGGCATCACGCTGCTGTGCTCGATGCGGCTGTGCCCCAACGTCCCGGCGCAGAACGCGATCCAGGTCGCCCTCGGTGGATATCAGTCGATCAAGGAGCTCATCCTCCCCGGTGGGCGACTGCTCGAGCAGCGCGACACCGCGGTGGCCGAGCTGCGCAAGATCCCCGGCGTGAGCGTCGTGACCCCCAAGGGGGCCCTGTACGCGTTCCCGCGTCTCGATCCCGAGGTCTACCCGGTCAAGGACGATCAGCAGCTCGTCCTCGACCTGCTGCTGCAGGAGAAGATCCTGCTGACCCAGGGCACGGGGTTCAACTGGCCCGAGCCCGACCACCTGCGCATCGTGACCCTGCCGTGGGCCCGCGACCTCTCCGACGCGATCCAGCGGCTCGGCAACTTCCTCAGCAGCTACCAGCAGGTCTGATCTTCAGCCGGCCGTCACCCTGAGGTGGTGCGGTATCCATCGTGGGTGCCTACGGTGGCCAGATGAACCCCATCAAGCTCGCTCTCGTTGCAGGACTGACCCTGGTCGCCGCAGCCCCCGCAGCAGTTGCGGGCGCAGGGACCCATGGACCAGCCGACCACCGCTCGCGCGACTCGGCGCTGGTGAAGACCTTCGGTGCCGTCGACCGCGGCACGCAGTGGCGGCTGGTCGACAAGATGCGCCTCGACTTCCCGACGTTCCACACCGAGGGCATCGCCTTCGCGGGCGACCGCATCTTCCTCTCGGCGGTCGAGATCCTCGAGCCGACGGTGACGTACCCGACCCCCGTCGACGGCTACGACCGCTCGCCCGGCAAGGGCGTCGGGCACGTGTTCGTGATGGACCGCCAGGGCCGTCTCGAGAAGGACATCGTCCTGGGCGAGGGCGACGCGTATCACCCCGGCGGCATCGAGTTCGACGGCAAGGACGTGTGGGTGCCGGTCGCGGAGTACCGGCCGAACAGCCGCAGCATCGTCTACCGGGTGGACGCCGAGAGCCTGCGCGTCCGCAAGCAGTTCGAGGTCGACGACCACTTCGGCGGCATCGTGCTCGACAAGTCGACGGGCCACCTCGTGGGCAACACGTGGGGGTCGCGCCGGTTCGCTGAGTGGGACCGTCGAGGCCGCCAGCTCAGCACGTGGGCCAACACGAGCTTCTTCGTGGACTACCAGGACTGCCAGTACGTGCCGGCGGGCAAGATGCTGTGCGGCGGCGTGGCGAACCTGCCGCAGACACCGAGCGCCGGGGGACCGGCGGCGACGTACGAGCTCGGTGGCCTGGCGCTGATCGACCTGCGCTCGCACCGCGTCCTGCGTGAGGTGCCGCTGCAGCAGTGGTCGACGGCCGGCCACGTGGTGACCCGCAACCCCGTCAAGGTCACGGCCGACGGGGCATCGCTGACGATGCGCGTCGCCCCCGACAACGGCGAGGAAGGCAACGGGACCGAGATCCTCACGTACCGGGCCACCATCCAGAAGAAGTGAGGCGCATCACCAGGCCATTTCGCTTCTGTCGGTGGCATGCGGCATGATTTACCTCACATGTTCCAACTAGGAATACGAGAGGTCTCGACGCATGGCTGACATGATCCGGGCGACCGGGCTGGTGAAGAAGTACAAAGGTGTCGACGCGCTGGCAGGGCTTGACCTGACGGTGCCCGAGGGCAAGGTGCTCGGTCTGCTCGGTCCCAACGGTGCCGGCAAGACGACGGCGGTGCGTATCCTGGCGACGCTGCTGAACGCCGACGGCGGTACGGCCGAGGTGGCCGGCATCGACGTGGCCAAGGACCCCGACGGCGTCCGCGCACGCATCGGGCTGTCGGGCCAGTACGCCGCGGTCGACGAGCACCTCACGGGCTACGAGAACCTGCAGATGGTCGGGCGGCTCTACGGCATGCCCAAGGCGAAGGCCTCTGCGCGTGCCCGCGCCCTGCTGGAGCGCTTCGACCTCGCGGACGCGGGGGACCGGCCCTCCAAGACGTACTCAGGAGGCATGCGGCGCCGACTCGACCTCGCGGGCGCCCTCGTCGCCGAGCCGCCCGTCCTCATCCTCGACGAGCCCACGACGGGCCTGGACGTGCGCAGCCGCCAGCAGATGTGGGGTGTGATCCGCGATCTCGTGTCCTCGGGGGCGACGTTGCTGCTGACGACGCAGTACCTCGAGGAGGCAGATCTGCTCGCCGACGACATCGTCGTCATCGACCACGGCCGCGCGATCGCCCGCGGCACCGCCGACGAGCTGAAGGCGCAGACCGGCGGTGAACGCATCGAGGTGGTGCTGACCGATCCGGCGCGGCGCGATGAAGCGGCGCGCATCCTCGCGGAGGTTGCGGTCGGCGACGTGCAGCTCGGCGACAACGAGCGGGAGCTGACCGCACCCGTGAAGGGCGGCGTCCCGCAGCTGCGCACGGTGCTCGGGCAGCTCGAGTCGGCCGCGATCGACGTGCTCGACGTGGGGCTGCGACGGCCCACGCTCGATGACGTGTTCCTGAGCCTGACCGGGCGTGCCGCCGAGGACGCCGACGACGACAACGAGGAGGTGGCCCGATGACCACGCTCACCCGCCACGCGACGGACGGCTGGGTCGTCGCCAAGCGCAATCTCATCAAGATCATCCGCGTCCCGGAGATCCTGGTCTTCGTGCTGATCTCGCCGATCATGTTCGTGCTGCTGTTCGCGTACGTCTTCGGCGGCGCGATCGACCCCGGTGACGGGGTCAACTACCGCGAGTTCCTGATCGGCGGCATCTTCGCCCAGACGGTCGTCTTCGGCGCGACGTTCACCGGCGCCGGTCTGGCCGAGGACATGCAGAAGGGGATCATCGACCGCTTCCGCTCGCTGCCGATGTCCCGATCGGCGGTGCTGGTGGGCCGGACGACGTCCGACATCGTCTACAACGTGCTCTCGTTGATCATCATGGCGTTGACGGGGCTGCTGGTCGGCTGGCGCATGCGCGAGGGCGTGCTCGACGCGCTGGCCGGGTTCCTGCTGCTGCTCGTGTTCGCCTACGCGATCAGCTGGGTCATGGCCTGGGTGGGCCTGCTGGTGCCGAGCGTCGAGGTGATCAACAACGCCTCCTTCATCGTCATCATGCCGCTGACCTTCGTCTCCAACGCCTTCGTGCCGCTCGACTCGTTCCCCAGTGCGTTGCGCACGATCGTGGAGTGGAATCCGGTCTCGGCGGTCACCCAGGCGACGCGGGAGCTGTTCGGCAACACCGGGGGGATCCCGCCGGACTCCGACGCGTGGTCGATCCAGAACCCGATCCTCTACACGCTGATCTGGGTCCTGATCATCCTCGTCGTCTTCGTGCCGCTGTCCGTCCGTCAGTACCGCTTGGCCAGCAGCCGCTGAGCGAGATGAGAAAGGGTGTCCAAAACGCCCCCGCGGCCTGATGGTTCCCGCTATCGTGTGGGCGACTTCGGGACGGGGGACCCATGACAGATCTGCAACGACGTACGCTCCTGCTCGGCTCGGCGGGGCTGCTCCTGGCCGGGTGCGGCGGTGGCAAGGATGGCTCGAAGACCAAGCCCACCGCGACGCCCACGGGTCCCAACATCGTCAAGCCGCGCACGGGGAACGTGGTCACGGAGGCCGACACGGCGGCGCTGCGTGACCGCCTCAACCAGGCGTTCCGCACCGGCGACGTCAACCGGCTGAAGGCCGTCATCGACCCCGGGGACTACGGTCTCAAGGACTTCGAGAAGCGCTGGCGTCGACGCTTCGACAACTTCGAGCGGCTCGGCTTCGTCGAGGGCGAGTGGTACGTCGGCGTGCCGAACGGGCGCACCCGCAATGCCTCCGGAGGGCTGGTCGAGTACACCGGTGACCTCGTGTTCGCCCACACTGTCATGGGATGCGACGGCCAGCAGGTGGTCGAGACGACCCGCGCCGGGTTCCGCAAGAAGACTGCGGACGCGCCGCTCGAGCTCATGAGCGTCGGCGACGTCGAGGAGAGCTACGACCCGTCGATCTGGGACGTCGCGGAGGTCGACGCGATCGAGACCAAGCACGCTTGGATCGTCTTTCGACTCCAGGATCGCAAGCGGGCTCGGGCGTACGCCGCGCAGATCGAGACCGGCGCCGCGCGGGCTTTCGCCACGATGCCGCGCCCTCGTGGCGTCGACAAGGTCCTGTACGCCCTGACCTGGCCGGCGGTGGACGGCAAGCTCTACGGAGGTGTCGGCATCAGCGATGCGGACGCGCACGCCTACTACCACCCGTTCGTGGACCCGGACGAGCTCGCGCGGGGTCAGAAGAAGCCGGTCAAGGACAATGGCCTGCCACGCGGCACGGGTCGCGTGGGTCTGCACGAGGCAGCGTTCAGCAGGTCGGACTTCACCGCAGTGGCATGCCACGAGGCGGTGCACGTCCTCGCCGAGCAGTGGTCCGGACCGGGAGACACCCCGACGTGGGCCGTCGAGGGGCTCGCGATGTGGGCGGCGGAGGGTGGCGCACGTCTGATGGCGCGGGAGGGCGCCTCGATCCGATCGACGTTCGCGGAGTTCGAGCGCGTGGCGCTGAAGGGGTATGAGGAGTTCCACGAGACGCCGCGTGAGCGCGAGTTCTACGCATGCGCCGGCGCCGTCTACGCGTCCATCGAGGACGAGAAGGGACGCGATGCCGTGTTCAAGACAGCCGAGACCTTCTACGCCAGATCTCGTGAGGAGGCGGCCGACACGCTGGGACGCAGCGAGCCCGAGATCTTCGCGGCCACCCGCACGTGGTTGGGTCTGTGAGGCGTCTGGCGGCGTTGGTCGCCACCATCGCGGTGGGGCTGACGGCGTGCACGGGCGGGGACGAGCCGAAGAAGAAGGGCAAGGACGACACGGCGCGAGCGCTGCCGGTCCCGGCGAAGGCTCCGACCGCACGCGGGCCGGCGACCGGGCCGGCGCTGCAGCCCAAGGTGCTGCTCGCGGCCTCGGACGAGCTGGAGAAGATGGCCTCCGGCTCCTCGAGCGACGCCCTCGTCGAGCGCCGTTCCGGTGCCTTCGTGAGCGGGCGCACGATCGTCGGCTACTCCGTCGACGACCTCTCGGGGTACGACCTCGCATCCGGTGAGCAGAAGTGGACGGCCGATCTCGACATGGGCACCGGCGGAGTCTGTTTCGTCTCGCAGCCGGACCGCGCGGTGAAGAGCTTCACGGTCGCGTACGGCGCCGACTCGTACTGCTCGGATCTCGCGACCATCTCGGTCGCGGACGGCAAGGTGCTGTCGACCTCCAAGCGGCTCAGCGATGTTCTCAACGCGCCCGCCGAGTTCGACGGACCTTCGGGCGGCGCAGTCGACCACCTGTTCACGGTCGGCGGACGCGACCACATCGTCGACACGTCCGGTGCCGTCTGGAAGATGGCCAAGGGCGAGCCCCAACCTGTCGTCCGCCTCGAGGCGGACTCCTACGACCAGCTCCACACAACCCCCGAGGGCGACGTCCTCATCGGGACGCGCAGCGACAATCGCGGTCGGTGCCACGTGGACGGCTACGCCCTGCCGTCGTTCAAGCACCTCTGGACCGCGGACAACGGTGCACTGTTCCCCGAGGTGCGGGACGACTGCCTGATCTCGGCCGCACCCGGGAACGCCGCGTGGCTCGTGCAGCAGGCCGATGGCCGGGTCCACATGGCGCAGGTGGACCCCCTGACGGGCAAGGTCCTGGGCCGCGACGATGCGGCGTCCGACAGCGGAGGACGTGCGCCCGAGGGACAGCTCGATGTCGCGAGCGCCGCGAACCAGCTCGACCGGGCCCTCGGACTGCCGGGAGGAGACACGATCTTCGCGCAGGTCCGC
Organism: Aeromicrobium yanjiei; assembly: GCF_009649075.1. Classification (GTDB taxonomy): domain Bacteria; phylum Actinomycetota; class Actinomycetes; order Propionibacteriales; family Nocardioidaceae; genus Aeromicrobium; species Aeromicrobium yanjiei. The sequence continues at coordinate 1,388,480 of NZ_CP045737.1, forward strand.
GGGCTGTCGCGCTACTCGCTGGAGACCGGGAAGATGGTGTGGGACCTGGATCTCAGCCAGCTCGAGCTCGACTCCGAGGAGGACTACCCGCTGACGACGGTCCTGCCGCAGGGCGTCACGCCGGACGGTCACGTCCTTGCGTCGGTCAGCAACAACACCGGGGTCGAGATCGTCGCGGCCGACGTCAAGACCGGCAAGCTCGCGGCACGGTGGCCCGTCCCCGCGGAGTACCGCAACGGTTTCCAGACCGAGCCGGGCATGACGTTGTTCGCGGAGGGTGTCGTGCTGACCCGCAACTTCGATGCCTGGCGGCGTGCCTTCACCGGCTATGCCGCTCCGAAGGAGCCGAAGGGCGGCAAGTACGACATCGGCGTCTTCACCTACCCGCAGCCCGACAGCTCGGCGGCTCGGGCGGTGCCAACCGCAGGGCCGACCGATACCGACGTCGAGGTCCTCGGCGGTGTCGAGACCCCACCACGTGCCGCGAACGAACGTCATGCCGGAGCGCTCAGCACCGGATCCACGGTCGTGACGTACGCCGGGAACGTCGTGACGGGTCTGGACCCCGCGTCGGGGAAGCAGAAGTGGACCCTGCAGGTGGACGACGCCAAGGACGCGCGCGTCTGCTCGGCGGCGGAGCCGGACCGGGACGTGAAGACGTTCACGATCGCCTATCGCTCGGGCGGGGAGCGGGCTGAGTGCGACGCGCTGCTGCGTGTGAACGCCGCGGACGGGACGGTGATCGATCGGCTGGACCTGCCGCGCGGGGCGAAGCGGGTGTCGCAGATGATCGTCCACGACGGCGTCGTGCTCATCGTGACCGGCGACTCGAGGGTGAGTCGCTTCCAGGGCGGGCAGCTGGTGCCGGTTGCGAGGCTCGCACGTCAGCCGTACCAGGTGGAGCGGACGCCCGAGGACCCGTCGCTGCTGATCAGCACCTCGAAGCTCCAGGGGGGACGTGACTGGGCGATCGACGCCTATCGCATGCCGGGGTTCGAGCGGGTCTGGTCGACGAAGGCGAAGAAGGTGCTGTCCAAGGTCGACGTGAGGAACCCGATCTGGACGTGGCGCGGCAACGGCCTGTGGATCTCCACGACGTTCGGCGACATGTCCGATCCGGAGGGGACGGTCAAGGACGCTCTCGTGGCCCTCGACCCCGCCACGGGCCGGGTCGTCGGCCGATCAGGCTCGGTCAAGCGCGACTACCTCGCCGACGACCTGGCGACGTTCTCCCTGTGGAGTGCGGTCTCGTCCAGTCACGTCAGTGTCGGTTTCGACGACGGCGAGGTGATCGTCCTGCAGCCCCAAGGCGTCGTGCGCTACTCGCTGAGGGACCGCGAGGCCCGCTGGAGGACCAGCACCTCGTCGATCAAGGACTCGATGGAGCGGGACCGGCTGAACTCGCTGGCGACGGAGCGGATCGACCTCGTCGACGGGGGCAAGGCGGTGCTCGTGACCATGAGCAACGGCGTCTCGGTCGAGGTGATGACGCTCGACGCGGCCAGCGGCAAGATCACGGGGCGGTGGAACGTCCCCAAGGAGGCCCGCAACGGCCTGCAGGCGGGACCGGACGTCACTCCGTTCGACGGCGGGTTCGCGCTGACGCGCAACGACTACTCGTGGAGCTCGGCCTACGACGCGACCGGGCGCAGGGTCCCGGCGGACCCGCTGCACGACGCAGGGCTCTTCGCGCTGCCGAAGCCGAAGGAGCCCAAGAAGGAGTAGCTCATCCTCCTGAGCGCTTGCGAGCCGCGAACTGGGCCGCTTCCTCGAGCCGGAAGCGGGCGATGTCCCCGATCAGCTGGACGGGCAGCGGCTGGTCCAGCGGGAAGCGGATCGCCGACTTGGACGTCTTGTACGGCTTCAGCTCCTCGTCGAACCGGGCGAACGCCCCGGCGGTCGGGAAGAAGTTGAGCGAGGTGTGCTCGTCGTAGCCTGCGAACTGGACGATGACGACGCCGTGCTGCTTGTAGGCGGGGATGTTGTAGCTGATCGTCTCCTCGGCGTCGGGCAGCGCGGCGCGGATGACCGAGCGCATCTCCTGCAGCCGGGGCTCGACGTCGTACGTCGCCGCGGCGATGTAGTCCTCGACAGTCGTGTAGGTCTGCTTCTCGCGATCCGGGTGCTGGGCCATGCCTCCAGTATGGCCGCCGGGGACCGGACGGACGATGAGGGTTCCGGGTCGCTCGGGCTACCGCAAACCCTCATCGTCGGTCCCCACGGGGGCTTTTCCCTGGGGCGGCGGGGTGCGTACGGCGTGCCGTCGGTTCTCGTCGGGACCCTCGACTAGGCTGTAGATCTTCCCCCCAGACCGCGCCGAGGAGGCCTTTTTTCGATGTCGAGTGACTCGTCATTCGTGCACCTGCACGTCCACACGGAGTACTCGATGCTCGACGGCGCGGCTCTCCTCGACGGGCTCTTCGAACGCACCGCGGAGCTGGGCATGCCGTCGATCGCGATGACCGACCACGGCAACCTGCACGGCGCCTACGACTTCTACAGCAAGGCCAAGGCGCACGGGGTCAAGCCGATCATCGGCATGGAGGCCTATCTCACGCCCAACATCCCGCGGCACGAGAAGAAGGCCGTGCTGTGGAACAAGGGCGCCCGGGACGCCGACGTCGCGGGCCGCGGCGCGTACACGCACATGACGCTGCTCTCGGAGACCACCGAAGGCATGCACAACCTGTTCCGCATCGGCTCCTACGCGAGCCTCGAGGGCCAGTACCGCAAGCCCCGTGCCGACCGTGACCTGCTGCAGCGCTACGGCAAGGGCCTGATCGCGACGACGGGCTGCCCGTCCGGGGAGATCCAGACCTGGCTGCGCATCGGCAACTACGAGAAGGCGCGTGCCTCGGCCGCCGAGTTCCAGGACATCTTCGGCAAGGAGAACTTCTTCCTCGAGCTGATGGACCACGGCCTCGAGATCGAGCGCACGGTCCGCGACGGGCTGCTGCGACTCAAGGCCGATCTCGACCTGCCTGCCATCGCGACCAACGACTCGCACTACACGAGCCCCGAGGACGCCGAGGCGCACTCGGCCCTGCTGTGCGTCCAGTCCGGCAGCACCCTGACCGACCCCAACCGCTTCAAGTTCGACTCCAACGACTTCTACATCAAGTCCGCCGCCGAGATGCGCGACCTGTGGGAGGACCGGTTCGACCTCAAGGAGGCGTGCGACAACACGCTCCTGATCGCCGAGCGGTGCAATGTCGAGTTCACCGAGTCCAACGGTGGCTACATGGCTCGCGCCGACATCCCCGACGGGGAGACCGAGGAGAGCTGGTTCGTCAAGGAGGTCTGGCGGGGCATCGAGAGCCGCTACCCCGGCGACAAGCTGACCGACGAGGTCCGCGCCCGCACCGAGATGGAGCTCGACGTCGTCCGCACCAAGGGCTACTGCGGCTACTACCTCGTGGTCGCCGACTTCATCAACTGGGCCAAGGACAACGGCATCCGGGTCGGCCCGGGGCGTGGATCGGGTGCGGGCTCGATCGCCGCGTACGCGCTGCGCATCACCGACCTGTGCCCGCTCACGCACGGCCTGATCTTCGAGCGCTTCCTCAACCCCGAGCGCCCCTCGATGCCCGACTTCGACATCGACTTCGACGAGCGCCGCCGCAGCGAGGTCATCCGCTACGTCAGCAACAAGTACGGCGAGGAGCGCGTCGCGATGATCGCGACGTTCGGCCGGCTCAAGTCCAAGGCCGCGATCAAGGACGCCGCCCGCGTCATGGACTACCCGTTCTCGCACGGTGAGCGCATCACCAAGGCGCTCCCGGCCGACATCATGGGCAAGGGCGTGACCCTCAAGGGCCTGTTCGACAAGAACGACAAGCGCTACGGCGACGGCGGTGACTTCCGCAAGCTCCACGACGAGGACGCGGACGTTCGCAAGATCTACCAGACCGCCCTCGGCCTGGAGGGCCAGATCCGTCAGTGGGGCGTCCACGCCGCCGGCGTCATCATGTCCAGCGATCCCTTGATCGACATCGTGCCGATCATGAAGCGCGAGCAGGACGGCGCGATCATCACCCAGTTCGACTACCCGATGTGCGAGGCGCTCGGGCTGGTCAAGATGGACTTCCTGGGCCTGCGCAACCTCACGGTCCTCGACGACGCGCTGATCAACATCAAGCGCAACCGGGGCATCGACCTGGTCCTGGAGGACCTCGACTTCGAGGACCAGGCGACGTACGACCTGCTCGCCCGCGGTGACACGCTCGGGGTGTTCCAGCTCGACGGCGGGCCGATGCGTGCGCTCCTGCGCAGCATGAAGCCCGACAAGTTCGAGGACATCTCGGCCGTCGGCGCGCTCTACCGCCCCGGTCCGATGGGCGCGGACTCGCACAACAAGTACGCCCGCCGCAAGAACGGCCGCGAGCCGATCGACCCGATCCACCCCGAGCTGGAGAAGCCGCTGGAGACGGTGCTGGGGGAGACCTACGGCCTGATCGTCTATCAGGAGCAGGTCATGGAGATCGCCCAGGTGCTCGCCGGGTTCTCCCTCGGACAGGCCGACAACCTGCGTCGCGCGATGGGCAAGAAGAAGAAGTCCGAGCTGGACAAGCAGTACGCAGGCTTCCAGCAGGGCATGCTCGAGCGGGGCTACTCGCAAAAGGCGATCACGACGCTGTGGGACATCCTGCTCCCGTTCTCGGACTACGCCTTCAACAAGGCGCACTCCGCGGCGTACGGCGTCATCTCCTACTGGACGGCCTATCTCAAGGCCAACTACCCGGCCGAGTACATGGCGGCGCTGCTGACCAGCACGCGCGTCGACAAGGACAAGTCGGCGATCTACCTCAACGAGTGCCGTCGCATGGGCATCAAGGTGCTCCCGCCCGACGTCAACGAGTCGGTCTCCAACTTCGCCTCCGTGGGCCCCGACATCCGCTTCGGCCTGGGCGCGATCCGCAACATCGGCGAGAACGTCGTCGCGGGCATCGTGGAGGGGCGCACGACGGGCGGCCCCTACGCGGACTTCAACGACTTCCTCGACAAGGTCCCGACGCTCGTGTGCAACAAGCGCGTGCTGGACTCGCTCATCAAGGCCGGGGCCTTCGACTCCCTCGGGCACCGTCGGCGCGCGCTGACGACCGTGGCGGAGGAGGGCGTCGACCTCTACATCGACCTCAAGCGGCAGGCCGCGATCGGCCAGGACTCGCTGTTCGGCGGCGGCGACGACGTCTTCACGGGCGGCCGGGTCGAGGTGCCCGAGACGATGCCGGAGTGGGAGAAGACGCAGCTGCTCGCCTTCGAGCGCGACATGCTCGGCCTCTACGTCTCGGACCACCCGCTGCAGGGCCTCGAGCACGTGCTCCGGGCGAGCAGCGACTCCACGATCGGCGACCTGCTCACCAACACCGATCTGCCCGACGGCAGCACGATCCGCATCTGCGGGCTCATCACCGGCGTGCAGCGGCGGATGAGCAAGAAGGGCGACCCCTGGGCCTCGATCACGATCGAGGACCTCGAGGGCGGCATCGAGGTCATGGTGTTCCCAGGTGCCTACCAGCTCGCGATGCCGGTGCTCGTGCCCGACACGATCGTCGTGGTCAAGGGCCGCGTGCGCCGCAAGGACGAGGGCATCGAGCTCAACGCCCTCGAGGTCACGATGCCCGCGATGGGCTCCGGCGGCCCCGAGCGTCCGCTCGTCGTGACCCTTCCGGTGGCCCGCTGCACCGCCGACACGATCGGCACCTTCAAGCAGGTGCTGTCGGCCCATCCCGGCATGTCCGAGGTGCACCTGCGGCTCGTCGGCAACGGGACGACCAAGGTCATGCGGCTCGACGACAGCCTGCGTGTGGCACAGTCGTCGTCGTTGATCGCCGACCTCAAAGAGCTGCTGGGTCCCCATTGCCTGTCCTGAGCCCGTGCCCGTCGTGAGCGAACCCTCGCTCCCCACCTCGAACCCGCCGCGGGTGACCCCGGCGGTGCCTCGGCGCGTCGTGCTCGCGGCCGTCGTCATGCTGCTGCTCGGTGTCGTGGGCGGTCTCGTGTGGGTCTGGCTGGCCGATCCGGCCCAGTGGCAGGTCACCTCCCGCGGGATCGTCATGTCCGAGTCCGAGTCGCAGGGGCAGTTCGGCGTGATCGTGGTGTTCGTGGCGATCGGTGCCGTGGTCTCGCTCGGCTGGGGCTGGGTCACCGGCCGGCGGCTCGAGGAGCTCGGCTGGGTCCTCACCCCGTTCGTGGTGGTCGTGACGGTGCTGGCGGCGCTCCTGGCCTGGCGCATCGGGGTCGAGCTCGGCCCGCCCGACCCGGCCACGGTCGCGAGGCCGTCCGTCGGCGACCGCATCCCGGCCCAGCTGAAGATCGACGGGATCGTCCCGTTCCTCGTGTGGCCGATCTTCGGCCTGATCGGTCTGGTCGGTGCCGTCTGGTCGACCCGCCGGGAGCCGGACCCCGCGACGTACGCCTAGCGCGCGATGCGGGCGGTGACCGCTCCGGTCACCCGCACGAGATCCTCAGGTCGCACCTCGGCCTCGAGCCCACGACGTCCGCCCGAGACGAAGACCGTCTCCCACCGCGAGGCTGACCGGTCGACGACCGTGCGGTGCTGCTTCTTCTGCCCGACGGGGGAGATCCCGCCGATGACGTAGCCCGTGGCCCGCTGGGCCTGCGCCGCGTCGGCCATCTGCGCCCGTTTGCCGCCCAGGGCCTCCGCGAGGGCCTTGAGGTCCAGCGACCCCATCACGGGGACGACGCCGACGCACAGCTCTCCGTCGACGACCGCCATGAGGGTCTTGAAGACCCGGGCCGGCTCCACGCCGAGGGCGCGCGCCGCCTCCATGCCGAACGACTCCGCGCGCGGGTCGTGGACGTACGAGTGGGGGGTGAAGTCGATGCCGGCACGGTGGAGCATGACGAAGGCCGGTGTCGCGTCTGCGGGCTTCTGGTTGGCGGCCACAGCCTTACCGTAGTGCGTCCGTAGACTTGATGGTGTGATGAGACGTCTCGACCTTCGTGAGCTCGACCCCTCTGCCGACGAGGCCCCCGCGGTCTACAGCGCTGCCGTGCCACGTGCGGCCGTCGACGTCGAGCATGCGCTGGCGGCCGTCCGCCCGATCTGCGACGACGTGCGCAGGCGCGGCACCCAGGCGGTGCTGGACGCGGGCGAGAAGTTCGACGGCGTACGTCCGGAGCAGCTCCGGGTCCCGGCAGCCGCGCTGAGTGACGCGCTCGCAGACCTGGCGCCCGAGATCCGCGCCGCGCTGGAGGAGTCGATCCGCCGGTTGCGCCAGACCTGCGCCGCCGAGCTCGAGCAGTCGCTGGTCACCGACGTCGCCCCGGGTGCGACGGTCGAGCGGCGGATCGTGCCGATGCAGCGCGTCGGCCTCTACGTCCCGGGTGGCCTCGCGCCCCTCGTCAGCACCGTGATCATGAACGCGGTCCCCGCCCAGGTCGCGGGCGTGCCCGGCATCGCGTTGGCCAGCCCGCCGCAGTCCGAGTTCGGCGGACTGCCGCACCCCACGATCCTCGCGGCGTGCGCCCTGCTCGGCATCGACGAGGTCTACGCGGCCGGAGGCGCCCAGGCGCTCGCGATGTTCGCGTACGGCGCGTCGTCCGACGACGGTGTCGACTGCCGCCCGGTCAACCTCATCACGGGTCCCGGCAACATCTACGTCGCAGCGGCCAAGCGCCACCTGCAGGGCACCGTCAGCATCGACTCCGAGGCGGGCCCCACGGAGATCGCGATCATCGCCGACGACACCGCCGACCCCGCGTTCATCGCGGCCGACCTGATCAGCCAGGCCGAGCACGATCCCATGGCCGCCAGCGTCCTGATCACCGACAGCGAGGTGCTCGCGACGGCGGTCGAGGTGGAGGTGGACCTGCAGGTCGAGGACGCCAAGCACGCCGACCGCATCACCACGGCCCTCGACGGCCCGCAGTCGGCGACCGTCCTGGTCCGCGACCTCGACCAGGCCGTCGACGTCGCGAACGGCTACGCCGCCGAGCACCTGGAGATCCAGACCGCCGACGCGGGCCAGGTCGCGGCCCGGATCGTCAACGCCGGCGCGATCTTCGTGGGCTCGCACACCCCGGTGTCGCTCGGCGACTACGCGGCCGGCTCCAACCACGTCCTGCCGACGGCGGGCTGCGCGTGCCACTCCTCGGGTCTGTCGGTGCGGGCGTTCTGCAAGAACATGCACGTCGTGACCTACTCCGAGGCGGCGCTGCGTGAGGTGGGCGACCACGTCGTCACGCTGGCCGAGGCCGAGAACCTGCCCTCGCACGGCGCGGCCGTGTCGATCCGGACGTCGCGCTGATGCCCGTTCCCGACTGGGTCCCGATCCGCGAGGAGCTCCGGGACGACGAGCCGTACGGTGCGCCCCAGCTCGACGTGCCCGTCCAGCTCAACACCAACGAGAACCCCTACGGCCCGAGCGAGGAGACCGCCCGCGACATCGCGGACTCCGTGCTGCGCGTCGCGACGACGCTCAACCGCTATCCCGACCGCGAGGCGACCGAGCTGCGGACGTCGCTGGCGGCGTACCTGGGCCACGGGCTCACTGCCGACCAGGTGTGGGCCGCGAACGGCTCCAACGAGGTCATGCAGCAGGTGCTGCAGGCGTTCGGCGGGCCCGGCCGCACCGCGGTGTCGTTCGCGCCGACGTACTCGATGTATCCCGAGTACGCCCGCAACACGCACACCCGCTGGGTCGCGGGGCGTCGCCGCGACGACTTCGGGATCGACGTCGACGCGGCGCTCGAGCTGATCGCCGCCGAGAAGCCGGACGTCGTGATCCTGACGTCGCCCAACAACCCGACCGGCTCGGCGCTGGACCCCGCGCACACGCGGGCGGTGCTGGAAGCGGCCCCTGGCGTCGTCGTGGTCGACGAGGCGTACGCGGAGTTCCGCCGCGACGGGACGCCCAGCGCGCTCGAGCTGCTCGACAAGTTCCCGCGGTTGCTGGTGACCCGCACGATGAGCAAGGCGTTCGCGCTGGCCGGGGGCCGCCTCGGCTACGTCGCCGCGGACGCCGCGATCATCGACGCACTGCGCATCGTCCGGCTGCCGTACCACCTGTCCGCGGTCAGCCAGGCGGCCGCGACCGCCGCGCTGCGTCACCGGGACGAGCTGCTGGCCCAGGTCGACGCCCTGCGCACGACCCGCGACGAGACCGCCGACTGGCTGCGCGCCGAGGGCTTCGAGGTCGCTGACTCCGACGCCAACTTCATCTTGTTCGGCCGGTTCGAGGACCGGCACCAGGTCTGGCAAGGGCTGCTGGACCGCGGGGTGCTGATCCGTGAGGTCGGGCCCCTAGGATGGCTACGCGTGTCGATCGGCACGCCACAGGACATGCAGGCATTCAGGACGGCACTCCAGGAGGTGACCCGATGACGCTTCGCAAGACATCCCGCGAGGCCCGCACAGCGCGCATCGAGCGGAAGACCTCCGAGTCGCACGTCGTGGTCGAGGTCGACCTCGACGGCACCGGGGCCAACGACATCTCGACCGGTGTCGGCTTCTACGACCACATGCTCACGGCGTTCTCGCGGCACTCGTTGATCGACCTCACGGTCAGGACCGAGGGCGATCTGCACATCGACGCCCACCACACGGTCGAGGACACGGCGATCTGCCTCGGACAGGCGCTGCGCGAGGCGCTCGGCGACAAGGCAGGCATCAAGCGCTACGGCGATTCGCTCGTGCCGCTCGACGAGTCGCTCGCCCAGGCCGTCGTCGACGTGTCGGGCCGTCCCTATTTCGTGCACTCGGGAGAGCCCGAGCGCCAGATCACCGCGATCATCGGCGGGCAGTACTCCGGCTCGCTGACCGCGCACGTCCTGGAGTCGATCGCGCACCACGCGGCGGTCACGATGCACGTACGCCTGGTCGAGGGTCGCGATCCGCACCACATCGCCGAGGCGCAGTTCAAGGCCGTGGCGCGCGCGTTCCGGGAGGCGATCGCCCTCGACCCGCGTGAGTCCGGCGTGCCGTCGACGAAGGGTGCGTTGTGACCCGTCCCCGGGTGGCAGTGCTGGACTACGGATCGGGCAACCTCCGGTCGGCGGTGCGCGCGGTCGAGCGCGCGGGTGCCGAGGTCGAGCTGACCGCCGATGCCCGCGTGGCCGCGGAGGCGGACGGCCTGCTGGTCCCGGGCGTGGGGGCGTTCGAGTCCTGCATGAAGGGGCTCGAGGCGGTCGACGGCGTCCGCATCATCGAGCGTCGGCTGATCGCCGGTCGTCCGGTGCTGGGCATCTGTGTCGGCATGCAGATCCTGTTCGCGGAGGGCATCGAGCACGGCGTGCGGACCAAGGGCTGCGGCGAGTGGCCCGGGGTCATCGAGCGCCTGCAGGCCCCGATCGTGCCCCACATGGGCTGGAACACGGTCGAGCCGGGCGAGGGATCGCGCATGTTCGCGGGCCTGGAGGACGAACGGTTCTACTTCGTGCACTCCTACGGGCTGCGCGACTGGGTGCTGTCGCAGCCGCCGGCATTCCCCGACCCTCAGGTGACCTGGACCGAGTACGCCGAGGAGCGCTTCGTCTCGGCGGTCGAGCACGGTCCGCTGTGGGCGACGCAGTTCCACCCCGAGAAGTCCGGCGACGCGGGCCTGCGCCTGCTGCAGAACTGGCTCGCGACGCTCTAGGCCCGCCGTCCGCCCGATCCGGGCGGGGCGGGGGACCGCTCGGGCGACAGATAGCATCGCCTGCGTGACCCTCGAACTCCTTCCCGCCGTCGACGTCGCCGATGGACAGGCCGTGCGCCTCGTCCAGGGCGAGCTCGGCAGCGAGACCGCCTACGGATCCCCGCTCGACGCCGCCCTGCAGTGGCAGACCGACGGAGCGGAGTGGATCCACCTCGTGGATCTCGACGCCGCATTCGGCAAGGGCTCGAACCGTGAGCTGCTGGCCGAGGTCGTCGGGCGCCTCGACGTCAAGGTCGAGCTGTCCGGCGGCATTCGCGACGACGCGTCCCTCGAGGCCGCGCTCGCGACCGGCTGCACCCGCGTGAACCTGGGCACCGCCGCGATCGAGAACCCCGACTGGTGCGCCAAGGCCATCGGCCAGTACGGCGATCGCATCGCCGTGGGCCTGGACGTGCGCGGCACGACCCTCGCGGCCCGCGGGTGGACCGAGGAGGGCGGCGACCTGTTCGAGGTGCTCGCCCGCCTCGAGCGCGACGGCTGCGCCCGCTACGTGGTCACCGACGTCACCAAGGACGGCACGCTGACCGGTCCCAACCTCGACCTGCTGCGCCAGGTCTGCGAGCAGACCGACAAGCCGGTCGTGGCGTCCGGCGGCGTCTCCAGCCTGCAGGACCTGCGCGACATCGCGACCCTGACGGGTGTCGGCGTCGAGGGCGCGATCGTCGGCAAGGCGCTGTACGCCGGTGCGTTCACCCTGCCCGAGGCCCTGGCCGCGGTCCGGGAGAGCTGACCCGTGGCGGCCGCCGACGTCTGGTTGACGTTCTCGGCCGACCCGCGCGAGTCCGCCTCGGCCGACCTGAAGGCGTCCGACGCCGACCGGGACGTCGCGGCCGCCGCCCTGCGCGAGGCCTACGCCGACGGCCGGCTCACCCGCGACGAGTACGACGACCGCAGCTCGACGGCGCTCGGCGTCCGCTCGCTCGGCGGCTTCCTGCCGCTCCTCGTCGACCTCTTCCCGTCCGGGCCGGCGCCGGTCCCCGCCGTCTCGACCCAGCTGCGCTCCGAGGCGCTCGTGACGTACCGCCGCGATCTGCGGGACGCGCGCAACGGCTGGCTGTTCGTGTCGGGCCTGTGCACGGCCATCTGGGCTGCCACGAGCGGCGCCGCGGGCGAGCTCCTGTTCTTCTGGCCGGTGTTCCCGTCGCTCGGTGTCGGCATCGGCTACGCCTCGACGAGGCTCAACGCCGAGTCCCGGATCGAGGCGATCGAGGACAAGCTGGCCGAGTCCCGCCGAGCCCGCCGCCGCGACGACGACTCGCCCACCTGACCGCCCGTCGTGAGCGACCGATCTTTCGGCGTTTGCGTAGCCCTAGCACCGCGAACGCACAAAGATCGGTGACACCGGCGACGGACGTTTCGGCGTTTGCGCAGCCCCCGCACCGCGAACGCATAAAGATCGGTCGGCCCCGGTAGGCTCGTCCGGTGAGCCTCTCGGTCCGTGTCATCCCGTGCCTGGACGTCGACAACGGTCGCGTCGTCAAGGGCGTCAACTTCGTCGACCTGCGTGATGCGGGCGATCCCGTGGAGATGGCAAAGGTGTACGACGCCGAGGGCGCCGACGAGCTGACCTTCCTCGACATCACGGCATCGTCGGGCAATCGCAGCACGACGTTCGACGTCGTGGGTCGCACCGCCGACCAGGTGTTCATCCCGCTCACGGTCGGCGGAGGTGTCCGCACCCCCGACGACGTGGACCGCCTGCTCAGGGCCGGCGCCGACAAGGTGGGCATCAACACCGCGGCGATCGACCGGCCCGAGGTCATCGCCGAGATCGCGCACCGCTTCGGCAGCCAGGTCCTGGTGCTGAGCGTGGACGCGCGCCGGTCCGCCGAGCAGCCGAGCGGCTTCGAGGTCACGACCCACGGCGGGCGCAGGTCCGCCGGGATCGACGCGGTCGAGTGGGCCCGCCGGGCCACCGAGCTCGGCGCCGGCGAGGTGCTGCTCAACTCGATGGACGCCGACGGGACGAAGGACGGCTTCGACCTGGAAATGATTCGGGCGGTCCGTGACGTTACACAGGTGCCGCTCATCGCGAGTGGTGGCGCCGGACGCCTGGAGCACTTCCCCGAAGCGATCGAGGCCGGCGCCGACGCCGTGCTCGCCGCGAGTGTGTTCCACTTCGGCGACCTGACCATCGGACAGGTGAAAGAGACCTTGCGAGCTGCTGGACACCGTGTCCGTTAACGACACGACCAAGACGACCGACCCCACCGACCCCCTCGAGGCCGACCCGACCTCCGGGCCGCGCGACCGCGACCTCGGCGACGCCCGGACCGACAAGATCACCCGGCGCGGGTTCGCGCTGCTCGGGCGCGGCATCAAGGAGCAGCGGTTCCTGTTCTGGGTGTCGGTCATCGGCAGCGTGCTGTTCGGCTTCATGACCGTCGCGGACGCCCGCGTCCTCGGCTGGGCGACCGACAACGTGATCCGTCCGTCGTTCGCCCGCGGCGACGTCGCCGAGGGCGCGCTCGTCGCGGCCATCTCGCTGTTCATGGCGGTCGCGATCCTGCGGGCGCTCGGCATCGTGGCCCGCCGCCTCATCGGCGGGATCGTCTACTACCGCCTCGTCGCGGAGTACCGCCGGCGGGTCACCCGCCAGTACATCTCCCTGCCGATGTCGTGGCACCACCGGCACCCGACCGGACAGCTGCTGTCCAACGCGAACGCCGATGTCGAGGGTGCGTGGGCGGTCTTCATGCCCCTGCCCATGGCGATCGGCGTCATCGCGATGCTCGTCGCGGCCATCGCCGAGATGGTCCGCGCCGACCTCGTCCTGACCCTCGTGGGGCTCGTCGTGTTCCCGGCCCTGTTCATCATCAACGTCTTCTACCAGCGCTGGCTCTCGCCCAAGGTCGCCCACGCGCAGTCGCTGCGCGGCTCGGTCAGCGCCGTCGCGCACGAGTCGTTCGACGGCGCGCTCGTCGTGAAGTCGCTCGGCCGCGAGACCGACGAGACCGACCGCTTCCGCGAGGTCTCGCACGAGCTGCGCGACGCCAACATCGCCGTGGGTCGCATCCGCAGCGTGTTCGACCCGTTGCTCGAGGCGCTGCCCAACATCGGCATCCTGATGGTCATCGTGCTCGGCGTCGGCCGGGTCGCGAGCGGCGCGGCCGACCCGGGCGACGTCGTGGCGGTGGCCTACCTGTTCACGGTCGTGGCCTTCCCGGTCCGCGCGATCGGCTGGGTGCTCGGCGAGCTGCCTCGCAGCGTCGTCAGCTGGGAGCGGGTCGAGGCGGTGCTGCAGGAGCGCGGCTCGATGCCGTACGGCACGCAGACCCTGGCGGGCAATGGGCCCGTGCGCCTTGACGTCGAGGACCTGACGTTCCGCTTCGACGACGCGGACCGCGACGTCCTGCGGCACATCTCGTTCGACGTCCAGCCCGGCCGGGTCGTCGCGGTCGTGGGTGCGACCGGCAGCGGCAAGAGCACGCTGACCTCGCTGCTCACCCGTCTGGTCGATCCGCAGGGCGGACGCATCGCGGTGGACGGCGTCGACATCCGCGAGCTGACGCACGACGAGCTGGCTCGCGTCATCGCGGTCGTCCCGCAGGGCACGTTCCTGTTCGACGACAGCGTGCGCGAGAACATCACGCTCGGCGCCGACTACTCCGACGACGAGGTCTGGGCAGCGCTCCGCACGGTCCAGGCCGCCGACTTCGTCGCCGCCCTCCCGCGAGGTCTCGACTCCGAGCTGGGGGAGCGCGGCACGACGCTGTCGGGCGGCCAGCGCCAGCGGCTCTCGCTCGCCCGCGCCCTGGTCCGCCACCCGCGCCTGCTCGTGATGGACGACGCCACGAGCGCGGTCGACCCCGAGGTCGAGCAGCGCATCCTCAAGGCCCTCGCGGCCCACACGTCGGACGGCGAGGGCCCGACGGTCCTCGTGGTCGCCTACCGCAAGGCCACGATCGCCCTGGCCGACGAGGTGGTGTTCCTCGACGAGGGCGCGATCGCCGCGCGCGGCAGCCACGACGAGCTGGTCGAGGCCTCGCCCGACTACCGCAATCTCGTCAACGCCTACGACCAGGCGAGGGAGGCACAGTCATGAGCACGGTCGACGATCTCCCCGAGATCGAGTCCAGCCGCCTGAGCGGCACCGCGATCATCCGGCGGGGGCTCGCGCTGTCACCCGCGATCAAGGACGGGCTCGGCTTCACGATCGTGCTCGCGATCCTCAGCACCGTGGGCGGATCGGTCATCCCGATCCTGATCCAGCGCACGGTCGACTCCGGGCTCGGCGACGGCGCCGACACCGGCGTCGGCGACATCGCCGGCTTCCTGACGATCGCCGCGATCCTGGTCCTGTCCACCGCCGCGGTGGCCTACTGGATGCGCATCAGGCTGTTCAAGGCCAGCGAGACGGGCTTGGCCCAGATGCGCGTGGACGCCTTCCGCCACGTGCACGACCTGTCGATGCTGACGCAGAACTCCGAGCGCCGGGGCGTGCTCGTCTCCCGCGTGACGTCCGACATCGACCAGGTGTCGCAGTTCCTGCAGTTCACGGGCATCCAGATCGTGGTGAGCCTGGGCCAGATCCTCGTCGCGACGGCCATCATGGCGTACTACTCGTGGCAGCTCACGATCGTCGTGCTGGTCTGCTTCCTGCCGCTGGCGATCAGCCTCAAGTGGTTCGCGCAGCGCCTCAGCGACGCGTACGACATCGTGCGGCGCACGGTCGGCGAGATGATCGCCGTGATCGCCGAGCCCGTGGTCGGCGCCTCGGTCGTGCGTGCGTACGCGATCGAGAAGCGCACCCAGGACCGCGTCGACGAAGGCATCAAGGGCAACCTCGACGCCAACGTCAAGGCCCAGAAGCTCGTCGCGGTCACGTTCGCGGCGTCCGGCGTCGCGGGTGGACTCGCGATCGGCGCGGTCGTCGCGTTCGGCGTGATCCTGGGCGTGGCCGGTGACCTCTCCATGGGCACGGTCATCGCGTTCGCGTTCCTCGTCGGCCTGTTCGTGGGTCCGGTGCAGACTGCGACGCAGGTGCTGACCGACGCCCAGAACGCGATCGCGTCGTGGCGCCGGGTGATCGACCTGCTCGACACCCCCGCCGACGTCGTCGACCCCGGTCCCGCGGGTCGTCCGCTGCCCGGCGGATCGCTCAGCGCCCGCTTCGACGGTGTCACGTTCGCCTACCCGGGCGGTCCGCCGGTCCTCACGGGCGTCGACATCGAGATCGCCCCGCGCCAGCGGGTCGCGGTCGTGGGGGAGACCGGCTCGGGCAAGACGACGTTCGCCAAGCTGCTGACCCGCCTGATGGACCCCACCGAGGGGGTCGTGAGCCTCGGCACGAGCGGCGGGACCTGGCAGGACATCAGCGACGTGTCGTTCGCCGACCTGCGACGGCACGTCCTGATGGTGCCGCAGGAGGGCTTCCTGTTCGACGCCACGCTGCGCGAGAACCTGCTCTACGGCCGCCAGGACGCGAGCGACCGCGAGCTCGTCGCCGTGATCGACGAGCTCGAGCTGACCGACTGGTTCGCGGGCCTGCCCCACGGCCTCGACACCCAGGTCGGGCAGCGCGGCGAGTCGCTGTCGGCGGGGGAGCGCCAGCTGGTCGCACTCGTGCGCTCGGCCCTGGCCGATCCGCAGCTCATCGTGCTCGACGAGGCCACGAGCGCAGTCGACCCGCAGACCGAGCTCCGGGCGACGCGGGCGCTCGACAAGCTGCTGGACGGCCGTTCGAGCGTGACGATCGCCCACCGGTTGTCGACCGCGGAGAACGCGGACCGGGTGCTCGTCTTCGACGCGGGCCGGCTCGTCGAGGACGGCAGCCACGCCGAGCTCGTCGACGCGGGCGGGGTGTACGCCCGGCTGCACGCGAGCTGGGTCGCGCAGGCCTCGATCTCGGGCTCGCAGGCCGTGACGGAGCCGTCATGACCTCACCTGAGACACTGGGTCCCGTGCCCAGCCTCGATCCCGCCATCGCCGACCGTCTCAAGCGTGACGCCGACGGGCTCGTGCCCGCGGTCGTCCAGGACGCGACCAGCCGCGACGTGCTGATGGTCGGCTGGATGGACGACGAGGCGCTGCACCGCACGCTCACCACCGGGCGCGGCACGTTCTGGAGCCGCAGCCGCCAGTCCTACTGGGTCAAGGGCGAGACCTCGGGGCACGTCCAGCACGTCCGCGAGGTCAGGCTCGACTGCGACGGCGACACCCTGCTCGTCGTCGTGGACCAGACCGGTCCCGCCTGCCACACCGGCGACCCCACCTGCTTCGACGCGGACCGCCTGCTGTGACCCCCCGGCGGCTCTACGGCCCGGTCGTCCTCGCGACGCTGGCCGCGGGCGGGCTCGCCTTCTTCGCCGCGGCGCGCACGTGGGCGGATGCGAAGCTGTCGTCCGAGGGACTGCCGCCCTCGACGGTCGGTGTGTCCGGCACGGACGCGGAGCCCCTCGTCTCGGCGCTCGCCCTGGTCGTCGTCACCGCTGCGCTGGCCGTCCTGGCGGCGGGGCCGCGCCTGCGCCGCGTGGTCGGCGCCCTGACGATGCTGGTGTCGGTCCTGGCCGTGGTGGTGGCCCCGCCGTCGGGCAGCGACGCCCTGGACCGGGCGCTGCGCAAGGCCGCGGAGGAGTCCCCGTCGTTCACCGGACCGGAGTCGATCGGCGACATCTCGTCCACCCCGTGGTACGCCGTCACGGTGCTCGCGTTCGTCGTGGCCTTCCTGCTGGGCGCAGCGACGATCCGGTGGGCCGGGGCCTGGCCCACGATGGGGCGGCGCTACGAGGCGCCTGCGGCCCGCGCTGCCGGGACCGAGGAGGTCTCCGACAGCGACATGTGGAAGGCGATGGACGAGGGGCAGGATCCCACCCAGTAGTCTGGGCCGCGAGTTCCATCACCGCCCGAGGAGAGTTGTCCCATGCACGGATCATCGCCAGCCGCCTGGACCGGAGTCATCTTGTGCCTCCTCGGCATCACGATCGGCGGCGTCGCTCTGATCCCCGAGCCCCGCTGGATCATGTTCTGGATCGGCGTGGGCATCACCCTCGCCTCCGGCATCGTGGGCTGGGCCATGGCCGCAGCGGGCTTCGGCGTCGACCGCGCCGAGCACTCCCACAACTGACCTTCGCTCGTTCACCCCGCCGACGGATCTGAGGCCCTCCCATGACCGATTACCCGCAGTACCCCCAGTACCCCGGTGAGGACGGTCCCCAGGGCCAGCCGCAGCAGCCCCCGCAGCCGCCCAACGGCCCCGGGCAGGGCCAGGCCCCGCCGCCCCCGCCCGGGTACGGCCAGCAGCCGCCCGCGTACGGCCAGCCCCCCGCATACGGCCATGCTCCGGGCTACGGCCAGCCGCCGACGTACGGTCAGCCGCCCCAGGGCTACGGTCCGCGTCCGTTCGCGAGCTGGGGCTCACGGGTGGGTGCCTACCTGCTCGACGGCCTCATCGGCGCGGCTGTCGCGCTCGTCCCGCTGATCGCGGGCTTCATCGTGATCGCCGCGACCGGCACCGAGCGCACCGACTACGCGGGCAACACGACCATCGAGGATGCCAACCCCCTCGGCTACGTGCTGTTGATCCTGGGCTACGTCGCCGCGTTCGTCTTCGCGCTGTGGAACTACGTGTTCCGGCAGGGACGCACCGGCCAGTCGCTGGGCAAGAAGATCGTGGGCATCAAGGTCGTCAAGGAGCAGACCGGCCAGCCCATGGGCGTCGGCCTGGCCCTCGGCCGCTACCTGCTGAACACGATCCTGACGACCATCACGTGCTACATCAACGTGCTGTGGCCGCTGTGGGACGACAAGAAGCAGGCCCTGCACGACAAGGTCGTGTCGACGGTCGTCGTCTCCGCGAACTGACCCATGGCGGTCCCGGTCCCAGCCGCCCGCGAGCCGGTCCACCCCCTGGTGGCACCGGCGGCGGTCGCGGCTGCCGGGACCGCCGCGGCAGTCCTGCTGCACCTGCGCGACCCGCACGACTCCGGCACGTACGGCTTCTGCCCGTTCCTGGCGCTGACCGGCCAGCCGTGCCCGGGGTGCGGCGGGCTCCGCGCGGTCAACGACCTCACCCGCGGCGACCTGGTCGGAGCGCTCAGCAGCAATGCGCTGGCCGTCGTCCTGGTCGCCGTGCTGGCGGTCGCCTGGGTGCTGTGGGTCGTGCGCCGGTCCACGGGGCGACGCGACCGCATGATCGTGCTCGGCAAGGGCTCGGGCGCGGCGGTGCTGGGCGTCCTCGCTGTGTTCACGGTCGTGCGGATGACCCCGTGGGGCAGCTGGCTCGCGCCCTGAGTGCGGTCTGTACACAACCCGGGGTCCATGGGAACCCGGGTCGGGATACCCTTGAACGACAGGACCATCGACCGCAGAGGAGGATCCATGTCAGTGCTCGACGAGATCCTGGTCGGTGTGGCCGAGGACCTGGAGACGCGCATGGCCGCGACCAGCCTCGAAGACCTCAAGCAGCAGGCGTCGCGCCAGCCCCCTGCGCTGGACCCGATGCCGGCCTTCCGGTCGGACGGCGTCTCGGTGATCGCCGAGGTCAAGCGGTCGAGCCCCAGCGAGGGCCGGCTCGCGACCATCAAGGACCCCGCCGCGCTGGCGACGGACTACGCCGCAGGCGGTGCCGCAGCGATCAGCGTGCTGACCGAGGAGCGCCGTTTCGGCGGCACGCTGGCCGACCTGCGCGCGGTCCGCGGCACGGTCGACGTCCCGCTGCTGCGCAAGGACTTCATCACGACCTCCTACCAGCTGTGGGAGGCACGCGCGGCCGGCGCCGACATGGCGCTGCTCATCGTCGCGGCCCTCGAGCAGATCGCGCTGGAGAGCCTCATCGAGCGGGCGCGGTCGATCGGCCTGACCCCCCTGGTGGAGGTCAACGACGAGGCCGAGGTCAAGCGCGCGGTCGACGCCGGCGCCGACCTGATCGGCGTCAACGCCCGCAACCTCAAGACGCTCGAGGTCGACCGTGGCACGTTCGAGCGCCTCGCCCCCCTCATCCCCGACACCGCGGTCAAGGTCGCGGCCTCGGGTGTGCGCGGTCCGCGCGACGTCATCGACTACGCCAAGTCCGGCGCCAACGTCGTGCTGGTCGGCGAGACCCTCGTTCGCGGCGACGACCCCCGGGCCAGCGTCGCGGACCTCGTCGCGGCCGGCGTCCATCCCGCGCTTCAGCAGCACCGCTGGTAGTGGCGTCACCGTGCTGCGGTGACGCGCCTTCGTCCGCCTGCCGCTGCCCCTGACCCCTCTGAGGACACATGACCTACGCACAGCCCGACACCACCGGCCACTTCGGACGCTTCGGCGGCCGCTTCATGCCCGAGGCGCTCATCGCCCCGCTCGACGAGCTCGACCGGGCCTGGACCGAGGCGAAGGCGGATCCGGCCTTCATGACCGAGCTCGACCGGATGCTCCGCGAGTACGCCAACGTGCCGAGCCCGCTGTACGAGGCGCACCGCTTCTCCGAGGCCGCGGGCGCGCGCATCCTGCTCAAGCGCGAGGACCTCAACCACACCGGCGCCCACAAGATCCGCAACGTGATCGGGCAGGCGCTGCTCGCCAAGCGCATCGGCAAGCCGCGCGCGATCGCCGAGACCGGGGCCGGTCAGCACGGGGTTGCCTCCGCGACGGCCTGCGCGTACCTCGACCTGGAGTGCACGGTCTACATGGGCGAGGTCGACACCGGGCGACAGGCCCTGAACGTCGCGCGCATGCGGATGCTGGGCGCCGAGGTCATCCCCGTCACGAGCGGCAGCCGCACGCTCAAGGACGCGATCAACGAGGCCCTGCGCGACTGGGTCGCGAGTGTGGACACCACGTCGTACCTGTTCGGCACGGCCGCGGGACCGCACCCGTTCCCCAGCATGGTGCGTGACCTGACCCGCGGCATCGGCGACGAGGCCCGGCGGCAGGTGCTGGCCCTCGACGGCAAGCTGCCCGACGCGGCCGTCGCGTGCGTCGGCGGCGGCTCCAACGCGATCGGCCTGTTCACTGCCTTCATCGACGACGCGGACGTCCGTCTGGTCGGCATCGAGGCCGGCGGCGACGGCGTCGAGTCCGGTCGTCACGCCGCGACGATCACGGGCGGCGACGTCGGCGTGCTGCACGGCGCGCGGTCGTTCCTGCTGCAGGACGAGGACGGCCAGACCGTCGAGTCGCACTCGATCTCCGCAGGCCTGGACTATCCCGGTGTCGGCCCCGAGCACTCGTTCCTGGCCGACACGGGCCGCGCGTCGTACGTGCCGGCGACCGACGCGGCCGCGATGTCGGCGTTCGACCTGCTGTGCAAGACCGAGGGCATCATCCCCGCGATCGAGTCGGCGCACGCACTGGCCGGCGCGCTCGACCTGGCCAAGGAGCTCGGTCCGGACGCGACGATCCTGGTCAACCTCTCGGGCCGCGGCGACAAGGACGTGCACACCGCCGCGGAGTACTTCGGGCTGATCGATGAGCCGGTCGTCCTGGAGCAGGGGGTCGAGGAATGAGCGCGATCGACGAGCTCTTCGCACGCACGCGCAGCGAGGACCGCGCCGCACTGGTCGGCTACCTCCCGGCCGGGTTCCCTTCCAAGGAGCTGTCCGTCCGCGCGATCGAGGCCATGGTCGAGGGGGGAGTGGACCTCGTCGAGGTGGGCCTTCCCTACAGCGACCCCGTGATGGACGGCCCCGTCATCCAGGCCGCCGCCGACCAGGCGCTGCTCGGTGGCACCCGGCCCGCCGACGTCCTGGACGTCGTGCGCGCCAGCGCCGCGACCGGCGCACCGACCGTCGTCATGACCTACTGGAACCCCGTCGAGCGCTACGGGGTCGACCGCTTCGCCGCCGACCTCGCCGCCGCGGGAGGGTCGGGGCTCATCACGCCCGACCTGATCCCGGACGAGGGCGCCGAGTGGGTCGCGGCGTCGCACGCCCACGGCCTCGACCGGATCTTCCTGGTCGCGCCGTCGTCGACCGACGAGCGGCTGCAGATGACCGTCGAGGCCGCCAGTGGATTCGTCTACGCGACGGCCGTCATGGGCGTCACGGGCGCCCGCGACCAGACCAGCTCGCTGGGCGAGGAGCTCGTCGGCCGGGTCAAGAAGGTCACCGACAAGCCGGTCGGCGTGGGGCTGGGCGTCTCCAACGGGGCCCAGGCGCACGAGATCGCGGCCTACGCAGATGCTGTCATCGTCGGGTCCGCCCTCGTACGCTGTCTGCTGGACGCCGAGACCGAGTCCGCCGGGCTCGAGGCGATCCGCGCCCTGGCGCAGGACCTGCGCGCCGGCGTCGAGAGGAGCTGACGATGCTCGCGTACATCCCGAGCCCCTCCGAGGGCGTGTGGCACCTCGGACCGCTGCCGCTCCGGGCGTACGCGCTGGGCATCATCATCGGCGCCCTCGTGGCGATCTGGATCGGCGAGCGCCGGTACCAGGCGCGCGGGGGACGTGCGGGCATCATCGGCGACGTCGCGATCTGGGCGATCCCGTTCGGCATCGTCGGAGCGCGGATCTATCACGTCGCGACCGATCCCGAGCTCTACTTCGGCGAGGGCCGCAACGCCCTCGACGTCTTCCTCATCTGGAAGGGTGGCCTGGGCATCTGGGGCGCGGTCGCGGGAGGCGCGCTCGGGGCGTACATCGCGTGCCGCAGGTACGGCGTCTCGTTCTCGGCCGTGGCCGACGCGCTCGCGCCTGCGCTGCTCGTCGCCCAGGCGATCGGCCGGATCGGCAACTACTTCAACCAGGAGCTGTTCGGCAAGCCGACGGACCTGCCGTGGGCGCTGGAGATCTCCCCGGAGCACCGCCCGTCGGGCTACCTCGACCAGGCGACGTTCCACCCCACGTTCCTTTACGAGCTGTTGTGGAACCTTGCCGCGGCGGCGCTGATCATCGCGATCGACCGCAAGTTCAGGCTGACCAACGGTCGCGCGTTCGCGCTCTACGCGATGCTCTACACCGCAGGTCGGTTCTGGATCGAGCAGCTGCGCATCGACGAGGCCAACCACGTCGCACTGTTCGGTGCGGACGTGCGGTTCAACGTCCTCACGTCGGTGGTCGTGTTCCTCCTCGCCCTCACGTGGTTCGTCGTGGCGCGCAAGCGGCCCGCCGCGCCCGCGGACGAGGGAGCCGTGCAGGACGTGCGTTCCGACCGGGACTGATGTCCGTCCCGGGGGCGCTGGTCCGCTCCAGCCACCCCGAGCCCGCGTTCGCCGTGACCCTCGTGGCGATGCTGCTCGCGACGACGTGGGACGCCTCGTCGGGCACGGCGCTGCTGATCGGCGTCGCAGCGCTCACGGGCCAGCTGACCGTGGGCTGGACCAACGACCTGGTGGACCTGGACCGCGACCGACGAGCGGGCCGACAGGACAAGCCGATCGCGACCGGCGAGCTGCGACCCGGGGTCGTGCGCGCCGCCGTGACGGTCGCGGTGGTCGCCACGGTCGTGGCCTCGCTGGCCCTCGGCGTCCTCCCCGGCACGCTGCACCTCGCTCTGGTGGCGGGGGGCTGGGCGTACAACCTCGGGCTCAAACGCACGGTGCTGTCGTGGCTGCCGTACGCGGCGTGCTTCGGGGGCCTGCCCGTCGTGGTGTCGCTCGCATCGCGGGACGAGCCCGGCCCGTGGTGGACGGTCGCCGCCGGCGCGCTGCTGGGCACCGGGGCGCACCTCGTCAACGCGGTGCCGGACCTCGAGGACGACCGGCTCACCGGCGTCCGGGGGCTGCCCCACCGGCTCGGAGCCCGTCGCTCGATCGATGTCGCGACCGCCCTGCTCCTGATCGGCACGGTCGTGACGGTCGTGGTGCCGGTCCGCGGGCTCGATCCTGTGGCGGTCGTCGCGCTCGTCGCGGCCGGTGCCCTGGCGCTGGCGGGGCGGACGTCGTCCGGCCGCGGCCCCTTCCGGGCGGCCATCGGCATCGCGCTCGTGGACGTCGTGGCGCTCCTGCTCCGCACCTGAGGCGAGTAGCGTCGGACCATGACCGATGACCCAGCACCGCTGCCGGATCCCGGGCAGGTCGGGCACGAGCACCCCGACGTCAACGGCGGATGGCTGCGACCGGCGGTGTTCGGTGCGATGGACGGGCTGGTCTCCAACTTCGCCCTGATGATGGGCGTGGTGGGCGGCACCGCCGAGTCCGGCACCCAGCCCGTGGTCCTGGCCGGGCTCGCGGGACTGGCCGCCGGAGCGTTCTCGATGGCGGCGGGGGAGTACACCTCGGTCGCGAGCCAGCGTGAGCTCGCCCTCGCCCAGGTCGAGATCGAGCGCGACGAGATCCGGCTCAACCGAGCGGCGGAGGAGGCCGAGCTCGCGGCGGTGTTCGTCGACAACGGGGTCGACGAGGAGCTCGCCCGCGCGATCGCCAAGGAGATCCACGACGATCCCGAACGGGCCCTCAAGGTCCACGCACGGGAGGAGCTCGGGGTCGACACCGACGAGCTGGCCTCGCCGAGGCTCGCAGCCGTCTCGTCCTTCTTCGCCTTCGCGGTGGGCGCGCTCATCCCGCTGCTGTCCTATCTCGTCGGTATCGAGAGCGCCTGGCCCGCGATCGTGCTGTCGCTGCTCGGCCTGTTCGGGTGCGGCGCCCTCGTGACCCGGGTGACCTCGCGGACGTGGTGGTACGGCGGGCTCCGACAGCTCGTGCTCGGCGGCGCTGCTGCCGGACTGACGTACCTCATCGGCCAGGGGGTCGGTGCGTCGCTCGGCTGACCGATTGTCTCGATAGGGTGGGGTCCCACCCTGAGGAGGACCCATGCCGAAGACCATTCTGGTCGGAGTCGACGGAAGCGACAGCGCACGTCAGGCCGCACAGACCGCCGCCGAGCTCGCTGCCGCCACCGGCGCCCGTCTCCACGTCGTGACCGCAGTCGACGAGAGGACGCGGACGGAGGACGAGGTCGTCATGGGCGACGTCCGTCTGCTGACGCCGGGCGAGCGTGCGGAGGCCATCGCGGCCGAGGTCGCGAGCTCGTTGTCGGGCATCACCGCCGAGGTCCACGTGGGACTCGCGCACGGCAAGCCCGGCGACGCCCTGGTGCAGGTCGCCAAGGACATCGGCGCCGATCTCATCGTGGTCGGCAACCGGCGCGTGCAGGGGATCGGTCGCATCCTGGGAAGCGTCGCCACCGACGTGGCCCACCACGCGCCCTGCGACGTCTACATCGTCAAGACCGTCTGAGCCGGCGGCTGCCCCCGCCGGGGGCAGCCGCTTCGCGCGCACCCGGGCGGGTGTGTAATCTTGTGATGCTGTCCGAGGCCAACGTCGTCCCCGGTACGAACTTTTCGTGACCATTGATGACGTGAGAAAGGGCCCCAGCATGCGTGCCCAGCCCCAGTCCGTGCAGAAGCTGCCGTTCGCGCCGCTGTCGACGCTCCCCGCCGCGCAGGGTCTGTACGACCCCGCCAACGAGCACGACGCCTGCGGAGTCGCCTTCGTCGCGACGCTGACCGGCGTCCCGAGCAACGACATCGTCGCCAAGGGACTGACCGCCCTGCGCAACCTCGACCACCGAGGTGCGGTCGGCGGTGAGCCCGACACCGGTGACGGCGCGGGCATCCTGATCCAGGTGCCGGACCGGTTCCTTCGCGCAGTCGGCGGCGTCGAGCTGCCCGAGCTCGGTTCGTACGCGTGCGGCATGGCGTTCCTGCCCGTCGACCCCGACACCGCCGCCGAGGCGCGCTCCGCGGTCGAGGCGATCGCCGTGGAGGAGAACCTCACGGTGCTCGGCTGGCGCGACGTCCCGGTCAACCCCGAGATCCTCGGCTCGATGTCGCGTGGCGCGATGCCCTCGTTCGCCCTGCTGTTCCTGGAGTCCGCAGGCGAGCCGCTCAGCGGCATCGCCCTCGACCGCGCGGCGTACGGGCTGCGCAAGCGCGTCGAGCACGAGCTGGGCGTCTACTTCCCGTCGCTGTCGAGCCGCACCCTGGTCTACAAGGGCATGCTCACGACCGATCAGCTCGAGGGCTTCTTCCCCGACCTGCTCGACGAGCGCATGGAGTCCGCGCTCGCGATCGTGCACAGCCGGTTCTCGACCAACACCTTCCCCAGCTGGCCGCTCGCGCACCCGTTCCGCTTCGTGGCCCACAACGGTGAGATCAACACCGCGCGCGGCAACCGCAACTGGATGCGCGCCCGTGAGGCGCTGCTGGAGAGCGACCTGATCCCCGGCGACATGCAGCGGTTGTTCCCGATCTGCGATCCCCACGGCAGCGACACCGCCTCGCTCGACGAGGTGCTCGAGCTGCTGCACCTGGGCGGGCGGTCCCTCCCGCACGCGGTCATGATGATGATCCCCGAGGCGTGGGAGAACGACACCGACATGGACCCGGCCCGCCGGGCGTTCTACGAGTTCCACTCCTCGGTCATGGAGGCCTGGGACGGCCCCGCCGCGGTGTGCTTCACGGACGGCACCCAGATCGGTGCGGTCCTCGACCGCAACGGCCTGCGCCCGGGCCGCTACTGGGTCACCGACGACGGGCTGGTCGTGCTCGCGTCCGAGGCTGGCGTCCTCGACATCGACCAGAAGACGATCGTCCGCAAGGGTCGCCTCGAGCCGGGCAAGATGTTCCTGCTCGACCTCGACGAGCACCGCATCATCGAGGACGAGGAGATCAAGGGCGCGCTCGCGTCCGAGCACCCGTACGACGAGTGGCTCTACTCCGGACTGGTCCGCTTCGAGGACCTGCCCGATCTCGAGCACATCGTCCACACGCACGCCTCGGTCACCCGCCGTCAGCAGGTCTTCGGCTACACCGAGGAGGAGCTGCGCATCCTCATCGCGCCGATGGCCCGCACCGGCGCCGAGGCGATCGGCTCGATGGGCACCGACACGCCCATCGCGGCGATCTCGGACCGCCCCCGCCAGCTGTTCGACTACTTCTCGCAGCTCTTCGCGCAGGTGACGAACCCGCCGCTGGACGCGATCCGCGAGGAGGTCGTGACGTCGCTCGCCGGCACGATCGGCCCCGAGCGCAACCTGCTCGCGCCGAGCCCCGCGTCGTGCCGCATGCTGCAGCTGCCGTTCCCGGTGCTCGACAACGACGAGCTGGCCAAGATCCGGCACATGAACAAGGACGGCGACATGCCGGGCTTCTCGGTCCACGTCGTCCGCGGCCTGTACGACGTGCACGGTGGGGGAGAGGCGCTGCGCGCCAAGCTCGCCGAGATCTGCGACGAGGTCTCCCGCGCGATCGCCGACGGTGCCCGCATCATCGTGCTGTCCGACCGGCACTCCAACGCCGATCTCGCCCCGATCCCGTCGCTGCTGCTGACCGGCGCGGTGCACCACCACATGGTGCGCGAGAAGCTCCGCACCCAGGCCGGCCTGATCATCGAGGCCGGTGACGTCCGCGAGGTGCACCACGTCGCGCTGCTCATCGGCTACGGCGCGACCGCGGTGAACCCGTACCTCGTGCTCGAGACCGCCGAGGACCTCGCCCGCGAAAAGGTCTTCGTCGAGGGCGTCGCCCCGGGCCAGGCCCTGCGCAACGTCGTCTACGGCCTGGGCAAGGGCGTCCTGAAGGTCATGAGCAAGATCGGCGTCTCGACGGTCGCGTCCTACACCGGCGCGCAGATCTTCGAGGCCGTCGGCCTGTCGCACGACGTCATCGAGGCGTACTTCACCGGCACGTCCTCCAAGCTCGGCGGTGTCGGCCTGGACGTCCTCGCGCAGGAGGTCCGTGCACGCCACCTCACGGCGTACCCGGTCAGCGGCATCTCCGGCACGCGTCGCCACCTCGAGGTGGGCGGCGAGTACCAGTGGCGCCGGCAGGGTCCTGAGCACCTGTTCGACCCCGAGACGGTCTTCCGCCTGCAGCACTCGACACGCACGGGCTCGTACGAGATCTTCAAGCAGTACACCTCGCGCGTCGACGACCAGTCCGAGCGGCTCATGACGCTGCGCGGTCTGTTCGCCCTGCCGCACGAGCAGGGCCGGGCGGGGCTGCGTCCGCCGATCCCGATCGACGAGGTCGAGCCGGTCTCGGAGATCGTCAAGCGCTTCTCCACCGGTGCGATGTCCTACGGGTCGATCAGCCAGGAGGCGCACGAGACCCTCGCGATCGCGATGAACCGCCTCGGCGCCAAGTCCAACACGGGCGAGGGCGGCGAGGACCCCGAGCGCCTGTACGACCCCGAGCGTCGCTCGGCGATCAAGCAGGTCGCGTCGGGACGGTTCGGCGTGACGTCGGAGTACCTGACGAACGCCGACGACATCCAGATCAAGATGGCGCAGGGTGCCAAGCCCGGCGAGGGCGGCCAGCTGCCCGGACCCAAGGTCTACCCGTGGGTCGCCCGGACCCGTCACTCGACGCCCGGCGTCGGCCTCATCTCGCCGCCGCCGCACCACGACATCTACTCGATCGAGGACCTCAAGCAGCTCATCCACGACCTCAAGAACGCCAACCCGTCGGCACGCGTGCACGTCAAGCTCGTGTCCGAGGTCGGCGTCGGCACGGTCGCGGCCGGCGTCTCGAAGGCCAAGGCGGACGTCGTGCTGGTCTCGGGACACGACGGCGGCACGGGCGCGTCCCCGCTGACGTCGCTCAAGCACGCGGGCGGACCGTGGGAGCTCGGCCTCGCCGAGACGCAGCAGACGCTGCTGCTCAACGGACTGCGTGACCGTATCGTCGTGCAGGCCGACGGCCAGCTCAAGACCGGTCGGGACGTCGTCATCGCGGCGCTGCTCGGTGCCGAGGAGTTCGGCTTCGCGACCGCCCCGCTGGTCGTCAGCGGCTGCATCATGATGCGGGTCTGCCACCTCGACACCTGCCCCGTGGGCGTCGCGACGCAGAACAAGGCGCTGCGCGAGAAGTACTCCGGCAAGGCCGAGTACCTCGTCAACTTCTTCACGTACATCGCGCAGGAGGTGCGCGAGCACCTCGCCGCACTGGGCTTCCGCTCGATCGAGGAGGCCGTCGGTCACGCCGAGGTCATCGACACCAACCGCGCGGTGCACCACTGGAAGGCCGAGGGCCTGGACCTGACGCCGATCTTCCACGTGCCGGAGCTGCCCGAGGGTGCGTCGCGGCACTGCACGACGAGCCAGGACCACGCCCTTGACCGTGCGCTCGACAACGAGCTCATCGCGCTCAGCGCCGATGCGCTCGAGCGGGGCGAGCCGGTCCGCGCGCAGGTCGAGATCCGCAACGTCAACCGCACGGTCGGCACGATGCTGGGCCACGAGGTGACCAAGCGCTACCGCGGCGAGGGCCTGCCCGAGAACACGATCGACCTCACGTTCCTCGGCTCGGCGGGCCAGTCCTTCGGTGCGTTCGTGCCCAAGGGCATCACGCTGCGCCTCGAGGGCGACGGCAACGACTACGTCGGCAAGGGCCTGTCGGGCGGACGCATCGTGGTGCGGCCCCCGCGCGACGTCCAGTTCACCGCGGAGGCGCAGATCGTGGCCGGCAACGTCATCGGCTTCGGCGCGACGGCGGGCGAGATCTTCCTGCGCGGACGGGTCGGCGAGCGCTTCTGCGTCCGCAACTCCGGCGCCAGCGCGGTCGTGGAGGGCGTGGGCGACCACGCGCTCGAGTACATGACGGGTGGCCGGGTCGTCATCCTCGGCCCGACCGGACGCAACGTCGCGGCCGGCATGAGCGGCGGATCGGCGTACGTGCTCGATCTCGACGAGGACCTGGTCAATCGCGACATGGTCGAGACCCGGCCCGTGCCCGAGGCCACGGCTGTCGAGCTCGAACGCTTGGTGCGCAAGCATCAGGAGGAGACCGGCTCGGTCGTGGCCGAGCAGCTGCTCGCCCACTGGGAGCAGTCATTGACGAGATTCACCGAGATCATGCCGGTCAACTACCGGCTGGTCCTGGAGGCGCGCGCCGCCGCAGAGGCCGAGGGCCTGTCCGAGGAAGACACCACAGCACGCATGATGGAGGTGGCCGCACGTGGCTGATCCCAGAGGTTTCATCACGACTCCGCGCCAGGTCGCGCAGCGCCGTCCCGTCGAGGAGCGGGTCAAGGACTGGAACGAGGTCTACCCGGGCGGTCCGGGCCGGGCACTGCTCCCGATCATCACCGAGCAGGCCGGGCGCTGCATGGACTGCGGCATCCCGTTCTGTCACTCCGGCTGCCCCTTGGGCAACCTGATCCCGGAGTGGAACGACCTGGTG
The DNA here is from genome assembly GCF_009649075.1 of Aeromicrobium yanjiei. Taxonomy (GTDB): domain Bacteria; phylum Actinomycetota; class Actinomycetes; order Propionibacteriales; family Nocardioidaceae; genus Aeromicrobium; species Aeromicrobium yanjiei. The sequence continues at coordinate 1,418,178 of NZ_CP045737.1, forward strand.
TGGCGCGACGACTGGGACGAGGCGCTGGATCGTCTGCACGCGACCAACAACTTCCCGGAGTTCACCGGACGGCTGTGCCCCGCACCGTGCGAGACCGCGTGCGTCGTGGGCATCAACCGCGACGCCGTGACGATCAAGAACGTCGAGGTCTCGATCATCGACAAGGCCTGGGACGACCGTCGGGTCCGCCCCGAGGCTCCTGAGTGGCTGACCGGCAAGACCGTGGCCGTCGTGGGCTCCGGCCCCGCGGGTCTCGCGGCCGCCCAGCAGCTGACCCGGGCCGGGCACACCGTCGCGGTCTACGAGCGTGACGACAAGCCCGGCGGGCTGCTGCGCTACGGCATCCCCGAGTTCAAGATGGAGAAGGTCCACGTCGACCGTCGCATCAACCAGATGGAGCGCGAGGGAACGGTCTTCCGCACGGGCGTGCAGGTCGGCGACACGCTGACCGGCTCGCAGCTGCGCGATCGCTACGACGCGGTCGTGCTGGCGATCGGCTCGACCGTGCGCCGCGACCTCCCGGCCCCGGGCCGCGAGCTGGCCGGCATCCACCAGGCCATGGAGTTCCTGCCCCAGGCCAACCGGGTCGCGCTCGGCGAGGAGGTCGAGGACCAGATCGTCGCGACCGGCAAGGACGTCGTCATCATCGGTGGCGGCGACACCGGCGCCGACTGCCTCGGCACGTCGGTGCGCCAGGGCGCCCGGTCGATCACGCAGCTCGAGATCATGCCCAACCCGGGCACCGAGCGTCCCGGCCACCAGCCGTGGCCGACGTACCCGATGACGTACCGGGTGTCCTCCGCGCACGAGGAGGCGGGCGACCGCGTCTACTCGGTGTCGACCAAGGAGTTCGTCGGCGACGAGAACGGCCACGTGAGCGCCCTGCGTCTGGTCGAGGTCGAGTTCGTCGACGGCAAGCTCACCGAGATCGAGGGCACCGAGCGTGACCTGCCCGCGCAGCTCGTGCTGTTCGCGATGGGCTTCACCGGCCCGCAGACCGAGGGTCTGGTCGACCAGCTCGGCTGCGAGCTCGACGAGCGGGGCAACGTCAAGCGCGACAAGCGCTACATGTCCAGCGTGGACGGCGTGTTCGTCGCAGGAGACGCGGGACGCGGCCAGTCGCTCATCGTGTGGGCCATCGCGGAGGGACGTTCGGCCGCCTCGGGCGTCGATGCGTACCTGTCGGGGTCGACCAACCTGCCCGCGCCGATCCCGCCGAACGCACGTCCCCTGGCGGTCTGAGACGAGCGGTTGCCGGCTTTTCTGATTTTGTTGTGTGAAACGACAAAATTGACTCGCCGGTAACCGCTCGGCATGTCTACTGTGGAGATGTGAGAAGAGCAAAGATCGTCTGCACCCTTGGTCCTGCTGTCGGCAACGCCTTCAAGATCCTCAAGCTGGCCGAGGCCGGGATGGACGTCGCACGGCTCAACATGAGCCACGGCGACCAGTCCGACCACGAGCAGAACTTCGGCTGGGTCCGTGAGGCCGCCGAGACCACGGGCAAGGCGATCGCGATCCTCGCGGACCTGCAGGGTCCCAAGATCCGTCTGGGCCGGTTCGCCGACGGTCCGGTCCACCTCGAGGTCGGCTCGACGTTCACGATCACGACCGACGACATCCTGGGCGACCACTCGCGGTGCTCCACGACGTACAAGGGCCTGCCGGGCGACGTGAAGGCCGGCGACGAGATCCTCATCGACGACGGGCGCATGCGCCTGCGTGCCACGGAGGTCACCGCGACCGACGTGACCTGCGAGGTCGAGACCGCCGGGCCGGTCAGCAACAACAAGGGCATCAACCTGCCCGGCGTCATGGTCAGCGTCCCGGCGATGAGCGAGAAGGACGTCGACGACCTGCGGTTCGCGCTGCGACTCGGTGTCGACTTCATCGCGCTGTCGTTCGTGCGCTCGGCGGACGACTACGAGGACGTCCGCAAGATCATGGTCGAGGAGGGCATCCACCGCCCCGTCATCGCCAAGATCGAGAAGCCCCAGGCGGTCGACAACCTCGACGGCATCATGGACGCCTTCGACGGCGTGATGGTCGCGCGCGGTGACCTCGGCGTCGAGCTGCCGCTCGAGGACGTCCCGATCGTGCAGAAGCTCATCGTGGAGAAGGCCCGCCGCAACGCCAAGCCGGTCATCGTGGCGACCCAGATGCTCGAGTCGATGATCTCCGCGCCCCGCCCGACCCGCGCCGAGGCGTCCGACGTCGCCAACGCGGTGCTCGACGGCGCCGACGCGGTGATGCTGTCCGGTGAGACCAGCGTGGGGGAGTACCCCATCCACACGGTGCACACGATGGCCCGCATCATCGAGTCGACCGAGGACCACGGGCTGCCGCGCATGGCGGCGTTCACGTGGCGTCCCCGCACCAAGAGCGGGATCATCTGCCGGGCCGCGTCCGACGTCGCCGAGGCCGTGGACGCCCGGTTCGTGGTCGCGTTCACGACCACGGGCGACTCCGCCCGGCGCATGACGCGCTACCGCTCGCGGGTGCCGGTGATCGCGTTCACGCCCGATCCGCTCGTGCGCCGCCAGCTCGCGATGAGCTGGGGCATCGAGACGTTCACGGTGCCCGAGGTCAAGCACACCGATGACATGGTCCTGCAGGTCGACAAGGCGCTGCTGGCGATCCAGCGCTGCACCGAGGGACAGCAGGTCGTCATCGTGGCCGGTGCGCCTCCGGGAATCCCCGGCTCGACCAACGCGCTGCGCATCCACAACATGGGCGATGCGATCAACGGGGTCACACCTGCGTACTCCGAGCGCATGACGCAGTAGGTCCGGACAACTGTGCCGAGTGCGGGACTCGAACCCGCACGCCCTTGCGGACAACGGTTTTTGAGACCGTCGCGTCTACCATTCCGCCAACTCGGCTTGCCTCCGACGAGGCCGTATAACCTTCTCATGTGACCGTCATGCCACCCCCATCGGGATCGTCCCCGCAGCCCCGTGTCGTGATCGCCGAGGACGAGGCGCTGATCCGCCTCGATCTTGCCGAGATGCTCGCCGAGGAGGGCTACGAGGTCGTCGGCCAGGCCGGTGACGGTGAGGCCGCGGTCGAGCTCGTCCTGCGGCACCGGCCCGATCTCGTCGTGATGGACGTCAAGATGCCCAAGCTCGACGGGATCGCGGCGGCGGCGCAGATCGCCCAGGAGCGGATCGCGCCGGTCGTCATGCTGACCGCGTTCAGCCAGCGCGAGCTGGTGGAGCGCGCGCGGGAGGCGGGCGCGATGGCGTACCTCGTCAAGCCCTTCACGAAGTCCGACCTGGTCCCCGCGATCGAGATGGCCCGCAGCCGTTTCGCCGAGATCCGCCAGCTCGAGAGCGAGGTCGGCGACCTGACCGATCAGCTGGCCACCCGCAAGGCGGTCGAGCGGGCCAAGGGCCTGCTGCAGGAGGCCCTGGACATCAGCGAGCCCGAGGCGTTCCGCTGGATCCAGCGCACCGCGATGGACCTGCGTCTGACGATGATGCAGGTCGCTCAGGGTGTCATCGACCACGGCCCGGCACTCGGGAAGACGGCCGACTGAGCGGTCCTCGGACGGATTGGCCCGCGTGGGTTACAAAACGGTGACTTAACCAACCGGCTACAGAACCTTGACCCAAAGAGGCGTCAACAAGACTAGGTTCTGTCGTACGAGTACGCACCCTGGCGCGGGCCACGGGCTTTCTACACATCCGGAGGATTGATGAAACGCAGTACCACAACGATTCGCCTGGCTGCAGTTGCAGTCACGAGCGCTCTCGTTCTCGCTGCCTGTGGCGGTAGCGACAGCGACGGTGGCGGCGACAAGAAGACCGAGTCCGCTCCTGCCAACAAGGGTGACGGCACACTGACCATCGGTCAGCTGCTCCCGCAGACCGGCAGCCTCGCGTACCTCGGCCCGCCGGAGTTCGCGGGTGTCGACCTGGCCATCAAGGACATCAACGCCGCCGGTGGCGTCAACGGCAAGGACGTCGTCGGCGTCAAGGCCGACTCCGGTGACACCGACTCGGGCATCGCCCCGGCCGAGACCGACAAGCTGCTCAAGGCCAAGTCCGACGTCGTCGTCGGTGCTGCCTCCTCGGGTGTCTCGCTGACCGTCATCGACAAGATCATGTCGGCCGGCGTCGTGCAGTTCTCGCCCGCCAACACGTCGACCGACTTCGACGAGGGTGACTACTCCAAGCCCGACCTGTACTTCCGCACCGCACCGTCCGACATCCTGCAGGGTGCGGTTCTGGCCAACCTCCTCATCGAGGACGGAAAGCAGAACGTCGCGATCCTGGCCCGCCAGGACGCGTACGGCGAGACCCTCGCCAAGGAGGTCACCAAGAACCTCAAGGACGCCGGTTCGACCGTCGCCGCCAGCGTTCTCTACAGCGAGAAGACCGGTCCCGGCGACAGCCAGATCACCGAGATCGCCAACGCCAAGGCTGATGCCGTGCTCCTCATCGCGTTCGAGGAGACCACGACGATCATCCCGAAGCTCATCCAGGCCGGCGCCGGCCCGCAGGACGTCTCGACGTACTTCGTCGACGGCAACACGGCCAACTACGGCAAGGGTGACGCGGCTTCGCTGCCTGACGGCACGCTCAAGGGCACCAAGGGCACCATCCCGGGCGCCGAGGCCAAGACGGAGTTCCGTGACCGTCTCGCCACGGTCAACTCCAAGCTGAAGGATTACGCCTACTCGGCCGAGTCCTACGACGCGACCGTCGTGTCGGCTCTCGCGGCCATCGTCGCGGGCGACGACTCCGGCGAGGCGATCGCCAAGGAGATCCCGAACGTCACCAAGGGCGGCGAGAAGTGCGACTCGTTCGAGTCGTGCGCCGCGCTGCTGAAGGATGACCCGAAGACCGACATCGACTACGACGGTGTCTCCGGTCCGATCGAGCTCGGCGAGACGGGCAGCCCCACGGCCGCCTCGATCGGCATCTACGAGTACGACGGCAAGAACAAGATCGAGCCCATCAAGTACATCGCGGGCAACATCTGATCGACCGAGGTCGCTGACTCCTCAGCCACTTCAAGAGGGCCCCGGTGCTTCGGCACCGGGGCCCTCTGCCGTCCCCACCCGCCGACCCGCCCACGAGTCGCGTACGGACGCCGACGAGTCGCGTACGGGCGCCGGCGAGTCACGTACGGACGCCGACGAGTCACGTACGGACGCTGGCGAGTCACGTACGGGCGCCCGCGAGTCACGTAGCGGTGACCTGTGGACAGCCGGGGGACAACCGGGCGCAACAGGCGTTCGATGACCCCATGGAGACCACGACCCTCATCAACGCCGGTCAGCCCTTCCTCTATCGCGACCACGGCGCGGTTGGATTGTCCGACACCGCCTTCCGTGCAGCGTTCGCCGACGGCCACATCGTCCGGCTCATCGATCGGGTCTACGTTGATGCGCGCGCCGAGGACTCGCGCGAGCTACGCGTCGAGGCGGCCCGGCTGGTCGTCCCGGCACACGCAGTCGTGTCCGACGAGACGGCGGCGTGGATCTGGGGCGTCGACGCGTACAAACCGTCGGACCGGCACCGGTTCGAGCCGCAGTGGGTCGTCCCGCACGGGCGAGGCCGCACGCGCGTCGAAGGTCTCGCCTGCCGGCAAGCGCTGATCGACGACGAGGACGTGCTCGAGGTCGGCGGCCTCGCGGTGACCCACCCGCTGCGGACGACGTCCGATCTCCTGCGCAAGCAGTGGCGCCCGTACGCGATGGCCTCGGCCGACGCCATGGCGCACGCCGGACTGGTCCGTCCGATGGACGTCCGGGCGTACGTGGCGCGGCTCAAGGGATATCGCGGCATTCGCCAGGCACGTGTGCTGGCTCAGCTGATCGAGCCCAAGTCGGCCAGTCCGGGGGAGTCCTGGACCCGGCTCCGGCTGACCGATGCGGGTTTCCCGCGGCCGCAGGCACAGGTCGAGGTGGCGGACGCAGCGGGGCTGCAGCGCTTCCTCGACCTGGCCTATGTCCGTCGCCGCATCGCCGTCGAGTACGACGGGCGCGAGTTCCACACCGCGGACCCCGACGACGTGCACGACGAGGAACGTCGCCGTCTGCTCATCGCCATGGGCTATCGGTTCGTGATCGCGCGGTACGAGCAGGTCTTCGGGGCCGACCCCGCGTTCGAGCGCGGGGTCGGCGAGCTGCTCGGCATGACGCCGATCGCCCGCTGGTGGTGACTCCTCGGCGTCCGTGCGTGACTCCTCGGCGTCCGTGCGTGACTCCTCGGCGTCCGTGCGTGACTCGTCGGCGCCCGTGCGTGACTCGTCGGCGCCCGTGCGTGACTCGTGGGCGCTTGGGTCAGTCGGCGTTCTGGCCCAGGGTGCCGAGGTAGAGCTCGATGACCTTGGGATCGTTGGCCAGCGAGCGTCCCGTGCCGGAGTACGCGTTGGTGCCGTGGTCGAGGACGTAGCCGCGGTCGCAGATCTGCAGGCAGCGGCGAGCGTTCTGCTCGACCATGACGATCGAGACGCCGGCCTTGTTGATGTTGCGCGTCTGCACGAACACCTCGTCCTGGAGCACCGGCGACAGACCTGCGGACGGCTCGTCGAGCAGCAGCACGGACGGGTCCATCATCAGGGCGCGTCCCATCGCCACCATCTGACGCTCACCACCGGACAGCTGCCCGGCGCGCTGCTTGCGACGCTCGCCGAGCCGCGGGAACAGGTCGGTCACGAATCCGAAGCGCTCGGTGAACCGCTTGGGGTCCTGGTAGCAGCCCATCTCGAGGTTCTCCTCGATCGTGAGGCTCGGGAACACGTTCTCGGTCTGCGGGACGAAGCCGATGCCCTTGGTGACGAGCTGGTCGGCACGCTGGTTGGTGATGTCGTCACCCTTGAGCTTGACCGAGCCCTCGTGGACCTTGACCAGGCCGAACAGCGCCTTCAGCAGCGTCGACTTGCCGGCGCCGTTGGGGCCGATGATGCCGACAAGCTCGCCGGGCTGGCAGTACAGGTCCGCGCCGTTGAGGATGTTGACCCCCGGCAAGTAGCCCGCGATCAGGTTGTCCGCGCGCAGCACGGCCCCGTCGGCATTGGCGAGGTGCTTCTCGCGCTCGGACATGGTGGTGGGGGAGTCGGTCATGGCTTCTTCTCCTCGGCGGCCTCGGCCTCGAGCTCGGCCTCAGCCTCCTGCTCGAGCTCCGAGACGTCGATCTCGGTGATGTCGGTGTCGTGGTGGGCGCCCAGGTACGCGTCGATGACCCGCTGATCGGCCATGACCGACTGGGGGGTGCCCTCGGCGACGATCTGCCCCTGCGCCATGACGATGACCCAGTCGGAGATGTCGCGGACCATGTCCATGTCGTGCTCGACGAACAGGACGGTGCGTCCCTCGTCGCGCAGCGACTTCACGTGGCCGAGCAGCGACTGCTTGAGGGCCGGGTTCACGCCGGCCATGGGCTCGTCGAGCATGATCAGCTCGGGGTCGACCATGAGAGCGCGCGCCATCTCCAGCAGCTTGCGCTGGCCGCCCGAGAGCGAGCCGGCGAAGTCCTCGCGCTTGGCGTCGAGCTTGAAGCGCTCGAGCAGCGCGTCGGCCCGCTTGGTGTTCTCGTCCTCCTGCGACTTCCACAGCGACTTGAACGCCGCGGAGAGGAACTTCTCGCCGCGCTGGCCCTTGGCGCCGAGCCGCATGTTCTCGATGACCGTGAGCTTGGCGAGCACCTTGGTCAGCTGGAACGTGCGGACCATGCCGAGGCGGGCGACCTTGTACGCCGGCACCTTGGCGAGCGGCTTGTCGTTGAACGTCCACGTGCCGCTGTCGGGCTCGTCGAAGCCGGTCAGCAGGTTGAACAGCGTCGTCTTGCCGGCACCGTTGGGACCGATGAGAGCGGTGATGACGCCGCGCTGGATCTCGATCTTCTCGACGTCGACGGCCTTGAGGCCGCCGAACGTGCGGGTGATGTTGCTGCCCTTGATGATCGGGTCGGGCTTGGAGGCCCCGGGTTCGTTGGAGACACCAGCGAGCGATCCACTGGCCCCACTGAGTTCAGCGGCCATCGATTGCGATCTCCCTTCGGTCGCCGAAGATCCCCTGGGGTCGGAAGATCATCAGCAGCATGAGGCCCAGTCCAAGGAGGATGAGGCGGATGAGGCTGGCCTGGTCGGGCTCCATGATCCAGCTGGGGATCACGGGGTTGGTGCCCTTGGTCGCCTCGCTGAAGAACGAGCCGATGCCCGCGATGAGGAACCAGAAGAGCATCGAGCCGACGACCGGGCCGAGCACCCGCGCGGCGCCACCGATGAGCAGGGCGGCGTACGCGTAGAAGGTGAAGGTGGTGTTGAAGTCGGTCGGCACGGCCGAGCCCTGCTTGAGGATGTGGAAGATGCCGGCGATGCCGCCGAACACGCCACCGAGGACGAGCGCCTGCATCTTGTAGGCGAAGACGTTCTTGCCGAGCGAGCGCACGGCGTCCTCGTCCTCACGGATCGACTTCAGGACACGTCCCCACGGGCTGCGCATGAGCGCCCACACGATGAGGCACGAGATCGCGACGAGCGTCCACCCGACCGTGATCGACCAGAGGTCGTTGCGGCTGAACGACACGACGCCGAGGCTCAGCCCGTCGTCGTACGGGTTGAGCTTCTGGTAGGGGCCCACGAAGCCGTTGAGGCCGTTGGAGCCGCCGAACGTGCTCTTGAACTCGACTGCGCCGAAGATGAGCCGCAGGATCTCCGACGATGCGATCGTCACGATCGCGAGGTAGTCGGCCCGCAGGCGCAGGGTCGGCACGCCGAGGATGAGGGCGAGGACGACCGCGCCGAGCAGACCGATGACGATGCCCAGCAGGAACGGCAGGTCCCAGGTGACGACGCTGACGGCGAGGCCGAAGGCGGCGATCGCCATGAAGCCGGCCTGGCCGAAGTTCAGCAGACCGGTGTAGCCGAAGTGGACGTTGAGGCCGATCGCGGCGAGTGCGAAGACGATGGCCTGCGGTCCGAATGCCGCCGAGAAGGCGGCGTCGATGATGGTTCCGAAATCCATGAGGGTGCCCTATCCGATCCGCTGGGCTTTGCCGAGGATGCCTTGAGGCCTGACGAGAAGGATCAGGATCAGCACGACGAGCGCGCCGACCTCCTTGATCGAGGCAGGCACACCGAAGACCGGCCCGAGCTCGACCATCAGGCCGATGATCAGCGAGCCGACCAGCGCTCCCCAGATCGTCCCGAGGCCGCCGAGGGTGACGCCCGCGAAGACGAGGAGCAGAAGGTCGAATCCCATCTGGAACTTGACCTGCTCCTGCACCGCGAGGAGCACGCCGGCCAGGCCGGTCAGTGCGGTGCCGAGCACCCACACCGCCGAGATGACCCCGTCGACGCGCATGCCCGAGGACGCGGACAGTGCCGGGTTGTCGGAGACCGCTCGCATCGCCTTGCCGAGGCGGGTACGCATCAGGGCGATGCAGGTGACCGCGATCGTCACGATCGTGACGATGAGGATCGCGATCTCCTTGTGCGACAGGTCGATCGGGCCGTAGCTCTGTCGGCCCTGCACGACGTACTCCGACAGCGTGCGGGTGGACCCGCCGAAGCCGTACTGGAAGATGCTGCGCATGAACACGGCGAGGCCGATCGACACGATCATCATGGCGATCAGTCCGGTGCCGCGATGCCGTAGTGGTCGCCACAGCCCCCTGTCCTGCAGGTAGCCGAAGATCGCACACACGATCACCGCGCACACGCCGGCCAGGATCACGGGTAGCCCGGCGCCCTGGTTGAAGATGTACGTCGTGATCGCGCCGAGCGTGATGAGCTCGCCGTGCGCGAAGTTGGTCAGCCCGGTGGTGCCGAAGATGAGCGACAGGCCGAGGGCGGCGAGGGCGATCAGCAGACCCTTGATGATGCCCGACCGGGTGCCGTCGATGATCTGGCTGGCCTTGGAGGCCTTCTCGACCACGAGGGCGCCGATCTGGAACTGCACGAAGTTGGACGAGGCGAGCTTGACCTGGACGGTCTTGGTCGTCTCGCCGGCGCCGCTCAGCTTGACGCCCTGGGGCAGCGTCTGCGGGTCGAGCACGACGACGTAGGTGCCGTTGCCGGGGATGCCGATGCTGACCCGGCCGGTCTTGTCGGTGGTCTGGGTGCCCTGCTCCTCACCGGTCTTGCTGTCCTTGAACACCGTCAGCGAGACGCCGGGGATCGGGGTGGGTTCACCATCGCCGCCCTTGAGGTCCTTCAGCGTCACCGTGATGTTGGCGCCCTCCACGATCGGGTTCTGATCGGGTGCGGCGCCGGTCGGTGCGGGGGTGGTGGGGGTGGGGGTCGTCTCGGCCGATGCCGAGGCGGGCACGAGGAGGAGAGACGTCCCCAGTGCTGCTGCTAGTAGGGCCGCGAGTCGCAATCGCACGCATGAACTCCTGTCGGCTTACCGGGGGTGGTGCTTGTCGGTCTCTGGACTATAGCCACAACAAGGCGTCACCCGCGGGGTCAAAGTGGGGAATGAGGTAACAGTTGGGTTTCGTTACGGGCGGGTGCTGTCTCAGTGCACTGCGCGGGTGCTGTCTCAGTGAACTGCGATAGCAATCTGGCACAGAATCGGCGCCACCACGAGTGCAGGCAGCAGGTCAGCCACCGCGATGGCCTTGATGTCCAGCAACCGCAGGGCGACGCCGATCAGGATCAGGCCTCCGGTGGCGGTCAGGGCGACGAGGTGCGCGTCGGGCAGGAACGAGCCGAGGACTGCGCCCAGCACGGTCAGCGATCCCTGGATCACCAGGACCGACACGGCCGAGGCCATGACCCCGATGCCGAACGAGGCCGCGAACGCGAGCGCCGCGAACGCGTCCAGCGTCGACTTGAGCAGGAGCTGGTCGGCGCCGTTGCCGAGACCCTCGTTGATCGAGCCGAGGATCGTCAGCGGGCCCACGCAGAAGACCAGCGAGCTGATCACGAAGCCCTCGATGAACCGCTCGCGTCCCTCGCCGGCGTCCCCGCGGGTCAGTCGTCGCTGAAGGACGCCGCCGAACGCCTCGAGGCGGTCCTCCAGGCGCAGGAACGATCCGGCGATCCCGCCGAGCACCAACGCGCCCAGGACGATGAGCATGGGGGCGCTGGTGCCGACGGCGTCGCTCAGGTCGGAGGAGGACACCTCCATCGCGGCCTGCGCGGCGATGAGCAGGGTCACCAGGCCGAGGGCGGCCGTGACCGTCGTACGCACGTGAGGGCTGAGCCGGTGGCCGATCAGGAGACCGAGACCCGAGCCTGCGAGCACGGCCACGACATTGGTGGCGGTGCCGTACCCGACGAACATGTAGGGTCTCCCTCGACGATTGAGTGTTCAACCGGACACGATGTTCCAGCCCAGCGCGTAGTGTGTCAGTTTGGCCCGCTGGGGGCGCAGGACGTCCAGGACGAGAGGCAGGAACGGCATATGTCGGCCCGACCGCACATCATCCTGAGGGACGCCGACCGCGAGGACGCGGCGGCGCTCATCGACCTGTGGACCGAGTGCGCGGGCGCGAGCGTCGACGAGGGCTCCGAGGCGTTCACGCAGCAGTCCTTGTGGCGACAGCCGGGCATCGCCGAGGCCTCGGCCGCTCTCGACCTGTCGTTCACGCGACCTGACAAGCGCATCATCGTCGCGCTGGTCGAGGGCGAGATCGTCGGCGCCACGGTGTGCGACATCGGCACCTTGACCCCGATCAACCTCACCCGCGTCCTTGTCGTGACCGAGATCCAGGTCTCGCCCCGCTTCCGGCGCAAGTCGGTCGCCTCGACGCTGCTGTCGGCGGCCGCGAGCTACGGCGAGGACAACAACTGCGAGATCGTCGTGGCGGCGATCCCCGTCCACTCGCGCGAGCCGCACCGATATCTGACCAAGATCGGCTTCAACCAGATCGCGGTCCTGCGGGCCATCCAGTCCAGCAAGCTGCGCTCGCGCCTGACGACCAAGGCCACGAACTCCCGCGACACCGGCAAGCTCATCGCGGTGCGCCGTACGCTGCGCCGCCGCCAGGGTGACGTGCGCGGGGCCCGCCCGCGCCCGTAGGTCCGGTTCGTCACCGCCTCCGACTAGAGTCGGTGCGGTGGACCGCCTCCTGCTGATCGACGGCCATTCCGTCGCCTACCGTGCCTTCTTCGCCCTCCCCGTCGACAACTTCTCGACGACCACGGGCCAACACACCAATGCCGTCTTCGGCTTCACGTCGATGCTCATCAACGTGCTGCGCGACGAGGCGCCGACACACGTCGCGGTGGCCTTCGACGTCTCCCGCAAGACGTTCCGGCTCGAGCAGTACCCCGACTACAAGGGCAACAGGTCCAAGTCGCCGCAGGAGTTCACCGGCCAGATCCCACTGATCAAGCAGGTGCTCGACGCGCTGCACATCACGACGTTCGAGAAGGACGGCTTCGAGGCCGACGACATCATCGGCACCCTCGCGACCCGGGCCGAGTCCGCGGGCATGGAGGTGCTGATCTGCACGGGCGACCGCGACGCCCTGCAGCTGGTGACCGACACGACCACCGTGCTCTATCCCCGCAAGGGCGTCTCCGACCTCGCGCGGATGACCCCCGAGGCGGTGCAGGAGAAGTACGGCGTCGCGCCGGTCAACTATCCCGACATCGCCGCGATGGTGGGCGAGACGAGCGACAACCTGCCCGGCGTCCCCGGCGTCGGCCCCAAGACGGCGGCCAAGTGGCTCGCGCAGTTCGGCTCCCTCGACGAGATCATCGCGAAGGCCGACCAGATCCCCGGCAAGGCCGGCGCCTCGCTGCGTGAGCACCTCGACGACGTCATCCGCAACCGCAGCATCAACGCGCTGATCCGCGACCTCGACCTCCCCGCGGGGCCGGCCGACCTGGCGTTCGACACGGTGTGGGACCGCGAGGCGATCCACACGGTGTTCGACGCGCTGGAGTTCAACGCGCTGCGGGTGCGGCTGTTCGAGGCGTTCGGCGAGACCCCGCCGCAGGCCGAGGACGGCTTCGACCTCGACGGCAGGACGCTCGAGCCCGGCGCGGTGGCCGCGTGGCTCGACGCGCAGGAGCCCGGCGGGCGGCTCGGCCTGCACGTGCAGGGGTCGTGGGGCCGCGGCACGGGCGACGTGGTGGCCCTCGCGATCGCCTCGGACGAGTCCGCGGTCTGGATCAACACCGACGACATCACCCCCGAGGACGACGCCGCGCTCGCCGCGTGGCTGGCCGATCCCGAGCGTCCCAAGGTGCTGCACGACGCCAAGGGGCCGCTGCTGGCCCTCGCCGCACGGGGCTGGACGGTGGCCGGCCTCGTCGCCGACACCGCACTGTCCGCGTACGTCGTGCGGCCCGATCAGCGTTCCTACGACCTGGGCGATCTGTCGGTGCGCTACCTGAAGCGCGAGCTCCGCGACGACTCCGACGACGCCGGCCAGCTGACGCTCGACACCGACACCCTCGGCGGCGAGGCCGGCATGCTGCGCGCCCGGGCCACCCTCGACCTGGCCAGGGTGCTGGACGAGGAGGTCGAGCAGCACGGAGGCACTGCACTGATCACCGACGTCGAGCTGCCGCTGGTCGCGACGCTGGCGCGCATGGAGCGCACCGGCATCGCGGTCGACGACGACCACCTGGTCGGGCTCGAGTCCGAGTTCGCGGCGCGCGCGCAGAACGCGGCAGCCGAGGCCTTCGCCGCGATCGGCGGCAAGGAGATCAACCTGGGCTCGCCCAAGCAGCTGCAGGTCGTGCTCTTCGACGAGCTCGGCATGCCCAAGACCAAGAAGACCAAGACCGGCTACACGACCGACGCGGACTCACTGCAGCAGCTCTACGCCAAGACCGGGCACCCGTTCCTGCAGCACCTGCTCGACCACCGCGACGTCACCCGGCTGCGCCAGACGGTCGAGGGGCTGCGCAAGTCGATCTCGGACGACGGACGCATCCACACGACGTACGCCCAGACGATCGCGGCGACGGGCCGACTGAGCTCCAACGACCCCAACCTGCAGAACATCCCGATCCGCACCGCGTCGGGACGTCGCATCCGCGAGGCGTTCTGCGTCGGGGACGGCTTCGAGACGCTGCTGACCGCCGACTACAGCCAGATCGAGATGCGCATCATGGCGCACCTGTCCGAGGACGCCGATCTCATCGCGGCGTTCAACTCCGGCGAGGACTTCCACACGATCATGGCGGCCAAGGTGTTCGCCAAGGATCCGGCCGACATCGACACCGAGCTGCGCGCCAAGATCAAGGCGATGAACTACGGCTTGGCCTACGGCCTGTCGTCGTACGGGCTCAGCCAGCAGCTCAGCATCTCGACCGGCGAGGCGCAGGGCCTGATGGACGACTACTTCCAGCGGTTCGGTGGGGTGCGCGACTACCTGCGCGGGCTCGTCGACGAGGCGCGTCGCACCGGCTACACCGAGACGATCATGGGCCGGCGCCGCTATCTGCCGGATCTGCAGAGCGACAACCGCCAGCGTCGCGAGATGGCCGAGCGCATGGCGCTCAACGCCCCCATCCAGGGATCGGCAGCCGACATCATCAAGGTCGCGATGCTCGGGGTCGAGCGCGCTCTCGACGCAGCCGGGCTGACGTCGCGGATGCTGCTGCAGGTGCACGACGAGCTCGTGCTGGAGGTGGCGCCGGGGGAGCAGGCCCAGGTCGAGCAGCTGGTCCGCGAGCAGATGGCCTCGGCGGCCGAGCTGTCGGTCCCGCTGGACGTCTCGGTCGGCATCGGCCGCACCTGGCACGAGGCCGGCCACTGACCCACCCGGCCTAGATTCGCGTACTCCTGCACCTTCCGCGGAGCGGATTCCGTGCAGAAGTCCGCAAATCTGGGCTGGGTGGGGGTCAGTGCTGCGGGGGCTCGCGGGACGGCAGCGGCGCGAGGTAGACCACGAGGGCGAGGACCGCGGAGACCGTCGCCATCGTGATCACGAGGCCTGTGATGCCCACGCCCAGGCCGTACGCCGAGGCGAGCACCGCGGCGACCGCGACCCAGATCATCACCACGATGCCGTGCGCGTGCCGTGCGAGCGCGTCGAAGACCAGCAGGTGCACGACCGCGAGCGAGGAGCCGGCCACCGCGAACAGCCAGAGGCGGTCGGTGATCTCGGCGTACTGGTCGCCGCCGACGAGGATCAGCGCGACCTTGGGCAGGACGGCCGTGGCGGCGACCGCGACGGAGCCGAACGCCACGACCAGGGACACCGCACGCAGCCGGGCGTGGTGCGTCGTGGCGCGGGCCAGGTTGGGGAACAGCACGACGCTGACGAACTGCGGGAAGAACAGGGCGGCCTTCGCGAGGATCAGCCCCGAGGCGTACAGGCCGCTGTCGTGCTCGTCGAAGCGGTTGCGGGCGATGAGGGAGTCCATGTTGCTCAGCACGAAGTACGCCAGCAGGGCGTGGGTCGACAGGAGCGCCTCGCGCAGCAACGGGCGCCTGCTGATCACGGCGGTCCCGGGGCTGCGGCCCATCATCAGCCGGGCACCCGCCAGCACCGGGAGCCAGGAGCCGACGGCCAGGCCCACCATCGCGCCGGTCGGCGTGGCCGAGACGGCGAGACCGATCGTTCCACCGACGAGCCGACCGATGCCGTTGCCGAGATAGATCGCCGTCAGTGCGCCCCACCGCTCCAGTCCCTGCGCGATCCCGCACTGCGCGCCCATGATCGTCAGGGGGACGAGGGCGGCTCCGCACAGCACGACGGGCCAGTAGGAGCCGAGCTTGAGGGCGGGCGTCAGACCCAGGGTCGCGACCGCGACGACCAGGCCGACCATCCCCGCGACCATGAGCGTCACCCGCAGCGTCGCGCTGATGATCTCGTCGGCGTGGTCGGGATCGACCGCGATCCGTCGCGCGGTGACCGCCTGGAGGCCGAGCGCGCTCACGGTGCCGACCAGGATGATGCCGAACAGGGCCGTGAGGGCGCCGAACTCCTTGGGCACCAGCAAGCGGGCCGAGACGACGTTGAACCCGTAGACGGCGATGTTCATGCCCATCATCCCGGCGGCCACGAGGGTTCCGCCGGTCATCGTCGTACGCGCGGACCTCACCACGGCACAATAGCCGGGGGACGGTCCGACCAGGAGCAGGGGCGAACATGCGGTGGTGGCGAGGCGTCGACCTGCGTGCTGCGGTCGTGCCTGCGTGGTGCGCGCTGCTGACCCTCGCGATCGCGGCGCCCTGGCTGCGTGCGGGGCACATCCTCTCGTACGACATGGTGTGGGTGCCGGAGCTGGACCTGGACCGTCCCGAGGTGTGGGGGCTCGGATCCGGCCTCCCGCGGGCGGTCCCGTCCGACGCGGTCGCAGCACTCCTCGGCGCCGTGCTCCCCGCAGCGCTGGTCCAGCGGCTGTTCCTCATGGGGTCGTTGTTCCTGCTGGCGCTCGGCATGGCGCGCCTCCTACGTCATCGGCACCTGGTGGGGCAGCTCGCCGCGGCGACCTTCGCGGTGTGGAATCCGTACGTGGCCGAGCGGCTCGTGCTCGGGCAGTGGCCGGTCATCGTCGCGCTCGCGGCGTTCCCGTGGCTCATCGGCACCCTGGTCTCCAGGGACGGGCCGCGGTGGTCCGTGGTCACGATCGCCCTCGCAGCGGCCGCGCTCTCTCCGGTCACCGGCGTGATGGGCCTGGTCCTGGCCCTCGCGGTCGGCCGACGCAACGGTGTCGTCCGCATCGTGGGGCTGGCCGCACTCGTGAACGCTCCGTGGATCGTCTCGGGCCTGCTCCACGCCTCGATCGCACGGACGGACCCCGCGGCCGTACGCCTCTTCGACGTCCAGGGGGAGGGATCGTTCGGCCGGCTGGGGTCGGCCCTCACGCTCGGCGGCATCTGGAACACCGAGGTGGTCCCGACGTCACGGACGCTGCTGCTCGCGGTGCTGATCGGCCTCGTGCTGGCCGCGGTGATGGTGGTCGGCCTGGTCACGATGTGGCGCGACGACCGGGCCCTGCTCGGCGGGCTCGCCGCCGCGGGTGCGATCGGCATCGTCGTGGCGTTGTCGGGCTGGCTGGCCCCCGGCACCGTGGCCCGGATCGTGGGCGACGTCCCCGGTGGGGGGATCGTGCGCGACGGGACGCGGTGGCTGGCCCTGCTGGTGCCGCTCGAGGCCGTGGCGCTCGGCGTGGGAGCCCACACCGCGCTCGGCCGGGCCCGGCACACGTCCTGGGAGGTCCCGACGATCGTGCTGGCCCTGCTGGTGCCCCTCGCGGCCCTGCCCGACATCGCGTGGGGCGTGGGCGGGAGGCTCGAGCCCACGACGTACCCGGCCGCATGGAGCGACGCCCGGCGCGTGATCGACAAGACCTCGACGTCGGGGGACGTGATGGTGCTGCCGTTCACCGCCTATCGTGCCCCGGCGTGGAACGACCGGACGCCGGTGCTCGACCCGGCGGGGCGCTTCTTCGGACGTACGACCGTGACCAACGACGAGCTCGACGTCTCCGGACGGCTGATCGCGGGGGAGGACCCCCGTGCTCGTCGCATCGGCCGGATCCTGGCGGATGGCCACGACGTCCCGCGCCGCCTCGCCCGTGCGGGGATCGGCATCGTCGTGATCGAGACCGACGTGCCGGGTGCAGAGGCGGCCGCGAAGCCGTTCGCCGACTCGCGCACGATCCCCGTCGGCGGGACGGGCCTGCGGGTCGTGGCCCTCGACGGTGCCCGACCCGCGACGATCGACCCGCGGGACCGCACGATCATGACCGTGACCTGGTCGCTCGCGGGCCTGACGATCCTGCTCGCGCTGATCGGCCTGCTGCGCTCGCTGGCGGGCCGTCTAGATCGGAAGCCGGCGGAACACCGTCCGCGGCAGGTGACGCAGCCCTGACATGACGACGCGCATCGTGCCGGGGACCCAGATCTGCTCCTTGCCGTCGCGCACGGCCTCGACGACGGCCTCGGCCACGCCCTCGGGCGTCGTGGCGAGCGGGGCCGCCTCGAGCCCTGTGGTCATCTTGGAGTGCACGAAGCCCGGACGGACGACGAGCACGTGCCCGCCCAGCTCGCGCAGGGCCTCGCCGAGACCGGTGTAGAACGCGTCCATGCCGGCTTTGGTGGAGCCGTAGACGAAGTTGGAGCGGCGCGGTCGCTCGCCGGCGACGCTGGACAGGGCGACGATGACACCGTGACCCTGCGTCCGGATGCGCGCACCCAGCGCGACGCCCGCCGTGACCGCACCCACGTAGTTGACCTCCGCGAGCTCGCGTGCCGCGTCCACGTCGGTCCACGCCTGCTCGGGGTCGCCCAGCAGGCCGAAGGCGACCACCGCGATGTCGATGTCGTCCTCGATGCTCTCGACGATGGCGCGGTGCGCGGCAGTGTCCACCGCGTCGAAGTCGACCGCCTCCACGACGCAGCCGGCCGCGGTCAGCTCGGTGACAGCGGCGTCGCGGCGCTCGCCCGGTCGCGCGGCGAGGGTGACGCGCAGACCCGGGGCGAGCCCCGCGTACCGTCGGGCGATCGCCAGGGCGATGTCGGACGTGCCGCCGAGCAGGAGCACGTGCTGGGGGTTGCCGAGGGCGTTGATCATGCAGACCTCACAGGTCGAGTCGTCGGGACAGGTCGGAGCGCAGGACGCCGTGCGGATCGACGCGGTGGCGCACCGCGAGGAACTCGTCGAGCCGGGGATACATCTGGCGGAGGGTGGTCGGCGTCGTCCGGGAGTCCTTGGCGAGGTAGACCCGGCCGCCGGCCTCGACGACCAGCGCGTCGAGATGGTCCAGCAGCGCGCCGAGGCCCGGCCGGACCGGCAGGTCGACGGCCAGCGTCCACCCCGGGACCGGGAACGACAGCGGCGCCGGACTGGCCTCGCCGAACCTCTTCAGCACGTTGAGCGACGAGACGTGCCCGGACGCGGCGATCCGCTCGACCGCCTCGGTGAACGCCGCGACCTCGGCGTCGGGCACCACGAACTGGTACTGGCAGAAGCCGCGTGGACCGTACAGCCGGTTCCAGTCGCCTACCACGTCGAGCGGGTGGAAGAACTGCGTGATGTCCTGCACCTCGCCGGTGCGGTGCCGGGGGGCCTTGGCGTACCAGAGGGCGTTGAACGCCTTGGCGCTCACGCGGTTGACCATGCTGATCGGCGGACGGACCGGCACCCGCCCGCGCTGGGGCGCGGCGAACTCGAGGGCGCGGCTGCGCAGATCGGGGTCGAGGTCGTCCAGGCGGGCCGAGTTGCCGCGGGTGATGACCGAGCGGCCCAGCGACGAGCCGGTCGTGGAGGTGTCGAACCAGGCGACCGAGTAGTCGTAGGCCGCGTCACCTGTCACGAGCCGGTCGAGCAGCGTCCCGAGATCCGGTGTGCGCTCGGTGTCGACGAGGAAGTACGAGGTCTGGACGCGCTTGAGCTGGATCGTCGCCTCCAGGACGATGCCGGTCAGTCCCATGCCGCCCACCGTGGCCCAGAACAGCTCGGGGTCGTCGCCCGAGGGGGAGAGGGTCAGGACGTCGCCCGAGGGCACGAGCAGCTCGATCGAGAGCAGATGATGCCCGAAGCTGCCGTCGACGTGGTGGTTCTTGCCGTGGACGTCGGCGGCGATCGCCCCGCCGACCGTGACCTGGCGGGTGCCCGGGACCACGGGCAGCCACAGGCCGAGGGGCAGCATCGCGCGGAGCAGGCGGTCCAGGCTGATGCCGGCCTGCACGCGTACCGAGCGGGCACGGGTGTCGACGTCGAGGATGCCGTTCCAGCCCGTGAGGTCCAGGACGGTGCCGCCGGCGTTCTGCGCGGGGTCTCCGTAGCTGCGCCCGAGCCCGCGGGTGATCACTCCCCGCGAGCCGGCCTGCGCGATCGCCGACCGGAGATCGTCCAGGTGCCGGGGCTGCTCCACCTGCGAGACCGTGGGGCTCGTGCCGCCCCAGCCCGTGAGCGTCGTGCGGGTCATGAGGCGTACACCCCGGTCGCGAAGATGATGAGCCAGACGGCTCCGAGGACCTGCAGGGCCGGATCGCGCAGGACGGCCTCCTCCGGCTCGCCGGCCAGGCCGCGGTCGACGTCGACCGCGTAGCGCAGCAACCCGACCACGAACGGTGCGATCGAGATCGCCTGCCAGTTGATCTCGGCATGCGAGGAGATCTCGAACGCCCACAGGCTGTAGGCCGTGATGGTCACCGCTGCAGCCAGGCTCCAGACGAACCGCAGGTACGACTCCGAGTACGTCTCGAGGGTCTTGCGCGTGCCGGCCGCAGAGCCCAGGCTCCGCAGCTCGGAGTAGCGCTTGCCCGCGACCATGAAGAGGGAGCCGAATGCGGCCACGAGCAGGAACCACTGCGACAGGGGCACGTCGACGGCCACGCCGCCGGCGATGGCGCGGAGCAGGAATCCCGCAGCCACGATCGACAGGTCGATGACCGGCTGGCGCTTGAGCCCCACGGCGTAGGCGATCTGCAGCAGCGCGTAGAGGATGAGCGTCGCCGCGAGCTGCGGCGCGACGGCGTACCCGATGCCGATGCCCAGCGCCGCGCAGACGCCCGCGCAGGCGAGCGCGAGCGTCGAGGAGAGCTCACCGGAGGCGACGGGACGGTTCCGCTTGGTCGGGTGGCGGCGGTCGTCCTCGGCGTCGATGACGTCGTTGAGCAGGTAGATGCCGGCCGCGGCCAGCGTGAACGCCACGAACGTCGCGACGACGTCGAGCACGATGCCGGTGGTCCAGGTGAGTCCTGCGGCGAGAGGGGCCGCGAGGACGAGGGTGTTCTTGGTCCACTGCCGGGGCCGCATCGTCCTGATGACAGCGGACGCGGTCCGCGCGGGGGTGTTCATGGTGCGCCCAGACTAGCCGCGCAGGGGTCTTCCGGCCGTCCACGCAGAATGCATGTCGCAAGCGCGCGCAATGAGCCCGACTCGCTGGTAACATAGGTCACAGATTGAGGGAGGGACTCATCGTGGGAACAATCACAGGCGGCATCGTCGCTTTCATCGCAGGTCTTGGTCTGGCCACGGCCACCGTCGTGGGCGTCGTCCAGACACAGCAGTCCGCCGGCGAGAAGCCGGTCGAGTCGACGAACGTGAGCTACGGCTCGAACAACTGACGTCGGGCGTCCAGCGCCCGGATCGACATGGGGCGGGCTCCTTCGGGAGACCGCCCTTCGTCATGCCCGGATGCGAGCGGGTCTGCGGCCGGCTGCCGCGGCTGTGACGACGCGGGAGAACGCCTGCTGCGAGGACTCCCAGGAGAACGTGAACGATTTCGCCAGCGCTCCGCGCCCGAGGAACTCCCGCAGCTCGCGGTCCTCGATCAGCTCGCGCAGGGCAGCGGTGAGCTGTGAGGGCGTGTCGACCAGGAGGCCGGTGTCCTTGTGGTCGATCGACTCGGTCGTGCCGCCCGCAGTGCTGTAGGCGACGGTCGGGGTCGCGTGGCCGCCGGCCTCGCCGACGACGATGCCCCAGCCCTCCTTGAGCGAGGGCAGCGCCATGACCCACGACTGGGCCAGCAGCTCGTGCTTGCGGGTGCCGTCGACGAACCCGTGGAAGACCACGCGGTCCGACACCCCGCGCGCCACGGCGTACGCGCGCAGCTCCTCGTCCCACCAGCCCGCGCCGATCACGTCCAGCACCAGATCGGGGTGATCGGCCGCCATCGCGGCGACGGCGTCGATCGCGTGCTCGACCTGCTTGTGGGGGACGAGTCGACCGACCACGCAGATGCGCGGCGTCGGTGAGCGGAGCACTCCGGCGACGGGTGCCGGGTCGTTGCCGTTGTGGATGATCGCGATGCGATCGCCGTCGACCCCCAGCTCGATGAGCTCGAGCTTGGTCGCGATCGACACCGCGACGTACTGGCAGTGCCGATACAGGACGGGCGCGAACCGGCTCTCGATCCACCAGCCGATCGTGCCGATCAGACCGGGATAGACCACGGGCCACTGCTCGCGGTGGACGTGGTGCACGAGCACGACGACCGGCTTGCGGGTCGCGAGCCGGGTGAAGAAGGGCAGCCCGTTCTGCACGTCGACCACCACGTCGACCTTGCCGTAGCGTCCGAGCAGGAGGGCCAGGAACGTCCGCAGGTAGATGTCGAGCTTGGTGCCGCGGCGGACGAACCGGATGCCGTCGACGACCTCGTCGGGGGGAGCGTGGCCGTGGGCCGCGCAGGCGATCGTCACGCGGTGGCCCTCGGCGACGAGGCCGCGGGCCATGCTCTCGACATAGCGTTCGGAGCCGCCGCCCTCGGGGTTGCGGGTGTCTCGCCAGTTGCAGAAGAGTACGTGCATGCGTTGCCCGGCGCGAGCCGGTGCCTCCCTCATGGCCGGAAGCCTGCCCGGCGCGCCCTCGCGCACGTCCCTCAACGCACGGTGCAGGTCCCTCAACCCGACAACCGTCACCCTATCAGGACGTGGCCCACGTCTCACGTATGCTCATCCGGTGCCTGACCTGCTCTTTCGTCCGACGCTGCGACGATCCTGGCGGCTGTTCCAGGCCTTTCGGGTCGAGCAGACCGACCCCGACCACTTCTACGGGACGCTTGCACGCGACTCCGTCGACCAGGTGAGCGCCTACGTCGACCTGGACGGCCAGTGGACGCTCGACGTCGGCGGGGGACCGGGCTACTTCGCCGACGCCTTCCGCGCCGCCGGGGCCGACTACACCGCGCTCGACGCCGATCTCGGCGAGCTCTCGGGCCTGGGCGAGCCCATGCCCGGCACGGTGCTCGGCAGCGGGATGCAGCTGCCGTTCGCGGACGACAGCTTCGGCGTCACCTACTCCTCCAACGTGCTCGAGCACGTCCCCGAGCCCTGGACGATGGCCGACGAGATGGTGCGCGTCACCCGCCCCGGCGGCCTGGTGTTCATCTCCTACACGCTCTGGTACGGGCCGTGGGGTGGCCACGAGACCGCGCCGTGGCACTTCCTCGGTGGGCACCGGGCGGCCCGCCGCTACGAGAAGAAGCACGGGCACCCGCCCAAGAACGTCTTCGGGACGTCGCTGTTCGCGGTCACCGCCGCAGCCGGCCTGGACTGGGCCAGGCACCAGACTGGCGCCGAGGTCGTCGCCGTCATCCCTCGCTACCTGCCGCGTTGGTCGTGGTGGGTGCTGCGCGTGCCCGGACTGCGTGAGGTGGTGACGTGGAACCTCGCCATAGTGCTGCGCAAGCCGTGACGGAGGTTTCCACCCGGCGGAGGTTCCGCCTCGCTGCGGTGTGCCTCGTGCTGACGGCACTCGCCTTCGTGCAGCAGCCGGGACGGATGGTCGCCGACACCAAGCTCGACCTGATCATCGACCCCGGAGGCTTCCTCGCTCGCTCGTTGAACCTGTGGGACGCGGAGGGCTTCTTCGGTCAGGTGCAGAACCAGGCCTACGGCTACCTGTTCCCGATGGGACCGTTCTTCTGGCTCGGCCACGCGATCGAGCTGCCGGCCTGGGCGATCCAGCGCATGTGGTGGGCGCTGCTGCTGTGCGTCGCCTTCCTCGGCATGGTCGCGCTCTGCCGCGCCCTCGGCATCCGCTCGCTCTGGGTGCAGGTGTTCGCCGGGCTGCTGTTCGCCCTGTCGCCGCGCATGCTCTCGGTGATCGGGCCCAGCTCGATCGAGGTGTGGCCGTCGGCGATCGCGCCGTGGGTCCTGGTGCCGCTCGTGATCGGGCTGAAGCGGGGCAGCCCTCGCCGGCAGGCCGCGTTGAGCGCCCTTGCCGTGGCGTGCGTCGGTGGCGTCAACGCCGTCGCCACGTTCGCGGTGATCCCGTTGGGCGCGATCTGGCTGCTGACCTCACCGCGTGGCCCGCGCCGGCGCGCACTCATGCTGTGGTGGCCGCCCTTCGTCCTCCTGGGCACGTTGTGGTGGCTCGCGCCGTTGTTCCTGCTCGGATCGGTGAGCCCTCCGTTCCTCGACTTCATCGAGAGCTCCTCGGTGACGACCTCGGCCGCGACGGTCCTGGACGCCCTGCGCGGCACGACGAACTGGGTGCCCTACATCTCCTCCACGGCGGTGGCCGGCAGGGAGCTGGTGACCAATGCGTCGCTGATCCTCAACGGGGGCGTCGTCATGATCCTCGGCGTGATCGGTCTGGTGATCGCTCCGGTCCGCTACCGCCGGTTCCTGGTCTGGGGCGTGCTGAGCGGGCTCGTCCTGGTCACGCTCGGTCACACCGGCTCGGTGTCCGGGTGGTGGTCCGGAGGCTTCCAGACCGTGCTGGACGGCGTCCTCGCCCCGCTGCGGAACACCCACAAGTTCGACGTCGTCATCCGCATCCCGCTGGTCCTCGGCGCGGCGTTCGCGGTGTCCGCCGCGATCGAGCGTCGTCAGGACGACACGGACGGTGCCCGCCGAGTCGGAGTCGCCGTGCTCGTGGCGGCCGCCGTGGTGGGTGCGACCTCGCCGGCCTGGACGGGCCACCTCGCCAACCGCGGGACGTTCGAGGTCACGCCGACGTACTGGCAGCAGGCCGCCGACTTCCTGGACGAGAACGCCACGGGGACGTCCTTGCTGGTGCCCTCGTCGGGCTTCGGCGACTACCTGTGGGGGAGCACGGGCGATGAGCTGATGCAGTCGATCGCCCGGTCGCCGTGGGCGGTGCGCAACAGCATCCCGCTCACGCCCACCGGCACGATCCGCTACCTGGACTCGATCACCTCGGCGCTCGACCAGGCGCGCGGGTCCCGCCGGCTCGCGGAGACCCTCGGCCGTGCGGGCGTCGAGTACCTCGTGGTGCGCAACGACCTGCAGAACCAGGTCGTGGACGGCCGCACCGAGCTCGTCTACTCGACGCTGCGAGACACCCCCGGTCTCACGCAGGTCGCGACGTTCGGACCGCGGCTGGGCGGCGAGCCGGTCATCGACCTGGAGAGCCAGCGGTCGTTCTCCCAGGGAGGCTGGCAGTCGGCCCATCCCGCGATCGACATCTGGAAGGTCGATCCGACCGCTGCGACGGCCCCTCAGTCCCTCGACGAGACGCCGACCGTCGTCGGCGCCGCGGACAGCCTTGCCGTCCTCGACGAGCTGGGGGTCACGGCCGGCCGCTCGACGGTCCTGGCGGCGGACCAAGCCGCGGACGGACCTCGCGGTCCGCTCGTGGTGACGGACGGCCTGCGTCGTCAGGAGGCCGCCTTCGGCCGGGTGGACACGCTGCGGTCGGCGTCCATGACCCCGGACGAGCCGTACTCGCTCGACCGCAAGCTCCACGACTACGTGCAGGAGGGGGACGCTCGCTGGACCAGTGTCCGGGAGCTGCGCGGAGCGGCTGCGCTGTCGGCCTCGAGCGCGCGGTCGGCGGCCAACAGCCTGATGGGGCTGGACCCCGGCGCCCAGCCATGGTCGGCCTTCGACGGCGACCGGCGCACCGCCTGGACCGCGAACACCTCGGAGGCCTGGCTGCGTCTGGACCTGCGTCGCGTGCGCGACCTCGGCGCGGTCCGCATCGTCGCGGACGCGGCGCCGGGTGAGAAGACCTCGCTGGAGGTGGACACCGAGGACGGGGTGGTGCGCCGCGAGGCCGACGGACGCACGCCGGTGCTGATCGACGTCGGCGAGGTGGGGCACCTCGAGATCCGGGGTGCCACCGCGGATGGACGGAACCTGTCCATCGCCGAGGTGTCGTCGCCCGAGCTCCGGCTGTCGCGGCCGCTCGTGCTGCCCGCGACCCCGCGTGAGTGGGGAGCCGCCGACCAGGTCGTCCTCGGAGTGGACGCGGGCGCACGCCCGTCCTGCGTGACCGTCGAGGGCCTCGACCGCTGCCGGGCCGGCGAGGGACGCCAGAGCGAGGACGCCGTGCTCGTCGACCGGGAGATCCCGGTGTCGCTGAAGGGCGACTACGACCTCAAGATCAAGACCCGTCCGCTCGCGGGCGAGGCCGCCGACGAGCTGCTCCAGGAAGGCCTCCCGTTCACGGTGCAGGCGACCTCGACCGTCACGGACGACGTGCGGGCCAGCGTGGCCCGGGCGGTCGACGGCGACCTCCGCACCGGGTGGATCGCGGACCCGGGCGACACGGATCCCTCGCTCGAGGTCACGTGGGACTCGCCCAGACGGTTGTCCTCCCTCACCCTGCGCACCGCCTCAGGCCTTCCCGCCTCGAAGGTGAGCAGTGCGATCCTCGAGCTCGGCGACGGCACGCTGCGACGAGTCGCCCTGGAGAACGGCAGGGGGCGATTCCCGGCGGTGCGCACCGACCGCCTCGTCGTCCACCTGGACTCCGAGAAGGACGCCACGGACTTCGGTACGGACGGCTTCGCGAGGCGCCTGCCCGTCGGGGTCAGCGAGCTGACGTTCAACGACCGTCCGGCCGCCCGTCCGGACCGGTCGACGGACCCCGTGGTGCTGCCGTGCGGCTCGGGTCCCACGGTGGTCGTGGACGGTGAGGAGCACCGGACGGCGGTGAGGACCACGGCTGCAGCGGTCGCCGCCGGGAAGTCGGCGACCGCGCGCCTGTGCGACGACGAGGGCATCACCCTGCCGGCAGGCACCAGCCGGGTCACGGTGCGCGCATCGGATCTCTACGGCGCCGGTCAGACCATCCTGACGCGGTCGGGAAGCGCCTGGTCCGCCGGGAGCAGCGATCGCCTCGTCACGACGACGCAGAACGCCAACCCCGGATGGGCGGGCTCGGTCGACGGTGAGTCCGCCGAGGCCGTGACGGTCAACGGCTGGCAGCGGGGCTGGATCGTGCCGGAGACGGGTTCGTCGACGGTCGAGGAGACCTTCACGGCCGACGTCCCCTACCGCTCTGCGCTCGTGGCCGGTGCAGTCGGCGTCCTGGCCCTCGTGGCCATCACGCTCGTGCCGGGACGGGGCTCGCGCAGGCGCATGAAGCCGGACGCCGACGGTGCGGTGGCCCCGTGGGGCCCGATCACGTTCGTCGCGATGGTGGCGACGGTCGGGCTCGTGGCGGGGACGGCCGGAGTGGCGTGCGCCGTGGTGGGAGGGGCCGTCGCGGTCGCCCTGAGCGAGCGCCGCATGGCGGTGATCGCCTGGATCGGCGGACTGCTGCTCGTGGCCGTGGGCTGCTACGTCGGGTGGGTGCTGACCGACCAGGACGTCCCGGTCGTCTCCTGGCGGCTGCCTCAGCTCTGTGCGGCGGCCTCGCTCGGCGCCGTGGCGGCCGGCGTCGGCTGGAGTCGCGGACGCAGCGCCATGCCGGGCACCTCCACGAATCGGTAGAGGAGCTCCGACACGGCCAGGCTGATCCCCATGATCACGACGAACAGGACGACCGGGTTGCTGTCGAACACCGTGAAGCCGAGACGGGGGACCGCGATGGCCAGCACGATCACGTGGCAGCAGAACAGGGCGTACGAGATGTGACCGAGGTGGCGGACGGCGGGCAGCGACATCGCGCGCGCCACGGGGGAGTCGTCCGTGCCGAGCACGCAGGGAGCGATCAGCAGCAGGGCGATCGCCGCGTAGCAGACGTGCCGCATGATCGCCTGCGACGGCGTGGGCGCGATGAGCAGCGGTGAGCCGCCGAGCGGTGTTGAGACGAACACGAGGATCGCCGCGGCGGACGTCCAGCACGCGACCCGGTCCTGGCCGAGCGTGGACAGCCAGGACGTCAGCCGACCCGGTGCCCCGGAGTCGACGGTGAGGACCGCCAGGCCGATGCCGAGGGCGAACCAGCTCAGGTAGGACGGCAGCCACTTCGCGGCCCAGGGAGCCCAGGAGGCGTCCATGACGTGGGTCGCGGCGACCCACGCCACGCTGAGGACGATCAGCGCGGCGACGAAGACGAGGAGGCGCACCGGACGCCAGCGGTCGCGGCACACGACCTTGACCAGCACGGCCCCCAGCAGCGGAAGGATGAGGTAGAAGGCGACCTCGATCGTCAGGCTCCACATCTGGGTCAGGCCCTGTGGCAGTTGCGTCTCGCGGTACAGATCGACCATCAACAGGTTCTGCACCCAGCGCGAGACGCCCATCGACCGGTTCTCCGCAAGGAGTGTCATCGCCGCCACGACCGTCACGACGTACACCGGGACGATGCGAAAGAACCGCTTCTGGAAGTACACCCGGGCGGGGTCGTGCGGAGCACGGTCGTGGGCCGCCACGAGGTAGGGCCGGCAGAGCAGGAATCCCGACAGGACGAAGAAGACCGCGACCCCTGCCTCGAGCCGCTGGACGACCACACCGAGGAATCCGCTCGTGTAGAAGCCCGACCAGAACCCCACGTGGGTCACGACGACCGCGATGGACGCGGCGGCGCGCATGGCGTCCAGCTGCGGGAAGTCACGTCGGGCAGTCGTCATCTCGGCACCATCCGGGTTGCGATGTTCATGGAGTCGACGCACAGGCGCGACCCCGGCGGGAGCGTGAACCGGATGCGGTCGTTCGCCCCTTCGGTCCTCAGGCTCAGGGTATGCGCGCCCTCCAGGATGCGCGTGTCGTAGCTCGTGTCGCCCACGGTCACCGTGACGTCGGCGTCGCCGTCGGACCGATAGGACATCGACAGCCAGAATGGGAAGTCGAAGGTCCGGCTGCCGAACAGGATCTGCGGATTGCGGTCCGATCCGCTCAAGCAGGTGTCGAGTCGGTCCTCGGCCACGACGAAGTCCTCGCCCGCGAAGCCGGGGACGATCAGACCGTTGTCGTCCAGCACCTGGATGTCGTTCGCGATGTCAGGTGTCGTGAAGCGGTCACCTACCGGCGCCAGTGTCCGGCTCGCCAGGTTGGTGGGGAAGAACAGCTCGGGCATGACCACACCGGGGACGCTCTGGTCGGCGAGGGCCACCGGCTGCTTCTGGCTCTCGAGCTCGTTCACGGCCGTCGTGATGAACCGTCGCGCCTCGAACTCCTCGTGCCACGGCTTGACGTAACCGATCGTCGAGGCGACCGACCCGATCACGAACACCACGACGTACGCGACGCCGACCCGCACCATCCGCCGGTTGTCGAAGAGCGCGCCGTTCCTCGGGACCAGGACCCGGGGCAGGCCGACGATCGGCATGACGGCGAGTCCGATCCCCAGGGCCACGTACGGCACGAAGTCCGCCCAGTAGCGGACTTCGTAGGTGGTCGCCCCGCCGAAGGCGCCCGCGCGACCGTAGGCCAGGAGCCCGACGGTCGCGAGGGTGTACGGCACCAGGAACCACAGCGGCAGCAGGGCGCCGCGGTAGCGAAGCACCAGGAGCACCGCGGCGGCGGCGATCAGCATCGCGGAGATCACGACAGCGCCCTGCGGGGGGTCGGCGAGCTGCCGCGGGCCGGCACCGCCGGGCAGCTGGAGCCACTGCCAGGGGCCGCCGAGCGCTGCCGACGACAGGTTGGACAGGACGAAGCGGTCGGCCAGCTGGCCGTAGTCGGGCTTGTCGCCGGGGGGCTTGGGCGGGGAGGACGAGAAGTATGCGACCAGGTAGATCACGAGGGGCAGCGCGTAGGCGGTCCACGCGAAGCGGTAACGGACCAGCGTCGACCACACGCGACGGGGCAGCGGCCCCTGCGCGGCGTAGACGAGGGTGATGATCGCCAGCATCGGGACGATGAGGGCGGCCTTCACGTACAGAAGGAGAGCCACCACGACACACGCTGCAGCCGCGAGGGCCCACCGGCGCCGGCCCGTCCGGAGCAGCAGCACGTGGCACCCGATCGCGCCGAACATGAACGGCTGGACGGCCAGGGAGTTCAGCCCCGCCGCCCACCACATCAGCGAGGTGACCGTGATCGAGGAGAACAGGTACACCGCCAGCGGGAGCAGGATGCGCGGACGGTTGCCGAACACCGTGCGCAGCATCCACCAGCACGCGAGCGCGGACGCCACCTGGAACACGATCAGCTCGGCGGCCGCCGCCCACCACGCGAAGGCACCCGCATGGGCGACGGGCAGCACCAGGGCGAAGCTGAGCGGCATGACGTGCAGGTTGTGACGGTGGAACAACCACGCCACGTCGGCGTCCCCACGGGCGACGTCGGACAGGAAGAGGAAGTCGTCGCCGAAGAACCAGCCGCCCGAGACCGCCCAGGCGCGAAGGGCCGTGCTCACGATGATCATCGCGAGGGCGGCGGCGGTCACGGCACCACGCCGCGCAAGGGGCTCCTGACGTGCGCGCAGTGCATCGACGCCGTCCTGCAGCAGTGAGGTCACGAGCAGAATCATCGCACGCAGAGGGGCGCGGGCAGTGGTCAAAGGAGGGCTCAAACGACAAGGTGTGACCTGCGACGCTGTGACACCGATTACTGTTACCGTTCGGTAATCAAACTTGTGGAGGGAGCCCACAGTGGCAAAGAAGTTGGGGACAGTCGCCCTGTTCCTCGGAGCCTTCGTGCTCGCGCTGGCCGCGCTGTCGAAGTTCTACATGTACGACCAGCTGGCCCAGGTGCCGCTGAACCAGGACACCACCAGCGAGGCCACGACCGCGCCGGGCGCGGATGGGGAGTACCTCGACGTCGCCGCCGGTCTGAAGGTGAGCAACGGCCCGCTCAAGAACGTCAAGGTCGTTCGCGGCGACATCGACGCGAGCAAGAAGGCGAGCAAGGAGCTCGGCCGGGACGTCGCCGTCTGGGACATCTACGACAGCACTGACACCGCCGACTTCGACTTCGGCAGCGGCGAGACCCCGCTGACCGGCACGAGCGACCGCGTCGCATTCGACCGCAACACTGGCGAGGCCGTGAAGTACGAGGACACCAAGTCCGAGGCCGACGGCGAGACGATCGAGCCCGCCGACATCAAGGGTCTGTACTTCAAGTTCCCCTTCGACGCGCAGAAGAAGACGTACCAGTTCTGGGACGGCACGCTGCGCGAGGCGACGCCGGCCAAGTACGTCGGCGAGGGCGAGGTCAAGGGCCTCAAGGTCTACAAGTACCGCCAGACGATCGAGCCCATCAAGACCGGCACGATCGACGTCCCGGGCGACCTGATCGGCGAGAAGGCGACCACCGTCACGGCCGACCAGATCTACTCGAGCGTCACCGACTACAGCATCGAGCCCGTCACGGGCGTCGTCATCTGGGGCCAGACCGCCCAGGACAACTACCTCGAGCTGGACGGCGAGCGGGTCCTCACCACGACGAAGGCCACGCTCGCGTACACCGACGCCAACGTGCAGAAGAACGTCGACGACTACAAGGGCAAGTCCACGCTGCTGTCGGCGGTCAAGACGACCGTCCCGGTCGGCGGACTGATCCTCGGCATCCTGCTGATCGGCGCGGGCCTGTTCCTGCGCCTGAAGAGCGACGGCTCCAAGGGAGCGCGTCACTCCGACAAGGACGAGCTCGTCAGCTCGCGCTGACACACCTCGCACCCAGCCGAACGCCCCGACCACCGGTCGGGGCGTTCGTGCGTCCGCGGCCACTACGCTGGGGAGCATGACGATCGCTCCCGCTGCCGACCTGTGCGACTTCATCGATCGCTCGCCGACGCCGTTCCACGTGTGCCGCACCGTGGCGTCCGAGCTCGCGGCGGCGGGCTACGAGGAGCTGCGCGAGGCTGACGAGTGGCCGCAGCAGCCGGGCCGCTACCTCGTCGTCCGCGGCGGGTCGCTCGTCGCGTGGTCGACCGAGGCGGAGTCGTCGCCGCAGGACGCGTTCCGGGTGGTCGGTGGCCACACCGACAGCCCCAACCTGCGGGTCAAGCAGCACCACGACCTCGACCAGGAGGGCCTGGGCGTCGTGGCCCTGCACCCGTACGGCGGTGCGTGGCTCAACTCGTGGCTCGACCGCGATCTCGGTGTCGCGGGACGACTCGTCCTCCGGGACGGCAGCGAGCGCCTGGTCCACGTCGACGAGCCCGTGATCCGGGTGCCCCAGCTCGCGATCCACCTCTCCGCCGATCGCAAGATCGACCTCGACCCGCAGCGGCACCTCAACGGCATCTGGTCGACCTCGCCCGGCACCTTCCTCGACCTCGTCGCGGATCGGGCCGCGGTGTCCCGCGAGGACATCCTCGGCTTCGAGCTGATGACGCACGACACCGCGCCGAGCCGGCTGACGGTCAACGGCGAGCTGGTCAGCGCTCCGCGCCTGGACAACCAGACCACGTGCTTCACCGGCACCCGGGCGCTCCTCGCCGCGACGCCCGTCCCCGGCGTCCGTCCCGTGCTGGCGCTGTTCGACCACGAGGAGGTCGGCAGCACGTCCGAGCGTGGTGCGCAGTCGGACCTGCTCATCACGGTGCTCGAGCGCATCGTGCTGACCGCCGGCGGCACACGGGAGGACTTCCACCGCGCGATCGCCGCGTCGGTCTGCGCGTCCGGCGACATGGCGCACGCGACGCACCCGAGCCACGCCGAGCGTCACGAGCCGCTGCACCACGTCGAGATCGGCGGGGGACCGGTCCTCAAGGTCCATCCCAACCTGCGTTATGCCACCGACGCGGTCGGCACCGCCCACTTCGCCCGGGCCTGCGAGCAGGCCGGCGTCCCGCTGCAGCGCTACGAGCACCGGGCCGACCTGCCCTGCGGATCGACGATCGGGCCGCTGAGCGCCGCCCGGACCGGCATGCTCACGGTCGACGTGGGCGCCCCGCAGCTGGCGATGCACTCGGCGCGCGAGGTGATGGGAGCAGCGGACGTCGACCCGTACGCCGCAGCCCTGGCCGCCTTCCTGTCGCCCGCCTGACGAGACAGGCAGACCGCGCGGACACCCCGTCTATCGTCCCGGTGGGGGTGTCGCGTACGATTGACAATGCGCTGATGGCCTGTGCGTACCTCGGACGTAGCAGGCCCGCACTCGTGCCCTGCCCAGTGATTCTTGCCCGGCATCCTCACGATCCAAGGGCTGTCAGACGTGCCCGACAATTCCACCCATCCATCGGAGCAACTCCTTTATGACTAGCAGCATCGCCCACGTGGCACCCCAGGTCGCGATCAACGACATCGGCTCTGAGGAAGACTTCCTCGCCGCCATCGACGCCACCATCAAGTACTTCAACGACGGTGACATCGTCGAAGGCATCATCGTCAAGGTCGACCGTGACGAGGTCCTCCTCGACATCGGTTACAAGACCGAAGGTGTCATCCCCTCCCGCGAGCTCTCCATCAAGCACGACGTCGACCCCAACGAGGTCGTTTCCGTCGGAGACAGCGTCGAGGCCCTGGTGCTCCAGAAGGAGGACAAGGAAGGCCGTCTGATCCTGTCGAAGAAGCGTGCGCAGTACGAGCGTGCGTGGGGCGACATCGAGAAGATCAAGGCCGAGGACGGAGTTGTCGAAGGCACCGTCATCGAGGTCGTCAAGGGCGGCCTCATCATGGACATCGGTCTGCGCGGCTTCCTGCCGGCGTCGCTGGTCGAGATGCGCCGCGTGCGCGACCTCGACCCGTACATCGGTCAGAAGATCGAGGCCAAGATCATCGAGCTCGACAAGAACCGCAACAACGTGGTCCTGTCGCGCCGTGCCTGGCTCGAGCAGACGCAGTCCGCAGTTCGCCAGAACTTCCTCACCGAGCTCCAGAAGGGGCAGGTCCGCAAGGGCGTCATCTCCTCGATCGTCAACTTCGGTGCGTTCGTGGACCTCGGCGGCGTCGACGGACTCGTCCACGTCTCGGAGCTGTCGTGGAAGCACATCGACCACCCGAACGAGGTCGTCCAGGTCGGCGACGAGGTCACCGTGGAGGTGCTCGACGTCGACATGGACCGCGAGCGCGTCTCGCTGTCCCTCAAGGCCACGCAGGAAGATCCCTGGCAGCACTTCGCCCGCACCCACCAGATCGGTCAGATCGTCCCGGGCAAGGCGACCAAGCTCGTCCCGTTCGGTGCGTTCGTCCGCGTCGAGGAGGGCATCGAGGGCCTGGTGCACATCTCCGAGCTCGCCGAGCGTCACGTCGAGATCCCCGAGCAGGTCGTCCAGATCGGCGACTCGGTCATGGTCAAGATCATCGACATCGATCTCGAGCGTCGTCGCATCTCGCTGTCGCTGAAGCAGGCCAACGAGACCGAGGCCTCGGCCACGGACGACTTCGACCCGACGCTGTACGGCATGACCTCGTCGTACGACGAGCAGGGCAACTACATCTACCCCGAAGGTTTCGATCCCGAGACCGGCGAGTGGCAGGAAGGCTTCGACGAGGCGCGCGCCGCATGGGAGAAGCAGTACGCCGAGGCTCACGAGCGCTGGGAAGCCCACAAGAAGCAGATCCAGGAGGCCGAGAAGGCCGGCATCGAGGCTGCTGCGGCATCCAACTACTCGTCGGACTCGTCCGCCGGGTCCGAGGACGCCCCGCAGGAGGGCTCGCTGGCCTCCGACGAGGCCCTGCAGGCTCTGCGCGAGAAGCTCACGGGCGGCGAGGCGTAACCAACCGCCACTCGTCCCCACACAGAACCCCCGGTCCTCGGACCGGGGGTTCTGTGCGTCCGCGACCTACAGCTCGGTCCGGCGCACCTTGCCGGTGGCGGTGCGGGGCAGGACGTCGACCCGCTCGTACGTCTTGGGCCGCTTGGGCGGGGCGAGGCGCGTCCGGGCCAGCTCCCGCAGGACCTGCTCGTCGACCGCGCCGACGTACGCCGCACAGACCTGCTGACCCCACCGCTCGTCGTCGCGTCCGAAGACGGCCACGTCGACCAGCCCCGGGGCGTCCTGGAGGGCGCCCTCGACCTCTGCGGGGTAGACGTTGACCCCGCCGCTGATGATGAGGTCCTCGCGCCGCGAGTCCAGGTAGACGTGGCCGTCCTCGACCCGGCCCAGGTCGCCGACCGAGAAGGCGGGACCGTCGGGGGTGTCCCGCCACGTGGCGGCGGTCTTCTCAGGGGCGTTCCAGTAGGTGAAGCGCGCCCACGGTGGCACTGCGCACCACAGCTGGTCGTCCTCGTCGACGCTGACGACGCGGCCGGGACGGGCCCGACCGAGGGTGCCGGGTCGTTCGACCCACTCGGCGGCCGGGCAGGCGGTGAACTGTCCTTCGGTCGACCCGTAGAACTCCCACACGGTGTCGAGGCCGAACAGTGCGTGGGTGCGGCGGCGGACCGGTTCGGGGCACGGGGCGCCGGCGTGGGCGACGAGGCGGAACGACGACAGGTCGGGGCGGACATGGTGCTCGTCGAGGTGCGAGAGGAGCCGTTGCAGGTGTGCCGGCACGCAGAACATCGACGTCGGCCGCAGCGCCGCCACGGCCTCGAGGAACGCGGCGGGCTCGAACGCCGGCAGCACCGCGACCGATCCGCCGGCCAGGATCGTGCCCATCGCGAACCTCAGCGGCGCCGAGTGGTAGATCGGCGACACCACCAGATCGAGGTCCTCCTGGCAGAATCCCCACAGGTCCCGTTCCTCGCGCACCAGCGCGGCAGCGTCCTCGGGTGACAGCAAGCCCGACCACACTCCCTTGGGGCGGCCCGTGGTGCCCGACGTGAAGTGCATCGGCCGGCACCGTGGGGCGGGGTCGAGGACGCCCGCGGGACCGGTGAGGAGGGCCTCCAGGGCGGCCTCGTCGTCGATCATCAGGGCGGGGGAGACGTCGGCGACGATCCGGTCCCGCTCGTACGCGGTGAGCCGCGGGTCCAGCGGGACGGGGACGACGCCCGAGCGGGTCGCGCCGAGCACGGCGCTGACGTACGCCGTCGAGCCGGGGACGGACAGCACGACCCGGTCACCGGCCACGAGGCCCCGGGCGGCCAGCGCGCCGGCGACACGTCGTTGCTGCTGCTCGCTCGCGGTCGCGGTCAGGACAGGGGAGGGGGTCGTCGACGGGGAGGTGAGCACCGCGGACCTTTCAGATCGTGAGACGTCAGTCACCGCGCTGAGCGGTGGACGGACGGTTGGGGGTGAACCTTTGGGCCCAGTATGGTTCACTCGATCGTTGAGTCAGACGTCGTCGACGCACAAGGTGGTACCCCAGTGGCAGATTCTCGCCACAAGCACGCAGCACCGCGCCCCGCCAGGCGCACCCTCCGCACCTCCCGCTCCGCACGAGCAGCCGTCCTCCCCCTCGCAGGCCTCCTGGCCATCGGCGGGGTCGTGGGCGTGGCAGCTGCCCAGGAAGGCGGCTCGCCGGCCGCCGAGGCGGGCGCAACGATCCCCCAGCAGCCGCCCAAGAAGGACGTGTTCGCCGCCTCGGTGAGCAGCGGGCAGGCGCCCGCGACCGTGAGCCGCAGCGCCGAGCGTCCGCCGCTGCCCAACGCCGCCGCGGTCGAGGACAAGATCAAGGGTGAGCTGTACGCCAAGAGCGACCTCGACATCCACGCAGCCGCGAAGAAGTCCTCCCCGGTCCTGGCCGAGGTCGAGTCCGGCGACACCGTCGAGGTCACCGGCAAGCGGTCCGACGGCTGGGCCGAGATCATGCACAAGGGTCTCCCGCGCTGGGTCGACGCCTCGAGCATCACGACCCAGAAGCCGGTCGAGGAGACCTCGCCCGAGACGTCGGACGACGAGGCCCCCGAGGCGGCCACGTCCGGTGGACTCAGCACGGCGCCCTGTGCGGCCGGCTCCGGCCCCGAGAGCGGCCTTCAGCCCGACACGATCAAGGTCTACCGCGCGGTCTGCGCGAAGTTCCCGTCCATCGTCAGCTACGGCGGCGTCGCCGGCCGCGGAGAGCACGGCACCGGCCAGGCGCTGGACATCATGATCTCGTCCGATCTCGGCAACCAGGTCGCCGCCTTCCTGCAGCAGAACCGCACCGCCCTCGGCGTGGACTACCTCATCTGGCGTCAGCGCATCTGGCGTCCCGCGACCTCGCCCGACTGGCGCGGCATGAGCGACCGGGGCAGCCCCACGGCCAACCACATGGACCACGTGCACGTCACGACCTATGGCAACGCTGCGACCGGCTAGGGCGCGGGCGTGCTGAAGGTCGGGCTCACCGGCGGCATCGGCTCGGGCAAGAGCACCGTCAGCGCGCTGCTGGCCGCGCACGGCGCTGTCGTCATCGACTACGACCAGCTCGCCCGTGACGTGGTGGAGCCGGGGAGCCCTGCGCTCGACGAGATCGCCGCGCGCTTCGGCGCCGACGTCATCGCCGAGGACGGGACGCTCGATCGCCCGGCGCTCGGCGCGAAGGTCTTCGCGGACCCTGCGGAGCTGCAGGCCCTCAACGGCATCACCCACCCGGCGATCGGCCGGCTGGCCGACGAGCGGCAGGCCGCGGCCGGTCCCGACGCGATCGTCGTGCACGACAACCCGCTCCTGGTCGAGATGGGCGCCGCGGGGCTGTGCGACGTCGTGGTGGTCGTGGACGTGCCCGTGGACGTGCAGGTCGAGCGCCTGACGACCCAGCGGGGGATGACCGAGGCCGATGCGCGGGCCCGCATCGCCGCACAGGCGTCACGCGAAGAAAGGACCGGTGCCGCCGATCTGGTGATCGACAACACCGGTCCTCAGGACGAGCTCGCCCTCATCGTCGGGGGAACCTGGGACGAGCTCGTGTCCAGGGCGGCCGCTCGGGCCGTCTAGGCCGCCAGGTCCGGATCGGCGATCCGGCGCAGGGTGGCCAAGGCCTCCCGCTCGAGCTGGCGTACGCGCTCGGCGGAGATGCCGTGCCGCTTGCCGATGTCGGCGAGCTTCTGCTGGCGACCGTCGAGCAGGCCGTAGCGGGCCCGGACGATGTCCGCCTCGCGTGGGCCGAGGTGGTCCACGAGCGTCGCGATCAGGTGACGCGTCTCGTCGTCCAGCACCGCGAAGTCGGGGCCGGGCTGGGTCTCCCGGGCGATGAGGTCGCCCAGCGACGTGTCGCCGTCCTCGTCGACGGGTGAGTCGAGGCTGACGTGGTCACGGCCCCAGGCCATCAGGTCGACGACCCGCTCGACGTCCATGCCGAGCTCGAGCGCGATCTCGGCCGGCTCCGGGTCGTACCCGAGCTGACGCTCGAGGTTGCGACGTGCCGCGGTGACCTGGTTGAGCTCCTCGACCACGTGGACGGGGAGACGGACGACGCGGGCCTGCTGGGCGATGCCGCGGGTGATCGCCTGACGCACCCACCACGTGGCGTACGTCGAGAACTTGAACCCCTTGGCGTAGTCGAACTTCTCGACCGCGCGGATGAGGCCGGTGTTGCCCTCCTGGACGAGGTCGAGCATGGGCATGGCCGAGCGTCCGTACTTGCGCGCGATCGACACGACGAGGCGCAGGTTGGCCTGGATGAACTCCTGGATCGCGCGGTCGCCCTCCTCGGCGAGCCACGTCAGCTCCTCCTCGGTGGCCCACTTGGGTGCGCCACCCTTCTTGCGTCCGACGCGTCCCTCCTCGAGCAGATGACGCGCGAACAGGCCCGCCTCGACGGTCTTGCTCAGCTCGACCTCCCGCTCGGCATCGAGCAGGGGAGTGCGAGCGATCTCGGCGAGGTACATGCCGACGCTGTCCTTGCCCTCGGCGGTGGTGTTGCCGGTCCTGGTGCTCACGGTGCGACTCCCATTCAGTTGCTTGTACATACCAGAACGCGTTCAACCCCCGAAGGATTCCGCTCTCAGTCAAGTCTTAGGGTCACCGTGCTATACGCCACTCGCCCGGTGCCGGGACGGGGCCGGGGCCGGGGCCGGACGGACGATGAGGGTTTGCGGCAGCTATAACTACCCCAAACCCTCATCGTGAGTCCGGGCCGGGACGGGTGATGAGGGTTTACGGCAGCTGTGGCT
The DNA here is from genome assembly GCF_009649075.1 of Aeromicrobium yanjiei. Lineage (GTDB taxonomy): Bacteria > Actinomycetota > Actinomycetes > Propionibacteriales > Nocardioidaceae > Aeromicrobium > Aeromicrobium yanjiei. The sequence goes on from NZ_CP045737.1 coordinate 1,456,510, forward strand.
ACCGCAAACCCTCATCGTGGGTCCGCGTCAGCGAGCGTGACGGGTTGCGACGTCGATGATCCAGGCGAGCTCCCAGGCCCGCTCCTTCCAGGAGGCGTAGCGTCCGCTGACGCCGCCGTGGCCGGCGTGCATCTCGGTCTTGAGCAGGATCGGGGCGTCGCCGGTCGCCGTCGCGCGCAGCCTGGCCACCCACTTGGCCGGCTCGACGTACATGACCCGGGTGTCGTGCAGGCTCGTCACGGCGAGGATCGCGGGGTAGTCGTGGGCGCCGACGTTCTCGTACGGCGTGTACGACTTCATGTAGGCGTAGACCTCGGGGTCGTCCAGCGGGTTGCCCCACTCGTCCCACTCGATGACCGTCAGCGGGAGCGACGGGTCGAGGATCGTGGTGAGGGCGTCGACGAACGGCACCGCGGCGACGATGCCGGCGAACGCGTCGGGCGCGAGGTTCGCCACTGCGCCCATCAGCAGGCCGCCGGCGCTGCCGCCCTCCGCGATCAGCCGGTCCGCGGACGTCCAGCCCTCGGCCACCAGGTGGCGGGCGCTGGCGACGAAGTCGGTGAACGTGTTGCGCTTGTGCAGCTGCTTGCCGTCGTCGTACCAGTGCCGGCCCAGCTCGCCACCGCCGCGCACGTGGGCGATCGCGAAGACGAAGCCGCGGTCGAGCAGCGACAGCCGCATGACCGAGAAGCCCGGATCCATGCTGGCCTCGTACGAGCCGTAGCCGTAGAGGAGCGCCGGGGCCGTGCCGTCGCGCGGGGTGTCCTTGCGGCAGACGATCGAGACCGGCACGAGCGTCCCGTCGTCTGCGGTGGCCCAGCTGCGGTGCTGCTCGTAGTCGGCGGGGTCGTAGCCACCGAGCACGGGCGCCTGCTTGCGCAGGATCAGCTCGCGGGTCTCGGGGTCGAAGTCGTAGACCGACGACGGGGTCACGAACGAGCCGACGCCGACGCGGATCAACGGCGGGTCCCACTCGGCGTTCGCGCCGACGCCACTCGTGAAGAGCTCCTCGCCGAAGTCGATCTCGGACAGCTCGCCCAGGCCGTCCGGGCCGATCGAGATGGTGCCGACGCGGGCCAGCGCACCGCTGCGGAACGACACGACGAGGTGCCGGGCGAACACGTCGACGTCCTCGAGGCGCACGGTGTCGCTGCCGGGGATCACGACGGTGCGGTCGGTCGGGTCGTCGACCGGCACGGTGACGAGCTCGAAGTTGAGCGCGCCGTCGTTGTGCAGGATGACGAAACGGTCCTCGCCCTGGATCACCGCGTGCTCGAGCGAGTACTCGACGCCTTCGCGGCGGGGGAGCACGACGCGGAACTCGCCCTCGGGGTCGTCGGCCTCCAGCACGCGGTACTCGCTCGTGATCTTGGAGCCGAGGCCGATCACGAGGTAGCGCTCGGAGTGGGTGCGTCCGACGCCGATGAAGTAGCGCTCGTCGGTCTCCTCGAGCACCAGGGCGTCGTCGCCGGTCGTGCCGACCTGGTGGCGCCACACCCGGTACGGACGCCAGGCGTCGTCGACGGTCGTGTAGAACAGGTGCGTCCCGCCGGCCGACCAGGTCGCTCCGCCGCTCGCGCCGGTGATCTCGTCGGGCAGGATCTCGCCGGTGCGCAGGTCCTTGATCCGGATCGTGTAGCGCTCGTCGCCCTGCGTGTCGACCGACCAGGCGAGGAAGTTCTCGTCGTCGCTGATGCTGAACGCGCCGAGCGAGAAGAACTCGTGTCCCTCGGCCTCCACGTTGGAGTCCAGCAAGATCTCCTCGCCGGGGATCTCGCTGCCGGCGTCGAGCACCGGCGGAGTCCAGTCGTCGGGATCCTGCACCGCGCAGCGGCACCGGATCGCGTACTGCTGGCCCTCGATCGTGCGGGCGTAGTACCACCACGCGCCGTGCCGCGTCGGGACGGAGAGATCGGTCTCGAGCGTGCGGGCCTTGATCTCGTCGAAGATCTGCTGGCGCAGCGGCTCGAGGTGGGCCGTCGCGGCATCCGTGTAGGCGTTCTCGGCCTCCAGGTACGCCAGCGTGGCCGGGTCCTCCTTGTCGCGCATCCACTCGTAGTCGTCGACGAAGTCGTCGCCGTGGTGCGACCGGGTGATGGGGCGTCGCTCGGCGACGGGGGGTGCGGGGAGGCTGGCGGTGGGCTCGGGCAGGACGGGCGAGGTCATGCCTGCAACGTACCGCTGTGTCCCGCACCCAGCGCGGGGTCGTCGGCGCGGAACGTGCGCACAGGACCCGGAGGCGTCCACCGGGTCTCGAAGCGCACCGTCACCCGTCCCAGGCCCGCGCCCCAGACCCAGCCGTCGCCGAGGTCAGCGTGGTGGACGTCCATGCCCGGGTACCAGCGGGTCGGCGAGGCCGTGTCGTCCTCGGTCGTGTCGTCCTCGTCCTCAGGCTCGGGATCGTCCTCGGCGAACAGGTCGTCCTGCACCCAGTCGGCCAGACCGCTCACGCCGACGCCGAGCAGGCGCAGCCCGTTGCTGATGTCCTCACCGGCCAGCAGGCCCCTCGCGGTGGTCGCCAGGACGCGCGCGCTGTCGGTCGGGTGGGCCAGCGTGGACGAGCGGGTGTGCGTCTCGAAGTCGTGGTGACGCATCTTCAGGGTCACGGTGCGGCCCGAGAGCCCGCTCTTGCGCAGCCGGGCCGAGACACCCCGCGCCATGCGCTCGATGATCGTCTCGAGCTGGAGACGGTCCGAGATGTCCCGCTCGAACGTGTCCTCGACGCTGACCGACTTGGCCTCGCGGGTGGCCACGACCGGCCGGTCGTCCTCAGCCCTCGCGAGCCGGTGCAGCGAGCGTCCGGAGGCCTGCCCCAGCAGCCTGACGAGCTCGTCCTCGGAGGGGGTGCGCAGGTCCTCCACGGTCAGGATCCCGACCCGCCGCAGGCGCTCGGCAGTGGCCGGGCCGACGCCCGGGATCGCGTTGACCTGCATCGGGCCGAGCACGTCGGCCTCGGTGCCCGGCTCCACGACGAACACCCCGTCGGGCTTGTTGATCTCGCTGGCGATCTTGGCCATCAGCTTGGACGACGCGACGCCGACCGAGGCGGTGAGCCCGCCGGTGATGTGGGTGATGTCGGTGCGGATCTTGTCGACGACCTCCTCGACGCGGTCCGGGTCGAAGCCCTCACCCGCCGCCAGGTCGACGAACGCCTCGTCGAGCGACAGGGGCTCGATCAGCTCGGACTCCTCGCGCAGCCGGGCCATCACGAGCCGGCTCGCCTCGCGGTAGGCCTCGAAGCGGCCGCCGAGGAAGGCCGCGTGGGGGCAGCGGGCGCGTGCCTCGGCGGTGCGCATCGCCGACCGTACGCCGTGGACCCGCGCCTCGTAGGAGGCCGTCGCGACGACTCCCCGCTGACCGGTGCCGCCCACGATCACCGGACGTCCGCGGAGCGAGGGCTTGTCGCGCTGCTCGACGGAGGCGAAGAAGGCGTCGAGGTCCAGGTGCATGATCGACGCCGTGGACCGCATGAGGACATTGTGTCCTGCTGCGCCCACACACCTTTGTGCACACCTGGGCCGGACGGCCGCCGTCGTCCACAGGCCATGAGCTGAGCCTGTCGGCCGCGGCACCGGCTCGGCAGCGTGGACGGCATGACCCACACCCCGCCCGTGTTCACCGCCCACGACGTCCCTGACCTCATCAATGCCGTGCCCACGTTCTTCGGGTTCAGGGTCGAGGAGTCCATCGTCGCGGTCGCGACCTCGGGGCCGCGGCGCAGGCTCGGCTTTCGTCTGCGGATGGACCTGCCGAGGCCTGGTAAGGAGGAGGCCGTCGCTCGCAAGGTGGTGGGTCACCTGACCGATCACGGTGCCGAGGGAGCGATCGTCATCGTGCTGACGGAGCAGCAGGAGCTGGCGCTCGAGCTGCTCGACGCGATCCACGCCGCGCTCGACGACTTCTCGGGCATCGAGCTGATCGTGCGTGCCCGGGCCGACGGCGAGCGCTACTGGACCGACGAGCCCGGGTTCCCGCCCGAGGGCCTCGCCTACGTGACGTCGGAGCACCACCTCTCGATCGTGCAGGCGGTCGCCGCGGGCCAGCAGATCCTCCCGAGCCGCCAGGTGCTGGTCGACCGGTTCCGGCCGGTGACGGGGGTACGGCGCCGCTGGCTCGAGCACGCCACGGCGTCGATCCTCGAGGAGATCGTGCCCCAGGTCGCCCGCACCGTGCCGGGCGAGCTGGCCGCAACCGGCATGGCGGTGGTCGAGCCGATCCTCGATCGTGTCCGCGCGGGGGACCAGGTGTCCGACGGTGACCTGCTGCGGATCGCGGCCTGGGTGTCCACGATCTCGGTACGCGACGAGGTCTGGGGGCTGATGACCCGCGACAACGCCCCCGAGATGCTCGCGGCGCTGACGCTGGTCTCGACCCGGGCCGTCCCGCCGCTGGAGCCGGCGGTCCTGAGCCTCGCGGCGTTCGCGGCGTGGCTCACCGGCGACGGTGCGCAGGCGCTGATCGCGGTCGACCGGGCCATCGAGGCAGATCCCTGCTACTCGATGGCCGGCCTGATCCTCGAGATCCTCGAGCGGGGCGTCTCGCCGGCATCGTGGGTGGGCTGGCCGACACCGTGATCGATGACGCGCCGAGGTGCGCAGACCGCTCTACGCTGTCGCCATGGGACAGGACGTCGAAGCACGCGAGTTCAGCCGCGAGGACCGGACGCTCTACCGCACCAAGGTGCGCCGGTGCCTCGACGTGTTCGCCCGGATGCTGGGGGAGCGCGACTTCTCCTTCGAGCACCCGCACGTCGGGATCGAGATCGAGTTCAACCTCATCGACGCGCTCGGCGACCCGTCCCTGCGCAATGACGACGCGCTCGCCGCGATAGCCGATCCGGACTTCCAGACCGAGCTCGGGCTGTTCAACATCGAGATCAACGTCGCGCCCACCCGCATCGACGGCAAGGGCCTCGACGTGCTGGAGTCGGCGCTGCGCGACGACCTCAACGCCGCCCAGGCCAAGGCCACGTCCGTCGACACCAACCTGCTGATGATCGGCATCCTGCCGACCCTGCAGGACGGTCACCTGAGCCGTGAGGCCATCTCGGCCAATCCGCGCTACCACCTGCTGTCCGACCAGATCCTCTCCGCGCGCGGGGAGGACATCGAGATCGTGATCGACGGGGTCGACCGTCTGGACACCACGGCCGACACGATCATCCCCGAGGCCGCGTGCACCAGCACGCAGCTGCACCTGCAGGTCGAGCCGGACGACTTCGCCCCGATGTGGAACGCCGCGCAGGCGATCGCCGGGGTCCAGGTCGCGATCGGTGCCAACTCGCCCTTCCTGCTCGGCCAGCAGCTGTGGCACGAGACCCGCATCGCGCTGTTCGAGCAGGCGACCGACACCCGCAGCGAGGAGCTGAAGACGCAAGGCGTACGTCCCCGGGTGTTCTTCGGCGAGCGCTGGATCACCTCGGTGTTCGACCTGTTCGAGGAGAACGTGCGCTACTTCCCCTCCCTGCTCCCGATCGTCGACGAGGAGGACCCGCTCGAGGAGCTCGAGGCGGGTCGCATCCCCCAGCTCGCCGAGCTGCGGCTGCACAACGGCACCGTCTACCGGTGGAACAGGCCGATCTACGACATCGCCGACGGGCGCCCGCACCTGCGCATCGAGAACCGGCTGCTGCCCGCGGGGCCGACCGTCGTCGACACCATGGCGAACGCCGCGCTGTTCTACGGGCTGGTGACGGTCCTCGGCACGAGTGAGCGCCCGGTGTGGTCCCAGCTGTCGTTCCGCGCTGCCGAGGACAACTTCCACCAGGCGGCCCGTGCGGGCATCGAGGCCGACGTCTACTGGCCGGGCGTCGGGACGGTCGCGGTCCGCGAGCTCGCGCTGCGGCAGCTGCTGCCGCTCGCCGACACCGGCCTCGAGCAGATGGGGGTCGACACCGCCGTACGGGACCGTCTGCTCGGGATCATCGAGCAGCGCTGCATCACCGGGCGCAACGGTGCGACCTGGCTGATCGAGGAGTTCGCCCACCGGACCCGCACGTCGGGCGACCGGGCCGAGGCGATGCGGGCGACCACGCTGGCGTACGAGGAGCACATGCACGCGGGGGACCCGGTCCACCTGTGGCCGACCCGTGGCTGAGAGGACCCTGAGATGGAATCGGTTGGCGGCCCGTGTCACACTTGCTGCAGAGGTTGACCACAGCCCTCTTTGTTGCGCCCATCTACCGTTTGTGAGGTTGACGTGCCGGTGAATCCCGCTTCAGGATCTCCCCTCGGCGTCGTCAAGAAGCTCCTCTCAGGAGCCTCAGAAGACGATTCCAGCAAGGCGCCCGACGTGAGCGCGGCTCCGGCCAAGAAGACCGCGGCCAAGAAGACCACATCCCCTGCGAAAACAGAAACGACCGTGACCAAGACTTCATCGAGCCCCGCCAAGAAGACCGCAGCCAAGAAGGCGCCGGCCAAGAAGGCGGCCGCCAAGGCCGCCGCAGCTGCCGAGGAGGGCACGGTCCCCGCGGCCGTCGACCTCGCCGAGGCTCTGGAGACGCCCGTCGTCGATGGCACCGTGCTGGTGGATGCCCAGGGCAAGAAGATCCTCCCCGACATCCCCGACGAGGAGTTCGAGAAGGACCTGGCGACCGATCCGACGCTGAAGGAGGACGAGAAGTCCTCCTACACGCTGTCGGCGGCCGATGAGTCCGACGAGCCCGTCCAGCAGGTCATGGTCGCCGGCGCGACGGCCGACCCGGTCAAGGACTACCTCAAGCAGATCGGCAAGGTCTCGCTGCTGACCGCCGGCCAGGAGGTCGAGCTGGCCAAGCGCATCGAGGCCGGGCTGTTCAGCGAGGAGAAGCTCGCCAAGGGCGGCCGCCTCTCGGAGAAGAGCCGTGAAGAGCTCGAGTGGATCGTCGTCGACGGTCGCCGCGCCAAGAACCACCTGCTCGAGGCCAACCTGCGTCTCGTCGTCTCGCTGGCCAAGCGGTACACGGGTCGCGGCATGCTCTTCCTGGACCTGATCCAGGAGGGCAACCTCGGTCTGATCCGCGCGGTCGAGAAGTTCGACTACACCAAGGGCTTCAAGTTCTCGACGTACGCGACGTGGTGGATCCGCCAGGCGATCACCCGCGCGATGGCCGACCAGGCCCGCACGATCCGCATCCCGGTCCACATGGTCGAGGTCATCAACAAGCTCGCCCGTGTCCAGCGCCAGATGCTGCAGGACCTGGGCCGTGAGCCCACGCCCGAAGAGCTTGCGATCGAGCTGGACATGACGCCCGAGAAGGTCGTCGAGGTCCAGAAGTACGGCCGCGAGCCGATCAGCCTCCACACGCCGCTCGGCGAGGACGGCGACTCGGAGTTCGGTGACCTCATCGAGGACTCCGAGGCCATCGTCCCGGCCGACGCGGTGTCGTTCACGCTCCTGCAGGAGCAGCTGCACGCGGTCCTGGACACGCTCTCCGAGCGCGAGTCCGGTGTCGTCTCGATGCGCTTCGGCCTCACCGACGGCCAGCCCAAGACGCTCGACGAGATCGGCAAGGTCTACGGCGTGACGCGTGAGCGCATCCGCCAGATCGAGTCCAAAACCATGAGCAAGCTGCGTCACCCGTCGCGCTCGCAGGTCCTGCGCGACTACCTGGACTGAGCGTACGCACGTGAACCGGTCCGCCTCCCGCACGGGAGGCGGACCGTTCTCGTTCCGGGCCGCGCACGGACCATCCGGCGCCCGGTTCGCCCGGGCAGATGGTTACATGCTGTCGCCCGCCGCGCCCTGATTCGCCGAGGAGGGCGGACCGGCGGGTCATCTGGGTTAGACTGCCACGACATCGACGAGCGTCTCGGAGAGCAGACCTGTGCAAAAAACCGGCGGACCACAGCACGTAGTGCGCGTAATCGGGGTGGGCGTCCTGGCCGTGAGCCTCCTGCTGGGCTTCGGCTCGGTGGCCTCCAACGCCGAGAACGTCACGGAGGAGCCAGCAGCGGCAGCGACCCCCACGGCCGCTCCCACGACTCCGGCTCCCACGGCGACGGAGGAGCCGGCTGCTCCCGACGCGACGACGACACCGCCCCCGAAGGTCAGGGCGGCGGCTGCGTCCCCGTACGGCAGCAACTACCCGGTGACGCTCGAGACCAACTTCTCGCGTCCGTTCAAGGCGATCTCCAGCTCGGCCAACAGCGACTTCTCGCTGCTGAACGACCTGGAGCGGCTGATCCGCGGCTCCTACAAGGATCCGCGCACCGGCAAGCTGCGCCCGGCGTCCGTCCGTCGCAGCAACTCGGTGTTCATGTCGATCTCGCGCATGGAGAACTCGCACCGCGTCGGTCGTGAGCTGATCCGCGCGGCCAAGGCCGGCGTCAAGGTCCGGGTGATCCACGGCAAGGCCTCGCAGTCCAAGGAGTCCCGCGCGCTGCAGCGTGCGCTCAAGAAGGGCTCGTTGCGCGACTCGAACTTCAAGATCTGCCAGAAGGGCAAGAGCCTCGCGTGCCTGTCGGGCCTCAACGGCGCGATCATGCACTCCAAGATCCTCCTGGTCAGCAACACGTTCACCCGTGACAACAAGCCCGCCAAGGCAGCGATCTGGTCGGGCTCGGCCAACCTCGGTGGCCCCAGCGGTGAGCGCACGTACAACAACGGCCTGACGATCTACAACGACAAGAAGCTCTGGTACGGCACCCGCCAGATGTGGGACGACATGTACGCCGAGCGCAACGTGGGCAACAACTACCTGCGCTACATCGACAAGCACGCGTCGCGCTACGGCATCAGCGAGTCCGAGCGCAAGAAGTTCGGCTACACCAAGGCCGACCCGGTCAACGGGATGTTCTACTCCAACCTGGCCAACGTGACGATCTATGCGACGCCGATCCTCGCGACGCCGACGAACGGCAAGGACCCGGTCCTCAACCTGCTCAACCGGGTCGTGCCGGACGACCAGTGCCGCATCCGTCTGCAGGAGAACCGGTTCAAGTACCGCCGCATCGCGGTCGCGCAGAAGCTGGTCCAGCTGGCCGACCAGGGCTGCAAGGTCTCCGGCGTCTACTTCGAGGACGACCTCAAGGTCAACCGGGTCGCGCACTGCCAGCTGCACATCCGCATCTGCCGCCCGATCCTGGACGTCTTCAAGACCTCGAGCCGCCGCATCGAGGCCGCATGGGCCAAGCCCCACGACAAGACCATCCTCGTCGAGGCCAAGCTGAAGAAGAACCGCCTCAACCCCGAGGAGGTCGCGATCGACGGGACCAAGCCCAGCAGCTGGCCGAGCGACGGCATCCGCACCAAGCTGGTCCAGGCCGGCTCGGCGGCGCTCACGGGGTCCAACCTCGTGGTCAGCGACGAGATCACGACCGAGACCACCGATCCGGCGGTCTACGAGGACTACCTCCAGCACTGGAAGTCGATCCTGAAGTCCAACGAGATCCACAGCTACCCGTACTGATCGCATGACGAAGGGCCGGCCAGTTTCCTGGCCGGCCCTTCGTCATGTCTGGGGGAGCGGGTGCTCAGTCCTCGTCCACGACCGTCGTCGAGGACGAGGCGAGACGCTCGCTCTCGTCGTGGATCTCGGCAGACATCTCACGCAGCTTCTCTTCGTGCTGACGAGCGTGGTGTGCACAGAAGAGCAGCTCGCCGCCACCACCGAGGGTGACGCGAACGTACGCCTGTGCACCGCAGCGGTCGCAGCGGTCGAGGGAGCTCAGCTTGGGGGCTGTCAGTGTTGTCACGGTGACCTTCTCTCTGAGCCTGTGCGGATCTGACTGGATCAACATCCAACCACGGAGGCGTATTCCTCGTGGTCTTTGGTGACCTATGACATAGATCCTCCCTGACGGGGACAAACAACCCCGGCAGGCGCGCGGCGGCAGCGCGTGTCAGGAGCGTCGGCACTGGGACTGCTGGATATCCTTGCAGCACACGTCATCGCGAGAGGCACTGATCATCGACAACACGTACGACGCCCGAAATCTCCTGGTCCTCGAGGGTCTGGAGGCGGTGCGCAAGCGCCCCGGCATGTATGTCGGATCGACCGACACGCGCGGCCTCATGCACTGCTTGTGGGAGATCATCGACAACTCGGTCGACGAGGCCCTCGGCGGCCACGGCTCCCACATCCTGGTCGCCCTGCACGCGGACGGCTCGGTCGAGGTGCAGGACCAGGGCCGTGGCGTCCCGGTCGACATCGAGAAGAAGACCGGCCTGACCGGCGTCGAGGTCGTCTACACCAAGCTGCACGCGGGCGGGAAGTTCGGCGGCGGCTCGTACGTCGCCACCGGCGGCCTGCACGGCGTCGGTGCCTCCGTGGTCAACGCGCTGTCGTCGCGCCTGGACGTCGAGGTCGACAAGGGCGGTGCGACCTGGGCGATGTCGTTCCGGCGCGGTGTGCCCGGCGTCTTCGCGGGCGACGGACCCGATGTGGACTTCACCCCCACCAACGAGCTGCGCAAGATCGGCAAGGTCGCCAAGGCCCGCACCGGCACGCGCGTGCGCTACTGGGCCGATCCGCAGATCTTCATCAAGGGGGCCAAGTTCGCGTACGACGAGCTGGTCGCCCGCGCCCGTCAGACCTCCTTCCTGGTCCCGGGTCTCGAGCTGGTCATCCGCGACGAGCGCGGCGAGGTGCCCTCGGAGGAGAAGTTCCGCCACGACGGCGGCATCAGCGAGTTCTGCGAGTTCCTGGCGCCCGACGAGCCGGTCTCGGACGTGCTGCGGCTGCAGGGCGAGGACGTCTTCACCGAGACCGTCCCGCTGCTGGACGACAAGGGCCACATGACGCCGCAGGACATCGAGCGCAATCTTGGCGTCGACGTCGCGCTGCGCTGGGGGACGGGCTACGACACCGAGCTCAAGTCGTTCGTCAACATCATCGCGACGCCCAAGGGCGGCACGCACGTCAACGGCTTCGAGCGCGCGCTCACCAAGACCTTCAACGACGTGCTCAAGACCACGCGGCTGCTGAAGTCCGGCGATCCCGACGTCATCAAGGACGATGCGCTCGAGGGCATGACGGCCGTCGTGACGGTCCGCCTGGCCGAACCGCAGTTCGAGGGGCAGACCAAGGAGGTGCTCGGCACCCCCGCCGTCACCAAGATCGTCAACCAGGTCGTGAGCCGCGAGCTCAAGGCGTTCCTGACGTCCTCCAAGGCGGCGGAGAAGGCCAAGGCCCGCCTCGTGATGCAGAAGGTCGTCGACGCGTCCCGCACGCGTCTGGCGGCCCGTCAGCAGCGCGACACCCAGCGCCGCAAGAACGCGCTGGAGTCCAGTGCGCTGCCGGCCAAGCTCGCCGACTGCCGCAGCAACGACGTCGAGCGCTCCGAGCTGTTCATCGTCGAGGGCGACTCCGCGCTCGGCACGGCCAAGTCGGCCCGGGACTCGGAGTTCCAGGCCCTGCTGCCCATCCGCGGCAAGATCCTCAACGTCCAGAAGGCCAGCATCGGCGACATGCTCAAGAACGCCGAGTGCTCCTCGATCATCCAGGTCGTGGGGGCCGGCTCGGGTCGTACGTTCGACGTCGACGCCGCCCGCTACGGTCGCATCATCTTCATGGCCGACGCCGACTCCGACGGTGCGCACATCCGCTGCCTCCTGGCGACGCTGTTCTTCCGCTACATGCGCGAGCTCGTCGACGCGGGACGCGTCTACACCGCGGTGCCGCCGCTGCACCGCATCGAGCTGACGAACCCCAAGAAGGGGCAGGAGAAGTACGTCTACACCTACTCCGACCCCGAGCTGCAGCGCACGATGGCCGAGCTGAAGCGCAAGGGCATCAAGTGGAAGGACCCGGTGCAGCGCTACAAGGGCCTCGGCGAGATGGACGCCTCCCAGCTCGCGGAGACCACGATGGACCCGCGGCACCGCACCCTGCGCCGGCTCACGGTCGACGACGGCGAGGAGGCGGCCGAGGTGTTCGAGCTGCTGATGGGCAACGAGGTCCCGCCGCGCAAGGAGTTCATCGTCCAGGGCGCCTACGAGATCGACGCCGACAAGATCGACGCCTGACGCAGCCCGTCAGCCGTCCCGGCGGGCGGCCAGCAGGCCGTCCTCGTCGAGCCGCTGCTCGATGTACGGCTTCATGGTCGCCATGTACGTCTTGCTGACGTGGGTGCGGTCGCGGTAGACGTTGACGCCACCGATCACGGCCGGGCACTTCTCGTCGTCGCAGTAGAAGCGGGTGAAGTCGTACAGCCGGGCGCCCTTGACCTCCTTGGCGGCCCCCACCAACGGGTCGAAGTTGGGGAACGCCTTGTCGCGGGGGAGCGCGCAGCTGTCGGGCGTGATCGTCCCCTCCAGGGCCAGGCAGTCGTTGGTGTCGACGGGCTGCGCGGTGTTGTCGCGGAAGGCGACGATCGGGACGCCGCGCTCGGCCAGGGGGCGCCAGGTCGTGGCGAAGCCGGCGACCTGCTCCTTCGGCCCGGTCGCGGGCCGCGGGTGGGCGAGCGCCCCGGTGACGATCAGGTCGATGTCGTCGGCGTTCTTCAAGAGGTACGCGTTGACGTTGTCGCGCCACTCGTAGCAGCCCTCGGCGATCGTGCGGTCGGGGTTGGGGTGCGGATTGCTCGACCAGTTGCAGCCGGCCTTGACCTGGACCTCGAGGAAGAGCTTGCCCTCCTTCGCCATGGGCACGAACGCGGGCAGGAGCGCCCGGGCGTGCGAGTCACCGATCACGACCACGTGGGGCAGCGTGGGGTCCTTGGGGTCACCGAAGGTGCAGGTCGTGCGCACCTCGTTGTCCGAGGTCTGGCAGCCCGGGTAGTTGGGGTTGTCGCGCCGGATCGCGGTCGTGTCGGGCACCAGGAGCCCGTCCAGCTCGGGGTTGTCGCAGGGCTGGTCGGGGTCCATCGACGCCGCACCGAAGCAGCGCGGGGTGTCCTTGGTGATGTTCTCCTTGAGCTGCTCGGCGCGATCGGCCTCGGCGTTGGCGTGCTGCACGCCGCCGAGGCAGGCGGCGGCGAGGCAGGCGGCGGCGACCGACGTGAACGCGAAGGTCACCGTGCTGCGCTGGATGCCGAGCTTGCGACCCGTGCGCACCGGGTCCTCGACGTAGCGCTTGGTGAGAGCGGCGGCCGCGAACGTCGCCACCAGGATCCCGACGCGCGGCCAGAAGCCGAGCTCGTGGCCGAGGATCACCGGGAGCAGGACGATCGGCGGCCAGTGCCACAGGTAGAGCGGGTAGGAGATGTCGCCGGTCCACTGCACGAAGCGGCGCTCGATGATCCACCGAGGGGAGAGGCGCGAGTCCGGCATGCCGGCCGCGATGACGGCGACCGTCGCGAGCACGGGCAGCAGGGCCGCCGTGCCGGGGAACGGGGTCGAGCCGGTCAGCTCGAGGCCGCAGTAGACCAGCACCGCGATGCCGGCCCACGACACGAGGGCCGCGACGTGCGGCGTGACGGGGTGCGTCCGGCGGCGACCGGGTGCCGCGCGGAGCGTCAGGAGGGCCAGCAGGGCGCCGGCGCCGAACTCCCAGGCCCGGGTGAACGTGGAGAAGTACGCGAAGGACACGTTGTCGTACGTCAGCCACCACGAGTAGGCGAAGCTGGCGACCGTGACGGCTGCGACGACCACGGTGACGGTGGTGAGGCGGCGTGCGCCGATGCGCGCGGCGAGCAGGATCGAGGCCAGCACGATGAGCGGCCACGCGACGTAGAACTGCTCCTCGACCGACAGCGTCCAGTAGTGCTGGGCCACGCTGGGCGCGTTCTCCGCCGCGAGGTAGTCGACCGCGTCGAAGGCGAGGCGCCAGTTCTGGAAGTACAGGGCCGAGGCGAGGATCTCGCGGAAGTTCTGCCCCCAGTTGAGCAGCGGCATCCACAGGTAGACCGCGAGGGCCGAGGTCGCGAGCACGAGGTACGCAGCAGGCAGCAGGCGGCGGGCCCGGCGGGCCCAGAACCGGCCGAGCCGGATGCGCCCGGTCGTCTCCGCCTCGCGCGCGAGGTGGGCGGTGATGAGGAAGCCGGAGATGACGAAGAAGACGTCGACGCCCATGAAGCCGCCGGGCAGGCGCCCGGGCCACAGGTGGTACAGGACGACGAGCAGCGCGGCGCCGGCGCGCAGCGCCTGGATCTCGGGCCGGACCGGGCGAGGAGTGCGCTGGGTGGCGGGTGCGTCAGCGGGTGCGGACGGCACCGGCATCAGTCGACACGCTCGAGCAGACCTGTGTCGACGTCGTACACGAATCCACCGACCGCCACGTCCTCACGGATCAGCGGGTGCGAGCGGACCCGCATGACATCGGCCTTGACGGTGTTGCGCTGGTCGACGATCGCGCCGAGCGTCATCCAGGACGCGTCGGTGCCTGCGCTGTCGGCGATGCGGGCCTTGAGCTCGTCCTCGGTCGACGAGGCCATCGCGCAGCGCGTGTGCTCCACGATGAGGATCCGCTCGACCTGCAGCAGGTTGACGCCCAGCACGAGGGCGACCAGGGCCTGGTCGGTCACGCGCCCGCCCGGGTTGCGCAGGATCTTGGCGTCGCCGGGCTTGAGGCCGATCATCCGCAGCGGGTCGATGCGCGAGTCCATGCAGGTGACCATCGCGACCCCGGCACGGGCGATGCCGTCGAAGCCGGAGAGGTCGAAGCTGTTGGCGTAGGAAGTGTTGGCCTCGAGGAGGTCGTCGAAGTCGCGCATGGCACAAGGGTAACGAGCCGGGGGCGTCATCAGGCTGCAGGCTCGGCGGGTGACGTCGCCGCGGGGCGGAGCAGCACCAGCGCGAGCACGGCCGCGAGCGCTGCGCAGCCGGCTGCGCCCACGAACACCGCGTGCAGCTGGGTGATGCCGGCGTCGATCTGGGCGTCCTTGTACGCCTGGCAGAGCCGCGCCTCACCGTTGCACAGCTGCGCGGCCGGGGGGATCTTCTCGGTCGCGGAGTAGAACGCGCGCAGGCCGATCGTGGTGAGGGCCGAGATGCCCAGCAGCATCCCGACCATGCGCGCGACGATCAGCAGGGCGGACGCGACACCGTGGACCGCGTCGGCGGTGTGCGCGAGCAGGGCGGCGTTGACCGGTGCGATCGCCAGGCCGAAGCCGAGACCGCCCAGCACGAGCGACCAGGTCTCGACCGGGTGGTCCAGCGAGGTGCGGCCCCACGTGGTCATGTGCCAGAACGCGACTGCGCTCATCAGCATCGCGACGGCGGTCAGCACGTGCGCCGGCACCCGGCGCAGCAGCCAGCCGCCGATCAGGGCGCCGACCGGCAGGGCGACCAGGAAGCGTACGAGCACGAGCGCCGCGTCGAGCTGGGAGTCGCGGTGGACCGTGAGCCGGGCGAAGAACGGGATGTCGACCAGCGCGGCGATGAGGGAGGCGCCGACGAAGAACGACACGACCAGCGCACCCCATGAGGGCCGTGAGCTGAGCGCTCCCCGCGGGATCAGCGGCTGCGGTGCGCGGCGCTGGCGGATCGCGAAGCCGATGAACGCGGCGACCGCGATCGGCAGCAGCCACGGGGCATCGGGGGACACCGCGCCGCTCTCGGGCTCGGCGGAGGCGAACGTCACGATCACGGCGCCGAGACCGGTCGTCAGCAGCAGCGCGCCCCAGATGTCGGTCTCGCGGGCGAGCGCCGGCCAGCCGCGCCACGCGACGAGCGGGTGGCGGGCGGTCGCGAGTCGCAGCAGGAACAGCGCGATCACGGCGAACGTCGCGAGGGCGAGCGGGGTCAGCCAGCGAGAGTCGCCGGTCACGGGAAGGTACGCGCGGCCGATCTCGACGTCCTGCACCAGCCGCGTGGGCGCGAGCATCACCAGCGCGACGCCCGTCAGCGCGAGCACGCCCAGCACGGCCCCCAGGATGTCGAGGCGCTTGCCCGCCGTCGCGTCGTGCACGGCGTCCCGCAACGGGACCATCGCCGCCGCGAGGACCAGGCCGATCGCGCAGTTGAGCCAGAAGATCGTGCGCCAGTCGCCGAACGCCAGGACTGCGGCGCCGTACAGCGGTCCGAGGACGCTGCCGAGCTCCTGGACCGCGCCGACCACGCCGAGGGGCATCCCGCGGCGGTGGGGCGGCCAGAGATCGGCCACGAGCGCGAGCGTCGGCGGGATGAGTCCTCCGCCGCCGATGCCCTGGATGAGTCGCCCCGCGACCACGGTCTCGAGGTCGTACGCGGCCGCGGTCACGACGGAGCCGACCGCGAAGACGACCAACGAGCCCAGCAGGACGGGCACCCGGCCCCGTAGGTCCGAGATGCGCCCGATGAGCGGCAGCACACCGACGTAGCCGAGCAGGAAGCCCGAGACGATCGGCGCCGCGCGCTGCAGGTCGTCCAGGTTGAGCCCGACCGTGCTCATCATGTCGGGCAGGGCCAGCACGACGACGTACGTGTCGGCGGCCGCGAATGCGATCGCGACGGCTGCCAGCGCCAGCAGGACCTTGGAGGCAGGCCTGATGGCCGGAGGCTGCGTCATGCCGCGGTCAGGGCTTGGTGATGCTGACCGGCGTGTCCGACGTGCTGAGGGAGACGGTGTAGGTGACCGTGCCGCCCCCGGGGTAGAACGCGCCGCTCAGCGTGGCGTCGCGCAGCTCGTCGTCGTCATCGAGGCGGTAGGTGACCTGGAACTCCTGGTCGGCCGTCGCGGACGGGATGATCGTGGCCACGACGTCGCCGGGCAGCGTGCCCTTGATCGTGGTGAGCACGTCCTTGCCGTCGCGGGACTGCCCGGCGTCGCGGAGCTTCGTGGTCTTGACGAGGATCTGCGAGATGCCCTTGTCGGCCGACACCAGCGCCGCGGGATCGGGAGCCTTGAGGTCCTGCGGGTCGATCACGGTGAAGTCGGGCAGGAACCCGGTCTTGGCCCAGACCTTGCCGTCCACCGCGACGACGTCCGCACCCAGGCTCGAGCCGCCCGTGACGACGTTGACCTTGCCCGTGAACGCGGGGGAGTGGTTGCCCTTGCCGGTGGCCGACAGGAGCCCCGTGATGCCGTCGGGGAGTCGCTTGGTCGCGAGCGCGATGTTGATGGTCTCGGCGGTGTCGAGAGTCTTCTTGGCCGTGTCGAGACGGGCCTGGAGCTTGTCGGTGTCGCCGCCCTTCGGCTCGGAGGAGTCCGATCCTCCGGTGCAGCCGGTCAGGGCCAGGAGGGTCGCGAGCAGGACAGGGAGAAGGTGACGGGTGCGCACGCGCTCAGTCTCCCACGGCGGGGTCCGGCGAATCGGTGACATCGCTGACATCGATGCGGGCCGCGGGCGGTCCGGCCACCGCCAGGATCGGCTGCGCGACCGGCACGCCGGAGCCGTCCCGGCGATCGCTCACCGGGGGCAGGTCGACCGCGGAGCCGCTGGTCGCGCACGCCATCGGGGTGCCGTCGCCGACCCAGGCCAGCAGCAGCCCGTCCTCGCCCTTGAGCAGCCGCTGGCAGCGGACGCCGCCGGTGGCCCGGCCCTTGGGCGGGTAGATCGACAGGGGGCTGACCTTGACCGCACCGTTCTGGGTGCCGGGCAGCGCACTGGCCGAGCCCGCCACCGTCACGACGTACGCATCGTCCACGTCGGCGACCGCGCCGAACGAGACCACCCGCTGGCCGGCCGCGAGCTTGATGCCGGCGACGCCACCGCCGGAGCGTCCCTGGGGACGGACCAGGGAGGCCGAGAAGTACAGCAGCTGCGCATCGGACGTCACGAAGGCGAGCTGCTCCTCGCCCGACTCCAGCACCGCGGCCCCGACCACGGCGTCGCCGTCGGCCAGCGAGATGAGCTCCCACTGGTCGCGCGACAGGTGATCGGGCCGGACCCGCTTGACGACGCCCTGCCGGGTTCCGAGCGCGATGCCGGGACCGTCCTCGTCGAACGTCATGAGGGCGAGCGCGGCCGAGTCGAGCTCGGCGACCTCGCTGAGGGGCAGCCCGCCCTGCAGGTTGGGCGAGTGGGCGCTCGGCGGGAGACCGGGCAGCTCCAGGACGCTGATGCGGTGCACCGTGCCGGCAGCGGTGATGACGCCCACCTCGCCGCGGGCCGTCGTGCGTACGGCCGAGACGATCGTGTCGTGCTTGACCCGGCGGTCGACCGCTCCGAGGGGGGAGTCGTCGGACGTACGGGCGAGCAGCCCGGTCGCCGAGAGCAGCACCCAGCACGGGTCGTCGGCGACCTCCAGCGGGGACGCGGCCGTCGCGGTCTGGCCGGACGACTCCAGCAGGACCGTGCGGCGGGGCGTGCCGAAGGTCTGGGCCATCTCGTTGAGCTCGTCGCCGACGACCGTCCGCAGGAGGCTCTCGTCGCCGAGGATCGCGTCGAGCTGCTCGATCGTGCGGCGCAGCTCCTCGATCTCCTTCTCGACCTCGATGCGGTCGTAGCGGGTCAGGCGTCCCAGCGTCAGGTCGAGGATGTAGGTCGCCTGCGGATCGGACAGGTCGAACACCGACATCAGGCGTTCCTTGGCCTCCCCACGGTTCTCGCTGGAGCGCACGAGCTGGATGACCTCGTCGATGTCGAGCAGGGCCAGCAGCATGCCCTCGAGCAGGTGCAGGCGGTCGGCGGCCTTGCCGCGGCGGAACGTCGTGCGCCGGCGCACGACGTCGATGCGGTGCTCGAGGTAGACCTCCAGCATCTGCTTGAGGCCCAGCGTGCGGGGCTGGCCGTCGACCAGCGCGACCGCGTTGATGCCGAACGAGCTCTCCATCGGGGTGCTCTTGTAGAGCTGCTCGAGGATCGTCTCGGGGATGTAGCCGTTCTTGATCTCGATGACCAGCTGGAGGCCCTTGTGGCGGTCCGTGAGGTTCTTGAGGTCCGAGATGCCCTGCAGCTTCTTCGCCTGGACGAGCTTCTTGATCGCCTCGATGACCTTCTCGGGCCCCACGTTGTAGGGCAGCTCGGTGATCACGATGCCCTTCTTGCGGGGCGTGACGTTCTCGATGCGGGCCGAGGCGCGCATGCGGAACGAGCCGTTGCCCGTCGCGTACGCGTCGCGCACACCCTCGAGACCCACGATCTTGCCGCCGGTGGGCAGATCGGGCCCGGGGATGAACCGCATCAGGTCGTCGAGATCGGCCTTGGGGTGCTTGATCAGGTGCCGCAGCGCCTGCACGACCTCGATGAGGTTGTGCGGGGCGATGTTGGTGGCCATGCCCACCGCGATGCCGCTCGCGCCGTTGACCAGGAGATTGGGCAGGGCGGCGGGCAGCACGACCGGCTCGAGCTCGCGGCCGTCGTAGTTGGGCCGGAAGTCGACCGTGTCCTCGTTGATCGAGGCGGTCATCGCCTCGGCGGCCGCGTCCATGCGGATCTCGGTGTAACGCATCGCGGCGGGCGGATCGTCCGGCGAGCCGAAGTTGCCGTGGCCGTCGGCCAGCGGGAGCCGCAGGGACCACGGCTGCACGAGACGGACCAGGGCGTCGTAGATCGCGCTGTCGCCGTGCGGGTGCAGCCGGCCCATGACCTCGCCGACCGGCCGGGCGCTCTTGACGTGCCCGCGGTCGCTGCGCAGGCCCATGTCGTCCATCGTGAAGAGGAGACGTCGCTGGACCGGCTTGAGGCCGTCGCGGGCGTCGGGGAGGGCGCGGGAGTAGATGACCGAGTAGGCGTACTCCAGGAAGCTGGATCGCATCTCGTCGCCGACGTCGGTGTCGAGGATGTGCTCCTCGAACTCCTCCTCGGGAGCCTGCTTGCTGGTGCGGGCCATGCCTTCCTCTCCTGGACGTGCGTGAGCAACCATTTTCCCCCGTGGCGCGCCTGCGGACTCCACCGCCACGCCGTGCGGCGACCCGATAGGTTGGGACCTGTGACCAACGAGGTGCATCCCGTCGAGCACTGGGAGGCTGACGTCCTGCTCCGGGACGGCCGCGTCGCCCAGCTCCGTCCCATCCTGGAGGCGGACGCCGACCGCTTCGTCGAGTTCTACTCCAGGGTCTCCGAGGAGTCCAAGTACTTCCGGTTCTTCGCGCCTTATCCGACGCTCTCGGACAAGGACGTCAAGCGCTTCACGATAGTCGACCACGACCGCCGGGTCGCGTTCGTGGTCACCCTGCACTCGGAGATCATCGGCGTCGGTCGCTACGACGCCGTCAGTGACGACGAGGCCGAGGTCGCCTTCCTGGTCGAGGACGCGCACCAGGGCCGTGGCGTGGGCCAGCTGCTGCTCGAGCACCTCGCGCAGGCCGGACGTGAGCGCGGCATCCGACGGTTCGTGGCGGACGTGCTGCCCTCCAACGCCCGCATGCAGCAGATCTTCCGCGAGATGGGCTACAAGATCGAGGGCATGATCGAGGACGGCGTCCAGCGCCTGATCTTCGAGACCGAGCCGACCGACATGGCCATCGGCGTGATGCGGGCCCGCGAGCAGCGTGCCGAGGCCGCCTCGATCGAGCGCATCTTCAAGGCTCGCAGCATCGCGGTGATCGGCGCGAGCCGCCGTCAGGACTCGATCGGCCAGGCGATGGTGCGCAACCTCGTGCTCGGCGACTTCCTCGGCAGCGTCTACGCGGTGAACTCGCAGGCCGAGGCCGTGTCCGGCCTCCCGGCGTACAAGCGGGTCCAGGACATCCCCGGCGAGGTCGACGTCGCGATCGTCGCGGTCCCGGCCGAGTCGGTCAACGACGTCGTGCTCGACTGCGCCGCGAAGGGCGTCCACGGGCTCATCGTGATCTCGGCCGGCTTCGCCGAGGAGGGACCCGAGGGTCGCCAGCGCCAGCGCGCCCTGCTGGGTCTCAGCCGGTCGTACGGGCTGCGACTCGTCGGCCCCAACTGCCTGGGCCTGATCAACACCGCTCCCGACCTGCAGCTCAACGCCTCGCTGTCGCCCGCGATGCCGCCCCAGGGCCGTGTCGGCTTCTTCTGCCAGTCCGGAGCCCTCGGCACCGCGATCCTGGAGTCGGTGTCGCGACGCGGCCTCGGCCTCTCGACGTTCGTGTCCGCCGGCAACCGTGCCGACGTCTCGGGCAACGACCTGCTCCAGTACTGGCAGGAGGACGACGCGACCGAGGTCATCCTGCTCTACCTGGAGTCGATCGGTAACCCGCGCAAGTTCTCGCGCATCGCCCGGCGGGTCTCGCGCACCAAGCCGATCGTGGCGGTCAAGTCGGGCCGCTCGACGCAGGGCGTCCCCGTCGGCCACACCGTCGCGCGCACGTCCGCCCCGCAGTCGGCGGTCGACGCGATGTTCCGCCAGGCCGGGGTCATCCAGGTCGACACCCTCGACGAGATGTTCGACGTCGCCCAGCTGCTGGCGCACCAGCCGCTGCCGCGCGGCAACCGCATCTCGATCGTCGGCAACTCCGACGCGGTCGCGCTGATCGTCGCCGATGCCGCCGCCGCGGCAGGCCTCCGGGTCGCCGAGCCGGTGTCGCTGGGCGCCAACGCGAACGCCGACGACTTCGAGGTCGCGATCGAGACCGCGATCGCCAACCCCGACGTCGACGCGCTCGTCGCGGTCTACATCCCGCCGCTCAACACCAGCGGCGAGGAGGTCGCCAACGTGCTCGCCGCAGTGGGTGAGCAGTCCGACAAGCCCATCGTGTCGACGTTCCTCGGCACCGAGGGCGTCCCGGTGCTCCTGCGGGTGCCCGATCTGCTCGGCGGATCCGCGGGTCGCGGATCGGTGCCGTCGTACGCCGCCCCGGAGTCCGCGGTCCGCGCCCTGGCCCGGGTCGTCAACTACGCCGAGTGGGCCGCGCGCGACCACGGCGAGTTCCACCTCGCGATGGACCACCGCAGCGGCGACGCGCGGGCGCTGGTGCGGGACGTCCTCAAGGCCGCCCCGCGCGGTGCGGTGCTGTCGACCGACCAGGTCCACACCCTGCTGGCCTGCTATGGCATCGACCTGCTGACCTGGATCAACGTCCACGACCGGGATGAGGCGATCGCGGCCGGCGAGAAGCTCGGCTGGGACGTCGTCCTCAAGGCCGGCAGCGAGCACCTGCGCAGCCGACCCGACATCGACCACGTCTGGCGCGGCATCCGCGACGCCGAGGAGATGGCCGAGGCCTGGGACGAGCTCTCCGGCTGGACCGGCATGCGCAAGGACACCAAGTTCTTCGTCCAGCGGGTCGCGCCCGACGGCGTCCACGTGTCGTTCGGCGTCACCGAGGACCCGCTGTTCGGGCCTCTGGTCTCGTTCGGCCTCGCCGGGGCACCGAGCGAGCTGCTGGGCGACCGGTCGTACGGCATCCCGCCGCTCACCGACCTTGACGCCGAGGCGATGATCCGCGACCTGCGCTCCGCTCCGCTGCTCTACGGCTACCGCGGCTCCGAGAAGGTCGACGTGGACGCGCTGCAGGACATCATCGTGCGCCTCGCGGCGATGAAGGACGACCTCCCGGAGATCGCTGAGCTCGACCTCGAGCCGGTTGCGGTGCACCCCCACGGCTTCACGGCTCTCAGCGCCCGCGCCAAGGTCATGCCCACCGCGGACCGTCGCGGCGAGTGGTACGTCCGGCGGCTCAGCCAGCCGGCAGCGGCGGGAGATACGCTGACGTGATGACCACCGACCATACGAGAGCCCTCTTCGACGAGGTCTCCCGCAGCGGCTACTACCCCGAGATCGTGGCCGAGGGTCTGCGTGACGCACTCGCCGACGAGCTCGTCCGGGGCTTCGTCCTGCACCACGAGCCGACGTTCGACCGTGACGAGATCCGCCGGCACATGACCGTCCTCGCGCTGACGCCCAGCCGCCTGGTCCTCGTGCACACCGACGAGCACCCCGGGGACGACCTGCTGCCCAAGCCGTACACGTCGACCACGTCCGAGGCCGTGGCGCTCGACCAGGTGCGCTCGGTCGTCGTGACCCGCATGGTCACCTCCAACTCCAAGCAGCTCGAGGAGGCCCTGCTGACGATCGGCTGGGGTGCGGTGTCCCGGGTCGAGCTCGAGCCCGCACGGTGCTCGGACCCCGAGTGCGAGGCCGATCATGGCTACTCCGGCAGCCTGACCGGTGACGACTTCTCGCTGCGCCTGGCCGCGGCCGGCGACGGCGGTGCCGCGGTCGAGCGGCTGCTGGCGTTCGCGCGCACGCTGTCGGCCGCGACGGCCGGTCGGAGCTCGTGACAGCGTCGGTGCCGGGGCTCGCAGGGCGTCGGACGATCGACCAGGTCATGCCCTCGGTGGGTGCGGCCCTCGGCGTGGACGGCTTCGCCAACACGCTCGAGCTGCCCGAGTCGGCGCGCTACGTCGTGTTCCTCGTCGACGGGATGGGCCTGGAGCTGCTGCGCGAGCACGCCCAGGCCGCACCGTTCCTGTCGTCCTTGCTCAACGTCGAGGACGTCGTGTGCGGCGTCCCGTCCACGACCGTCACGAGCCTGACGTCGCTGGGCACGGGTCTGCGACCCGGCCAGCACGGCATGGTCGGCTACACCTCACGCGTGCCCGAGACGGGCCGGCGGATCAACGCCCTGAAGTGGGACCAGCCGATCGATCCCCGCGACTGGCAGCCGTACCCGACGGTGCTGCAGCGGCTCCAGGAGGCGGGCATCTCCGCGTCCTCGGTCAACGATGCGAAGTTCGAGGGCACGGGCCTCACGGTCTGCAGCCAGCGGGGCGTGCCCTTCCACGGCATCAACTCGGTCTATGAACGCCTCGACGTCGTGCTGGACGTCATCGAGTCGGCGCCGCGGTCGGTCACGTACGCGTACGAGTCCCGCCTCGACCACACCGGCCACGGCAGCGGCTGCACGTCCGCGGAGTGGCGCGAGATGCTGACCACGATCGACACCGAGCTCATGGAGCTGCGTGACGAGCTGCCGCGCGACACGACCCTCGTCGTGACGGCCGACCACGGGATGGTCGACCTGCCCATGGAAGGACGCTTCGACGTGGACTCCGAGCCCCGGCTGCTCGACGACGTGGACCTGCTCGCGGGCGAGGCGCGGTTCCGGCACCTCTACACGCGTCCGGGCGCCGCGGCGGACGTCGCCGCCCGGTGGAGCGAACGGCTGGGGGAGCGGGCGATCGTGCGCACCCAGGACGGCCTCGAGGACTGGTTCGGACCCGTTGCCGACGACGTACGCGGCCGGATCGGTGACGTGGTCGTGGCCTCGCTCGGCGACTTCGCGGTGTTCTCGTCCCGCGAGTTCGGCATCGAGCTGAAGATGACCGGCTTCCACGGCTCGGTCACCGACGCCGAGCTGCGCATCCCGGTGCTCGTCGCACCGTGACCCCGACAGGAGGGTGGCCGTGGCGGATCTGAACTTCTACAGCGGCACGATGGACTGCGGCAAGAGCACGCTCGCGCTGCAGATGGACCACAACCACCGGGCCCGCGGCCGGGTCGGGCGGGTGTTCACCTCGCACGACCGCGCGGGCACCGCGACGCTGTCGAGCCGGCTCGGCCTGTCGGTCGAGGCGATCGAGGTCGACGACGCGTTCGACTTCTGGCAGTTCACGGTCGGTGAGCTCACGCACGGCGGACGCATCGACTACTTCGTGTGCGACGAGGCGCAGTTCTACACGGTCCCGCAGATCGACCAGCTGGCCAAGATCACCGACGAGCTGTCGATCGACATCTTCGCGTTCGGGATCCTGACCGACTTTCGCACCAAGATGTTCCCCGGATCGCTGCGGCTGACCGAGCTGGCCGACCGGGTGCACACCCTGCAGGTCGAGGCGTTGTGCTGGTGCGGCGAGCGTGCGACGCACAATGCCCGCACCGAGGACGGCGTCATGGTCACCGAGGGCGAGGTCATCGTCGTGGGCGACGTCGAGGACCCCGAGCGTCCCGCGCCCCAGGTGGGCTATGAGGTGCTCTGTCGTCGGCACCACCGCCGTCGCATGACGGCGGCGTCCGCGCAGGCCGCGGCCTTGTCGCCCGACGTCCTGCCGTTCGACTGAGCCGGTTCGACTGAGCGGCCGGCCTCAGTCGTTCTTGTCGCCGAACATGATCTCGTCCCAGCTGGGGACGCGACGGCGTTCCTGACGCTTCTTGCGGGGGCCCAGCGTGTCGGGCACTGCGACGTTGTGCTGCAGGGAGTCCTCGAAGTCGTCGGCCTCGACCTCGGCGGCCGGGCTGTCGGCGACGGCCTCGGTCTCCTCCAGCGCGAGCTGCTCGAGGGCGCGCCGGTCACGGGCCTCCTTGAGCGAGGAGACGGCGGAGAGTGCGGCCTGCTCGATCGGCTGCAGCGGCTCGGGGATCGGGACGACCGGGGCGGCGGGCGCCTCGACCTGGGGCAGCTCGTCCTGGATCGGCTCGGCCTCGGGCGCGGGGGCCGACGCGCGTACGGCATCGGCGATCGCCATGTCGGTGGAGTCGGGCAGCGCGACGTCACCGACGAGGTCGTGTGCGTGCTGGTCGGCCGGGACGACGTAGCGGCTCTTGACGTCGAACAGGAAGGTGGCGGGCTCGGCCTGGCCGTGTGGCGTCACCAGGACCGTCCAGCGACCGTCCTCCCGCCGCCACGAGTCCCACTCGGCCTCTTCGGGGACACCGCCGTCGGCAGCGATGTTCTCGGCGATCAGGGTGCCCAGCAGGATGCCGGCGCCGCCGATGTGCTTGCGGCGGATCGCGGTCTTGCGGGCCTGCTCGCACATGAACTCGCGCTCGGCGAGGACCGGACCGGCGAAGCCGTCGATCTGCGCGACCGGCACACCGGCCGAGTCCGCGACGGACTGAGGTGACTCGCCGCGGCGAATGCGGCTCTGGATGTCGCGCGGGCTGAGTGAGCTTTCCATACGGATCTCCATCTGGCCGGGGGTGCTCCCAGAGCGGGATGACGTGCCGAGCATCGCGGTGAGGCGGTGGTCCGCGGGGATGCGGTACTGCTCTCCGGTGGTGACGTCTCGCGCGATGAGGAACCGTCCGTCCTCACTCAATCTCTGAAGATTGAGATCACGCATGTCATCGCCTCCGCTGTCGACGACTCCGCGTGGGCGTCACACGAAGCGTTCAACCTCAATCGTAGGCGCGCGGCGTTCGATTCTGCTGCGACGCGCCGGTACGCGCTAGCGTCGTTGCTGTGTCCACCACCTTGCTGCTGATCCTCGATCTCGCGGGGATCGCCGTCTTCGCCTCGACAGGCGCGCTGGTCGGTGTCCGCAAGGAGCTGGACGTCTTCGGTGTCGCAGTCCTCGCGGTCATGACAGGGCTGGGCGGTGGCGTGCTGCGCGATCTGCTGATCGGGTCGGTCCCGCCAGCGGCCTTGGAGGACTGGCGCTATCTCGTGGTGCCCTTCGTCACGTCCCTCGTGGTGTTCGCCTTCCACCCGACGTTCGGGCGGCGTGAGCGCGGCATCATGCTGCTGGACGCGGTGGGACTCGCGCTGTTCTGCGTGACGGGTGCCGTCACGGCGGAGGAGGCGGGGCTCAACGTGCTGTCGTCCTCGGCCCTCGGCATGCTCACCGGCATCGGCGGGGGGATGATGCGCGACATCGCGTCGGGGCGCGTGCCGGTCGTCTTCCGCGGTGAGCTCTACGCCACCCCGGCATTCGCGGGAGCGCTGGTGGCGAGCGTCGTGCACCATGAGGGCTGGTCCCAGTGGTGGTACATCGTCGCATTCGGGACCTGCCTGGTCTGGCGCATCCTGGCCCTCAAGCGCGGGTGGTCGGCGCCCCTGCCGCCCGGCACCGCCCACGTCTGACCGCCCACGAGTCACCCACGACCGCTGACGAGTCGCCCACGACCGCTGGCGAGTCACCCACGACCGCTGACGAGTCGCGCACGACAGGCGAGGAGTCACTTCGCGACAACGCTGAGTGACTCCTCGGCGCGCGTACGTGACTCCTCGGCATCCGTGCGTGACTCCTCGGCGTCCGTGCGTGACTCGTCGGCGTCCGTGCGTGACTCGTGGGCGGGGGTCAGCGGGGGAGGACGTGGGTGAACTCGGCGTCGGGGTTGCCGAAGCGGTGGTTGGTGATCGAGATGGCCTGCTCCTGCAGGAACGGCAGCGCCTCGACCCGTCCGGACGCCGTGACCGTGCCGGAGTGGATCGCGACGTCGGGGTCACCCTCGACGGCCACGGCCAGCGCGAGCGGGTCGCCGCCGATGAGACGTACGCGCGACGGTCGGCTCGCGGCGGCCCTCGCCAGCCACTGCTCCTGCGTCTCGATCCGTGCCTGCGGGACGAGCCCGTCCGGCAGCGGTGTCCCCGAGCTGACCTCGACCGGGGCTCCTGTGCGGGCCGCGACGAGCAGGACGCGGACCAGGTCGGCGAGGAGGCCGTCGAACCGGATCGTCACCGGCACCGGGACGTAGCGGAACACGTTGCGCTCCACCCCGAGCCCGGAGACGTCCTCGGCGACGCCGAACCCACCGGTCCAGGCGAGCTGGTCGGACGCCGCCGCGGCCTCGAGCTCGGCCACCTGCGCCGCGGTCAGTCCCGTGGCAGCTGCCTCGAGCACCGCGACCACCTCGGGTGCCAGGTCCGGCTCCGCCGCGGTGGATCGCAGCGGGCGAGGGCTCCACGTGCCCAGGTGGGTCAGGTAGTTGGGCCCGCCGGCCTTGGCCGTGGTGCCGACCGACGACCGCTTCCACCCACCGAACGGCTGGCGCTGCACGATCGCGCCGGTGATGCCGCGGTTGACGTAGAGGTTGCCGGCCTGGACGCTGTCGATCCACGCGTTGACCTCGTCGGCGTCGAGGGAGTGGATGCCGGCAGTGAGGCCGTAGTCCGTCGTGTTCTGCCACTGGATCGCCTCGTCGAGCGTCCGGGCGTGCATGATCCCGAGGATCGGCCCGAAGTACTCGGTCCGGTGGAACTCGCTGCCGGGACGTACGCCCGTGCGGACGCCGGGGGACCAGACCCGCTCGTCGTCGCCCACCTGGCGGGGCTCGACGAGCCACGACTCGCCCTCGCCGAGCCGGGTGAGACCGTCCGCGAGCTTGCCCTGCGGAGGCTCGATGACCGGTCCCATGGTCACCTGCGGGTCCTGGGGGTGACCGATCTTGAGCGACTGCACGGCGTCGACGAGCTGACGCTCGAACCGCTCGGACTGCGCGACCGAGCCGACCAGGATCGCGAGGCTCGCGGCAGAGCACTTCTGCCCGGCGTGACCGAATGCGCTCTTGACGAGGTCGGCGACCGCGAGGTCGATGTCGGCGCTGGGGGTGATGACGATCGCGTTCTTGCCGCTGGTCTCGGCGAGCAACGGCAGATCGGGTCGCCACGAGCGGAACAGCTGGGCGGTCTCCCACCCGCCGGTGAGGATGACGCGGTCGACCTGCGGGTGGGCGATGAGCGACCTGCTCACCGGCCCCTCCTCGACCGTGACGAAGCGCAGCACCTCGCGCGGCACCCCGGCCTGCCACAGGGACTCGACCATGACTGCCGCACAGTGCTGGGTCTGCGGCGCCGGCTTGATGACGACACCGCTGCCGACCGCGAGCGCGGCCAGGACCGACCCGGCCGGGATCGCGACGGGGAAGTTCCACGGGGGAGTGACGACCGTGAGCGTGTCGGGCACGAACTCGGCGCCGTCCACCTCGTCGAGCCGGCGCGCGGCCTCCGCGTAGTAGTTGGCGAAGTCGATCGCCTCGCTGACCTCGACGTCGGCCTCCGCGACGGTCTTGCCCGCCTCGGCCGCCATGACGGAGATCAGGTCGCTCCGGCGGTCGGCGAGGGCAGCGGCCGCTTGGTGCAGCACCTGCGCGCGGACGTCGGTGCCGCGTGCCTCCCATGCCTTCGCAGCCTTGCGCGTGTCGAGCACCAGGGCCTCGAGATCGTCCTCACCGTCGAGCGTGCTGGTGCGGACGGTCTCGTCGCCCAGCTCGGTGTCGCTCGAGCGTTCCAGCGCCAGCCGGGCCCACGCCCGGTTGGCGGCGGTGGACGGGTCGGTGTCGGGTGTGTTGGCGAAGCGGTCGGCGACCGGGGCCGGGCTCTCGTTCGAGCGGTCCTGCACGCGGTGCGGCCCGGGCACGGACTCGTCGAGGGCCTCGACGGACTCCAGGAACCGCCGGGTCTCCCGCTCCAGCAGGTCGGCGCTGGTCGACAGCTCGAACGCCGCCGACATGAAGTTGTCGCTGCTCGCGTTCTCCTCTAGGCGTCGCACGAGGTAGGAGATCGCGACGTCGAACTCGGCGGGGTGGACGACGGGCGTGTAGAGCAGCAGCTGGCCGATGTCGGCGCGCACCGCGTCAGCCGGCCCGCTGTCCATCCCCAGCAGCATCTCGAAGTCGACGCCGTCGCGGACGCCGCGATCGCCCGCGAGCAGCCACGCGTACGCGATGTCGAACAGGTTCTGGCCTGCGACGCCGATGCGTACGGCCTCGGTGCGCTCGGGGGTGAGGGCCCAGTGCAGGACGCGCTTGTAGTTGGTGTCGGTCTCGCGCTTGGAGTGCCAGGTCGCGAGTGGCCAGCCGTGAACGGTCGCGTCGACGCGCTCCATCGCGAGGTTGGCGCCCTTGACGACGCGGACCTTGATCGCCGCACCGCCGTCGGCCCGTCGCCGGGCCGCCCAGGCCTGCAGCTCCTGCATCGCGCCGAGCGCATCGGGCAGGTACGCCTGCAGGACGATGCCCGCCTCGAGCGCCGGGAAGCGCTCGAGGATGCGGGTGAAGACCGCGACGGTCAGGTCGAGGTCCTTGTACTCCTCCATGTCGAGGTTGATGAACGTCGGCTCGCCCGCGGCCGCGCGCTCGTAGAGCGGCATCAGCTGCTCCACGACGCGGGCGACGGACTCGTCGAAGGCCCACATCGACAGCTGGCTGGCGACCGAGGACACCTTGATCGAGACGTAGTCGACGTCCTCACGCTCGAGCAGCGCGAGGGTGCCGTCGCGGCGCCGCGCTGCCTCCCCGTCACCGAGCACCGCCTCGCCCAGGAGGTTGAGGTTGAGCCGGTCACCGCCCGCGCGGAGCTTGCGGATCGCTCGGCCGAGCTGCTGGGGGCGGGCGTCCACCACGAGGTGGCCGACCATGCTGCGCAGCGTCCTGCGGGCGACGGAGACGACCAGCCCGGGCAGGACGAGGGAGGTCACCCCGCCGAGCTTGAGCAGCAGCCTCTGGCTCACCGGCAGGAACGCCGGGGTGCTTCGCGCGAGCGTCCGCAGGTTGCGCGCCGCGACCCGGTGGTCGTCCGGGCGGACGACGCGGTCGACGAAGCCGATCGTGAACTCCAGCCCCTGGGGGTCCTTGAGGAGCTGGGCGAGGCGTGCGGCGGCGGCGTCCGGGCGGCGGGCGTGCGAGCGGTTCGGGTCGATCCAGGCGTGGACCAGCTCGACGCTGCGCTCGGCGAGAGTGAGGTGGGTCATATTGCTCTCCACCTTAGTGACCCGGTGGGCCGATTTCACCCGCCGTCAGGGCTGCGTCGACGTCCGGATGGACCACGCGACGACCGCGCCGGCCACGCCCGCGGCGAGGGGGACCAGGAAGCCGGCCGAGGCACCCTGCCCGTCGATCACCGCGCCGGCGACCGCGGCCCCCGGCGCGACCCCCACCGACATGCCGGTCGTCGACCAGGTCAGCGCCTCGGTGAGCCGGGTGTGTGGCACCTCGCGCTCGATCAGGTTGACCATCGCGATGAGTGTCGGCGAGATCATGAACCCGCCGAGGAACACGCCGATCGCGACCGCGGGGATGCTCGTGACGAAGTACAGCGGGGCGAACAGCGCACCCAGCACGAGGATCGCGCGGCGCAGCCGGACCAGCGGTCGCGCGGGCTGGGGGAGCGCGCCTACCGCGACGCCCGCGAGCAGGCTCCCGGCCGCCCACACCGCCAGCACGAAGCCTGCAGCACCAGGCCGGCCCTGCTCGTCGGTGAACGCCGCGATGATCACCTCGGCCGAGCCGAACACGATCCCGAGGGCGCCGGAGACCAGCACGATGGGCCCGAGGAAGGCCCAGTTCAGGGCCGGCCCGACGTGGGTGTCGCGAGGCGTCGCGGGTGGCTGGGTCGACCGCTGCAGGGCCAGGGCCCAGCTGCCGATCAGCGCGGCGGCGGCGGCGCAGATCAGGCCTGTCACGTCGGGTGCCTGCAGCGTCAGGAACGTCACGAGCACGGGCCCGACGATGAACACGACCTCGTCGGCTATCGCCTCGATCGAGAACGCGGTGTTGAGCTGGGTGCGGTCGGTGATGACGTGGTTCCAGCGGGCGCGGACCATGCTGCCGGTCTGTGGCGTGGCGAGGCCCGCCAGCACCGCGCACGCATGCGGCCACGGCGTGGACCAGTCCTGGTCGACCGCGTAGAGGAACGCGCCGATCCCCGTCGCGTACAGGCCGCCCACGACCCACAGCACCGTGGCCTGCCCGACCCGGTCCGCGAGGCGCCCCTGCAGCGGGCCGAACGCGGCCGCCGCGAGGACGTACGCCGCGGACATGATGCCGGCGTCCTTGTACGACCCACCGCGCTCGTGGACGAGCAGCACGATGCCGAGCCCCGCCATCGACAGCGGGAGCCGCGACCACAGGGCCGTGAACGAGAACAGGGCAGCACCCGGTCGCGACAGAACGTCGCGGTACGTCGTCAGCATCTCGCCTCCCAGCCCGAGCACCCTACCCAGTCCGGTGAGAGGATGAACGCATGGATGTCCGACCCTTTGATGCGCTGCTGCTGGTGTCGTTCGGAGGGCCCGAGAAGCCCGACGACGTGGTGCCCTTCCTGGAGAACGTGACCGCGGGGCGAGGCATCCCCCGCGAACGCCTGGAGGAGGTCGGCCAGCACTACTTCCAGTTCGGCGGCAAGTCGCCGATCAACGCGCTCAACGTCGAGCTGCTGGAGGCGCTGCGCGCCGACTTCGCCGAGCACGGCATCGACCTGCCGATCTACTGGGGCAACCGCAACTGGGACCCCTACCTGCGCGACGCGGCCGAGCAGATGGCGGCCGACGGCGTCAAGCGCGCCGCGTGCTTCGTCACCAGCGCGTACTCGTCGTACTCCGGGTGCCGGCAGTACCGCGAGAACCTGTACGACGCGGTGAGCGGTCTCGAGATCGGCCTGAGCCGCCTGCGCCACTACTTCAACCACCCCGGCTTCGTCGGGCCGTTCACCGAGGCGACCCGGGCCTCGCTCGAGGCGGCGCCCACAGGCACGCACGTCGTGTTCGTGACCCACTCGATCCCCACCTCCATGAACGAGGCCAGCGGCGGGCCGGGACAGCGGATGTACGAGCGCCAGCACGAGAGCGTCGCGGCCCAGGTCGCGGAGGGCGCAGGTGCCGAGAACTGGTCGCTGGTCTACTGCTCGCGATCGGGATCGCCCCACGTGCCGTGGCTCGAGCCCGACGTCAACGACCACCTCGAGGAGCTCCACGCGAACGGCGTCGAGTCCGTCGTCGTGGTGCCGATCGGCTTCATCTCCGACCACATGGAGGTCATCTACGACCTCGACACCGAGGCCAGGGCGACGGCCGAGCGGCTCGGCCTGCAGTACGACCGGGTCGACACCCCCGGCGCGCACCCGGAGTTCGTCGCGATGGTCCGCGACCTGCTGGTCGAGCGTGCCGCGGTCGAGCGGGGCGAGACCGTCGAGCGCAAGGCGTGCGGCGAGCTCCCGGCCTCGCACGACGTCTGCCCGGCCGACTGCTGCCTGAACCCGCGGGCCTCGCTGCCCACGATCGGCGGCGTGGGGGACGTGACGGCATGAGCCAGGCGCTGTTCGACGTCGCGCGCCGAGTGGGACTGGAGGCCGCGGACTTCGTCCGTCGCAGTCGTCCCGAAGGACGCGTCGACGTCGCGGCGACCAAGAGCAGCGACACCGATGTCGTCACCGAGATCGACCAGGCGTGCGAGCGGCTGATCCGCGAGCGCATCCTGGCGGCCCGACCGGACGACGGCTTCGTCGGCGAGGAGGGCGACGACCTGGCCGGCTCGTCGGGCGTCGACTGGGTCGTGGACCCGATCGACGGCACGGTCAACTTCGTCCACGGCATCCCCGCGTACGCGGTGTCGATCGCCGCCCGCCGCGACGGGGTCGTCGTCGCGGGCCACGTGGTCAACATCGCCTCCGGCGAGGAGCACGGTGCCGTACGCGGCGAGGGTGCCTGGCGCCACGACGGCGACGAGCGACGCCCGTTGGTCGCGACGCAGGGAGTGCCCCCGGCGCGCGGTCTGGTCGCCACCGGCTTCCACTACGTCCCGGAGATCCGCGCCAAGCAGGCCGCCGCGATGGGGGCGTTCCTCCCGCAGGTCGCGGACATCCGCCGCACCGGGTCCGCCGCTCTCAACCTGTGCGCCCTCGCCGAGGGCCACTACGACGCGTACTTCGAGCAGGGCCTGCACGTGTGGGACCACGCGGCGGCCGGGCTCGTGGCGGTCGAGTCGGGACTGGTCGTGACCGGTCTCGGCGGGGTGCCGGACGAGCGCATGGTGATGGCCGCCCATCCTGCGGTTGCAGAGGAATATTTCGATCTCGTCCGGTCTTGTGGGTTCTGACAACGGAGGATTAGGAGCGGTGTGGAACAATCACGCCGGTTGTTCCGCACAAAGGGAGATTTGATGGCTACCGACTACGACGCACCACGCAAGACCGAAGAAGAGCAGTCCGAGGACAGCATCGAAGAGCTCAAGGCGCGTCGGCACGAGAAGAACTCGGGCAAGGTCGACGAGGACGAGACCGAGGCGGCGGAGTCATTCGAGCTGCCCGGAGCAGACCTCTCCCACGAGGAGCTGGCGGTCCAGGTCGTGCCCAAGCAGGTGGACGAGTTCACCTGCTCGTCGTGCTTCCTGGTGCATCACCGCAGCCAACTCGCCTCGGAGAAGAACGGCGTGCTCATCTGCCGCGACTGCGCCGACTGACCTTCCTGGTCGACGAGTGAGTGGGAGCCGGTTCCGCAAGGACCGGCTCCTTTGTCGTGCTCGGGGCAGTGTCGCCCTGGGCCCGCATGAGCGGCTTCATCCCGGGCGGCAGCTGACCGGTCGACTTGACCCAGTACGTCGCGGTGCCGCGTCGCACGCCGACCTTGACCAGCTCGATGATGCCGCCACCGACCATCGCCCACGCGACGGCCTCACGGGTGCTGACCTCAGGGTGGCGCCCGCTGGTCGGGGGACGCTTGCCGGTGACGGTGCGCCACGCGAGGCTCGACGCCCGCTGCGCGAGCAGACCGGCGACGACCGACGAGCCCTTGTCCATGACCTTCCACGTGCCGCGGCCGGGGGCCTTGGTGTTGGGGGTCTTCGCCGCTTCCTGGGCGAGGGACGCCTTCTTACGCTTCTTCGCCACGGGGCGGGTCTCCGATCGGGTCGTGGGCCGGCTTCTGCGGCGCCTGGGTGGGGGTGCCCAGCGCCGTGGCCAGAGCCTCGGGGTGCCGGGTCGAGATGAGCCAGTAGGGCGTGGGGTCGGCCGGGTCGGACACGGCCACGGCCACCCCGTGGTCGAGGTAGGGCCGGGTGACGAGGTACGCCCGGGCGTCGGCCCCGGTGCCGAGGCGGGTGCGGTACGCCGTGCGGTCGAGCGCGGTCGCCGGTCCGACGTGGGCGGCCTCCAGGTGGGCCGACCCGGCCCGGAGGCCCTCGGGAGTCACCGAGATCACCAGGGAGCCGTAGCGCCACACGGCGTACAGGGAGACGGCCGCGACCACGACAGCCGCGACGATCGCGATGGTCCAGGTGGTGATCACGAGGAAGAGCCATCCCCACACCACGCCGAATCCGAGCGCGGTGAGCCACCAGGAGATCGGGGCGGTCAGGCGTTCACGGTAGGTCGTCACGGTTCAACCTTGCCTCATGCCGGTCGTGGACGCGACGCAGGTAGGGTCGCACCCATGTTCGAGGTGACCGTCACGCGGCTCGACCCGGGGGTGCCGCTCCCCGCGTACGCCCATCCCGGCGATGCCGGGGCCGACCTGGTCACGACGGTCGACGTCGAGCTCGGCCCGGGGGAGCGCGCGCTGGTCCCGACGGGCATCGCCCTGGCCCTGCCCGAGGGCCTCGCGGCGTTCGTCCATCCCCGATCCGGCCTCGCGCTGCGCCTCGGGTTGTCGATCGTCAACACTCCCGGCACGATCGACGCGGGCTACCGCGGCGAGATCAAGGTCCTGCTCGTCAACCACGACCCGGCGCAGCCGATCAGGCTGAGCCGGGGCGACCGGATCGCCCAGCTCGTGATCCAGCGGGTCGAGCACGTCACGTTCGCCGAGGTGGACGCTCTCCCGGAGTCGGTCCGCGGCTCGGGGGGTTACGGTTCAACAGGGGGTCATGCGACCGCCGACATCCAACGAGAGAGCAGCTGATGGCACTCCGCCGCCGCAAGAAGCAGTCCGACGAGACGCCCGACGAGCAGGTCGCCGACGTCGAGGTCGAGGGCGTACGTCACTCGGGTCCGTGGGACGCCAGCGAGAGATCGCCGGGCGACGACCCCGCGTACATCGACCTCGGTGCCCTGCAGGTCCGGGTCCGGGTCGGGCTGAACCTCGAGATGCCCGTCGACGAGAGCGACGACATCGGCTCGGTCGTGTTCGTCACCGACGACTCGGCGCTCGAGCTGCGGGCGTTCGCGGCCAACAAGTCCGGCGGCCTCTGGGACGAGGTGCGCGACGACCTGATCCTCGAGGTCGAGCGGCTCAACGGCGAGTGCGAGCAGGTCGACGGCCCGTTCGGCCCCGAGCTGCACGTGCGCGTCCCGGTCCAGGTCGAGGGCGAGGACGGCTTCCAGCCCAGCAGGATCGTCGGCATCGAGGGCCCGCGCTGGCTGCTGCGCGCGACGTTCCTCGGCGATGCGGGCCTCAACCCGAGCGACGAGGGCATCTTGATGGACGCCCTGCGCGACGTCATCGTGGTGCGCGGCGACGAGCCGCGGCTGCTGCGCGAGGCGCTGCTGCTGACGCCTCCGTCGACCAGCACCGTCGTGCTGGACGACGAGTAGGATCTGGTCATGGGACGCATCAGCAGGACGCTCGAGCGGTTGTCCTCGGAGCACCAGGAGGCCGGGGAGCTCAAGACCGGCTCCGCCAAGGCCGGTTGCAAGCTCATCGCGTCGGTGCCGGACCGTGCAGTGGTCACGATCCACGGCGTCCTGCGCTCGGTGACGCTGCGTCCGGTCGACGGCGTCACGGCCCTCGAGGCCGAGCTCTACGACGGCTCCGACAGCGTGACCCTCATCTGGCTCGGACGTCGCAAGATCGAGGGCGTCAGGGCAGGACGCCACCTCAAGGCCTCGGGCCGGGTCGGCATGCGCGGCACGACGCGCGTCCTCTACAACCCGCGGTACGAGCTCGACGCGTGAGCCCGATGAGGCGATCCCAGCGATGACCAGCACGCAGGCCACCGTCGAGCAGGTCGTCCGCGCCCAGCTCGCCCGGGCGCTCGGCGGCCCCCGCGGCATCATCGAGGGAGCCGTGCCGACGGCGCTGTTCACGATCTGCTTCCTGATCACCGACGAGATCAAGCTGTCGCTCATCGTGAGCGTCTCGGTGACCGCCGTTCTGCTGCTCATCCGGCTGCTGCAACGCTCGACGACCCAGTTCGTCCTCAACGCGCTGGTCGGCATCGGCATCGGTGCGGCCTTCGCCTACCGGGCCTCGCGGTCCGGGGGATCGGAGGAGGACGTCGCCCGCGCAGTGTTCACGCCGGGCCTCATCTACAACAGCGTCTACGCCGTCGTCATCATCGTGACGATCCTGGTCGGGTGGCCGATCGTGGGCTTCCTGGTCGGCTCCGTCACGGGCGATCCCACCGCGTGGCACGCCGACAAGGCGATGGTGCGGCTCTGCTCGAGGCTGACCTGGATCCTCGCGATCCCGTGCGTCGTGCGTGTGGCCGTGCAGCTGCCGCTGTGGCTGGATCACCAGATCGGTCTGCTGGGGGCGAGCAAGATCATCCTCGGCTGGCCCCTGCAGCTGGCCGCATTCGCCGCGATGGCCTGGCTGCTGACCCGCAACCGCACCCCCATCAAGCTCGACGGCTGACCCCCCGCCCAGATTTGCGCCCTCCTGCACGTTTTCCCGGGGCAAAACGGTGCAGGAGTCCACAAATCTGGGTGGGGTCAGTGCTTGGGGGAGAGCAGCTCGCCGAGGTGGTCCTCGGCCTCCTCGGGCGTCACGAACAGCAGCTCGTCCCCGGACTCGAGCGAACGGTCGCCGTCCGGAGTCTCGATCGAGTTGTCGCGCAGGATCGCCACGAGCACGACGTCGGAGGGCCACGGGACCTCGGCGACCCGCTTGCCGACGTACGGCGAGTTGGCCGGCATGGTCAGCTCGACCAGCGTCGTGTTGCTCTGGCGGAACGTGAACAGCCGCACGAGGTCGCCGACCGTGACGGCCTCCTCGACCAGCGCCGACATCAGGCGCGGGGTCGAGACCGAGACGTCCACGCCCCAGGACTCGCTGAACAGCCACTCGTTGCTCGGGTGGTTGACGCGGCCCACCGTGCGGGGGACTGCGAACTCGGTCTTGGCCAGCAGCGAGATGACCAGGTTGGCCTTGTCGTCACCGGTCGCAGCGATGACGACGTCGGACGACTCGAGCTGGGCCTCCGTCAGCGAGGAGAGCTCGCACGCATCGGCGAGCAGCCACTGAGCCTCGGGCACGAGCTCGGCTCGGATCGACGCGGGGGACTTGTCGATCAGGAGCACCGAGTGCCCGTTGCCGATGAGCTCCTGGGCGATCGAGCGCCCGACGGCGCCCGCTCCCGCGATCACGACGCGCATCATCCGGCCTCCGGTCCTGCGTCGAGTGCGGCGTGGGAGCTCTCGGCGGTCGACTCGAGCATGAACAGGCTCAAGTAGTCGCCCTCCTGGATCACCGTGTCGGGCTGCGCGATCAGGCCGGCGCCGAGCCGGGTGAGGTAGGCGACGCGGACGCTCGCGGTGGCCTCCAGCTCGGCGATGCGGTGGCCGACCCAGCTGAACGGGGCGTAGACCGTGTCGAGGCGGACGTCGCCGGACTGGTCGCGCCAGGCCGGCTCGGATCCCGCGGGCACGAGCCGGCGGAGCACCTGGTCGGCCGCCCATGGCACGGTGGCGACGGTCGGCACGCCGAGCCGCTCGTAGACCTCGGCTCGTCCCGGGTCGTAAATGCGCGCGACCACGTTCTCGATCTTGAACTGCTCACGGGCCACCCGCGCGGAGATGATGTTGGAGTTGTCACCGCTCGAGACGGCCGCGAAGGCGTCGGCACGCTCGATGCCCGCCTTCTTCAGCACCTCGCGGTCGAAGCCCATCCCGGTGACGGTGATGCCGCTGAAACCCGGACCCAGACGACGGAACGCGTCGGGGTTCGTGTCGATGACGGCGGTGGTGTGGCCGCGCTGCTCGAGGCTGCGCGTGAGAGTCGATCCGACCCGTCCGCAACCCATGATCACGATGTGCACGGAGGCGACGCTACACCGGCAAAGGGCTCCCCGTGTGCGCCAGTCGGTGAGATGCCCACCGCAGGTCTAGCATCGACTCTCGTGGGAGTCACCGAGGTCACCAAACGGGCGCTGGTCGGCCGCAAGCTCCGCAGCACCCAGCTGGGGGAGACCCTCCTGCCGAAGCGGATCGCGCTGCCGGTCTTCGCCAGCGATGCGCTGTCCTCGGTCGCGTACGCCCCGGACGAGATCTTCTTGACGTTGTCGCTCGGCGGGCTGTCCGCGTACGCGTTCAACTGGAAGATCGGCATCGCCGTGACCCTGGTGCTGCTGACCGTCGTCGCGTCGTACCGCCAGAACGTCCACGCGTACCCCAGCGGCGGCGGCGACTACGAGGTCGCGACGGTCAACCTCGGCCCCACGGCCGGGCTCACCGTGGGCAGCGCGCTGCTCGTGGACTACGTGCTCACGGTTGCGGTCTCGATCTCCTCGGGGGTGCAGAACGCGACCTCGGCCCTGCCCTGGCTGAACGGGCACGAGGCCACGGCTGCGTCGGTGCTCGTCATCGTGCTGATGGCGATGAACCTGCGCGGGACGAAGGAGTCGGGCAAGGCGTTCGCGGTGCCCACGTATCTGTTCATGGCCGCGATCTTGATGATGGGCCTGTGGGGCTACTCCCGCTACCTGTTCGGCGACCTGCCGGAGGCGCCGAGCGCAGGCTTCGACATCGCGCCCGAGGGGCAGTTCGAGCAGGGGCTCACGGGCGTCGCGATGGTGTTCCTGCTGGCGCGCGCGTTCTCGTCAGGCTGCGCGGCGCTGACGGGGGTCGAGGCGATCAGCAACGGCGTCCCGGCGTTCAAGAAGCCCAAGAGCAAGAACGCCGCCACGACCCTGCTGCTGCTGGGATCGCTCGCGATCGCGATGCTGATGAGCATCATCGTGCTGGCCGACCTGATGAAGCTGCGCTTCGTGGAGGACCCCGCGACCCAGCTGCTGCGTCCCGATGGCAGCCCCGCCGGGGACAGCTACACGCAGGACACCGTGATCGGTCAGCTCGCCAAGACCCTCTACAGCGACTTCACGCCGCTGTTCTACTTCACGATCGCGTGCACCGGCATCATCCTCATCCTGGCCGCCAACACCGCGTTCAACGGCTTCCCGGTGCTCGGGTCGATCCTCGCGCGCGACGGCTTCCTGCCGCGCCAGCTCGACACCCGCGGCGACCGCCTCACGTTCAGCAACGGCATCATCGTGCTCGCCCTCGCGGCGATCGTGCTGATCCAGGCGTTCGACGCCGAGGTCACCAAGCTCATCCAGCTCTACATCGTGGGCGTCTTCGTCTCGTTCAACCTCAGCCAGCTCGGCATGATCAGGCACTGGAACAGGCACCTCGCGGCCGAGACGGATCCCCGCGAGCGCACGCGCATGAAGCGGTCGCGGGCGGTCAACACGATCGGGCTGGCGATGACCGCGACGGTGCTCGTCATCGTGCTGCTGACCAAGTTCCTCGCCGGCGCCTGGATCGCGATCGTCGCGATGATCGGGGTCTTCGTGCTGATGCGCGCGATCAACCGGCACTACACCCGGGTCGCCGGCGAGCTCGCGATCGACGACTCCGACGTGACCCTGCCGTCGCGAGTCCACGCGATCGTCCTGGTCAGCAGGCTGCACAAGCCCACGATGCGTGCGCTCACGTACGCCCGCGTGTCCCGTCCGAACACGCTCGAGGCGCTGACCGTCGGCTTCGACCCCGACCAGACCGCTAACCTGATGAAGCAGTGGGAGGACCTCAAGATCCCCGTGCCGCTCAAGGTCGTCGACTCGCCCTACCGCGAGCTGGTGCGTCCCGTGGTGCGCTACGTCAAGGAGCTGCGCAAGTCCGGCCCCCGCGACATCATCACGGTCTACATCCCCGAGTACGTGGTCGGCCACTGGTGGGAGCAGCTGCTGCACAACCAGACCGCCCTGCGATTGAAAGGACGTTTGTTGTTCGTGCCCGGAGTCATGGTGACCAGCGTTCCCTACCAGCTGAGCTCGGCCCGTCACGCGAGGAAGAAGCTGGCCCAGGAACGTCCGGCACCGGGTGACGTCCGACGCGGGTTCCGGAGCCGATGATGGCGATCGAAGCCGTCGTCGACATCGGCCCGATCGCCCACGGTGGCCACTGCGTCGCCCGCCTGGACGGCCAGGTCGTGTTCGTCCGGCACGCCCTGCCGGGCGAGAAGGTGCGCATCCGGGTGACCGAGGAGACCAAGACGTTCCTGCGCGCCGACGCGATCGAGGTCATCGAGGCCGCTCCGGGACGGGTCGTGCCGCCGTGCCCGTGGGCCGGGCCCGGCAAGTGCGGAGGATGCGACTTCCAGCACGTCGAGCCCGCGGTCCAGCGTGAGCTGCTCGGCGACGTCGTCCGCGAGCAGCTGCGCCGCCTGGCGGGCCTGCAGTGGGACGGTGCGGTCGAGGCGGTCGACCCCGACGCACTCGGCTGGCGTACGCGCGTGCAGTTCGCGGTCGACGAGGACGGGCGCCCCGGACTGCGCCGGCACCGGTCGCACGAGATCGTGCCCGTGGACCGCTGCCTCATCGCCCACCCCGACCTGCCGCAGGTGCTGGGGCGCACGTGGGACGCCGAGGCGGTCGAGGCGATCGTGTCCTCGACGGGTGACCGGCTGCTCGTGACCGA
Source organism: Aeromicrobium yanjiei (assembly GCF_009649075.1). GTDB lineage: Bacteria > Actinomycetota > Actinomycetes > Propionibacteriales > Nocardioidaceae > Aeromicrobium > Aeromicrobium yanjiei. Next base: position 1,497,206 of record NZ_CP045737.1, read on the forward strand.
CGCCAGCATCAGCGACGAGGTCGAGGCCGAGGTGGACGGCGTCGTCGCGATGGACGGCACGACCCGCGGCGGCCGAGGCGCGGTCACCGAGCGGGTGCGCACCGCTGACTTCCGGGTCAGCGGCTCGGGCTTCTGGCAGGTGCACCCGCAGGCGGCGGCCACCCTGGTCGACGCGGTGCTCGCGGCCGCCGACGTGCGGCCCGGCGACACGGTTCTCGATCTCTACGCGGGCGTCGGCCTGTTCACGACCTTCCTCGCCGAGCAGACGGGGGAGGGCGGCACCGTCCTCAGCGTCGAGTCCGATCCGGGCGCGTCCCGCGACGCCCGCCGCAATCTGCACGACCTCGCGCAGGTGAGGCTCGTGGGGGAGACCGTCGAGCGGGCGCTGCGCCAGCACGCCCTCGGTGAGCGCGCGGACGTCGTGGTCCTCGACCCGCCGCGCACGGGCGCGAAGAAGGCCGTGGCCGACATCGCTGCCCTGGAGCCGCGCCGCATCGTCTACGTCGCCTGCGACCCGGCCGCGCTGGCGCGCGACCTCGCGTCGTTCGCGAGCAAGGGCTACGTCCTCACCGACCTGCGCGCGTTCGACCTGTTCCCGATGACCCAGCACGTCGAGTGCGTCGCGCTGCTGGAGAGGGTCGATTCCAACCTGCGGTGATCCGAGCCGTCGTCAGGCGGAACGATGCTGGTGACCGTTGACTTCGTGTCATGCCGGTTTTACCGTGATCTCAAGGTCGCGGTGCCTCAGCGACGTTCCGCCCAGCGAAACATCGGAGTCCCTCGTGCGACACGTCCTACGTCTTCTCAGCGGGATGGCCGTCGCGGCCGGTCTGGTCGTCGCCGGGTCACCCGGTCCCGCCGTCGCCCATGATCGTCCCGCGACACGAACCGACTGCTCCACCGCCGCGATCGGCAACCTGAGTCGCGCCGTCGGACACCGGACGGTGGTCACGTCCGCGACCACTGGCCGCACCGCCGCCGGCACGGCCTACTGCGACGTACGCGCGAGCGTCACGGTCCGCGCCGGCGACGCCAGCACCTCCGTGATCCAGCTGCGCCTGGCCGCGCCGACCGACTGGAACCGCCGCTACGTCCAGCAGGGCGGCGGCGGTTTCTGCGGCAGCATCCCGACCGCCGGCACGTCAGGCGACGCCAGCGTCGACCTCGGGTACGCGGTCGCCTCCGACGACACCGGCCACGTCGGGAGCGGGTCCGACGCCTCGTTCGCGTTCAACAACACTGCGGCCCAGAAGACCTGGGGCTACCTCTCGGAACACCTGACCGCGCTGGCCGCCAAGGCTGCGCTCACGAAGCTGACCCGCCATGCACCCGCGTACTCCTACTTCGTGGGCTGCTCGACCGGTGGCCGGCAGGCCCTGATCGAGGCGCAGCGCTGGCCGCACGACTTCGACGGGATCGTGGCCGGTGCGCCGGCCAACCGGCAGAACTACCTGGCTCCTCTCTCCCAGGGGGTGAGGGAGCTGCAGAACCGGGACGCGAGCTTCCGGCAGATCGTCGACGCGGACGCCGCCGCGTTGGTCGCCCGAGGCGTGCAGGAGGCCTGCGACGGGCCGGTCGCCGACGGTGTGGTCGACGATCCGCGCACCTGCCGGTTCAACCCGGCGACGCTGCTCTGCCCGGATGGCGGGGCCGCGACGGGGTGTCTCAGTGCTGCGCAGGTCGCTGTGGTGAAGAAGTGGTACGACAGCCCGCGCGACGACCGGGGCCGCGAGCTGTACCCCGGTGGGCTTCCTCGGGGCTCGGAGGGCGGCTGGGTCGGTGCCGACATCAGCACCTCGCCGACCGGCCTCAGCGGTGGCGGTGCGTTCGCCGAGCAAGCCCTGCGCTATCTGGCGTTCCCGTCCGACCCCGGGCCGGACTACTCGCTGCGGGACTTCGATCCGAACCGGGACGCAGCCCGGCTGAGCACGCTGGCGAACGTCTACAACGCCGACACCACCAACCTCGATGCGTTCCGCCGCTCGGGCGGAAAGTTGATGATCTACCACGGCCTCGCCGACCCGCTGATCACTCCGTTCGGCACCATCCAGTACTACGAGGACGTGGTTCGACGCTACGGCTCGCTGGCCCGCACCCAGCAGTTCGCGCGGTTGTACCTGCTGCCCGGCGTGTACCACTGCGGCGGCGGGCCCGGTGCCGACCAGGTCGACTGGCTCCGCGACATCCGCGCCTGGACCGAGCGGGGCAAGGCGCCCACCTCGGTGCTGGCCAGCAAGGTCGCCACCGGGAGCACCACGATGGAACGTCCGGTGTACGCATACCCCCTGCGAGCGCGCTACGACGGCACGGGTGACCCGGACACGGCGGCCAGCTGGCGGCCGGTGCTCGGCCCGCGCGGCCGGCACTGACGCCGTCGCTGGACCTAGTGCCCGACGACCTGGGGTGACGGCTCCTCGACGTCGGCAGGCCTGCGCACGAACAGGGTGAGCGCGACGGCCACGGTGGCGATGACCGCCCCGACGAGGAATGCGCTGTGCACCCCGGCAGCCAGCGCCTCGGCGGGGCCGTCACCGGCATCCTCGGCCCGCCTGGTGCCGAGCGACATGAGCGTGATGAACAGCGCGGTGCCGGCGGCGCCCGCGACCTGCTGGAGGGTGCTCATGACCGCGCTGCCGTGGGAGTACAGGGCGCGGGGGAGGGAGCCGAGTGCCGAGGTGAGGAGCGGGGTGAAGACGAAGCCGAGTCCGAGGTTGAGGACCATGTAGACGAGCACGATCCACCAGATCTCGGTGTCCATGTCGAACGTGGTCATGCCCCAGAGGGCAACGGCGGCGACGCTCATCCCGGGCAGCACCAACGGCCGGGGTCCGAAGCGATCGAAGAGCGCGCCGACGATCGGCGCGATCACGCCCATGAGGACGCCGCCGGGCAGCATCATCAGGCCCACCTCGAGGGTGTCGAGCCCAAGAGCGTCCTGCAGGAACAGCGGCAGGAGGATGAGGGAGCCGAACAGTGCCGCCATCACGACGACGACGAGCGCGACGGCGAGGCTGAAGGAGCGCGAGGCGAAGGTGCGCAGGTCGAGGAAGGCGGTGTCGGTCTTCTGCAGCGACAGCTGGCGCAGCACGAACACGCCGAGCGCGACGGCGCCGACGACGAGCGGAACCCAGAACGAGACGGGCGTGTCGCCCGAGGCTGACTCGCCGATGAGGCTGAGGCCGTAGATGGAACCGCCGAAGCCGATCGCGGCGAGCACGGCCGACAGCGGGTCGAACGTGGCGTGCGAGGTCTCGGTGACGTTGCGCACCCACACCGCACCGAGCGCGATGGCGAGCAGCGCGATGGGCAGCACCAGCCAGAACATCCAGCGCCAGTCCAGGGCCGACAGGACGACCCCGGCCACCGTCGGTCCGATCGCCGGGGCCACGGCGATGACGATCGTGATGACACCCATCATGCGGCCGCGCCGCTCGGGCGCCACGACGTTGAGCACGGTGGTGAACAGCAGGGGAATCATGATCGCGGTGCCGGAGGCCTGGACCACACGCCCGGCGAGCAGCATTTCGAAGCCGGGGGAGAGCGCCGCGATCAGGGTCCCGGTGGCGAACAGGGACATCGCCGTGAAGAACAGCCCTCGCAGCGGGAACCGAGCCAGCAGGTAGCCGGTGCACGGGATCACGATCGCCATGGTGAGCAGGAATCCGGTGGTCAACCACTGCGCGGTGGCCGCGGTGATGTCGAGGTCGGTCATGAGCCGGGGCAGGGCGACGCCCATGATCGTCTCGTTCAGGATGACGACGAAGGCCGACCCCACGAGAAGGGCGATCACCGGGCCGGTGCGGTGAGTGAGGGTGCCGGTGGAGGGCGAGGCGGTCTGGTGGTTCTGCTCGAGCGTCACGAAGGGCTTTCTGTCGACCGGGCTGGCGAAGGGGCGCATGGCGCGCCGGAAAAATCGGCCAGAGCGCCGTCGCCACTATATGGCAGCGACTGCCACTTTTCTCGGCAGGGTGCGAGGATGGGCGGGTGAGCGACTTCGACACCCACGGCGGTCTGCGCGAGCTGCGACGTCGCGAGACCCGTCGCGACATCTGCGATGCTGCGATCGAGCTCTTCGAGCGCCAGGGGGTGTCGGCCACGACGGTGGAGGAGATCTCCGAGGCGGCCGGCATCGCTCCACGCACCTTCTATCGCCACGCCGTGACGAAGGAGAACGCCCTGTTCGTCGACGACGACTCGATGGAGCGGCTCGTGGCGAGCGTGCGCGCCGTCGATCAGACGGCGCCCGCCGTGATCCGCGCGATCGAGCAGGCCTGCCTCGCAAGCATCGATGCCCTGGATGCGGAGTCTCCCGAGGGCCACGCCCGCATCCTGCGGGCGCGCCGCCTCGTTCTCGCCGACCCGGGCCTGCTCGCGCGCGCTCTCACCCGTGAGGACGAGCAGGTGCAGGAGCTCACGACCATGGTGCTGCGCGCCAACTGCGACCCCGACGTCGACGAGATCCACGCCCGCGCCGTCGTCACTGCGATCAGCACCACTCTGCGCTTGGCCTACGACGAGTGGGCGCGCCGCGCCGAGCGCGGCGAGACGGTGTCGATGCGGTCTCTCTACCTGCAGGTGCGCACGGTGCTCATCGACCATTTCGCGGGCGCGGACTCAACGACAGGGGCCGACACGCTGGGCGCAACTTGAGTCTGGCTGTCACACACGCCATGGTGTGGCCATGCGCTTCGCCGACCCTCACGCCTGCCCAGACTGCCGAGGAGTGATCGCCGGTGAACCGGCGTGCCCTCACTGCGGCCTCGACCTGAGCTCGCTCGAGGTGCGCCAGCTGTGGCAGGTGCTCCTTCAGGCGGACGACCTGCTGGCACGGGCGGGCCGGCATCGGGTGGCGCGACAGCCGGTCCCTCAGGGTGCTCCCGCGCCGCCGTTCCAGCCCTCGCCGTTCCAGCCCTCGCCGGTCCAACCGCCGCCGGTCCAGCAGCAGCCGTTCACCCCGCCGCCGGGCGGCCCCGGTTTCCCGTCCTACCCGGCGCCCCCGCAGCCGTCCGTGGCATCGTCCAAGCCGTGGCCGGTCGGGACCATCCTGCTCGTGCTGGGCGCCTTCGGCCTCGTCGTCGCGGGCACGATCTTCGTGACCCGGTCGTGGGAGGACCTCGGCCTGGCCGGTCGGACGCTGATCCTCATCGCCGTGACCGCCGTGATGGGCGCCCTCGGCGTCTGGGTCACGCGTCGTCCTCTGCGCGCATCCGCCGAAGCCGTCTGGTCGGTGTTCCTGGCGTTGCTCACGCTCGACTTCTTCGCGGCCCGCCACGAGGGCCTGGTCGGTCTCGGGTCGCTCGACGTCGCCGCTGCCTGGCTCGTGTGGGGCGTCGTCCTGCTGGCACTGGCCGTGGCGATCGCACTCTGGGCGCGACCCCACCTCTCCGTGGTCCTGGCGACTGCGGTGGTCGCGGGTGGCGCCGGGATCGTCGGCGCCGGCTTCGGCGCCGGGGGGGTCGTCGACGACATCGGCTTCGCCTGGCGAGCGGTCATCGCCCTGGTCGTCGTCGGAGTGCTGGCCCTGCTGACGCGGCCGGCCGATCTCGCGGCCCTGACCATCGTGGCGCGCCTGGTCGTGGCGGCGTTCTTCGTCTATGCCTACATCGCGGCACTCGTGGAGCTGGGGGCACACCCGGCGATCGGCGACGTGCTGGCGGGCGGACACGGGGTCCCGATGATGCTCATGGCGGTCGCGGCATTCGTGATCGCTGCGGTGGTCCCGATCGTGCGCTTCCCTGCCACGGCGCTGGCCGTGCTGGCTGTCGTCGCCCTCGTCGTGGTGCCGACTGCGGATGGCGCGAGCGACGAGGTCATCGCCTCCACCGTTGCCCTCCTTGCCGCTGTGCTCGCGGCGGTCGGGATCCGCGGGACCGACGACTGGATGCGTGGGGTACGAGTGGCTGCGCTGCCCGTGATCGTCGCCGTCGCGCTGATGCACCTGGCCCTGCTGGGCGAGGTCGGTGGCGTCATCGGCCTGATCCTGCAGGATCCCTGGGCTCTGCAGTGGAACGGCCGCCTCGACGTCGGGAGCGTCGAGAACCACGAGCTGTGGGCGGTGCCCGTCGTCCTCGCCGGGCTCCTCGTCGTCGCGTGGGCGCTCCCGCGCTGGCCGGAGGCGTCGGGCCTGCGCGGCCACGCGACGTCGATCATGACGGTCGTGGCCGCGCTGGGCGCGATCGAGGCCGTCGTGGCGCTGCGCCTGCCCGTGTGGGCGGCCGCTGCCGTGCTGCTGGCGCTGGCCCTGGTCGCCCTGCGGGTGCGCGAGGCCGTGATCGCGGCCGGACCGGTCGCCCTGTTCCTGGTCCTGACCGCCTCGACCCTCGCCGGGGCCTCGCACGGGGTGTCGAGCGCGACGTGGCTCGCGGGCGCGGCGATCCTGGCCCCTCTCGCGATCATGAAGGGCCCCGACGTCCTGCGCGTGCTGAGCGGTGTCGTCGCCGGATGGCTGGCGGTCGCCGGAGTCGGGTCGCTGGTGGGTCAGATCGACCTGGACGAGACGATCACGGCGCTCGTGGTGCTCGGTGTGGGCCTCACACTGGTGGCCGTCGCGAACCTGCGCCTCCCGGAGCACCCCGCCCGCGTGCCGCTCGAGCTCGCCGGGGCCGCAGGCATCGTGGTGGGTCTGGCCGTCCCCGGGTCGACGGGGGAGATGGCGGTGCGCTGGACCTTGGTCGGTGCCGTCCTCGTCGCCCTGGGCCTCGCCGTGGCCGGTCGACGTTGGTACGTCTGGCCGGGTGGTGTCTCGCTGCTGATCGCGTACGTGCTGCTCATCGTCGAGAGTGGCTCCTCGTTCGTGGAGGCCTACACGCTCCCGCTCGGCGTTGTCGCCCTCGCGATCGGCGTGCACCAGACCCACCGGGGCTCCGGGACGAGCACGTGGGCGACCCTCGGCCCGGGACTGGCGCTCGCGCTGCTGCCGAGCGTCCCGCAGGCGCTGGCCGACCCGACCGATCTGCGCGCGCTGCTCCTCGGAGCGGGCGCCGTCGTCGCGCTGGCTGCCGGGGTGCGCCTGAGCTGGCAGGCGCCGTTCGTCGCCGGCACCTCGATCCTGGCACTGCTGGTGCTGTGCAACATCGGTCCGTACGCGAACGCGGCGCCGCGCGTGCTCCTGATCGCCGCCGTCAGTGCGGTGCTCCTGGGCGTCGGCATCACGTGGGAGGACCGGGTCCGAGACGGCCGCAGGGTCGTCGGTTACGTGCGCTCGATGCGGTAGCGGCGGCGCGTCGCGGTGCTCGGCCTCTCGACATCATGTATCTTGATATCAAGACAAATCCGAACACGAGGTTTCTGACCCCGGGTTAGGCGAGCCTGACCGTGCGACTCACGTCGTCTCTGGGCAGGATGGAAGCCGACCCGCGAAGGAGAATGACGATGGCCGTCGACAGCTTCAACTCAAAGGACTCCCTCACTGTCGGGGATGCCTCCTATGACTACTACCGCCTGGGCGCGGTGGAGGGCGACGGACTCGATGTCGCGTCGCTCCCGTTCAGCCTCAAGGTCCTCCTCGAGTCGCTGCTGCGCACCGAGGACGGCTCCGACATCACCAAGGCCGACATCGAGGCACTTGCCTCCTGGGACGCGAACGCCGAGCCCAGCAAGGAGATCCAGTTCACGCCCGCCCGCGTGATCATGCAGGACTTCACCGGCGTGCCGTGCGTCGTCGACCTCGCCACGATGCGCGAGGCCATGGCCGACCTCGGCGGCGACGCGACCAAGATCAACCCGCTCGCTCCCGCCGAGCTGGTCATCGACCACTCGGTCATCGCCGACGTCTTCGGCACGCCCGAGGCGTTCGAGCGCAACGTCGAGATCGAGTACGAGCGCAACCGTGAGCGCTACCAGTTCCTGCGCTGGGGCCAGGGCGCGTTCGCGGACTTCAAGGTCGTCCCCCCGGGCACCGGCATCGTCCACCAGGTCAACATCGAGAAGCTCGCGCGCGTCGTGTTCGACAAGAATGGCACGGTCTACCCGGACTCCTGCGTCGGCACCGACTCGCACACCACGATGGTCAACGGTCTGGGCGTCGTCGGCTGGGGCGTCGGCGGCATCGAGGCCGAGGCCGCCATGCTCGGCCAGCCGATCAGCATGCTGATCCCGCGCGTCGTGGGCTTCAAGCTCTCCGGCGAGCTGCCGCAGGGCGCCACCGCGACTGACCTCGTGCTCGTCATCACCGAGATGCTGCGCCAGCACGGCGTGGTCGGCAAGTTCGTGGAGTTCTACGGCTCCGGCGTCGGCGCCGTCCCGCTGGCCAACCGCGCCACGATCGGCAACATGAGCCCCGAGTACGGCTCGACCATCGCGGTCTTCCCGATCGACGACGAGACCACCAAGTACATGCGCCTCACCGGCCGCGACGAGCAGCAGATCGCGCTCGTCGAGGCGTACGCCAAGGCGCAGGGCCTGTGGCACGACCCCGAGCACGAGGCTCGCTACTCCGAGTACCTCGAGCTCGACCTGGGTGACGTCGTCCCGTCGATCGCCGGCCCGAAGCGTCCCCAGGACCGCGTCTCGCTGACCGAGAGCAAGGGCTCGTTCCGCACCGCGCTGGCCGACTACACCGAGCAGGACCTCAACGGCTACGACGAGGCCGTCGACGAGTCCTTCCCGGCCTCCGACGTGCCCAGCAGCACCGACGACGGCCAGGGCGGCGACAAGCCGAACGCCCCCGCCCCGTCGGGCGCCGGACGTCCGAGCAACCCGCAGATGGTGACGCTCGAGGACGGCACGTCGTTCGAGGTCGACCACGGCGCCGTCACGATCGCCGCGATCACGTCGTGCACCAACACGTCCAACCCGTCGGTCATGATCGGCGCGGGCCTGCTGGCCAAGAAGGCCGTCGAGAAGGGCCTGCAGCGCAAGCCGTGGGTCAAGACGACGCTGGCACCGGGCTCGAAGGTCGTCACCGAGTACTACGAGAAGTCCGGCCTGAACGTCTACCTGGACAAGCTCGGCTTCAACCTCGTCGGCTACGGCTGCACGACCTGCATCGGCAACTCCGGTCCGCTGATCCCCGAGGTCAGCAAGGCTGTCAACGACGGCGACCTCGCGGTCACCGCCGTGCTGTCGGGCAACCGCAACTTCGAGGGTCGCATCAACCCCGACATCAAGATGAACTACCTCGCGTCCCCGCCCCTGGTCATCGCGTACGCGCTGGCCGGCTCGATGGACGTCGACCTGTTCAACGAGCCGCTGGGCCAGGACCAGGACGGCAACGACGTCTTCATGAAGGACATCTGGCCGTCGCCGCAGGAGGTCGAGGACGTCATCGCGTCGTCGATCGACTCCGACACGTTCAGCCGTGAGTACGCCGACGTGTTCGCCGGCGACGAGCGCTGGCAGAACCTGCCGACGCCCGACGGCGACGTGTTCGCCTGGGACCCCGAGTCCACCTACGTCCGCAAGGCGCCCTACTTCGACGGGATGGCCCTCGAGCCGTCGCCGGTCGAGGAGGTCACCGGTGCGCGCGTGCTGCTCAAGCTCGGCGACTCGGTCACGACCGACCACATCAGCCCCGCCGGTGCGATCAAGAAGGACAGCCCGGCCGGCAAGTACCTGTCGGAGCACGGCATCGAGCCGCGCGACTTCAACTCGTACGGCTCGCGTCGTGGCAACCACGAGGTCATGATCCGCGGCACCTTCGCCAACATCCGTCTGCGCAACCAGATGGCTCCCGGCACCGAGGGCGGCTACACCCGCAACCTCATCAACGGTGGCGAGGTCACCTCGGTCTTCGAGGCGTCCGAGGCCTACCAGGAGGCCGGCGTCCCGCTGGTCGTCCTGTCGGGCAAGGAGTACGGCTCGGGCTCGTCGCGTGACTGGGCGGCCAAGGGCACCGCGCTCCTGGGCGTCAAGGTCGTCATCGCCGAGTCGTACGAGCGCATCCACCGCTCCAACCTCATCGGCATGGGCGTCCTGCCCCTGCAGTACCCCGAGGGACAGAGCGCCGAGTCGCTCGGCCTGACGGGCGAGGAGACGTTCGACTTCACCGGCATCACCGAGCTCAACGAGGGTCGTACGCCCAAGACGATCCACGTCACGGCACGCTCCGAGGACGGCTCGACGATCGAGTTCGACGCGGTCGTGCGCATCGACACGCCCGGCGAGGCGAACTACTACCGCAACGGCGGCATCATGCCGTACGTGCTGCGCAGCCTGCTCGCCTGATCAGTTCTCGCAGGTCAGGGGCATCGCCGACACGGCGGTGCCCCTGATTTTTTCTCACCGCGCCACAAAATGCTGTCCGCGACAACAATTTGTTGTCGCAAGTGCTGGACGTGACCTCTCTCACGCTATACGTTGTGTCGAACAACAAACGCGTTACGTGGACGAAACACGTCGGCCGCGACGCACAACTGGAGGAATTGGAGGCGGTCTGTGTGAAGCGGACACGCAATCTCATGCTGGCGACGGTCATGGGTGCGGCTCTCGCGCTCAGTGCGTGCGGCGGCAGTGACAGTGACAGTGGCGGAGGCGACGGCGGCGGCAGCGGCGACAAGGCCGAGGGAAAGATCGGCGTCATCCTGCCCGACACGAAGTCGTCGGTCCGCTGGGAGAGCGCCGACAAGCCGGCGCTGGAGAAGGCCTTCAAGGCCGCCAACGTGGACTTCGACATCCAGAACGCCGAGGGCGACGCGGACAAGATGCAGACCATCGCCGACGGCATGATCACCGATGGTGTGACCGTCCTCGCGATCGTCAACCTGGACTCCGACTCGGGTGCGGCCATCGAGGAGAAGGCCAAGAGCCAGGGCGTCAAGACCATCGACTACGACCGCCTGACGCTGGGCGGCTCGGCTGACGTCTACATCTCGTACGACAACAGCAAGGTCGGCGCGCTGCAGGGCGAGGGCCTCCAGAAGTGCCTGGGCGACAAGGACGCGAACCTGATCTACCTCAACGGTTCGCCGACGGACAACAACGCGACGCTCTTCTCGCAGGGCGCCCACAGCGTCCTGGACAAGAACACCAAGTACAAGAAGGTCGGCGAGCAGGCTGTCCCGGACTGGGACAACGAGCAGGCAGTCACGATCTTCGAGCAGCTCTACACCAAGGTCGACGGCAAGGTCGAGGGCGTCTACGCGGCCAACGACGGCCTCGCCGGCGCGGTCATCTCGATCCTGGACAAGAACGGTCAGGCCGGCAAGGTCGCCGTCACGGGCCAGGACGCCACGGTCGAGGGCCTGCAGAACATCCTCGCGGGTGACCAGTGCATGACGATCCAGAAGTCGGCAACCGGCCAGGCCGGCGCGCTGGCCGAGGTCGCCATCGCGATGGTCAAGGGCGAAGATCCCGAGACCACGGGAACTGTCACGGACGACCAGGGCAAGCGTGACGTCCCGGCTGTCCTGCTGGACCCGGTGGCGATCGACAAGACCAACGTGAAGGCCGTCATCGACGCGGGCGACATGAAGGCCTCGGAGCTCTGCACCGGCAACTTCACCAAGCTGTGCGCTGACGCTGGCATCAGCTGACACACACAGGCGGCGGCTCCTCGGGGACGACCCGGGGAGCCGCAGCCCGCAACGCCCCGTCATCACCGCACCGCCGCACACAGCGCCCCATCGGAGGCCCAGCAATGAGCACGTCCCCGCTCCTCGAGCTGCGAGGAATCAACAAGAGCTTCGGTGTCGTCCACGTCCTGCACGACGTCGACCTCACCATCTACCCGGGCCAGGTCACGGCACTCGTCGGCGACAACGGTGCCGGCAAGTCCACCCTCGTCAAGGCCGTCGCAGGCATCTACCCGATCGACAGCGGCGAGTACCGCTTCGCGGGCGAGGACGTCACGGTCCACGGCCCCAAGGACGCCTCCGCCCTCGGCATCGAGGTGGTCTACCAGGACCTCGCCCTGTGCGAGAACCTCGACATCGTCGAGAACATGTTCCTCGGCCGCGAGGTCAAGAAGGGCCCCGTGCTCGACGAGACCACGATGGAGTCCAAGGCCCGTGAGGTCCTGGCCTCGCTGTCGGTGCGCACCGTGAAGTCGGTGCGCCAGAGCGTCTCGAGCCTCTCCGGTGGCCAGCGCCAGACCGTGGCGATCGCCAAGGCGGCGCTGTGGAACTCCAAGGTCGTCCTGCTGGACGAGCCGACCGCAGCGCTCGGCGTGGCACAGACCCGCCAGGTGCTCGACCTCGTGCGGCGTCTCGCCGACTCCGGCGTGGGCGTGCTGCTGATCTCGCACAACCTCTCGGACGTGTTCGAGGTCGCGGACCGCATCACCGCTCTCTATCTCGGCCGGGTGGCAGCCGACGTCGCGACGAAGGACGTCACGTCCCGTCAGATCGTCGAGCTCATCACGACCGGTACATCTTCCGACATCGACGGGGCTGCCGCCCCGTCCGCGAACGCCTGAGGGACCAGACATGACTGACATCATCTCGGACGCGGAAGAGGCGGGCTTCGCCAACGACCGCACGCAGTCCAACACGCTCGGCGAGGCCGCCCGGGCGTACGTCAACCGCGTGCGCGGCGGCGACATGGGCGCCCTCCCGGCGATCCTGGGCCTCATCGTCTTGTTCATCGTGTTCGGCTTCGCCAACGACCGCTTCTTCTCCGCGCTCAACATGGCCAACCTGATCACCCAGGCCGGCGCCATCATCGTGCTCGCGATGGGCCTGGTCCTGGTGCTGCTGCTCGGCGACATCGACCTGTCGGCGGGCGTCACCGGCGGTGTCTCGGCCTGTGTGATGGGCCTGCTCATCGCCAAGCACGACCAGCCGTGGGGAGTCGCAGTGCTGCTCGCCCTCGTCACGGGTGCCGTCATCGGCCTCGTGATCGGCGTGCTGGTCGCCAAGCTCGGCATCCCGTCGTTCGTGGTGACCCTGGCGTTCTTCCTCGGCCTGCAGGGCGTGACGCTCAAGCTGATCGGCGACGGCGGCTCGGTCCGCGTCGACCAAGAGGTCATCAAGGGCATCACCAAGAGCAACGTCCCCGTGGTGTGGGGCTGGGTGCTTGCGATCGTCATCATCGTGGCGTTCGCGGCGCTCTCGCTGCGCAGCCACCGCGCCAAGGTCACCAAGGGCCTGCAGCACCAGCCGCTCGCGGTCGTCGTGGCGCAGATCGTGGCCCTCGCCGTGATCGTTCTCGTCGTCACGGCCGTGCTCAACGTCAACCGTGCGCCCAACCCGGGCTTCACGATCGAGGGCGTCCCGTACGTCCTGCTGCTCGTCGCGGCGCTGCTGATCTTCTGGACGTTCGTGCTCAGCCGCACCTCCTACGGCCGCCACGTCTACGCGGTCGGCGGCAACGCCGAGGCCGCACGGCGCGCCGGCATCAGCGTCGACCGCATCCGCATCTCGGTGTTCGTGTTCTCCTCGAGCATGGCTGCGCTGAGCGGCATCATCGCGGCGTCCAACCTCGGCAAGGTCTCGACCTCGTCGGGCGGCAGCAACACGCTGCTGTACGCCGTGGGTGCGGCGGTCATCGGCGGCACGAGCCTGTTCGGCGGCAAGGGCAAGGCGCGCGACGCGGTCATCGGTGGTCTGGTCATCGCGACGATCGCGAACGGCCTGGGTCTGCTCGACCAGGCGTCGTACATCAACTTCATCGTCACCGGTGGCGTGCTGCTCCTCGCGGCCAGCGTCGACGCGATCTCCCGCCGGCGGCGCTCCGCGACAGGCCTGTAGGCATGGCCTCCGCCGGACGCGCTGGAGTCGGCACCAACCAGGAGGACGTCCGCCGGCACAATCTCGGGACCGTTCTCGGTCACGTGCATCGTGCCGGCAGGCTCTCCCGGGCCGAGCTGACCGCGCGCATGGGACTCAACCGCAGCACGATCGCAGGACTGGTCACCGAGCTGGAGTCGTTGGGCCTGGCCGAGCAGGCCAAGCCCTCAGGGGCTCGCATCGGCGCCGGACGCCCCTCCGTGGACGTCAAGGCACGCACCGGGGCGTACGTCCTGGCCGTCGACCTGCGGGTCGACGGCCTGACGGTCGCCCGGGTCGGGCTCGGGGGAGTCGTGCAGGCTCGGGCCACCGGCCCGGTGCCCACCGGCCACGACCCCGACGCCACAGCGTCCTCGGTCGTCGAGCTCATGCGGCTGGTCGTCAAGGACGTCGAGCCCGGCTCGGCGCTCGTGGGGGTCGGCGTGGGGGTGCCGGGCATCATCCGGGCCGATGACGGCCTGGTGCGCCTGGCCCCCAACCTCGGCTGGCGCGACGTCCCGTTCGCCAAGATCCTTGCGGACCGCATCGGCACGTTCGCCGTGCCGGTCCTGGGCAACGACGCAGACCTGGGTGCCCTCGCAGAGCACCTCAGGGGAGCCGGCGTCGGTGTCGAGGACCTGGTCTACCTCTCCGGCGAGGTCGGCGTGGGTGCCGGCGTCATCGTCAACGGGCACAAGCTCGAGGGAGCGGGAGGCTACGCGGGCGAGATCGGGCACATGCCGTTCGTGCCGCAGGGCAAGCTGTGCCACTGCGGCGCGCACGGCTGCTGGGAGACCGTCATCGGCGCGGACGCGATCGCCCTCGCGATCGGCTGCCCCGCCGAGCGGGTGGGGGCGCTGGGTGAGTTCCTCGAGGGCGTGCACGAGGCACCCGACGACCTGCGTCTGGTCGGCCGGCACCTCGGACGGGGGCTCGCGGGGATGGTCAACATGCTCAACCCGCGGGTGATCGTGCTCGGCGGCTACCTGCGCTCGTTGTTCCCCCTGGTCCACGAGGACGTGGAGCGCGAGCTGGAGGTGCATGCCCTCATCGCACCGCGTGAGCTGGTCCGGGTCACGCTGCCCGGGCTGGGCGGCGACTCGGTGCTCCACGGGGCGGCAGAGCTCGCGTTCGAGCCTTTGCTCGCCGACCCGGTCGGGCGCCTGGCCTCGGCCTGTCTCGACGCCGACGCCGCGCTCGCGGTCTGAGGGGCTACGGCGACGCCCTCCGGGGCGACGGCATGAAGAGTCGGGCCCGGACGGGGTTGTGGTCCGAGGCGCGGGCGCCGACGTACCGCCCGCGCCTGAGGTCGGCCATGACTTCCCAGCCGGTGACCCCGAAGCCTCCGCGGACGAAGATCCGGTCGATGTGCCCACCCCACCGTGTGTTCCGGTTCGGCGTGCGGCGATAGCCGTTGTAGCTGTTGAGATAGGGACGGGTGTAGGTCGCCGAGCGCTGGTACGCGTCGCCGAGGCCGGCCTTGCCCAGCAGCCTGCCGACGACGTCGTCGGAGCGGGTGCGGTCGGAGTTGAAGTCGCCAGTGAGGACGACAGGCATCTTCTTCGCGGTCCGGTCGATGTGGCGGACCAGTGCGGCCGTCTCGCTCTTGCGCCGACGGGTGGCCCCTGCCGTGCGTCCCGGCGTCAGGTGCACGTTGACGGCGAGGAGCTCATCGCCCGTGAGCCTGTCACGCAGGCCGATCCAGTCGGCCGGGCGTCCGTGGGGCAGTCGGAAGGAACTCTCGAAGGGCGCAGGGATGCCCACGCCGGGGCACTCGTCCCCGGCGTAGTACCAGGTCCCCTTGTACAGCCGGTACGGCTTGTCGGTGACCATGTCCCAGTGGTAGTCGTCGATCCAGGTGTAGTCGATGGCCCCGGCGTACGGCTTGCTGAGGCAGATCGGGATCGGCACGTCGCGCTTGACCTGGACGAGGCGGGCGGCGCGGTAGTACATGACGTTGCGCCGGCTGAGGTGCGCCTGGCGGTAGCCGAGCTGCTCCAGCCGCGGCCGCAGCTCCTTGCGCTTGAGCCCGCTCTCCTGCAGGGAGACGATGTCCGCGTCGGCCTGCTTGATCTTGGCGAAGATCGCTTCACGGCGGAGGGACCACCTGCCACAACCCTGCGCGGTGCTGCAGAGATTGTAGGTGACGACCGAGATCGAGGGGTGCGAAGTCTTGTTGGCTCGCGGCATCGTCGCGTGGCAGTGGGCGCTGGAGCGTGCACCCGATCCGCCACGTCCGATCGCGCGGACGGTCAGGCAGTACGTCGTGCCGGGGCGCAGCCCGCCCACGGTCAGCCTGGTCGACCGCCCCGACGTCGAGCGGGTGGTCGCGGACGAGGTGGATGCACGCGCGTGCGACCGTGAGTAGGCCACGCGGTAGCGCTTCGCGCCCTTGGCCGCGGGCCAGGTGACGGTGAGGGAGTGCGGCGATGACGCGACGACGTACGGGGCGCCCGGTCGGGCAGGTGCCGCCGACGCCGGGACGACCGGCACGACGAGCGCGAGAGCCAGCGTGACGAGGAGGACCAGTCCTCGGGGAGTGCGCATCCGACGATGCTAGGGCGAGTGGGGCAGCGCCGTGGCCGAATCGGCACTCTCTAGCTGCGGGTGATGATCCGCTTCCACGGCCCCGGTGGGACCTGCGCGTAGTCGACGAAGCGCCAGTCCACGCGGTCGCTGTCACCGTTGAGCTCGGAGAAGTGCAGGCAGCCGTTCAGTGCGGGGGAGACGTCCATGCCCGCCCGGTTGTAGCGCTTGTTGGCCGGACGGGCGTCCTTGGTTCCGAACACGTACTTCTTGTCGTGGTACTTGCCCGGCCCCGCGTCCTGGATCTGGCCGTAGCAGTGGTGGCCCCGGCGGCTGATCTTGACCCAGCGGTTCTTCATGATGCTGCGGTCCGGGTCGCGGACGATCCTTCTCCACGGGGACTTGTCCGCCCACGGGACGACCTTGCGGCGCTGCGCGAAGCCGGCGCGGTCGTTGAGGTCGTCGTAGGGCAGGTCGAGGTAGAACGGGTTCTCCCGCGGCTTCATCTTCGTGGGGAAGTAGCCGTTGCGGGCCGTGCGCCTCTCGGTCTCGCAGCCTCGCGCGGTCACCACGCCGTCACACCCGCCGTAGCTCTCGAACCAGTGGTCGTCGTACGTCGAGAACATCTGGCTGCCGTCCTCGGCGCTCGGGTCGAAGATCTCGCCGACCCAGAACGTGGTCGCGACGATGTCCGTGTGCCCCGGGTAGCGGGTCCCGCGCTGCTCGGCGTGGGACGGCAGCGCCGTCGCGACGAGCATCGCGACCAGGCCCAGGGGGAGCAGGACCGTGCGGAGGGTGCGCATCCCCCGAGGGTAGGGGGCTTCCGGGTCGCCTAGATGACCCCGAGCGCCAGCATCGCGTCGGCGACGTGCGTGAAGCCGGCGATGTTGGCTCCCGCGACGTAGTCGCCCGGCACCCCGTACTCGTCGGCGGTGGCGAGGCACCGGTCGTGGATGCCGCGCATGATCTCGTCGAGGCGGCGCTCGGTGTGCTCGAACGACCACGAGTCGCGCGACGCGTTCTGCTGCATCTCGAGGGCACTGGTCGCGACGCCGCCGGCGTTCGCGGCCTTGCCGGGAGCGAACAGCACGCCCGCATCGGCGAGGACCTTGGTGGCCGCTGCGGTGGTGGGCATGTTGGCGCCCTCGGCGACGATGCGGCAGCCGTTGCGCACGAGCGTCGCGGCGTGGTCCTCGTCGAGCTCGTTCTGCGTCGCGCACGGCAGGGCGATGTCGGTCGGCACGTCCCAGATCGATCCGCTCGAGCCCAGCAGGGCTCGGCCTCCGCGGCGCTCGACGTAGTCGGCGATCCGGCCTCGCTCGACCTCCTTGACCTGCTTGAGGGTCTCGACGTCCACGCCGTCCTCCTCGACGACGTAGCCGCTGGAGTCGGAGAACGCGACCACGGTGCCGCCGAGCTGGACGACCTTCTCCATCGCGTAGATCGCGACGTTGCCCGAGCCCGAGACCACGACGCGCTTGCCCTCGAACGTCTCGCGCTGCTGCTTGAGCATCTCCTCGACGAAGAAGACCGTGCCGTAGCCGGTCGCCTCCTTGCGCACCTGCGAGCCGCCCCAGGTGATGCCCTTGCCGGTGAGCATCCCGGACTCGTAGCGGTTGGTGATGCGCTTGTACTGGCCGAACAGGTAGCCGATCTCGCGGCCGCCGACGCCGATGTCACCCGCGGGCACGTCCGTGTACTCGCCGATGTGGCGGTAGAGCTCGGTCATGAACGACTGGCAGAAGCGCATGACCTCGCCCTCGCTGCAGCCCTTGGGGTCGAAGTCGCTGCCGCCCTTGCCGCCGCCGATCGGCAGCCCGGTCAGCGCGTTCTTGAAGATCTGCTCGAAGCCGAGGAACTTCACGATGCCGACGTTGACCGTCGGGTGGAACCGCAGTCCACCCTTGTACGGGCCCAACGCGGAGTTGAACTCGACCCGGAAGCCCCGGTTGATGCGCACGTTGCCCGCGTCGTCGACCCACGGCACCCGGAAGATGATCTGCCGCTCCGGCTCGCACAGGCGCTCGATGACAGCGGCCTGCGTGTACGACGGGTGCTTGGCCACGACCGGACCCAGGCTGTCCAGGACCTCGCGGACGGCTTGGTGGAACTCGGCCTCGCCCGGGTTGCGGGCGATGACCTGGTCGAAGACGGCCTGCAGGGTCGAGTCGGTCATGTCCTACCACTTCCTGGTCGTGCTGACGGGCGGGGTCCCCGAGAGGGGGAACCCGTCGAGGCTATCCGGCGTGCGCGCTGCGCCGTCGTGGCACCTGCTGCAGAGCCGCGCGAGGCCGTGTGGCAGGGTCGCGACGCCGGGTCAGTCGAACAGCCCGGCCTTCAGCCCGTTCTTGACGATCTCGGACGCGACGCGATGGACCTTGACGTTGCGGGCCTGGGAGACGCGGACCATCGCGGCGAAGGCCTGCTCGGCCGTGATCTGCAGGGCCTGCATCATCATTCCTTCGGCCTGTCCGATCAGCGTGCGGTTGATCAGTGCCGAGCTCAGGTTCTCCTGGTCCGTTGCTGCGGTCATCGCGACGGCGATGTGGGCCGCGAGCGCGTGAGCCGACACGCGCTCGTCCGGTCCGAACGCGTGCGGTTGGTCGGAGTAGAGGTTGAGGCAGCCCATCGCATCGGGACCGATGAACAGCTGCAGGCTGAGAGCGGTGCGGATGCCGAGCGATGACGAGGCCGCAGGGGCCCAGGAGGGCCAGCGATCGTCGCTGCGCAGGTCGCTGGAGTAGACGGTCTCCTGGTCGTGGATGGCCTGCAGGCAGGGCCCCTCGCCGGTCTCGTACTGGAGGTCGTCCGCGCGGGTCACGACGTCGTCGGTGGGGGCGACGCTCTTGATCTTGCGATTCCTCATCACCAGCGAGATGCCGGCGTGATCGCAGCCGTCGACGATCGACAGGGCCGTCGCGGTCGCGGACTCGTGCGTCGCCGTGACACCGAGCTCGCCGGCCAGCGCGCGAGCCATGCGGGCGTACTGATCTCCGGAGTAGTCATGATGCACGGTTGAAGTTTGTCATGGATCGGCCCGGTCGGCTCAGGCCAGACCAAGCGCACCGACCGCGATCCGCGTGGCCTCGGCGATGACCGCGTCGTCGTACTCATCGCCGACCTGGTCGCGCCTCGACATGACTGCGATCAGGACGGGCGAGCGTCCGGGAGGGAACGCGACCGCGACCGCCGTGCGCACGCCGTGGCTCGCACCGCCCGTCCGGTCGGCGACGACCCACTCTTTGGGCACGCCCGCGCGGATGAGCGCATCGCCGGTCGTGTTGTCGACCATCGTGGTGCGCAAGAGGTCGCGGTCGTGGCGCGGCAGCGCCTTGCCCACGACGTACTCGCCGACCGTCGTCGCCAGGGCCTGAGGCGTCGTGGTGTCGCGGACATCCCCCGGGACGGCGGAGTTGAGGTCCGGCTCGGTGCGCTCGGGATTGGTGACGCGGTCACCGATGCGGTCCAGCTCGCGATCCAGCTGGGCCGGCCCGCCGATCTGCTCGAACAGCAGGTTGGCTGCCGTGTTGTCGCTGAATCGCAGCGCAGCGTCGATGAGGTCGCGCAGGGGCAACCCGTCGGCCAGGTGCTTCTCGGTGACAGGTGAGCCCGGCAGCAGATCGGACGCGTCGTAATGGATGGTGCGCGCGAGGCCCCGGCGCGAGGTGCGATCGAGCACGACCGCCGCCAGCGGTGCCTTGATCGTGGAGGCGAACGGGAACCGTTCGGTGCCGCGCCAGGTCACCCGACGGCCGGTCCCCGTGTCCACCGCGAAGACGCCCAGCCGGGTGTCGTACGACGTCTCGAGCGCGGCGAAGCCGTCACGGACGTCGGGTGTGGCACTGGCGCGGGCGGGCGGCGCCTCCGCGCTGCTGGGGCCGCAGGCCGCCGCGACGAGAACGGTCGCCGCGGCGAGCCAGGTGGATCCTTGCACGGTGTCTGCCGACCCCGCTCAGCCGACGTGCCAGTAGCGCCGCACGAGCTCCTCTCGGGTCTCGTCGTTCCTGGCGGCCTTCTTCAAGAGCTTGGCGTCGTCGTGGGCTCGCAGTCCCTCGATCACCGCGTCGACGAGGTCGGGCGGGAAGACGCCGTCGGCCTCCAAGGCCGCCCGGTCGCG
The DNA here is from genome assembly GCF_009649075.1 of Aeromicrobium yanjiei. Classification (GTDB taxonomy): domain Bacteria; phylum Actinomycetota; class Actinomycetes; order Propionibacteriales; family Nocardioidaceae; genus Aeromicrobium; species Aeromicrobium yanjiei. Next base: position 1,517,492 of record NZ_CP045737.1, read on the forward strand.
CTTGAGGGCATCGGCCGACTCGGCGCACGACTCCGGCAGCTGCTCGAACTTGCTGTGGTCCTCGGTGCTGAGACGCGCGGCCAGCTTCAGGCTCTTGGGGTCGCGCAGCCCGCGCCTGGCCGCGACGGCCATGCCGGCGAGGAGCAGGTGGACGTCGGCCGAGCCGTCGCCGAGCCGCAGCTCGACCGTCTGCGGGTGGATGTCCTGCTCGGGGATCGGCTCGGAGCTGCCGGGGTTGGCGTGGGCAACCATTCCGGGCAGCACGCCGCCTCCCCAGGCGAGCGGCACGCGGACCAGACCGGTGCGGTCGGTCTCGCCCCAGCAGATGCCCTCGGGCGACTCGCCGCCCTCGGTGAAGCGCAGGTACGACGTCGGCACGGTGTTGCCGAACGCCGTCAGCGCCTTCGCCATCGACAGGTAGCCCGCGATCAGCTGACGTCCCGTGTCGTTGACACCGCCGTCGTCCGTGATCGCGCTGGCACCGTCACGCACGAGCCTGCTGTGCACGTGCAGTCCGCTGCCGGCGCCCTCACCGCTGACGGACGGGGCGAATGTCACCTCCAGGCCGTGCTGGTAGGCGACCTCCCGCACGACCCACTTGGCGATGACGAGTGCGTCCGCGGCCTGCTCGATCGGCACGGGCCAGAACTCGATCTCGTGCTGCACCAGCTGGCGGTCCTCCTCGAGGATGTTGCCGACCTCCCCGTGGGCGTACTTGAGCTTGATGCCCATGCTCGCCAGATGCCCCAGGACCTCCTCGCGTACCCACTCTCCCTTGGAGAAGGGCGAGGACTCCTGGTAGCCGTGCTCCTCCTCCACCGGGAACACCCGCTCGGGCTCGTCGACGAGGTAGTACTCGAGCTCGCCGAACGCCTCGAGCACCATCCCGGTGTCCTCGGTGAGCACCTCGGACGCCCGCCGGACGACCTGCTCACGCGCGTACGACAAGGGCTTGCCGTCCTCGTCGTAGAACGAGCACAGCACGTCGAGCGAAGGACGCTCTCCGAACGGGTTGACGAACGCGGTGCGGTGACGCGGCACGATGTAGACGTCGCTGGCCTCGCTGCCGACGCCCGGGAAGATGCTCGAGCCGTCGACCCGCTCACCCTGCATGAGCACCTCGGTGAGGTGGTCCTGCGAGTCGATCGGGAAGGCGATCGTCTTGAGCCGCCCGTCGCCGCCGACATAACGCAGGTTGACCTGGCGCAGCTCCAGCTGTTCCGCGGCGTGGACGAGATCGTTGCAGGTGAACTCGGCAGCGGGCTTCTCGAGCAGTCGGACGATCGGGTGGGGTTCGAAGGCGTAGTTGACCATGACGTGGTCGTACCCCTTGGTCGTCGCGCGACGCTCCTGGGCGTAGTCGCATCGCGCAACGGTCCGCGGGCTGATCACCCCGCGGCGACCTGCCGGTTGGCTGGTCCCGGTCTAGTATCTGGCAGGTGTCCTCTGCCACCTCCTGCCCGAAGGCGATGACCTTCGGCCCGTGCGGTGGCGTACGCGACGACGCGTCGTGCGAGATCGACCCGCGTCCCTGCCCGTTCGCCGGCCCTGCCGCGGACACCGTGCGGTGGGAGCGGGAGCTGCTGCCGTCGACGACCCCGGGCAGCGCCCTGCTGGAGGCTGCGGAGCACCGGCCCGTGGTGCTCACGGACCTGACCATCCCGGCGTACGACCCGGACGGCCTGGCCGAGGTCACGCGGACGCTCGCCGACTCGTGCGACGCCGTGCTGGTCGGGGAGCACCAGAACCGACCCGACTTCCCGCCGACACTGATGGCGGCGCTGATCGCCCAGGCCGGGGGAGTGCCGTGGGTGACCCTCGCGTGCCGCGATCGCAACCGCGTCGTGCTTGAGCAGGAGCTGGCCGGCCTCGCGGTCGCGGGCGTCGACGGCGTCCTGTGCGTGACCGGGGACGGCCGGGCCCAGGGCGTACGCCCGGACGTCACCCAGGTGTTCGACCTCGACGGCACGCAGCTCGCCGCGCTAGCAGCCCGGGCCGGCCACGCCGTCGCCGTGCCGGAGGCGCCGTCGGCGGTCCCACAGCGCCTCCGCCCCGCGCGCCTGGTGCAGAAGCAGCACGCCGGGGCCCACCTGGCAGTCCTCAACCACGTGGGGACCGCCGAGGAGGTCGCCACCTTCGTGGCTGCGTCCCGCGACCTCGGCCTGACGATCCCGGTCATCGCCGCGGTGGCCCTCTACACCGACGAGCGCTCGGCCCGCGTGCTGCAGAACTTCCCCGGGCTCCACCTCGATCCCGATCAGGTCGCGCAGGTGCTCGGCGCCGCGGACGTACGGTCGGCGGGCATCGAGACGGCCCTGGACGAGGCGCGGGCCTTGTTGGCCATCGACGGTGTGGCCGGGGTCAACCTCTCCGGGCTGGCCTCCGGCGACGGGGCGCTGGCCGGGGCGCAGGTCAAGGCTGAGACAGGTCATCTGATCCGGGAGGGTGCATGAGCGAGGCAGAACCCATGGTCGACGAGTTCGACACCGTCGCGTGGTGGACGGCGTCCGCGGTCGAGGAGCTGGGTGAGGACCACGCCCTGCCGGCCGCGTGCCGGGGCAGCGGCAGCCCGGCCGGGCTCGACTGGCTGGCCACCTCGATGGGGCTGGAGCCGGGCATGCGCCTGCTCGACTCCGGCGCGGGCGTCGGCGGCCCGGCCGAGTACGTCGCCCGTGGCTACGGGGTGCGTCCCGTCCTGGCGGAGCCGATGGAGGGCGCCTGCCGAGCCGCGGTGCGCCTGTTCGACCACCCCACCACGGTCGCCGACGGCCTCAGGCTGCCGTTCGCGGACGAGACGTTCGACGCGGCCTGGTCCCTCGGCGTGCTGTGCACGATCGAGGACAAGCGGACGTACCTCGAGGAGCTGCGGCGCTCCGTGGTCCCCGGCGGTGCGGTCGGCCTGCTCGTCTACACCCGGGGGGTCGAGTCCCTGCCTGACCAGCCGGAGGGCAACTCGTTCCCGAGCCGGTCCGAGCTCCTCGACCACCTGGCGGCGACCGGACTCACGGTCGTCGCGGAGACGCCGCTCGCCGACGTCCCGGCGACCCCGGATGACTGGGACCAGGCTGCGACGGAGGTCGAGCAAGTGGTTGAGCGCGACCACCGCGACGACGAACGCTGGCAGCGCGCCGAGTCCCAGCAGGAGACGATCGTGGGGCTGATCCGTGACGAGCTGGTCGTCGGTCTGCTCCTCACCTGCAGAAGGAGCGACACCGCGACGCCCCGGTGATCAGTTCTGCCGGCGGGGACGGGCATGAACCCCGCCCGGCAGCGATCATGATCCCGACGTTGGCGCGGAGCATCCGCGCTCAGGCGGCGACGTACTCCATCACGAAGTCGGTCCGGGGTGGGTAGAGCTCGATGACGAGGGGCTCGGGTGGCGGTTGGGGTGGGCTGGTCGACCAGTGCAGCAGGCCGTGGCCCTTGAGGTTGTGATGTCGTCGGCACAGCGGTCCCATGTTGTCTCCGTTGGTGGGCCCGGCGGGGTGGGGTATTCGGTGGTCGAGATCGCACCGCTCCGAGGGCACCATGCAGCCGGGTGCTTGGCACACACCGTGGAGGAACTGCAGCGCAAGAGCGAGGGTGTCGGGGGCGAACCTGCCCACATATTCGTGGGCCAGGACGTCGTCGGTGACCGGGTCGACGACGATGCGATGCCAGAAGGTGCTGCCGGTCGCGATCACGTCCGCGAGCCAGGATGCGGGCACAGCCCAGGCGCCGTCGGTGGACTCCGCGAACCCCGGTGTCGCACCGGCAAGGACGTCCGCTCCGACGGTCACGGCGATGTTCGCATCGACAGCTGAGGTGACGGAGTCGGAGCTGGTGCACCAGGCGACCAGGAGGTCGGCCTCACGCTGGGGAACGGTGCGGTCGTCGTCAGGGTCTGCGGACTTGCGAGCCTCCTTGCGAAGACGCGCCTCGATGGCCGCAGCCTGGTGGGAGGGCAGGTAGGCGTTCAGCCAGGACATCGAGTCGTCCCCGTGGGTTACGGAGACGTGCCGCTGGTCCCGTTCGGCGTCGGCTCGTTCGGTGGCGAGGTCGGACTCGACCCGCTGGACGAACCGGCGCAGCCACTGCTGCAGCTCGGCCCCGGTGTGGCTGGTCGCGTAGCCGATGACGCGGTCGTCGAGCCGGTCGATGGATTCCTGACGGTGCAGCTTCTCGATGGTCGCGCTGATGTCGCGGACCCGGGAGAAGTCGATCAGCCCGTCGACGAATGCCTCCCACACGAGGGGCGTCTTCTCGCGCACGCGGTCGGCGATCGACAGCCGCAGATGGATCTGCACCTCGGACATCCCGGTCGCCTCACCGATCGTCAACGCGATCGCCGACCGCTCGATCTTGCGCCGAAGTGACGACTCGATCTGCGCAGTGCGTGCCATCTCGGCGTCCCGGTAGTCGAGCATCGTCTGGACGGTGTGAGCCTCAGCCCGGGCCTGGCGTCGTACGGCATCCGACAGCGACTCAGTGGTCGGAGCTGTCGTGATGGCCATACCTCAAAACTAGTGGTGGCCACCGACACTTTCTCCCGCGCTCGCAGCCCATTCCGGGCATGTGGATTCCGGCGATCGCGACAGACTGGCCGGTAGACCCTTTGCGGGGAAAGACGCGGGCGCGCGGTCTGCGGATCCGGCCCGATTACACCGCCGGCACCTGCGTCGAGTGCAGGCAGACGTTGGACTCGACGACGATTTTGTTTGCTCGCCGACCACATCCGCGCCGAGAACCACGAGGACGAGGAAAGTGCCAGCGAGGAGGGTAACGTCGATCGCACCACCCGTGAGAGAGGCGACCCATGGACGTGATCACAGATGAGCACGAGGGCGACCTCATCGTGGACGACGGAAGCGACGTCGACGTCCAAGGCACGGTCGCTGGCTCGTGCGAAGTCCGCGGCGGAAAACTGGAGGTGCACGGCACAGTGACCGGAGACGTGACGGTCCTGGCAGGCTCGGTCACGGTGGCCGGCACGATCGCCGGTGACCTCGTGGTCAGCGACGGCACGGTCGACGTGCACGGCACGATCGTGGGCCGACTCATCGATGATGGCGACAACCAAATCACGGTTCATCCCGGGGCGCACATCAACGGCACCGAGGCACCCACGGTAGGGGCATGACTGCGGGTCACCCCATCCATGACCGTCACGGACCGTTCGCGGTCCCTCGAGGAGAACATCAACGCACCGAGACACCGAGGATCCAGTACTTGCTTCCTGGCGGTCCGCCCCGCGCGATGGCCACGACGAGAGAAGTGGTCCCACAGCCAGAAGCCCGCACGGGATCGGTGAGGGCTTTCGTCGTGTCAGGACTCAGCCGTTGCTGACGTGAGCCGAACCGCTGGTTCACTCGCGGGGAAATGACGTGAGTTTTCGACATCCGCACGTGCCGACAGCCGGTGGCCAGCACGCAGCGGGCGTAAAGCCACCGCCGTCACCGCACATCCGGACCACCACCCACCCTTGGTCAACAGGGGCCACGTCGCGGTCAGCTCAGCAAGAACGCGATCAGGACAATCACCATCAGGAGGAAAGCAACAGAGCCGAAGCCGACCGCCAACGCGAACGTCAAGGGACGCAGTTCGCGGAAGCTCATGGCTCCCGGTATCGCCTCGTTCACCTGCCGCGCCGTGCTGACGCCTTCGGCGGCGTGCCCGTTCGTAGCCTCCGTCACGGACCTGAGGTCGTCCGTCTCCCAGTCACTTCCGGCGACTCGGACCTGTCGGGTGCTGTCGGCGATGAACAGCAGCTGCGTCTTCGGCGGGAACACTCCGCCGTACGGGAGCGCGGTCGGCTCGACCCACGTCAGCAGCGAGGTCAGCGTGGGGTCGCTACGGTCGAACGTGGTCGGCCTGCCCCGACGGTCGACGTGTGTCACTGCCTCGGGCGTCACGGTGAGGGAGCTGTTGGCGAACAGCATCCTGTTGCGGGCCGACAGCACCACGATGATCGGCGCGGCGATGAGGCCGGCCACGGCGAGCAGCCCGCCGTACGTCAGCAGGGCCGCACGGCGGTCGTCGGCAGACAGCACCCCGACGGTGACTCCGCCGATCAGCAGCAGCGAGGGCAGGACCGCGATGTACCGGAGCCTCGTGTTCTCCTGCTGCTGGCTGGCGCGCGACGGACGGAACGTCGCCACGCGTGGTGGGTGATCGTGTCGCTTGCGGCGGAAGAACATCGTGCACCTCGTCATTCGTCGAAGGACCAGCGCTCACCGTTCGGCGGAAGGCCGACATGGATGCTAGTGCCCGCCGCGGCAGCCAGGGGAGCCCACGATGAGGGTTTGACGCTGCTCCGGCAACCGTTAGCCCTCATCGGCGCGACCACCGCGACCCGAGCCCCCGCAGTACAGCCTGCTGCACCGAGAGTGGGTAGTTGACGGGATCGAACGGCCAGCGCTGCCGCCATAGCGTCGATGGCATGACCACATCGACGAAGTACCGCAAGCTGACCATCGGGCTCACCGCCGCCCTCCTGCTCGCAGGAGGTGTGGGTGCGGCCAGCGCAGGCGTGACGGAGAAGGCGCCGCACCACGGGCCATCCGCCTCCTCATCGAAGGCATCCGGTTGGGAGGGCGTCACCCGCAAGCAGGTCAGGATCGACCTCGGCAAAGGGTGGGTCACAAAGGCCGAGCTCACCTATCCGACCCATGCGAAGAAGCGCCTGCCCTTGGTCGTCATGCTGCACGGGAGCGGTCACAACGACATGAACCAGACGCTGCCCGGCGGCAAGGGTGCGACGTTCCTGCCGCTGGCCCAGGGCGTCTCGCGGGAGGGTTTCGCGACCCTGCGCTTCAACAAGCGCGGCGTCACCGGCATCGGGCCGGTCGAGAGCAAGGAACAGAACCAGCTGAACCCCGAGAACCCCTACGCGCAGATCCAGAAGGACGCCGCGTCGGTGATCCGGTTCGGCGCCGCCTCGTCGAAGGTGGACGCCTCGAAGATCTTCCTGCTGGGGCACAGCGAGGGGACGAACGTGGCGGCCAACCTGGCCTCCGACCCGAAGAAGTACGGCATCCCGAAGCCGGCGGGCGTCATCGCGATGGGGGTCGTCGGGCAGGACATCAAGGAGCTGCTCACCCTGCAGCTCTACGGTCGCCTGCTGCTGCAGATGCACGACGAGTTCGACGTCGACGCCGACGGGCAGCTGACCCGGACGGAGGCCGTGGACGGCCTGGTCGGCCAGCCGAAGGACCTCGCCGACCAGATCCGCCCCGTCCTGCTCGACGGCGACAGGATCCAAGCCAGCACGGACACTAATAAGGACGGCAAGATCGCGATCGACGGGGAGGCCGGCGCGGTCCTGCGCAAGGCCACGGGGATCGACAACTACCCGGACGTCCCGGGCCTGGAGGACCTGCAGGAGTACGTCGCGGACATCGCACGGTTCCCGACGGTGACCGAGGCGCTGCCGAAGTTCTCCGGACCGACGCTGCTGCTCAACGGTGAGAACGATCTGCAGACGCCGGCACGGGTCGCCCTGACCGCCGATGCCGCGATCGGCGCGGCCGGCAACAACAAGGACCACGAGGTCATCATCTATCCGGGCATGGCGCACACCATGAACCTCACGCGCAAGTTCGTACCCGAGTTCGGTGACCCCGACCGCCAGGTCGTCAAGGACGTCCGGACCTGGTTGAGGTCCCACCGCTGACCTCGCTCGAGCCCTCCGGGCGGACCAGCGATGAGGGTTTTGGGCAGCCACGGCTACCCGAAGCCCTCATCGTGCTTCCCGGGGCGGACGGACGATGAGGGTTTCAGGCAGCCACGGCTACCCGAAGCCCTCATCGTCGGTCCCAGCGGGCCTCGCGCGGGGCCCGTACGCTGGACGAGGTGACGACCACTCCTGTGACGTTCCCCCTGACCCACCGATTCGCGACCGAGCTGCCCGAGCTGGCGCTGCCGTGGCAGGCCGAGCAGACGCCGGCCCCCCAGCTGTTGGCGCTCAACGACCGCCTGGCCGCCGAGCTCGGCCTCGACCCGGAGGCGCTGCGGGCCCCGGACGGCCTGGGCCTGCTCACCGGGACCGTGGTGCCCCCGGGTGCCACCCCCGTCGCGCAGGGGTACGCGGGTCACCAGTTCGGCGGCTACTCGCCGCGACTCGGTGACGGCCGGGCGCTGCTGATGGGCGAGCTGACCGATCGTGAGGGACGTCCGCGCGATCTCCACCTGAAGGGGTCGGGGCGCACACCGTTCTCACGTGGCGGCGACGGCCTCGCCGCGGTCGGGCCGATGCTGCGCGAGTACGTCGTGAGCGAGGCGATGCACGCCCTCGGTGTGCCGACGACCCGCGCCCTGGCCGTGGTCGCCACCGGCAGGCGGGTCCGACGCGAGACCCTGCTCCCGGGTGCCGTCCTGGCCCGGGTCGCGAGCAGCCACCTGCGGGTGGGCACCTTCCAGTACGTCGCCTCGGCCCGTGACCTCGAGCTGCTGCGGCGCCTGGCCGACCACGCGATCGAGCGCCATCACCCCGATGCCGCCTCGGCCGACAACCCGTACCGCGCCCTGTTCGAGGCGGTGGTCGTGGCACAGGCCGACCTCGTGGCGCGCTGGATGCTCGTCGGCTTCGTCCACGGCGTCAAGAACACCGACAACGTGACGATCTCCGGCGAGACCATCGACTACGGGCCGTGCGCGTTCCTGGAGACGTACGACCCCGCGACGGTCTTCAGCTCGATCGACGTCGACGGCCGCTACGCGTACGGCAACCAGCCGGCCGTCGCGCAGTGGAATCTCGCCCGGTTCGCCGAGACGCTCCTGCCCTTGCTCGCGGAGGACCAGGACGCTGCCGTCGCGATGGCGATGGAGTCGCTCGACACCTTCGGATCGAGGTACGCGGCCACGTACGCCGCGGGTCTCCGGGCGAAGATCGGGCTCGCGCCGACCGGGCAGGACGCTGCCGCAGCACAGCTGGGGGAGGAGCTGCTCGAGCTCCTTCGGGGCGGTCACGTCGACTGGACCACCGGATTCCGGGCTCTCGGCGCAGCGGCCCGCGGCGACGCCGAGCCGGTTCGCGGCCTCGTCGTCGACCTGGCCTCGATCGACGACTGGCTCGCGCGCTGGAGGGCTCTGGGGCCCGACCCAGACCTGATGGACCGCACCAACCCGGTCTACGTCCCGCGCAACCACCTGGTCGAGGAGGCTCTCGACGCCGCGACGGCCGGCGACCTCGATCCGTTCGAACGGCTCGTCGAGGCCGTCCGGCAGCCCTTCGACGAGCGTCCCGGCCTGGAACGCTTCGCGGCTCCGGCGCCCCAGGACTTCGGCCGCTACACCACCTATTGCGGCACCTGAGACGGTCACAGCGAAGAAATTTCGTGGTTCGATGTCGAAAGACCTGGCGGTGGTTCGACGTCTGTGCGAGAAGCAACGCCAGCAACCACAAGGAGTGATCGGCATGCCACGGTTCATGGGATTGGTGAGGATGGAAGAGGGCGTGGGCACACCGCCCCAGGCGCTGTTCGAGGCGATGGACGCCTACATCGGCAAGCAGGCCGCCAACGGGGTCTTCCTCGACGGCGGAGGGCTGTACGGCACCGAGGACGCGGTGAACTTCGTGTCGCACAAGGGCGAGGTCAGCCGGGTCGACGGGCCGTACGCGGAGGCCAAGGAGGTCGTCGGCGGGTGGGCCATCCTGGACTACGAGTCCCTCGAGGACGCTGTGGCCGATCAGCAGGAGTTCGCCGAACTGCACGCGAAGCACTGGCCCGAGGTCACCGTGATCTCGACCCTGCGTCAGATCTCGACCGGCCCGGAGGCGCCCGGCGAGTGAGCGAGGCCATCGTCACCGCGTGGCGGGCCGAGTCGGCCCGCCTCGTGGGGGCTCTCGCGCGCATGACCCGCGACGTCCAGCTCGCCGAAGACCTCGCACAGGACGCGCTGGTCGCTGCGCTCGAGCAGTGGCCCACCGACGGCGTGCCGGACAACCCGAGCGCGTGGCTGATGACCACCGCCAAGCGGCGCGGCATCGACCACTTCAGGCGTGCGGAGGTCCTTCGGCGCAAGGTCACCGAGGTGGGCCGTGCCAGGGGAGAGGAGCAGGCCATGCCTGATCTCGACGCCCAGGTCGACCACATCGAGGACGACGTCCTGCGGCTCATCTTCCTGACCTGCCACCCCGCCCTGACCGCCGAGTCCCGCGCCGCGCTGACGCTGCGACTGGTCGGCGGCCTCACCACCGCCGAGATCGCGCGCGGCTTCCTCACCACCGAGTCGGCGATGGGCCAGCGGATCTCCCGGGCCAAGAAGACCCTGGCCACGGCGCGGGTCGAGCTCGAGCTGCCCACGGGGGAGGAACGCACCCGACGGCTGGACGACGTCATGGCCGTGATCTACCTGATCTTCAACGAGGGCTACACCGCCACGGCCGGCCAGGACTGGATGCGTCCCGAGCTGTCGAACGAGGCGACGCGGCTCGCGCGGATGCTCGCCGCGCTCGCGCCGGACGAGCCCGAGGTGCTCGGGCTGCAGGCACTGCTGGAGCTCCAGGGCTCGCGGACGACCGCTCGCCTGGACGAGTCGGGGATGCCGGTGCTGCTGGAGGCCCAGGACCGGACGCGCTGGGACCACCTGCTCATCCGGCGCGGCCTGGCCGCGCTGCAGCGGGCGGAGGCCTTCGCGCGGCGGGGGAAACCGGTCGGCACGTACTTCCTGCAGGCCTCGATCGCTGCGCAGCACGCCAAGGCGAAGCAGCCCGAGCACACGAGCTGGCGACGGATCGCGGCCCTCTACGACGTCCTGGCCGAGGTCGCGCCGGGGCCGGTCGTCGAGCTCAACCGAGCCGTCGCCCACGGCCGGGCCCACGGCCCGACTGCCGGGCTGGCCGTGCTGGACGCCCTCGGACCCGACGCGCTCGCCGGCTCACCCCTCGTGCCGAGCGTCCGGGGTGATCTGCTCGAGCGGGCCGGCCTGCACGAGCGGGCGAGCGAGGCCTTCGCCGAGGCGGCCTCGCGCACCAGCAACGGCAGCGAGCGGGCCCTGCTGCACAGGCGAGCCCAGGCGAACGCCGCGCGGTCGCCGGGCTGAGCGAGGCCGGCCGCGCTACGTCGGCGGCCGCGCGACCACCTCGAACGAGCGGATGGGCCCGTCGATCGGTCCCGCGCCGAAGTGCGCGACGAGGGCGGCCTCGGCGATGGCCCGTGCCTCGTCGAGGCTCAAGGAGTCGTGGGCCTCGATCGCCGCGCGGAGTGGTGTGCCCCCGCAGAAGGCCGCCGCGGCCTCCGAGGCGGTCGTGCGCCCGGTCGCGTCGACGGCATGGATCGTCGCGCCGGGCATGCCGGCCGCCTCCAGGTCACCCAGGATCTGCGCCGGCGAGAAGTAGCCGTGCGGCGTACGGCTCATGAAGACCAGCGGATCGTGCGGGGCGGCCGCGACGAGGGCCGACTGGATCACGTGCACGACCTCGTTGCGCTCGATGCGGTCCCAGGTGTTGAACACGAACGATCCGCCCGGCTTCAGGACGCGGGCGGCCTCGCGGAAGGCCCGCACCCGGTCGGGGAAGAACATCACGCCGAACTGACACGCGACGACGTCGAAGGTCCGGTCGCCGAACGGGAGATCGAGCGCGTCGGACTGCTGCCACGTCACCGAGCCACCGTCAGCACCGATCGCGGCGGCGGCGTCGAGCATGGGCTGGTGGAGGTCGGTGGCCGTGATGACCGACCCGGGACAGTGGCGGACCATCGCGCGGGTGAGCGCGCCCGTGCCTGCCGCCGTCTCGAGGATCGTCGCCGGAGCCAGTCCTGCCACGGAACGCGCGAGGCTGTCGGCGGCTCCCTGGAAGATCATCGGGACCAGGAGCCGCTGATAGAGGTCCGGGACGGGGCCGAGGAAGTGCGCGTCCCGGGTGGCATCTGCACGTTCGGCCATCGTCGAAATCTACGCCCGTCGGGCGGCTCGGGCTACCAGGCGAGGACGCCCGACTCGTCCTGGAGCGTGCCGGTGGGCCCGTCCGCACCGATGGTCGCCCATCGCACGACGAAGCGCGCGCTCTCCTCGGCGGGCCGCCCGGCGCTCTGGTCGGCCGTCAGGTCGGTGTCGGTGAGGCCCGGCTCCACGGCGTTGAACCTGATGTCCGGGTCGGCCTTGGCGTACTGGACGGTCAGCATCGTGACCGCCGACTTGGACGCGGCGTAGAGCGCGGCCGGGATCGTGAACTCGGGACGGTCGGGGTCGGTGACGGCCCAGAACGAGCCGAGGCTGCTGGAGACGTTGACCACGACCGGCCGCTCGGACCTGCGCAGCAGCGGGAGCGCTGCCTCGGTGACGCGGACGATGCCGACGACGTTGGTGTCGAACACGCGCAGCGCGGTCGGGCCGTCGGGGGTCCAGCTGCCGAAGATGCCCGCATTGTTGACCAGGACGTCCAGCCTGCCTTCGGCCGCCTCGATCGAGGCCAGCGCGGCGATGACCGAGTCCTCGTCGGTCACGTCCAGCTGCACGAACGTGCCGCCCGCCTCCGCTGCCGCCTTCTCGCCGCGCTCGCGGTCGCGCGCCCCCAGATAGACGGTGTGCCCGAGGGCGACGAGCTGCTTGGCGGTCTCCAGGCCGATGCCCTTGTTGGCGCCGGTGATGAGGGTGATGGTCATGGGATTCCTTCGGTGTCGGTGGCCCACGAGGGCCGTCCACGACGTTAGGGACGGCGGGGGACGTCAGGCAGTACCGCCGCGCTCCAGGGGTGTGACAGGACCTCCCGCGATCCCACCGGCGGGCCTACCGTGGACCCATGACGAACCGGCCCAACACCCTGGGTGAATTCCTGCAGGCCCGCCGCGGACTGGTGACACCTCAGGCCGCGGGAATCCCCGACTCCGGGACGAGGCGTGTGGCCGGCCTGCGCCGCGAGGAGGTGGCGATGCTGGCGGGCGTCAGCGTCGACTACTACCTGCGCCTCGAGCGCGGCCGCGACCGCAATCCGTCCGTGCAGGTCCTGGAGTCCATCGCACGGGTGCTGCAGCTCGACGACGACCACCTCGCGTACCTCATGACCTTGGTGGGGGACAGGCCTCGGCGCAGTCCGCGCCGGTCCCGGACCGAGACCGTGCCGCCGGGGATGGCCACGCTCGTCGCCTCGATGCCGCACCCCGCGTACGTCGAGGGACGCTATTTCGACGTCCTGGTCTCGAATCCGGTGGCGGTCGCCCTGTCACCGCGCTTCGCGGTCGGCGGCAACCAGCTCCGCGACATGTTCCTGGACCCCCAGCAGCAGGAGCTCTACCCCGACTGGCGCGGCTCCACCGAGTGCCTGGTCGCGAACCTGCGCCACTCGGTGGGCCCGGACATCGAGGACCCGCGCTTCATCGAGCTCGTCGGCGAGCTGTCGCTCGCGAGCCCGCGGTTCCGTGAGCTCTGGGCCCGCCACGACATCAAGAAGCAGTTCGGTGCGCCCATGCGGTTCGACCATCCGCAGGTCGGGGGGATGACGCTGAACCGTGAGTGGCTCTCGATCGGCGGCACCGAGGGCCTGCACCTGGTCGTCTACCACCCGGACCCCGGCAGCGAGGCGGCCGACAAGATCGGCCTCCTGGCCTCGGCCGCACTGCCGACGAAGGACGCCATGTCGCAAAGGGGTTGCGCAGGACGCGCGCGGGACTAGCGTGGGCCCATGGTGAGCGACGCGGACGTGGACGCCAGGACCGTCACGGAGTTCCTCGCTGATCTGTCCGCGCGGACGCCGACCCCGGCGGGCGGCGCGGTCGCGGCATTGTGCGCCGCCCAGGCCGCGGCACTCGTGGCGATGGTCGCGCGCTACTGCGAGGACGCCGCGCTGGTCGAGCGGGCCGAGGCGCTCCTCCTCCGGGCCCAGCAGCTCGTGGTCGATGACGAGCGGGCCTTCGGCGCCGTGGCCGTTGCGTGGGGCGCCCCGGCCGACGACGAGGGCCGACGCGCGGCGATCGACGCGGCCCTGCTGGCAGCCTCCGAGCCGCAGGCGCAGGTCGTCGAGACCGTGATCGAGGTGCTGGTCCTGATCGACCAGCTGCGGCCGGCCGCCAGGCCCGGGCTGCGGTCGGACCTGGTCGCGGCCGGCGAGGTCGCGAGGGCCGGGGCCGCCGTCGCCCGGATGAACGTCGAGTCCAACGTCCGCGAGCTGCCCGACTCCGAGGGCCGCTCTCAGCTGCTGCGCCGCATGGGCGTCACGAAGGAGAGGAACTGAATGCTCTCGGACATCGAGATCGCGAACGCGGCCGAGCTTCGCCCGATCGCCCAGGTCGCCCAGGACGAGCTGGGGATCGACCCGGCCCACCTGGTGCCGTACGGGCACCACAAGGCCAAGGTCGATCTCGGCTTCCTGGAGTCCCTCCAGGACCGGCCGCTCGGCAAGCTCGTGCTGATGACGGCGATGTCACCGACACCGGCGGGGGAGGGCAAGACCACGACGACGGTCGGGCTGGCGGACGCCTTGAGCGGCTTGGGGCTGACGACGATGGCATGCCTTCGCGAGCCGTCGATGGGTCCGGTCTTCGGCATGAAGGGCGGGGCCGCAGGGGGCGGCTGGGCCCAGGTGGTGCCGATGAGCGACATCAACTTGCACTTCACGGGTGACTTCGCAGCGATCGCCGCGGCGAACAACCTGCTCGCGGCACTGATCGACAACCACATCCACCACGGCAACGCACTGGGCATCGACGTGCGGTCGGTCGACTGGAAGCGGGTGGTCGACCTCAACGACCGCGCGCTGCGCGATGTCACGGTCGGGCTCGGCGGCCCCGCGAACGGCTACCCCCGTGAGGAGGGTTTCGACATCGTGGTCGCCTCTGAGCTCATGGCCATCTTCTGCCTGACCGAGTCGTGGGCCGATCTCAAGCGTCGCATCGGCGACATCGTGGTCGCCCACACCCGGGACAAGCGGCCCATCACCGCCCGTGATCTCGAGGCCGCCGGGGCGATGGCCGTGCTGCTGCGGGACGCGTTGGCCCCCAATCTCGTGCAGACCCTGGAGCACACACCGGCGTTCGTGCACGGCGGACCGTTCGCGAACATCGCGCACGGCTGCAGCTCGGTCGTCGCGACCAGGGCGGCCCTGCGGCTGGCCGACTACGTGGTCACGGAGGCCGGCTTCGGGGCGGATCTCGGCGCGGAGAAGTTCGTCGACATCAAGTGCCGCAAGTCGGGTCTCCGTCCGGACGCCGCCGTGGTGGTGGCCACGGTCCGGGCGCTCAAGTTCCACGGCGGCGTGGCCGCCGCAGATCTCCACGTCGAGGACCTCGATGCCGTCGAGCGCGGCATGGAGAATCTCGCCCGACACCTGCGCAACGTGCGGGAGGTCTACGGGATCCCGTGCGTGGTGGCGCTCAACCGCTTCCCGACCGACACCGACGCAGAGGTGGCCCGCGTGGTCGAGCTGGTCGGCGAGCTGGGGGTCCAGGCCCATCCCGCCACCCACTTCGTCGACGGCGGCGTCGGCGCGACCGATCTGGCCAAGGGGGTGCTCGACCTGATCGAGACGTCCGGTCCGTCGACCTTCTCCTTCACGTACCCCGACGGGCTGCCGCTCAAGGAGAAGGCCGAGACGATCGCCCATCGGCTCTACGGGGCCTCGAGCGTGACCTGGGACGGCAAGGCCCGGAGGCGGCTGGATCGTCTCGAGGCGGACGGGTACGGCGGGTTGCCCGTCTGCGTGGCCAAGACCCAGTACTCGTTCTCGACCGATCCGGCCTCGCTCGGGGCGCCGACCGGCCACGATCTCCACGTCCGCGAGGTCCGCCTCTCGGCCGGGGCGGGGTTCGTGGTGCTCGTGTGCGGCGACGTGATGACGATGCCGGGCCTGCCGGCCGTCCCCGCCGCCTCGCGCATCGATCTCCTCGACGACGGGACGATCGTCGGCCTGTCCTGACCGCGTCAGGACGAAACGGCGATCCGAGGGGGAGCGATGGCGTACGACGAGGCGCTGGCCGCCAGGATCCGTTCGGCCGTGGAGGACGCGGCCGCGCCGGAGGGGTGCCGCGAGATCGCGATGTTCGGTGGCCTGTGCTGGACGGTGAACACCCACATGGCCGTCGGTGCCGGCGACGACGACCTCATGGTCCACGTCGGCACGGACGGTGTCGAGCAGGCACTCGCGCTGGGCGCCCGACGGGCCACGATGGGCGCGCGGACGATGGGCGGCGTGGTGCTGGTCGCCGGAGCAGATCTGCCGGACGCAGCAGCACTCGACGCGTGGGTCGTCCCGGCGGTCGAACGGGCGAGGGCTAGACCCGCCAAGCGGCCGGCGGGTCCCTCAGGGCGAGCCACGCCTCCCGCGTCTGGGCGATCCAGAAGACCATGAACAGCAGAAGCAGCGCGGTCTCGACGAACAGCAACCAGCCGGGCTCCTCGACGGTCAGGAAGAGCACGACGGCGATGATCTCGATGAGGAGCATCGACGTCGCCACGACCGTGTAGAGGGCATCGAAGCGCGTCAGCGGGACCGCGGAGCCAGGGCTCGGTGAGAGGCGCATCGAGGTGAGGGACCGCTCTGTCGGGATGTCGCCGATGCGCCGGAGGACGTGCGCGCCGCGGGTGGTGCGCAACATCGCCACGAGGCCGAGCAGCGCGAACATCGCGACGGCCGCCGGGCTGTGGGCGTGCCTGGCGAGGGCGTCGCCGTCGACGACGAATGCCACGACGCCGACCAGGAGCAGCGCAGGGAGCGCGCCGGTCAGGATGCGGCGAGGCCACCCGTCGACCCGCCAGTCCGGGCCCCTCATCGCCGCGGGGAGCAGCGCGCCGACCACCCACGCCAGGAGCCCGATGGTGAGCAGACCGATCAGGGCGAACCGGTTGAGCTGCACGACGTCGGGGTCGTAGACAGCGAGCGGTGCGCCGTTCTCGTCCCGAGGGACGCACGCAACCGATGCGACGACGAAGCCGAGAGCGCCGGCGAGGTTGAGCAGGGTCTGCTCGGTGAGGCTGTCGCCCCGGACCACCACGAGCAGGCACGACGCGGCCGAGACCCCCACGACGAAGATCGTGCGAGCGTCCGTCCACCAGGAGTCCGAGATCGTCGGCGGCAGCTCGCCCTGCACGACCAGGAGCAGGACCGGTGCGAGCAGCACGAAGACTGCGGCGACGACCAGGCCCACCCGCAGCGCGAAGAACGTCGCGGTGAGCTCACGCTCGTCATGTCCCGAGGCTGCCATGGGACGACATCCTGCCGTACCGCGCCCGCCGGCTCAGCGGCGCAAGACCTCGCGCACGAGGTCCGCGACCAGCTCGGGCTGCTCGAGCCCGGGCAGGTGGGCCACGCCCGGGAGCACCCGCCCCGGCCCCTGCGCGAGGCGCCGGGCCGTCTCCTCGTAGAACGGCAGGTCGGGCGGAAGATCGAGATCGCCCCACGCGCACAGCGTCGGGACGGACACCTCGCCGAGGCGGGTCCAGGCGTCCACGCCGGCATCGCCCGCGTCTTCGGGTGCCCCGACCTCGAGGATGCGCCGGTTCATCGTCGCGAACAGCTCACGCGGCTGCCCGCCCACTCGCCCCGCCGGGGCGCCGGACCCGTCGAGCCAGAGGTGGGCGAGAGCGGCGATCCGGGCCTCGGTGTCGGCGTCGGGGTCTTCGGCGGGCTCGAGGAGTGCCGCCGTGAGGGGGTCGAGCTGCCAGTCGAAGGGGGTGTCGTCGTCGGTCATTCCGGAGACCGCCGCACCGATGAGCACGAGCCCGGCGATCCGCGAGGGATGCAGCAAGGCCGCGTCGAGCGCGAGCGCGCCGCCCATCGAGTTGCCCACCACCACCGCACGACCGATGCCGAGCCCGTCGAGCACCGCGACGAGATCGTCGACGTGCGTGAACGTCGTCGACTCGTCGGCTGCCGGTGTGTCGCCATGGCCGCGCCGGTCGTACGCGACGATGTCGAGCCCGTCGGCCTCCAGCGACTCGCCCACCGCCTCCCATGCGCGACGATCGGCGACGCCGGCGTGCAGCAGGACGACTGTCTGCCCGGCTCCCCGGCGTCGCGTCGCGGCGATCCCGGTGCCATCGGCCATCGGTACGGTGAGCTGCTCCACGGTCATGACTGCGAACGTACTCGCGAGCGGCCCGGATGCCCAGACGTCCCGTCTCCCCGCCGGTTTCGACATGTCGCGTCGACCGGTCCGTGTGACCATGAAAACCTCGGCACTGCGTCGCGGCGCCCTCGACGGAAGGGAACGCGCGTGCAGATTCTCTCGGTGCGTGGCGCACTGCCCGACCACTGCTACCAACAGGACGACATCACCGACGCCTTCGTGAACATCGTCGGCGACGGGAGACTCGACCGTGAGCAGCTGCGGAGCTTCCACAGTCACGCGGGAGTGCGGCAGCGTCACCTCGTGCTGCCGTTGGAGGACTACGCGGCCGTCGAGGACTTCGGACACTCGAACGACCTGTTCATCGAGCATGCGGTCGCCCTGGGGTCCCGCGCGCTCCTCGACGCGTTGAAGGCGGTGGGTCTGACGCCGTCCGACGTCGACCTGATCGTGACCACGACCGTCACCGGTGTGGCGGTCCCGTCGCTGGACGCACGGATCGCGTCCGCGATCGGACTTCGCCCGGACGTGAAGCGGGTCCCGATCTTCGGCCTCGGCTGCGTGGCCGGGGCGGCCGGCATCGCCCGCCTCCACGACCACCTCGTCGGGCATCCCCGGGACGTGGCGGTGCTGGTCTCGGTGGAGCTGTGCTCGCTCACGGTGCAGCGCTCGGACGTGTCGGTGGCCAACCTCGTGTCGAGCGGCCTCTTCGCTGACGGCGCCGCCGCCGTCGTCGCGCGTGGGTCTGCGTCCGGACGACCTGAGAACGTCCCCTCGGGCTCCGCGACGATCGAGGTGCTCGACTCGCGCAGCAGGCTCTACCCGGACTCCGAACGCGTCATGGGCTTCGACGTGGGGTCGACCGGGCTGCGCATCGTGCTGGACGCCGGGGTGCCGGCCGTCGTCGAGAAGTACGTCGGCGGCGACGTCGACCAGTTCCTGGACGCGCACGGACTGACGAGGGCGGACATCGATTTCTGGGTGTGCCACCCCGGCGGGCCGAAGGTCATCGAGGCGCTCGAACGGACGCTCGGCCTCAGCCACGAGGACGTCGCCCTGACGTGGGAGTCCCTGGCCACGATCGGCAATCTGTCGTCCGTGTCGGTGCTGCACGTCCTGATGCACACGCTGGACGAGCGGCCCCCGAAACCGGGCGCGTACGGGATCCTCATGGCCATGGGCCCGGGGTTCTGCTCCGAGCTGGTGCTGGTGCGGGGGGTGGCTGCGTGACCAGCCTGTTGGCGTTCACGGTCCTCGTCGTCCTCGTCGCGCTCGAGCGCGTCGCGGAGATGATCGTCTCGAGACGCAACGCCGAGTGGAGCTTCGAGCGCGGCGGGGTCGAGAGCGGCCAGCGCCACTTCCCGGTCATGGTCGCGCTCCACACGCTCTTCCTGGTCGGCATGCTCGTCGAGGCGTGGTGGCGACGGCCGGACGTCCCCGGTGTCCTGGCCTGGTCGATGCTGGCCGTCGTCATCCTCTGCCAGGCGGGCCGGTGGTGGTGCATCGCGGCGCTCGGCCGGCACTGGAACACGCGGGTGATCATCGTCCCGGGCACGCCGCCCGTGCGGCGGGGCCCCTACCGGGTCCTGACGCATCCCAACTACGTCGTCGTCGTGGTCGAGGGCGTCGCGCTGCCCATGGTCCACGACGCGTGGATCACCGCCGTCGTCTTCACGGTGCTGGACGCCGCCCTCCTGACGGTACGTCTGCGCGTGGAGTCGGCCGCCCTCCGCACGCTGCCGGCCGCGCAGCCCGCCGGCTGATGCGTGACCTCGTCGTGGCGGGGGGAGGGCCGGTCGGACTCGTCACGGCACTCTTCGCCGCGCGCGCGGGCCTGGACGTCGTCGTGCGCGAGCCGCGCCGAGGTCCGGTCGACAAGGCGTGCGGGGAGGGGCTCATGCCGGGCGCTGTCACTGGCCTGCAGGAGCTCGGTGTCGAGCTGCAGGGGCGTCCCCTCGTCGGCATCCGCTACATGGACGCGACGCGTGCGGTCGAGGCGCCCTTCCGCGGTGGCACGGGCAGGGGGGTGAGACGGACGACGCTGCACCGTGCGCTGGCCGAGGCGGTCTCGGCCGCCGGCGTCGAGGTGGATGAGGCTGCCGTGAAGGACGTCCGGGACCGTGGCGACCACGTGCTCGCGGACGGCACACCCGCCAGGTTCCTGGTGGCCGCGGACGGTCTGCACTCGCCGACCCGTCGCGCGGTGGGACTGGACGGCGTCAGCCGCATGCCCCGGCGGTACGCGCAACGCGCCCATGCGGCGATCGCCCCGTGGACGGACTTCGTCGAGGTGCACTGGGCGCCGTCGTCGGAGGCCTACGTGACACCGACCGCCGACGGCCAGGTCGGCGTGGCGATCCTGACACGTCAGCGGGGGAGGGCGTTCCACGACCTGCTCGCCGACCATCCCCGGCTGCTCGAACGCCTCGACGGCGCGGCGACCGGGCACGTACGAGGGGCCGGCCCGTTGCGGCAGACGTCGACCCGTCGCGTGCGGGGCCACGTGCTGCTGGTCGGTGACGCCGCCGGCTACGTCGATGCGCTCACCGGCGAGGGGATCGCCCTGGGGCTCGCGCAGGCCCGAGCCGCGATCGCTGCGGTCGTCGACGGCAGACCCCAGCAGTACGAGCGCGACTGGCGGCGGCTCACACGGCGCCACGACCTGATGACCACGGGACTGGTCACGGCGACTCGTGCGTCCCTCGTCCGTACCTCCATCGTCCCTGCCGCCGAACGGCTGCCGGCCGTGTTCGGCTGGGCCGTCAACCAGCTCGCCCGCCCGGCCTGACTGCTCAGGCGCTGCTCTCGGTCAGCGTCGCGGGCGGCAGCCAGTCGGCGCCCAGGAGCTGGGCGACGTCGGCGAGGCCCGAGGTGTCGCCTCCCACGGTGTCGGAGGCGGCGGCGATCCGCTCCACCATCACCTGGCTGACCTGCTCCTCGACCGTCCCCTCGGCGTACGCGATGTGCCACGGCGAGACCTGGTGGTCGCGGTGGGTGCGACCGGTCACCTGTCGTGCGGCGATGCCCGAGAACCGGGCCTGGTGGAAGATGCCCACCCGGGGCTCGGTGCTGGCCCGGCCGCCGCCGGCCAGGGTCTCGCCGGCGTGCAGGCTGATCGAGGCGACGGTCGTGAAGACGCAGACCTTGGCCTGTCCGGTCTGGAACCGGACCCGCTCGGCCTCGGCGTCGAACCGGTCTCGGCCGTAGATCGTGGCGACCTCGAGACCGGAGTCACGCAGCCGGTCGGCGATGGGGTCGGCAGCGGTCGTGACGAACTCGACCGAGCACGCGACCTGGCGCTCGGCCTCGACCTGCTGGGCGATCCACGCGACGGTCGAGTCGACGCGGATAAGCCCGGCCTTCTGCCGGAAGCGCAGCAGCGCGGCCCGGCCCTTCGCGACGCTGCGGCCGCGACGCGCGATGTCCATCTCGCGGCAGAACTCGCCCCACTCGGCCTCGTACGCGGTCCGCTCCGCCGGGGTGAGCGCCACCGGCATCCCGGAGATCGGCACCGGCCCCCACGCCGCCGCCCGGTGCAGCATCGCGGGCGGGCGCTCGTCGGCGAGCCAGCCGCGTACCAGCTTGAGGTCTGCCGCGCGCCGCGCCGCGTCGGTGGTCCACGTGGCGCCGTAGCGTCCTCGCTCCACCCCGACGCCGTGGCGCTCGAGCGCGGTGGAGAACGCGGCGGCGGGCTGGGTCGCCGACGTCCACTCCTTCATCGGCTCGCCGAGCGCCTGCGCGTAGGCCGGAGCGAGGTATGGCAGCTCGAGCGGCGTGTGTCCGGGCGTCGCGGTCGTCGCGATGACGAACGGCGCCTTGTCGTGCGGGCGTCCGTGGCCCGAGATCCGGGCCCAGAGCTTCCACCGCTTCGTCGTCGTCCGTCGCAGCGCGTGGGCCTCGTCCGCGATGATGACGTCCCACGCGTGGTCCTTGACCTTGTCCAGCCGGTCCCACGTGGTGACGACCCACTCCAGGCCGCCGTCGCCCAGCGCGGTGATCGTCCGGCACCAGTGGCCGATCGTGATGGCGGCCGGCCGGTCGGCGATGACGAGCACTCGCGCCGCACCGCGAAGATCGCCCACCGCGGTCGCGCCGAGGACCGCGGAGATCGTCTTGCCGACGCCGGGCTCGTCGGCCAGGAGGAACAGTCGCCCGCCCGCTGCGGCACGCTCGGCGATCGCGTCGGCGGCCTCGAACTGGATCCGGCGCGGCTCGAGATCACCGGTCGCCTCGGGGTTCGGTGTCGGATCGTCGGGGTTCAGCGAGTTCTCGATGAACCGACCGAGCGTGTACGGACCCGGCGCGTACGGCGCGAGGTGCTCGGGGAGGTCACGTCCGACGAACAGATGGGCCTTGACCGATGGGTGCCAGCCGGCGCCGTCGACCTGTGTCCCGTACGGGACGTCGAGCACCCACACCCGTTCGCCCGGCCCGGCGACCGGCAACGGCTGCTGCGGTCGCGTCCCGCCACGTCGCCGGCTGCTGGATCGACGAGTGCTGGCCACCCCCAGACGGTATCGGGTTCCCCGCCGCGTCCCCGCGCCTCGCCGGCGTGCTCCCCGCGCGTCTTTCTCACTTCCCCCTTGCTGAGACCCGCGGGGAGTGACGGTTTCCCACGGGACCGTGGGAAACCGACTACTCGGGGGACTTCTGGGCCAGCAGCATGAGCCAGCCGTCGTCCTCGGGGGAGTGCTCGGTCCACTCCGGAGCCAGCCCCGCGGCGTTGAGCGCCTCGATGAACTCGTCCTCGGTCCGAGGCGCTCGGTAGTAGGTCCTGCCGGAGTCACCGACCTCCCAGCCCGTGCCCGCGAATCGCGGAGTCGACACCAGGAACCGGCCGCCCGGACGCAGGGCGCCCGCCACCTTGCTCAGCACGGTGGGCAGATCCTTGGGCTCGACGTGCTGCAGCACGCGCAGCGCGACCACCGCGTCGTACGGGCCGCCGAGGTCGTCCGCGATCACGTCGAGCCGGTCGACGTCCTTGCCGCGCGCCCGCTGCAGGTCGATGAAGGCCTGGGTGACGTCGGTGCGCCGAACGGTCAGGCCGGCGTCCTCGAGCTCGTCCGCGTCCCAGCCCGGGCCGGATCCGACATCCAGGACATGACCGGCCGGCACGGCTTCGGCCAGGCGAGCCAGCGGCACGGTGAAGGCGCCGCCGCCGGACGTCTCCTCGGCGTAGGCGACCGCGATCTCCTCGTACGACTGAACGGTGCGGGCGTTCGGTGAGGGCTCCATGACGAGAGCCTAGGCCCGTGGCCCCAGCTGTGGAGCGGACGCGAGGATTTGAACCTCGACTCATTCCCTGGAAGGGAAGCGTGCTGCAACTACACCACGTCCGCGAAGCCAGCCTCTGTCGAGCCTGACCAGTTCGTCAGTATGGACCACCGTCCGGCGTCGCCGAGCGACGGGGCCCCCGCCGAAGGTGCACAATCACGAGATGGACCTGTCTCCGCTCGGCGTACGTGCCGCGGCCGGCAGCCTTCGCCCGTCAGACGGGGTCGTGCTTCACCACTCCTGGACCGACGAAGGCGTCGTCATCGCCCCGGCGGCCAACGGTGCCCACCTGCTGCACCTGTCGGTGGCGCTCTGCGTCCTGAACGACACGTACCGAGAGGCGAGACGTCTCGACGTCGCGGTGGACGGCGTCGCCGTCGAGGTCGACGGGGGCTTCGATGACGAGTGGCGATCCACCGGCATCCAGTACGCGGTCACCGTCGACTCGCCGTCGTCCACCGAGGACGTGGCGCGCCTGAACGAGGTGGTCGACGAGATCGCCGAGATCCCTCGCGCGATCCGAGCCGGAGCGCGGGTCGAGCGTCGTCCTTGAGCGGGCCTCGTCAGCCCACGTTCCGATACTTGCGATGGATCGTCTGTCGCGTCACGCCGAGGAGGGTTCCGATCTCGGCCCAGCTGAGACCCAGATTCCGCGCCCTGCGAACGGCGACCTCTTCGCGCCTGCTCAGTACGCTCTTGGCCTCGGCGACGGCGGCCAGCTCGCCCACCACACCGCCATCGTCGGCTCCCGTTGACGTCTTCACATCTGTCAGCATGTGCTGACGTAGGAGATCTTGTCAAGTGGAGACTGGTTCGCGATCACCGCGTGGTGGCGGGCGCGATCCAACAAGCCATTTTTCCCCACGGACATAGAATCCGTTCATGGATCTGCTCGTGCTGGTGCTGGTGATCGCGGCGCTGGGAGCTGTCGCGCTCGTGGCGGGTCGCCGCAGGAAGGAACGCGAGCTGACCCGACGCGAGGACGAGCTCGCGCCGGTGAGGAAGCTGGCCTTCGAGGACATCACGGCGTTCGGCGAGGACCTGCAACAGCTCGACCTGGACATGACCGGTCATGAGCTCGACGCGGGCGCGAACGCTGACTACCTGCGAGCACTCGACGCCTACGAATCGGCGAAGATCGCCGGCGACTCCATCACCGAGCCCGACGACATCCGGCACGTGACCGAGATCGTGGAGGACGGTCGATACGCCATCGCGTGCGTACGCGCCCGAGTGGTCGGCGAGTCGCTGCCGACCAGGCGGCCACCGTGCTTCTTCGACCCGCGTCACGGGCTCTCGGTGGCCGACGTTCCCTACGTGCCGCCGGACGGGGTCGAGCGGGAGGTGCCTGCCTGCGCACTGGATGCCGAGCGGGTCCGCGCCGGTGCAGATCCTGATGTCCGCAAGGTCATGGTCGGGGCGCAGCGGGTGCCCTACTGGCAGGGCGGACGCGCGTACGAGCCCTATGCCGCGGGCTATTTCGGCGCCTTCGGCCCGATGACGTGGATGTTCATGGGCGGCATGATGTTCGGGGGCTTCGGCGACGGCTTCGGCGGCGGCGACGGTGATGGCGGTGGCGGTGGCGATGATGGCGGTGGCGGTGGCGATGGTGGCGGGGGCGACTTCTTCGGCGGCGGTGGCGACGGCGGCGGCTTCGACATGGGCTTTTGAACCAGGCCCGCCCGCGGCCTCAGAGAGACAGCGGGCGGGCGCTCGGATGGATGACACGGTCACGCGGCGCGGCGCTTGAAGGCGACGGCGGCCCCGAGGAGGGGGACGACGATCCAGGCTGCGAAGACGGCCGCGCCGACGGCGGGGCTGAGGATGGACGACTCCGGTGCCACCGAGGTGAACGAGCTGCCGGCGATGGACGGCAGATACTGCAGGACCTGATCCCGTGAGCCTGCCGGGAGCATGATCGTGCCCAGCGCCGGCAGCAGGAAGATGACCCCGAACAGGACCGAGATCGCCCCTGCCGTGCTGCGCAGCAGCGTGCCGATCGCGAGGCCCATCAGGGCGGTGCCGGTCAGGAAGGCGCCGGCACCGACGACAGCCCGAAGGACGCCGGGATCACCCAACGACACGGTGTCGATGCCGCCGCTGTCGATCAGGGCCTGTCCGGCGAAGAACGCGATGAAGGCGCTCGCACCGAGCGCGACCATCGTGGTGACGGCCAGGATCGCGACCTTGGCCCCGAACACGGGCAACCGGGACGGCACTGACGTCAGGGTGGTCCGGATCAGCCCGGTGCTGTACTCGCTGGTGATGACGAGGACGCCGAGCACGCCGATGATCAGCTGGGCGATCTGGACCCCGGCCAGGGCTGCGCCGGCGGTGTCGCCCTCGACGTCCGTCTGGGTGCTGCCCACCACCCCGCCGACCATCGCGGAGAAGATCAGGCCGATGAACAGCAGCGCCGCTGCTGCCGCGGCCAGCGTGACCATGTTGCTGCGCACTGAACGGATCTTGGTCCATTCCGAGCGCATCACTCCGCGCATCGTGATGTGGCGGGGATCGGTGGAGATGCTCATGAGAAGGCCTTCTTGTCGGTGGAGGGGACGGTGGTGGTCTCGCCGCTGTACTCGACGGAGTCTCGGGTGAGCTCCATGAACGCCTCTTCGAGCGAGGCCTGGTTGCTGCTCAGCTCGTGCACGGGGATTGACGCCTCGCTGGCCCGGGCGCCGATCTGCTCGGGGGTGAGGCCGATGACGTCGAGCGTTCCGTCCGCCTCGGTCGTCACGGTGACGCCGTCGCCGGTGAGCAGCGGCTGCAGCAGTGCCGCCTGAGGGCTGCGGACCCGGACGCTGCGGACGGACCTGCTCATGAGCTCGGCCACCGGCAGGTCCGCGATCAGCTTGCCGCGGCCGATGATCACGAGGTGCTCGGCCGTCATGGCCATCTCGGTCATCAGGTGGGACGAGACGAACACCGTGCGGCCCTCCGCGGCGAGCTCGCGCAGCAGCTCGCGGATCCAGCGGATGCCCTCGGGGTCGAGTCCGTTGACCGGTTCGTCCAGCATCACCGTCTGCGGGTCCCCGAGGAGGGCGCCGGCGATCCCGAGGCGTTGTCCCATGCCGAGGGAGAACCCGCCCACCCGCTTCTTGGCGACCTCGGCGAGCCCGACCAGCTCGAGCATCTCGTCGACTCGGCGGGCCGGCAGTCCGTGCGTCTGGGCCTGGGCCAGGAGGTGGTCGCGGGCCGAACGTCCAGGATGGGTGGCGCCGGCGTCCAGCAGGACGCCGAGCTCACCGAGCGGCATGGAGTGCTCGCGGTACGGGCGGCCGTTCACGGTGGCGGTCCCACTCGTCGGCTCCTCCAGCCCGACCAGCATCCTCATGGTGGTCGACTTGCCTGCCCCGTTGGGGCCGAGGAAGCCGGTGACCACCCCGGGTCTCACGGTGATGGTCAGGTCGTCCACCACCGTCTTGGAGCCGTACTGCTTGGTCAGGTGCTGAAGCTCGATCATGATGTTTCCCTCTCGTCGCCGGTGTTTCCGGCGTCGATAAAGAGCCTCGTCGCTCGAGGTCGCCCGGTCGTCGTGCTGGCGCAGACACCTACGCCTGCCGCAGACGCAGCAGGCCAAGGCGCGCAGACGGGTCAGGTACTGCGATCGCAGTACGCGGCACGTACTGCAGCAATCCGACGCCACGGGCCGCCGCGCTTCGTAGGCTGTGCGCATGCCCAGCCTCAGCGACGTGCGCGTGCTCCATCAGGCGCACCCTGTGGCGTTCGATGTGCTGATGGCGGTGGCGCTCATGCCGATCGTGGTCCTCGTGCCCGACTCGGGCCGCGCGGACGCCTCTCCGCTGTCCGGTGCTGCCGCCGTCGTCGCCATCCTGACCTGTGCCGGGCTGGCCTTCCGCCGGCGTCACCCGACCGCCGTGCTGGTCGGCACCGTGGGAGGCGCCGCGGTGGTCATCCTCCTGGACGGGGGGCCGTCGACGATCTCCTTCGTGCCGTTCGTCGCGTTGTACTCGTTCGCCGCCGCGAGCGGCTGGATCGCCACGGTGCTGGGCTTCGCGGGCTCGGTCCTGGGCGTGGGAACGGCCGTCGCGCTGGCGACCACCCCGTGGCCGCCGGACCCGCAGGCGTTCCAGCACGTCTCCTCGTTCGCGGTCGCGGCCGCGGTGGGCATGACGGTGCGCGCGCGTCGTGCCTACGTCGAGGCGGTCGAGGAACGCGCCGAGCGAGCCGAGCGCACCCGCGAGCAGGAGGCTGCGCGGCGTGTCGCCGAGGAGCGGCTCCGCATTGCTCGCGAGCTGCACGACGTCATCGCCCACCGGGTCGCGATCGTGAACGTGCAGGCGTCGGTGGCACGTCATCTCGTGCTGGCCGACCCGCCGGCAGCGCTGACGGCGATCGAGCACGTGCGAGACGCGGGGAGGGCGATCCTCGACGAGCTGGGCGACGTCCTGAACGTCCTGCGTCAACAGGACGAGGAGGTGGACCCGCACTCGCCCGCGCCCGGTCTCGACCAGATCCAGCCCCTCATCGCGTCCTTCCAGGCCGCGGGCATGAGCATCCGGCAGTCGGTGTCCGGCAGCCCCCGCGCGATCGCCGGGGGAGCCGATCTCGTGGCCTATCGGGTGCTCCAGGAAGCGCTCACCAACGCCCACAAGCACGGGACAGGACCGGCCACCATGAGTATTTGCTACGAGTCGACCGGCGTCGAGCTCGAGGTGACCAACCCCGTCGGCGACCGCGAGGCCGACGATCACTCCGCAGGCGCTGGCTTCGGCCTCATCGGGATGCGCGAGCGCGTCGCTGCGGTCGGTGGTCAGATGGTGGCTGGGCACGGTCCCAGTGGACGGTTCGAGGTGTCGGTCCGGCTGCCTGACCGAGAGGGAGTGCACACGTGAGCATCCGTGTGGTCATCGCGGACGACCAGGGGCTGATCCGGGCGGGCTTCCGATCGCTGATCGACGCCGCTTCCGACCTGTGTGTCGTGGGGGAGGCCGTCAACGGGCGGGAGGCGGTGGACCTGGTCCGTGAGACCCGGGCGGACGTGGTCGTCATGGACATCCGCATGCCCGAGCTGGAC
This sequence comes from Aeromicrobium yanjiei, assembly GCF_009649075.1. Lineage (GTDB taxonomy): Bacteria > Actinomycetota > Actinomycetes > Propionibacteriales > Nocardioidaceae > Aeromicrobium > Aeromicrobium yanjiei. Next base: position 1,545,785 of record NZ_CP045737.1, read on the forward strand.
GGTGTCGGGGCGACGCGTCTCATCTGCGCCGACGAGGACCTGGCCGGGGTCCGCGTCCTCATCCTGACCACCTTCGAGCTCGACGAGTACGTTCTCGAGGCGGTCGAGGCAGGAGCCAGCGGGTTCCTGGGCAAGAGCGTCGACCCGGAAGACCTGGTGCAGGCGATCCGGACCCTCGCTGCCGGCGACGCCCTGCTGTCGCCCAAGGCGACCCGGGCCCTGATCAGCCGCTACGCCAGGCCGGAGGTCACGGGCGCGGCGGCGGGGCTGGACTCGACGCTCCTGCCGGCGCTGACCGACCGGGAGCGCGAAGTGGTCGCCCTGGTCGCCCACGGCCTCACCAACGACGACATCGCCGAGCGTCTGTTCGTCTCACCGTTCACGGCCAAGACCCATGTGAACCGGGCCATGATGAAGGTGGGCGCACGGGATCGGGCTCAGCTGGTGGTCGCCGCGTACCAGAGCGGGCTCATCCGTCCCGGGACGGCACCTGCCTGACAGTGCCGAAGTCCCCTGTCCAGGATCCGATGACCTCTCCTAGCGTCGGCACCAGCCCATGCCGGACACAACAGTGGAGGTCGCCCCGTGTGCACTGCAACGAACTATGTCGCCAAGGATCACTACTTCGGGCGCAACCTGGACCTGGAGTTCTCCTATCACGAGTCGGTCACCATCACCCCGCGCAACTTCCCGCTCCCGTTCCGCACCGTGGACGACGTGACGACTCACCACGCGCTGATCGGCATGACGACGGTGGCCGACGGCTACCCGCTCTACTACGACGCGACCAACGAGAAGGGCCTGAGCATGGCGGGGCTCAACTTCCCCGGCAACGCCGACTACAAGCCCGAGACGCCGGGCAGGAACAACATCACGCCGTTCGAGTTCATCCCTTGGATCCTCGGCCAGCTCGAGACCGTCTCCCAGGCGCGCGAGGCCTTGCAGGAGATGGTGCTGGTCGACATCCCGTTCAGCGCTGAGTTCCCCCTGTCACCGCTGCACTGGATCATCTCCGACCGCGAGGAGTCGATCACGGTGGAGTCGGTCAAGGACGGGCTGCGGGTCTACGACAACCCGGTGGGCCTGCTGACCAACAACCCGACGTTCGACATCCAGCTGTTCAATCTCAACAACTACGCGAGCATGTCGACCGCGCAGCCGGAGAACCACTTCTCCAAGACGCTGCAGCTCGACACCTACAGCAGGGGACTGGGTGCCGTCGGTCTGCCCGGCGACCTCTCCTCGATGTCCCGGTTCGTCAAGGCGGCGTTCACCGCGGTGAACTCGGTCTCTGGTGAGTCCGAGTCCGAGGCCATCAGTCAGTTCTTCCACATCCTCGGCTCCGTCGCGCAGCAGCGGGGCTGCGTGGAGGTCGGGGACAAGTACGAGATCACGATCTACTCGTCGTGTTGCAACACCGACAAGGGCATCTACTACTACACGACCTACGAGAACAGCCAGATCACATCAGTCGACATGCATAACGTCGACCTCGACGGCACCGACCTCTCCACCTACCCGCTGGTCACCGGGCAGCAGATCCTGGCGCAGAACTAGGCGCGGTTCCACCCGCTCGGCGGCGGCATGCGTCAGGCGGCGACGTACTCGATCGCGATGGGGGGAGCGGGTGGGTAGAGCTCTATCACGATCGGTTCGGACGGCGGTCTCGGCGGGCTGGTCGACCAGTGCAGCAGGCCGTGGCCCTTGAGGTTGTGGTGTCTTCGGCACAGCGGTCCCATGTTGTCGCCCGTTGTCGGACCGACCGGGTGCGGTATCCGGTGGTCGAGATCGCACCGTTCCGAGGGCACCATGCACCCGGGTGCTTGGCAGACGCCGTGCAGGAACTGCAGGGCAACCGCGAGGATGTCGGGTGCGAACCGGCCTACATATTCGTGGGCCAGGACGTCGTCGGTGACCGGATCCACGACGATGCGATGCCAAAATGTGCTCCCGGTCGCAACTACTTCGCCGATCCAGCGGGCGGGAACGGCCCAGCAGCCGTCGGTTGACTCTGCGAAACCGGGTGCAGCCCCGGCGAGGACGTCTGCCGCGACGGTGACCGCGATGTTCGCGTCTACGGCTGAGGTGACGGCCTCGGAGCTGGTGCACCAGGCGACCAGCAGGTCGGCCTCACGCTGGGCCACGGTGCGGTCATCGTCCGGGGCAGCCGGCTTGCGCGCGTCTTTGTGCAGGCGCGCTTCGATGGCCGCTGCCTGGTGGGAGGGCAGGTAGGCGTTGAGCCAGGACATCGAGTCGTCCCCGTGGGTGACAGTCACGCGCCGCTGGGTTCGTTCGGTGTCGGCGCGTTCGGTAGCCAGATCAGCCTCCACCCGTTGCACGAAGCGCCGCAACCATTGCCGCAGCTCGGTGCCGGTGTGGCTGGTCGCGTAGCCGATGACCCGACTCTCGAGGCGGGCGATCGACTCGGGATGGTGCAGCTTCTCGATCGTCGCGCTGATGTCGCGGACCCGGGAGTAGTCGATGAGCCCGTCGACGAATGCCTCCCACACGAGGGGTGTTTTCTCGCGCACGCGGTCGGCGATCGACAGCCGCAGGTGGATCTGCGCCTCCGACATGCCGGTGGCCTCACCGATGGTCAACGCGATCGCCGACCGCTCGATCTTGCGCCGCAGAGACGACTCAATCTGCGCAGTGCGTGCCATCTCGGCGTCCCGGTAGTCCAGCATGGTCTGGATGGTGTGCGCCTCGGCCATGGCCTGGCGCCGGACAGCGTCCGACAGCGCCTGCGTCGTCGGAGCTGTCGTCGTGGCCATACCTCAAACCTAGACGTCGCCACTGACACTCCCTTCGGCCGCGACCGCAGACCGTTTCGACGTTGTGGACATCAATGTTCGTCCCCCGTGCAAAGGGCCGCCACGCCGTGATCGGCGGTTCTGGACGTGGCCGGAGCTGATGCGCAAGGATCGTCGCGTGGCAGCAAGGATCGTCGAGAACCACGTCGAGGTCTCGGCGACTACAGCGGTCGTCTGGGACCGCGTGGTCCATCCAGATGGCATCAACCACGAGATGCGGCCATGGATGACAATGAGTCTTCCGCGTCGAGCGGCCGGGTTGACCGTGGAGACCATTCCGCTCGGTCGGCCGGTCGGCCGCGCTTGGTTGCGGCTGTTCGGCCTCATCCCATTCGACTTCGATCACCTGACCGTGGTTGACCTCGAGACCGGGGTCCGGTTCCTGGAGCGATCGACCATGATGAGCATGCGCCGCTGGGAGCACGAGCGGACCTTGACTCCCGTTGCCGGCGGCACGCGCGTGCATGATCGGGTGACTCTTCAGCCGAGGCTGCCCATCCCGGGGCTGGACGCTCTTCTCGCCCGGGTGGTCGACGAATTCTTCAAGCACCGGCAGCGACGACTGCAGACGTACTTCGCGACGCGGTGAGATCTCCGGGGCTCGCGTCAGTCCGCGCTTCGCGTGGGTCGGTAGCGCACGGCGATGGCCCCCGACTTCAGTTCTTCGCGGTCCACGAGCTCAAGCTGGATGCGCTCGTGCAGGCCCGCGAGCAACGTCGGTCCGTGCCCGGCGAGCACCGGCTGCACGAGGAACTCGTACTCGTCGATCAGTCCCAGGTCTGCCAACGCCAAGGGGAGCGTCACGCCACCCACCCACAGGCCGTTGCCCGACTCGTGCTTGAGCCGCTGGACCGCCCGTCCCAGGTCGCCTCGTATCAGCTCGGCATTCCAGTCCGCCGCGTCCATCGTGCTCGACACGACGTACTTCTTCGCCCGGTCGAGGGTCTCGGCAAACGGGCGCTGCCAGTCCTCCACCCAGTCGGGCCACACGCCCGAAGCCGGCTTCCGCCAGGCCGACTCCATCATCTCGTAGGTCACCCGGCCGAACAGGAGAGCGTCGGCGCGCTCGATCTCGGCGGTCCAGTAGCCCATCGACTCCTCATCAGGTGGCAGGCCTGCCTCGTGATGGCAGCAGCCGTCGATCGTGACGTTGATCGAGTATCGAAGTGGTCTCATCCGGACGCTCCCGTCGTTCGCACTATTCCTATTAGGAAGATGCCCGGGACGTTACCACTCAACGCCGTCGCGTTGGAAGGCCGAACGCGAGAACACTCAGAGCCGCAGCGCGACCCGGACGAGGTCTGCCACGGCTTGGGACCGGCTGCCGGGGGGCCAGGCGATGACGGTCGTGACCCCGGGCGCGTCGACGACCGGGACCGCGACCAGGTCGTCGTGCAGCTGGGAACGGCACGAGTCGGGAGCCAGCATGAGAGTCCGTCCCAGCGAGATCAGCTGCAGGAGCTGCGAGTGGCTCTGGACCTCGGGCCCAGGTCCGTCGGGGTAGGCGCCGTCCGATCCTGGCCAGCGCGGGAGAGGCAGATCCGACAGCTCGGTCAGCTCGCTCATGCTCAGGCCGGTGCGGGCGCTCAGGGCGTGAGCTGTCGGGAGGACCGCGACCTGCCCCTCGGTCAACAGCTCCTCGACGTCGAAGCCGGACACGTCGTCGAACGGCCGGTGGAGGATCGCCACGTCGGCGCGGCCGGTCCGCAGGAGCTGCACCTGCTCGCCAGGCGCGCAGAGCTCGATCTGGACCCGGACCGATCCCGGTTCGATGCCGTATGCGTGCAGCAGCTTGGCGAGGAGCTCGCTGGAGGCTCCCGCCTTGGTGGCCAACACGATGCTGGGGGCGTCGTCGGGCGAGCGGGCTGCCCTGCGCGTTCTCTGCTCGGCGGCCTCCACAGCGTCCAGTGCGACACGGCTTTCGTGCAGGAGGACTTCGCCGGCGGGGGTCAGGGTCACCGATCGGCTGTCGCGCAGCAACAGCACGGCGCCGAGGCGCCGTTCCAGCTGGCTGATCGCCCGCGACAGCGGCGGTTGAGCCATGCCGAGCCGTTGCGCCGCGCGCCCGAAGTGCAGCTCTTCGGCCACCGCCACGAAGTACCGCAGCTCTCGAGTCTCCATGCCGCAGGGTAGCAATCATCCATACCCGGGCGGTATCGGTGATGACTCAGACGGTGTTGGCCCTCCGGCTGCGGTCCCCGCACGCTGGAGGCATGAATGAGAACAAGACCGCCCTGGTCACCGGGGCGAACAAGGGCATCGGATTCGAGATCGCAGCGGGACTGGGAGCGCTGGGCTGGAGCGTCGGAGTGGGCGCGCGGGACCAGACGCGGCGGGACGAGGCGGTTGCGCGACTGCGCGCGACCGGCGTCGACGCCTTCGCGGTCCCGTTGGACGTCACCGACGACGCCAGCGTCTCGGCCGCGGCCGAGCTGATCAAGAGCCGGGGCGGTGGTCTGGACGCGCTGGTCAACAACGCCGGCATCACCGGCGGCGGGCCCCAGGAGCCGACCTCGGTGGACCTGGACATCATCCGCGCGGTGGTGGACACCAACGTCCTCGGAGTCATCCGGGTCACCAACGCCATGCTGCCGCTGCTGCGTGAGTCCACGTCACCGCGGATCGTCAACATGTCGAGCAGCGTCGGATCGCTCGCCCGTCAGTCAGGCCCCGGCGGCGACACGATCACGGGCCCCGTCGCGGTGGCGTACTCGCCGTCGAAGACGTTCCTCAATGCCGTGATGCTCCAGTACGTCCGCGAGCTGGCCGGCAGCGGCATCCTGATCAATGCGGCCTGCCCCGGATTCGTCGCGACAGACCTCAACGGCTTCCGGGGCGTCCGGACTCCTGCGCAGGGCGCGGCGACGGCGATCCGACTCGCGACCCTCCCCGACGACGGACCGACCGGCCGATTCTTCGAGGACGACGGCGAGGTGCCGTGGTGACGACGACGCGGAACGTCATGAGGGTCGCCGTTCTGGGAACGGGCAAGGTCGGCTCGGCGCTCGGCACCAAGCTGGCGTCGACCGGGCACGAGGTGCTCTACGGCTCGCGGAACCCGTCCGACGTGGCCGGGACGCGCTCCCATCGGGACGCCGTCGAGTGGGCTGACGTCGTGATCACCGCGCTGCCCGGCACCGACGTCGTCGCCGCACTCGACGCGGGCGGCGCCGACGTGCTGGGCGACAAGGTCGTGCTGGACCCCTCGGCAGCCTTCACCGCCGAGATGGCGATGGCTTATCCCGGCGACAGCGTCGCGCAACGGGTACAGGCGCGCTTTCCCCGAGCGCGGGTCGTCAAGACCCTCAACACGATGAACTTCACGATCATGGTCGATCCGATGAGTTCTCTTGCGGCGGCCTCGGTGTTCGTCAGCGGGGACGACAGCAAGGCCAAGAGCGTGGTGCGCCTGCTGCTGGGTGACCTGGGATGGCCCGAGGAGAGCGTCCTCGACCTCGGAGGCGTCGAGACTGCGCTCGCGACCGAGCATCTCGCGCCACTGTTCTTCGCGACCGCACGGGCGCTGGGGACCCCGACCTTCAACTTCGCCGTGTCACGCGCTGCGTGAGGGACGTCGCGATGGTCTTCACCTCTGCCAGGACGGCCTTCACCGTGGCGCGCTCGAGCGTCTCCGCTCGGGCGAGGCAGTCGATGTGTCGGCCCAGGCCAGGGTCGGCCATCGGGCGGAGCACCAGGTCCGGATGGCCGCTGAGGTCACTGGTGTAGCGAGGCATGAGCGCGATGCAGCCGCTGGCGGACGCCACCGAGGCGGCCACCTGGAATTCGTTGATCCGGTGCACGATGCGTGCCTCGTTGCCGCCGACGCCCGCGATCACGCTGATGGCCTGTTCCAGGGGGAACCCCTCGTGCACCGCGACCCATGTCTCAGCGCCGAGATCCGATGGCTCGATCGCGGACTTCGCTGCCAGGCGGTGGTCGCGACGCACGACGATGTCCAAAGGTTCGAACAGGAGCGGTTCGGCACGCACCGATGTCGGCCACGCCGGGGAGCCGACGAGTCGATGCGCGAGGACCAGGTCGTGATCGATCGTGAGCGAGGGGAAGTCCTCCTGGGCCACGTCGAAGTCGCTCACCCTGACGTCTGGCTGGTCGGGGCCATTCGACGCCAACATCAGCGGTGCGAAGAACGCGAGGCCCGCGCTGTGGAAGGCCGCCACTGACACAGTGCCCGAGCGATCGTCCTGGAACCGTGCCACCGCTTGTTCAGCGCGCTCGAGCGCCACCTCCACGTCGATCGCCGCCGCCGCGAGGGCACGTCCGGCGTCGGTGAGCGCGGTCCGTCGGCCGTCCCGGTAGGTCAGCGGAACGGGGGAGCGGCGTTGAAGCGCGCTGATCTGTTGCGAGATCGATGACGGGCTGACGTGCATGGCTGTGGCCACCGCGGCGATGCTGCCCCGGTCGCCCAGCTCCCTCAAGGCTCGAAGTTGACCCAGTTCCATCAGTCCAAACTAAACCATCGCGCACATAATCACTGTCTTGTCTAACCTGTCAATCGGCAACACGATGATCTGGTGCCCCTCCTTGTCTCTCGTTTCCGCGTCGACCTGCTGCTCTTCCTGGTCGCCGCCTCGTGGGGATCGACGTATCTCGTAGCCAAGGAATTGGTGACCCCGAGCTCCGTGATGTCCCTGCTGGCCCTGCGGATGCTCCTCGCCGCCACCGTCATGGGGACGATCGTGGCGGTCCGGCGCCGTCGCGTGACCGCAGCCGAGCTGCGTGTAGGCGTCGTCCTCGGAGCGCTGCTGGCCGGCGTGTTTGCCTTGGAGACCTTTGGGATCGCTCACACCTCGGCGACGAACGCCGGACTGATCATCAGCCTGACGATCGTGTTCACCCCGATCCTCGACTCAGTGGTCTCCGGACGCCGGTTGCCGTGCACGTTCATGCTTGCCGCCACGACCGCCGTCGTGGGGGTCGCACTTCTCGCCGGAAACGGTGCACTCCGCCCACCGAACCTCGGCGACCTGCTGATCCTCGGAGCCGCAGTCGTCCGCGCCGTCCACGTCACCTCGATGCCCAAGCGCAGGACTGAACGGCCGATGGACACGTTGCACCTCACGACGGTGCAGCTGGCCACGTGCGCGGCAGTCTTCTCGGTGGGTTCGGTGCTTCACGGCGACTCGATCCCGCAGTACGTCGCTCAGCTCGACCTCGTACAGGCCATGCTTTTGCTCTACCTCGTGCTCGCATGCACGGTCTTCGCCTTCTTCGTCCAGATCTGGGCAGTTCGGCGGACGTCGCCGTCCAGGGTCAGCCTGCTGCTTGGCACCGAGCCCATCTGGGCAGCCCTCATCGGCATCTCGATCGCCCACGACAGCTTGGCCCCGGCCGGCTATTGCGGCATCGCCCTCATCCTCGCCGGCACCGCGTGGGGTCGCTCGGTCGAGCAGAGCCACCGACTTCGTGACCAGACGCCCGCAAGCGTGTGGCCGTGACTGCGATCAAGGCTGCACCGGCCGCGATGCCGACGAATGGACCGGCGATGATGCCGAGAAAATCACGGACCTCCCCTAGACGCCGACCCTCATGCGATCGGCGGATTGCTCACTGTCCGGAGCGGACGTGCATGCGTTCGCCTTGGGGGCCGAAAAGGCCGATCACCTCGGCGGGGATGTCGCCACGGTTGGCGACGACATGGGGCGTGCGGGTGTCGAACTCCACGACCTCGCCCGGACCAAGGTTGATCTCGCGTCGATCCAGGACGAGGTGCAGTCGACCTGAGAGCACGTATATCCACTCGTACCCTTCGTGGACCTGAGGTCGGTACGGCTCCGGCGGGTCGTGCGGGGGGATGACGATCTTGAAGGCCTGCACTCCGCCAGGTCGACGCGTCAGGGGAATGAAGGTCCGCCCGTGGCGGACGATCGGCTTCGCGCGCACCCGGGGATCGCCCGTCTCGGGCGCATCGACGAGCTCGTCGAGCGGCACCTGGTGCACCCGAGACAGAGCCAACAGGAGCTCGAGGGTCGGCTTTCGCTGCCCGGACTCGAGTCGCGAGAGCGTGCTCGTCGAGATGCCCGTGTCGGCAGAGAGATCAGCGAGAGTCGCCCCGCGAGCGGTACGCAGAGCCCGCAGACGCGGGCCAACGCCGTCGAGGACGCGACTCGTGTCGTCCGGGGGGTCGGTCATGCGACAACTTTGCCACAACGGCAAGAAAATTTGCCGCGTGTCCGAAAGCGGCGCCATTCTGGGACGATGACCGACTCACACGCTCACGATGACCGGCCGCAGGACGCCCCGGACTACTTCGAACAGCCCGGCTGGGACCAGCGGTACTCCGGGTCCGAGAAGATCTGGAGCGGCCAGCCCAACCCGCAGCTCGTCGCGGAGGTGAGCACACTGACGCCCGGCACTGCGCTGGACCTGGGCTGCGGCGAGGGTGGCGACGTCATCTGGCTGGCGCAGCAGGGATGGAGCGTCACCGGCGCCGACTTCTCAGCTGAGGGACTGGCCCGTGCCGCCCGGCACGCGGAGGAGGCTGGCGTGGCAGACCGGATCGATTGGTGGCAGGTCGACGCTCGCACGTTCGACGCCGGGAGTCGCCGGTTCGATCTCGTGACCACTCACTTCCTGCACCCCGGCGGCTCGATGGTCGACGTCGTACGTCGCCTTGCCGCGGCGGTCGCGCCGGGGGGACATCTGCTCGTCGTCGGGCACGCCCCGTCGGAGACCTTCGCACAGCACAGCGCCGAACAGCACCGCGCCATGTGGCACGCCGAGGACCTGCTGCCCGCCCTCGTCGACAGCTTCGAGCCAGTGGTGGTCGAGGAACGTCCGCGCGTTGTCGAGCGCGACGGGAAGACCGTCGAGATCGGCGACGCGACACTGCTGGTGCGACGGGTCGGCATCAACGGCTGACGGCGACGCAGCACTTGCTCACGGCCCCTGTCGGAGGACATCCACGATGAGGGCTTGAGGCAGCCCCAGCAACCGTTACCCCTCATCTTCAGTCGGCTACGCGACGGAATATGAGGGTTTGCGGCAGCTCCGGCAACCGGTTTCCCTCATCGTCGCAACCAGCCGCGACATCTCTTGCGGTAATCCGCCCTGCACCACGTCACCCGGGCGAAGGCTCAGGTCAGAGCGAGACGGCGCCCGTGAACACGTCCGCGAGCGCGTCCTCCGCCGCGCCCAGCGCGGCGGCGTGGATGCCGAGGGTGCTGAGGCGGATCTCGGGGAGGTGGATGTCGGCAGACGGGATGCGTTCGGCCAGGACGGCGCCGGCGGCTGGGACGACGTACTCGCCCAGGGGGACGAAGTAGCCGCCGAGCACGATGACGGCGGGGTCGAGGACGGCGGCGAGGGTGGCGAGCCCGCGGCCGAGATGATGGCCGAGATCCTCGAGGGCCGCGCGGACGGCCTCGTCGGTGGCGGCCCGGTCGGCGACGGCGGTGGCGGTCTGCAGGGGAGTGGCGTGCTCGTCCATGCCGACCGCGGCGAGCATGGCTCGCAAACCGACCGAGGCCTCCCAGCAGCCGAGGCGGCCGCAGCCGCAGACGGCTTCGGGGTCGCCGATCGGCATGTGGCCGACCTCGCCGGCGAAGCCGGAGCCGCCGCGCAACAGCTGGCCGCGCTGCACGATGCCGGCGCCGATGCCGATCGTGCCGGTCAGGTAGAGCGAGTTCTGCACGTCCCTCGCGACGCCGTGCGAGGCCTCCGCGAGGGCCGCGCAGTTCGCATCGTTGTCGATCGTGGTGGGGCAGGCGTGGCCGAACGCGCCCTCCAGCTCTGCAGCGAGCTCGCGCCCGCCCCACCCGAGGTTGGGGGCCCACGACACCGTCCGGTTGTCGTGGGCGACGAGCCCCGGCACCGCGACGGTCGCGCGGACGACGGTGTGGCCGCTGTCCATCAGGGACGTACGCACGTCGGTCGCGAGCTCCACGAGCTCGGTCGTGCTGGGCGGCTGCCCCGCGGTCGCGACGGGCCGGGTCTCGACGACCTTGACGCGCCCCGCGAGATCGATGGCCACCGCTGCGACGTAGTCGACGTTGACCTCGAGCCCGAGCCCGAGGATCGACTCGCCGGTCAGGGTCACGGGCTTGCCGGGCCGACCGCGCCCGGACGCCGTAGGAGCCGTGACGTCCTCCGTCACGGCCCCTACGGCCGCCAGCTCACCGACGATCGTGCCGACGGTGGCCTTGGCGAGTCCGGTGCGCCGAGCCAGCTCCGTGCGCGTGGCAGGCCCCTCGGCCCGCAACGAGCGCAGGACGAGGCCCGTGTTCTGCCTGCGCACCTGCTCGGTGCCGGCCGGCGCACCGGTCGGACTCACGCGCCGCGCACTCCGTAGAGGTGCTCCAGGGCGAGCTGGTCGAGGTGCTCGAACGCCGCACCGCGCGCAGCCAGCTGCTCGGGATCGGCCATCTCGGCCCGCTCCAGGTCGGCCCAGCTCTCGCCCACGGACAGGGTCGGCACCGACAGCTCGGCCACCTTGGCGGCCTCGAGTGCGGCCTGCACCTCGGGATCGGCGCGGAACGCCTGCACCTTGTCGCGCAGGATCAGGTAGTTCGTCATGCAGCCGGCCGCCGCCGCCCAGACGCCGTTGTCGTCCTCGGTGCGGGGCGTCTTGAAGTCGAAGTGCACGGGTCCGTCGTAGCCACCGGCCAGGATCGTGTCGACGACCCAGAACGCGCCACGGACGTTGCCGGCGCCGAAGCGGAAGTCCTGGTCGTAGCGCGGGCCGGTCTGGCCGTTGAGATCGATGTGGAAGAGCTTGCCCTGCCAGAGGGCCTGCGCGTAGCCGTGCGCCGCGTTGAGGCCGGCCATCTCCTCGTGCCCGATCTCGGGGTTGACGCCCACGTTCTCGGGGCGGTCGAGGGTGTTGATGAACGCGAGCGCGTGCCCGATCGTCGGCAGCAGGATGTCGCCGCGGGGCTCGTTGGGCTTGGGCTCGATCGCGAACTTCATGTCGTAGCCCTTGTCGTGCACGAACTCGCCGAGGACGTTGAACGCCTCGCGGTAGCGGTCCAGCGCGGCAGCGATGTCCTTCGCGGCGCCGGACTCGGCACCCTCGCGGCCGCCCCAGGCGACGTACACCTTGGCGCCGAGCTCGGCGGCCAGGTCGATGTTGCGCATGACCTTGCGGATCGCGAACCGGCGGACGTCGCGGTCGTTGGAGGTGAACCCGCCGTCCTTGAAGACCGGGTGCGTGAACAGGTTGGTCGTCGCCGTGGTGACGACCAGGCCGGTGTCGTCCAGGCCCTTCTTCCAGCGCTTGATGATGGCTTCGCGGCCGGCGTCGTCGGTGCCGAACGGGATCAGGTCGTCGTCGTGGAAGTTGACGCCGTACGCGCCGATGCGCGCGAGGTTCTCCAGCGCGTAGACCGGGTCCATCTCGGCGCGGGTCGGCTCGCCGAACGGATCGCGTCCGCCGTAGGCGACGGTCCAGAGACCGAAGGAGAACTTGTCCTGGGGGGTGGGGGTGGGGATCGTCATGACATACCTGTCTTCAGTAGGGGGCGGTCAGGCCCAGTCGGCGGTGCGGTCGCGCAGCCGTGCGTAGGCCTCACGCACGAGAGGGGTCGGTTCAGCGGTGTGGGTCTCGGCGATCGCCGCGGCCCAGGTCGGGGGTTCGGCGGATCCGCTCAGCGCCCACGCCGCCTGCCGCGCGGCGCCCAGCGCGACGTACTCACCGGGGGCGGGCACGGTGACGGGGGCGCCGAGGAGCGCGGGGGCGAGCGCGTGGACGGCGGGATTGCCGGCCGCGCCGCCGACGAGCAGGATGCGCTGGGCCGGGACGCCGGTCATGCCGGTCAGCAGCTCGACACCGTCGGCGAGCGAGCACAGCAGGGCCTCGAACGCCGCCCGTGCGATGTCCTCGCGGGTCGTGGAGGACGTCAGGCCCGACCAGGTGCCGGTGGCGTCCGGACGGTTGGGGGTGCGCTCGCCGTCGTAGTAGGGAAGGAGCGTCACGCCGTTGGCGCCGGACGGCGCCATCAGCGCGAGGCGGCCGAGCTCGTCGTGGTCGACGCCGAGCAGGCGGCACTGCAGGTCGAGGATGCGCGCGGCGTTCATCGTGGTCGTCATCGGCAGGAAGCGGCCGGTCGCGTCGGCGAACCCGGTCACCGATCCGCTGCCGTCGGCGATGCGGGTGTCGCTGATGGACGAGGCGACGCCCGACGTGCCGATCGACACGACGACGTCGCCCGGCTGCACGTCGAGCGCGAGTGCCGCGGCCATGTTGTCGCCCGTTCCGGCCGCGACGACGAGCCCGGACGACGTGCGGTCCGCGACCTCAGCCGGCGCGACGATGCGCGGCAGCGACACCGCGTGGCCGAGCGCGGACTCCGCGAGGTCGGGGCGCCAGTCGTCGTCGGCGGTGGAGAAGTAGCCGGTGCCCGACGCGTCGCCACGGTCGGTGAACGCCTCGCCGCCAGTGACGTGCCGTGACACGTAGTCGTGGGGGAGCAGCACCTCGTGCGTACGCTTCGCGGCGTCGGGCTCGTGGTCACGCAGCCAGCGCAGCTTGGTCGAGGTGAAGGACGCGACCAGGACGCTGCCGACGGCCTCCGCGCACGCGTCGGGCCCGCCCAGCTCGTCGATCAGGTCGCGCGCCTCGCGGGCCGAGCGGGTGTCGTTCCACAGGATCGCGTCGTGGACCGGCTCCCCGTGGGCGTCGAGCGAGACCATGCCGTGCTGCTGGCCGCCGATCGCGACCGCGGACGCACGGGGGAGCAGCCCGTCGGTGGCGCGGTCGAACGCCTCGAGCCAGGCGCGGGGGTCGACGGACGTCCCGGCCGGGTGCTTGGCCGACTGCTGCGCCACGACATCGCCGGTCGCGGCATCGACGAGCACGGCCTTGGTCGACTGCGTGGACGAGTCGACGCCGAGAACGAGATCAGATGCCATTGACCCTGTTTAGTACGACTCTTGAACTAAGTCAAGGGTCCTCAGACGGCGAGCGCGCGGTGTCGCCGGACGCCGGCACCCGCTGCACGCCGCGACACCCAGCGATCCCGGCAGGCGACGGCCGTGTCGGGGTGGTCGGTGAAGACCGCGTCCACGCCGGCGTCGAAGAGCTCGCGGTACTCCGGGTCGGCGAAGCCGATCTCGTTGTCCGTGCCGGTGCGGAGCTCGGGCGGCAGGTAGCGGTTCTCGCTGCGGAGCGTCCAGACGTAGACGTCCAGCCCTGCGCGGTGGGCGCGCTCGACCAGCGGGGAGCGTCGCCGGGGGGACCGGCTCGTCGCGGGACGGACCACGAGCCGCTTGGGCACCGCCAGCGCGGCGGCGTACGTGGAGACCTGGTCGAGGCCACCGATGCGCAACAGGTCGGCGGACGAGTTCAGCAGCTGCAGCATGGCCAGGCCGCTGCGCTCGGACAGCGAGCGCAGCACCGCGGGGTCGTCCGCCTCGACCTGGATCGGGACGGCGGGCAGGTCTGCGGCGCAGCGGTGGAGGGCGTCCAGCAGCAGATCGTCCAGTGGCGCACCGGTCTCGGCGAAGTGCCGGGCGCTCTTGAGCTCCAGGCACAGGCCGACCCGCGTGCCCTGCTCGCGGTTGTGGGCAGCCACGAGCGCGATCGTGTCGTCGAGGGTCAGCAGCGGCTCGTCCGTCCACCGGGTGTTGTGGCTGCGGAGGACCGGGTGGCGCTCGCGGGCCCGCAGCATCGCGAGCTCCTCGAGGGTGAGGTCCTCGCTGAACCAGCCGGTGTGCTCCCGGCCGTCGATCACCTTGGTGGTCCGGCGGTCGCGCAGGGCCGCGACCTTCTTGACGTCGGTCGTGCGGGACAGCTCGTTCTCGTGGCGGCACAGCAGATGGCCGTCGGCCGTCGGCACGAGGTCGGGCTCGACGAGGTCGACGCCGCACTCCATCGCGATGCGGTACGACCGCTCGGTGTGCTCGACCGCGTAGCCCGGCGCGCCCCGGTGCCCGATGACCAGTGGAGAGCGGTTGGCCTGTTCGTGGCTCATGTCTCCCAGTGTCAACCTCGTCCATGACGGCCCGACGACAGACACGCGTCCCACAGGTGAACGTTCGACGCCCACCTGTCCTCGTACGCTGGCCGGGTGACCATCCACTCGGACCACCCGTTCGTCCCGCCCGAGGGCGACCGCGACCCGTTGCGCCGTCTGCGCGGCCGGATGCCCGCGCCCGTGACGGTGTGGGCGACCGGGACCGGGCGCAGCCGGGCGGGCCTGACCATCTCCTCGGTCCTGGTGGCCGACGGCGAGCCCGCGCGGGTGCTCGGGCTGGTCGACGCCGACTCGTCGTTCTGGGACGAGGACCCCGAGGCCTGGGTCGTCAACGTGCTGGGCGCCGAGCACCGCTTCCTCGCCGACGCGTTCGCGGGCACGGCCCCCGCACCGGGTGGGCCGTTCACGCTGGGCAGCTGGTCGGACAGCGACTGGGGACCCGTCCTGGGGGCGACGGCGGGCTGGCTGGGCGTACGCCGCGCCGACGTCCCGCCGCGCCAGGTGGGCTGGGGCCTGCTCGTCGAGGGGACGATCGAGCACGTCGAGGTCGGTGACGCCGACGCGATGGTGCACCTGCGTGGCCGTTATCAGGAGGTACGACCCAGCAGGCTCGGGTGACGTCGATAGACTGATTCCTATGGCATCTGGAGGGAAGGAGACAGCGATGGGCATCCTCGGCAGGCTGTCGGGACCCTCGGACCTCAAGCACCTCAGCGAGGACGAGCTCGATCAGCTCGCCTCCGAGATCCGTGAGCTGTTGATCGTGTCCGTGGCGTCCAACGGCGGGCACCTGGGCCCCAACCTCGGTGTCGTCGAGCTGGGCATCGCGATCCACCGGGTGTTCGAGTCCCCCAAGGACCGCGTCGTGTGGGACACCGGCCACCAGTCGTACGTCCACAAGATGCTGACCGGCCGCGCGAACGAGTTCGGCTCGCTGCGCACCGAGGGCGGGCTCTCGGGCTACCCGAGCCGATCCGAGTCCGAGCACGACTGGGTCGAGAACTCGCACGCGTCCACGAGCCTGTCCTACGCGGACGGCATGGCGAAGGCCAATCTGCTGCTCGGCAAGGACGACCACGTCGTCGCGGTCATCGGTGACGGCGCGCTCACCGGCGGCATGGCCTGGGAGGCGCTCAACAACATCGCCGCCGACCAGGACCGCCGCCTCGTCGTGATCGTCAACGACAACGGCCGCTCCTACACCCCCACGGTCGGCGGGCTGGCCAACCGGCTGACCGAGATCCGCACCAACCCCAAGTACGAGACGACCCTCAGCGCGATCCGCGAGCGCCTCAACGCCACGCCGTTCGGCGGCACCAAGGCGTACGAGGCGCTGCACGCGATCAAGAAGGGCGTCAAGGACGCCCTCGCGCCGCAGGGCATGTTCGAGGACCTCGGCCTGAAGTACATCGGCCCCGTCGACGGCCACGACCGCGCGTCCGTCGAGCGCGCCCTCGCGCAGGCCAAGAAGTTCGGCGGCCCGGTCCTCGTGCACGTGCTGACCACCAAGGGCCAGGGCTACGACATCGCGGTCGCCAACGAGAACGACCAGATGCACCAGGCCAGCCCGTTCGACCGCGCGACCGGCGAGGCCGTGACGATCGCCCCGGCCGGCTGGACGTCGGTGTTCCGCGACGAGATCGTCCGCATCGCCGACGAGCGTCCCGACGTCGTCGGCATCACCGCCGCGATGCTCTACCCGGTCGGCCTGGACGCGTTCGCCGACAAGTTCCCCGACCGCGTGTTCGACGTCGGCATCGCCGAGCAGCACGCCGTCACCAGCGCCGCGGGCCTCGCGATGGGTGGGCTGCACCCCGTCGTCGCGGTCTACGCGACGTTCATCAACCGGGCGTTCGACCAGGTGCTGCTCGACGTCGCGCTGCACAAGTGCGGGGTCACCTTCGTGCTCGACCGCGCGGGCGTGACGGGCGACGACGGCGCGAGCCACAACGGCATGTGGGACATGTCCCTGCTGCAGATCGTCCCCGGGCTGCGCCTCGCCGCGCCCCGCGACGGCTCGCAGCTGCGTGAGCTCCTGCGCGAGGCGGTCGACGTCGACGACGCCCCGACCGTCATCCGGTTCGCCAAGGGCGCGGTCTGCGACGACCTGCCGGCGATCGAGCGCATCGGCACGTTCGACGTGCTGTCGCGCGACGACGCCCGTGACGTGCTGATCGTGGCCGTCGGCGCGTTCGGCCACCTCGCCGCCGAGGCCGCCGATCTCGTTCGTGCGGCGGGCTACGGCGTCACGGTGGTCGACCCGCGCTGGAGCAAGCCCTTCGACCCCGCGCTCGTCCAGATGGCCGGCGACCACGACCTCGTGGTCACCGTCGAGGACAACGGCCGTCACGGGGGAGTGGGCTCGGCCTACACCCAGGCCGTACGCGATGCGGGCATCGAGACGCCGATCCGGGTGCACGGCATCGAGCAGGAGTTCCTCGACCACGCCAAGCGGGACGTCATCCTGGGCCGGCTGGGTCTCACCGCCCGGTCCGTGGCCGACGACACCTTGGCGCGGCTGGGCCGGAATAGCGCGAACGGGTGAGTGGTTGATCATGGCGATGAAGAACTGGCGCTTTCGACGAACCCCTGACCAGCCACGTCGCCGCGACGGCAGTGGGCCGGTGCTGATCCACGCCCTCGACGGATTCCTCGGGGCGGGCTCGGCCGCACGTCTTGCCGCGGCACAGCTGCGCACCGACCACGGCGAGGTCATCCACGAGTTCGACGTCGACGAGATGCTCGACTACCGCGCCCGACGTCCCATGATCGGCTTCCGCGAGAACCACTACGCGGACTACGACGAGCCCAAGCTGCAGGTCGTCCTCGAGCACGACGCCAACGGTGTGCCCTACTTCCTGCTCGCTGGGCCCGAGCCCGACTTCCAGTGGGAGCGGTTCGTGGCCGACGTGCACGACCTCATCGAGGAGCACGACGTCCCGCTGACGCTGGGACTCGGCGCCGTCCCGATGGGCGTCCCGCACACGCGTCCGGCCATGATCACCGCGCACGGCACCCGCCCCGAGCTCGTCGACCGGCAGAACCTGTGGTCCGCCCAGGTCACCGTGCCGTCGTCGGCGCAGTCCCTGCTGGAGTACCGGCTCGGGCAGTGGGGGCACGATGCCGCCGGCTACGTCGTGCACGTGCCGCACTACCTCGCGCAGATCGACTACCCGACCGCTGCGCTCGCGCTGATCGACGCCCTCGTCGACCGCACGGGCCTCGCGATCGACGTCGACGCGCTGCGCGCCCGCCAGGGTGCTGCGCTGCTGGAGATCGAGCAGCAGATCGAGGAGCAGGGCGGCAAGGAGCTGCTCGGTGGCCTCGAGGAGCAGTACGACGCGTTCACCCGCGGTGCGGCCCAGTCGCTGCTCGCGAGCGACGAGGACCTGCCGAGCGGCGACGAGCTCGCCGACCAGTTCGAGCAGTTCTTGGCGAGGCAGCGCAAGAACGACCAGGGCTGAGCGTCCTCTAGGGTGGGGGCGTGCCTGCTTCCCTCTCTGACGTCATCGGCCTCCTCGACCTCGAGCAGCTCGAGGTCGGCCTGTTCCGTGGATCGCAGCCCGAGTCGTCGTCCCTGAAGCGGGTGTTCGGCGGCCAGGTCGCCGCGCAGGCGCTGATGGCCGCGCAGCTGACCGTCCCCGAGGACCGTCACGTGCACTCGCTGCACCTGTACTTCATCCTCGGCGGGGATCCGACGATCCCGATCGTCTACGACGTCGAGAACGTCCGCGACGGTCGTTCGTTCACGACCCGGCGGGTCGCGGCGCGCCAGCACGGCGAGATCATCTTCTACATGACCGCGTCGTTCCAGGTCGTCGAGGAAGGCTGGGACCACCAGGACCTGATGCCGCAGGTGCCGTCGCCCGACGAGGCGACCCCGCTGATCGACATCATCGCGTTGCAGGGGCAGGATGCGGTCGATCACTGGACGAAGGAGTGGGCGTCCTTCGACATGCGCTACATCGGCGACAACCGGCCCGCGGACGATCCGCAGCGCAGGTTGGTGCCGGCCACGCAGCGGCTGTGGTTCCGTGCGGACGGCGAGCTGCCCGACTCCCGGCCCATCCACAACGCCGCGTTCACCTACATCAGCGACCTGAGCCTGCTCGGGGCGAGCCTCGTGCCGCACGGGCAGTTCATCGGCTCCGACCGTGTGCAGCCGGCGTCGCTCGACCACACGATCTGGTTCCATCGTCCGGTCTCGGCCGATCAGTGGCTGCTGTACGACCAGACGTCGCCGTCAGCGTCCGGCGCCCGCGGTCTCAGCACCGCCCGGGTGTTCTCGCAGGACGGAGTGCTGGTCGCAACGGTCGCCCAGGAGGGCCTGATCCGCCCCCTGACCCCGCGCACCTGACGGCGTCCGGTCAGACGCCGGGGACGACCCGTCCGACCAGGTGGGTCACGGGCTTCTTGGCGCCCTTGACCCCGAACGTGAGTACGTCGCCGTCCTTGCGCGATCCGAAGACGACCGTGCCGGGCAGCAGGATCGGCTTGCGGAACTCCACGTCGTTCGTGAACGTGTCGGGCAGCTTGTTGTGCACCGCCGAGAGGCTGCGCGCGAGCGTCCACATGCCGTGCGCGATGTTGGTCGGGAACCCGAACGCCTTGGCGGTCAGCGGGTAGAGGTGGATCGGGTTGCGATCGCCGGAGATCGCACCGTAGCGACGGCCCAGGTCTCCGCGGAGCTTCCAGTGGACGACCCCGTCGGGCGCCTCGACCCCGGCCAGGGGGACGTCCGTGGTCTCGGCCGATCCGCCCTTGTGCCGGGAGAACAACGTCATGACCTCGTCCCAGACGACCTCGCCGCCGACCGAGGCGGTCGTGACGATGTCGATGAGCGAGCCCTTGGGGTGCGGGCGGCGGTCCGCGGCGCGCACGGTGAGGTCGAAGGACTCGTCCACGCGGATGCGGCGGTGCTGCCGGATCGTGTTGCGCAGATGGACCAGTCCCATCGGCGCGAACGGGAACGCCGTGTCGGTCATCAAGGCCATGTGCAGGCCGAACGCCGCCATGTGCGGATACGGCGTCGGCAGGTGGTCGCCGCGGGGGAACCCGCAGACCTCGTTGTATGCGTCGAGGTGCTGCGGGTCCGTCACGACGCCGTTGCGCTGCAGCTCCAGATCGGGCGCCTCTCCTGTGGCGTGCTTGATCCCGGGCAGGCCGCCGACGACGGGGATCGCCGGCAGCGCCGCCTTCAGCATGAGGGGGAGCGTGGCGGGCGCCGTGTCGAAGACCCGGGTGGACATCTCAGGCGCCGATCAGGGCCTGGCCGCAGACCCGGACGACGTTGCCCGAGATCGCGGACGAGCCCGGGTTGGCGTACCAGGCGATGGCCTCGGCGACGTCGATGGGCTGACCGCCCTGCGACAGCGAGCTGAGCCGACGGCCCGCCTCGCGGATGCCGATCGGCATGGTCTTGACCATGTCCGTCTCGATGAAGCCGGGAGCGATCGCGTTGACCGTGATGCCGTCCTTGGCGACGCGCTTGGACAGATCCTGCACGAAGCCGATCACGCCGGCCTTGGCCGTGCCGTAGCTGGTCTGGCCGTTGTTGCCCGCGATGCCGGCGATCGAGGAGATGCCGATGACGCGGCCGCCGCGCCGGATGAGTCCCTGGTCGAGGAGCTCCGCCGTGATGCGCTGGGGGGCGCCGACGCTGATGTCGATGACCAGGTTCCAGTTCTCGGTCTTCATGTTCTTGAGCCGCTTGTCGCGGGTGATGCCGGCGTTGTGGACCACGATGTCGACCCCGCCGTGCGCGTCCTTGAGGGCCTGGGCGATGACCGCGGGCGCGTCCTCGGCCGTGATGTCCTCGGCGATCGAGGTGCCGTCGAGCTCGGCCATGAGGGCGTCCAGATCGTCCTTGAGGGCCGGGACGTCGAGGCCGACGATCGAGGCGCCGTCGCGGTGCAGGGTGCGGGCCATCGCGGCGCCCAGGCCGCGGGACGCGCCCGTGATGAGCGCGACCTTGCCCGCGAGGGGCTTGGCGGGGTCGGCGACCGCGTCGGCGTCCACGAGGTCGGTCAGCCCGAGGCGGATCACCTGCCCCGAGACGAACGCGGACTTGGGGGAGAGCAGGAACTCGAGGGTCGAGCCGAGCGCGCCCTCGGAGCCCTCGCCGACGTACACGAGGTTGGCGGTGCTGCCGTTGCCGCCGATCTCCTTGCCGGCGGAGCGGACGAAGCCCTCCAGCGCACGCTGGGCGATTGCGGCCGTCTCGCTCCCGGCCTGATCGGGGAGCCGGCCGATCACGATGAACCGGCCTGAACGGGCGAGGCTGCGCATCGCGGGGGTGAAGAACTGCTGCATCGTGGCGAGACCCGCGGTGTCGGTGATCCCGGTCGCGTCGAACACGAGGCCCTTGTACGTCTTGCTGTCGGCGCGGACGCCGACGGCCTCGATGCCGCTGGCCTTGAGCGTCGCGTGGAGAGAGGTGCCGAGGAGTCCGCCGGGGGCTGCGCCGACGAGGACGGTTCCCTTGACGAGGGGGTCGCCCTCGGTCCAGCGCTCCAGCACGGGGGGATTGGGCAGACCCAGGTTCTTGACGACGAACTGGCCGATCGGGTTGTGGGCGAGCGACTGGTAGTGGTCGGTCATGAGGCGGGTGTGTCCTATCTCTCGGATACCATTGGTATCTGGAATGATCTTGAAACTGTAGCCTCGGAAATCAGCGCCAGTCCAGCCACCCCGGATGCGGCGCTCATCACGTACAGCACCATCGTTCACGAAGATCGAGGAGACCGCCATGGCGGACACGACCCCAGCCAAGAAGTCCCCCGCAAGCCCGCAGCAGGTGCGCCGCGTCGCCGTCATCGGCGGCAACCGCATCCCGTTCGCCCGCTCCAACACCGTCTACACCGACGTGTCCAACCAGGAGATGCTCACCGCCGCCCTCGACGGCCTCGTCGAGCGGTTCAACCTGCAGGGCGAGCGGGTCGGCGAGTTCGCGGCCGGCGCGGTGCTCAAGCACAGCCGCGACTTCAACTTGGCGCGCGAGACCGTCCTGGGCTCCAAGCTCTCGCCCGACACCCCCGCGTTCGACGTCCAGCAGGCCTGCGACACCGGCATCCAGGCCGCTGTCCTCGTCGCCAACAAGATCGCGCTCGGCAAGATCGAGGTCGGCATCGCCGGCGGCTCCGACACCACGTCTGACGCGCCGCTCGCGATCGGCGACAAGCTGCGCAAGATCCTGCTCGAGGCCAACCGCGCGAAGGACAACAGGGCACGCCTCGCGGCGTTCGCCAAGATCCGCCCCGCGTACCTCGCGCCCGACCAGCCGCGCAACGCCGAGCCTCGCACCGGTCTGTCGATGGGCGACAGCCAGGCCATCACGACCAAGGAGTGGGGCATCACCCGCGAGGCCCAGGACGAGCTGGCCGTGACGTCGCACCGCAACCTCGCCGCGTCGTACGACGAGGGCTGGCAGGACGACCTGGTGACGCCGTTCCACGGGGTCACGAAGGACAACAACCTGCGGCCCGACTCCAGCCTGGAGAAGCTCGCGAAGCTGAAGCCGGTCTTCGGCAAGTCGTTCGGTGACGAGGCCACGATGACGGCCGCCAACTCGACGCCGCTGTCCGACGGCGCGTCGGTCGTGCTGCTGTCGTCCGAGGACGAGGCCGCCAAGAACGGCTGGACCCCCGAGGCGTTCCTCGTGGACTACGAGACGGCCGCAGTCGACTACTTGTCGGGCGCCGAGGGCCTGCTGATGGCTCCGGTGTACGCGGTGCCGCGCATGCTGGAGCGTCAGGGCCTCACGCTGCAGGACTTCGACTACTACGAGATCCACGAGGCGTTCGCCGGTCAGGTGCTGACGACGCTCGCGGCGTGGGAGGACGCGCAGTTCTGCAAGGAGAAGCTCGGCCTCGACGCGCCGCTCGGTGCGATCGACCGCAGCAAGCTCAACGTCAAGGGCTCGTCGCTCGCCGCCGCGCACCCGTTCGCCGCGACCGGCGGACGCATCGTGGCCAACCTCGCCAAGCTGGTGCACCAGAAGGGCGAGGGCAGCCGCGGCCTGATCTCGATCTGCGCCGCCGGCGGCCAGGGCGTCGTCGCGATCCTCGAAGGCGCCTGACCCCGCGCCGGGGGGACCGATCTTTCGGCCTTTCGGCAGCTGAGACACCACGAACGCAGAGACATCCGTTCCCCGGGGGACGGATGTCTCTGCGTTTGTGCAGCCGGAACGACGTAAACGTCGAAAGATCGGTCCCGGGCGGCGGTCGCGCGGGGGTCAGGCGGTGCCGCGGGCCATTGCCACGGCGGCGAGGGTGAGGAGCGACTTGACCTCGTCGAACGGCACGGGGCCCGTGACGGGCAGACCGGCGTTGTGCTTGCGGACCGCGAGCTGCAGCGTCACCAGGTTGAGGACGCCGAGAGCCTGCGTGTAGAAGATGTTGGCGAGCAGGTCGGGATCGCGGACGACGTAGTCGCCGGCCTCGACGCCGGCCTCCAGGATGCGCACCACGTGCGCCAGGCACGCCGTCATCGCGGTGCCGAGCGAGAGCATCACGGGCTCGCTGATCTCCTCGAGCAGCTCGTCACCGCGGCGACGCAGGAGGGCCTGGGCGCAGTCGACGAACGCCGGCAGGCGGACACCGAAGTCCAGGAACACCTCGGTGATGTGGCCCAGCCGCACGTCGGGGGTGTCCGACGCGTCGTCGGCCTCACCCAGCAGGCCCTCGAGCTCCTCGAGATAGCTGACCAGCGTCTCGGCGAACAGCTCTTCCTTGCCCGAGAAGTGCCGGTAGATGATCGCCCGGTTGATGCCGACCGCCTGGGCGATGTCCTCGATCTGGGCATCACGCACGCCGCGCTCGTCGAACAGGTTGCGCGTCGCTTCGAGGATCTCCCTCTTCCGCTCCGCGCGGCGCTCCGAGACTGCCATGCCGGACAGTCTAGGCCCGTCTTTGTCGGGACCGGGTCGTAGGCTCGTGGCATGAGGTCTGTAGCGGAGCTGCGTCGCCAGGTGGCGCCCATCGAGGTCGTGTCCGAATATCAGCCGGCGGGCGACCAGCCGGCGGCGATCGCCGAGATCTCCAAGCGCATCAAGGGCGGCACGCAGGACGTGGTCCTGCTGGGCGCGACCGGCACCGGCAAGACCGCGACCACGGCGTGGCTCGCCGAGCAGCTGCAGCGTCCGATGCTCGTGATGATGCCCAACAAGCTGCTCGCGGCCCAGTTCGCCAACGAGCTGCGTGAGCTGCTGCCCAACAACGCGGTGGAGTACTTCGTCTCCTACTACGACTACTACCAGCCCGAGGCGTACATCGCGCAGAGCGACACCTACATCGAGAAGGACTCCTCGATCAACGA
Source organism: Aeromicrobium yanjiei (assembly GCF_009649075.1). GTDB lineage: Bacteria > Actinomycetota > Actinomycetes > Propionibacteriales > Nocardioidaceae > Aeromicrobium > Aeromicrobium yanjiei. The sequence goes on from NZ_CP045737.1 coordinate 1,569,843, forward strand.
GGAGGTCGAGCGCCTGCGCCACAGCGCGACCTGGTCGCTGCTGACCCGCCGCGACGTCATCGTGGTCGCGACGGTCTCGTGCATCTACGGCCTCGGCTCGGCGCAGGAGTACCTCGAGCGCATGATCGGCTTCAAGGTCGGCGAGGAGCTGCCCCGCGAGCAGCTGTTGCGCACGCTCGTCCAGGCGCAGTACGTGCGCAACGACGTCGCGAGCACCCGCGGTACGTTCCGGGTCAAGGGCGACACGGTCGAGATCTTCCCGGTCTACCAGGAGATGGCCGTCCGGGTGGAGTTCTTCGGCGATGAGATCGAGCGGCTCATGACGCTGCACCCGCTGACCGGCGAGGTGCTGAGCGACGACAAGGAGCTCTACGTCGGTGCCGCGACGCACTACGCGGCCGGCAACGACACGATGCACCGCGCGATGCGCACGATCGAGCTTGAGCTGGAGGCCCGCCTGGCCGAGCTCGAGGGGGAGGGCAAGCTCCTCGAGGCACAGCGACTGCGCATGCGCACGACGTACGACCTGGAGATGATGCAGCAGGTCGGCACCTGCTCGGGCATCGAGAACTACTCGCGCCACATGGACGGACGCCCGCCCGGATCGGCGCCCAACTGCCTGCTCGACTACTTCCCCGAGGACTTCGTGCTCGTGGTCGACGAGTCGCACGTGACGATCCCGCAGATCGGCGCGATGTACGAGGGCGACATGTCCCGCAAGCGCTCGCTGGTCGAGCACGGCTTCCGGCTGCCCAGCGCGATGGACAACCGGCCGCTCAAGTGGCCCGAGTTCCTCGACCGCATCGGCCAGACCGTCTATCTCTCGGCGACCCCGGGCTCGTACGAGATGGAGAAGGTCGAGGGCGATGTCGTCGAGCAGATCATCCGGCCCACCGGACTGGTCGACCCCGAGGTCCTCGTCAAGCCGACCAAGGGTCAGATCGACGACCTGATCACCCAGATCCGCGGCCGGGTCGAGCGCGAGGAACGCGTCCTGGTCACGACGCTGACCAAGAAGATGTCCGAGGACCTCACCGACTACCTCCTCGAGGCCGGCATCCGCACCCGCTACCTGCACAGCGAGGTCGACACGCTGCGACGCGTCGAGCTGCTGCGCGAGCTGCGCCTGGGCGAGTACGACGTCCTGGTCGGCATCAACCTCCTGCGTGAGGGCCTCGACCTGCCCGAGGTCAGCCTCGTGGCGATCCTCGACGCCGACAAGGAGGGCTTCCTGCGCTCGCAGCGCTCGCTGATCCAGACCATCGGCCGTGCGGCCCGCAACGTGTCGGGCCAGGTCATCATGTACGCCGACCGGATCACCGACTCGATGGCCTGGGCGATCGAGGAGACCAACCGTCGCCGCGAGAAGCAGGTGGCCTACAACACCGAGCACGGGATCGATCCCACGCCGTTGCGCAAGAAGATCGGTGACATCACCGACATGCTCGCGCGTGAGGACGCCGACACCGCCAACCTGCTGGCCGCGACCGGAGACAAGCGCCGCAAGGGCGCCGCGGTGTCGCTGGGGCAGCACACCGCCGACCTGGCCAATCTGCCGTCCGGCGAGCTCGCCGAGCTCATCGAGCAGCTCAGCGAGCAGATGAGGTCGGCCGCCGCCGAGCTGCAGTTCGAGGTCGCCGCCCGGTTGCGCGACGAGATCAGCGATCTGAAGAAGGAGCTGCGCAGCATGATCGAGGCGGGCGTCTGACCGCCTCGGGCAGGATGTCCTGATGACCGACGTCCTGGAGAACGACCGCGTACGCGCCACGATCGACCCGGCTCGCGGTGCCCGGCTCACGAGCCTGGTGATCGACGGTCATGAGCTGCTGGCGCGGGCCGAGGACCCGAGCGTCGACCCGGCCATCGCCGACGGCTGTTTCGCGATGGTGCCGTGGGCCGGTCGTGTCCGCGAGGGTCGGTTGCGGACGGCCGACGGCGTGCACCAGCTGCCGGTGTCCGACGACGGCAACGCCCTGCACGGCCTCGGCCACGTCGAGGTGTGGGACGTCGTGGGGGAGGGCCGCTACCGGCTGGGTCTCGGCGAGCCGTGGCCGACGACCGGCACGGCGTCCCTGACCTACCGCCTGCTCGACGCGGGCCTGCGCATCGAGCTGTCGTGGGACGACGGCACCGCATCACCGTGCTCGATCGGACTGCACCCGTGGTTCCCGCGCAGGCTGCCGACCGGCCAGGAGGTCGTGCTGTCGTTCGATCCCGAGACCATGGTCGAGCGGGGGGACGACGGGCTGCCCACCGGACGCCTGGTCGAGCCATCACCCGGGCCGTGGGACGACTGCTTCCGCGTGGCCGGGTCGCCCGTGCTCAGCTGGCCGGGTGCGGTCCGGCTGCGCCTGAGCTCGAGCTCGCCGTGGTGGGTCGTGTACTCGCAGCCGGAGTCGACGATCTGCGTCGAGCCGCAGACCGCTCCGCCGGACGCCTTCGACCACGCCTCCCTGCAGCCGACCGGCGGCTGGCCTCACCACCTGTGGTTCGAGCTGGACGCCGCCGAGTAGGCGAGACTGGTCCCTGTGAACCCCGTCATCGAGAACGCGCGCATCCGCGCAGAGATCGACCCGAGCCTCGGAGCCCGACTCCACCAGCTGACGATCGACGGCCTCGAGCTGCTCGGTCCCGACGGCTGCTTCCCGATGGTGCCGTGGGCCGGCCGCATCCGCGACGGCCTGCTCCACGTCGACGGGCAGACGTACGAGCTGCCGCAGGCGCCCGACGGCCACGCGATCCACGGGCTGGGCCGCAAGATCGAGTGGGAGAACGCGGGCGACGGGGTGTTCCGGCGGCGTCTGGGTGCTCCGTGGCCCAGCGAGGGGACTGCCGAGCTGCGCTACACGCTGCTCGACGACGGCCTGCGCATCGAGCTGTCGTGGGACGACGGCACGGACCTGCCGTGCTCGATCGGTCTGCACCCGTGGTTCCGGCGTCGTCTCGCCACGGGCGAGGAGATCTCGATGTCGCTGGACATCGACGAGATGGTCGAGCGCGGGCCCGACGGTCTGCCCACCGGCCACCTGGTCGCGCCCAAGGAGCAGCCGTGGGACGACTGCTTCCGGCTGGGCCTGCCTCCCGTCCTGACCTGGCCCGGAGCGCTCGAGCTGACCCTCACGGCGTCCACCCCGTGGTGGGTCGTGCTCACCGACCGGGAGCACTTCGTGTGCGTCGAGCCGCAGACCGCGCCGCCGGACGCCTTCGACCACCCGACCCTGCAGCCCGAGGGCGGATGGCCGCGCAGCCTGTGGTTCGAGCTCCGGGCCCGCTCGCTCCGGACCAGCTGACGACAGTGCGCGGACGCTGCCACGGCGTTCGTCTGGCATTGCTGACACAATGGTGCGCGGAGGGGAGTATTCCCTGATCGCAGAGCCGTCATCACGGTGACTCCCAGCAGTCACCCGGTTCTGCGGGCCGCATCCCCGGCGGAAGAGACCTCCGGCGCAGCGACGACCGGAGGTCCAGCCAGTGTTTCTTCCCCTCGCCGAACAGGCGGCCCGAGACGAGACGATCGGCATGTCCGTCTCGCAGACCGAGTGGATCGTGACGATCAGCGTCACGATCGCAGTGCTCCTGTTCGACATCATCATCGTGGCTCGCAAGCCGCACGAGCCGACGCTCAAGGAGTGCGCGGCCTATCTGACCGGCTACGTCGGCCTCGCGATCGCGTTCGGCATCTGGGTCATGGTCCACCACGACGTGAAGCCCGGCCCGGGTGAGAAGGGCGGCGACTTCGGTCTGCAGTTCTTCGCCGGCTGGTTGACCGAGTACAGCCTCTCGATCGACAACCTGTTCATCTTCCTCATCATCATGGCGAGCTTCAAGGTGCCGAGGAAGCTGCAGCAGGAGGCGCTGCTGGTCGGCATCATCATCGCGCTGGTCTTCCGCGGCATCTTCATCGCGATCGGCGCCGTGGCGATCGAGAACTTCTCCTGGATCTTCTACATCTTCGGCGCGTTCCTGCTCTGGACCGCCTACACGCTGGTGAAGGACAAGGACCACGACGACGACGGTGAGAACGCGGTCGTCCGCATGGCCCGCCGGTTCTTCAACGTCAAGGACGAGTGGCACGGCCTCAAGTTGTTCATCAAGGAGAACAAGAAGACCTACATCACGCCGATGTTCCTGGTCATCTTGTCCCTCGGCACCACCGACCTGCTGTTCGCGCTCGACTCGATCCCCGCGATCTACGGTCTGACGCAGGAGCCGTACCTGGTCTTCACCGCCAACGTCTTCGCCCTGATGGGTCTGCGCCAGCTGTACTTCCTGCTGGGCGATCTGCTGACCAAGCTGATCTACCTGTCGCAGGGTCTCTCGGTCCTGCTGGCGTTCATCGGCGTCAAGCTCGTGCTGCACGCCCTGCACGAGAACGAGCTGCCGTTCATCAACGGCGGTGAGCACGTCAAGGTCCCCGAGATCCCGACGCTGCTGAGCCTCGGCGTGATCGTCGGCGTCCTCGCCGTCACGGCCATCGTCAGCCTCACGGTGTCCTCGCGTCGCGAGCGGGCCGGACTGGCGGCGGACGGCCAGCCCAAGTCGAGCGATCCGGACGACACGCAGCGCTGAACCTCCCACCACGACAGCGCCCCCGGCCACCTCCTGGTGACCGGGGGCGCTGTCGTCGTGATCACTCGAGCGAGTCGACGTCCTGGAAGTTGCTGTCGCCCTGGCCTGTCGCCTTGTTGATCGCGAAGGTGATGACCCACAGCACGATGCCGATGACCATCAGCCCGCCCGCGATCTCGTAGACGATCGAGTCGCGCTCGACCCACGGGCCGGCGAGGAACAGGCACAGCAGGGCACCCACCACCGGGAGCGGACCGGGGGAGCGGAACACCGTCTTGACGTGGTCGTGCTTCTTGCGCCGCAGCACCATGCACGCGATGTTGACGACGGCGAACACGCACAGCAGCAGCAGGGACGTCACCGTGGCCAGGTTGACCACGATGTCGCTGTCGGGATCCTGCCGGACGTAGAGGATCAGCCCGAGCGCGAGGAGCGTGGTGAACAGGATGCCGGCCCAGGGGGTGCGGCGTCCCGGCAGCACCGCGCCGAGCTGGCGGGGGAGCACGTCCTGACGGGCCATGCCGTAGATCAGACGGCTCGCCATGAGCATGTTGATCAGCGCGGTGTTGGCGACCGCGAAGACGGCCAGGAACGGGAAGACCTTGTCGATCGGGAAGTCGGGCGCGCCGATCGAGACGACCGACAGCAGGGCCCGATCGCCGTTGTCGTTGATCTCCTTGATCTGGTCGGACGTCAGCACGCTGACGACCGAGATGGCCACCAGCATGTAGAGGATGACCGCGATGCCAAGACCGGTCAGCATGGTGCGCGGGAAGATCTTCTGCGGGTTCTCGACCTCCTCGACCATGTTGACCGCGTCCTCGAAGCCGACCATCGAGAAGAAGGCGATCGAGGTGGCGGTCGTGACAGCGAGGAACATGCCCTTGTCGTTGGCGTCCTCGAAGACCGTGATGCGGCTGAGGTCGCCGTCGCCCTGGGCGATGACGTAGAAGCCGACGCCGATGACGATGAGCAGGGCGCTGATCTCGACGAGGGTGAGGACGACGTTGAACTTCACGCTCTCGCCAACGCCCCGCAGGTTGATGACGGCCAGCAGCACCATGAAGCCCATCGCGACCGCGGTGATGGTGCCTTCGCTCACGTCGCCGTCGATCCAGCCGTTGATCTGCAGGCCGTCGGTGAGGAAGCCGGCGAGGGTCGCAGAGGCCGTCGAGGCGCTCGTGATGCCCGAGCACACCACGGCGAACGCCACGATGAAGGTGATGAAGTGCACCCCGAACGCCTTGTGCGCGTAGAGGGCGGCGCCGGCGGCCTGCGGATATTTCGTCACGAGCTCGAGGTACGACAGCGCCGTGACCGTCGCGACGATGAAGGCCAGGAGGAACGGGAGCCACACGATGCCGCCGACCCCTGCGGCCATCTCACCGGTGACGGCGTAGACGCCGGCGCCGAGGATGTCGCCGACGATGAAGAGCAGCAGGAGCCTGGGGCCCATCACTCTCTTCAGCTCGTGAGGCTGGCCTGATTCGGCGGTGTCGGTGCTCATGAACCCCCCTGAGAACTGCGCGCCTGAGGGTGGCGCGTTCGTCTCACCCTCTACCGGCTGACCGCCCCGCGCAAGGCAGCCGTGTAGTTTCATCTGCGTGTTAGAGGTCAAGGGGAGAGTCCGCCGCTGGGTCGGGCGCATGCTGGTCAAGCGCATCCAGAAGAACGGGATCGACCTGAGCGCCCTGTCGTTCATCCCTGAGCTGACCAAGGTGCCGCTGCAGCGTGACGTCATGGACCCGCTGCCGCAGATCGCCGAGTGGCGCGCGAGCGAGCCGATGCGCAAGCTCGAGCTCCCGTTCACCTTCACGGCGTACCTCGTGACCGGCTACGACGAGGCGCGGACCGTCCTCACCGACCGGGACAGCTACAGCAACGACATCCGCCACCTGTTTCACGGCGACGGCCCGGCGACCGCGGACGACATCGGTGGCCTCGGGTTCACCGACCCGCCGCTGCACACCCGCCTGCGCAAGATCGTGACCCCCGAGTTCACGATGCGCCGCCTCGCCCGGCTCGAGCCCCTCATCACCGAGTTCGTGGACGCCCAGCTCGACCAGCTCGAGGCCGAGGGGCCGGGTGCTGACCTGTGCAAGGCGGTCGCGTTCCCGATCCCGTTCCAGACGATCTGCGCCCTGCTGGGCCTGGACTACGCCGACAGCCAGGCGTTCGCCAAGCTGGGCAGCGACCGCTTCGACGCCACCAACGGCGGTGCGGCGGCGTTCGGCGCGGTCTCGGACCAGCGCAAGTTCCTCTTCGAGGCGGTGGCGCGCCAGCGCAAGCAGCCCGGTCCCGGACTGCTCGGCCAGATCATCCGCGACGAGGGCGAGACGATCTCGGACTTCGACCTCGCGGGACTCGCCGACGGCGTCTTCACCGGTGGCTTCGAGACCACGGCCGGCATGATCGCTCTCGGCACGATCGTGCTGCTGCGCGATCCCGAGCACGCCGAGCTGATGCGTCGCGGCGACCCCGCCGACGTCGATCGCATCGTCGAGGAGCTGCTGCGCTACCTGTCGGTCGTGCAGGTCGCCTTCCCGCGGTTCGCGAAGCGCGACATGGAGCTGTTCGGCACCCAGGTCAAGGCCGGTGACGTCATCCTCACCTCGCTGGCGGGCGCCAACCGCGATCCCGACTCGGCCGGCGAGGACCCCGACGGCTTCGACCCCTTCCGTACGCCGTCCAGCGGCCACCTCGCGTTCGGCCACGGCATCCACCGCTGCATCGGCGCCGAGCTGGCCCGCATGGAGCTGCGCATCGCGCTGCCCAAGCTGTTCCAGCGGTTCCCGGACCTCGCGCTCGCGAAGCCGCAGCACGAGCTCAGCTTCCGCCAGCTCTCGTTCGTCTACGGGGTCGACGAGCTCAAGGTGAACTTCTAGATCGTCCCCTAGGGTGTCGCCATGATCGCCCCCGCCGAGACCGGCACTCGCATCGAGGCATGGTTCGACGACCACGGGCTGCCGTACTTCACCGGCGACCACGCGGACCGGGTCGAGGGGTGGCTGTCCAGCAAGCGGATCGTCGCCGCGATCGTGCTCATCATCGGCGTCTCGATCACCATCGGGGTCGCGGTGGGTGCGGTGTGGGCCGATCAGGGGTCCGTGGGGACGTTCGTGGGCGTCCTGGTGTTCCTGGCGCTGCTGGGCCTGTTCGCCGGCCGTCTGCTGCGCATGGGCACGATGCTGCGGTGGGCCGCCCGCCGCACGTTCGGCTCGCTCGGCCTGATGTTCCCGTTGCTGACGCGCGCACTGCCGCTCCTGCTGCTGGCCGTCACGTTCTTGTTCATCAACGCCGAGGTGTGGCAGGTCGCGGCGCTGATGTCGCGCCACGTGCTGTGGCTGGCGGTCCTGTTCTTCGCCGTGATCGCGGTCGTGTTCCTGCTCGCTCGGCTGCCGGAGGAGGTGCGACGCGTCGAGCGTGAGGTCGTCGGTGACCGGGTCGCCGAACGGTGCGTCGGCACGCCCGCGGAGGAGGCGTCGCGGTCCGTCACCGCGCTGCCCGCCGATCTGCCGCGGTTCGCCCGGGTCAACCTCGTGCTCGTCCTGCTGTTCAACCAGGCGATCCAGGTGTTGCTGCTGACGCTCGGCCTCTTCGCGTTCTTCATGGTGTTCGGGTCGCTGACGATCCCCGACGGCACCGTCGAGGCGTGGACGGGGGAGACCGTCACCCGCCTGCCGTCGGCTCTCGGCCGGCACGTCCCGGTCACCAACGAGCTGTTCCAGGTCGCGGTGTTCCTCGCCGCCTTCGCAGGCCTCTACTTCACGGTCTACGCCGTGACCGACGAGACGTACCGCTCGCAGTTCTTCGCCGGCCTGTCCGCCGAGCTCGAGCAGGCGGTCGCGGTCAACGCGGTCTACGTCTCGCTGGCGCGAGACCCCCACTAGAACACCTGTTCGAGTCGGCGTACGCTGGTCGGGTGAATCCGAACGGGACGAGGAACGGCAGGCCCCTCGCGGCCGGTGACCCGTACGCCGTGCCGGTGCCGCAGCCGCCGCCGGTCTATCACGTGTGGGTCAACCTCTCGAACCTCACGACCCAGGTCGCGCAGGAGTACCCCGGTCTCGTGCTCGGGTGGCGGCGCTCGTCCGACGGCTACGAGGCGCAGGTCGTCTACATCATCCCGGGCAAGACGCAGCGGCACAGCGACGCGTCGCAGATCGCCTGGCTGCCGGCCAGCAAGCTCAAGCCGCGCGAGTGATGTGGCTGTCCGACGCGCAAGCGTTGATCTCACGCGAGGCGGGATCGTGGCCAGGGCGCTACCAGAGCGTGCTGTCTGCAGTAGCGTGTGGCGTTGCGAGGATGAGGTCATGACGCGAGTCGGGAGGTGCAGCCATGAGTTCGACACCAAGCCACAGCACCTGGGTGCAGGGCCTGCGCTTTGGGCTGCTCGGGGTCCTCGTCAGTAGTGCCGCCCTGCTCGTTGGCGTTCTCGAGGACAACTCGGGCCAGGCGGTGTTCAGCGCTGTCTGGCTGGGACTGATGCTGGTCTTCGTCGGAGCATGCTTCTACCTTGGCCGTCGTCCGGGGTAGAAGCTCTATATGAACCGCGGCGGGTCCTACCGTGGGGTGATGGCCCCCATGACGTACGAGTCCCGGCACATCGCCCGCACGATCGACCGCGACGCGGACACCGTCTACCTCTACGCGTCCGACCCCCGCCACCTGCCCGACTGGGCGGCCGGCCTCAGCACGACCATCTCGCTGGTCGACGGACAGTGGGTCGCGGAGTCCGACCTGGGACGCATCACGGTCGAGCTCGCCGACGACAATCCCTTCGGGGTGCTCGACCACACCGTGGTGCTGCCCGACGGCACCCGCGTCCACAACCCGCTGCGCGTCGTCCCCAACGGCGAGGGCTGCGACGTGGTCTTCAGCCTGTTCCGGCTGCCCGGCGTGGACGAGGCGGCCTTCGAGGCTGACGCCGCAGCCGTCGCCGCTGATCTCGAGACGCTCAAGTCCGTGGTGGAGGCCCTGCCCGAGGAGGTCAGCTGAGCGCCATCCGCAGCGACGTGAGGGCGACGAGCGAGATCAGCACGGCGACGACCGGCGGCAGCGCGCGACTGTAGTCGTTCATCCTGGTACGGCGCAGCGCCTCCCACAGCAGGACGGTCGCGACGCCCGTGAGCACTGCCCATACGAGCCGACCGATGCTCTCCTCCACCTGACGAACGTACGGGCCTCGACACCCGCGGCACCCGGGTCGGAAGGCCCGCGTGATCGACGCCGGTCCGCACGACGCCTAGTCCGAAGCCCTGCGCCGTGCGGCGAACCGGTAGCCCATGGCGGCGGCGGCCAACAGCGTCCCGAGCCACCCGGCCGACCAGCCCAGGACCTCGCGCGTCGTGAGCACGACGAACGAGCCGCCCATGGATATTGAATCGCTCTCCGGCGCATACGCGAACCACCCGTACTCGCTGACTTGCCCGCTGTCGGAGGTGAGGACGAGGACGATCCCGACCGCGAGGAGCAACCCGGCTGCGATGAACAATGTCCGTGGAGAGCGCATGCGGACATACTGACGCAAGGCCTCTTGGAGGTGTGGACGAACGACCGGCTGTCAGGCCGCGAACAGGTGGATCAGCTCGAGCGTGGCTGCCAGCGCGGTCGGTCCGAGCACGGACCAGGTGTGCTTGGCCAACGCGGCCACGAGCGCGAACAGGGCGAGCGCGGCTCGAGGGCGACTCCGGCCGCGAGGACAGCGACCGCGGTGCGGACCCAGGCCAGGAAGGTGCGTTCGTTGGCCAGGCTGGAGCTGTAGTCGGGATCGTCCCCCTGGCCGTAGACCCAGTGCGGCCGGCGCTCGCTTCTCTCACGCGTCCAGCCAGTGTCACCCCTGCGGCAGCGTCAGTCCCGGGGCGAACGGCCCGACCGACGATGAGGGTTTCCGGCAGTCCCAGCAGCCCCTAGCCCTCATCCTTCGTCCGCACCGGCACGGACGATGAGGGTTTCCGGCAGCCGGCGCTGCCCAAAACCCTCATCGTCGGTCCGCCCTCGGGGCCGGCGGGGGTCACCAGCCGCGGGCGCGCCACTCGGCGAGGTGGGGGCGCTCGGCGCCGAGCGTGGTGTCGTGGCCGTGGCCGGGATAGACGTGGGTGTCGTCGGGGTACGCGCCGAAGATCTTGGTCTCGACCTCGTCGATGAGGGTCGTGAAGTCGTCGGGCGACCAGGTCTTGCCGACCCCGCCGGGGAACAGGGAGTCACCGGTGAACAGGTGGACGATCCCGTCGGGGTCGTCGTACGCGAGGACGATCGAGCCGGGGGTGTGACCCGCGACCTCGATGACCTCGAGCTCGCAGGAGCCGACCCGGACGCGGGCGCCGGTCTGGACGCGGACGTCGACCGGCACGGGCAGCTCGTCGGCGTCGCGCTCGCCGGCGACGGTCTCGGCGCCGGTCCGCTCGACGACGGTCGCGAGGGCCTGCCAGTGGTCGCCGTGGCGGTGGGTCGTGACGACCCGCGCCAGCCCGTCGGGGCCGATCAGCTCGAGCAGTCGCTCGTACTCGGCCGCGGCATCGATCAGCACCTGCTCGCCGGTCAGGACGCAGCGCAGCAGATAGGCGTTGTTGTTCATCTCGCCCACGGCGATCTTGGTGATCATCAGGTCGCCCGCGACCTGCACGTCGGCGGGACCGCCGACCTCGACTTCTCCGGTGTACGTCATGGCGCAAGCCTGCCAGAGCCCGCGCACACGGCGTGTGACCAGTGCGACCCCCGTCCTCGGAAGGAAACTGTCGGATGCCGTCGTTACGATGACGAGGGGCAGAGTTCTGCCCACTACCACGACCTTTACAGGGGAACCAGTGACCGATCGCCTCGTCATCCGCGGCGCACGAGAGCACAACCTCAAGGACGTCTCGCTCGACCTCCCGCGTGACTCGCTCATTGTCTTCACGGGTCTCTCGGGCTCGGGCAAGTCCTCGCTGGCGTTCGACACGATCTTCGCCGAGGGACAGCGACGCTACGTCGAGTCGCTGTCCGCGTACGCGCGTCAGTTCCTCGGGCAGATGGACAAGCCCGACGTCGACTTCATCGAGGGCCTGTCCCCGGCCGTCTCGATCGACCAGAAGTCCACGAGCCGCAACCCGCGCTCGACCGTCGGCACGATCACCGAGGTCTACGACTATCTCCGCCTGCTCTACGCCCGTGCGGGCCGCGCCCACTGCCCCCAGTGCGGCGAGCCCATCGCCCGGCAGACCCCGCAGCAGATCGTCGACCGCATCCTGGCCGGCGAGGAAGGCACCCGCTTCCAGGTGCTCGCACCGGTCATCCGCGGTCGCAAGGGGGAGTACCTCGAGCTGTTCCGTCAGCTGCAGACGCAGGGCTTCAGCCGCACGATCGTCGACGGCGAGGTGCACATGCTCGCCGACGAGCCGCCCAAGCTGGCCAAGCAGAAGAAGCACACGATCGACGTCGTGGTCGACCGGCTGCAGGTCAAGAAGTCCCAGCAGCAGCGGCTGACCGAGTCCATCGAGACGGCGCTCGGACTCGCCGACGGGCTGGTGATCATCGACTACGTCGACCTGGACCCCAAGGACGAGAACCGCACGCGCCGCTTCTCCGAGAAGCTCGCGTGCCCCAACGACCACCCGCTCGAGGTCGACGAGCTCGAGCCGCGCTCGTTCTCGTTCAACGCGCCGTTCGGTGCGTGCCCCGAGTGCCACGGACTCGGCACGCGCATGGAGGTCGACCCCGAGCTGGTCGTCCCCGACGACGCGAAGTCGCTCAACGAGGGTGCGGTCGTGCCGTGGGCGTCCGCCCATGTCGCCGACTACTACTCCCGCCTGATCGGCGCGCTCGCCGACGAGCTGGGATTCAGCGCCGACACGCCGTGGGGCGATCTGTCCGACGAGGTCAAGGACGCGATCCTGCGCGGCCACTCGACCAAGGTCCACGTCCGCTACAAGAACCGCTACGGCCGCGTCCGCTCCTACTACACCGAGTTCGAGGGCGCGATCACCTACATCGAGCGCCGCCACGCGGAGACCGAGTCCGACACCAGCAAGGAGCGCCTCGAGGGCTTCATGCGCGAGGTGCCGTGCCGGGTCTGCAACGGCACCCGTCTGCGCCCCGTGATCCTCGCGGTGACCCTCAACTCCACCGAGTACGGCCCCAAGAACATCGCCGAGGTGTGCGCGATGTCGATCTCCGAGGCCGCCGACTACCTCAAGACGCTGGAGATGAGCGATCGGGAGCGCCAGATCGGCGAGCAGGTGCTCAAGGAGATCAACGAGCGGCTCCGGTTCCTGCTCGACGTCGGCCTCGACTACCTCGCGCTCGACCGTGCCGCGGGCACCCTGTCCGGCGGCGAGGCGCAGCGCATCCGCCTGGCGACGCAGATCGGCGCGGGCCTGGTGGGCGTCCTGTACGTCCTGGACGAGCCGTCGATCGGCCTGCACCAGCGCGACAACCAGCGCCTCATCGAGACGCTCGTACGCCTGCGCGACCTCGGCAACACGCTGATCGTCGTCGAGCACGACGAGGACACGATCCGGGCGGCCGACTGGGCCGTCGACATCGGCCCGGGCGCCGGCGAGCACGGAGGCCAGGTCATCGTCTCCGGCCCGGTCAAGGAGCTCTACGAGAGCAAGGACTCGCTGACCGGTCAGTACCTGTCGGGCCGCAAGTCGATCCCGTTGCCGGAGAAGCGGCGCAAGCGGGTCAAGGGCCGCGAGCTGAGGGTGCGCGGGGCCAAGGAGAACAACCTGCGCAACATCGACGTGACGTTCCCGCTGGGCATGCTCGTCGCGGTCACGGGTGTCTCGGGCTCCGGCAAGTCCACGCTGGTCAACGACATCCTCTACACCCAGCTCGCCCGCACGGTCTACGGCGCGCGGACGATCCCGGGCCGGCACCGCGCGATCGACGGCCTCGACCAGATCGACAAGGTCATCCACGTCGACCAGTCGCCGATCGGGCGCACGCCGCGGTCCAACCCGGCGACGTACACCGGCGTCTTCGACCACGTCCGCAAGCTGTTCGCGCAGACGCCCGAGGCCAAGATGCGCGGCTACCAGCAGGGCCGGTTCTCGTTCAACGTCAAGGGCGGACGCTGCGAGGCGTGCTCGGGCGACGGCACGATCAAGATCGAGATGAACTTCCTGCCCGACGTCTACGTCCCGTGCGAGGTCTGCCACGGCGCCCGCTACAACCGCGAGACGCTCGAGGTGCACTACAAGGGCAAGTCGATCGCCGACGTGCTCGACATGCCGATCGAGGAGGCCGTCGACTTCTTCGAGGCGCACAACGTCATCGCCCGTCACCTGCGCACCCTGGTCGAGGTCGGCCTCGGCTACGTCCGCCTCGGCCAGCCGGCCACGACGCTGTCCGGTGGCGAGTCCCAGCGGGTCAAGCTGTCGGCCGAGCTGCAGAAGCGGTCGACGGGCCGGACGGTCTACGTCCTGGACGAGCCCACGACCGGACTGCACTTCGAGGACATCCGCAAGCTGCTGGGCGTCCTGCAGCGCATCGTCGACACGGGCAACTCGGTCATCGTGATCGAGCACAACCTGGACGTCATCAAGACGTCCGACTGGGTGCTCGACATGGGTCCCGAGGGGGGCAGCGGCGGTGGCCTGCTGGTCGCCGAGGGCACGCCCGAGGACATCGCGAAGAGCCCCGAGAGCCACACCGGACGGTTCCTGAAGCCCCTGCTCGGCTGAGTGCCGGTAGATTGTCCACATGGCCGGCGGAATATTTGCACTGCTCGACGACGTGGCCGCGATCGCACGGATCGCGGCCGCGTCCATCGATGACGTCGGCGCTGCCGCCGGACGCGCCAGCGTCAAGGCCGCCGGCGTCGTCGTCGACGACACCGCGGTCACCCCGCAGTACGTCCAGGGGGTCGCGGCCAAGCGCGAGCTGCCGATCATCAAGAAGATCGCGATCGGCTCGCTGCGCAACAAGATCCTGTTCATCCTGCCTGCGGCGCTGCTGCTGAGCCAGTTCCTGCCCTGGCTGCTCACCCCGCTGCTGATGGTCGGCGGCACCTATCTGTGCTTCGAGGGCGCCGAGAAGATCTGGGAGCGCATCAGCGGCCACCACGAGGCCGAGGTCGAGGAGGCCAGCACCGAGCTGGACCCCGAGCACGAGGCCACGATGGTCTCCGGCGCGATCCGCACCGACTTCATCCTGTCGGGCGAGATCATGGTCATCGCGCTCAACGAGGTCACCGACGAGCCGTTCGTGGCCCGCGCAGCGATCCTGCTGGTCGTCGCGATCGCGATCACCCTGCTCGTCTACGGCGTGGTCGCCCTGATCGTCAAGATGGACGATGTGGGCGTGCACCTCACGCAGCGGTCGAGCGCGCTGCTCCAGCGGGTCGGTCACGGCCTGGTGAAGTTCATGCCGGTGCTGCTCGCGATCATCTCGACGGTCGGCATCGCGGCGATGGTCTGGGTCGGCGGCCACATCATCCTGGTCGGCGTCGACGACCTAGGCTTCCACCCGCCGTACGACTTCGTGCACCACCTCGAGGAGGACGTGCACCACGCGATGGGCGCATTCGGCGCGGTCGCCGGCTGGCTCACCAACACCGTCGCGTCCGCCCTGATCGGCCTGGTCTGGGGCGCGATCGTCGTCGCGATCTGGCACGTCATCCCTCGTCCGGGCAAGCACGCGACCGACCACGCCTGACTGTCACCGCCGGGCCGTAGGCTTGGGGGGTGGCAGATCCAGCAAGCTATCGTCCGGCGCCGGGGGAGATCCCCACCGAACCGGGGGTCTACCGCTTCAGGGACGCCGAGCGCCGGGTCATCTACGTCGGCAAGGCCAAGTCCCTGCGGCCGCGACTGAGCTCGTACTTCCAGGACATCACCAACCTGCACCCGCGGACGCAGCAGATGGTGATGACCGCGTCGTCGGTCGAGTGGACCGTCGTCAGCACCGAGGTCGAGGCCCTCGCGCTGGAGTACTCCTGGATCAAGGAGTTCGACCCTCGCTTCAACGTCAAGTACCGCGACGACAAGTCCTATCCCTGGCTGGCGGTCACGGTCAGCGAGGAGTTCCCGCGGGTGACCGTCATGCGCGGCGCCCAGCGCAAGGGCGTGCGCTACTTCGGCCCCTACGGTCACGCGTGGGCGATCCGCGACACCGTCGACACCCTCCTGCGCGTGTTCCCGATGCGGTCGTGCTCGGCAGGCGTGTTCCGCCGGGCCAAGGCGATCGGCCGCCCGTGCCTGCTCGGTGACATCGGCAAGTGCGCCGCCCCGTGCGTCGGGCGGGTCAGCCCCGAGGAGCACCGCGAGATCGTCAACGACTTCCTGGCCTTCATGGGCGGGCAGACCGCCGGCTTCACCAAGCGCATCGAGACCAAGATGCTGGAGGCGTCCGCCCGCGAGGAGTACGAGCTCGCGGCCAAGCTGCGCGACGACCTCGGCGCCCTGCGACGGGTGCTGGAGAAGCAGACCGTGGTGCTCGGCGACGGCACCGACGCGGACGTCCTGGGCTTCGTCGAGGACCCGCTCGAGGTCGCGGTGCAGATCTTCTCGGTGCGCGGTGGACGCATCCGCGGCCAGCGCGGCTGGGTCGCGGAGAAGTCCGACGAGGCCGAGTTCCCCGAGCTCGTGCAGCGCGCGCTCATGACGCTCTACCAGGACGCGGCACCCTCGGCGATCCCGCGCGAGGTGCTGGTCCCGGAGATGCCGCTCGACGCGAGCACCATCACCGAGCTGCTGAGCGAGCGCCGGGAGGGGCCGGTGCGTATCCGCGTCCCGCAGCGGGGCGACAAGCGCGCGCTGATGGAGACCGTGACGCAGAACGCCAAGCAGTCGCTCATGCGCCACAAGATGAAGCGCACGTCCGACCTGACGGCGCGCAGCCTCGCGCTCGAGGAGATCCAGGAGGCGCTCGATCTCGAGACCGCCCCGCTGCGCATCGAGTGCTACGACATCTCCAACCTCGGTGCGACCGAGACCGTGGCGTCGATGGTCGTGTTCGAGGACGGCCTGCCCCGCAAGTCCGAGTACCGCAGGTTCACGATCCGCAACGAGGGGCAGAGCGACGTCGCCGCGATGCACGAGGTGATCACACGGCGCTTCACCCAGCTGCTCCGGGCGCGCGACGAGAACGACGACGACGGCCCCGGCATCGACCCCGAGACCGGCAAGCCGCGACGTTTCGCCTACAAGCCGTCCCTGGTCGTGGTCGACGGCGGCCCCCCGCAGGTCGCGGCGGCGCACCAGGCGATGCAGGAGCTGGGCGTCACTGACGTCGCCCTCGTGGGTCTGGCCAAGCGGCTCGAGGAGGTCTGGCTGCCCGAGGACGAGGACCCCGTGATCCTGCCGCGCACCAGCGAGGGTCTCTACCTGCTGCAGCGGCTGCGCGACGAGGCCCACCGCTTCGCGATCACCCACCACCGTGGCCGGCGCAGCAAGTCGATGATCGAGAGCGTGCTCGACCCCGTCGCGGGCCTCGGCCCGACCCGTCGCAAGGCGCTGCTCAAGACGTTCGGGTCGGTCAAGAAGCTGCGGTCCGCGACGGCCGAGGAGATCGCGACCGTCCCCGGTATCGGCCCGGCTACGGCACAATCCATCGTGGAGGCGCTCGCGACCGGTGAGAGCGCACCGACCATCAACACGGCGACCGGCGAGATCCTGGAGGACAGTTGACCACCCTCAGCCAGCTGGTGCTGGTCACCGGCATGACCGGTGCCGGCCGCGGCTCCGCCGCGAAGGTCCTGGAGAAGCTCGACTACTACGTCATCGACAACCTGCCGCCGTCGCTGCTGCACGGCGCGGTCGACACGGTCCAGAAGTCGGGCATCGCCCGGCTCGCGGTCGTCGTGGACGCGCGCTCGCGACAGTTCTTCGGTGAGCTCATGGAGGCGCTGGAGTCGCTGCGCGAGGTCGGCGTGGACACCCGGATCCTCTATCTCGAGGCGTCCGACGAGGTGCTGGTGCGTCGCCAGGAGGCCGCGCGGCGCCCGCACCCGCTCAGCCTGGAGGGGCGCCTGCTCGACGGCTTCGAGCGCGAGCGCGAGCTGCTTCGCCAGCTGCGTGGGCGCGCCGACATCGTGGTCGACACGACCAATCTCAACGTCCACCAGCTCGGCCAGCGGGTCCACGCGGCGTTCGAGGACGCCGACTCCGGCGGCCTGCGGGCCTCGGTGGTGTCGTTCGGCTTCAAGTACGGCATCCCGATCGACGCCGACATGGTCGCCGACCTGCGCTTCCTGCCCAATCCCTACTGGATCGACGAGCTGCGCCCACTGAGCGGCCTCGACACCCCCGTGAGCGACTACGTCCTGACGCAGCCGCGGGCCGAGGAGTTCCTCGAGCAGTACGAACGGCTCGTGGCCCTGCTGACCGACGGCTACCTGCGCGAGGACAAGCACTTCCTGACGATCGCGATCGGCTGCACCGGGGGGCGCCACCGCAGCGTGGCGATGTCCGAGGCGTTCGCCGAGCGGCTGCGGTCCCACGGCGTCCGCACCTTGGTGGTGCACCGCGACCTGGGGCGCGAGTGATCCCGCGGACTCCGCGCCCGGCGCGCCCCGAGCGTTTCGACGGTGACCTCAAGGTCGTCTCGCTCGGCGGTGGGCACGGGCTGGCCGCGAGCCTCTCGGCGCTGCGCCGGCTGACGACCGAGCTCACGGGCGTCGTCACAGTGGCCGACAACGGCGGCTCGTCGGGTCGTCTGCGCGAGGAGCTGGGCGGGCTGCCGCCGGGCGACCTGCGCATGGCCCTCGCGGCGCTCTGCGGCGACGACGACTGGGGACGCACGTGGGCGAGCGTCCTGCAGCACCGTTTCTCCAGCGGCGGCCCCCTCAACGGTCACGCGGTCGGCAACCTGCTGATCGCGGCCCTGTGGGACCAGCACGACCACGTGGCGGGCCTCGACCTCGTGGGTGACCTGCTGGGTGCTCAGGGACGGGTGCTGCCGATGGCCTCGGTCCCGCTCGACATCGAGGCCGACGTCCGCCTGACCTCTGACCCCGACCGGCTGACCATCGTCCGCGGCCAGGTCCAGGTCGCGAGCGTCGACGGGCAGGTCGTCACGGTGCGGCTCGACCCGAGCGACCCGCCGGCCTGCCCGCAGGCGGTCGAGGCCGTCGAGGTGGCCGACTGGGTCGTCGTGGGGCCGGGCTCGTGGTTCACCAGCGTGATGCCCACCCTGTTGGTGCCCGAGCTGCGGGACGCCCTGATCTCGACGCCGGCGCGCCGCGTCCTGGTGCTCAACCTCACCGAGCAGGACGGCGAGACCGAGGGCCTGAGCCCCACCGACCACCTGGAGGTGCTGGCCGCCCACGCACCCGAGCTGAGACTCGATGCGGTCATCGCCGACACGAGCCTCGTTGACATGCGTGGCACGCTGGAGGCGGCTGCCCGGGGCCTCGGCGCGACGCTGTTCGTGTCGGACCTCGCGGTGACCCCCGGCTCCGACCAGCACGACCCCGCGTCCCTTGCAGCCGCATTCGGACACGTCATGAGGCAGGCGTAAAGTGACCATTTTCCCGACGACCCAAAGGGGACCCGCTGCATGGCGATGACGGCACAGGTGAAGGCCGAGCTGGCCAACACCTCGATCACCAAGTCGTGCTGCCGCAAGGCCGAGGTCTCCTCGATCCTCCGGTTCTCCGGTGGGCTCCACATCGTCTCGGGCCGCATCGTGGTCGAGGCCGAGGTCGACACCGGGGCGGCGGCGCGTCGGCTCCGCAAGGACATCGCCGAGATCTACGGCCACGACAGCGAGATCCTCGTGGTGCAGAACGCCGGCATCCGCAAGGACACCCACTACGTCGTCCGGGTCTCCAAGGACGGTGAGGCGCTCGCCCGCCAGACCGGCCTGATCGACGGCAGCGGTCGTCCGATCCGCGGCCTCCCGCCGCAGGTGGTCTCCGGATCGTCGTGCGACGCCGTGGCCGCGTGGCGTGGCTCGTTCCTGGCCCACGGCTCGCTCACCGAGCCCGGACGCTCGTCGGCGCTCGAGGTGAGCTGCCCGAGCCCGGAGGCCGCCCTGGCCCTGGTCGGCGCTGCCCGCCGTGTCGGCATCAGCGCCAAGGCGCGTGAGGTCCGCGGCATCGACCGGGTCGTCATCCGCGACGGAGAGGCCATCGGCGCCCTGCTGACGCGCCTCGGGGCACACGAGTCCCTGCTGGCCTGGGAGGAGCGACGCATGCGCCGCGAGGTGCGCGCGACGGCCAACCGGCTGGCCAACTTCGACGACGCCAACCTGCGCCGCTCGGCCCGTGCCGCCGTCGCAGCCGGCGCCCGTGCGCAGCGCGCGCTGGAGATCCTGGGCGACGAGGTGCCCGACCACCTCAAGATGGCCGGCACCCTGCGCGTCGAGCACCGCCAGGCGAGCCTCGAGGAGCTCGGTCAGCTGCACGAGCCGGCGCTCACGAAGGACGCGATCGCAGGCCGTATCCGCCGTCTCCTGGCCATGGCCGACAAGCGTGCCGAGGACCTCGGCATCCCCGACACCGAGTCGAGCCTCGGCGACGACAACCTCGGCATCGACTGACTGCCTGTCCGGTGCGTGGAGGTGACTCGCCGGTAGCGCTGGGTTCTCGGTAGGGTGGTGACGTTAGCCACCCCCTTCCGCAGGAGAGCTGTTTCCCGTGACCGTACGCGTAGGCATCAATGGATTTGGCCGCATCGGCCGCAACTTCTTCCGCGCGGCCCGTGCCGCCGGGGCCGACATCGAGATCGTCGCCGTCAACGACCTGACGGACAACAAGACTCTCGCCCACCTGCTGAAGTACGACTCGATCCTCGGCCGCCTCGACGCCGACGTCACGTACGACGAAACGTCGATCTACGTCGGCGAGCAGAAGATCGTCGCCTTCGAGGAGCGCGACCCGGCCAAGCTCGACTGGGCCAGCGTCGGCGTCGACATCGTCATCGAGTCGACCGGCTTCTTCACCGACGCGACCAAGGCGAAGGCGCACATCGACGGCGGTGCGAAGAAGGTCATCATCTCCGCCCCGGCGAAGAACGAGGACGTCACGATCGTCATGGGCGTCAACCACGAGCTCTACGACCCGGCCGCCCACACGGTGATCTCCAACGCGTCGTGCACGACCAACTGCCTCGCTCCGATGGCCAAGGCGCTCAACGACGCGCTCGGCATCGAGAAGGGCCTGATGACCACGATCCACGCGTACACGCAGGACCAGAACCTGCAGGACGCCCCGCACAGCGACCTGCGTCGTGCGCGCGCCGCCAACCTCAGCATCATCCCCACCTCGACCGGTGCCGCCAAGGCCGTGAGCCTCGTGCTCCCCGAGCTCAAGGGCAAGCTCGACGGCTACGCGCTGCGCGTCCCCGTGCCGACCGGCTCGGCGACCGACCTGACGTTCACCGCCTCGCGCGAGACGACGGTCGAAGAGGTCAACCAGATCGTCAAGGATGCCGCTGAGGGCGCCATGAAGGGCTTCCTGGTCTACACCGAGGACCCGATCGTGTCGGCCGACATCGTCACCGACCCCGCGTCCTGCATCTTCGACTCGGGCCTGACCAAGGTCATCGGCGACCAGGTCAAGGTCGTCGGCTGGTACGACAACGAGTGGGGCTACTCCAACCGCCTGGCCGACCTCGTCGTCCACGTCGGCGCCTCCCTCTGACGTGCGGACCGTCTCGGACCTCGGTGACCTGCGCGGCAAGCGCGTCCTCGTCCGCAGTGACCTGAACGTGCCCCTCGACGGCACGACGATCACGGACGACGGGCGCGTCCGCGCGAGCGTCCCGACCATCAAGTCCCTGGCTGACGCAGGTGCGCGCGTCCTCGTGACCGCGCACCTGGGTCGGCCCAAGGGTGCGCCCGACGCGGCGTACTCGCTGGCTCCCGTGGCGGCTCGGCTGGCCGAGCTGCTCGGTGCGCCGGTCGAGTTCGCGGGCGACACCGTCGGCCCGGAGGCCCAGCGGGTCTCCGCGGGGCTCCGGGACGGTCAGGTCGCGGTGCTCGAGAACGTCCGCTTCAACGCGGGCGAGACGAGCAAGGACGACGCCGAGCGTGGCGCGTTCGCCGATCAGCTCGCCGCGCTGGCCGACGTGTTCGTCTCCGACGGTTTCGGGGTCGTCCACCGCAAGCAGGCCAGCGTCTACGACGTCGCGACCCGGCTCCCCGCCGCGGTCGGCGGTCTCGTCGAGGCCGAGGTCACGGTCCTCAAGCGGCTCACCGAGTCGCCCGAACGTCCCTACACCGTCGTGCTGGGCGGCTCGAAGGTCTCCGACAAGCTCGGGGTCATCGACAACCTGCTCGACAAGGCCGACCACCTCCTGATCGGCGGCGGCATGGTCTTCACCTTCCTCAAGGCCCAGGGCCACGAGGTGGGCACGTCCCTGCTCGAGGAGGACCAGCTCGAGGTGGCCCGCGGCTACATCGAGCAGGCCAAGGCGCAGGGCGTCACGCTCCTGCTGCCGACCGACATCGTCGTGGCACCCGAGTTCAAGGACGCCGGCGCCACGGTCGTCGCGGCCGACGCGATCCCGGCCGATCAGCTCGGTCTGGACATCGGCCCGGACTCGGCCGCAGCGTTCGCCGAGGTCATCCGCGGCTCCCGCACGGTCTTCTGGAACGGCCCGATGGGCGTGTTCGAGATGGCGTCGTTCGCAGCCGGCACCAAGGCCGTCGCGCAGGCGTTGACCGAGGTCGACGGGCTGTCGGTCGTCGGCGGCGGCGACTCGGCCGCGGCCGTGCGCCAGCTGGGCTTCGCAGACGACCAGTTCGGTCACATCTCCACCGGCGGCGGCGCCTCGCTCGAGTACCTCGAGGGCAAGACGCTCCCCGGCCTCGCCATCCTCGATCAGCAGAGCGAAGGGAACTGACATGGCCTCCGCCCGTACGCCGCTCATGGCCGGCAACTGGAAGTCCAACCTCGACCACCAGGAGGCGCTGGTCCTCGTCCAGAAGCTCGCGTGGACGCTGCAGGACAAGAAGCACGACTACGACAAGGCCGAGGTCGTCGTGGTCCCGCCGTTCACCGATCTGCGCAGCGTCCAGACGCTCGTCGACGGCGATCACCTGTCGATCCGCTACGGCGCGCAGGACGTGTCCGAGCACGACGGCGGCGCCTACACCGGTGAGGTCACCGCGGCGATGCTCGCCAAGCTCGGCTGCTCGTACGTCGTGGTCGGCCACTCCGAGCGCCGCGAGTACCACGGCGAGACCGATCAGCAGGTCAACGTCAAGGCCACCAAGGCACTCGGCGCGGGCATGAGCCCGATCGTGTGCGTGGGCGAGGGCCTCGAGGTCCGCCAGTCCGGTCAGCACGTCGCCTACACACTCGACCAGGTCGACGGCTCGCTCGCGGGCCTGACCGCCGAGCAGATGGCCGACGTGGTCATCGCGTACGAGCCCGTGTGGGCCATCGGGACCGGCGAGGTGGCCACTCCCGAGGACGCTCAGGAGGTCTGTGCGGCCATCCGTGGGCGTGTCGAGGAGACCTGGTCGTCGGAGGTGGCCGCCGCAACGCGTATTCTTTACGGCGGATCGGTGAAAGCGGCGAACATCGCCGCCATCATGGCCAAGTCGGACGTCGACGGGGCCCTGGTTGGCGGAGCAAGCCTCCAGGCTGAGGAGTTCGCCGCGATCGCCCGGTTCTATGCCATGCCGGACCTGTCCGGCGCCTGACAACGAAGGCCCAACGTGATTCTGACGTTTTCCATCCTCCTCGCGATCAGCAGCCTGCTGATGATCGTGCTGGTCCTCATGCACAAGGGCCGCGGAGGTGGCCTCTCCGACATGTTCGGCGGAGGCGTCTCCAGCTCCCTTGGAGGATCCTCGGTCGCTGAGCGCAACCTCGACCGCATCACGGTCGGTATCGCAGTCGTCTGGGTCGTGTGCATCTTCGCACTCGGCCTGCTCCTGAAGGTGAGTAACTAGTGGCAGCAGGTGCAATCCGGGGAAGCCGTATCGGCTCCGGTCCCATGGGCGAGGCTGAGCGTGGCGAAGCCGCCCCGCGACAGTTCGTGACGTTCTTCTGCATCAACAACCACACGACGGAGCTGCAGTTCGCGATCGAGGCCGAGGTGCCGGAGTCGTGGGACTGCCCGCGCTGCGGCATGCCGGCCAGCGTCGACGCCGACAAGCGTCCGACGGCCAAGAAGATCGAGCCCTACAAGACTCATCTGGCCTACGTCAAGGAGCGTCGCTCCGAGACTGAGGCCGACGAGATCCTCAAGGAAGCCGTCGACATGCTGCGCAGCAAGCGCAAGTCGGGCGAGATCATCTTCTGACGATCAGCGCGGACGCGGGCACGTCGACCAGCCACACGGTCTCGGCGAGGCCCTGCACGCCGGATGCCGGGGTGTCCTCGATCGTGCCGTCGGCGTGGGCGCGGGCAACCGCCTCGGCCTTGCCCTCGCCGGCGACGATCAGCCACACGCTCTGCGCGTTGCGCAGGGCCGGATAGGTCAGCGAGATGCGCTCGGGCGGCGGCTTGGGGGAGTCGAGGACCTCGACGGCCAGGCGCTTGGTCTCGTGCACCTGCGGGTGACCGGGGAACAGCGAGGCGATGTGGCCGTCGGGTCCCACCCCGAGCAGCACGAGGTCGAACGGCTCGCCGGGCAGCTCCGCGGCGTACCGGTCGGCGGCCTCGCCGATCGCGAGTCCGCCGTCGGCCGCCGGCATCGCGTGGATCCGGTCGGCCGGGACGCCCAGGCGGTCCAGGAACGCGTCCTTGGCCTGCCGGTCGTTGCGGTCGGCATCGCCGGCCGGCACGAACCGCTCGTCGCCCCAGTAGAAGTCCACGTCGGTCCAGTCGACGTCGCCGCCGCTGATCTGCTCGTACGCGTCGATCGCGATCGTGCCGCCGGTGAGCACGATGGTGGGCGTACGTCCCTCGCGCTGGACCTCGGCGACCTTGTCGGTGATGCGTTGGGCAATGACGGCCGCGAGCTCTTCCGCAGTCGGCCAGACCTCTGTGGTCATACGTCCTCCTCGAGCATGTACTGGATGGTCTGGGCATAGACCTCGTCCGCGTCGAGGCGGCGCAGGTCCTCGGCGAGCAGCTCGGCCAGGGTGCGGGCACCCAGCGGCACCTCGCGCGGCGACGAGCCCGGGACGCTGAAGTGGCAGGACACGGAGTCGACCCGCTCGATCAGCACATCGCCCTCGGCGGTGTGCAGCACCACCGACGCGATCTGTGGGGTGTCGATGCGCTTGCGCTTGATCGGGACCTTTAGCCTGCTCTCGAGCCACGACACGAGCAGGAGCGCGACCGGGTTGCCGGTGCCGGCGGTCACCGTGCCGCCGGTGACGGTGCCAGTGGTCTGGTCGAGCGCCGCGGCGAGCAGGGCGCGCCACGGGGTCGAGCGCGTCCACGACAGGTCGGTGTCACCCGGCTGATAGGCCCGCGCCACGGCCTTGAGCGAACGGATCGGCGAGTCCGTGGCCTCGGCGTCGGTGAGGCGTCGTCGGGCGAGCCGGCCGATCGCGTCGGCGGACGGGTTCGACGGGGGCTTTCCGGGCCACCACACCACGACGGGGGAGTCGGGCAGCAGCAGGGGCAGGACGACGGACTCCGCGTGCTTGGTCAGCTCGCCGGAGATGCGTAGCAGGATCGACTCGCCGGAGGAGCTCTCGCCGACGCGCACCTTGGCGTCGAGCTTTGCCCCGCCGCGGCCGTCGCCGATGATCACGCCGATCACGCGCGAGGGGTGCTCGCGCGACAGGGTGGTCGCGGTCTTGAGCGCCTCGCTGACGTTCTCGTCGTCGGTCACGACCAGCAGCGTCAGCACCATGTCCATCGCGGGACTGCCCGCAGCCGACCGGGCCTTGACGAGCGCGCGGGCGATCTGCGAGGAGTTGGTGTCGGTGAGTGCGATCTCCATCAGGGACGCCTCCAGGTGCGGCCGTCGCGGGCCATCATGGCATCGGCGGACGGGGGGCCCCAGGTGCCGGCCGGGTAGGTGTCGATCTCCTTGTCCTGCTTCCAGTGCGCGATGACCGGATCGAGGATCTTCCAGGACAGCTCGACCTCCTCGTGCTGCGGGAACAGCGGCGGATCGCCGAGCAGCACGTCGAGGATGAGTCGTTCGTACGCCTCGGGGCTGCTCTCGACGAACGCACCGCCGTAGGCGAAGTCCATGTTGACGTCACGGATTTCCATCGTGGTGCCAGGCACCTTGGCGCCGAACCGCAGCGTGACGCCCTCGTCGGGCTGGATGCGCATGACCAGGGCGTTCTGGCCGAGCTCCTCCACGTCGTTCTTGTTGAACGGCTGGTGGGGCGCGCGCTTGAACACGACCGCGACCTCGGTGACGCGTCGTCCGAGACGCTTGCCGGTGCGCAGGTAGAACGGGACCCCGGCCCAGCGTCGGGTCGACACGTCGACCCGGATCGCGGCGTACGTCTCGGCGCGGGAGCCCTCGTGGACGCCCTCCTCCTCGAGGTAGCCGCGCACCTTCTCGCCACCGGCCCACCCGGCGACGTACTGCGCCTGCGCGGTGTGCAGGTCCATGCGGGCCGGGGGACGGGCGTTGGCGAGGATCTTCTGCTTCTCCAGGCGGAGGCTCGAGGCGTTGAACGAGACCGGCTCCTCCATTGCGATGAGGGCCATGAGCTGCAGCAGGTGGTTCTGGATCACGTCGCGTGCGGCGCCGATGCTGTCGTAGTAGCCGGCCCGCGAGCCGATGCCAATGTCCTCGGCCATCGTGATCTGCACGTGGTCGACGTAGTGGTTGTTCCAGATCGGCTCGAACATCCCGTTGGCGAAGCGGAAGGCCAGGATGTTCTGGACCGTCTCCTTGCCGAGGTAGTGGTCGATGCGGAAGACCGACTCCCGCGAGAACACGTCGCCCACCATGCGGTTGAGCTCGACCGCGGAGGCGAGGTCGTGCCCGAACGGCTTCTCGATCACGACCCGGCGCCAGCCCTTGGACGACTCGGCGAGGCCGTGCTTCTTGATCTGCGACACCACGACGGGGAACAGGCTCGGCGGGATCGACAGGTAGAAGGCGTGGTTGCCGCCCGTGCCCTGCTGGTCGTCGAGCTCCTTCATGGTGTCGGCGAGCCGGTCCCACGCGTCGTCGTCGTCGAACTCACCCGGCACGAAGCGGATGCCCGCCGCGAGCTGCTTCCAGACGGTCTCGCTCCAGGGGGTGCGGGCACCCTCCTTGGCGGCCTTCTTGATCATCTGGGCGAACGTGCCGTCCTTGAAGTCGGCCCGGGCGAAGCCGACCAGGGCGAACCCCGGGGGCAGGAGCCCGCGGTTGGCCAGGTCGTACACGGCCGGGATGAGCTTCTTCTTGGCCAGGTCGCCCGTGACACCGAACAGGATCAGGCTGCACGGCCCGGCGATGCGGGGGAGACGACGATCGGTGGGGTCGCGCAGAGGGTTGACGTGCTCCGCCGTCATGCCAGCAGCTCCCGGATGGTCGCGAGCCCGGCGGGGACGTCGTGCAGGTGCAGCCGCAGGACGGGACGCCCGTGGTCACGCAGCACTGCGGCGTCGCCGGCGGCCTGCGAGTCGATGAACGAGCCGAAGGTGAAGTCGCGACCGGCGATCGCGAGATCCTCCTCGGGCGTCCCGGTGACCTGCAGGAACACACCGTTGGGGGTGCCGCCCTTGTGGTACTGACCCGTCGAGTGCAGGAAGCGCGGACCCCAGCCGAATGTCACCGGGCGGGCAAGCCGCTCGGCCGCGACCTCGCGGACGCCCGCGAAGTCGGCGTAGGCGATGCGGTCGAGGTAGACCTGGATCGCGAGGTAGCCGTGGTCGAGGTCGACCTGGCCAAGCAGCTCCTGCACCGCCTCGGTGAGGGACGAGCCCGAGCCGTAGACGTCGATGCCGTTCTCGGAGAAGTCGGGGTCGGGCACGCTGCCGCTGCCGCTCAGCAGCTCGCGGGCGGCCTTCTTGGCGCTCTCGACGTCGGGCTGGTCGAACGGGTCGATGCCGATGAGCCGGCCGGCCACGGCGACCGCGACCTCCCACAGCAGCATCTGCGCACCGAGATCGCCCTGCAGATCGGCCGAGAAGCCGGACTGCGCCTCGGGCGGTCCGTCGCCGCCGATCGTGACCAGGATCGAGTCGGGGGTGCTCGGGTTGAAGTTGGTCGCGTTCTCGAACGGGACCACGACCGGCAGGACGCCCTTGCCGAGCTTGCCGGTCGACTCCGCGACGAGCTGCTCGATCCAGTCGCCCACACCATGGCGGGTCTGGTCGGAGATCACGAGCTTGTCGACCCGGTGCTGGTTGGCCACGCCGAGCAGGACACCCAGGCGCAGGGCGGGGTTGTCGGCGCTGTCGGAGTAGAGCAGCTTCTCCTCGGTCTCGGCGCTGGACAGCAGCGCGCCGATGTCGACACCGGCCAGGCCGCTCGGCACGAGACCGAAGGCGGTCAGCGCCGAATAGCGTCCGCCGACGTGCGGATCGGCCCGGAAGACGCGGTAGCCGGTCTCGGTCGCCTCCTCGTCGAGCGGGGAGCCGGGGTCGGTCACCACGATGATCCGCTCGAGCGGGTCGATGCCGGCCTCGGTGAACGCCTGCTCGTACGCCCGGCGCTGGCTGTCGGTCTCGACCGTGCCACCGGACTTGCTGGACACGACCACGACGGACCGGTCGAGCCGGTCGGCGATCGCGGCGCGCACCATGTCGGGGTGCGAGGAGTCGAGCACCGTGAGGTCGACGCCCGCCGTGTGGCAGATGACTTCCGGCGCGAGCGAGGACCCGCCCATGCCGCACAGCACGACGTGGTCGAGGCCCCGGGCCACGAGGTCCTCGCGCAAGGCGCTGATCTCGGCGACCAACGGCCGCGACGACTCCGGCAGATGCGTCCAGCTGAGCCGGATGCTGGCCTCGGACTCCGCATCAGGACCCCACAGCGTGGGGTCCTGGGCGTCGATCCGGGAGGCGACCCGATCGGTGATCGCGCTCTGCAGCGCGTCCTCGAACTCGGACTGCGACGGGACAGTGAGCGCGACCCCGATCACGGCCTCAGGCCTTGTCGAGCTCGGCCGACACGGTCTCGAGGAGCTCGTCCCACGAGGCCTCGAACTTCTGCAGGCCCTCGTCCTCGAGGATCTTGACCACCTCGTCGTACGAGACGCCCTCACGCTCGAGCGCGGCGAACGCGTCGCGCGACTCCTCGTACGTGTTGTGCACCCGGTCGCCGAGGACCTCGCCGTGATCGGCGAACGCCTCGAGCGTCTTCTCCGGCATCGTGTTGACCGTGCCGGAGACCACGAGCTCGGACACGTAGAGCGTGTCGGGCAGGTTGGGGTCCTTGACGCCCGTGGACGCCCACAGCGGACGCTGCGGGTTGGCGCCCTTCGAGACCAGGGCCCTGAAGCGGTCGGAGCCGAAGATCTCCTCGTACGCCTCGAAGGCGAGGCGGGCGTTGGCGAGCGCGGCGGTGCCACGCAGCGGGCTGTCCTCGGGCAGACGACGGTCGACCTCGGTGTCGACGCGGCTGATGAAGAACGAGGCGACCGAGTGGATCGTCGACAGGTCACGGCCGGCGGCCGCGGCCTGCTCGAGGCCCTCGAGGTAGGCGTCCATCACGCCGCGGTAGCGCTCGAGCGAGAAGATCAGGGTCACGTTGACGCTGATGCCCTCGGAGATCGCCGCGGTGATCGCGGGCAGGCCCTCGAGCGTGGCGGGGATCTTGATCATCAGGTTGGGTCGGCCGACCCGCTCCCAGAGGCGGTGAGCGAGCTTGATCGTGCCCTCGGTGTCGCGGGCGAGATCGGGGTCGACCTCGAGCGAGACCCGGCCGTCGAAGCCGTTGCTCGCGTCGTAGACGGGACGCATGATGTCGCAGCCCATCTGCACGTCGGTCGCCGTGAGCTCGAAGACGGTCGTGGCGATGTCGGCGCCGGACTCCTTGAGCTTCTTGACCTGCGGCTCGTACTTCTCACCCTTGGCGAGGGCCGAGGCGAAGATCGACGGGTTGGTGGTGACGCCGACGACACCGGACTCCGCGACCAGCTTGGCCAGGTTGCCGGACTCGATGCGCTCGCGGGACAGGTCGTCGAGCCAGACGGATACTCCGGCGTCGGCGAGGGCCTTGAGACGGTCGTTCATGTGTGCTCCTTCGTGACGAAGATGGCAGCGCGTCAGTGGGTGGGCGCGTCTGAGTTGTCACCCGGACCGACAGGTCCTGCCGGACGGGCGTGGAACGGTGCGACGGGCTCGCCCGCAGCAGCGGCGATCGAGTCCTTGGCAGCTGCGACGACGGCCTCGGCGGTGATGCCGAAGGCGTTGTACAGGGTCGTGTAGTCGGCCGAGGCCCCGTAGTGCTCGAGGCTGACGATGCGGCCGGCGTCGCCGACCACGTCACGCCAGCCGAAGGCCACGCCCGCCTCGACCGAGACGCGTGCCCGCGACGTCGGCGGGACGACCTGGTTGCGGTAGGACTCGTCCTGCTGCTCGAACCACTCACGGCTCGGCATGGAGACGACCCGGGCGGCGATGCCCTCGGCTGCGAGCAGCTCGCGGGCCTTGACCGCGATCTGCACCTCCGAGCCCGTGCCGAACAGGATCACGTCGGGATCGCCCTCGGTGTCGAGCAGGATGTACGCACCCCTCGCCGTGAGGCTCGCCTCGGCGTAGCCGTCGGTGCCGCGGGGGAACGTCGGCAGGTTCTGCCGGCTCAGCGCGAGGGCCGACGGACGATCGGTGTTGCCCATGATCGTGCGCCAGGCCTCGATCGTCTCGTTGGCGTCGGCGGGGCGGATGACATCGAGGCCGGGGATCGCGCGCAGGGCCGCGAGGTGCTCGATCGGCTGGTGCGTCGGCCCGTCCTCGCCCAGACCGATCGAGTCGTGGGTCCAGACGTACGTGACGGGCAGCTCCTGCAGGGCCGCGAGGCGGACCGCGGGGCGCATGTAGTCGCTGAACACCAGGAACGTGCCGCCGTACGGGCGGGTCAGCCCGTGCTGGACGATGCCGTTCATGATCGCGCCCATCGCGTGCTCGCGGATGCCGAAGTGCAGCACCCGGCCGTACCAGTCGCCCTGGAACTTCTCGGAGGAACGCTCCGGCGGGAGGAAGGACGGCTCGCCCTTGGGGGTCGTGTTGTTGGAGCCGGCCAGGTCGGCCGAGCCGCCCCACAGCTCGGGAAGGCCGGCGACGGCCGCCGACAGGAAGTCACCGGAGGCGACACGCGTCGCGACGCCCTTGGCGTCGGCCTCGTAGACGGGCAGGTCGGCGTCCCAGCCGTCCGGCAGCTCGCGCTTCTTGAGCCGCTCGAGCAGGGCTGCGCGCTCGGGGTTGGCCGAGGTCCAGGCGTCGAGCGACTCCTGCCACGTCTTGCGCTGCTCGGCGGCCCGGTCACGTACGGACTGGGTGTGGGCGATGACCTCGTCGTCGACGATGAACGTCTGGTCGGGATCGAAGCCCAGCAGCTCCTTGGTGGCGCGGATCTCGTCGTCGCCGAGCGCGGAGCCGTGCGATCCGCCGGTGCCCTGGGCGGACGGCGCCGGCCAGGCGATGATCGTGCGCAGCTGGATGAAGCTGGGACGGTCGGTGACGGCCTCCGCGGCCTGGTAGGCGTCCCAGAGTGCCTGGACGTCCTCTTCATAGCCCGTGCCGCCGTTGGTCCAGTCGACGGTCTGGACGTGCCAGCCGTACGCCTCGTAGCGTGCGGCGACGTCCTCGGTGAAGGCGATGTTGGTGTCGTCCTCGATCGAGATCCGGTTGTCGTCCCACAGCAGCGTCAGGTTGCCCAGCTGCTGGGTGCCGGCGAGCGAGGAGGCCTCGGCCGAGACGCCCTCCTCGAGGTCGCCGTCGGAGCAGATCGCGTAGACGTGGTGGTCGAACGGGCTCTCGCCGGGCGCGGCGTCGGGGTCGAGCAGTCCGCGCTCGCGGCGGGCCGCCATCGCGAAGCCCACGGCGTTCGCGACGCCCTGGCCCAGCGGACCGGTCGTCACCTCGACGCCGGGGGTGTGGTTGTACTCGGGGTGTCCGGGGGTCTGGCTGCCCCACGTGCGGAGGCTCTTCAGGTCGTCCAGCGTCATCGAGTAGCCCGCGAGGTAGAGCTGGATGTACTGCGTCAGGCTCGAGTGGCCGCACGACAGCACGAACCGGTCACGGCCGGCCCAGTGCGGATCTGTCGGGTCGTGGCGCATGACCTTCTGGTAGAGCAGGTACGCCGCCGGCGCCAGGCTCATGGCCGTGCCGGGGTGGCCGTTGCCCACCTTCTGCACAGCGTCGGCGGCCAGCAGGCGGACAGTGTCCACGGCCTTCTTGTCGAGGTCGGTCCACTCCAGCGCGGGGGTTCCGGACGTCACAGCGGTGGCTCCTGATCGTCGTTCGTGAGACTTGGAAGACGGGCGTCGAAGCCCGTCACGCCGAGCCTACTCGCGTCCATTAGACTGATGCACGTGACTGCCGTAGATGTGAACTCCGCCAGCCATGCTGACGTACCCACATCGCCGCAGTTCAGCGATGTCGTCAAGGGCTACGTCGCACTGACCAAGCCGCGGATCATCGAGCTGCTGCTCCTGACCACCGTGCCGGTGATGTTCCTGGCCGAGCAGGGCGTGCCCTCGCTGTGGCTCGTGCTCGCGACGTTCGTCGGCGGTGCGCTGTCCGCGGGCAGCGCCAACGCGCTCAACTGCGTCGTGGACGCCGACGTCGACCAGCTCATGCGGCGCACGTCGCGCCGTCCGCTGGCCCGCCACCAGATCCCGACCCGCAATGCGCTGATCTTCGGCCTCGTCCTCGGTGTCGTGTCGACCGCGATGCTGGGCTTCTG
Source organism: Aeromicrobium yanjiei (assembly GCF_009649075.1). GTDB lineage: Bacteria > Actinomycetota > Actinomycetes > Propionibacteriales > Nocardioidaceae > Aeromicrobium > Aeromicrobium yanjiei. Next base: position 1,602,056 of record NZ_CP045737.1, read on the forward strand.
GGTCAACTGGCTGTCGGCGGGCCTCGCGCTCGCGGCCAACGTGTTCTACGTCGTCGGCTACACCATGATCCTCAAGCGCCGCACCACCCAGAACATCGTCTGGGGCGGAGCGGCCGGCTGCTTCCCGGCCGTGATCGGCTGGACCGCCGTGACCAACGAGCTGGCGCTCGCGCCGTTCGTCCTCTTCCTGGTGATCTTCTTCTGGACGCCGCCGCACTTCTGGTCGCTCGCGATGCGCTACCGCGAGGACTACTCCGCGGCCAGCATCCCGATGCTGCCGTCTGTCGTCGGATCGGCCGAGGTGGCCCGCCAGATCGTCATCTACACGTGGGTCATGGTCGGCACCTCGCTGCTGCTGTGGCCGCTCGCGACGGGCTGGTTCTACCCCGCGGTCGCGATCGTGCTCGGCATCGTGTTCATCGTCGAGGCGTACGACCTGAAGTCCCGCGCTCAGGACACCGAGGAGCTGTCGGTCATCAAGCCGATGCGACTGTTCCACTACAGCAACGCCTATCTCGCGCTGTTGTTCGTCGCCGCCGCGATCGATCCCTTCCTGCGCTAGGGCGCCGGTGATCCGGCAGCTGGGGCCCGACGACTGGGCCGTCTGGCGTGCCCTGCGCGGCCGCTCGCTGAGCGAGGACCGTGCCGCGTTCTCCGCGTCCACCACGATGTGGACCGGTGACGACGACACCGAGGAGCGCTGGCGCGGGCGCGTCGCTGACGGCCCGTGCTTCATCGCGTACGAGGACGAGCAGCCGGTAGGGATGGTCGCCGGCCAGCTTGCCGGGGAGACCGCCTCCCTCACGTCGATGTGGGTCGCCCCCGAGGTCCGCGGACGCGGGGTGGGCGCCGAGCTCGTCTCGGCGGTCGTGCGATGGGCCGCGGGCCGCGAGCTGTCGTTGCGCGTGATCGACGGCAACACCGCGGCCGTCTCGACGTACGAGGCCGCGGGCTTCGTGCTGCAGGACGGCGTCGACGACGAGGGCTGCCGGCGCATGGTGCGTCCCACGCTGCCGCACCGGTTGGTGCAGCCCCCGGCCGCGAGCGCGACGGTGGCGTGGCTGCGGCGGGCCCGCCGGGTCGGGCTGCGCGGGGTGCTCGCCGACCTCAACCGGAGCGGACGCCACGTCGACGTGCCGGCCGAGGCCGCGGCGTACGGGATGGCCTGGCAGCGCACCGACGAGGACACCCAGCGGTGGTTCCCCCAGGGGATCACGACCTCCGCGGACGCCTACGGACCTGAGCCGAGCGGCGGCACGTACGAGGGGCACGACGTGGTGCTCGCGAGCTGGTACGGGCACGGGCGCATCGGTCGTCGGCTCGGCGCGCGCATCTCGGTGATCGACTGGCACGACGACGAGCCGCCCCGCTACCGCCACGTGCTGCTGGTCGAGCCGCGCCGGCTGGGGCCGCTGCACCGGCTGCGCCGCGTGAGGGTCCACGCGGGCGGCATCGTCTGGTACGGCGACCACCTGTTCGTTGCCGGCAGCTCGGCGGGTCTGCGCGTCTTCCGTCTCGACGACGTCGTGCGGGTCCGCAACCGGCTGCGCACCGGCGGCTACCGCTACGTCCTGCCCCAGCGGACGGTCTACGCCGCGGAGCACGACGGCGACGCCGGGCCGATGACGTACTCCTTCCTGTCCCTGGACCGCGGCGGCGTCGGCGACGACCATCTCGTGGCGGGGGAGTACGGCCGCAAGGGCGGCAGCCACCGGCTCATCAGCTATGCGATCGACGGTGACACGGGCCTGCTGCGCAGCGACGGCAGCGGACGTGCCCAGCCCACCGAGATGCACGAGCGCCAGGTGGCCCGCATGCAGGGCGCGGTCGTCGCGGACGGGCGCTGGGTGCTCACCTCGAGCAACGGCGAGGGCCTGCCCGGGGACCTGTGGATCGGCCGGCCGGGACGGTTCACCCGTCACCGCGGCGTCCTGCCGACGGGTCCGGAGGACATCACCTGGCTCCCGCAGCGGCGCCAGCTCTGGTCGCTCACGGAGTGGCCCGGCCGCCGGTGGGTCTACGCGATCGAGGCTGACCGCTGGTTCGCCCTCAGGCGGTGAGGCGCCAGCCGGCGACGTCGATCAGGAAGTGCGAGAGCACGAGCGCGCCGATGTAGAACGTGGACACCGCGAGCGCCGCCGCCACGCGGTGGACGAGGTCGAGGCGGCGGGTCGCCCGGAACGCCACCGCGGTCGCCCACCCCAGCGCGGCCTCGGCCGGCAGCACGTACACCGCCACGCCCGCGAACCGGTGCGTGTCGCCGGTGGGCTCCCACAGGCCGAGCCCCGGCGCAGCCAGCTCGGCGCCGAAGAAGATCGCGGTGGCCAGCACCGCGGCGACGGCGGGTCGTCCTCCGCTCAGGGCGACCGCCGCGAACAGGGGAGCCACCCACATGCCGGCCATCGCCAGCGGGATGACGTCGTCGACGCGCACCCCGCCCGTGTCGGGGAAGCGCAGCGTGCCGATCAGATCGGCTAGCACCCAGTCGGGCAGCAGCTGGAACACCGAGACCGCCACCAGGAACGAGGCGAGCGCCTCGAGATCGCGGGCACCCGCACGCCGGCACGCTGCCCGCAGGGCGAAGACATAGGCGACGACCGTGACCAGGACGCCCCAACCCTTCGCGGGGGCGTCCAGCGAGAGCACGACGGCACCGGCGACGGCGAGGGCGACGTGGACGCCCAGGACCGGCGCGAGGCTCGATCGGGACGCGGTGAGGGTGGGCACAGACGAACCGTAGGTGGTCAGCGTGTCAGCCCGGGAAGGTGACCGCTGGTTCGGGCACGATGGGCGTCCCAGCGACGAGCGCAGCACCGAGGAGACAGCATGAGCGTGGACCCGACCGGCAACGACCTGAAGCGCTATCTCGCCGAGGACGAGGGCGGCCCGGTCGTGATGCTGAACCTTCTGCGGTTCGCGCCGGACGGCCGCCCGTCCTACGACCAGTACGCCCGCGAGATCGGCCCGCACTTGCAGAAGGTCGGCGCCCGCGTGGTCTACATCGGCGACACCTCAACCGCGCTGGTCGCTCCCGACGGATTCGACTGGGACGCCGTGCTGCTGGTGGAGTACCCGACCCGCGCCGCGTTCAGCGCGATGGTCGCGGACCCCGACTACCAGCGCATCACCCACCTGCGCACCGAGGCGCTGTCGGAGGCGGTCCTGCAGGCCACGACGCCGCGCCGCTGACGGGCTCAGGCGGCGACGTACTCCATTGCGATGGGGGGTACGGGCGGGTAGAGCTCGATGACCATCGGCTCAGCGGGTGGCGGTTTCGGTGGGCTGGTGGACCAGTGCAGGAGTCCGTGTCCCTTGAGATTGTGGTGTCTTCGACACAGGGGTCCCATGTTGTCGCCGTTGGTGGGGCCAACTGGGTGCGGTATTCGGTGGTCGAGGTCGCAGCGTTCCGACGGCACCCTGCATCCCGGCGCCTGACACACGCCGTGGAGGAACCGAAGCGCCAGAGCGAGGGAGTCCGGTGCGAACCGGCCCACGTATTCGTGCGAGAGGACGTCGTCAGTAACGGGGTCGACCACGATCCGGTGCCAAAAGGTGCTGCCGGTGGCGATCACGTCTGCCAGCCACGGTGCCGGGACGGCCCAGCCGCCGTCGGTGGACTCCGCGAACCCGGGAGCCGCACCAGCGAGGACGTCGGCTCCGACGGTGACGGCGATGTTCGCGTCGATGGCTGAGGTGGTGGCCTCGGAGCTGGTGCACCATGCGACCAACAGGTCGGCTTCTCGCTGAGCGACGGCCCGGTCGTCGTCCGGATCGGCAGCCTTGCGGGCCTCTTTGCGGAGACGAGCCTCTATGGCGGCTGCTTGATGGGAAGGCAGGTAGGCGTTGAGCCAGGACATCGAGTCGTCCCCATGGGTCACCGACACGTGCCGGTTGGCGCGCTCGGCGTCGGCCCGTTCGGTGGCGAGGTCGGCCTCGACCCGCTGGACGAACCGGCGCAGCCACTGCTGCAACTCGGCCCCGGTGTGCTCGGTCGCGTAGGCGATGACCCGGTTGTCGAGCCGGGCGATCGACTCGGGACGGTGCAGCTTCTCGATCGTCGCGCTGATGTCACGGACCCGGGAGAAGTCGATCAGCCCCTCGATGAACGCATCCCACACCTGCGGGGTCTTCTCACGCACGCGATCGGCGATCGACAGCCGCAGCTGGATCTGTGACTCCGACATCCCGGTGGCCTCACCGATCGTCAACGCGATCGCGGAGCGCTCGATCTTGCGTCGAAGCGGCGACTCGATCAGCGCGGTGCGAGCCATCTCCACGTCCCGGCAGCCGAGCATCGTCTGGATCGTGTATGCCTCGGCCCGTGCCTGCCACCGCACGGCGTCCGACAGCTGCTCTGTCATCGAAGCTGTCGTGGTGGCCATACCTCAAACCTAGAGGTCACCACCGACACTCTCTTCTGCGCGATCGCAGGGCGTTTCGCCATTGGGGATCAACGTGTTCAGAGACCGCCAGCCGAGCGGCGAGGAATCAGTCGCGGCCCCCGATCTGGGGTCGTTCGTAGCACCTTCGGGGGAGAGAGACGCAACTCCGCGGAACCTCCGGTCAACGAGAAGACGATGCCGCGCGTTCACGCCGCCGATCGTCCCATGCCGCGATCAAACCAAAGACCACTAACCACACCACCAACGCAAGGGCCGCGACGACGGCTGCGTGGAGAACCGACCAGTCGTCTGGCACGAGAAGGACCCACACGATCCACGGAAGCACCATGATCGCCCAAAGGACCGGCCGTTCCCTGGGCTTGATCGGCCGGAATAATGCGCGCAGCACTATTCGGACACTAGCAGCGTCGCGACGACATCGTCAGGCGATATGCGATCGCGTGCGTACGCGCCCGAGTCGCGGGGGGAGTCGATGCCGACCAGGCGGCCACCGTGCTTCTTCGACCCGCGCCACGGACAAAGGCCCCGCCACAGTGTGGGCGATTATTCGTCCCTGAACTCCCCGTTCGCCCCGGCCCGCGACCACGCCATGACCGAGCAGCTGCTGGCCGACTCCGGTGTCGCCTGGACGTCGCTGCGCAACGGCTTCTACGCCCAAAGCCTCGACTCGCTCGCAGGGCCGTGGCGATATACTGGAGTCATCGCGGTTCCGCCGACGGTCCCGTGTCCTGGACGGCGCGCGAGGGCTCGGCCGAAGCGGCAGCGCTCATTCTCGCCTCCGACGGCAAGTACGACGGGCCGACGACGCTGACCGCGAGTCAGGCACCGAACTTCGCGGACGTCGCGGCCATCGCGTCCGAGCTGACCGGACGCACCATCGAGGTCGACGTGAACTGACTTCACTGCGCGCCATCGTCTGGCCATCGTCACTCAGTTATTGCTGTCTCTGATTGTGCGGCTCGCGTCCGATGCGAAAACGGGTCGGTGTCGGCGCTCCCGACCGGCGTGCGGAGCCGGACGAGAGGGACACCGGATGCCATACCGGACGCCTCGGCTGGGCTCGCCACAACGCCGTTCACGCGAATGCCTTGCCCGTCATCCGCATCAGGTCAAACGAGACTCACGACAAGATCGTCTCTATCGCACCGCGTTCCGGCGCCCTACCCGGATAGGCTGCACGACATGACGAATCAGGCAGACAGCGAGAGATTCTCTGCTGGCTGGCTCGGATCCTGGAAGCTACACGCCGTCGTGCTGGCATTCTTCACGGTCAGCCTGATCAAGCCGCTGCAATCATCTGCGCCATTGATCGCCATCTACTTCCCGGGCGCTTTCATCGTCATCTCGGGCTGGTCCATCATCCGCTACTTCAGGTTGTGGAGCCCGATCGCCCAGCCCTTCCGCACCAACGTGCCGGTCGCGCTATACCTGGCATCAGCTACGACAACGCTCTTCGCCGCGCACATTGCTTCGGATCGCGAGGTCTACCGCGCGGCCGCATTGGCATCACTGTGGCTGACCATCCCGGTCACCGCCTTGGCGTCGTTCGTCATCGTGTTCCGACGTCGAATTCGCGCCGACCGCCCACTGATCGAGTAACTGTGATCGGGGCTTCTTCCGTGGACGACGAGCAGCGTCACCGAGTTCACCGCGTGCGTCAGACTCGCAAAATCGTCCCTGTCCGGCCTGGCTGGACGCGCCGAGCGGCGCGAGCTCGTGGTTCGCGAGCCGCGCTCCTTCGACGCCTATAAGCAGACGTCCTGCCAACTCCGGCACGTGAGGCAGTCGCGAGTCACTCCGCAAACCGCAAACCGCAAACCGCGGACGCCGGCCCTAGGCGCTCGCGCAGGGTCCATCGGTCGCGGGGGATCGGCGCACCGTAGATGAAAATGTTCGACCGTCCTCAATAACCTCCATCGCAGTTGGCAGACTGCAGGCATGGGAGCGAAGGACCGAGGTCCGCGAGCGCAGCCGAACGGGGAGGCTGAATTGAGACGGGACGTCATCGGAGCATTGGGCTGGCGCGGTGACCGCACTGCCGACAGTGATCGTGCGGACCCAACGGGATGGTGGGCCGATCCCACGATTCTTGAACGGCTCGGCGGAGCGCTTGCTGGTCCGTTCAGCGACGAAGTCCCCACGGTTGTACTTGGGCTGCAGTCGCGTGGGACTCTGCTCGGGGCGCTGGTTGCAGCTCACGTGGTTGTAGGGCTGGTTGAAGTGCGCAAGGACCCGAGCCCATTGGCCGATAGCGATCGCTGGCTAGTTGCTCGGACGCCTCCGGATTACCGGGATAGACACCGGCTCCTGAGGGGCCCGAAAGGATCACCTCAGCGCGGGCCAGCGCGTGCTCCTTGTCGACGACTGGATCCAGACCGGTGGCCAGGCGATGGCTGTACAAGGGATCGTGGAGCAGTCAGGGGCCACGTGGTGCGGCACCTCAATCATCGTTGATGGGTTGAGCGACAGCCGACTTCGCCGAGAACTAGGGGTCAAGGCACTTCTGAACGTCCGCGATCTCTAGCGCACGAATCGTCCGATGAGTAAGTCCTGGATGCGGGGGATTGACGCGCCCCAACTGAGGGGCAAGTGTGCAGCGGCAAACTTGGTCGCGCCGCATCGCCGCGACAACCCTCGACGAGATGGGGCGCCACGCCGGCAGTATTGCGATTGGTGCGGTCAGCAACATTCGCCCACATACGTCCCGAATCTCGGTGAGGACTTTTAACCTGATGAGGTCGATTGCCCGGACATCTAGTGGACAACCTGGCGCTCAGCAGGATGCGTTTGCTTTGCGCAAGTCTCCACCTAATTTGACCAAGTGGGACTTAGAAGACCGCGCTCGGAAGGCCGCTTCAATGTGCGCGCGAAGGCTGGCGCTGGAAGTCGGGTACTCCCAGTACTGCGCGTAGCCTTCTTCCTTGTCGGTCGGGCGATTGAGGGCAAGCCGGCCAGGGATGGGCGGGTTCGATCCGGAGATGGAGGGCATCTGAACTGCCAAGAGACCATTCCGGCCCGGATTGCGGAGACTGGTATAGATCTCCCAGTCGACGAAACGCCTAGCCCAAGTGCATTTTCCGATCGCAACTAGCGTGACAGTCGAGTCCTTCAGGTACTTGGCGCGAATTGTTTGGCGAATGTAATCCACGTCCGTGGAGTTGATGATGTCCGAGCCGTCCTCTTCTATCCCGATGGCACGTGGGATAAATACGTCTGTATGAGACTCGATGAAGTCGAGCACCTCGATCGCATCCGCAGCGTGATAGCTGACGAAAACCTTATGCCGAACCGGCGACGTTGGAGTCTTACGAGAACCCTCACTGACCTGCTCGTAGTTGTACGAGATCTGTTCGAGCTTCCGAATAGCAGATTCCGTCGCTGCGCCGTAGGTTGTGCGGGGCATTTTCACTCCTAAGTCTGGTGTGTCTCGAGGGCGGCGGCGACTCGCGAGATTGTCTCTGGCGGGTCGCCCCATTCTCGGAGAAACTGCAGTTGGTCGTTCGCTGAGCGAATGTGGTCAGGCCGCCCCAACAATGCAGCACGCGCGTAGGCAGCCACAACAGCCGAAAGGTCCGCGCCCCCAAGCAGGGCTTCGTGAAGAGCAAGTTCTGCTTCGGTGGCGGCGACCCAAAAGTCTGTCGGGTCTTCGTCCCTCGCGAGTCTCGTCAGGAACTTCGTGACCACGAGTGCCTCAGTGAGGGCGGACTGGTCGGCCGGATTCTTATCATCTGAATGCTGGAGAGCCAGGCGCAAAGACATCACGTAGTTGAGACCCAAATAGTAGCTAGGGTCCGTCTCAAAGCCTCGCCGGTACTGCTCACGCATCGAGTCGAATAGTGCGGTTGCCGCTACTTCGGACAGCGTCGCTCGAGTATGCGTCAGCCTGCGTTTGATGAGGCCACCGTAGATTCCATACGTCTCCGCATCCCCATAGCCAAGTTCAAGGCCTCGGCTGAGCAGATGCTCTGCCTCACTCCACTGCCTATCCCTCTCCGAAGTGTCCTCTGCCGACTCGCCAACTCGCCGTTTTGCCATCGCAGTCTTCTGCAGCCAACGCTTATGCGTGGGCGAGTCATCGGAGGGCTGGGCCGCGTCCAGGACAGCGGCGGCACTTACGTAATCGGACTCGTTCATTAGACCTGAGCCGAGCTCGAGTCGAAGTCCCGCGCGAGCGTCGTCCGATAGTGCATCGCTTTGCTCGACTAAACGAACCGCGGCGAGCATATTAGTTGCGCTAGATGACCGAAGTGCCTGCTTGACCTTGTTACGGATCTCGAGCTCGTGCGAAAGGACAGCTGGGATATTCGTGCGCTGCAGGATCGGCGGCGTTAGCCGATCGATGTCAAACCACTCGTGTACTGGGCTGTCGGCTGAAGCGTTACGTATAACTTGCCCAAGAACCGCCCTGAGTTTTGCAATGCCCTGCTCGGCTTCGTCATCACTGAGTTGGTTGCCTCTCTTGAAGGTCACCGCACGAATTCCGCCAACGTCGAATGGAGGATAGCCAGCCAGACTGTCGACGTGGACGGGGTTAACCAAGACCGTTGACTGACGCGCGAACACGTGCCGAAGGCCGAGTTCGTACGCGACGTTGAAGTTCGCCGTAGCAAGATCGGCAATTACAACATCGCTATTGGCGAGGTCGTCGATCATCCCAACGTGGATCAAGCCGCTGTCCGTTTGGAGATCCGCTCGCGTCCAGTCCAGGTCTGAATCTTCGAGGACAGGGCGGTAAACCTTGTTGAACGTTTCGTCGCAGTCGTAGGTCGTTTTCGTCGCAGGGTCGAACTTGTGTCCGTAGGGCATCGCAATGAACGCCCGCTTGCGCGCGGCTAGAGGGTCGAGATCTAGCGACAGGCATCCGCGAAGGAGAGCACGATTGACCAAATCGTCTGTGACAGTCGGGTTTTCCGGATCGGGCGCTTGCCTGACGCTCAGTACCCACACTCGTTCGCCCTGCTCTGCGAGTTCGAAAGCTCTGCGAATCAGTGTTTCGTTGTGTCTCGCGTACACAGCCTCGTCGTCGGCGGACTCGTCACCCGTGCGAAGGTCCGCACCAAGTTTTGTCACAAGGGCGTCGTACCTTGCTGACCAGCGGTGACCGCGTGTTGCGACACTGGTCGTTCGGAATTGATCGACCGAGAACGGTAGCGAAGCATCGACCCTGACGCCTTCCATCATTGCCGCCTCGGCAATGATGATGTCGCTTCCGGACGCTAGGGCGCCGACAACTACACGCGGTTTCAGTGACTCCATAAGGCCCCGAACTCGCGTCCCAAGACTGTCTTCCGCGGCAGCGGGCAGGCGCGGGTTTGGCCGCTGATGCTCGTCTGCTTGGACACCTGCATAGATGACTATCAATTCAAGGTCTCCCGGGTGGGAGATCGAACTTCGGACATCAGTGTTCCGCGAATGAGTCGAATGTTCACGCCGATCCTCATGTGTCGGGTCCTCTCGATGCGAGCCACATTATGTGCTCGCGGCTGATGGCCTCTTCGGCGCCAGCGACAGCTTCGGCCCAATGATCCTCTATGGTGCTCGCCAGCAAAGCTCGCTGAAGAGCAAGCTCGGTGGACGCCATTGAGTATGCAGACGCGAGTTGTGAATACTGCTTGAGCGCGAACCAGGCGGCAACGGCAGCGGCTGCTCCTGCGACGATTCCTGCTACGTCCACGTCGTACTCACCGCTAGCCCGGAGAATCGCTGCGATGAGTGCGCCAGCCTCACCGAGAACGAGAAGCACGCGGCAGAAGGTGGCTCTCGTCTTGTTTCTTTTTGCATTCGTGGCGTACCAAACCATCTGATCCACCGTGCGGTCCCGTACATAGACGCGGCGCCGATCTGTATGGCCCGCCGAGCGAAGCGCTGCCATCTCAGGTGTCACTAGGGGAAGGCTGCTCGACAGCGTGATCCGGTCTTTCCCCTTCGAGGTGACATCTGCGACCCGTTCAAAAAGCAACTTCTGAGATTCGTCGCTCAACAGTTCAGCCGGGAAAGGGTTTCCGCACGATGCGTATCGCCAGGCGAGAGTCTTGGTCGATTCAGCCAAAGCGCGGCCGGCGTACCAGTCGCGTTCGGGCTGAGACACCCAAAGGACCACCTCCGTAACGAACGCGACCCCTACCGCCACTGCCGCGATGGTCGGCATCGGCTGCCGATCGAACGCGGTGAATGTCAACGTGCCAGCAGCCGTCGCCGCAACAAGTGCTACAAAGCGAGTTGCGCTCAGCACTAGGTAGCGACGTTGCCCGGATTTGGCGGCCCGGTCTGCATCCTGAAAAAAACCCGGCAGGTCTCCATCAAGAAGCGCGAGGCCAGTTGGTCGCGGTTCCACTATCGCGCGGCGACGTAGCTTCATGTCACCTACCGCACGTAGACGTGCTGTTGAGAGGCATGTTCTTCGCTCTGCTGGTTGCGCCGATCGCTCGCTCAATGGCTGAATCGAACTGCTGGACATCCTCGGGGGTGTTCCACTCGAGAATCTCGGCCCCGGCCTCCTTCATGCTGTCCGGGATCGGCGCCTGAGGATCGATCCGGATCCCGATAAGCCCATGTCCAGCATCTCTAGTCCATTCGATCTCTCGGTCGACCCAGTCGCTATCGGCGGTCTTGCTCCCGATCAGAACGATGGTTGCCGATGACCCTTTGATTTGTTCGCGGATCTTGAGTCCAATGTAGTTGGAGTCCTCGCTCTTGACCGGCGTCAGGAGGTGTCGCCCGGTGAAGTCGACATTGACATTCTTGTTATGCGTCATGAGCTCCAAGCCCTTCGCCTTCATCAGGTCCGAGTGCTGAAAACTGATAAAGACTCTTCGGGTCACGGGCGGACTCCAACAAAGGGCACGAGCGAACCTACGTGATTACAAATGGGGCACATCTTCAGCAGAGCGCGATTCTGCACGACGTAGTTGCATTCTTGGCAACGCCAAGAGTTCGAGCGCGAGCTATTCGGAATGCGCGGTACGTCGCCATCCTTATAGAAAGCGGGGGCCTCATCCCACGAGAAGCCGGATTGGCGGCCCCAAGAGGGATACGCGTAGCCGCACTGGTCGAGTGCGAATGTCTCCAATCTCTCGACCTCTTGTAGATAGTCCGAAGTTCGATCGTCGGCCTGATCGATGAGCTCTACAAGCGCACTCGTGTGTTGTACGGAGGTCGGCCTCATCTGCCTAAACGGTGAGGCGCAGATCTCTCGTAGCTCGGCAGGCACCTCGAGTACTGGTAGGGGCTTAATGAAGCGCATGCTGGAAGCAGCAAGCGCGTAGTCGCTGTTGGACGCCCCTTGCGTTCCTTCGGTGAACCAACCGATCTTGTAATAGCCAGTAAGCGAGCGTCCGGCTCGGGGCTTGTGTGTAGTGACGAAGAAGATTGTGGCCGCGCCATCTTTGACAATCCGATTGCGCATTGGGGGCTCACAGGTTGAGAACAGCCCGTAGGTGCCAGTCTCAATGTTCGGGTCGCTCTTGTTGTCGCCCGGGCGGGTAATGGCCCGCACGGGCCACCGGGCGATCGGGTCGCTGAAATAGACAGACAGGTAGCCCGTACCGCGGTCTTCGAGCTCTTCCCATGGAGCGTCCATCCGGTTGGCGCCAGGCAGCGTGCTCGTCATCCCGGTTCCCCACCATTTCGCGGCTCAAAGCGGAGGCTCTGCAGGTTCGCGTCGAAATGGACGCGACCCCCGTTCCCTTTGAGCAGTAGTCGGAACATTTCATGGCCTCGAAGAATTGCACGTTCCCAATCCGCCGCGGATCGCACGCTAGCTTCGAAGGGATCTGTAAGGAGAAGGATGGTGTTGAGCAGATGCTGGTCCAGGCGTGAGATTCCATCGAGATGCTTGTGTTGGGCACCGTACGCAAACGCCAGAGCGGCGATTGCCTCCTCAACCACGATGGCTCTTCCACCGTCTTCTGACTCGTCGATCACAACGTCAGACTTTCTCTTGCGTGACATGAGTTGACGTGTGACTGGTGACCACCCGAGGACCGACGCGTACGCCAGGTGAAACACGTCGTGGAACCGGTATCCGTCCTGTCGAGGAGAGGCGTCCGTGAGAGTGCTGCCGAGCTGGCGGCCCTCAAAATACACGGAGACTGTGTCCGTCCCCTCGGGTGATTCGTCTGGCACGAACTCATAGGTACCTGAGCGCGGCAGGCGCTCGTGAGGCGGAAACGAACCGTCAATGGGGTCTCCCGAGGTGGTAAGCCATCGGTGCCTGGTCTTCTCGAGATTTGCCGTGGCGATGTCTTGCAAGCTGAGATCGAGTTTGGAGGCGACCGTGGCGAGGTACCAAAGTAGATCGCCGAGCTCTTCTGCTGCCTGTGCGTTCCAGGTTTCGAAGGCGGTTCCATCCCGGAGGCGCTTTTTGTAGACCGACGCAACAGAGCCAGCTTCCCCGGCAAGGCCAAGCAGGTGCACGGTGACGTCCTGGATGTCGTTGCCGCCGCGTTGATCAGTCCCCTGCGCAGCGAGCTGGTACTCGTCGAAATTCATGCGCACCCTCCGGCAAGGCCGCCGTGACACGTCGGCAAGCGTTCAACCCGATTGTTGCGCGTTGCTGGGTCACTTTCGGGCAATTCCAGCATTAAGCGTGAGCGGTTGTAGCAAACGCCGGGCGGATCAAGGGATCGCGATGCCCCATTTCGGAGGAAAGAACGGTTTGTGCTGCGAGTCTGCGGAAGGCGAGTAGCGCTGTTTGATACGCGATCGGCCACTGATGCCCGGGATCGTCGGGTGTGCCACTCTGGCGTATTTGTCTACCTCGCAGAACAAATTCTGGCAATCGACGAGTTGGAGTCGACGACCATAGAGGCCGTTGAACGAAAGCCCGAGCCTTTCGAAATGGAGATCCTGAGTCTCAGCCATGTGCTGGATGATTTCGACTTCGATGCCGGCCGAGTCGGGGCCGAAGCACTTTCGGATCCCGTCGAGCGCCCCTGGGCCGGGAACTACGAAGTCCATTTCGCTGAAGTTCAGTGCCGTCGAATAGTTCAAGTCGATTGTGAACTGGTAAGCGAGGAACGCTCCGAAACTCGGCAAACCCCGTAGGACTGCGTAGGTCTCCTTCATAGACCCTGCCCTGAGTGCATCGTCTATGACTCCGGCGCTGAACGCATACTCAAGGAGCCGAAGGTGGTTTGAGTGTTTGCGACTCTCGCCGAGTGCGGGATTCGGCATCACGTAAGCGGCTGAGTAGAGCCGAGTGGACCGCGCAAATGCGGAGCTGAGGACCCTGTTGTACGCCTCGAAATCGAAGGTTTCCCAGGCTGGAGTTCCCAACTCAGAGGTAAGCAGTTCCCAGGTCGAAACCCGATTGAAGATTTTGAACAAGAGCACTCGGAAGGCGACCTCGAGCGGATCTTGCTGGCCTCTATACGCGACTTCCTTCACGAGGTACTGGCTGACGCGGTCGGCCACGCGATAGCAATTCGTAAACCTGAACTTCTGAATGATGGGGTCGTCAGACCAAGGTTCGTTCTTACCAAGCACCTTAGCTTCGTAGGTCAGTTGCCGGCGAGCAGCAAAGCGCCAGTAAGTATCGAAAACTTCAGTCGGCACGACCTGTCTGCCGAGAATGGTGATCGGGTCAGGGCGAATCGCCTCGTCAGCCGCAGGCCGCCTGAAGCCGCTCTCTGCCGGAGGGCGCGGGGGCCGTGTGACCTCATCAACCGCGAATGAGTTTTTCGCAGACACAATGCGATCGTAACGAAATATGTCCCAGTAGCGGGGAAGCCGCTCGGTGACGCAAAAGGACGTAGGGCCGCGGGTGTCCCCATCTTAGTGACTCGAGAACCGAGACAATAGGTTCACTGGCCAATGGTGGTCAATAGACCGGCAGCTCACGATCGCAGCGAACGGATGGTCCCGCAACGGTGGAGCTGTCGTTGGGCCACTTTACACGCCGAAAGCGGCCAGCATTTTGCGTGCCGGAAGTCGGCCACTCGGCGAGCAAGGCGGTCGACCTTTCAAATGACGACATGAGCGCACTGCTCTACAGGAGCGAGTAGTGAGTTCCACCGGGGAGATCGCAGGGCTTGACCCGGCGGAGACACCGTCGTCGACGCACTCGCCGACCCTTGCAATCACGCCCCGAGTCATCCTGGGCGAGATGCCCCGGTCTCCCTGCCCATCACGAGGTCAATGGGCAGCATGCTGAAGAGCCCGTGTCGAGCGGGCCCGACGCCCTGCTATTTCCGGCATCGTCCTCGCTGTGCGGCAAATGCCGTCAACGTCTTACAACCGTGGCCATGTTGTTGCGTTGATCGCGTTGTTTCTCAGCATTGCCGAATCGCGAACACCTCCGCCATCTCCTGACGCCGTTGCGTCTGCGTCTCGGACCAACCTGACGTGGACGCCCAGGACCGGCGCGAGGCTCAATCGTGAGGCGGTGAGGGCGGGTGGAGATCTGGGTGGTGAGTGCTCAGGCCCCGTGCAGCAGATCGAGCAGTTCCGCAACCGCCTGCTGGTTGCCGGCGACGTGCCAGCGGTGGCCGCGGTGCTCGACGACCTCGGCGCGACCGCCGGCGGCGCGGACGAGCGCCTGCCCGGGGAGCCAGTCCCAGTCGGGGCACGAGTGCTGGGCCCAGACGCCGACGCGGCCGCCCGCGACGCCCGCGAGATCGCATGAGCCGGAGCCGAGCACGCGGGGTGTCGCGGAGGCCTGCACCAGTGCGAGCCACACCTCGCGGACGTCGGGATCGGCCAGTGTCGACGGGTGCACGTACGTCGCGAGGCTGCAGTCGGACAGCGGGCGGTCGGCCAGCGGCGCGACGGGCACGCCGTCGAGGGTCGTCGGGTGGTCGCGTCCGCCGAGCCAGGTCTCGCCGGTGACGGGCTGGTGCACCGCGCCCAGCACCGTGCCGTCGGCGTCCTCGAGAGCGAGGGCGCTGCACCAGTAGGCCAGCCCCGAGAAGAAGTTGTAGGTGCCGTCGACCGGGTCGATGACCCAGCGGCGCCCGGACGTCCCGTCGTGCTGGGCACCCTCCTCGCCGAGCAGCCCGTCGGCGGGGCACAGACGCTCCAGGGTCGAGGTGACCAGGTCCTCCGCGGCGCGGTCGGCCGCGGTCACGACGTCGCTCACCGAGGTCTTCTGCTCCGCGGAGAGGCCGTCGGCGCGCATGAGGGCGGCCAGTGCGCCGGCCTCGGTCACGAGAGCGGTCGCGAGCTCGAGATCGTCCACGCCGGTCAGACCCGCGATGTGTCGCGGCTCGGCTCGGCGATGCGCCGGGGTGCGTGGTCGGGGGTCAGCAACAGGGCTGTCGCCGCCGCCATGAGCACCGCGGCGCCGATCAGGTGGGCTGCGACGAGCGTGATGGGCAGGTCGTTGAAGTACTGCACGAAGCCGATGAGGCCCTGGGCCAGCTCGACGCCCAGCAGCACGATGGCCGCCGTGCGTACCCGCCCGGACTCCTTCCAGATCACCAGGAGCGTCAGGGCGACCAGGAGGTACACGCTCCAGGCGTGGACGTGGCTCATGAGGCGCGGATCGAGCAGGTTGCGCGGGGACTCGTCGTCGCCCGCGTGCGGACCGCTGCCCGTGACGACCGTGCCGAGATAGACCACGACCCACGAGACGACGTACGTCAGCACGATGATCGGGCGACGGGTGCCCACGCGGCCCTCGCCGCGGACCCGGAAGAGCAGCAGGATCGAGGCGGAGACGAGCACCATCGAGAGCAGCAGGTGCAGCGACACGATCCACGGGTTGAGGTCGGTCAGCACCGTGATGCCGCCGATGACGCCCTGGAAGGGCACGCCGAGGGCGATGAGCGCCGCGAGCTGGCGCATGCGACGGTTCGTGCCGGACCAGCGCCACACCGCCACGAACGTGGCGACCACGACGGCGATGAGGACGTACGTGAGCAGGCGGTTGCCGAACTCGATGAGGCCGTGCATGCCGAGCTCACGGTGGGGAACGAAGGACTCGTCGGTGCACTTGGGCCACGTCGGGCAGCCGAGGCCCGAACCGGTCAGTCGGACCAGGCCACCGGTCAAGATGATGATGCTGTTGGCCACCACAGTGGCCCACGCCCATCGCTCGACGATCGTGCGGTCAGGGTCGCGCAGACCCAGAGTCGGTGCCATCAGCTCACTCCCACTTGAACGTTCTCGAGACCATGAGGCTTGCGCACACGGTCCAGATCAAAAGTACGACCACCGAGAAAGCGGTCGGGCCGTCGCCGGCGAAGGTGTCGCGCAGTCCCTGGCCGAGCGCGCCGGACGGCAGCAGCTCCAGCACGTGCCGGGCCGGCTCGGGATAGCGGCTCAGCGGCACGATCAGCCCGCCGCCCACGAGCAGCAGGACGTACACGAGGTTGGCGACCGCGAGGGTCGCCTCTGCCCGCAGCGTGCCCGCGATGAGCAGGCCGAGCGAGCCGAACGCTGCGGTGCCCAGCACGATCAGGCCCACCATCTCGACCAGGGCCTTGACCCCGCCGTGCGGCTCCCAGCCCAGCGCGAAGCCCACGCCGGACAGCACCGACAGCTGGACGACCTCGACGATCACGACGGCGCCGATCTTGCCGAACAGCAGCCCCCACCGGGGCAGGGGAGAGGCGCCGAGCCGCTTGATGATGCCGTAGCGGCGCTCGAAGCCAGTCGCGATCGCAAGCGACGTGAACGAGGTCGACAGGACGGCGAGCGCGAGGATGCCCGGCGTGATGATGTCGATCGTCCGGCCGGGGCCGAGATCGACGACGCCGCTGGCCTTCGCGCCCAGCACGAGCAGCACGAGGGGGATGACCATGGTCAGCAGCACCTGCTCGGCGTTGCGTCCCTGCAGGCGCAGCTCCATCATCGTCTGCGCCCGCAGCATCGCGGCGCGGGGAGCCGCGCCGGGGCGGGGGCTGAGGTCGAGCGTGGACGGGCTGCTCATCGCAGGGCCTTCCCGGTGAGCTCGAGGAATCTGTCCTCGAGGGTCTGGCGCTCGACGAGCAGTGACTGGGTGAGGATCCCGTGGGACGCGCACCAGGCCGTGAGGGTCGCGAGGAGGGCGGGGTCGACCTCGCCCACGATGACGTACGAACCGGCCGAGATCTCGTCGACCTTGGTGTCGTGGGGGAGGGCGAGCATGAGGCTCTCGAGGTCGAGACCGGGCCGCGCGGTGAAGCGCACGGTGTTCTTGGCACCCGAGGCGGCCAGCGCAGCGGGGGTGCCCGACGCGATGACCTGTCCCGCGTCGACGATGTGGATGAGATCGGACAGCGCCTCGGCCTCGTCCATGAAGTGGGTCGTCAGGACGGTCGTGACGCCGCTCGAGCGCAGCTCGGAGATGAGCTCCCACGTCGAGCGACGGGCGGCGGGGTCGAGCCCGGCGGTCGGCTCGTCCAGGAACAACAGCTCGGGACGACCGACGATCGCCATGGCCAGGCTGAGGCGCTGCTGCTGACCGCCGGAGAGCCGGCGGTAGGGCGTCGTGCCGTACGAGCCCATGCCGAGGCGTTCGATCAGGAGGTCGACGTCGAGCGGGTGCGCGTGCAGCGACGCCATGTGGCGCAGCATCTCGTGCGACCGGGCGCCGGACCACGCGCCACCGGACTGCAGCATCACGCCGACCCGGGGGCGCAGGAGGTGCGCCTGGGCGACCGGGTCGAGGCCGAGGACACGAACCGTGCCGCTGTGGGGGGACCGGAATCCCTCGCACGTCTCGATCGTGGTGGTCTTGCCGGCACCGTTGGGGCCGAGGATCGCGGTGACCGTGCCGGGCGCGACCGTGAGGCTGAGGCCGTTGACCGCGGTGACCGATCCGTAGCGCATCACGAGGTCGACGACTTCGACGGCGGGGGTCTCACTAGCCGACTCTGACACCCCCACAGTGTAGGTGTCGGGTCTGCGACGCTCGTCGCTGCGCTCCTCTGTCCACCTCGACGCTCGTCGCTGCGCTCCTCTGTCTCGGTGCTTAGGCTGTGCTGCATGGATCTCCCCGTCATGCCGCCGGTCCGTCCGATGCTGGCCAAGTCGGTCAAGGGCGTACCGGCCGCGGACTCGGTCGACGGCGGTCTGTCGTACGAGCCCAAGTGGGACGGGTTCCGCTGCCTGGTCTTCCGCGACGGGGACGAGGTGGCACTGGCGAGCCGCTCGACCAAGGAGCTGACCCGCTACTTCCCCGACGTCGTCGAGGCGATCCTGCGCGAGACGCCCGATCGTTGCGTGCTCGACGGCGAGATCTTCCTGGCGATCGACGGCCGGCTGGACTTCGACGCGCTGTCCCAGCGGATCCACCCGGCGGCGTCCCGGGTCGAGATGCTCGCGAAGGAGACGCCGGCTTCGTTCGTCGCGTTCGACCTGCTGGCGCTCGGGGACGAGTCGTTGATGGACGCGCCGTTCTCGGAGCGGCGGGCGCGGCTCGAGGAGGCGCTCGATCCGGCGTCCGCGCCGGTCCACGTGACCCGGACGACGACGGATGCCGCGGTGGCGCAGGAGTGGTTCGGCATCTTCGAGGGCGCCGGTCTCGACGGCGTGGTGGCCAAGCCGCTCGCCAAGGCGTACGCGCCGAACGGCCGGCAGATGCTGAAGATCAAGCACGCCCGCACCGCCGACGTGGTGGTGGCGGGCTATCGCCTGCACAAGACGTCCACCGCCGAGCGGCCGCTGCTGGGATCGATGCTGCTCGGCCTCTACGCCGCCGACGGCCAGCTGCAGCACGTCGGCGTCGCGGCGTCGTTCACCGAGGCGCGGCGCGCCGAGCTCGTCGAGGAGCTCGCCCCGCTCGTGGTGGACAGCGCCGATCACCCGTGGGGTGCGTGGCAGGACCCGGACGCGCAGGCGTCCTCGCGGCTCCCGGGCGGGCAGAGCCGCTGGTCCGGCACCAAGGACCTGTCGTTCGTGACCCTGCGGCCCGACCTGGTCGCCGAGGTCGGCTACGAGCACATGGAGGGCGACCGCTTCCGCCACACGGCCCAGTTCAAGCGCTGGCGCCCCGACCGCGAGCCGACCAGCTGCACGTACGACCAGCTCGAGGAGGTCGCGAAGTACGACCTCGGTGACATCCTCACCTGACGCCGCGGCACCAAGATTTGGCGGGTTAAGCCCGCCAGATCACGCGGTCCGCGACATACGGAGGGCTTAAGTCGCCAAATCTCGGATCTAGGGGCGGATCCGGGGGCGGCCCGGTCCGGTCAGGAGTCGAGGTTGCGGAGGCGCTCGACGAAGGCCTCGTCTGGGACGACGTCCGAGCCCTGCTGCAGCTCGAGGGGCAGCGCCCCGGCCGTCTTGACCTCGGTGTGGAGCCGCTCCATCGTCACGTCGAGCTCGGTCGCGGTGTCGGCGGCCTGCTTGAGCCCGTCGAGCAGCGACTGGGGGACGTCCTCGCGGTACTTGTAGTGGATCTTGTGCTCGAGGCTGGCCCAGAAGTCCATCGCGATGGTCCGCATCTGCACCTCGACCAGCACCGGCACCTCGCCGTTGCTCATGAACACCGGCACCTCGATGAGGGCGTGCAGGCTGCGATAGCCGTTCGGCTTCGGAGAGGTGATGTAGTCGCGGATGTCGACCACGTTGACGTCCGACTGGCTCGTGAGCAGCTCGAACACGTGATAGACGTCCGAGACGAAGCTGCACGTGACCCGGACGCCGGCGATGTCGGTGATCTTCTCGGTGATCGAGTCGAAGGTCGGCTCGCACCCCTTGCGGCCCATCTTCTCCAGCATGCTGTCGGGGTTCTTGAGCCGCGACGAGATGTTCTCGATGGGGTTGGCGTCGTGCAGGTGGGCGAACTCGTCCCGCAGGATCGACAGCTTGGTGACGATCTCCTCCATGCCGAACTTGTAGCGCATCATGAACCTGGTGAAGTCCTGACGCAGCTGCTCGGAGTCCTCGTCCGTGAAGTCGTCCCCCGGACGATCGAGCAGGCGGCCGAGATCGATCCGCGAGGGCGTGATGTCCACGAGAGCCACTTTAGACAAACGTCCCGAAATCGCTCCGTGTGGCCCACGTCTCACGCCGAGCGCGGGGGCTACGCCTTCTTGGCCTTGCTCGGCTGCACCCGCTTCGGCTCGCCCGGCATCTTCGGGTACTCGGGGGGGTAGGGCATCTCGACCGGGTCGGCGGCCCAGAGCTCCAGGAGCGGCTCGAGCGAGTGGTGGACGTCGTCGATCTCGGCCCACGCGTCGCCGTCGGCCGCGAGCTTGTCCGGCACGGTGTGCAGCGTGAACGCCTGCGGGCCGTCGAGGGCCGCGAGCTCGTCCCAGGTCACCGGCATGGAGACCGTCGCACCCGGGGCGGGCCGCAGGCTGTACGCCGAGGCGATCGTGCGGTCGCGGCAGTTCTGGTTGAAGTCCACGAAGATGTTGTCGCCGCGCTCCTCCTTCCACCACGCGGTCGTCACGCCGTCCGTGCGGCGCTCGAGCTCGCGGGCGAACGCGATCGCCGCATGGCGTACGTCGGTGAACGTCCAGGACGGGGCGACGCGCGCGTAGATGTGGACGCCGCGCTTGCCGCTGGTCTTGGCGAATGCGCGGATGCCCAGCTCGGCGAACAGGTCGCGAGCGACCGCGGCGACCCGCACCGCGTCCGCGAACGTCGCGGCGCCGAACGGATCGAGATCGATGCGCAGCTCGTCGGGCCGGTCGTTGTCGATGCGGCGGGTCGGCCACGGGTGGAACGTGATCGCCCCCATGTGGGCCGCCCAGGCCGCGACCGCGATCTCCGTCATGCACATCTCGTCCGCGGGACGGCCGGACGGGAACAGCACCTGCGTGCTCTCGACGTACGAAGGAGCGCCGCGCATCATCCGCTTCTGGTAGAACGCGTCGCCGTGGCTGTCCGCCCGGGTCGACATGACCATGCCCTCGCGCACGCCCTTGGGCCAACGCTCCAGTGCGACCGGCCGGTCCTGCAGGGCGCGCATCAGGCCGTCGGCGACCGCGACGTAGTACTCGGCGACCATGACCTTCGTGACCTCGGGCGAGGCGTCGGTCGCCTCGAAGATCACCCGGCTCGGGCTCGACACCCGGACCGACCGTCCGCCTGCCTCGATCTCGACCGCGTCGCTCGCCATGGGACGACTGTAGGGCGCGATGTGACGTTCGGCATGGGTCGGACGTGGCGCAGGGGGTACGAAAGAGGTCCCCGAACAAGGAGTTGGCAGTGAAGGTCCTCATCGTTCTCACCTCGCACGACAAGCTCGGCGACACCGGCAACAAGACCGGTTTCTGGCTCGAGGAGCTTGCCGCTCCCTATTACGAGCTCACGAAGGCCGGCATCGAGGTCACGCTCGCCTCGCCCGAGGGTGGTCAGCCGCCGCTGGACCCCAAGAGCAACGAGCCCGACGCCCAGACCGACGACACCCGGCGGTTCGAGGCGGACCCCGACGCAAAGTCGGCCCTGGCTTCGACCGTGCGGCTCGACAGCGTCGACCCGACGGCGTTCGACGCGGTCTTCTACGCCGGCGGTCACGGCCCGCTGTGGGACCTCGCGGGCGACCCGGCCTCGAAGGCGGTCATCGAGGGCGCCCTCGCCGCGGACAAGCCGGTCGCGCTGGTGTGCCACGCGCCCGGCGTGCTGCGCGACGTCACGACGCCGTCCGGCGCCCCGCTGGTCGAGGGCAAGGACGTCACCGGGTTCACCAACACCGAGGAGGAGGGTGTCGGCCTGACCGACGTGGTCCCCTTCCTCGTCGAGGACATGCTCAAGGAGAAGGGCGCCCACTACTCCAAGGGTGACGACTGGGGTCCGTACGTCGTGCGCGACGGCCTGCTCATCACGGGGCAGAACCCCGCGTCGTCCGCGCCGGCCGCGGCCGCGCTGATCGAGCTGCTGCAGGGCACCGCGAAGCCGTAGACCGCGGTGTCGGCGCCCGTTGCAAGGATGGGCGCATGGGAAGCAGCAGCAGGCAGCGCCGTGACGCCCGGCGACGAGTCGTAGGGCGGTCGACGGCTCCGGACGACGTCGAGGCGCTGATCGACGTCGCGTGCCGGTTCGCCGTCGCCGCCCCGTCCGCCGCGAAGCCCAGGATCGCGGTGCTCAACGAGCTGTCGGCGACGGCGAGGGGTCGCGCGGACGACCCGGCCGCCCTGGTCGTCGACGACGTGCTCGCGCGCATCGCGGGCGCCTGGGAGCACGGCTGGCAGCCGGACGACCTGGTGCACGTCGTCCACCGGCGCGGCTCCAAGGGGGCCGCCCGGTGGGTGACCCGCGCAGTCCTCGTCGAGGCACGTCGCTGTCCGACCCGCGAGGCCGCCCCGCCGGCGTGGACGGACCAGCTCCGTACGCTCGAGCAACGCGCGGGCAGCGGGCACGAGCCGGCCGGCCTGCTGCCGAGCGGCGGCGGTGCGAGCGTGGAGCAGTGGCTCGACGCTCTGGTCACGCTCGACCTGCTGCGCGTGCTGCCCACCTCGCAGCTGCTCATGCCCCCGCCGTCGCGGTGGACCAGGAGCAGCCCCGCGGGGTCCGCCTCGCCCCGGCCCACCGAGCAGCGCACCAAGATGCTGTCGAAGGTCCGATCGCTGCTGGCCAAGGCGGAGTCGACCGAGTTCGCGGCCGAGGCCGAGGCGTTCACGGCCAAGGCGCAGGACCTGATGACCCGCCACTCGATCGACGAGGCGCTGCTCGCGGCCGACGTGGGGGAGTCCTTCGACGTCGGCGGCGTGCGGGTGCTGATCGACCAGCCCTACGCGCTGGAGAAGGCGACGCTGCTCCACGTCGTGGCCGAGGCCAACCGGGTCCGCGCGGTCTGGAACGACTTCTCGGCGTGCGTGACGCTGATCGGCCTGCCGGCCGACGTCGAGCAGGTCGACCTCCTGTTCACCTCTCTGCTCGTGCAGGCGACCCGGTCGATGACCCAGGCCCACGTGTCGGGCGCGGCCTTCCGCCGCGCGTTCCTGCACGCGTTCGCGGTCCGCATCGGCGAGCGCCTCACCACGGCCACGCACGAGGCGGAGGCGAGCTACGGCCAGGCGCTCGTGCCGGTCCTGGAGCGCCAGGCCGAGGCCGTCTCCGCGCACGTCGACCGGTTGTTCCCGCACCTGACGACCGGATCGCGGCGCCGCCAGCTCGACGCCCGGGGCTGGGACGCCGGCACCCGCGCGGCCGACGCCGCGGTGCTGCCGGCCGGTGCGGTGGAGTCCCACTAAGGCTGTCCTTCGTTGAACCGGCGGAATCAATAACGGCACACTGGTGTTGTGAAATACATGCAGCCAGTGGAGAAGGTGTCGGTCGACGACGCTCCCACTCGTACGCGTGTCACCAAGAGCATCATGGAGAACGGCCCGTCCACCGCCGCCGATCTGGCGCTGCGGCTGCACCTCACCCCGGCAGCGGTCCGCCGCCACCTCGACCAGCTGCTCGCCGACGGCATCCTCGAGGCGCGTGACCAGCGGGTGATCGGCCAGCGCGGCCGCGGCCGCCCGGCCAAGGTCTTCGCACTCACGGACGCGGGCCGCTCGACGTTCGACAGCTCGTACGACGAGCTCGCGGTCGAGGCGCTGCGCTTCCTGGCCAAGACCGGAGGGGACGACGCCGTCATGGCCTTCGCCCGTCACCGGCTCAGCGACCTCGAGGACCGTTACCGTCCGCTGCTCCAGCTCGCCGACCCGGCCCAGCGACCGCAGGTGCTGGCCGATGCATTGAGCCGCGACGGCTTCGCGGCGTCCATCGGCACCACCCCGGCCGGCTCCCAGATGTGCCAGCACCACTGCCCCGTCGCCCACGTGGCGGTCGAGTTCCCCCAGATGTGCGAGGCCGAGAGCGAGATGTTCGCGCGTCTCCTCGGCACCCACGTGCAGCGGCTCGCAACGATCGCCCACGGCGACGGCGTCTGCACGACCCACCTGCCACACACCCCAGACACCCCCAGCTCCACCGCAGCAGAGAGGTTGCCCTCATGACGACCACGTCAGAGACCACTGCACCATCCAACGGCGTACCCAACGCGATCGAGGAGGCCAACCCCGGCCTCAAGGACGTGGGGCGATACGAGTTCGGCTGGTCCGACACCGACGTCGCCGGCGCCAACGTCCAGCGCGGCCTCAGCGAGGACGTCGTCCGCAACATCTCGGCGCTCAAGAGCGAGCCCCAGTGGATGCTGGACCTGCGCCTGAAGGGCCTCAAGCTCTTCGGCCGCAAGCCCATGCCGACGTGGGGCTCCGACCTCAGCGGCATCGATTTCGACAACATCAAGTACTTCGTCCGGTCGACCGAGAAGCAGGCCGCGACGTGGGACGACCTGCCCGAGGACATCAAGAACACGTACGACCGTCTGGGCATCCCCGAGGCCGAGAAGCAGCGCCTCGTCTCCGGTGTCGCCGCGCAGTACGAGTCCGAGGTCGTCTACCACTCGATCCGTGAGGACCTCGAGGCCCAGGGCGTCCTGTTCCTCGACACCGACACCGCGCTCAAGGAGCACCCCGAGCTCTTCCAGGAGTACTTCGCGACCGTCATCCCGGTCGGCGACAACAAGTTCTCCGCGCTCAACTCGGCCGTCTGGTCGGGCGGCTCGTTCATCTACGTGCCCAAGGGCGTCCACGTGGACATCCCGCTGCAGGCCTACTTCCGGATCAACACCGAGAACATGGGCCAGTTCGAGCGCACGCTGATCATCGCCGACGAGGACTCGTACGTGCACTACGTCGAGGGCTGCACCGCGCCGATCTACTCCAGCGACTCGCTGCACTCCGCGGTCGTCGAGATCATCGTCAAGAAGGGCGCCCGCGTCCGCTACACGACGATCCAGAACTGGTCGAACAACGTCTACAACCTGGTCACCAAGCGCGCGGTCTGCGAAGAGGGCGCCACGATGGAGTGGGTCGACGGCAACATCGGCTCCAAGGTCACCATGAAGTACCCCGCGGTCTACCTCATGGGCGAGCACGCCCGTGGCGAGACGCTGTCCATCGCCTTCGCGGGCGAGGGCCAGCACCAGGACGCCGGCGCCAAGATGGTGCACGCGGCCCCCAACACGTCCAGCTCGATCCTGAGCAAGTCCGTCGCGCGCGGCGGTGGACGTACGTCGTACCGCGGCCTGCTGCAGGTGCTCGAGGGTGCCGAGGGCTCGGCCAGCACGGTCAAGTGCGACGCGCTGCTGGTCGACCAGATCAGCCGCTCGGACACCTACCCGTACGTCGACGTCCGCGAGGACGACGTGACCCTCGGCCACGAGGCGACCGTCTCCAAGCTCAGCGACGACCAGCTCTTCTACTTCATGTCACGCGGCATGGAGGAGGACGAGGCGATGGCCATGATCGTCCGCGGCTTCGTCGAGCCGATCGCTCGCGAGCTGCCCATGGAGTACGCGCTCGAGCTGAACCGTCTCATTGAACTCCAAATGGAAGGGGCAGTCGGTTGAGCACTAGCACCTCATCTCTGGCAGAAGCCCTGGAGCTCGCTCCAGTCGAATCACATCTTCACCCCGAGGGGTCGTTCGACCTGGCCGACCACGAGGTGCCCACGGGCCGCGAGGAGATCTGGCGGTTCACGCCGCTCAAGCGCCTCCGCGACCTGCACAAGGACGCCCCGCTCGACGGTGACGACTTCCGTGTCGAGGTCGACGCCGCTCCCGGCGTGACCGCCGTGTCCGTCCCCGTCGCGGAGTCCGCGCGCGGTCTGTCCGGCTACGTACCGGTCGACCGGGTGTCCGCCCGCGCCTGGGCCGCAGCGTCGTCGGTCTTCGAGGTCACGATCCCGGCCGAGGCCGAGATCGAGCAGGCGACGACGCTGCTGCTGTACGGCGGCGGCGTCGAGAAGGCCGCGGCCGGGCACCTGCTCGTCCGCGCCGGCCGGTTCAGCCGCGCCGTCGTCATCGTCGACTACGTCGGGTCGGCCACGTGGGCCGAGAACATCGAGATCGTCCTCGAGGACGGCGCCGAGCTGACCTTCGTGACAGTGCAGGACTGGAACGACGACAGCGTCCACGTCGTCACCCAGCACGCCCGTGTCGGTCGCGACGCGACGTTCAAGCACGTCGCAGTGTCGCTGGGCGGCGACGTGCTGCGCGCCAGCACCTCGGCCGACTACGTCGGCACCGGCGGCAGCGTCGAGCTGCTGGGCGTCTACTTCGCCGACGCCGGCCAGCACATCGAGCACCGCCTCTTCGCCGACCACACGGCCCCCAAGACCAAGAGCGACGTGCTCTACAAGGGTGCGCTGCAGGGTCAGGACGCCCACACGGTGTGGATCGGCAACGTGCTGATCCGCAAGGAGGCCGAAGGGATCGAGACGTTCGAGCAGAACGACAACCTCGTGCTGACCGACGGCGCCAAGGCCGACTCGGTGCCCAACCTGGAGATCGAGACCGGCGAGATCGAGGGCGCGGGTCACGCGTCCACGACCGGCCGCTTCGACGACCAGCACCTGTTCTACCTGCAGAGCCGCGGCATCCCCGCGGAGGAGGCCCGTCGCCTCGTCGTCCACGGCTTCTTCAACGACATCATCCGCCGCATCGGCGTGCCCGAGCTGCAGGAGCGGCTCACCGCGTCGATCGAGGACGAGCTCGCCGAGCACGTGGGACGGCTCGACGGATGAGTTTCGTCGAGGCCGCCAAGCTCGCGGACGTCCCTGACGGGGGAGCGCTCGCCGTCGAGGTCGAGGGCACCGAGGTCGCCCTCGTGCGTGACGGCGACGACGTCTACGCGGTCCGGGACGAGTGCTCGCACGCGTCGATCCCGCTGTCCGAGGGCGATGTCGAGGGCTGCGAGATCGAGTGCTGGCTGCACGGATCGCGCTTCGACGTCCGCACCGGCAAGCCGCTGAACTACCCGGCCACCGAGGCCGTCCCGACCTATTCCACCCAGATCGAGGGAGACACCGTGATGGTCGATCTCTCCACCCCCAGGAGCTGAACATGGCAACACTCGAGATCAAGGACCTGCACGTCTCGGTCAACACCGAGGAAGGCGCGAAGGAGATCCTCCGCGGCGTCGACCTGACGATCAAGAGCGGCGAGGTCCACGCCATCATGGGCCCCAACGGCTCGGGCAAGTCGACCCTCGCGTACTCGATCGCCGGTCACCCCAAGTACACGATCACCCAGGGCAGCGTGACCCTCGACGGCGTCGACATCTTGTCGATGACGGTCGACGAGCGCGCCCGCGCGGGCCTGTTCCTCGCGATGCAGTACCCCGTCGAGGTCCCCGGCGTCTCGGTCGCCAACTTCCTGCGCACCGCCAAGACCGCGATCGACGGCCAGGCGCCCAAGCTCCGCACGTGGGTCAAGGACGTCAACGAGGCGCTCGAGCGGGTCACCCTCGACAAGGAGTTCGCTCAGCGCAGCGTCAACGAGGGCTTCTCCGGCGGCGAGAAGAAGCGCCACGAGATCGCCCAGCTCGAGCTGCTGAACCCCAAGTTCGCGGTGCTGGACGAGACCGACTCCGGACTGGACATCGACGCGCTGCGCGTCGTCTCCGAGGGAGTCAACCGGTTCAGCGCGCAGGGCGACCGTGGCGTGCTGCTGATCACGCACTACACGCGCATCCTGCGCTACATCAAGCCCGACTACGTGCACGTGTTCGTCGCGGGCCGGGTCGCCGACCAGGGCGGACCCGAGCTGGCCGACGAGCTCGAGGCCAACGGCTACGACAAGTACGTCAAGGCTGCTGCCGAGGCTGTGACGCCGGCGTGACCGTCGTCGAGGGCACGACCGCGTACGACGTCGCGAGCCTCAGAGGTGACTTCCCGATCCTGGGCCGTCGCCTGGCCGGCGACCTCCCGCTGGTCTACCTCGACAGCGCGAACACGTCGCAGAAGCCGCGACAGGTCATCGACGCGATCGCCGACCACTACCAGCACCACAACGCCAACGTCGCTCGTGCGATGCACCAGCTCGGTGCCGAGGCGAGCGAGGCGTTCGAGCTGGGCCGCACCAAGGTCGCGAGCTTCATCGGCGCACCGAGCCGCGAAGAGGTCATCTTCACCAAGAACGCCTCCGAGGCGCTCAACCTCGTGGCGCGGGTGCTGGGCGACGCGGGGCGGGTCGGTGAGGGCGATGAGGTCGTCATCACCGAGATGGAGCACCACTCCAACATCGTGCCGTGGCAGCAGCTGACCCAGCGCACGGGCGCGAGCCTGCGCTGGTTCGGCGTGACCGACGAGGGCCGGCTCGACCTGGACGACATCGACGGGCTCATCACCGAGCGGACCAAGATCGTCTCGCTGACCTGGGTCTCCAACATGCTCGGCACGATCAACCCGCTCGACACGATCATCGCCAAGGCCCACGCGGTCGGCGCGCTGGTGGTCGTGGACGCGTCGCAGGCCGTGCCGCAGATCCCCGTCGACGTCGCAGCGCTCGGCGCCGACTTCGTGGCCTTCACGGGTCACAAGCTGGTCGGGCCGACCGGCATCGGCGTCCTGTGGGGCCGCTACGACCTGCTCGCCGAGCTGCCGCCGTTCCTCGGTGGCGGCGAGATGATCGAGACCGTCACGATGGGGGAGTCCACGTACGCCCCGCCGCCGGCACGGTTCGAGGCCGGCACGCCGCCGATCGCGCAGTCGGTCGGTCTCGGTGCAGCGGTCGACTACCTCAGCGCGATCGGCATGGAGAACATCGCCGCCCACGAGCAGGCCATCACGGCGTACGCGCTGGAGGCCATGCAGGAGATCGAGGGCCTCACGGTCATCGGCCCCAAGGAGCCGGTCATGCGCGGGGGAGCGATCAGCTTCACCCTCGAGGGCGTGCACCCGCACGACGTCTCGCAGCTGCTCGACTCGCGCGGCGTCGCCGTCCGGGCCGGTCACCACTGCGCCAAGCCCGCTCACCTGCGGTTCGGTGTGCAGTCGACGACGCGTGCGTCGTTCTACCTCTACACGACCGAGCTGGAAATTGATGCGCTCGTCGAGGCGTTGCACCACACCAAGAAGTACTTCGGAGCCTGAGAGGAGGTCTCGTGAACGTCGCAGCATCGAACATGGACGCGCTCTACCAGGAGATCATCCTGGATCACTACAAGCACCCGCACGGGGCTGGACTTCGCGAGCCCTACGAGGCTGAGGTCCACCACGTCAACCCGACCTGCGGCGACGAGGTCACGCTGCGCGTGCACCTCGACGGCGAGACCGTCTCCGACGTCTCGTACGCCGCGCAGGGCTGCTCGATCAGCCAGGCGTCGGTGTCGGTGCTCAACGA
Source organism: Aeromicrobium yanjiei (assembly GCF_009649075.1). GTDB lineage: Bacteria > Actinomycetota > Actinomycetes > Propionibacteriales > Nocardioidaceae > Aeromicrobium > Aeromicrobium yanjiei. Next base: position 1,631,510 of record NZ_CP045737.1, read on the forward strand.
CCTCGTCCTTGGCAAGTCCGTCGACCAGGGCATGGCCGTGCTCGACAGCTTCACCGAGCTCATGCAGGGCAAGGGCAAGGTCGAGCCCGACGAGGACGTCCTCGAGGACGGCATCGCCTTCGCCGGCGTCGCCCAGTTCCCGGCCCGCGTCAAGTGCGCGCTGCTGGGCTGGATGGCCTGGAAGGACGCCGTCTCGCAGGCCCTCGTCACCAACGTTTCGTCAACCACGGGAGATCCCGCATGACCACCGATCACAGTGACCTGCCCGAGGTGTCGACGGCTCCCGCCGGCGCCACCACGACCGAGGACGTCCTGGAGGCGATGAAGGACGTCGTCGACCCCGAGCTCGGCATCAACGTCGTCGACCTCGGTCTCGTCTACGGCGCCGAGGTCGACGAGCACAGCAACACGGTGCTGTCGATGACGCTGACGTCCGCGGCCTGCCCGCTGACCGACGTCATCGAGGACCAGACCCGCGCGGCGCTCGACGGCATCGTCAACGACTTCCGGATCGAGTGGGTCTGGATGCCGCCGTGGGGCCCCGACAAGATCACCGACGACGGCCGCGAGATGCTGCGCGCCCTCGGCTTCAACATCGGCTGACGCGCGCCTCCCGTCCGCTGACGCGCGCCTCCCGGCGTGGGGTGACGGAGGGTGAGGGTTTGGGGTTGCTGACGCTGCCGCAAGCCCTCATCGTTCGTCCCGGCTGGCCGCGGGGCGACGTGAGATGAGGGATTGCGGCTGTTGGGGGTGCCGTAAGCCCTCATCGTTGGTCACCCCCATGTGACTGCAAACACCACAACTCTCCCCTCGGCGGACGCAACCCTCCCCTCAGCGGGGGCGTACGATGAATAGGTGAGTTTCTACCAGCGGGAGTGACGTCGAGCCCTGGCTCCGTCGACCCCCCACTCACCCATATCGAAGGTTGTTCATGCTCACCGTCTCCAATGTGGAGCTGCGCTTCGGCGCGCGCGTCCTGATGTCCGATGTCTCCTTCCGTGTCGACAAGGGCGACAAGGTCGGGCTCGTCGGACGCAACGGCGCCGGCAAGACCACCCTGACGCGGATGCTCTCCGGCGACGGACAGCCCGCGGCCGGGTCGATCACGTCGACCGGCAAGATCGGCTACCTGCCGCAGGACCCCAAGTCCGGTGACCTGTCGACGACCGCGCGGGACCGCATCCTCGGCGCACGCGGCCTCGACGAGGCGCTCACCGCGATGCGCAAGGCCGAGATCGACATGGGCTCGCCCGATCCGGAGATCGCCGAGAAGGCCATGAAGTCGTACAGCCGCGCCGAGACGCTGTTCGGGGCCGGTGGCGGGTACGCCGCGGAGTCCGAGGCTGCCACGATCTCCCACGCGCTGGGACTGCCCGACCGCGTGCTGGAGCAGCCGCTGTCGACGCTCTCGGGCGGTCAGCGCCGCCGCATCGAGCTCGCGCGCATCCTGTTCTCCGACGCCGACACGCTCCTGCTGGACGAGCCGACCAACCACCTGGACGCCGACTCGGTCACCTGGCTGCGCGGCTTCCTCAAGACGTTCAGCGGCGGCGTGGTGATCATCAGCCACGACGTGGACCTGATCGAGGAGACCGTCAACAAGGTCCTCTACCTCGACGCCAACCGCGGCACGATCGACATCTACAACATGGGCTGGGCGTCGTACGTCAAGCAGCGCGAGGCCGACGAGGCCCGGCGCAAGCGCGAGCGCGCCCTGGCGGTCAAGAAGGCCGACGCCCTGACGAGCCAGGCCAACAAGTTCCGCGCGAAGGCGTCCAAGGCGTCCACGGCCCAGCAGATGCTGCGCCGGGCCGAGCAGCTCGTCTCCGGACTCGAGGGCGAGCGCGTGCAGGACAAGGTCGCCAACATCAAGTTCCCCAAGCCCGCCCCGTGCGGCAAGACCCCGCTCATGGCCGAGGGCCTGTCCAAGTCGTACGGCTCGCTCGAGATCTTCACGGGCGTGGACCTCGCGATCGACCGCGGCAGTCGCGTCGTCATCCTGGGCCTCAACGGCGCGGGCAAGACGACCCTGCTGCGCATGCTGGCCGGCACCCTCACGCCCGACACGGGCGAGCTGCAGCCGGGCCACGGCCTCAAGATCGGCTACTTCGCGCAGGAGCACGAGACCCTCGACACCTCCCGCACGGTGCTGGAGAACATGCAGGCCTCGGCCCCGCAGCTCACCGACACCGAGGCGCGCAGCGTCCTGGGATCGTTCCTGTTCAGCGGCGACGACACCTCGAAGCCCGCAGGCGTCCTGTCCGGCGGCGAGAAGACCCGTCTGGCGCTCGCGAGCCTCATCGTCTCCAGCGCCAACGTCCTGCTGCTCGACGAGCCGACCAACAACCTGGACCCCGCGTCACGCGAAGAGGTCCTGCGCGCCATCCGTACGTACGAGGGAGCCATCGTGCTCGTGTCGCACGACGAGGGCGCCGTGCGGGCGCTCGAGCCCGACCGGGTGCTGCTGCTCCCCGACGGCGACGAGGACCTGTGGTCCGAGGACTACCTCGACCTCGTCACGCTGGCCTGAGGGCGGCCGGCCCCGTCAGCTGACGGGGCTGCGCTCCTTCGCCGGCGCGAATCCGTCGATGCGGGTCGGCTTGCGGCGCTCCTTGGCCTCGGCGCGCGCGAACCAGAAGTAGCCGACGACGGCCAGCAGGGCGAAGAACCACCACTGCAGGGCGTAGAAGAAGTGTGGGCCCTGGCCGAGCTCGGGGTGGGGCTGGGCGGCCAGGTCGTCCGAGGCCGGGGGCGTCTGCTCCTGCAGGTTCACGTAGCCGTCGAGCAGGTCGTACGGCACGAAGTCGGCCATGCCCTCGCTGGACACCGCGCGGACCTGGCCACCGTTGGGCTTGACCGCGTCCCCGCCGGCTCCGTTGTTCTGCCGCAGCCAGCCCTCGACGGTGACCTCGCCGCTCGGCGGCTCCGACACGTCGGGGCGGGTGACGTTGTTCTCGGTCTCGACCCAGCCGCGGTTGATGAGGATCGCGTCACCGGAGTCGAGGACCAGGGGAGTGATCACGTCGGCGCCCGGGGCGCCGTCGCGGGTCGTGAACTTGACCGTGACCTCGTGCTCGACGTCGTACGTGCCGGTCGCCCTCACCCGGGTCCACTCCGAGGTCTCGTCGACCTTGGCGCCGGCCGGCAGCGCCTTCGTCAGGTCGATCGGATCGGCCTTGAAGTGCGCCGTGATGACGTCGTTGCGGTCCAGGCGGTGCTCGAGCTTGTGCATCTGCCAGAGCCCCAGACGGGTGCAGACGGCCGCCAGGACGACCACGAAGATCGCGAATCCGATCCAGCGCGCACTCAAGATGAAGCGATACACACCCCGACGTTAGTTCGTCGCCCCAAAGATCACTCAGCCGGGCTGGGAGGGGGCGCCTAGGATGAAGCAATGGAGCTGATCGACAGTCACGGGCGGGTGGCCACCGATCTGCGCGTGTCGCTGACCGACCGCTGCAATCTGCGCTGCCAGTACTGCATGCCCGCCGAGGGACTGGACTGGCTGCCCACCGAGGACACGCTGACCGACGACGAGCTGGTCAGGCTGATCACGATCGGCGTCGAGGTGCTGGGCATCCGCGACGTCCGCTTCACCGGGGGCGAGCCGCTGCTGCGTCGCAGCCTGCCGGCGATCATCGCGGCCACCAAGGCGCTGCCGTCCAACCCGCGCACCGCGATGACGTCCAACGGGCTCGGGCTCAAGCACACCGCGCGCGCACTCGCCGAGGCCGGACTGGACCGGGTCAACATCAGCCTCGACACGACCGATCCCGCGACGTTCGAGCGCATCACCCGTCGCAACCGGCTCCACGACGTGGTCGCCGGACTCGCCGCCGCCCGCGACGCGGGCCTGACGCCGGTCAAGATCAACGCGGTGCTGCTGCGCGGCATCAACGACCTCGAGGCGCCCGATCTGCTGCGCTGGGCCATGGACCACGACTACGAGCTGCGGTTCATCGAGCAGATGCCCCTCGACGCCCAGCACGGCTGGAACCGCGAGGCGATGGTCACCGCCGACGAGACCCTCACACTGCTGGGCGAGCACTTCACCCTCACGGGCCTCGACGGACGCGGCTCGGCACCCGCGGAGAAGTTCCTCGTGGACGACGGACCGCACACGGTCGGCATCATCGGATCCGTGACGCGACCGTTCTGTGGTGACTGCAACCGCGTACGCCTGACCGCCGACGGCCAGATCATGAACTGCCTGTTCGCCCGCGAGGAGTCCGACCTGCGCGCCGCGATGCGCGGGGGAGCGTCCGACGTGGAGATCGCCGAGCGCTGGGCGGCGGCGATGATGACCAAGCTGCCCGGCCACGGCATCGCCGACCCGACGTTCCTGCAGTCGTCGCGCCCGATGTCCGCGATCGGCGGCTGACGCCCTACTCGACGGGGACGGTCTGCTTCCAGAAGCCGCGGGCCCCGAGGAATGCGCGGAGCGTCTCCTCGTGCTCGTCGCACGCGAGCCAGATCTTGCGACGATCGGGCGTGTGCAGCTTGGGGTTGTTCCACATGACCTGGTGCTGTGCCTCGGCCGGGCACCCCTTGGCCGAGCAGATGAGCGCCTCAGCCATGGTCGAGGGGGGTCGAGCGGGGGCCTTCGATCTGCTTGCCCGGCTCGGGGCCGAACGGCGACGGGCCGTCGCCCTTCTTGCGGACGCCCGCATTGGCGAAGATCACCGCGACGTACGGCAGGAAGATCGCGCCGACGAACATCAGCCAGCCGATCACGGCCCACGGCATGGGCTGCATGACGAGCACGACGCCGCCCAGGAAGCACACGGTGCGGACCAGCATCGAGAACGCATAGCGCTTCTCACGTCGAACCCGATCCTGGGTCTGCGACTCCGCCGCGGACGTGATCGAGAAGACCTGCTGCTTGCGGGGTTCGCGTGACTCGGGCACCCTCCCACTCTACGTCGGGGCTCCGAGGCTGCATGATGGGCACATGACTGACCGCACATACCGCATCACCGAGATCGTCGGCACCTCTCCGGATGGCATCACCGAGGCGGTGGACAACGGCATCAGGCGCGCGGGCCAGACCCTGCGCCACCTCGACTGGTTCGAGGTCACCGGCATCCGTGGACAGATCACCGACACCGACGTGTCGCACTACCAGGTGACGATGAAGCTGGGCTTCCGCCTCGAGGACGACGAGTGATCCTCAGTCCCGGGTCGTGAACGTCCGCAACAGCGCGGCCGACGCCGCCAGCACGACGACGACGGTGCCGTAGACGTACGTCGTCTCGGCCAGACCCAGGTGTGGTGCGGCGATGCCGGCGGCGACCGCCGGCACGCCGAACGCCAGGTAGCTCACGACGTACACCGACGCGAACAGCTCTCCACGCTCGTGTGGTGCCGCCGTGGGTGTGATGGAGCGCATGATGCCGAAGAACGACGCGCCGAAGCCCGTCCCCGCGACGACGGCGGCCGCCACGAAGGCCGCGTAGGAGCCGGCGGCGAGGGCAAGGAGCGACAGCGCCGTGCCGGCGGCCAGCGCCGTGGTGCCGAAGATCGTGACCTGCCGGGGCGAGTGGTGGCGCGCGACGAAGCACGTCACGGATCCGACGCCGGTCAGCACCGCCACCACGAGACCCTGCTCGAGGTGGGTCGTCCCGCCGAGCTCCTGCCCGACCAGGGGAGCGCCGAGCGACAGGTAGAGACCGCCGGTCGCCCACCCCGCGAACACCGCGGGGGCGCTGCGCAGGAACGGTGCGCGGGCGGCCACGGGCAGGCCCACCCGGGGCAGGAATGAGCGCGCGAGTCCCGTGCGCCGGGGTGACGTCTCGGGCACGAGCCACACGGCCGCGGCGATCACCAGGTACGCCGCGGTGAGCCCGCCGAACACGACGGCCGGCGCGGATGACGAGTGGTCGAGCAGCAGGCCCGCGAACAATGCGCCCGCTGCGAGCCCGCCAAGCGGGCTGACGCTGTTGAGCGTCGCGGCCGACCCCGGCCGAGTCGGCGGCTCCAGATCGACCACGGCGGCCGAGAGGGACGACATGAGCAGGCCTGCGGCGACGCCCTGCACGATCCGGGCCGCGAACAGCACGGCGACCGTGTCGGCGTGCCAGAACGCGACCATGCTCACGGCCAGCACGACGAAGCCGGCCGAGACCACCGGCTTGCGGCCCAGGTGATCCGAGAGCGACCCGGCGACCAGGAGCGTCAACAGGAGCGCGACGGCGTACACCGCGAAGATCGCCGTCATGGTGGCGGCGGAGAAGCCGATCTCCTGCTCCAGCACCGGGTAGAAGGGCGAGGGGGCGCTGGCGCCGACCATCAGCGCGACGACGGCGGTCACCGCGAGCGCGAAACCGTAGGTGCGGAGGGTGCGGCCGGGACGGGCGGCGGTGGTCACGGACATGTCGGCTCGCAGATCGTTCGAAAATTATGGAACTCGAGCGACTCTACTCGACTTTCACCATTGTTCAAGTATTCTCGAACCATGGCGACGATTGCACCGCTGCCGCACCCGTCCATCGAGGACGTCGCACTGACCGACGTCCTGTTCGCGCTGAGCGACCCGGCGCGTCTGGAGATCGTGCGCGAGCTCGCGGACGGCCCGCTCGGGATGGCCGAGTGCGGGGCCACCAACCCCGACCTGCCCAAGTCGACCAAGTCGCACCTCATGAAGGTCCTGCGCGAGGCAGGCATCGTGCGCAACGAGCCCGACGGGCGGCGCCGGGTCGTGACCCTGCGACGTGACGAGCTCGACGCCGCGTTCCCGGGCCTGCTGGACTCGGTGCTGGGCGCCCGCGACTAACCGGCGTCGGCGGCGTCCGCTGCCTCGACCTCCTCGCGCGTGATGCCGAGCAGGTAGATGATCGCGTCGAGGTAGGGGACGTTGACCGACGTCCTGGCCTGCTCCTGCACGAGCGGCTTGGCGTTGAATGCGATGCCGAGGCCCGAGGCGGCGAGCATGTCGAGGTCGTTGGCACCGTCGCCGATCGCGACGGTGTTCTTCACCGGGATGCGCGCGGCCTCGGCGAACGTGCGCAGCGCCTCGGCCTTGCCCGCGCGGTCCACGATGCGCCCCGAGATGCGGCCGGTCAGCCGCCCGTCGACGACCTCGAGATCGTTCGCGGCGTAGTAGTCGATGTCGAGCTCGGCCGCGATCTTCTCGATGATCTGGGTGAAGCCGCCACTCACGAGCGCGAACCGGTAGCCGAGGCGCTTGAGCGTACGGATCATGGTGCGGGCGCCCGGCGCGTACGTCAGCGTGTCGTAGACCGCGTCCAGCGCGGACTCCTCGACGCCCTCGAGCAGCGCGACCCGGGCGATCAACGACTGGGCGAAGTCGAGCTCGCCGCGCATCGCGGACTCGGTGATCCGGGCGACCTCGTCCTCGCACCCCGCGTGGGCGGCGATCATCTCGATCACCTCGCCCTGGATCAGCGTCGAGTCCACGTCCATCACGACGAGGCGCTGGGCGTGGCGCAGGATGCCGTTCTCCTGCACCGCGACGTCCACGCCCTGCTCGTACGCCACGGCGGCCAGGTCGGCCTGCAGCTGATCGGGGTCGGCGCCCGAGACCTCCATGCGGATCGCGGTGACGGGGTAGCGCGCCATGCGGACGATCCGGTCGATGTTGCCGCCGTCGTCCTTGATCCGCTGAGAGATCGCGGCCATCGCGGCCGGCTGCAGGGGAGCGCCCAGCACCACGACCTGGGACCGGCCGACGCGGCGGGGGCGGTTGTCGCCCGTCCCGTGCTCGACGCTGACCTCCAGCCCGAACGCGGCGCCGACCGAGTCGACCGTCGCGGCGAGGGCGTCGACGTCGGACGGGACGGTCAGCAGGACGCTCAGGATGAGGCGTCCGCGGACGACGAGCTGCTCGACGTCGATCACCTCGACCCCGTAGGGCTGCAGATCGGCGAACAGGCGCGTCGTGACGCCGCTCTGGTCGGGACCGGTGAGGGTCACGAGGACGGTGGGGTCGGTGAAGTGCAGCGTGGGCACGGGATCGGTCATCGCACCCGAGGCTATCGCTGAGCCTCACCGGGCTCGCGATAGGTTGACACCACCGCCCCGCACCGCCGACCAGGAGGGTTCATGCCTGCAGCTTTCGAGCTCACCCACGTGAGTGTGGAGCGATCGGGCAAGGCGTTGCTGGACGACGTGAGCTGGACGGTCGGTGAAGGCGAGCGCTGGGTCGTGCTCGGTCCCAACGGAGCGGGCAAGACGACCCTCCTGCAGGTCATCGGGGCCATGCTGCACCCGACCAAGGGCACCGTCGAGATCCTCGGCGACACGCTCGGCCAGGTCGCCGTCGCCGAGCTGCGCACCCGCATCGGCCACACCAGCACCAAGGTCGCCGACCGCATCCCCCCGGCCGAGTCCGTACGCGATGCGGTGCTGTCGGCCGCCCACGCGGTGACCGGGCGCTGGCACGAGGAGTACGACGAGGAGGACCTCGCCCGCGCGGAGCAGATCCTGGGCGAGTGGGGCGTCTCGGCGCTCGCGGGCCGGACCTTCGGCACGCTGTCCGAGGGTGAGCGCAAGCGCGTGCTGATCGCTCGCGCGCTCATGACCGACCCCGAGCTGCTGCTCCTCGACGAGCCGGGCGCAGGACTCGACCTCGGTGCGCGCGAGGACCTGCTGGCGAGCCTCGAGATGCTCTCCCGCGCCGACGACTCACCCGTGCTGGTGATGGTGTCGCACCACGTCGAGGAGATCCCGGTCGGGTTCACCCACGTGCTGCTGATGCGCGACGGCAAGGTCGTCGCGCAGGGCCCGCTGGAGACGACCCTGACAGCGGACAATCTCGGCGTCACCTTCGGCCAGCGCATCGCGCTGGACCGCGCGGGTGGACGCTATGCGGCTCGTCGGGCAGCATACGGACGACGCGCCGACCGAAGCCACCAGACAGGGGACACCGCATGATCGACTGGATGCAGGAGCACGCCTGGGCGACCTGGCTCGGGCTGGCCGTGGTCCTGGCGCTCATCGAGCTCGTGAGCCTCGACCTGGTCCTGCTGATGTTCGCGATCGGGGCCCTGTCGGCCGCTGTCGTCGCGGCGGTCGGTGGCCCGGTCTGGCTCGCGATCGTCGTGTTCGCACTCGTGTCGGTGATGCTGCTGTTCCTGGTCCGTCCGCCCGTCGTCGAGAAGCTGCACGCCGGGCCGACCCTGAAGACCGGTCCCGAGGCGCTGGTCGGCGCGACCGGCATCGTGGTCGAGCCCGTCACCCCGCTGGACGGACGCATCCTGTTGCGCGGTGAGATCTGGTCGGCTCGCGCGATGGACGACGCTGCGTACGAGACCGGCCACCACGTCCTTGTCACCCAGATCGACGGCGCCACCGCCGTCGTCACCTCCAAGGAGATCTGATGTCAGCAGCACTCATCGTGCTCATCCTGCTCGCCGTCCTGGCGATCGTGGTCGTCTCCATGACGGTCAAGATCGTGCCCCAGGCGCGATCGGGGATTGTCGAGCGATTCGGCAAGTACCGCACGACCCTGTCGGCCGGCCTCAACATCGTCGTGCCGTTCATCGACAAGGTCCGCTACGTGATCGACCTGCGCGAGCAGGTCGTCTCGTTCCCGCCGCAGCCGGTCATCACCGAGGACAACCTCGTGGTCTCGATCGACACGGTCATCTACTTCCAGGTGACCGACCCGGTCGCCGCGACGTACGAGATCGCCAACTACATCCAGGCGATCGAGCAGCTCACCATGACGACGCTGCGCAACATCACCGGTGGCATGACGCTGGAGCACGCGCTGACCAGCCGTGACCAGATCAACTCCGGCCTGCGCGGCGAGCTGGACTCCGCGACCGGCAAGTGGGGCATCCGCGTCAACCGGGTCGAGCTCAAGGGCATCGACCCGCCGCCGTCGATCATCGACGCGATGGAGCAGCAGATGCGCGCCGAGCGCAACAAGCGTGCCGCGATCCTCACGGCCGAGGGCGAGCGCCAGTCCGCGATCCTGACCGCCGAGGGCGACAAGCAGTCGGCCATCCTGACCGCCGAGGGCCAGCGCCAGGCGCAGATCCTCACCGCTCAGGCCGACCGGCAGGCGCAGATCCTGCGCTCGCAGGGTGAGGCCCAGGCCATCCAGACGGTCTTCCAGGCCATCCACGACGGCAACCCGGACCAGAAGCTGCTGTCCTACCAGTACCTGCAGATGCTGCCGAAGATCGCCGAGGGCGACAACGCCACGACGTGGATCATCCCCGCCGAGCTCACCAAGGCGCTCGGCACGCTGGGCGGCACGATCGGCTCGATCCCCGTCGACGGTGGCGGCAGCAAGACCCGCGTGGACTACGACGCGTCGATCGAGGACGACGTCGCAGCCGACACCGCGGCGACCAACGAGGCGGTCCAGGAGGCGCTGGACGCGGCCAAGGCGGCGGAGAACCCGGCGACCACTGCCGCGGACCTGCCGTCGCAGGAGGAGCCCCCGCCGCCGCCCCCCGCGGGCGGGACTCCGCAGGCCTGACACCGGCTGGGCGAGGCGTTCTGTGCAGACGCGCGGATACTGAAGAGGTGACCGCGTGCACGCAGGACTCCTCGCCCGACCGGGTGCGCCCGTGAGCGCGCCATGAAAAGGGTCGAGTCCAACGGGGACCGCTCGACGAACGGCCTGCTGCTCGCACTGAGCGGCGTCCTGGTCGTCGCGGCCGCGCTCATCGCGGTCTCGGCGCTGACAGTGGGCACCGACGACGTCCCGGACCGCTCCACCGGGCAGCCTCCGGTCACGCAGCAGCTCCCGGCACCGACAGCGACACCGACCACCACGATGGCTCCGGTCCAGCCGGCCGACGAGGCCGTCAGGCCCGAGCCGGCCCGCGTCCGCTCGGGCGTCGCCCCGGCCTGGGTGGACCGGATCGCGGCGGGCACCGGGATCGGGCCGGTGGCCGTGGAGGCGTACGGCGCGGCGTCGCTGCGCCTGGCCAGGGAACGGCCCGCGTGCCGGTTGGGCTGGACGACCCTCGCGGGCATCGGCGCGGTCGAGTCGGGCCACGGCACCGAGGGCGGTTCCCGGCTGCGCACCGACGGGACCACGACCCGCAAGATCCTCGGGCCCGCGCTCGACGGCACGGCAGGCAACGGGAGCATCCGCTCGGACCGGGACTCCGCGCGCCTGCACGGTGACGCGCAGTGGGACCACGCGATGGGACCCATGCAGTTCATCCCGTCCACGTGGCAGCGCTGGCGCTCAGACGGCAACCGCGACGGGGTCGCGGACCCGCACAACATCTTCGACGCGGCCTACGCGGCCGGTCGATACCTGTGCGCGTCCGGCGGTGACATGACGACCGGCCCGGGGTGGACCCGGGCGGTGTTCTCCTACAACCACTCCGACGCGTACGTCCTCAGCGTCCTGGCCCGGGCCAACCGCTACGCAGGCGACTGACCCCGGGCCCGACAACCCAGCCCAGATTTGCGGACTCCTGCACGGTTCCGCCCCTCCGGGGCGGTGCAGAACTCCGCAGATCTGGGCTGGGTGGGGGGACGGTCAGTGGGCGTACGTGCCGTGGATGATCGCGCGACCCAGCGTCTTGAACGCCAGGTTGAAGCCGACGACCGCGGGGGAGACGGACGAGTCGACGCCCAGCGTCTCCTCGCCCACCGCGTGGACCACGAAGAAGTAGCGGTGGACCTGATCGCCCTCCGGCGGCGCCGCGCCGGTGAAGCCGAGGCCGCCACCGTCGTTGCGCACGTGGAACGCGTTGCCGGGCAGGGTGTCGTCGGAGGCGCCGGCGCCCGCGGCGAGCTCGGTCACGTCGGCGGGGATGTCGACGGCGACCCAGTGCCAGAAGCCGGACACCGTCGGCGCGTCGGGATCGAAGCACGTGACGACGTACGACTTGGTGCCCTCCGGGGCGCCGCTCCACGACAGCTGCGGCGACGTGTCGCCGGCGGCGCCGACCTGGTCGTCCTTGAGGGGCTGGCCGTCCGTCACGTCGTCACTCTTCACGGTGAACGAGGCGACGGCGGGCAGCAGCGGGTACGGATCGGGTGTGACGGGGCGTTCGAGGCTCATGGTCGATAGGCTAACGCGGTGGCTGCGATCGTACGATTGGACGACCTCGATGATCCGCGACTCCGGGACTACGTCGACCTGCGCGACGTCCAGCTGCGGCTGCAGCTGGAGTCCGAGCGCGGTCTGTTCCTGGCCGAGGGGGAGAAGGTCGTGCGGCGCGCGGTCGAGTCCGGGCACCGGCCCCGCTCGTTCCTGATGTCGCCGCGCTGGCTCGACGGCCTCGCCGACATCCTCGACGCCACCGACGCGCCGTGCTTCGTGCTCGACGACGCCGCGATCGAGAAGCTCACGGGATTCCACGTGCACCGCGGGGCGCTCGCCGCCCTCGAGCGTCCCGACCTCCCGTCGCCCGAGCAGGTGCTGGCGGACGCCCGCCGGGTCGTGGTGGTCGAGGACCTGGCCGACCACACCAACGTGGGCGCGATCTTCCGCAGCGTCGCGGCGCTGGGCTTCGACGCCGTGCTGCTCTCGCCGCGGTGCGCGGACCCGCTCTACCGCCGGGCCATCAAGGTCTCGATGGGATCGGTGTTCTGGCTGCCGTACGCCCGCGTGGACGACTGGTACACCGCCCCGGACCTGCTGCGCGCCGCGGGCTACACGACGTACGCGATGACGCTCGCCGACGACAGCGTGCCGATCGACGAGGTGGACCACGACGTCGAGCGTCTGGCGCTGGTCGTGGGATCCGAGGGCCACGGTCTGAGCGCGCGGTGGGAGCAGGGGGCGGACCACCGCGTCACGATCCCCATGGCGGCGCAGATCGACTCGCTCAACGTCGCGTCGTCCGTCGCTGTCGCGTGCTGGGAGCTGCGCGCCCGCGCCTAGGTGTCCTGGGTGTCCTGGGTGTCGAGTGCGCGGCCGATGAGCGCCAGCGCTGCTGCGACGACCTCCGCGACATAGACGACGGTCTCCTCCGAGGTCGGCGTGTAGAACGTCGGGTGCGCGCAGTCGTCGCGGCGCTGGAGCAGGATGCCCAGGTCGTCGACCTCGGCGAGATCGACGAGGCCGAGCTGCGACAGCATCTCCAGCAGGAGCTCGCCGCTGGTGTGCATCGAGAGGTCCTCGACGGTCGTGCCCTTCCAGGAGGGGCGGACCGCGCGCACCGCGCCGAACTCGTCGGCCGCGAGGATCGTCAGCGCGGTCGCGGCGAAGGCGTTCCACACCGAGACGTGCGCGGGGCGGTGCAGCTCGTGGCTGAGGCACTCCAGGGCCTCGCTGTGCGCCGCGGTGAGGCGTCGCATCGCGGTCAGCCGCTCGCGGGCGGTGAGCTTGATCGTCCCCGACGGCTGCTGCTGGGTGGGCACGAGGACCGTCACGGTGAAGTCGGAGTGCTCGCACAGCACCAGGAAGCACTCGGCGGTGCGGGCGATGTGGTGCTCGGCGTACTCGGTGTGCCGGCGGATGACCCGGGCGAGGGCCTCTGCCGGCTGGTCGTAGGCGTCGTTGAAGCGCTGGAACAGCGGCGCGTACGCCGACCGCACCGCGGTCGCGAGGACGACGGCGGACTGGTCGGGGCGGCGGTAGCGGCTCCAGATGATCGTGGGGCGGCCGGCGCCGTCGATGAAGCCCAGGGCTCGCAGGAGCCCGACCATGTGGATGCCCTCGCCCTCCGGGAGGCCGTTGGCCTCGAGGAATTGCCCGGTGACCTTGCGGGGGACGGTGGCCGAGCGGATCGTGCGCAGCACGATCGGGATCGACGACGGGACCGTCGTGTGTGGCATCCCTGCCATCGATCCCTCCTTCATTCGTCCGGACCCAAATCTACCGGGCGGCACCCACAGATCACGCAGCCCGGCGTCGCCGCCGAGCGGTGGGTTCAGTCCTCGTCGTCGTCGTCGACGAGGATCGTGACGGGCCAGTCGTCGGGGTAGTTGTCGGCCAGCTCCTGGTGCTGCTTGTAGAGCTTCTTGCGCGCCCGCTCGGGGACGCGGTCGCCGAACACGGTGCCGAAGAGGTGATCGGTCTCGTGCTGCAGGCAGCGGGCCAGGAGACCGGTGCCGTGGAACTCGACCGGCTCGCCGTTCTCGTCCTGACCGGTCACGTGGGCGACGTCGGGGCGGGCGCACGACGTGAAGGCGCCGGGGAGCGACAGGCAGCCCTCGTCCTCGTCCTCGAGGTGGCGGTCCTTGCCCTCGGGCAGCGTGAGGACGGGGTTGCACACCACGCCGCGGACGATGTTGTCGTCGCCGTCGGGGCAGTCGAACACGAAGACCTTGAGATCGACGCCGACCTGGTTGGCGGCCAGGCCCACGCCGCGGGCTGCGTACATCGTGGCGACCATGTCGGCGACCAGGGTTCGCAGCTCGTCGTCGAAGACCGTCACGTCGGCGAGCTCATGGTGCATGACCGGCGTCCCCCAGCGGGTGATGGGCAGGACGGAGCCTCCCTCGGGCAGGGGACGGGACTGGGAGGCGAGGCTTGACACGTGGACGGGGCTCCTTGGGTTCGGTGGCCCAAGGTTATCCGGCTGGCGACCCGGCCCGAGGTGCTGGCCCCCCGGGCCCGAGGTGGAATACGATGGTCACCCCGACCGCGTAACTCCCAGTTACATGGTCGTCGGGGCGGGCATGCTCGCCCGCACACACACTTCGAGGAGTTCTTGTGGCCACTCGGCGAGACCCCATGGGCATCGGGCTGGCGGTGCTGAATCGCATCGCGAGCTCATCGGCCGTCGACAGGCTCGGCCTGCGCAGGACTGCGGAGCGCGCGGTGTACGAAGGGGCGAGGAGCGGTTTCCGCGTCGCGGGCGCCACCAGCCGGGCCTTCCGGCACGTCAAGGGCGGCGGCGCGCCCGCGCGTCTCGCGCGTACGCCCGACAGCGGTGTGTTCGACCTCGAGCCGACCGAGGACCAGCAGATGATCGTCGGGGTCATCCGCGAGTTCGCGGCCGAGGTGCTGCGTCCCGGCGCGGCCGAGGCCGAGAGCGCGAATGACACCCCCAAGGAGGTGCTTGCGCAGACCAGCGAGCTCGGCCTGCCGCTGCTCAACATCCCCGAGAGCCTCGGGGGACTGTCCGAGGATCGCTCGGCCGTCACGGGGGTGCTCGTGGCCGAGGCGCTCGCCGAGGGCGACATGGGCCAGGCCGTCGCGTGCCTGGCGCCGGCCGCGGTCGCCACGGCGATCTCGCTGTGGGGCTCCGACGCGCAGCAGCAGACGTACCTGCCGGCCTTCGCGGGTGACGACATCCCCGCCGCGGCGCTCGCGATCGCCGAGCCCCGGCCCCTGTTCGACCCCTTCGACCTGGAGACCACGGCAGAGGCCACCGACGACGGCTACGTGCTCAACGGGGTCAAGTCCGGTGTCGTCCGCGGCAGCGAGGCCGAGCTGTTCGTCGTGGCGGTCGAGCTCGACGGCGGCGGTCCGATGCTCGTGCTGGTGGAGTCCAGCACGCCCGGCGTCACGATCGAGGCCGATCCGAGCATGGGCCTGCGGGCCGCGGGGCTGACCCGGTTGATCCTGGACGACGTGCGGATCGACCGCGACGCGGTGCTGGGCGAGGGCAGCGCGGACGACTACCGCGAGTGCGTCCGGCTGTCCCGCCTCGCGTGGGCCGGGCTCGCGCTCGGCACCGGAGCGGCCGTCCTGGACTACGTGAAGGACTACGTCAAGACCCGCTCGGCGTTCGGCGAGCCCATCGCGCATCGCCAGGCGGTCGCATTCATGGTCGCCAACATCGCGATCGAGCTGGAGGGCATGCGCCTGGTGACCCTCAAGGCGGCGTCCCGTGCCGAGCAGGGCCTGAACTTCTCCCGCGAGGTCGCGCTCGCCCGGCGGCTCACGGGGGAGTACGGCATGAAGATCGGCACCGACGGCGTCCAGCTGCTGGGTGGCCACGGCTTCGTCAAGGAGCACCCGGTGGAGCGGTGGTATCGCGATCTGCGAGCCGTCAGCCTGATGGAAGGAGCAGTCCTCGTCTGAGGGCGGACCACGTCATGATCAATCTCGAGACCCCCCGCAAGTTCCGTCCGTTCGTCCAGCAGGCGCACCAGGTCGCGCAGGAGTTCCTGCGCGCCAACTCCCGCAAGTACGATCTCGCCGAGCACGCCTATCCCAAGGAGCTCGACCTGCTCGCGTCCCTCGTCGACGGGATGGCCGACTCCGGCCAGGGGCAGGGCGCGGGCGCGGCCGGCGTACGTCGCGGGGACGACGACGGGGACGCCAGGACGAGCAAGGTCCGCAACGGCGCCAACATGTCGTCGGTGCTGTCCGTGATCGAGATGTGCTGGGCCGACGTCGGCCTGCTGCTGTCGATGCCGCGCCAGGGGCTCGGCAACTCCGCGATCGCCTCGGTGGCCAACGACGAGCAGCTCGAACGCTTCAAGGGCACGTGGGCCGCGATGGCGATCACCGAGCCGGGCACGGGATCGGACTCGGCGAACATCTCGACGACCGCGGTCAAGGACGGCGACGTGTACGTCCTCAACGGCGAGAAGATCTACGTCACGTCGGGGGAGCGGGCCGACTCCGTCGTCGTGTGGGCCACGCTGGACAAGAGCCTCGGCCGGGCGGCGATCAAGTCGTTCCTCGTGCCCAAGAGCCTGCCCGGCATCCGGGTCGAGCGGCTCGAGCACAAGCTCGGCATCCGCTCGTCCGACACGGCCGTCATCGTGCTGGACAACTGCCGCGTGCCGGCCGAGAATCTCTTGGGCAGTCCGGAGATCGACACCAAGCAAGGCTTCGCGGGCGCCATGGCGACCTTCGACAACACCCGTCCGCTGGTGGCCGGCATGGCCGTGGGCTGCGCGCGGGCGGCGCTCGAGGACACCCGCGAGCTGCTGGAGGCCGCCGGCGTCGTCATCGACTACGACCGTCCCGCGCAGACCCAGTCGTACGCCGCGGCGACCTTCATCGCGATGGAGGCCGACTGGGAGGCGGCGCTGCTGCTGACGCTGCAGGCCGCGTGGATGGCCGACAACCGCAAGCCCAACTCGATGCAGGCCTCGATGGCCAAGGCCAAGGCGGGCCGCATCGGCAACGAGATCACCCTGCGGTGCGTCGAGCTGGCCGGAACCTACGGCTACAGCGAGCGCGAGCTGATCGAGAAGTGGTCGCGGGACTCCAAGATCCTCGACATCTTCGAGGGCACGCAGCAGATCCAGCAGCTCATCGTGGCCCGGCGGCTGCTCGACCTGACCTCGTCCGAGCTGCGCTGAGCGATGACCGAGCGATAGCGACATCCTCTCTCCGCTGTTCCGACCGGAGGGGAAGGGTGTTCGGGGTTGTTCTCTATGATGCAGCCATGACGAGCGAACTCCCGGCCGATCTTGACGTCGACTACGAGCTGACACGGTTCGTCCGCCGTGTACGAGGGCGCAGCCTCCGCTCCCTGGGAGACATCCACCCCCGCCTCGACTACGGCACGTTCACGTTCCTGCTCGCGATCTGCGACGCCCCCGACGGCATCCGCGGATCGGAGATCGCCGAGGAGCTCGGCGTGCACAAGTCGACCGCGAGCCGCGCGATCGCCTCGATGGAGAAGCTCGGGCTCATCAGCCGTGTCCCCGATCCCGACGACGGCCGGGCACACCTGCTCGTGGCCCGTCCCGAGACGCAGGAGAAGGTCGCGGAGTACCGCCGCAAGAGCCACCAGGTGCTGGTCGGCCTGCTCGACGACTGGACGCCCGAGGAGGTCGCGACCTTCGCCCGCAGCCTCACCCGGCTCAACGACCGTGCCGAAGGCGCTCTGTGAGGATCTTCCACCTCGCGACCGCGGACGCGTGGGCCGAGGCGCGGAGCCGCGGGACGTACACGGTCTCGACGCTGGGTCTCGACCTGTCCGACGTGGGGTTCATCCACTGCTCCCATGAGGGGCAGGTGGACGGCGTCCACGAGCGGTTCTACCGCGAGGTCGCCGAGCCGCTCGCGCTGCTGGAGATCGACACCGACCTGCTGACGTCCCCGTGGCAGCTCGACGACGTGCCGGGCCAGCCCGAGCCCTTCCCGCACGTGTACGGGCCGATCAACGCGGACGCGGTGGTCGCGGCGGAGCCGTTCAGACCGTCAGCATCGACTTGATCGCCGTACGCTCGTCCATCGCCCGGTAGCCGTCGGCGACCCGGTCGAGCGGAAGGGTGAGGTCGAAGACGTCGCCGGGGCGCACGGTCCCGGCGAGGACGTCGGGGAGGAGCTCCTCGATGTAGGCGCGAGCCGGTGCCACGCCGCCGCCGATGCCGATGTTGCGGCCGAACATCGTGGGCAGGTCGATGACCGCCTCGTGCGGGATGCCGACGTAGCCGATGCGGCCACCGGGGCGGGCGCTGCGGATCGCCTGCTCCATGCTCTCCTTGGTGCCCACGCACTCCAGGACGTGGTCGGCGCCGATGCCGTCGAACATCTCCTTGACCTGTGCGGCGCCCGCCTTGCCGCGCTCGGCGACGACGTGATCGGCACCGAACTGCTTGGCCAGCCGCTGGCGGTCCTCGTGCCGGCTCATCGCGATGACCGAGGCGGCGCCGAGTCGCTTGGCCGCGAGCACGGCGCTGAGGCCCACGGCGCCGTCGCCGACCACCACGACGTTGCTGCCGGCGGTGACCCCCGCCGCGAGGGCGGCGTGGTGGCCGGTCGGGAAGACGTCCGAGAGGGTCAGCAGGTGCGCGACCATGGCCTGGTCGGGCTGGGTGGGGGTCGCGACGAGCGTCCCGTCGGCCTGCGGCACGCGGACGATCTCGCCCTGACCGCCGTCGTTGTCCAGGCCCTGACGGTCCGGGCGGCCCCAGATGCCTCCCTGGGGGCAGGAGGTGTGGACGCCGTGGCGGCACAGCAGGCAGGTGTTGTCGGCGTACATGAACGGAGCGATGACGAAGTCGCCCGGCGCGATGGTCGAGACGCCCGCGCCGACGGACTCGACGATGCCGACGAACTCGTGCCCGATGCGTACCGGATGGGCAGGCGGGTGGATCCCGCGATAGGGCCACAGGTCGGAGCCGCAGACGCACGAGGCGACAACGCGGACGATCGCGTCGGTGTCGTGCACGAGCTGGGGGTCGGCGACCTCGTCGAGGCGGATGTCACGGGGGGCATGGAGGACGGTGGCACGCATGGGCGACATTGTTGCAGCGCGAAGGTGTGGAAGGATCGAAGCATGACTGACAAGCCTGAAATCGACTTCATCGAGGGCCCCGCGCCCACCGAGCTCCAGATCACCGACCTCATCGTGGGCGACGGACCCGAGGCCGTCCCCGGTGGCGTCGTCGACGTCCACTACGTCGGCGTCGAGTTCGACACCGGCGAGCAGTTCGACTCCTCGTGGGACCGCGGCCAGTCCGCTCGTTTCCCGCTGCCGCAGCTGATCAAGGCGTGGCAGGAGGGCATCCCCGGCATGAAGGTCGGCGGTCGCCGTCAGCTCGTGTGCCCGCCCGAGCTCGCGTACGGCCCCGCCGGTGGCGGCCACCGCCTCTCGGGCAAGACGCTCGTCTTCGTGATCGACCTCCTGGGCGTCTGACCCCGTCGTCGGTTTCCCACGGTCCCGTGGGGATTCGTCACTTCCCTAGCGTTTCAACGCGAGGGCAGTGCGCAAACCCCACGGTCCCGTGGGAAACCGGCAACCCCCGGCAACCCCCGGCAACCGCGGGCGGTCAGAGGGCGTCGACGAGGGCGGTGACGCGCTTGACCGAGACTGGGAACGCGGTGCGCAGGTTCTGGGCCAGGAGGCTCAGGCGGAGCTCCTCGAGGGCCCACCGGACGTGCTGCACCTCCGGCGAGAGCCGAGCCCACACCGACAACGACGCGGTACGCGCGTGGAACCGGGCCTCCAGCTCCTGCGTCGCGAGCAGGTCGTCGGTGAGCGGCGCGTTCAGCCTGCGCCTGGCCGCCTGCAGGTACAGCGGCAGCCGCCGCAGCTGCGCCACCCCCGCGTCCCGGATGAACCCGGGGTAGATCAGCCACGACAGCTGCACCCGTACGTCCTCACCCGCCTCGGTCGCCGGCAGCGGCGTCACCTCGCCGAGAGCCTGCAGCGTCGCGATCACCGCGTGGACGGCCTGCTCGGTCTCGTCGTACGCCTCGGCGCGCACGGCGTCGTGCAGCAGGCTGAACGTCACCTCGTCCCACACCGGCCCGCCGTGCCGCACCACGAGCGACTCCAGGGCCGCGAGCCAGCACTCCTCGATGACCGCCGCCGCGTCCTTGTGCGGGCCCGTCGACAGCAGCAGCTTGGCGTGCAGGTCGAGCGCGCGTCCCAGCTGGGGCACGGGGGTCGGCAGGGCGTACGACAGCAGCCGCGCCTGACCCTTGACCATCGCGACGGACTGCTCGGCGGCGGTGTCGAGGATGCGCAGGGCCACGGAGGCCCCCTCGTCCACGAGCGCCGGATAGCCGGTCACCTGGCCGGCCGTGATGGTCGGCTCGATCGTGCCGACGTCCCACGAGCGCAGCCCCGCGCGCTCCTCCTGTCGCGCGACCTTCGTCAGGTCGGCCCGCACGTGGCTGGACAGCTCCTTCCGCAGCGCCTGGAGATCCTTGCCGCGCGCGAGCTCGACCCCGCCCTCGACCACACGGAAGGTCACGCGCAGGTGCGGCGGCAGCGAGTCGAAGTCGAAGTCGTCCGCCGACACGATCGTGCCGTTGAGCAGCCGCATCTGGCGAGCGAGCTCTTCGCTGAGATCGGACGCGGACGGGTCCATCGCCTCGACGAGGCGCGGCGCGAACTGTCCCGCCGGCACGAAC
This sequence comes from Aeromicrobium yanjiei, assembly GCF_009649075.1. Lineage (GTDB taxonomy): Bacteria > Actinomycetota > Actinomycetes > Propionibacteriales > Nocardioidaceae > Aeromicrobium > Aeromicrobium yanjiei. The sequence goes on from NZ_CP045737.1 coordinate 1,652,172, forward strand.
TCGCGCCGTAGGCGCTTGGGCAGCGACCTGATGAGCTCGGTGACCAGCTCGACGCGGTGCCCCGGCACGTGCCAGTCGAACGCGCGGTCGTCCACGGTCATCAGGCGATCCACCGGCAGGTCGACGGTCACCCCGTCGTCCTGCATGCCCGGCTCGAACGCGTACGTCAGCGGATAGGACTCGCCGTCGGAGTGCCACTCGCGCGGGAACTCGTCGTCGGCCCCCTCGGGCCCGTCGCTCAGCATCGCGGGATCGAACGTCAGCAGGTCGGGGTCCTTGCGACGCGCCTGCTTCCACCACGAGTCGAAGTGCCGCGTCGACACGACGTCGGCGGGCACCCGCTGGTCGTAGAACGCGTACAGCGTCTCGTCGTCGACCCGCAGGTCGCGCCGTCGCAGGCGCTCCTCGAGCTCCTCGACGCCCTCGATCATCCGCTGGTTGGCCGCGAAGAACTCGTGGTGCGTACGCCACTCGCCCTGCACCAGCGCGTGACGGATGAACAGGTCGCGGGAGACGACCGGGTCGATCTTGCCGTACTGCACCAGCCGGTCGGCGATCAGCGGGATGCCGAACAGCAGCACCTTCTCGCGGGCCATCACCGCACCGCGGCGGCGTGACCAGTGCGGCTCGCTGTAGACGTGGTTGACCAGGTGCGCGCCGACCTCCTCGGCCCACTCGGGCTGGATCTTGGCGGCCGTACGCCCCCAGAGCCGTCCGGTCTCGACGAGCTCGGCGACCATCACCATGCGCGGAGGCTTCTTGGCGAGGCCGGAGCCCGGGAAGATCATGAACTTGGCCTGGCGGGCGCCGAGGTACTCGCGGCCGTCGGTGTCGCGCAGGCCCACGTGCGAGAGCAGGCCGCTCAGCAGCGCCTGGTGGACCCGGTCGGGGTCCGCGCCGAGGGCACCGGGCTTGAGCCCGAGCTCCTTGGCCGTGCGCCGCAGCTGCGCGTGCACGTCCTGCCACTCGCGGATGCGCAGCCAGTGCAGGAACTCGTCGCGGCACAACCGGCGGAAGGCCGAGCTCGACAGCTCGTCGCGCATCTCGCGGATGTACTTCCACAGGGTCAGGTAGGACAGGAAGTCCGAGTCGGGCTCGCGGAAGCGGCGGTGCATCTCGTCGGCAGCCTGCTGGTGCTCGAGCGGACGCTCGCGAGGGTCCTGGATCGACATGGCCGAGACGATCACCAGGACGTCGCCGAGGCAGCCGAGCTGGTCGGCGGCCAGCAGCATGCGCGCGAGACGTGGATCGGTCGGCAGCGTCGACATGCGCCGGCCGATCTTGGTCAGCGCCCGGCCACCCTTCTTGGTGTCCAGGGCACCGAGCTCGTACAGCAGGTTGAGACCGTCGCTGACCGCCCGCGAGTCCGGCGGGTCGAGGAACGGGAAGTCCTTGATGTCGCCGAGGTCGAGGGACGCCATCTGCAGCAGCACGGACGCCAGGTTGGTGCGCTGGATCTCGGGATCGGTGAACTCGGGACGACTGTCGTGGTCCTCCTCGGAGTACAGCCGGATGCAGATGCCGTCCGCGACGCGGCCGCACCGCCCGGCGCGCTGGGACGCGCTGGCCTGCGAGATGGGCTCGATCGGCAGGCGCTGCACCTTGAGCCGCTGGCTGAAGCGCGAGATGCGGGCCAGGCCGGGATCGATGACGTACCGGATGCCGGGGACCGTCAAGGACGTCTCGGCGACGTTCGTCGCCAGGACGATGCGGCGGCCGGGGTGGCTGCTGAAGATCTTCTGCTGGTCGGCGGCGGCGAGCCGTCCGTAGAGCGGCAGGATCTCGGTGCGCGGGTACTTCTTGCCGTTGAGGTGGTCGGTCGCGTCGCGGATCTCGCGCTCGCCGGACAGGAACACCAGGATGTCGCCCTCGGTGGGCAGCTCGGAGACGGCCTGGGCGATCGCGTCGAGCTCGTCGTCGGCGCCGGTCTCGGCCGGCGGGCGGTAGCGGATCTCGACCGGGTACGTCCGGCCGCTGACCTCGATGACGGGCGCGTCGAACATCTCCGCGAAGCGCTCGACGTCGATCGTCGCGGACGTGATGACGACCTTGAGGTCGGGACGTCGGGGGAGAAGCTGCTTGAGGTAGCCGAGCAGGAAGTCGATCGACAGCGACCGCTCGTGGGCCTCGTCGATGATGACCGTGTCGTAGCGGGACAGCCTGCGGTCGCGCTGCAGCTCGGCCAGGAGGAGACCGTCGGTGACCAGCCGGATCGCGGTCGCCTCGCTGGTCTGGTCGTCGAAACGGACGGCGTAGCCGACCTCGGCGCCCAGGTCGACCTCGCACTCGTCGGCGATGCGCTTGGCGACCGAGCGGGCGGCGATGCGGCGCGGCTGGGTGTGCGCGATCGCGCGGCGACCCAGCTCGTACGCGATCTTGGGCAGCTGCGTGGTCTTGCCGGAGCCGGTCTCGCCGGCCACCACGACGACCTGGTGGTCGCGCATCGCCGCAGCGATGTCGTCGTGGCGATCGGTGATCGGCAGCGCCGGGTCGTACGAGATCTTCACTTCAAACCCAGGGACTCGGCGAACAGGAGGTAACCGACAAAGGCTACGACGTCGAGCAAGGTGTGGGCGACGACCAGCGGCATGACACGCCGGGTGCGGTGGAACCAGTAGCCGAAGACCAGGCCCATCACGAAGTTGCCGATGCCCGGGCCGACGCCCTGGTAGAGGTGATAGCTGGCCCGCAGGGCGGCCGCGGCGACGATCGTCGCCGGGACGCCCCAGCTCATCTGGCGCAGCCGGGTCATCAGGTAGCCGACGACCACGACCTCCTCCAGCACGGCGTTCTGCACCGCCGCAAGGATGAGGACGGGGATCGTCCACCAGTACTCGATGTCGGGCGACGGGATGATCTCGGCGGTGATCCCGAGCGCCCGGCCGGCGAAGTAGAACGCGAGACCGGGGATGCCGATCAGCGCGAAGAGGCCGAAGCCCGAGAGCGCGTCGAAGCGCCAGCGCGCGCGGTCCAGGCCGAGGCGGCGCGTGACGGGCTCGCGGACGGGGTCGAGCGAGAGCAGGTAGAGCACCAGCGCGACCGGCACGAGGGCGAACCCGATGCCGAGCACCTGGTAGATGAAGTCGAAGACCTGGCGGTCGTCCTGCGTGCTGTTGAGCGTCGCGGTCTGGTCGCGGAGCCCGCCCGGCAGCGTGGCCTTGCGGATCAGGCTGACGAGGGCGTACACCCCGGAGGCGCCGAGCGAGAGGCCGAGGACGATCCAGATCTCGAGCCCCAGGGGCCTGCGGTCCCTGGGGGCGTCCTCGGGGCTTACGGGATCAGCCACCGCTCACAGATCGTTCGTGCTGAACGTGTCGCAGGCGTTGACCGTGCCGCTCTCGTAGCCCGCGAGGAACCACTTCTGGCGCGACTCGCTCGAGCCGTGGGTCCAGGTCTCGGGGTTGACGGTGCCGCCGCCGAGGTCTTCCTGGATGTGGTCGTCGCCGACCGCGGACGCCGCCGAGAGGGCCGAGCGGATGTCCGCGTCGGTGAGCGGCCTGAGCAGCGTGTTGCCCTGGTCGTCCTTGGTCGTCGCAGCGTGGTTGGCCCACACGCCCGCCATGCAGTCGGCCATGAGCTCGATGCGTACGCCGCCGCTCAGTGGACCCGTCTTGCGGTCCTGGCCCTTGGCCAGGAACCCCAGGATGTTCTCGACGTGGTGGCCGTACTCGTGCGCCACGACGTACTCCTGCGCGAGCGCTCCGTCGTCGGCGCCGAAGCGGCTCGTGAGCTCGTCGAAGAAGCTCGCGTCGATGTAGATGCGCTCGTCGCTGGGGCAGTAGAACGGGCCCGTCTGGTTGGACGCGGTGCCGCACGGGCTCTGGGTCGCGCCGGAGTAGATGACGGTCTTTGCCGCGCGGTACTGGCGGCCGACGTCCGCGGGAAGGGCGTCCTGCCAGTAGTCCTGCACGCTGTTGACGGTGCCGATGATGCGGCACGTGTCGTCGCGGTTGGCGTCCGCGCCGGTCTTGCACTGCTCGAAAGACTGCTCGGACGTGCTGCCGCCGGGCTGGACCTGGCCCTGGTCGTACGGGTTCGCGGCGCTGCTGCCGAGGGAGGTGAGGTCGACGCCCAGGAAGGCGCCGATCAGGACGATGACCAGGGTGCCGATGCCGCCGCCGATCGCGAGTCCGCCGCGTGAGCCACCGCCCGTCACCTGGCTGGTGTCGAGGTTCGAGCCCTCGTTGAAGCTCATGCGGCGATCCCGTGGTTCATGTCCGGAAGTCTACGCAGCGCGGGCGTCGCCGCACGGGACTACTGTCGCCGTGTGACCTCGACAGATGCCGCCAGTCTTGCCATGCCCGAGGGGATGTCCGCGGGTGACGCCGTACGTCGCAGAGGGCTGCGCCGGATGCGGGCGCTCGCCCTGTCCCTGCTCATCCTCGCCGCGATCATCTATGTGCTGACCCGCGATCACGACTCGGGCTTCCTCGGCTACGTCAATGCCGGGTCGGAAGCGGCCATGGTCGGCGCGATCGCCGACTGGTTCGCCGTGACGGCGTTGTTCCGCCATCCCCTCGGGCTGCCGATCCCGCACACCGCGATCATCCCCAAGCGCAAGGAGGCGCTGGGGGAGAGCCTGCAGGAGTTCGTCGCGGACAACTTCCTCAAGGAGGACGTCATCCGCGAGCGGATCGGCTCGGCCGGGATGAGCCGGCGGGTCGGGGAGTGGCTCGTGGTCGGCAAGCACTCCGAACGCCTCGTCCACGAGGGATCCCGGATCCTGGCCGACGCCCTGTCGCACGTACGGGAGTCCGACGTCGCCGCAGTCGTCCAGGAGGCCCTGATCCCGCGGCTGAAGGAGGAGGAGCTCAGTCCCGTCGTCGGCCAGCTGCTCGAGGAGGTGCTGCGCGACGACGCCCACCGCGGGCTCGTCGACCTGGCCGTCGACGAGCTGAGCCGCTGGCTGGCCAGCAACCACGACGAGGTGGCGGCCCTGATCGAGAACCGCGCACCGTCGTGGACGCCGCAGTGGCTCGACAAGCGGGTCGCGACCTGGGTCCACGAGCAGGTCGTCGAGTGGGTCGCCGACATCGGCCGGACGCCCGACCACAACGCCCGCATCGCGCTCGACAACTGGCTGCGCGATCTCGCCGACGGGCTGCAGCACGACCCCGACACCATGGAGCGGTTCGAGCGCCTCAAGGAGCGGATGCTGTCGCAGCCGCGGCTCAGCACGACGTCCGTCCAGCTGTGGGAGGCGCTGCGCCGGGCGCTCATCGGGTCGCTCGGCGACGAGACCGGTCTGCTGCGCACCCGTGCGAACCAGGAGATCGACAAGCTCGGTCACCGGTTGATCGACGACCCCGTCCTTGCCGAGCGGGTGGACACCACGATCGCCGACATCGCGTCGTACGCGGTCAACAACTACGGCCACGAGGTCGCCACGGTCATCTCGGCGACGGTCAACCGGTGGGACGGCAAGGAGACCGCGGACCGCATCGAGCTGCACGTCGGCCGCGACCTGCAATTCATCCGTATCAACGGCACCGTCGTGGGCGGCCTGGCCGGAATCGTCATCCATGCGATCTCGACGGTCATCTGACTCTCAAGGTCCACTGGAGGGTTACCCACACGTGTGGACAACCTGTGGGTAACGCGCCGCGCTGATCGTTGGCATTCCAAGGCGTGCTGCTCGTGTGCCGGCTGAACGGCATCCCGGGTTCGGCACCCGGAGGGACGTTTGTTAGAGTTCAGTGCTGCACCGCGCCCCACCAAAACGGGGTGCATGTCCGGGTGGCGGAATGGTAGACGCGCTAGCTTGAGGTGCTAGTGCCCGGTTACGGGCGTGGGGGTTCAAGTCCCCCCTCGGACACACAAGAAAAGTGGCCCTGAACTGCGGAAACGCAGTCGGGGCCACTGTGCATTTGCGGCCATGGGAGCACATGCCGTCGGGCGTCGAGTCGAGGATCATCGTCGGCACAGCAGCCGCGACCGCGACAGTCGTTTGTCTCCCGCGGGAGGGTGCGTTTGCATGAAGCGGTGTCTTACCTCATCAGGGAGCGGCAAGATCTGGATCTCGAAGCCTGCGCCGCGATACTCGCCCAGGTGCATGTCGACCAGCGTTATCCCGTCCGATGGCCCGACGATCCTCGCGCCTGGCTGACGTATGCCGATGCAGCAGCTGCCTGGGTGGCGGTGCGGGACGGCCAGGTCATGGGTCATGTGTGCGTGGCTCGAAATCATCCGATGCCGCCGGAACTGACGCTCGAGCGCCTTTTCGTATCGCCCGATGCGGCGGGGTCTGGTGTGGGTGGAGCTCTGGTTGACCATGCGAGCAGGTGGGCGGCAGAGCGCGGACTTCGATTGACGCTCGACGTGGCCGAGAACTGCGCCCGCGCCATCGCCCTGTATGGACGGCTTGGTTGGCGCCTGACCGGGCGGACCCCGATCGACTGGGGCGACGACGCAGCGCAATTTCTCCTTCACTTCGATGCCCCGCCGGCCAGCTGAGCAGGCCGCGCTCATGGAGTCCCAAGACGGGATGTCGTCGAGTCGCTTGGTCGGGTCGCAGTCGGCCGGGAGCACGCCAGGGTGGATCGGCAGGATCAGGGGAGCGGAAAGTCCCTGAGCTGGCGCCGGGAGGTGATGTCCAGCTTGCGGAAGATGTTGCGGAGGTGGGCGTCGATGGTGCGGGGACTCAGGAACAGCTGCGCCGCCACCTCCCGTGAGGTCGCGCCGGTCGCCACGAGCCGGGCGATCTGCGCCTCCTGCGCGGTGAGCGCGTCCGTCGGTTGAGCTGTGCGCTTGCGAGGATGCTCGCCCGTGGCGCGCAGCTCGCGGGCGGCGCGCTCGGCAAACCCCTCGATCCCCATGTCCGAGAGCATGCTGTGGGCCGTGCGGAGCTGTTCGCGGGCGTCCTGCCGTCGGCCCTCGCGGCGCAGCCACTCGCCGTAGACCAGGTGGGCGCGCGCCAGGAAGACGGCCCACCGGCACTTGGTGAGCCGCGTGATGGCCTCGCGGTAGTGCTCCTCCGCGGCAGGGCCGGTCATCGTCATCGCGCGTGATCGTGCGGCCAGCCCCAGCGCGAAGTTCGTCCCGCTGGCCTGGGCCCTGGAGCTGAGCTGCTCCAGTGCGGCGGCGGCGCGGTCGTGGTCACCGACGCGCACTGCCGCCTCGACGAGCTCAGGAAGCGCCAGGCTGCTGTACGCCAGGTCGTCGTGCTTGCAAGGCGGTATCGCGGCGGCGAGCGCGGCGTCGTAGTTGCCCAGGCCGTTGTGGAAGGCGGCCAGCGTGGACTCGGCCAGGCTGACCGTCGCCCCCTCGCCACGCTCGGTCGCCTCCTCGACCATGGTTGCGTACAGCTCCAACGTCTTGGGTTGTTCGCCACGCCACGCCGCGATCATGAGCCGCGCGTTCGGCAGCGGCGGGGCCCCGGTCGCCTCCGTGATGGCGGACTCCTCGGCGGCGAGCTCGGTGGCATGCGCAAGCTCGCCGGCGATCACGAGTATCGAGGCGACGGCGTTGAGCGCGGCAGGGAGGGCGGACAGCGCGCCGGCGTCTCGAGCGAGGCGGACCGCGCGGTTGGCCAGGACATGGAGGGCCTCGTCGTCCCACAGCATCGCCGCGACATGGCAGGCCAGCCAGAGCCAGCGGAGGTCTTCATCGTCGATGCAGGTCTCGGGGTCGAGCAGCATCTCCAATGCCCGCTTCAGGGGTGGGACGCTGGCCTCGAACCCGTCCGTGAACCTCGTCGACAGCCCGTTCAGCAGCAGATCGACCGGTCGCAGCGACGCCGGCGGCGGGGGAGCATCGCGGGCGGCTTCGGCTGCGTCCAGCACGCCGCACCCACAGGCGAGGTGGCCGGCGTGGATCGCGGCATCGATCGCGTGCAGGTAGGTCTCGCGTGCCAAGGTCGGATCCAGTGGGGTGAGGGTCTTGGCCACGTCGAGCAGCGTCCCCGGCATGTCGCCGCCCCGGGTCAGGTGGAAAGCGATCCGTGCGTCCAGCAGCTCGAGCTGGGCGCGCTGCAGGGCGTCCAATGACCCGGTTCTGGCCACATCCAGCAACCCCAGGGCGGCCTCGGATGCGCCGGCCTCGTACTTGGCGTGGGCAGCGGCCAGTGCCCGCGTTGCGCGGGTGGAAGGATCAGGCGTCAGCTCTGCCGCGCGCTCCAGGAATGCGGCTGCGGCAGCCAGCCCGCCTCGCGCTCGGACCTGGGCCGCCGAGCGCGCCAGGTCGGCGGCAGCCTCCTCGTCGGTTCCCAGCACGGATCTCGCACGGTGCCACGCTCTCCGGTCGGGGTCCCGCTGGGCGTCGGTGGCGGCAGCCAGTGCGGCGTGGGCTCGACGCTGGTCCGGAGGTGTGGCCGCCTGGTAGACCGCCGAGCGGGCCAACGGATGGCGGAACCACACCCGATCGGCGATCTCCAGCAACCCGCTGGCCTCTGCGGGCGCAGCTGACTCAGGACCGATGCCGAGCTCAGCCGCTGCGCGCCACAACAGTGCCGCCTCCCCGGTGGGCTCTGCTGCGGCGAGCAACAGCAGAAGTCGGGTCTCGGCCGGCAGGTGGGCGGAACGACGTCGGAAGCTGTCCTCGATGCGGCTTGGCACGCTCGCCGCCTCCGGCACCTCGAATCCACCGGCCAGCAGCGCGGCAGACCCACCGCGAGGCAGCTCCAGGAGCGCCAAGGGGTTGCCGCGCGCCTCCGCGATGATCCGGTTGCAGACCGTTTCGTCCAACGGCGTGCCGACCGCGGTGGCCAGAAGCTGCCGTGCGTCGGAGTCACCGAGGCCGTCCAGCCTCATCTCGGGAAGGCCTGCGAGCGGATCGTCGCCAGCCACGGTGTCGCGCCGCGCGAACAGCAGAACCACCCGCTCGGCGGACACCCGCCGTGCCACGAACGCCAGGACCTGCGCAGACGCCTCGTCCAGCCACTGCACATCGTCGACCAGACACAGCACCGGCCCGTCCTCGGCGCCCCCGGCCAGCAGGTGGAGAACGGCCAGACCCAGGAGGAGTCCTTCCGGCGCGGGGCCGCTGCGCTGCCCGAACGCCACGCCCAAGGCAGCTTGCTGGGGGACCGGCAGCTCGCCCGCGCGGTCCAGCAGCGGCGCACACAGCTGATGCAGGCCCGCGAACGCGAACTGCGTCTCCGCCTCCACTCCGACCGAGGTCTCCACCCGGAACCCACAGGCGGACGCGGCTTCGCGAGCATGTTCCAGGAGCGCGCTCTTGCCGATGCCCGCCTCCCCACGCACGACCAGCACCCCGCTGCGTCCGGCTTGCGCATCACTGAGCAGCCGCTCGATCGCCTCGCGCTCCGCAGGACGACCTAACAGACCCACTGGGCGCACTCCCGTCTCGTGACGTGCGGACTAGGCGATTATCACCTACGCGAGCCGCCTCCCGCTGCGATTTCGCCGCAAGAGGGGGCGGGCAGCCGCCGACGACACCGAGGTTTTCACCGATGCGACAGCGTGTCCACCTGGGCGAATCTGATGACACAGCACCGGGACCCGCCGGTGCGCAGGCAAGGAGCCCACCATGTCCGACGATCACGTCATCGAGGTCGACCGTCTCAGCGTCGCCTATGGCGACTTCGCCGCCGTCCGCGACCTGTCCTTCCACGTGAAGCGGGGTGAGCTCTACGCGTTGCTCGGATCGAACGGAGCCGGCAAGACGTCCACCCTGGAGGTCGTCGAAGGTCACCGCCCGGTCACATCGGGCGCGGTGCGGGTGTTCGGGGAGAGCCCGCAGAACCGGAGCGCGGTACGTCCGCGCATGGGAATGATGCTGCAGGAGAGCGGCTTCGCTCGCGATCTGACGGTCCGGGACTCCGTCGGTCTGATCGGCGCGCTGAGCGGAAGGCACGACGACCTCGACCGGGTGCTCGGGATGGCTGGGCTGACTCGCAAGCGGGACACCCGTGTCTCCCAGCTCTCCGGCGGCGAGAAGCGTCGCCTGGACTTCGCCACTGCCGTGTTCGGGGCGCCGGAGCTCATCATCCTGGACGAGCCCACGGCAGGCCTGGACATCCAGTCCCGGGATGCGCTCTGGGCCGCCGTGGACCAGCTTCGTGACAAGGGATCCACGGTCGTCCTGACCACCCACTACCTGGAGGAGGCGCAGCAGCGCGCCGACCGCGTCGGGCTCATGCACCGAGGCACCCTCCGGCGAGAGGGCACCGTCGAGGAGCTCACACAAACCCTGCCGTCGAAGATCAGCTTCGCGCTGGCTCCGGGTGACCCCGAACCGCCGGTCCTCGGTGCCCGCAACGGTGCCTTCCACGTCGAGACCTTCGACCTGCAGGGTGACCTCCACCGGCTCCTGGACTGGGCGCAGCGGGCCGGCGTGGAGCTGCAGCAGCTGGAAGCCGGACCCACCCGTCTCGACGACGTCTTCCGCACCCTCGACGCCGCCGCCTGAGCACTCCGACCCACCCCGTGCCACGAAGGAGCTCCGCCATGATCGAGATTGCCCGTACCGAACTGATCCAGATCTTCCGCAACAGGCTGGTCCTGGTGACCGGACTGATCATCCCGGTCGCCTTCAGCGTGTACGTCGTCCACCAGCGCGAGACGTTCCTCGACCTGGGAAGCCTCGGCTACGTCGCGGCGATCATGATGTTCGTCGTGATGGCCCTCGGGCTCTACACCACGGCGGTGACCACGCTGGCCTCCCGCCGGCAGGACCTCTTCCTCAAGCGGCTGCGGTCCACCGCTGCGAGTGACGTGAACATCCTGGCCGGGCTCCTCGCCCCGCTGACGGTCGTGGCCCTCCTGCAGGTCGGCGCGATGCTGGCCGTGCTCGGCGTGGTCGCCACCAGCCCGGTCCACACCTGGCTGCTCGTGGTGGCCGTCCTGGCCACCACGTCGATGATGGTCGCTCTTGCGCTGGCCACCGCGGGGCTCACGAATTCGCCCGAGCACGCCCAGGTGACCACGCTGCCGGTCACTCTCGCGGTGATTGCGGTAGCGAGCTGGGTCGGGATCACCGGTACGGAGAACCTCGCCCAGCTCAAACGACTGCTGCCGGGAGGGTCGGCCACCGAGCTGGTCGTCAATGCATGGGAGGGCGGTGTCCCTCTCGACCAGTCCCTGTTGCTCCTGATCCCGACCGTGGGCTGGGTCGCTGCCGCCGTCGCGCTGGCCACGCGGTTCTTCCAGTGGGAGCCACGCCGATGAGGCCGACGTCGCTGCTGGGCGGGCGCTACGAGCTGGGTGACGTCATCGGTCGTGGCGGGATGGCGGTGGTCCATGCGGGTCGCGACCTCCGCTCGGGCCGTCGGGTCGCGATCAAGGTGCTCCACCGGCACCTCGCCAAGGACCCCCTGTTCCGATCCAGGTTCCGGCGCGAGGCGCAGACGATGGTCGGCCTGTGCCACCCCGCCATCGTCTGCATCTTCGACACGGGAACCGACGTGATCGAGGACGGCTCCCACGCAACCGTGCGCGTCCCGTTCATCGTCATGGAGCATGTCGACGGGCAGACCCTGCGCGACGTGTTGCGGCTCGGGGAGCTCACGCTCGCCAGTGCGGTCCAGTATCAGCTCGGCGTGCTCTCGGCACTCGAGTTCAGTCACAGCGCCGGCGTCGTCCACTGCGACATCAAACCGGCCAACGTGATGATCACGTCCGAAGGGGCCGTCAAGCTCGTCGACTTCGGGATCGCGCGCGCCAGCGGTGACCTGGCACCGATGATCACCCAGGCGCAGGCCGTGCTGGGCACGCCGTCGTACCTCTCACCGGAGCAGGCGCTCGGTGAGACGGCGGACATCAGCAGCGACATCTACTCTGCGGGCTGCCTGCTCTACGAGCTGCTGACCGGACGGCCTCCCTTCGTCGGTGACCCGATCTCGGTCGCCTACCAACACGTCCATGAGCAACCTGCGCCGGCCAGCACCGATGTCGCCCGGCTCGACGCCGTGCTCGCCACAGCTCTCGCCAAGTCCCGGACCGATCGGTTCCGGAGCGCGCGGGCCTTCAGCGAGGCCCTGGGGTCCGCGGCCGAAGGCATCGTCCGCGGCCCACGCACAGCACCAGCCATGAGCGGCCACGCCGAGGTGGCCGCAGTCGACTGCTGACCGACAGCAGATCAACGAGAGAGGGAAGACGATCATGGGACTCATCACTGTGGGGGACGAGAGCGGCACGCCGGTCGAGCTCTACTACGAGGATCAGGGCGGGGGACAACCCGTGGTCCTCATCCACGGCTATCCGCTGAGCGGGCACAGCTGGGAGCGCCAGACGCGCACGCTGCTCTCTGCCGGATACCGCGTCATCACCTACGACCGGCGCGGCTTCGGCCAGTCCTCGAAGGTCGGCACGGGTTATGACTACGACACGTTCGCCGCAGACCTGGACGTCCTGCTGCGGACGCTCGACCTGCGCGACGTCATCCTCGTCGGCTTCTCGATGGGTACAGGAGAGCTGGCCCGTTACGTCTCGACGTACGGGCCCGAGCGGGTGGCGCGGCTCGCCTTCCTCGCCTCGCTGGAGCCCTTCCTTCTCGCCGGTGATGACAACCCCGAGGGAGTGCCGCAGGAGATCTTCAGCGGGATCGAGGCCGCGGCGAAGGCTGACCGCTATGCCTGGTTCACCCAGTTCTTCGCTGACTTCTACAACCTCGACGAGAACCTCGGGACCCGGATCAGCCAGGATGCGGTGACTGGCAGCTGGAACGTCGCGATCTCCAGTGCTCCGGTCGCTGCCCACGCCGTCGTTCCGTCCTGGCTCGAGGACTTCCGGCCGGACATCGAGGCGGTCCGTGCGAGCGGCAAGCCGGTCTTGATCCTGCACGGCACCGCGGACAACATCCTGCCGATCGATGCCACGGCGCGTCGGTTCCGTCAGCTCCTCCCGGACGCCCGGTACACCGAGATCGAGGGTGCGCCGCACGGGCTGCTCTGGACGCACGCCGACGACGTGAATGACGCGCTGCTCGCCTTCTCGGCGGACCGATGAGCGCCGTCGAGAGCATCGTCACCCGTGGCGACCTGATCACCGGCCTCTACGTCCTGATCGATGCGCCGTGACCGCCTCAACCACCACTACCAGGAGGACGCACACATGACAGCCATCCAGGTTCTCCCGGACCCGTCCCGCCTGCGCTACCAGGCGAGCATCGACGGTGAGGTCGCAGGCTTTGTCGAGTACATCGTGACCGATGAGCTGATCGTCTTCACGCACACCGAGGTCCACCCACGGTTCGAGGGCAAGGGCGTCGGCTCGGCGATCGCCCGGTTCGCGCTGGACGACGTCCGTGTCACCTCGTGTACGGCGTCCCTGATCCGGCGAAGGAAAAGTAGATGATCACGACACTCAAGGACAAGCGCGGTGCGACCATGACGGTCGAGCTGGAGATCGACACCCCGGTCAGCTCGTACACGGTGAGCCCGGAGGGCGAACCGGCTGTGGGACGTGCCGACTTCATCGATTCCCCCGGGACCAGCCATGACCGGATCTTCTTCCACACCGAGGTGGACGACGAGTTCAGTGGACGAGGCCTGGCGGGGTTGCTGGTCCGGGCGGCGCTCGACGACAGCATCCGCAGCAAGGTCACCGTCGTGCCGGTGTGTCCGGTCTTCGCGCGGCACCTGAGGACGCACGGCAGCGAGTTCACCGCGAGAGGCGGAGTGTTCCGCAGACCGACCCCTGCCGACATCGCCGCGGTCACCCGGGCTGCACGAGGCGAAGCATGACGGAGGAGGCCCGATGCGACCCATCATTCCCGACTACCTGACCGATGCGCTCGCTGATGTCGAGTCGGACGTCTCGGGAGAGCTGGCGGCATACATACCCGAGCTCGCGGGAGCAGACCCTGATCGCCTCGGTGCCGTCTTCGCCACTCTGGACGGCACGATCTACGGCGCCGGCGACATCGACCACGAGTTCACGATCCAATCGATCTCCAAACCGTTCACGTACGCGCTTGCGCTGGCTGATCGCGGTTTCCATCCGGTGCTCGACAAGGTCGGCGTCGAGCCGTCGGGGGAGGCCTTCAACCAGATCTCCCTCGAACGTGGGAGTGGGCGCCCGCTCAATCCGATGATCAACGCCGGCGCGATCACCGCGCACTCCTTGGCCGGCCCGCCAGGGCTGGATCCGGCAGGGCGGGTCGAGCGAGTGATCGACGGCTTGTCCGCGTTCGCCGGCCGACGGCTGGCGATCGACGAGGCGGTGTGCGCGTCCGAGATGAGGCACGCGCACCGCAACCTTGCCATCGCGCACATGCTCCGCAGCTACGACATCCTCACCGAGGACCCCACGGCCGTCGTCGAGGGCTACGTCCGGCAGTGCTCCGTGCTCGTCACGGTGCGGGACCTGGCCGTCATGGCCGCGACGCTTGCCAACGGCGGGGTGAATCCGCTCTCGGGTGAGCAGGTGGTCCATCGACCGGTCGTGCGTCAGGTGCTCAGCGTCATGGCCACCTGCGGAATGTACGACGCCGCAGGGGACTGGGCGACACACGTCGGCATCCCGGCGAAGAGCGGCGTGGCTGGCGGGCTCATCGGCGCATTGCCCGGACAGATCGGCATCGCCACGTTCTCACCACGGCTGGACGCGCATGGCAACAGCGTGCGGGGGGTGTCCTTGTTCGAACAGTTCTCGTCCGATGCGGGCCTGCACGTGATGGAGGTGCCGGAGTCTGCGCCCTCGGTCGTGCGATCGAACCGCGTCGATGGCGACCGATCGGATGCCGTCCGGGTGATCCAGCTGCAAGGGGGAATCCGCTTCGCCGGCGCCGAACGAATCGTCCGTGAAGCTGCTGGCGTGTTCCCCGAGACCAGGGTGGCTCTGGATCTCACCATGGTCTACTCGATCGACGACGTGGCACGACGCATGCTGCTCGAGGTCACGCGTCGGCTCACCCTGGACGGCCACGACGTCTACCTGGTGGACCCGGAATCGATCGTGCCGGATCCCGATCCCGGCGATGGCGGCCGAGTCACCGTCGTCGAAGACCTTCACCACGTGCCTCTCGCCCTCTAGAAGTCTCCGTCGTGTCGCTGAAGCCGTCTTGCCCCAGCTCGCCGTCCTCAAGTGGGACGATGGCGACGTGACGAACTCCTCGCGCCCGACGATCTACGACGTGGCGGCTCGTGCTGGGGTGTCCAAGTCCTTGGTCTCGTTGGTCCTGCGCGAGCCCGGCACCGTGAGTGAACGCCGGCGGCGCGCGGTCCTGGAGGCGATCGACGAGCTCGGGTACCGACCGAGCTCGGCGGCCGCGTCGCTGGCGGGGACACGCACCAGGACGATCGGCATGGTCGTGGAGGACTTCGCCAACCTGTGGTTCGTCGATCTGCTGCAGGGCCTGCGCGAAGTGCTGAAGCCTGAAGGGCTGCAGGTGTTGATGGGGGACAGGCAGATGACGATGTCCCCCGGTCGCGACGCGATCGACGCGTTCGTGTCGATGCGCGTGGAGGGGCTGGTGCTCGCCCTGGATCCGCCGGACGTGCTGACCGGACTGCACGGGATCCCCGCCGTCGTCGCCGGCGAGCGTGGACGGCATCCTCGCGGTGTTGCCAAGGTGGCCAACGACGATCGCTCGGGGGCGAGGCTCGCCACCAGGCACCTCATCGAGCTCGGGCACACCCGCATCGCGCACGTCACCGGCGAAGGGGGCGCGGCGCAGGTCCGGCGCGAGGCGTACGAGGCCACGATGACCGAAGCGGGTCTCGAGCCAGTGGTCGTCGGGCACGGCAACCCCACCAACGACGAGGCCGCGACCGTGGCGACGCGCGAGCTGCTCGCCGCACGCCGCGACGTGACCGCGATCTTCGCCGCCAACGACGCGATGGGGCTGGGGTGCATGGGTGCTCTGCGCGAGGTGGGTCTGTCGGTGCCGGACGACGTCTCGATCGTGGGGTACGACAACTCGCTGATCGCCCAGGCCGCGTACCTCGACATGACCACGGTCGACGACCGGAGCCTGGACGTCGGACGTGAGACCGCCCGGGTTCTCCTCGACCGGATCGGGGGAGCCACGACGGAGGCGTCCACGCTGCTGCTCACCCCGTCGCTGATCGTGCGGTCGACGACTCGTCCAGCCGCCAGGTAGCAGCTCTCACTTGGCAGGGGTTGACGTGTCCTGCATCACAGCGTACGTTTTGGAGCGCTCCAGAGTTGCGCCGAATGTCTAGACAAAGGTCGGACCGGGATCGGCAGGCTCACTGACTAGAGACGAGTGATGATGAAGAAGATCGCGATGATCGGTGCAGTCGCCGCAGGGATGCTGGCGGTGACCGCGTGCAGCGGCACCGGCAAGAGCGAGGGCCCCGCCAACTCCAAGGACCTCGACCTGACCTACGCAGTCGTGACGCACGCGCCGCCCGGCGACGCGTTCTGGGACCGGGTCAAGTCCGGCGCCGAGCGGGCCGCGGACGACTACGGGCTCACGATGACGTACTCCGGTGACCCGGATCCTGCCGAGCAGTCCAACCTCATCGACAGCGCCGTCGCGGACGGGGTCGACGGGCTCGTGGTCTCGATGGCCAACCCCGACGGCGTCAAGAGCAGCGTCGAGAAGGCTGTCGCGGCGGGCATCCCCGTGGTGACCGTGAACGCCGGGCAGGACCAGTCGAGAGCCTTCGGAGCCATCACCCACGTGGGACAGTCCGAGACCCTCGCGGGCGAGGCGGTCGGCGCTCGGATGAAGAAGGACGGCTTCTCGAACGCCGTCTGCGTCATCCAGGTCGCAGGTGCCGTCAACCTCGAGGAGCGGTGCGCCGCTGCCAAGGGCGCGATGGGCGGCACGATGAAGAACCTCCAGGTCGACGGCACGGACGACAGCCAGGTCACCACGACGATCACCACGCGGCTGCAGAGCGACAAGAACATCGACGTCATCCTCACGCTCGGCGGCCAGCAGGCCATCGACGCCGTGGCAGCGGTCAAGGACGCAGGCAGTGACGCGAAGGTCGTCACGTTCGACCTGTCCGAGGACGTCCTGGCGGGCATCGAGGCCGGCGAGATCCAGTGGGCTGTCGACCAGCAGCCGTTCGTGCAGGGGTTCGAGGGCATCTCGGTCCTGTATCTCAAGAGCGTCAACGGCAATGACCTCGGTGGCGGCCAGCCGATCTACTCCGGGCCCGCCTTCGTCGACTCCTCGAACGCCAAGGCCATCGCGAAGTACGCCGCCAACGGCACCCGATAGACCGGCGCGCACCCGCGACCTCGACGCCACCAGAGAAGGAGAACGACCGGTGACCACGCAGCAGGACGTCTCGAGCGTCGTCTACGACCCGTTCAGTGTCGCGTTCCAGGAAGACCCGTTCCCGGTCTACGAACGCCTGCGGGAGGACGCCCCCGTCTACCGCAGCGAGAAGTGGGGCTTCTGGGCACTGTCGCGGTACGACGACGTCCGCGCCGCGCTGCTGGATCCGGAGACGTTCAAGAACCATCCGGGCATCGACCTCGACGCGACGAACGACCAGGGCGGCGAGGGCAACATCCCCAACCTGGACAACCCACGCCACGACGAGATCCGCAACGTGGTCCAGCGACTGTTCATGCCGCGCAGCATCGCCCGGCTCGAGGACGCCGTCCGGCGCATCACCCGCCGGACGGTTGACGGCTTCGCCCATCGCGGGACGGCCGATCTGGCTCAGGAGCTGTCGTGGCCACTGCCCTACGAGGTGTTCTTCGACTTCCTCGGTCTGCCCGACGGAGACGACCGTGAACAGCTCATCACCTGGTCCCACGGTTTGAAGGACCGGGTCCCGGACGACGACACACTCACGCCGTTGGCCATCCACTCCACCGTCAGCTCACGCGAGTACATCGCCGACCTGCTCATGCAACGCCGCGTCCATCCGAGGAACGACCTGCTGACCCACGTCGTGCAGGCGGAGATCAACGGGATCCCGCTCGCCGAGCCGGAGATCGAGCAGGCCTCAGAGATCGTCGGACTGGTGTTCGGCCTGTACCTCGCCGGCATCGAGACCACCGCGGGCTTGCTGTCGACACTGTTCCAGGAGCTCGCTGCGCGCCCCGACCAGCAACGCGCCCTGCGCGAGGACCCGAGCCTGATCCGCAACGCGGTCGAGGAAGGGCTCCGGTTCCGGACGCCGTTGCAGCTGACGGTGCGGACCGCGACCCGCGACGTCGAGCTGCACGGCGTGACCATCCCGGCCGGTGACCGCGTGGCGATGGTGATCGGCGCCGCCAACCACGACCCGCGGCAGTACGAGCGCGCGGGCGAGTTCGACGCACTGCGACCCAACGTCCGCCACCTCGGCTTCGGCGAGGGCCTGCACGGATGCCTGGGCAACCCGCTCGCACGGCTGGAAGCGCGAGTCGCGCTGGAGGAGGTGCTGCCCCGCCTGGGGGAGTACCGCATCTCCGGCCGGGTCGAGCGCTACCCGTCCACGCCCAACATGGCGGTGCTCGACCATCTCGACATCGAGTTCGACCCGGCGCACGCCTCCGCGGCGCAGTCGTCCGTGCCGAGCGCGGATCATCGGCACGCTCCGACCTCCCTGCCGATGGTGGTCGAGGAGCGGGTCGAGGTCTCCGACCAGGTGGTGGCCCTGACCCTGACGTCGAGGGACGGCTCGGACCTGCCGCCATGGCAACCCGGCGCGCACGTCGACCTCGTCCTCGGGGACGGCCTGGTGCGGCAGTACTCGCTCAGCGGGGATCCGGCCGATCGCTCCTGCTACCGCGTCGGGATCCTCCACGAGCCCGACGGGCGCGGAGGCTCGACGTTCGTGCACACCAGTCTGCGTGACGGCAGCCGGGTGGAGGTCCGCGGGCCGCGCAACCACTTCGCGCTCGAGGAGTCGCCGCAGTACGTCTTCATCGCCGGCGGCATCGGCATCACGCCCATCCTGCCGATGGTCGCCCAGGCCGAGGCCGCGGGCGCGGACTGGACACTCGTGTACGGCGGGCGGACCCGGGCGACCATGGCCTTCCTGGACGAGCTCGCTGCGTACGGCGACCGGGTCGTCCTGTGGCCCCAGGACGAGCGTGGCCACATCGATCTGGACTCGCTGCTGGGTGAACCGCGCGCCGACACCCTCGTGTACGTGTGTGGGCCCTCCCCGTTGCTGGACGCCGTCGAGGAGCGCTGCCGGGCGTGGCCGGAGAACGCCCTGCACCTGGAGCGGTTCGCTGCCAAGCCCGTGGGTGCTCCCGCGCTGGACGAACCGTTCGAGGTCGAGCTGTCACGGTCCGGACGAGTGCTCAGCGTCCCCACGGACCGCAGCGTCGTGGAGGTGCTGGACGACGCGGGCGTCGTCGTGCTGACCTCGTGCGGTGAAGGGACGTGCGGGACCTGCGAGACGCAGGTGCTGGACGGCGTGCCGGACCACCGCGACTCCGTCCTGACGCCGGCGGAGCAGCGGCGCAACGACTGCATGATGGTCTGCGTCTCCCGCTCCTGCTCGCCACGACTGGTCCTGGACCTGTGAAGGTCTCCATCGGCGCCGGGGAACGTGAATGGACTGAGCTGTTCCCTCGGGGCACCTCGAGCCCTGCGTGGATGCACTCCGGGATCGCGGTGACCGACAGCGGCGAGGTGGTCGTGGCTTCACCCGAGGGGGACGCGATGGTCTTCCTCGATCGTGACGGCGCGGAGCTGCGCCGGGTGGCGACACCCACCACGGACCTGCACGGCATCGTGCGCGACGTCATCGACGGCCGCGACGTCTTCTGGCTCGTCGACCACGGCCACAAGTACGTCCCGGCCAGCCCGGCGTACGTCGACCACCGGGTGCAGGGGCGACTCGTTGCCGTGACTCCCGACGGAGACGTCGTCCACGAGCTTCACGCACCTGCCCACCCGGCGTACGCGCACACGGGCTGGAGCCCGACGGCCCTCGCGGTCGAGGGCGAGGACGGACGGATCTGGGTCGCCGACGGATACGGCGCTTCCCTGGTCCACGCCTACGCCCCGGACGGGTCCTGGCTGATGACCGTCGACGGAGCCGACTCCGGCACGGCCTTCGACTGTCCGCACGGCATCGTCGTGGACCAGCGCGGCCCTGAGCCGGTCCTTGTCGTGGCGGACCGGGCCAACCAGCGACTCGTCGAGCTGGGGCTCGACGGACGCACCCGCAGGGTGCTCGCCGCCGACCAGGTCTGGAGCCCATCGGGGCTCGCGATCGACGACGACCTGCTGCTGGTCACCGAGCTGTGGGGTGACCTGGTGGTGCTCGACCGCGACGGCGCGGTCGTCGACCGGGTCGCCGAACAGCCCGCGGAGCCCGAGCGTCCCGGTTGGCCCAACGCGATGGCCGACGGAGCCATGGTCCGGCCCGACGTGCGTCCCGGAGCGCTCAACAGCCCCCACGGCGTCGCAGTCGACCCGACGGATCGCTCCTGGGTGCTCACCGAGTGGTTCATCGGAGGTCGCGTCGTGCGCCTCTCGCCTCGAAGGACAGGTGCCGGCGGAACAGGTTGACCCACGCTCGGCGTGGTGAGGCGGCGACTAGTCTTCGAACATGTCCGAGCCGCCGCCGTTCAGCCCGACCATCGCACTCCTGACGGTGGCGCGGGTGTGGGACGCTGCGCTTGCCGACGAGCTCAAGGCGTTGGGACTCACGAGCCGCAAGTACGGCCTTCTCGGACACATTCGCGGCACGCCGGGCATCTCGTTCAGCGAGCTCGCGCGCCGGTCCCGGATCACGGTGCAGAGCGTCCACACGGCCGTGGCGGGGTTCGTGCAGAACGGTCTCGTCGACGACGACACCGCCCACGCCGGGTCCGCGTCGGCCCTGCGGGTGACCGCTGAGGGCGAGGCGCTGCTGGCGCAGGCAGCGAAGGTCGTCGACGACATCGACGGCCGGTTCGCCGATCAGCACCCCGGTCTGGTCGACGCCTTGCGGGCGCACATGGCGGAGGTGTTCGCCGCACGTCCATAACCTTCAGGTAGGCTGAAGGTTATGGAATCGTTCTTGCTGTCCGTGCACGTGGTGGCGGGCATCCTCTTCGTCGGCCCTGTGGCCGTCGCGGCCAGTCTCTTTCCGCGGTATGCCCCCACGGCCGATGCTCCGGCGGGTCGCCCCGCGATCAGGGACGCGGGCACGGCGCGCGTGCTGCACCGCATCACCCGCAGCTACGCCGCGATGGCGCTCATCGTGCCGGTCGTCGGACTTGTCCTGGCCATGGTTCAGGGCCGGACGACCGAGGTGTGGGTCGTGGTGGCGATGGTGCTGACTGCTGTCGCGGGAGGCCTGCTCGCGCTGCAGGTCGTCCCGGCACAGTCCTCCGCCCTCGATCGTCCTGATGACGGCTCCCAGCTGCGGCGGCTCAGCATGATGGCCGGCGTCTTCAACCTGCTGTGGGTCGCGGTGGTCGTGCTCATGATCGTGCGACCCGGATCGGTGCAGGTGTGAGACCGCTGCTGCGGACGCTGAGCGTCCTGTCGGTCCTCGAGCTGATCAGTGTCGTGGTCCTGCTCGGGAACGCGGTGACGGTGCACGACCGGGCGGTCACGAGCGCGCTCGGGCCGATCCACGGCGCCCTGTACCTCGCAGTGGCCGTCACCGCCCTGCTCGGACGTGGCCTCGGCACCAGGACGCGCGTTCTCGCGCTGATCCCGTTGCTGAGTGGTCCCCTCACGATGCGCCAGGTGTGGCGAGAGGCACAGGCGGTCCCGTCGGAGAACACCACATCTGGGTAGTTACAAGACTGTTGTTTCCAGATAGAGTGGTCGACGCAGCTGGTTCGGCTCCTCAGCCAGGGGAGTCGTGGCAACAGGGAACCCGGTGTGAATCCGGGACTGCCCCGCAGCGGTAAGTGGGAACGACCTTCGTCATCAAGCACTTGGCCCTCCAGACAACTCTGTGGCCTGGGAAGCGACGAACAGTAGGCGGCGGTGCTCCGGCACCTCCTGGCCCATGAGTCCGAAGACCTGCCAGTGCCGCACCGTCCAGACGACGGTGTGGGTCCGCGACCTCGTGGGAAGGTCAGGGGATCTGGGTCGCTGTGTCGTCCCGTCTCCGTCACCCCTGAGCTCGGATTGCGTCCACGCACCAGTTCACGAGGGGTGAACCGCATGACCATCACTGTCATCAAGCGCGACGGAACGCGCGCACCGTACGACGGCTACGAGATCGCCAGGTCCATCGAGGAGGCGAGCGCCGGGCTCGACGACCAGGTCGCCCGCGTCACGCAGCTGCAGTCCGAGCTCGAGATCACGCTGTTCGACGGCATCACGAGCGAAGAGCTCGACGAAGCCGTCGTGCAGGTCGCCCTGCAGAACGTCAAGGACGACCCGGCCTTCGACACGATCGCCTCACGGCTGCTGGTCAAGACCCTCTACAAGAAGGTCTTCGGCGAGGGCGTCACCCGCGACGAGGTCTACGCCTTCCACGGCCCGGCGTTCGTCGCCTCAGTCCTGAGGGGCGTCGAGCTGCAGCTGCTCGACCCACGCCTGGCCGAGCTGTTCGACCTCGAGGTGCTGGGCGCCGCGCTCGACCCCGACCGCGACGACCTCGTCCGCTACATCGGCGCGCAGACCATGCGTACCCGCTACATGATCTGCGAGCCCGACGGGACGCCGCTGGAGGTGCCGCAGTTCTTCTGGATGCGGGTCGCGATGGGCCTGTCGCTCAACGAGGACGATCCGACCTCTGCTGCCGTCGGGTTCTACGACAAGATGTCGCGCCTCGAGTACCTGGCGGCCGGCTCGACGCTGGTCAACGCCGGGACGGCGTACAGCCAGCTCTCCAACTGCTTCGTGATGCAGATGGAGGACGACATCGAGCACATCGCCAAGAGCGTCCGCGACGTCATGTGGCTGACCAAGGGCACCGGTGGCATCGGCATGTCGGTCAGCAAGCTGCGGGCCGAGGGATCGCCCATCCGCAGCAACAACACCGCCTCGACCGGTCCCATCCCGTTCATGCACACGATCGACTCGACGCTGCGCGCCATCAGCCGCGGGGGCAAGAAGTTCGGCGCGTTGTGCTTCTACATGGAGAACTGGCACCTCGACTTCGCCCAGTTTCTCGACCTGCGTGCCAACTCCGGCGACCCGTACCGACGCACCCGCACCGCCAACACCGCGGTGTGGATCAGCGACGACTTCATGAAGCGCGTGCAGGACGACCAGGACTGGTACCTGTTCGACCCGCTCGACGTTCCCGACCTCGTCGAGCTGTACGGCGCGGCCTTCTCGGCCCGCTACGCCGAGTACGCCGCGATGGCCGACGCGGGACAGCTGCGGCACAAGAAGATGCGCGCCCGTGAGCAGTTTCGCGCGATTATGGTCTCGCTGCAGGCCAGCTCGCACCCGTGGCTGACGTGGAAGGACACCATCAACACGCGGGCGCTGAACCACAACACCGGCACGATCCACCTGTCCAACCTGTGCACCGAGATCACGCTGCCGCAGGACCGCGACAACGTCGCCGTCTGCAACCTCGCCTCGATCAACCTGTCCCGTCACGTCACCGGGCGCCGCCAGCAGGCCCGCGTCGACTGGAAGCGGCTGGCAGAGTCGACCCGCCTGGCCGTCCGTCAGCTCGACAACCTCATCGACATCACGATCTCGTCGGTGCCCGAGTCGGAGCACTCCAACGAGCTCAACCGCGCCCTCGGCCTCGGCGTCATGGGCTTCACGGACGTCGTCGAGCGCTTCGGCTACTCCTACGAGTCCGAGCAGTCGTACGAGCTGATCGACCAGGTGATGGAGTTCATCAGCTGGCACGCGATCGACGCGTCGGCCGACCTGGGCCGCGAGCGCGGCGCCTACCCGAACTTCGAGGGATCGCGCTGGAGCCAGGGCATGGTGCCGATCGACTCCCTCGACCTGCTGGAGGCCGACCGCGGCGTGCGGGTCGACGTCGACCGCACCACGCGCCTCGACTGGGACGCTCTGCGTGGCAAGGTCCAGGCGGGCATCCGCAACTCCACCCTGATGGCGATCGCGCCGACCGCGTCCATCGGGCTGGTAGCCGGGACGACGCCGGGCCTCGACCCACAGTTCAGCCAGATCTTCAGCCGGGCCACCAGCTCGGGCAAGTTCTTGGAGGTCAACCGGAACCTGGTCGACGACCTGCGGGCGCTAGGCCTGTGGGAGAGCGTCCGTGAGGACCTGCTGCGGCACCAGGGCGACCTGTCGAAGGTCGACGGGGTGCCGGCCGAGCTGCAGGAGATCTACCGCACGAGCTTCCAGCTCTCGCCGTACGCGTTCGTCAACGTCGCCGCCCGCGCGCAGAAGTGGATCGACCAGGCCATCAGCCGCAACATCTACCTGCAGAGCCGTGACGTCGGCGAGATGGTCGAGCTCTACGCCGCGGCGTGGCGCATGGGCGTCAAGACGACGTACTACCTGCACATGATGCCGCGGCACACCGCCGAGCAGAGCACCGTCAAGGTCAACAAGGCTGCGGCCTCGACGCCGGCCGGGGGAGCGGCCCGAAGGGGCTTCGGCGCGGTCGGCACCGCTGTCGCCACCGCCCCCGCTCCCGCCGTCGTCCCTCCAGAGGTCGTCGAGCTCGAGCAGGTGGACGTCGTCGACGGTGCCGCCTGCCCTGTAGACCCGCAGGAGCGACTGAACTGCGAGTCGTGCCAGTGAGCCGCGGCATCCTGGGCACTGGCATCGAGGAGGGCCTGCTGCTCAAGCCCGTCACCTACCAGTGGGCCATGGACCTGTACGACCAGGCCGTCGCCAACACCTGGTTTCCCAACGAGATCCAGCTCGGTGAGGACCTGGCCGACTTCGAGCGCATGAGCGATGAGGAATGTCACGCGCTGACGTTCCTGATGAGCTACTTCAACCCCAACGAGCTGCTCGTCAACAAGGCGCTGGCGTTCGGCGTCTACCCGTACGTCAACGCGGCCGAGTGCCACCTCTATCTCGCCAAGCAGATGTGGGAGGAGGCCAACCACTGCATGAGCTTCGAGTACGTCCTGGAGACGTTCCCGATCGACCGTGAGGCCGCGTACGACTCCCACGTCACGGTGCCCTCGATGGCGGCCAAGGAGGAGTTCGAGGTCCGCTACATCAAGCGGATGACCGAGCAGACACTCGACATCACGACGACCGAGGGCAAGCAGGACTTCGTCCGCAACCTCGTGGCGTACAACGTCATCTTGGAGGGCATCTGGTTCTACTCCGGCTTCATGGTCGCGCTGAGCTTCCGGCAGCGGAACCTGCTGCGCAACTTCGGCTCGCTCGTCGACTGGATCGTGCGGGACGAGAGCCTGCACCTGAAGTTCGGCATCAACCTGATCCTCACGGTGCTGGACGAGAACCCGGACGTCGCGACCGAGGAGTTCGCCGCCGAGATCCAGCAGATGATCCTCGACGCCGTCGACATGGAGGAGGCGTACAACCGCGATCTCCTGCCCAGCGGCATCCTCGGGCTCAACGCCGACTACATCAACCAGTACGTCCGCTACCTCGCCGACCGGCGCCTCGAGGAGCTGGGCTTCGGTCCGCACTACAACGTCGCCAACCCGGCCAAGTGGATGGCCACGGCCAACGACACGCTGCAGCTCGTCAACTTCTTCGAGTCGACCAACACCTCGTACGAGGTGAATGCGAAGCAGGGCTGAGTCGTGAGGGGCGAGTGCGGCCGGACCATCGACCCGGCTGGCTCAGTCGCGTCAGATGGGGTGTCGGTGGTCACGTCTAGGTTTGAGGTATGGCTACCACGACAGCTCTGACGACAGAAGATCTGTCCGATGTCGTGCGGTGGCAGGCCCGAGCCGAGGCGTACGCGATCGGCCGGATGGTCGACTATCGCGACGCGGAGATGGCTCGCACTGCGCTGATCGAGTCGTCTCTGCGGCGCAAGATCGAGCGGTCGGCGATCGCGTTGACGATTGGTGAGGCGACCGGGATGTCGGAGGCGCAGATCCACCTGCGGCTGTCAGTGGCTGACCGGGTGCGGGAGAAGACACCGCTCGTGTGGGCCTCCTTTGTCGACGGGCTGATCGACTTCAACCGAGTGCGTGACATCAGCGCGACGATCGAGAAGCTGCACCGCGACGAGTCCATCGCCCGACTCGAGAGTCGGGTGATCGGCTACGCGACCAGCCACACCGCGGCTGAGCTGCATCAGTGGTTGCGGCGGTTCGTCCAGCGGGTCGAGGCTGATCTGGCCGTCGAACGGGCCGAGACCGAGCGCGCCGATCGGCGCGTGACGGTCACTCATGGTGACGACTCGATGTCCTGGCTGAACGCCTACCTGCCTTCTCACCAGGCCGCGGCCATCGAAGCGCGCCTTCGCAAGGAAGCGCGCACGTCGGTAGAGCCCGACGACGACCGCACGGTCGCTCAGCGCGAAGCCGACCTGCTGGCTGCTTGGTGCATTGACTCCGAGGCCGTCACCTCAGCTGTGGACGCGAACATCGCCGTGACCGTCGGAGCGGACGTCCTTGCCGGTGCGACACCGGGGTTCGCGGAGTCCACCGACGGCGACTGGGCTGTGCCCGCATCCTGGCTCGCCGAGGTGATTGCGAGCGGGAGCACCTTCTGGCACCGCATCGTCGTCGACCCGGTCACCGACGACGTCCTGGCCCACGAATACGTGGGCCGTTTCGCACCGGACTCGCTCGCTCTGGCGCTGCAGTTCCTCCACGGCGTCTGCCAGGCACCCGGCTGCAGGGTGCCGTCGGAGCGGTGCGATCTCGACCACCGGATACCCCACCCGGTTGGTCCGACGACCGGCGACAACATGGGACCGCTGTGTCGAAGACATCACAACCTCAAGGGCCACGGCCTGCTCCACTGGTCGACCAGCCCACCGAAACCGCCACCCGAGCCGATCGTCATCGAGATCTACCCACCCGCGACCGACTTCGTCATGGAGTACGTCGCCGCCTGACGCGCAGCGTCGGGGATCCGCCACGGGGTAGTAGTGGGGGCATGCGCATCTTCTTCACCGGCGGCAGCGGCAAGGCCGGCAGGCACGTCGTCGCCCATCTCGTCGAGCAGGGCCATCAGGTCACCAACATCGATCTTGTTCCTCTGGGTCAGCCGGGGGTCGCCGACCTGCGTGTCGACCTCACCGATGCCGGGGAGGTCTACTCGGCGCTCGCGGGGCTCGCGACGCTCGAGGAGCTGGATCTGCCCGAGAAGCCCACGTACGACGCGGTCGTGCACTTCGCGGCGGTACCCCGGATCGCGCTGACGTCGGACGCCGCGACCTACGAGACGAACGTCCTCAGCACCTACAACGTGCTCGAGGCGGCGACCCGGCTGGGAGTGAACAAGATCGTGTTCGCCTCATCGGAGACGACGTACGGGATCTGCTTCGCCCAGGGCGAGCGCCGTCCGCTCTACGTACCCATCGACGAGGAGCACCCCACGGTGCCGGAGGACGCCTACGCGATGTCGAAGGTCGCGGGGGAGGTCGCGGCGCGATCGTTCCAGGCGCGCACCGGGACGGACGTCTACGGCCTGCGGATCAACAACGTCATCGAGCCGCACGAGTACGCCGAGATCTTTCCGGCATTCCTCGAGGACCCGTCGCTTCGACGCCGCAACGTGTTCGCCTACATCGACGCTCGCGACCTCGGGCAGATGGTGCAGCGGTGCCTGGAGACTGACGGGCTGGGCTACGAGGTCTTCAATGTCGCCAACGCGGACATGTCCGTGGCTGCGACGACGGACGAGATACGCGACCGCTTCTACGACGGGGTGCCGGTGCGACGCGAGATGGGGCCGGACGAGACGTTCTACGCGATCGACAAGGCCCGCGACCTCCTGGGCTTCGAGCCGCGGTACTCGTGGCGGGACGTGCTCGCCGGGACCTGACCACCAAGTGGGGGACCGCGTCGTGTCGTGCTTCATCGCACCGGATAACGTCGACGACGGACATCCACCACATCGAGAGGTTCCACACCCATGGAGAACGTGTTCACCGCCGGCGGTCACGAGGATCTGTCAGCCGTGCTGGTAGGTGCGGCACTGGCACTGATCGTGATCGGCGTCGCGGCCGCCCTGCACCTGTTCAGGAAGGGTCAGTCGCGGGCCGCAGGTGCCGTGCTGGCGGTCGCGTTCGCAGCAGCCGTGGTCTCGTTCGTGTGCTCGACCGACACCGTGCTGGTCGACTCCGACAAGCGGGTGGATGCCTTCGTCACCGAGGCCAGGGACACGTACGGTCTGCCCCTGACCCACAAGGACGGCGAGGCCGCCTACCGCGCCTACCGTTCGGGCGACGGGACCTTCGAAGTCAATGTTCAGGGCACCGAGTACGCCCTCAAGGTCAAGGAAAAGGGCGACAAGCTGGTGCTGCTGGTGCTCGGCGCGGAGCCCAACGCCGCCGGCTGACGAGCGTCGTTCGGGGCGCAGGGGCGTCTCGAGCAGTTTCACGGCGTGATGGTGATCATGTGCGCGCCGCGGCTCGATCCCGCGGCGCAGACGCCTTCATCGTGATGAAAACCACGAATGACAGCGAATTTTGCCGCTGAGGGGAACCGCGAACCCTTGAAACGTCGGATTACCGTCGAATGGGTAAGCGTGAACCGACGTAGTGGAGTTACCCGATCATCTGGAACGCAATCACCCAACAGCCCGACGAGACGACCAAGAAGACCACCCGCACGCCGAGCCGTTGGCGCCGGATCGTGGCAACCAGCAAGCTCTCACCCGCGATGCTGGGCGTCGTCGCCCTCGTAGCCGCAGGCCTGGGTTCGTTCGCGACGACTGAGGCCAGCGCCGCGGGACACACCCTGGTCAGCCAGGGATACCCGACATCGACGAGCGGCGGCGCAGACGACGACCGCGCGGAGGACGCCGGTGAGGTCGACGTGAGTCGCAGCTACGACCGCCCTCCGATCGAGCGGGAGACCGCCGAGCTGGTCCAGCAGCGTGAGGCTGCCGTGACCAAGAACGACCGGGTCATCGCGGCCCGGGCTGCCGAGCTCGTGAAGAAGAAGGAGCGTCGGGCGAAGCTGGAGAAGATTCGTCAGGCCAAGCTGGTGAAGAAGCGTCGCAACGGATGGGTCATGCCCGTCAAGGGCTACACCCTGACCGCCCGGTTCGGCCAGCAGAGCTCGCTGTGGTCGAGTGGCGCACACACCGGCCTCGACTTCGCAGGTCCGTCGGGGTCCAAGCTCGTGGCGATGGCCTCGGGCACGGTCACGTCGGCAGGCTACTCGGGCGCCTACGGCAATCGGACGGTCATCAAGCTGGCCGACGGCACTGAGGTCTGGTACTGCCATCAGAGCAGGATCGTGGTGAACGTCGGCGACAAGGTCTCGCCGGGAGAGGTGATCGGATACTCAGGCTCGACCGGCAACGTGACCGGTCCGCACCTTCACCTGGAGGTCAGGCCGTCCGGTGGCTCGCCGGTGAACCCCGAGACGGTCATGCGCCAGCACGGCCTCACTCCATGACCTGTCGTCGGCCGCGCGCTCACGGCTCACGTGGACGGAAGTCGCCGATCACGTCGTCGCCGGGCTGGACGATGCCGTAGCTCGACTCGGGGAACGGCTGCCAGGCGCCGGCGAAGCTGCCCACCGGCTCGGACACGACGACGCGGGTCTCGTCCGACAGACCCACGAACGCGGGGTTGTCCGGATACAGGTTGCGGAGCGTGGAGATGGCGGCGCTGACGTACAGCGTCCGGCTCTGGTGCTCGCTGGAGTAGCGGAACGACCACAGGCGCTCGCCGTCCGACGTCGCCACGGTCATCTGCACCGGGTGCTCGACCCCGTGCCGGCGCCCGGTCGCCTCGACGAAGCCGACCATCCGTTCGACGGCCGCCACCGGATCGTCCGTGAGCCCGAACGTCAGGGCCAGGTGGAACATGACCTCGGAGTCGGTCGATCCCTCGATGGACGGGTAGAGCGCCGGGTCCACCGCGAGGGCGAGGTCGCGCTTCAGCAGCGCGAAGTCCCGGATCAGGCCGTTGTGCATCCACAGCCACCGGTCGTGCCGGAACGGGTGACAGTTCGTCTGCTGCACGGGCGAACCGGTGCTCGCGCGCAGGTGGGCGAAGAACAGGCCGGACGAGGTCGATCGGGCGAGCTCGCGCAGGTTCTGGTCGTTCCATGCGGGTTCGACGCCGCGGAACAGGACCGGGACGTCCGGACCGCGCGTGTCCGGCATGTCGCGCATGGTGGTGTCCAAGCCGTACCAACCGACGCCGAAGCCGTCGCCGTTGGTCGCCTCGGCCCCCATCTGCGCGTGCAGGCTCTGGTCGATCAGGGACGGTGATGGTCGGTAGAGCAGCTCCTCGAGCAGGATCGGGCTACCCGAGTACGCCAGCCAACGACACATCGTGTGCTCCTGTCATCCAGGGCCGCCACTCGAAGTGTCTCCCAGATCGTCGTCGAGCACACGCGGAGAGTCGTCTCACCCAATGTGGGTGAGGCGTCCCGGCTCGGTTGAGCGGACGATCGACAGGACGGACCCGGGAGGAGAGACGATGGATGACGCACGCACGGACGACCCGAGCACGGCGCAACGTCTGAGTGCCGAGGCGCTCGGCACCTTCTGGCTGGTGCTCGGCGGGTGTGGGACAGCCGTCCTCGCCGGACAGGCGGTCGGCGCCCTCGGTGTCGCCTTCGCCTTCGGCCTCACGGTCCTCACCGGCGCCTACGCGTTCGGGCCGATCTCAGGGGGACACTTCAACCCGGCCGTGAGCGTCGGCCTGGCGACGGCCGGCCGGTTCGCCTGGCGCGACGTCCCTGCGTACGCCGTGGCCCAGATCGTCGGCGCGACGATCGCCGGCGCACTCCTGCTGGCGATCGCCAATGGCCAGCCCGGCTTCGACGCCGTGGCGAGCGGCTTCGCGAGCAACGGGTACGGTGACCGTTCCCCGGGCGGGTACTCGCTCGCGGCGGTCCTGGTGACCGAGGTCGTGCTCACCGCGTTCTTCCTGTTCGTGATCCTGGGCGCGTCGTCGCGGCGGGCGGCCGTGGGCTTCTCAGGTCTGGCGATCGGTCTGGCGCTCACCCTCATCCACCTGATCAGCATCCCGGTCAGCAACACCTCCGTGAACCCGGCGCGCTCGCTCGGCGTGGCCTGGTTCGCCGGCAGCGACGCGATGGCGCAGGTCTGGGCGTTCATCCTCGCGCCGATCGTCGGTGCCGCGATCGCCGGCATCGTCCACGCACGACTCCTCGACGACACGTGACGAGGACGACGTACTCAGTCCCGCGCCCGACCGAGCCTCGTGTGGGTCCGCACGAGTGAGACCACGACGACAGCGGTGAAGACGATGAGCGCGCAGACCACGGCCCGAGCCGCCTGCCCTGTCGCGTGGACGTCGCCGTAGCCCACGGTGGCCATGGTGCTCAACGTGAAGTAGAGCGCGTCGGTGCGCGTCCGGAGCCCGGACATCTGATCGGGATCGGACAGCTCCATCAGGTAGAAGGTCATCGCGGACGTCACGACGACGAGCATGAGCATCAGGACCACCGCGCGGTCACTGCGCCTCGTCATGCCGTCCCTCACCGCCCGCACCTCGAGCACCATCATGCCGGCCAGCAGGACCAGCCCGGCGACGGTGAGGGCCAGGCTGATGCCGATCCGGGTGGGAGAGCTGTCCCAGGTCACCGGCACCGCGAAGTAGACGAGCAGCAGGGCGACGGCGGTCCATCCGGGCCGGACCCAGGCCATCGTGTACCTCCTCGTCGATCCGCCCGCGGGCCAGCTCAGCATATCGGCCGCGTGTGACCGGGTGTCTGAGCTCGACCGGTTCGGGGCGCCTCAGCGGGGTAGTGCACAGGCACGGGTCGAGTTGCACCTAGGAAATGACGACGCCCCGAGGTGCCGCCGGTTCAAACCATGTGCCGGCGGCACCGACCTCACCTCGTGGGCCCCGCGTGTGAGGATTCCGGGCCAGCCGGCCAATCCGAACGGCCTCGGGCGCCGAAACACGAGTGTGGACCCCGGTCAGGCACTCGGTGTGCGGCTCGCCCGCCAGGACGAGTGCGCCCTCGAGGACATCTACGCAGCGTACGGCCCGGCGCTGCTGACGTACCTGCGCCGGTACGTGGGCCCGGACGAAGCCGAGGACGTGTTGCAGCGGACCTTCCTGGACGTGTGGCGAAGCGCGGGGAGGTACGAGCCCGAGCAGCGCTTCAGCAGCTGGTTGTTCACGATCGCCCACCACCGTGCGGTGGACACGGTCCGCCGCCGCCGCGCCACGGTCGTCGATGTCGACACGGTGCGCGGGCTGATCGGCGAGGATGGGCGCGAGACGGCCGCGAGGTACGCGGATGCGGCGGAGGTGCGGGCGGCTCTCGCTCGTCTTCCTGATCATGAACGGACGGTCCTCCAGCTGGCCTACTACGAGGACCTGACGCAGCGCGAGATCGCGACCCATCTCGACGTCCCGCTCGGGACGGTGAAGGCTCGCGCCTCGCGCGGCACCCATCGTCTCGCCGGCCTCATCACGGACGAGACCGACATCGACGAAGGCCATCATGAACGTTGACGACCACCCGGACCTGTTCGGGCTCATCACCGGAGAGCTCCCCAACCGCGACGCCACCGCCGCAGGATCACACCTCAGGCGGTGCGATCCGTGCCGCCGCGAGCTCGCCGAGACCGCCGTCGGGCACGCCCTCCTGACCCGCAGCTCGCGGACGTTGGCTCCGGACCCTGCCGAGGCCCAGGAACAGCCTGCGTTGCCGCCGATGGTGCGGCCGCGCGCTCGACCGCGCAGGGTCACAGTCCTCGTCGCGGCCGCCGCCGTCCTGTCTGCGATGGCCGGCGGGGTCGCGGTGTCGGTGCTCGGCGACGATCCGTCGGTCCCACCGACGAGCGCTCCGCGGACGCTGGCGAGCGCCTGGCTGCTCCCTGTCGCGGACGGCGACGCGGCGGTGAGTGGCGAGGCCGAGGTGTACCAGGGGCGGGCCGGGCGCACGTCGATGAGGATCAGCGCCACCGACCTCCCACCGGCTGCCACCGGACACTTCTACTACGCCTGGTTGCTCGATCCGCGCACCCAGAAGATGCTGCCCCTGGGTCAGCTGGGGCCGGACGGTGGCTCGTTCGACGTGTCCGACACGACCTTGGCGGCGTACAGCGCGGTCGACGTCAGTCTCGAGGCCGACGACGGCGATCCCGGGCACTCGGTGACCTCGGTCCTGCGCGGCGGATACCAGTTCGACGATCGTGCATCCGATCAGGGTCCCTAGGACGAAGTACGGGGCAACGGTCGGACCCACCGGCCGAACTGGGAGGAACAGTCATGAAACGAGCTCTTGCAGCGGTGGCGGTGGCACTGATGACCGTCACTGGCCTGGTCGCCACGACCAGCACGTCGGCGTCCGCGCACAGCACGCGCCACTCGCAGTCCCACGCACGTCTGGGCTACACCCAGGTGGTCGTCGCGCCGCCGGTCTACGACCTGGTCACGTCCGCGGGGATCACCCCGGCCCCCCTCAACGGCGCCAAGGCGTCCGCCTTCAAGGGCACGCTCGCGGCCAAGTTCCCCATCATCAGCTACCGGCTGCGCGGCCTGCAGATCAGGCACACCGGCGGCATCAGCCTGACCGCCGGCACGGCGACGATCTCCCTCTCCGACTTCAACATCGACCTCGCCCGGGGTCGGGTCAGCGGTGTCGTCAACGGCACTGTCGGCGACGTCGGACGGGTCGACCTGTTCAAGATCAAGGGCTCGGACCGGGGCGATCTCGGCCTGGTGCGTCTGACGCTGACGGACACCGCGGCCGGAGCGCTCAACACCACGTTCGGTGTCGACGCCTTCGCCGAGAACGCCACCTTCGGGTACGCGACGCCGCGACCGTTCGCGAGGTTCTAGGGCACGAACCGGGGAGCCGCGGCCGTCCTCGACGGTCGCGGCTCTCGCCGGTCCGGCATCCGTGCAAAAGTGGTGGGGTGCCGTCCTCCGACAAGCTGTCCTGGTTCCTCACCGTCGCCGAGCGCGGCAACCCGCGCACCCGGATCGACGCGGCCCATCCCGGCGACGAGGCGTGGTCGACCGGCAACCAGGTCCGACCCCTCGTGCACGGTGAGACCTACTTCGCCGAGCTGTTCGAGCGCATCGAGGCCACGCGCGAGGGCGATCTCATCTACTTCACCGACTGGCAAGGCGACGCCGACGAGCGTTTGACAGGTGAGCCGGGCAGCGAGGTCGTCGAGGTCCTCGGCCGGGCCGACGAGCGGGGGGTCGACGTGCGCGGTCTGGTGTGGCGCTCGCACTCCGAGGCGTTGGGCTTCTCCTCGGGTGAGAACCGGCGCCTCGGCAAGGCCCTCCAGGACAGGGGAGCCGAGGCACTGCTCGACATGAGGGTCAGGCTGGGCGGCTCCCACCACCAGAAGATGGTCGTCATCCGGCACCGCGACGACCCGACGCGCGACATCGCGTACGTCGGCGGCATCGACCTGTGCCACTCACGGCGCGACAACGCCGAGCACGGGGGAGACCCGCAGGCGCTGGAGATGGCCGAGGAGTACGGTCCCACCCCGCCGTGGCACGACATCCAGGCCGCGATCTCCGGACCGGCCGTCCGCGACGTCGAGACGGTGTTCCGTGAACGGTGGCTGGACCCGACCCCACTGAGCCGCAGCCCGATCAACCTGCTCGCCGACGTGGTGCGGCGGCTGGACCGCAGTCCGGACCCCCTGCCCGACCAGCAGCCCGCCCCGCCCGAGGTGGAGGGCGGCACCCACGCGGTCCAGCTGCTGCGGACCTACCCGGACCTGCGCCTGGATCGCGACTACGACTTCGCGCACGGCGGGGAGCGGAGCGTGGCCCGCGGGTACAGCAAGGTCATCTCCAAGGCGCGACGGCTGGTCTACGTCGAGGACCAGTACCTGTGGGGCACCCGCATCGGCGACGTGTTCACCAAGGCGTTGCGCGAGCACCAGGACCTGCACGTCATCGTGGTGGTCCCGATCCATCCGGACAAGGAGGGCTTCTCCCGGACGGCCCAGCTCCTCGGCCGACGGCGGGCGATGCTCGAGATGATGGAGGCCGCGCCGGACCGGGTCGCGGTGTACGGAATCGAGAACCACGCAGGCACGCCCGTGTACGTCCACGCCAAGACGTGCATCGTCGACGACACCTGGGCGACGATCGGCTCGGACAACTTCAACCGCCGCTCGTGGACCCACGACTCCGAGCTGTCGGCCGCCGTGATCGATCTCGCGGAGGACGGATCGTTCCCGCGCGACCTGCGCCTCACGCTCGCTGCGGAGCACCTCGACCGCGAGGACGTGCAGGACTGCGCAGATCCGGCCGCCATGTTCGCGGCGTACGCCCGGGCCGCAGCCGACCTCGACGACTGGCACGCGGGCGGACGGGCGGGGGACCGGCCGGACGGTCGACTCCGCCGCCTCGCTCCGCCGCACCTGGGCGTGGTCAAGCGAGCCCTCGCGGCCGTCCCGTACCGCGTCCTGCACGATCCCGACGGCCGCCCGCGTCCGATCCGGGGCACCGACAGGTTCTGAGACTCATTGGCCGACGCGCGCGGCGACCATCTCCGACCGGCCACGTGTGGTTCACTTCACGGACAGACATCGTGTCCGTTCCGGATGTCTTGGAGCGCCACCATGTGCCCGTCCCCGACCGGGGGCGAGAACGGGAGACTGCAGTGAAGCGATCCATCAAGTCCGCCACCCTCATCATCTCGATCGCCGCGATGAGCCTCGGTGCGGCAGCGTGCGGCGGTCCGCCGGACAAGGACTCCGACAGCACCTCGAAGGCCGCGAGCGCCACGTCGGCCAAGGACGTCGGCGGCATGGACGCGCTCGTCAAGGCCGCCCAGAAGGAGGGTCAGCTCAACGTCATCGCGCTGCCTCCGACGTGGGCCAACTACGGCAAGATCATCGACGCGTTCGAGTCCAAGTACGACATCAAGATCAATTCCGCGCAGCCCGACGCGGCGAGCCAGGACGAGATCAACGCAGCCAACACGCTCAAGGGCACCAAGCGGGCCCCGGACGTGTTCGACCTCGGCCAGTCCGTCGCCCTGGCGAACACCGCGATGTTCGCGCCCTACAAGGTCGCGACGTTCGACTCGATCCCCGAGGACTTCAAGGATCCCGACGGCACCTGGGTCAACGACTACGGAGGCTTCATGTCGATCGGGTTCGACACCGACAAGGTTCCCGAGGTCACGAGTCTGGACGATCTGCTCGGCGCGAAGTACAAGGGCAAGGTCGCGCTCAACGGCGACCCGACCCAGGCTGGTGCCGCGTTCAGCGGTGTCGTCATGGCTGCGGTCGCCAACGGTGGCTCGGCCGACGACGTCGCCCCCGGAGTCGACTTCTTCGAGAAGCTCAAGAAGGCGGGCAACTTCCTGCCCGTCGACCCGACCCCCGCGACGATCGAGTCCGGGCAGACCCCCGTCGTGATCGACTGGGATTACACGAACGCTGCCGAGACGGCCAAGCTCCCGTCGTGGAAGGTCGTCGTTCCCGAGGGCGCGGCAGTGGGCGGCTACTACTACCAAGCGATCAACAAGGACGCTCCGCATCCTGCGGCGGCCCGGCTGTGGCAGGAGTTCCTGTACTCCGACGAGGGCCAGAACCTCTATCTCGGTGGCGGTGCCCGTCCGGTGCGTGCCGATGCGATGAAGGCCGACGGCACGCTGGACGAGGCGCTCTACGACAAGCTGCCTGCGGTGCAGGGCGATCCGGTCCTGCCGACCGAGGAGCAGACCAAGACGGCCGCGGCCTACCTGTCCAAGAACTGGTCGAAGGTCGCCGGCTGATGAGTCCGTCGACTCCGTGGCGGTGAGCCGGAGGGTCCGGCGCCTGGTCCCCTTGCTGGGCCTGGTGCCGTTCTTCGGCTACCTCACGATCTTCCTCCTGATCCCGACCGTCGCGGTCGTCGTCGGGGCGTTCGTGGAGAACGACCGTGCGAGCCTGTCCAACATCAAGGCCCTCGGCGACGACGTCGTGCTGCGTACCCTGTGGCACAGCGTCGTGCTGTCGGCCGAGAGCGCGGTGATCGGTGCCGTGCTGGGTGCGTTGCTCGCGTACGCGGTGGTGACCGGCAACCCGGACGGCCTGCTGAGGCGGTCGGTGACCAGTGCGTGCGGCGTCCTCGCGCAGTTCGGCGGCGTCACGCTCGCGTTCGCCTTCATCGCCACGCTCGGATTCTCCGGTGTGGTGACCGAGGCCGGTCGCGACCTGTTCGGCATCGACCTGTTCGGCAGCGGGTGGCTGTTCGGCCTCAAGGGCCTGACGCTGGTCTACACGTACTTCCAGATCCCGCTGATGGTGATCGTCTTCCTGCCGTCGTTGGACGGCATGCGGGTGCAGTGGCGCGAGGCCGCGGAGAGCCTCGGCGCCTCCACCTGGCAGTTCTGGCGGTACATCGCCGGTCCGCTGCTCCTGCCGGCGTTCCTCGGCTCGATGCTGCTCCTGTTCGCGAACGCCTTCGCGGCGTACGCGACCGCCGCGGCGCTCGTGAGCCAGGGGAGCCCGATCCTGCCCCTGCTGATCCGCAACGCCCTCACCAGTGAGATCGTCCTCGGTCAGAGCCATCTGGCGTTCGCCCTGGCGCTCGACATGATCGTCGTCGTCGTGATCGTCATGACGCTGTACGCCCTGCTGCTGCGGCGGACCTCGAGGTGGCTGACATGAGCGTCAACCGCACCCGTGCCCGCCGCCGGCTCCAGGCCTTCCGCATCACGGTGTTCACGGTGCTGGGGCTGTTCTTCCTCGTGCCGCTCGCCTCGATGGCCGCCTACAGCATCCGGGTGCCCGGCGGCGGGCGGACGCTCGACTATTGGAAGCAGCTGGGCCAGGATCCGGATCTGCGCAGTGCGATCATCACCTCGCTCGAGCTCGCGTTCCTGACCGTCGTGCTGATGCTCGTGCTTCTCGTGCCGACCATGATCTGGGTGCGCCTGCGGGTCAGGTCGATGTCACGGGTCGTGGAGTTCTTGTGCCTGCTGCCCCTGACGATCCCCGCGATCGTGCTGGTGGTCGGGCTCAAGGGCGTCTATGCGTGGGTCGCCTACTTCTTCGGCGACACGAGCCTGACGCTGACCTTCGCGTACGTCGTGCTCGTGCTGCCCTATGCCTACCGGGCGATCGACGCTGGACTGGCCTCGATCGACGTGGTCACCCTGTCCGAGGCTGCCCGCAGCCTCGGAGCCGGCTGGTTCACCGTGATCGCCAGGATCATCGTGCCCAACATCGGCGCCGCGCTGCTCTCGGCGGCTTTCATCTCGGTGGCCCTCGTGCTCGGCGAGTTCACCCTGGCCTCGCTGCTCAACTACACGAACCTGCAGGTCGTGATCAACCTCTTGGGCAAGAGCGACAGCCAGACCTC
This sequence comes from Aeromicrobium yanjiei, assembly GCF_009649075.1. GTDB lineage: Bacteria > Actinomycetota > Actinomycetes > Propionibacteriales > Nocardioidaceae > Aeromicrobium > Aeromicrobium yanjiei. The sequence continues at coordinate 1,690,282 of NZ_CP045737.1, forward strand.
CGTCGCGGCCTCCCTCGCCTCGTTGGTCTTCGCATTCGTGATCCTCATCCTGCTGTCCTTCGTCGGACGACGTCGGACCGCGCGCCGCGCAACGATCGACATCGCGCCGGCGCCTCAACCATCCACGAAAGAAGGCTGAGCCATGACCGCCCCGACGACGGCCACGCGTGAAGGTCTCGAGATCCGCCTGGAGGACTTGAGGCGCAGCTTCGGGGGCGTGACCGCTCTCGACGGCCTGTCCCTCACTCTCGCCCCGGGCGAGCTGGTCGCGTTGCTGGGCCCCTCGGGGTGCGGCAAGACGACGGCGCTGCGCATCGTGGCGGGCCTCGACGAGCCCGACAGCGGACGGGTCGTGGTCGGCGACGACGACGTGACGGACGTGCCGGCCAGCAAGCGCGACATGGGCATGGTGTTCCAGGCGTACAGCCTGTTCCCGCACATGACGGCCCAGCAGAACGTCGAGTTCGGGCTCAAGCTGCGCGGACGCGACGCCCGAGGAAGGCGCGCCCGCGCATCGGAGGTCCTCGAGCTCGTGGGGCTGTCCGCCCACACGAACAAGTACGCCGCCCAGATGTCCGGCGGTCAGCAGCAGCGGGTCGCCCTGGCGCGTGCCCTCGCGATCGAGCCGTCGGTCCTGCTGCTGGACGAGCCGCTGTCTGCGCTCGACGCCAAGGTGCGGTCGCAGCTGCGCGACGAGATCCGGCGGGTGCAGCTGGAGGTCGGCACGACGACGCTGTTCGTCACCCACGACCAGGAGGAGGCGCTGGCGATCGCCGATCGGGTCGGTGTCATGAGCGACGGGCGGCTCGAGCAGCTCGATGCGCCCGAGGCGCTCTACTCCCGCCCCGCCAGCACGTTCGTCGCCTCCTTCGTGGGCCTCATGAACCGGGTGCCCTGCCAGGTGCGGGACGGCGGTGCCGAGGTGCTCGGCCGGTCGATCACGACCCTGCCCGGCTCGATCACCGACGGGCCGGGTGTCGCGCTCGTACGCCCCGAGCAGCTGTCGGTCACCGAGGCCGCCGACGCGGGGGACGGGGTCGTCGCGCACCTGAGCTTCCTCGGCTCGTACTCGAGGATCACGGTCGGCCGTCCGGACGGGACCGAGCTGCTCGTGCAGGTGCCGGCGTCGAGCGCTCCAGGTCTTCGCGTCGGGAGCAGCGTCACGGTGAGCCTGCACGCGACCGACCTGCTCGTCTCAGCAGGCGCGGTGTAGCATCGGACTCGCAAGACCTTCACACTCTCGCCGGTGTGGGGGTCTTGTTTTCATAGCAGGCCCACGCTCTCCGCATGCCGGCGAACCGCCGAGCTGTCGGCGGCCAGCACGAACGGCACATCCGGGGCCCAGCCCTGCGCGATCTGCTCCACCGTGCCGTCACCCGGGTCGAGACGGACCTCGCGGATGTACACCGCGAGAATCCTGCCGGGGTACGAGCGGACGATGTCGGCGTAGATCGCGGGGTCCTTCTCGCCGGAGTCGCCGATCAGCACGAACTGCAGGTCCGGGTGCAGGTCCAGGATCTCGCGGATGCGCCCGTGCTTGTCCTCCCTGCCGGCGTGGGTACCGAGCAGGTCACGCAGCAGAAGGGGGCCGCGAGGGAACTCGTGGTGCTCGAGGAACGCGGTCAGGAACGCGTGCAGGTTCCAGGGGCTCGACGAGACGTAGAAGACCGGATTCGTGTCGCCGGCCGCGAGATCGCGGTAGAGCGCCGCAGCCCCCGGGAACGCCTCACGGGTGAGCTCCGAGCCCGCGAGCGTGTGCAGGACCATCTGGCCGACCCGCTGCACCCCGGTCTTGATGACGGTGTCGTCCACGTCGGACAGGATCCCCAGGCGGGCGGACGGACCCGGGACACGGACGTCGACCGTGGTGCTGGTGCCCGGTCCGGGGAGGAAGCCTCGGTACTCCCCGTCGAGCGAGACCGTCCCGGCAGCCCACGGCGACGGAAGGTGGGTGGCGACGGGGACCGTGACGAGGAAGTAGCCGTCCTCGTCCGAGACGGTCCGGATCTGCGTCCCGCCGACCTCGACCCGGAGCGGGACCCCCGGCAGCTCCCGGGTCATGAAGTTCTGGACGCCGCGGCGCACCGCGGCGCCGACGCCCTCGCCCTCGGCCGCCCGGGTCGGCGGCGGATTGTCCAGGACGCGTCCCCGCACGACCACGCCGGCGGGACCGCCGTGCCCGCCGTACGACTCGATCCGAAACGTCGTGGGTGCCGAGCGAGGTGAGAGGAGGGGCGTCGACTCCAGGAACCGCTCGATCTTCGTGACCCACCGGCTCGCACCCATGCCGCCACCGTAGCGCCACGGTCGTGCGAGAGGATGCGGGCATGTACGTGAAGATCTGCGGCCTGCGTGAGCCCGAACACGTGGACGTCGCCGTCGAGGCCGGTGCGCGCGCGGTCGGCGTCGTGATGAACGAGACCAGCTCGCGACGAGCGACCGATACGGAGGCGGCCGCCGTCGTCTCCGCAGCGGCTGGGCGGGTCGACACGGTGCTCGTCGTCAACGACATGCCGGCCGCCGACGCCGCGCAGACCGCCCGCCGGCTCGGCTTCGACATCCTCCAGCTGCACGGCCCCGCCTATGGTCGCGCCGACTTCGTCGCGGCGCTGTCGGTGTTGCCCCGCGTCTGGCGAGCGACGTCGCTGGCCACGGCCCCGTCCCTGCAGGTCGGCGCGCACGGCGAGGAGATCCTGCTGCTGGACTCCCCGAGCCCCGGTTCGGGCGAGCGTTGGGACTCCTCGTCCCTGGCCGCCGATGCGCCGGCCGGCACGTGGCTGCTGGCCGGCGGGCTCACGCCCGGCAACGTGGCCGACGCGGTGCGCGCCGTGCAGCCGTGGGGCGTCGACGTCTCCAGCGGCGTCGAGACGGCGCCCGGGCTCAAGGACGGCGACCTGATCTCGGCCTTCGTGCGTGCCGCGCTGCAGGCCTGACGCACGCCGCGCGTTTCACGCATCTTTGACGGTGGCGGGCTACCGTGCCGACCATGAGGAGGCTGGCCGGCCCGTTGCTGTCCGCACTGGTCGTCACCGCCGTCATCGCGACGGCCCCCGGACCGGCAGCGTCGGCAGGCGTCGCCGACGTTGTCGCAGGTGCCGACGTCATCACCACGGAGACGCAGCTGCGAGCGGCGTGGGCCGACCCCCGCCGCACGAAGCTCGAGATCGGCGCGAACATCGTCCTGCGCGACTGCGAGGCCGGTGACCCGATCCGCGAGACCGCGTACCCGGTGCTCGTCGAGGGGAACGACCACTCGATCCGGCAGACCTGCTTCGAGCAGCGGCTGCTGCGTCAGGACAGCACGGGTTACATCCTGCTGCGGGGTCTCACCCTCAGCCGAGGCGGCTCCGACGGTCCTGGAGCAGCCGTCACGACCCGGGGCGAGATCAGGGTCGAGAGCAGCGTGATCCGGCAGAACCTCGCCGAGGAGCCCGGCGGTGGGATCTTCTCGATGCGCGGTGCCACGATCGTCGACTCGGTGATGACGGGCAACCTCGCCAACGACGACGGCGGGGCCGTCTACGCCAGGCGAGGAGGGGTCAGGGTCTACGACTCGACCCTCAGCAACAACCTGGTGGACGGCTCGGGAGGCGCGATCGGCTCCACCGGCGACGTCGTCGTGGTGCGGTCGCACGTCGACGGCAACACCACCGACGGTGACGGCGGGGCGATCTACACCGACGAGGACGGCGACGTGACGGTCGTCGACTCCACCGTCGACGGCAGCGACGCCGACGGACCCGGCGGGGCGATCTTCACCCTCGACGGGGACGTGGCGATCTACGGCTCCACCCTCATCGGCAACCGCGCCGACGACCGGGGCGGGGCGATCTCGGGCGAGGCCGACGTGCTGCTGGTGAACACCACCCTGGCGCGGAACTTCGCGAGCGCCCACGTGGGAGGAGCGGTCTGGAGCCGGGGCGACATGACCCTGGTGGGCTCGACGGTGGCGGACAACTACGCGGAGGGCCAGGGCGGTGGCGTGCTCGCAGCGGGACGCCTCTCCGTGGTCAGCTCGACCGTGTCGTCCAACTCGGCCAGCTCGGCTGCGAACCTTGCCTCCGGGCACGGCCTGGTGATGTTCGGGAGCATCATCGGTCCAGCCGGCACGCGCGGCGGCATGGTGCCGACGACCCGGAACTGCGTGAGCGGCGAAACGACGGGCTCGACCTACAACGTCGTCACCGACCAGAGCTGCAAGCTGGACGATCCCACGAACGTGGTCGGTGTCGGTGACCTCCAGATCGACGGCCTGGAGCTGGACCCGGACAGCCGGATGCTCGTGCCGCGACCGGGCAGCCCGGTGCTCGACGTGATCCCGGAGGCGGACTGCCACCCGGTCATCGCTGCCCCCGAGGCACCCGACTTCCTGTTGAGCCAGCACGTCGACTGGCGTGCGGCAGCCTCGATGGACGGAGCAGGGCGCGTACGGCCGCAGGGCACGGCCTGCGACGTGGGCGCCGCTGAGCCCGGGTCCGATCGATGAGGGGCCGGACGGGGTTGGTCCTGCTGCTCGGCGTCGTCCTGGCCGGGGGAGCGCCCCACCTCGATGCCGATCCCATGGCGGGCACCGCCGTCGTGCGCGGCGACGCCGGTGCGAGCCAGCAGGTGTCGCTGGCAGAGGCGGGCCGGGCGACGACCCGAAGCACGCCGACGTCGCGCAGGAAGGCACGTCGGACCCGCCAGATCCTGAGGCTGGAGGCAGCAGTGCGGGCCACGAACCCCGCGATCGCGTCCAGGGACCGCGCCGCCCGCAACCTCGCAACCTGGCTGCGCTGCGTGAGCAGCGTCGGCATCGATGAGGCCGGCGAACCGGCCCGCGGATCGGGCTTCGCCCTCGACGCGCGCGACGGGACGGGGGAGAGCAACCGGCGTGCCCTGACCGTCCACCGCGGAGCGGGACGACCGATGTGGACCTTGCTGACGTTCAGGCGGACCGGGTCCTGTCGCAGCGCCCCGACCCGAACGGGTGGAACCGCAGATGCGGCCCGCCGGGTCACCAGCCCGCCGAGCGCGAAGGTCCGGACGCTCACCACCCGGCAGGCCACGCGGCGGGTGGCCGCGCTGCGTCGCGCGGTCGACCGGCTCGAGCAGCGTGTCCGCCGCGACGAGACGGCGTTCGACCGGTGGGACGAGTGGGAGTCGTGCCTGGAGTGGCTGCCCACCACCCAGCGCGGTGACGCGGCGCAAGACATGGGATTCCGCTACGAGACCCCCACGCAACGGGGCCATCTCCCCGCGATCGGCATCGACCACTCGAGCTGGGACGACCCCGACTACCAGCTGCTCGCCTTCAAGGGCGCCGCGCTCCCGTTCACGAGGGGAGCCGCAGGCTGCGACCGCGACCCGGGGGAGTCGGCCGACCGTGTCGCGGTGGCCGGGTCGACCGCCGCTGCCAAGAAGAAGGGATCGAGGCTCGACCGACGCATCGCCAACCTCAAGGAGGACCTGCAGGACGTCCGCGAGGACGTCGCGGACCTGCAGAGCCCGATCGAGGACTTCCAGCAGTTCGACGAGTGCATGTACACCGTGGGGGTGTCCGAGACGGGGGTGGGCCGGGGCACCTCGGGCTACGTCTTCACCGGGACGGATGGCAGGAGGTGGTTGCGCTCGGCACTGTCGTTCGACCTGGACGGGTTCGACCTGCCGCAGCACGACGTCCTTGCCTTCCCGGGCGAGGAGCCACCGCAGATCGAGTGCAACGAGGATGCCGGCGGGGTCGACACCGACGAGTGAACCCAGGGGACATGGTCCCCGCGCACCGGGTCGCTGTCCCCTTCGGGGCGAGCGCAGGCACGCATACGTTCGAGGTCCTGCTCACCTCACAGGGGGATCAACGATGCCTGTTGCGCTCGGCGGCGACATGGGGCTGGATGCGGTCATCCTTGACGTCAAGCTCTCAGTTCCAGGACGTCGTCCCGGTCTCGTGACCCGTGCGGCGCTGACGGACGCGAGGTGGGACGCCGAGGCAGCCACTGTCGGCGTCACCGCGCCGGCAGGCTACGGGAAGTCCACGCTGTTGATCGAGCGGGCCCACGTCGAGGGTCGGAAGGTCGGGTGGATCTCGCTCGATGCGATCGACGACCATCCGAGCACGCTGCTCTTCTTGCTCGCGTCGGCATTCGAGCGAGCGGTTCCGGCGCACAGTGGTCTCGCCGCCGCCATCAGCGGCGTGGGCGCCGCAGCGCTGAGGTCGGGCACCCTGCGTCTCGCGGCGGCCTTCCAACAGGCGTCGGCACCGTTCGTCCTCCTGATCGATGACCTGCACGAGCTCAGGTCGCCCGAATGCCACGACGTCCTGGGCGTCGTGCTGGCCGCAATTCCCATGGGCTGCCAAGTGGTGACGGCCAGCCGGCACGAACAACCGCACCTTGCTGGTCTGCGCGTGGCAGGAGGCGTGGTCGAGCTCGCAGCCCGGGATCTCACCCTCGACGCGGCTGCGGCAGAGCGGATCTTCGCCACGGCCGGCATCTCGATCGATCTCCGCCGGGCACATGAGGTCGTCGAACGGACCGAGGGCTGGCCGGCAGGGCTTCAGCTGGCGGCTCTCGTTGCGCGTGAGGAGGAGGACGGGGCGCCGAGCGTGATCGGGACGGACCGCTACGTCTCCGACTACTTGGAGCGCGAGGTCTTCCGGCGGCTCGAGCCGGCCGAGCAACGATTCCTGCGCCGCACCGCCGTTCTCGACGAGTTGCACGGCCCGCTGTGCGGTGCCGTCCTGGGGGAGCCGGAGGCCCAGGACCGCCTGCGAGACCTTGAGGCGTCGAGCGCGTTCCTCGTGCCGCTGGACCGGCGAAGGGAGCGGTACCGCTGCCACACCCTCTTCCGTGAGTTCCTCCTCGGTGAGCTTCATCGGCACGAGCCGGAGCTGATCGAGGAGCTGCACCTGCGGGCTGCGGACTGGTTCGAGTCCCACGACGCACCGGCGGCGGCCGTGGAACACCTCCTGGGCACTCACGAGCAGCGCAGGTGCACCGAGCTGGTCGCCGAGCTCGTGCAGTCCGAGTACGGGAGTGGACACGCATCGACAGTCCAACGGTGGATGAAGACGCTCGGCCACCCCGCTATCGAGGCGTACCCGCCACTGGCGGTCCTGGCGGGGTGGGTCGCTGCGTGGGAGGGCGGGACCGTCGAGGCCCTGCGGTGGGCGGCGGTGGCGGACGACGCCTTCCATTCCCTGGCGACGACCGACCGGAGGGCGTCCTTCGCAGCCTCCCGATCGGTGCTGCGGGCCATGATGTGTTCCGAGGGTCACGAACAGATGGTGGCCGACGCAGAGCTCGCCTCAGGCGACGAGGAGTGGAGCGTGTGGCGCCCATCTGCCCTCTGCGTCCTCGCGGAGGCCCGCCTGCTCGCCGGCGAGCCAGCTCGTGCCGAGATGCTGTTCGAGGACGCGACCCGGGTCGGGCTCGCGATGGGCGACTCGGTCCCGGTCGCCCTCAGCGAGTCGGGCCTGGCCCTCATCTCGATGGATGACGGTCGGTGGGACGAGGCATCCGAGCACGTTGAGCTCGCGCTGAGCACGATCGAACAGCACCACCTGGATGACTGTGCGATCAGTCTGATGCCGCGCGCGGTCGCGGCTCGACTGGCCGTGCACCAGGCGGACCTGACCCAGGCCGACCTCCAGATCGCGCGCGCCATGAGGGCCAGGTCGGCGTCCACGTTCGTGTTCCCGTGCCTCGCCGCGAGGGGCCGGCTCCAGCTCGCCCGAGCGTGCTGGACCCGCGGTGACTACGAGGGCGCCAGGGTCCTTCTGCGGGAGATCGACGATGTTCTCCGACGCCGTCCGGGGCTGGGAACGCTGGTCGGTGAGATCGCCGCGTTCCGTGAGATGACGACGTCCGCAACCCCCGGCACCGCGCCCCGTGGGGTGGCTCTGACCCCGGCGGAGCTGCGCGTCCTTCCCTATCTCCAAACTCACCTGCGGATCGCCGACATCGCTCAACGCCTCCACGTGTCTCGTAACACCGTCGCCTCCGAGGTCTCAGCGGTGTACCGCAAGCTCGGCGTCACCTCGCGCGGCGAGGCAGTCAGTCAGGCAACGCTGCTGGGTCTGCTGGGAGGGTGAGCCCGGCCCCGGCCGGGCTCACCCCTGCCATCAGTGGTGGAAACTGGTTCCCTCCTCGGCCGTCAGGGACTCCTTGGGTCCGTGCTTGTCGAGTACCGCCAGCGACCGGCGGTAGTCATCGAGCAGAAGCGAGGCCATGTCCCGGCTGAAGTCGTGACGCACCAGGATGCGCTGGATGGCCAGGTCCTCCCGATCGGGGGGCAACGTGTACGCGGGAACCTGCCAGCCGCGAGTGCGGAGCCGATCGGCCAGGTCGAACAGGTTGAATCCGTGGTCGATGCCCTCCTTGAGCTTCCAGGTGAGTCCCGGGATGCCGCCGCGGCCGTCGTAGATCATCTCGAACGGACCCATCTGGGCGATCTCGTCGGCGAGGTACCGTGCTGTCTCATAGCCCGCCTGGTGCACCTTGCGGTACCCCTCGCGGCCCAGGCGCAGGAAGTTGTAGTACTGCGCCACGATCTGCCCCCCGGGGCGTGAGAAGTTCAGCGCGAACACGGCCATGTCACCGCCGAGGTAGTTGACATGGAAGACCAAGTCGTCCGGCAGTTCCTCGGCATCTCGCCACACGACCCACCCCACGCCCAGTGGTGCCAGGCCGAACTTGTGCCCCGAGGCATTGATCGACTTGACGCGCGGCAGCCGGAAGTCCCAGATCAGGTCCGGCTCGACGAACGGGGCGATGAATCCGCCACTTGCCCCGTCGACGTGCATCGGGACGTCGAGTCCGGTGTCCTCCTGGAGCTTGTCCAGCGCCGCTGCGACGTCTGCCACGGGCTCGTACTGGCAGGTGAACGTGACACCCAGCGTCGGGACGACGCCGATCGTGTTCTCGTCGACGCGCTTGAGCACTTCCTCGGGGTTCATGAGCAGACGATCTCCCTCCATGGGGATCTCGCGGTGCTCGATGTCCCAGTAGCGGGTGAACTTGTGCCAGCAGATCTGGACCGGGCCGGTGACCAGGTTGGGCCTGTCGGTGGACTTGCCCTCGGCACGTCGGCGCTCGCGCCACTTCCACAACAGGGCCATCCCGCCGAGCATCGCCGCCTCGCTCGACCCCGTGGTGGAGGTGCCCATCGTGTCTGCTGATTCCGGGCTGTTCCAGAGGTCGGCAAGCATGTGCACGCAGCGGGCCTCGAGCTCGGCGGTCTGGGGATATTCGTCTTTGTCGATCATGTTCTTGTCGACCGACAACGCCATCAGCTCGTCGATCTCGGGCTCGACCCACGTCTGGCAGAACGTCGCGAGGTTCTGGCGCGAGTTCCCGTCAAGCATGAGCTCGTCGTGCACGACCTGGTACACATGCCGCGCCACGTGCTCGTCCGTGGGGAACCGGTACTTGGGCATCGGGACCGAGAGGTCGGTCGACGCGAAGACGTCGTCCTCGATGGCCCCGCGGATCGTGTTCTTGTTGTGCAGCATAGGTTTTGCTCCTCGAGTCAGCGCATCGGTGCGCGATGGGGTGGTGCAGGTGGCAGGTGGTTCTCGTTCGCTAGGAGGTCGGGATGGTGTCGTCCGTCTTGAGCTCGCCGAGCACGTCTCGCAGCGAGCCGGCCTTCTCCGGGCAGTAGGTCGCAATCACGGCCACGTCATAGGCGACGATGCTGGGGTCGAGCCTCACTCGGCGAAGGTTGAGGGAGTTGTTGCCGAACTGGGACAAGGACAACTCATGCTGGAGCTCGTTCACGTTCTCGCAGCTCACCCCGCCGTCGGTGCCGTAGAGAGCAGTGGCGGTTTCCTGGTCGACAGGGGGGAGCTCGAGGCGGGCGAGGTTGGCGTTGAGCTCGTCGGCGAGCCGCTGGGCCCGGGCGCTGCCGGGGTCGCTCGCCGTCCCCGACGGCGTGCACGCTGAGAGCCCGGCAGCCAGTGCCGCCGCGAGAATCGCCGTGCGCAGCCAGGTGAGACGGGTGGGAGTAGATCGCGTGACGGTCATCGGACTCACGCCTCCTGTGCGGGGTCGTCGGAATGGGTGTGATCCGGGGAGGGGTCGATCTTCCACTCCGGTCTGCGCAGCTTGTACAGGACGAATGGCCAGATGCCGAGCAGGATGATGCCGGCCACCAGGATCAGGATGTACACGCCCTGGGGAGTCGAGTCCGCGTTCCCGGACGGTTCGACGAAGCCGAGGAAGAAGGCGGCGAGGCTGCCGAGGAAGCCGACCCACCCGACCACCGGCATCGCCGGTGTACGGAAACCGCGAGGTACGTCGGGGTGGGTGCGCCGCAGCTTCATGGCGGCCAAGAACATGACCATGTACATCAGCAGGTACAGCTGCACGGCCATCGCGGTCAGGATCCAGAAGACCGACTGCACGGAAGGCAGGATCGCGAACAGCACAGCCATCACGGTCACGATCAGGCCCTGGACCATCATGATCGGGACCTGCATTCCCCGGCTGTTGGTGCCCTGCAGTCGGGGCGGGAGATAGCCCTCCTTGCCGACCAAGAGGAGTCCACGGCTCGGGCCGGGGATCCAGTTGACCACGGAGGCGAGGATCCCGATGACGATCAACAGGGCCATCACCGTGGTTGCCCAGGGGATCCCGAGATGACCGAAGAAGACGTCGAACGCCTGGAGCACGCCCTGGGTCAGGTTGACGCTGGATCCCGGCACCGCCACGGAGATGGCGAGCGTGGGCAGGATGAACACGAACAGGATGAGGACGACCGACAGGACGATCGCCTTCGGGAACTCTGAGCTGGGCTTGCGCATCTCCGTCACGTGCACGGCGTTCATCTCCATGCCGGCGTACGAGAGGAAGTTGCTGACGATGAGCACGATGCTGGCGAGGCCCGTGAACTTGGGGAACCAGTTCGCGTCATCGATCGACTGCAGGTGCGAGGTGCCGCCGTCCTGCCAGAAGATGACCGCGAAGATGATGAGCGCCGCGGCGGGCACGATCGTCCCGGCCAGGAATCCCCAGGTGCTGACCTTCGCGAAGGTGTCGACCCCGCGGGTCGCGATCAGGGTCGAGAACCAGTACACGACGAGGATGACCAGGCCCGTGAAGAGGCCAGAGTTGGCGAGCTTCGGGTCGAACACGTAGGCGAGTGCGGAGGCGAAGAACGCCAGCTGCGCCGGATACCACGCAACGTTCTGCATCCACTGCTGCCAGATGGCAAAGAATCCGAGCCTGTCGCCGAAGGCCTCCTTGACCCAGACGAACACGCCGCCCTTCCAACCGCTGGCCAGCTCTGCTGCCACGAGGGCGACCGGCACCATGAACAAGATGGCAGGCAGGACGTACAGGAAGATCGATGCCCAGCCATACGCGGCCATCGCGGGAAGCCCGCGCACGCTCGCCACCGCAGTGGCGATGAGGATCGCCATCGAGGTCCAGCTGATGAACGTGCGGCCGGGTACAGATCTGCCGGAGGCAGGTGGATGTGCGTCTTTGTGCGTGGCCATCTCGGTACCTTCCGCTGGGGGTCCTTGTCCGACGACGCTATGGGCGTCGCGGGTTGGCCCTCATCACCCAGAACGTGTGATCCCTCCGGCCTGGCGTTGACCCACGCGGTGAAAAGGACCGACGGATCACGAAGCAGGGGGACCTTCGGCCCCGCCCGGGGAGCCGTTGTTCCTGGCCGTCGTACGTGTCAGAGGATGCGACGTCACTGAAGGACGTTCACCGCCCGGGCGACGACGAGGCCGGTGATGATGAGTGAGATCAGCGCCTGGATCGACATGATGGCCTTGGCCCACGGCACGAGCGGCATGACATCGGTCGGGCTGAACGCCGTGGCGTTGGTCAGGCCGAGGTAGAGGTAGTCGACGAAGCGCGGGCGCCACCCCTCGGGACTCACCCCGGGGTTGAGCTGCTGCGGAAACGCCAGGTCTGGGTAGCGCGGCATCCGCTCGGCGCGAGCTGCGGAGCCCCCGCAGTCGAGCTCGAAGTAGAGAACCGCGCACGCGATGACGGTGCCGAGCCAGACGCACGAGCCCGCCTGCAGCAGCTCCACCGCCGAATCGGTCTCGTGACCGTCCCTGCAGATGTCATCGACGAGCTGGATCGTCGACCAGATCGCTCCCAAGGACAGCACGACGCTCAGCGCGACGGATGCGATACGGAGCAGCGTGGTCCGTCTCGAGATCTGCCCCGGGTCGCCGGCGAGCAGTGCTGCGAGCAGCAGCCCGCACACAGTGGGCAGCACCCATGGCCGAGACAGCCTCAGGGTGTCCGGGAGCAGGGCCTTATCACCATGGCAACCACCACCGCCACCGCCATGGGCCACCGTGTCTCGCCGTAGGCGTCCCCCGCGTGCCGAGCGTCCGGCTTGCGTCGCGTAGCCATCTCGGCACCTTCCGCTCGAACCTCCTCGGTGACGCTATGCGTCCCGCGGGCGGCGGTCGTCACCCACAGCAGGTGATCCTCGGCCCACGGGGTCCGGCCTCGGGCGGGGACAGACGGGGTCGTGACAGCTGTGCGTCTTCGGCAGTGGGCGCAGGTCGAGGAGCAGACCGTGCGGAGCTTCGACGCGCTCGCCGCGGCGTACGCGCCCGGCGCGGCGGACGCGGTCGAGCCGGACCCCGACCTGATGGATCTCGGAGACCTGGGCGAGGCCGTCCTGACGCGCCGGGCGCTCCGCTCCTTGGCGCGGGCCACGCAGACCGCATTGATCATCCTCGCGGACGCCGCCTCCGGGCCGGATGACGACGCCGAGGACGCCTCGGCCGCCCGAGCGGTTCTGCCGTGGCGCTCGGGGTCCAACGGCCCTACCTTGCGGCCCAGCGGCCAAGAAGAGTGCACGTGTAGCAACCCGTCGGGGGAGTCCCCGGTCGGTCCGACGGAGCAGAAGCCGGAGACCTCCATGAACCTCACTCCACGCGAGATCGACAAGACCTACGCCGCGACCTACGACGGGACCGTTGCCACGATCGAACCGGCCGAGACGCTGCCCGTGACGCAGCTGTTCTTCCTCGCGTGAGACGGCCATGGACGCCTCAGACCTGCGGCAGCTGCTCGCGAGCCTGCAATTCTCGGACTCGGCCTTCCCGAGCGGCTTCTACACGATGTCGCACGGACTCGAGGGCTACAGCCAGGCCGGGCTGGTCGACCGCGGTGACGTGCGCGACCTGCTGGAGGACCTGCTCGTCCACGCGGTCGGTCCCGGGGACGCGACGGCTCTGGCCGTCGCGCACCGGGCCGCGAGGGCCACTGACTGGGACGGGGTGCAGGAGGCTGATCAACGCCTCTTCGCGTCCAAGCTCACGGCCGAGATGCGCCGGGCCTCGGTGCGCAGTGGTCATCAGCTCATCGACATGGCCGGCGAGGTCGTCGGCGGCGACGGCATCGCGGAGTACGCCGGCCGGGTGACCGCCCGGGCGACACCGGGATGCCAGCCGGTCGCGACGGCCGTCGTCTACGCGTCCACCGGGCTCACCACCCGGTCGGCGGTCGCGTCGGACCTGTTCGCGTACGCGGTCAGCTTCGTGGGCGCCGCCCTGCGGCTCCGGCTCACGGACCAGCGGCACGCCCAGGTCGTGCTGTATGACATCGCCCCGGTGATCGAGCGCGTCGCCCTCGACGCGGTCGAGCGTGACCTGCAGGACCTCGGCGGATGCGCTCCCGTCGCCGACATCATGTCGGCCCGTCACGAACGAGCCGACGCGCGGCTGTTCGCCAGCTGAGCTGCACCGCATGTCGACCACGACCACGGAAGAGGACTCATGAACGACAACGCACTGAGGATCGCATCGGCGGTCCCGTCGGCTCGGGGAAGACCGCTTTCACGGAGGCGCTCGTCCCGATCCTGATCGCAGCCGGGCGCACGCCGGACTACGTGCCGTCAGCCAAGCGCACCTAGTCTCCCCCCGGGCGCGGTGCGTACGCCACCGTTTCCCCCTCGCGCGGTACGTACGCCACCGATTGGGGCCGGATACGCCCTCGTACGGTGGAGGAACCACCACCCCGTGGGGCCGCGCCGAGAGCCCCGCCGAGCGCGCCGCCGAGCGCGACCAGCCACAAGGGCCGTATGTCCATGCACCGACGCTAGCCGCGCCCGGACAGGGCGTCCGGGGTCAAAGCGCCCACCGCGTCGGCCCCCGAGGGGCGCTGTGGGCCCATGGTCCCTCGGCATGGGGACGCTGTCCCGTGGTCGTCCGGAGGGACGAGAAATACGTTCAGTGTTCGAGTCGACCGGGGGATAGCCCATGAAGGTAGTAGTGCTCGGCGGAGACGGATTCTGCGGCTGGCCCAGCGCCGTCCACCTCTCACGCGCAGGCCATGACGTGACGATCGTCGACAATCTCGTGCGCCGTCGCATGGACGACGAGCTCGGGGTCCAGTCGTTCACCCCGATCGCGACGCCGCTGACCGTGCACGGCACCGGTGGGCAGACCCGTGCGTTCATCAACTTCCAGGACACGGTCCGCGCATCATGAACCAGCTGGTCCAGTCGTACTGGAACGACACGCGGCGCGGCGCGGCACGGGACGCGTGATGGCTCGCTCGTGGGTGCCGAAGGGAGCCCTGGCGCTGCTCGGCGTGACGGTGCTCCTCGTCGCGGTCTTCGCAATCGCCAACCCGTCGTGGTTCGACAGCGACGACAACGCCACCGCACAGACCTTCACCATCCCGGTGCCGATCGAATCCCGCCTGGAGATGCCCGCGCTCGCGCTCCGCGGGCGAACCGAGGTCGCGAAGTCGAGCACGGTGAAGGACGGCGAGGTGAAGGTGCAGGTGCGGACGACCGGCAGTCCCGACCAGCGGCGGTGCGACCTGACGACCGAGCTCGGTCCCCTGGTCGTGCTGGAGGCGCGCACGCGGATCAAGGGGGAGCTGAATGAACGGACGCACACCGTGCGTGACGCGGTCGCCGTGCTCGACCACCACGTGACGGTGGTGCTGCCGGCCGCGGCGAGGAGCAAGGCATGGTTCGAGATGGCCGCGCGGTTGTCAGCGTTCCTCACCCATCGCGGGCACGAGTTCTCGTACACCAAGGAGCTGCCGGAGGCCACCGGCGACCAGGTGACGCCCGAGGCGCTCGGTGCCGACACGTCCGACGAGCTGGTGGTCACCCGGGACCGGGACGTCGGCGGCTGCAACGTGCGTCAGACGCCATATGACGTCCAGCTGCTGCCGCAGCCCGCGCTCACGATCGGCACAGACGGCGTCGGCTTCACGGCGGTGCCCCGTGCTTCGCGGCTGGTCCCGACCCTCGAGGAGTTCGAAGGCTGACGACCGCAGCCCACCTACCGGTGGGACGTCGTCACGTCGGCCCGCGCAGCGAGGTCCCCGCCCCTGTCGGAGCGGGGACCTCGGCGACGGGTGCGTCAGCTGGCCAGTCCTCCCTGGGTGGCCGACACCGTGGAGTGTGACTTCGTGGCGCGGAGCAGGGCAGGGTCGTACGTCCCCGACGGCGTCACGATGGTGCCCGACTCGCCCGCGAGGATCTGGACGGTGTGGTCCAGCGCCCCGATGGCCGCCGCACCGCCGGTCAGCTCAACGAAGCGGCACACCGCCTCGACCTTGGGACCCATCGAGCCGGCGGGCAGGTCGAGGGCCCGGAGACCCGCCGGTGTCGCGCGCAGGATCGGCTCCTCGGTGGGCTGGCCGAAGTCCTTCATGACCTGAGGGACGTCGGTCGCCACGATCAGGAAGTCGGCGTCCAGCGCCTCGGCCAGCACCGAGCTGGTGAGGTCCTTGTCGACGACCGCCTCGACGCCCCGCAGGCGTCCCTCCTCGTCGCGGATGACCGGCACGCCGCCGCCTCCGGCGCACACCACGACGGCATCGCTTTGCAGCAGCTTCCGGATGAGGCGGGTCTCCACGACCCGCTGCGGACGCGGCGAGCCGACGACCCGGCGCCAGCCGCTGGAGCCGTCCGGCTTGACGACCCACCCGCGCTCCGCGGCCACGGCCTTGGCCTGCTCCTCCGTGTACATCTCGCCCACGAACTTCGTGGGGTTGTCGAAGGCGGGGTCCCCGGCCTCGACAAGCGTCTGGTTGATCACCGCGGCGACCTGCCGGCCGGGGAGCTCGTTCTGCATCGCCTGCAGCAGCCAGTAGCCGATCATGCCCTGGGTCTGTGCGCCCAGGACGTCGAACGGGTACGGCGACGTGAGGTTGGGGTCGGAGGCGGACTGCAGCGCGAGGACGCCGACCTGAGGCCCGTTGCCGTGCGTCACGATCAGCTCGTGCTGGGCACTCAACGGAGCGAGCGCGGCGACGGCGCGCCGCACGTTCTCCTCCTGGATCTCCGCATCCGGCTTCTGTCCGCGCTGCAGCAGCGCATTGCCGCCCAAGGCCACCATGATCCGCATGTCAGCTGCCCAACGTCGCGACGAGGATGGCCTTGATCGTGTGCATCCGGTTCTCGGCCTGGTCGAACACGATCGAGGCGGGGGACTCGAAGACCTCGTCGGTGACCTCCAGCGCCTCCATGCCGGTCTTCTGGTACAGGTCCTCGCCGACCTTCGTGTGCCGGTCGTGGAAGGCCGGCAGGCAGTGCATGAACTTCACGTTCGGGTTGCCCGTGGCACTCATCGCCGCGGAGTTGACCTGGTAGTCCTTGAGCTGCTGGATGCGCGACTCCCACGCCTCGACGGGCTCACCCATCGACACCCAGACGTCGGTGTACAGGAAGTCGGCGCCGGCCACGCCTTCCTTGACGTCCGCGGTGTGCAGGATGCGGGCGCCGGTCTGGTCCGCGATGGCCTTGGCCTGGTCGATGATCTCGGAGTCGTTCCACAGCTCTTCGGGCCCCACGATGCGTACGTCCATCCCCATCATCGCCCCGCTCACCAGCAGCGAGTTCGCCATGTTGTTGCGCGCGTCGCCCAGGTAGGCAAAGGCGATCTCGCCGTCGTGCTTGGGGGAGTTCTCGCGCATCGTCAGCATGTCGCACAGCATCTGCGTGGGGTGCCAGTCGTCGGTCAGTCCGTTCCACACCGGCACGCCCGCGTACCTGGCCAGGACCTCCACGTTCTCCTGTGCCGCGCCCCGGTACTCGATGCCGTCGAACATGCGGCCCAGCACCCGCGCCGTGTCGGCCATCGACTCCTTGTGCCCGATCTGAGAGCCCTGGGGGTCCAGGTAGGTCACCTGGGCGCCCTGGTCGTACGCCGCGACCTCGAACGAGCACCGGGTGCGCGTGGACGTCTTCTCGAAGATCAGCGCGATGTTCTTGCCGGTCAGACGCGGCTGCTCCGCACCGGTGTACTTGGCCAGCTTGAGCTCGGCCGCGAGGTCGATCAGGAACTTCCACTCCTTGGGGGTGAAGTCCAGCTCCTTGAGGAAGCTGCGGTTACGCAGGTTGAACGCCATGGTCAGATACCTTCTCGCTCGATGGGGCACGACATGCAGCGCGGGCCGCCGCGACCACGTCCGAGCTCATTGCCCTGGATCGTGATGACCTCGACGCCGTTCTTGCGCAGGTACGTGTTGGTCGTGACGTTGCGCTCGTACGCGACCACGACGCCGGGGGAGAGGGCCAGCACGTTGCACCCGTCGTCCCACTGCTCACGCTCGGCCGCGTGCACGTCCTGCGTCGCGGTGAGTACCCGGATCGAGTCCAGTCCGAGGGCCGAGGCGATCGCGTCGTGCATCTCCTCCGGCGCGTGGCTCGTGACCTTGAGGCCGGACTCGCTGTCGTCGGGCTCGACGGTGTACGAGGGCAGCATCCCCATGCCGACGTACTTGGTGAACGTGTGGTCGTCGACCATCGTCATCACGGTGTCGAGGTGCATGAACGCACGCTGCTGGGGCATCGAGATCGCCACGACCTTGGTCGCGCTGCCCGCCTCGAACAGCCGGCGCGCGAGCCGCTCGACGCCCTGGGGCGTGGTGCGCTCGCTCATGCCGATGAGGACCACGCCGCGACCCAGCACGAGGATGTCGCCGCCCTCGGTGGTCGCGTCCCCCGCTGTCCCGTCGGCCCACTCGGCGTACTGCGCATCGGCGAACGTGGGGTGCCACTGGTAGATCGCCTCGTAGTGGATCGTCTCCCTCGCTCGGGCACGCTTGCGCATCGTGTTGATCGACACGCCGTCGTAGACCCAGGCCGAGGTGTCGCGGGTGAACAGGTGGTTGGGCAGGGGCGGCAGCAGGAGATCGTCCAGCTCGAGCGCCTGCACCACCAGGGACGACGGCTCCTGCGTGTGCTCCAGCAGCTCACGCTTGGTCATGCCGCCGATGAGGTGCGTCGCGAGGGTCGCGTCGTCGAGGCCGTCGAACACCGGGAGCAGGGCACTGACCGCGAGCGGACCGTAGACCCGCTCGTCGAGCGTCCGCTCCAGCACGAACTTGCGTGCGTCCGGCAGGGCCAGCGTCTCCTCGAGCAGCTGGCCGAGCAGGTGCACCTTGACACCTGCGTCGCGCAGCGTGTCGGCGAACGCGTCGTGCTCCTGCTTGGCGTGCTTGACCCACAGCACGTCGTCGAACAGGTACTCGTCGTGATTGCTCGGGGTGAGCCTCTTGAGCTCCAGGTTGGGGCGGTGCAGGATGACCTGCCGCAGCGTGCCCACTTCAGAATCGACGTGCAGGTTCATGTTGATATCCCGTCTCGTTTGCCCGCCAGCCTCGCGGGCGCACACGGACGAGGCGAGGGCCGAAGGTCCTGCGCGGGAGGGAGCAAAGCCTCATCCTCCGTGCGTGTCGCGCTGCTTGCCTGATCTGCATCCGATCATCCGTACGGAGAGGACCTCACCATGGCCGCGACGCACAAGGGCAAGGGCGAATCGGGCACGTCGGACGGAGGCGGGCAGGGGGACGGCGAGACGGGCGGCAAGACCCTGCGCTTCCCCAGCGCGTTCACGGTGCTGTTCGCCGTCACGGTCGCGGTGTGGCTCCTGGCGTTCGTGATTCCCACCGGGAGCTACCAGACCAATCAGGACACGGGCCGCCCGATCCCGGGCAGCTATGAGCGCACCGAGGCGGGCCTGTCGTTCCTCGACCGCCTGATGCAGCTGTTCCTGGCGCCGGTGAACGGCCTCTACGGCATCCTCAACTCGGACGGGTTCATCGGTCCCAACGAGACCGGTGAGCTGTACGGCGCGGCGGGCGTGTTCTTCTTCGTCGTCGCGATCGGCATCTTCATCACGATGTCGATGAGCACGGGCGCGATCGACAACGGCGTGGCGCGCATCGCCCAGCGCATGAGCACGCGGGGATCCCTCCTGATCGCCGTGCTCATGGTGCTGTTCTCGATCGGCGGCACCGCGGAGGGCATGGCGGAGGAGACGCTGGGCTTCTACGCCCTGGTGGTTCCGCTGATCCTCGCCCTCGGCTACGACCGGCTGGTCGCGGCATCCATCATCCTGGTGGGCGCCGGCATCGGCGTGCTGGCGTCGACGGTGAATCCCTTCGCGACGGGTGTCGCCTCGGACGCCGCCGACATCTCGATCGGCGACGGCATCGTCCTGCGGTTCATCATGTACATCGTGCTGGTCCCGATCGGGATCTGGTACGTCCTGCGCTATGCGCGCAAGGTCAAGGCCGACCCGGCCGCCTCACGGGTCGGGGTGGCTGACGAGGATGAGGAGCTGCGCTCCCAAGGCCTGCGCGAGGTCGGAGCCCTGCCGACGCGCGAGAAGATCGTGCTGACCGTCGTGGGACTCACCTTCGTGTTCATGATCTTCTCGATCGTGCCCTGGGCGCAGATCATCAACGGTCCCAACGCCGAGAGCTACGGATGGCAGCTCGACTGGTACTTCCCCGAGCTCGCGGCCCTGTTCATCGTGATGTCGATCGTGGTCGGCCTGATCGGCGGCATGGGCGAGAAGGGGATGACGGACACCCTCGTGAGAGGAGCCGGCGACTTCATCGGCGTCGGGCTGATCATCGTGCTGGCACGCGGCGTGACGGTCATCATGAACAACTCGGAGATCACCGACACGATCCTGCACTCGATGGAGAACATCGTGAACAACACTTCGTCGGGTGTGTTCGGGGCGCTCATGCTGCTGATCAACCTGCCGCTGGCCTTTCTCGTCCCGTCGTCGTCGGGACACGCCGCCCTCGCGATGCCGATCCTCGCCCCGCTGGCGGACTTCGCCAACGTCGACCGCGCGGTGGTCGTCACGGCGTACCAGTCGGCGTCGGGCCTGATCAACCTCATCACGCCCACCTCCGCGGTGGTCATGGGCGGTCTCGCGCTGGCCAAGGTCCGCTACGACCACTACCTGCGATTCGTCCTGCCGCTGGTCGGGATCCTGCTCGTGCTCAGCCTGGCGTTCGTGGTGATCGGCTCGGTGTGGTGAGCGATCGGCGTGGTGCCAGGGCGCTCAGGCCACCGTGCGGCGGCGCGCCTCGTGCACGACCCGGTCGTCCAGCAGCCGTCTGGCGATCTGCTCGCACAGCACGACCGGGTCGTCCGTGCTGCTCGCGGATCGCAGGACGAGCCGATCGGCTTGGTAGACCAGCCGCATGACCTGACCGGGCACGAGGATCCCCTCGAACTCGGATATCAGACGGCCGGCGAGGTCGGCGATCTTCAGGCGGTGGGTCACAGCGTCCATCACAGCTCCCTGGTTGGGGTTGGACAGTCCATTTTCCGCCCCGGTGCGTGCGCCGCGTAGTGACCAACGGCCCTGCGCGCCGGGGGGATCCCCCCGCAGGACCATCGCCTCTGGGTCGGGACGGGGGCCCGGGCTGGACTTGCGGGCATGGCCCCAGGTGCAGCAGGCGACGTGCAGACCTACCACGACCTCACCGCTCACGAGGCGTTGCTGCTCCTGGAGAGTGATCACCGCACGGGGCTCGACCGGGACGAGGCGCGGAGCCGGCTCGAGCGGTTCGGACCCAACAGCCTCCCGCAGGCGAAGGGCGAAGGGGCGGTACGCCGGTTCCTGCGCCAGCTCAACAGCCCGTTGGTGATTGTGCTGATCGTGGCAGGCATCGTCACGCTGCTGCTGGACGAGGTGGTGGACTCCTCGGTGATCTTCGGCGTCGTGGTCATCAACGCGATCCTGGGCTTCGTGCAGGAGTCGAAGGCCGAGTCGGCGCTGGAGGCGCTGCGATCGATGGTCCACACGACCGCGACGGTCGTGCGCAGTGGCGCGCAGCAGAGAATCCCGTCGGAGGAGCTCGTCCCGGGTGACCTCGTGCTGATCGAGGCGGGGGACCGGGTGCCGGCCGATGTGCGTCTCATCAGCGAGAGCCACCTGAAGGTCGACGAGTCGGCGCTCACGGGGGAGTCCCTGCCGGTCGAGAAGGGGCACGTCCTCCTGCCGACCGAGACCGCGGTCGCCGACCGGGTCAACATGGCCTTCTCCGGCACGTTGGTCACCAGCGGGTCGGGGTCCGGCATCGTGGTCGGGACCGGCGGGGAGACCGAGCTCGGCGAGATCCACCGCCTGGTGGGCAGCACCGAGACGATGGCCACCCCGCTGACCCGCAAGCTCGCGAAGTTCAGTACCCAGCTGACCGTCGTCATCCTGGCCCTGGCAGTGATCGCCTTCATCGCCGGCGTCGCCCAGGGTGAGTCGGCGACGGACATGTTCGTGGCCGTCGTGGCCCTCGCGGTGGGTGCCATCCCCGAGGGTCTCCCGGCCGCGGTGGCGATCACCCTGGCGATCGGGGTGTCGCGGATGGCGCGGCGGCGCGCCGTGATCCGCCGGCTCCCGGTGGTGGAGACCCTGGGCAGCGCGACCGTGATCTGCTCGGACAAGACCGGGACGCTGACCGAGAACCGGATGACGGTCCAGAGCGTCTGGACGGTCGACGGGGAAGTCGCCGTCGCGGGAGACCGGGCGAGCCAGCCCGGCTCGGTCGGTGGTGCGGTCCACTGGTGCCTCCTGGTCGGCGCCAACTGCAATGACGCGTGGATGGCCGAGGACGGGACGCCGTCGGGCGATCCCACCGAGACCGCGATGCTGACGGTCGCGCAGCACCACGGCATCGAGCCGCGCGGTCTCGAGCGGGTCGGGTCGCTGCCGTTCAGCTCGGAGCGGCAGTACATGGCCACGACCCACGTGGACCCGCAGACCGGCGACCGGCTGCTGATGGTCAAGGGCGCCGTGGAGCGGGTCCTCCACGTCAGCACACACCAGATGGCCGCCGACGGGACCACCGAGCCCCTCGACGAGGGCGCCGTGATGGCTGCGGCCGAGGGATACGCGCAGCAGGGCATGAGGGTGCTTGCCACGGCGTTCCAGCGCAACCCCGAGGACGACGCCCTCGACGGGCTCGTGCGCGGCGAGGTCCACGGCCTGGTCTTCACCGGGCTGGAGGCGATGATCGACCCGCCACGGGCGACCGCCGCCGACGCCGTGCGGTCGTGCCACGAGGCCGGCCTGTCGGTCAAGATGATCACCGGTGACCACGCGACGACGGCCGCGGCGATCGCCCGCCACATCGGGATCCTGCGGGAGGACGGCGACGGCAGCGTCCTCACCGGCGGTGAGATCGAACGCATCGACGAGAGCGGTCTGCCGGAGGCGGTCGAGCGGGCCTCGGTGTTCGCACGGGTCACCCCCGAGCAGAAGCTGAGGCTCGTGAAGGCCCTGCAGTCACGCGACCACGTCGTCGCGATGACGGGGGACGGGGTCAACGACGCGCCGGCGCTCAAGCAGGCCGACATCGGCATCGCGATGGGAGTCGTCGGCACCGAGGCGGCCAAGGACGCCGCGGACATGGTGCTCACCGACGACGACTTCGCGACGATCGAGGCTGCGGTCGAGGAGGGGCGCGGCGTGTTCGACAACCTCACCAAGTTCATCGTCTGGACCTTGCCGACGAACCTCGGTGAGGGGCTGGTGATCCTCGTGGCGATCCTGCTCGCCACCGACCTGCCGATCCTGCCCACCCAGATCCTGTGGATCAACATGACGACCGCGGTGCTCCTCGGACTGACCCTGGCGTGGGAGCCCAAGGAGCCCGGCATCATGGCGCGTCCACCGCGGGACCCGCACGCGCCGATCTTCGGACGTCCCGAGGCGGTCCGGACCGTGCTCGTCTCCCTGTTGCTCCTCGCGGGCTCGTGGTGGGTCTACCGCTCCGAGCGCGACGCAGGGGCGTCGATCGACGCGAGCCGGACGGCCGCGGTCAACGTCTTCGTCATGGTCGAGGCCTTCTATCTGTTCAGCTGCCGCTCGCTTCGACGTCCCGGCTGGACCGCGGGCCTGTTCGCGAACCCCTACCTGGTGGCTGGCGTCGCGCTGCAGGCCGTGGGCCAGCTCGGCCTGACGTACGTCCCGGCGATGAACACGCTGTTCCAGACCGCTCCGATCGGGTGGGACAGCTGGCTGCGGATCCTCGCGGTGGCCGTGGTCGTCTCCGCGGTCGTGGCGGTCCACAAGCATCTCGAGATCGGCCGCGCCGCACGGGAGACCGGCACGAGCACGGCCCGTCACGCACGAACGACGTCCCGTCGATCCTGACGGGACGTCGTTCGCGGCGGTGTGGTCAGACCGTGTAGTCCGGAGGCACCACTGCCACGGGCCGTCGCCCGGCGCGGGCCAGCGCGCGGGCCACGGGCGCCCGCCACCCGCGCAGGGCGCCCGAGTGCGGACGGCCGGCGACCACCAGGGCGCCGTCGCCCGCGACGGCCAGGGTCTCGTCCGCAGGATCCTTGCCCTCGATCAGCTCGGACGTGACGTTCAGGTCCGGATAGGTCTCCGACCAGCCCGCCAGCACCTCGGCCAGGTGCACCCGTGACATCTCGATGTCCTTGGCCGCCTCCCGGTGGCGCATCACGTGCAGGACGCGCAGGTCGACCGAGATCTTGTCGGCCAGCTCGAACGCGAACTGCACGGGGCCGGACGCCGACGTCTGGGTGTCGACCGCGACGATGATCTGCTCGACCTCGAAGCTGTCGACCCCGGGCGGGACCACGATGACCGGGCTGTGGGCGTGCAGGACGAGGAAGTTGGTGACCGCCTCACCTGTGAGCCGGTCCAGCCACCCGACGTCGTCGGTGCCGACGACGACCGACTTCGCGCCGTCGCTCTCGGATCCGAGCACCGCGGGAGGGAAGCCGGCGACCAGCTCGTACGCGATGTCGGGCTGCGGCTCGTCGGCCTCGAGGTGCTTCTCGGCGTCCGTCAACGTCTTGCGCGCAGCCGTGACGATGCTGTCCGGCAGGTCGCCCACCGAGAGGGGCGAGAACGCGTACGGATACGGGATCTGGCACGCGTGGACGACACGCAGGCGGGTCTCGTAGAGCCTGGCGAGCTCGCGGGCGAAGTCCAGCACCCCCGGTTGCTGGTCGCGGACACCGACCACGACGGGGCGCTCATTGGCTGGCAGGTTCATCGGGCCTACTCGCCTCGCTCGATCGTGACCTTCTGCGCCTGGTCGTCAGCGGTCTTGACGGGCACACGGACCTCCAGGATCCCGTTCGTGTACGTCGCCTTCACCTCTGACGCCACGGTGCCTGTCGGTACGCGGACCTTGCGGGTGAACGATCCGTAGCGGTGCTCCTGGAGGTTCTTCTCCTTCTTCTCCTCGTGCCGCTCGCCGTGGATCGTCAAGATGTCGCCCTCGACGGTCACGCTCACGTCCTTGTCCGGGTCGACGCCCGGCAGCTCGGCCCGCACGACGTACTGACCGTCCTCCACGAAGTCCTCGATCGGGACTGCGGGAGACACGCCCACGCGGCGGACCTCACCGTCGAGCCAGTCCATCAGGTCCGTGAAGGGTCCTTGTGGACGTCGAACGATGCTGGGGGTCATGGCAGGTCCTCACTCTGGCAGGGGAGGGGCGCGTGCGCGTCCCGCGTTCACGCTCGCACTCGTCCGCCCCGCAGGCAGCGGCCGGACGTCCCAGCGACCAGGGACTGCGGACCCTGTTGAGGGACGTCGACGGACGCGGGTCGACGGAGGCGACGCACGGCCGCCCCACGTGCTCCGAGGGAGGGGCGCGTAGGGCGGTCGAGGAGATCGAGAGCACCGTTGGATGGGCCGGTGGTGCTGTCTTCTCGGGTTCCACTGTGAAGGTGCGAGGCGAGCCGCTCAAGGGACCAATGTCATCGGTGATCGTGCCGCGGCCCAACTCCTGCGAGCAGGTTCAGGGGGGACGTTAGGCCCTATGCCCCAGAGCACGCCCGGGATGGTCTGGAGCCTGCAGGAACGGGGCGGCGGCAACTCCCACCGACTCGTGATCGCGGCCCAGATGCCAGATAGTGGCGCAGGTGTCACAGTCAATGAGCGAACTACGTCACACGCCACGCGGTTCGGAGGGGGAGCGGTCATGATTCGTGTGTTCTTGCTGGACGATCACGAGGTGGTACGGGCGGGCGTCAAGGAGCTGCTGGAGCGAGACGGTGACATCGTGGTCGTCGGCGAGGCAGGCACGGCTGCAGCGGCGCTGTCGCGGATCCCGGCCGTGAAGCCTGACGTCGCAGTCCTCGACGGCCGCCTGCCGGACGGGAGCGGGATCGAGGTCTGCCGGCAGATCAGGTCGCGGCAGGCCGAGATCGGCGCGATCATCCTCACGTCGTACGACGACGACGACGCGCTGTTCTCGGCCATCGTCGCGGGCGCCGCAGGCTACGTGCTCAAGCAGATCAGGGGGCAGGAGCTCGTCGATGCGGTGCGCCACGTCGCGGGGGGCGGCTCCCTCCTGGATCCGCTCGCGACGGCGAAGGTCATGGAGCGGCTCCGCGTCGGCAGTCCGGAGGAGCCGGACGAGTTCAAGCGGCTGACCCCGCAGGAACGCCGCATCCTGGTGCTGGTCGCCGAGGGGCTGACCAATCGACAGATCGGCGAGCGTCTCAAGCTCGCGGAGAAGACCGTGAAGAACTACATGTCCAACGTGCTGGCCAAGCTCGGGTTCGAGCGGCGCACCCAGGCAGCAGTCTTCGCCAGCCGGTTGCTCGAGGAGCCCGAGTCCGGGTCGGGCGAGGCGAAGAAGGTCGAGGCGGCCCAGAACGGCACGGGGGAGTGGCACGCAGGATGGCGGCATGACTGAGCGGTTCGGGCGTCCGGGGACGTTCGCACGGCCACCCGACCCGGGCCGTCAGCCGGTCATCACCGTGGTGGTGCTGGGTGATGAGTTCTCCGGCGCGATGGCGTACGCGCTCGACTGTGCACTGTTCATGCCTGCGAGTGTCCGGGCCGTCCGGGTACGTCCGCGGTCGCGGCTCGAGCGGCCGTGCCCGATCCCGGTCGACGACCTGAGCGGGGTCCCGTCCGCTTCCCTGGCCAAGGTCAGCGCGTGCTCGGACCGCATGGTCGTCCAGAGCGGGGGGCGGGACGTCGATCCCACCCTCCTCGACCTCCGCCGGCAGACCTCCAGCCCGGTGGTGGAGGTCGACGGCAACGGGGTGGTCATGCGGGTCTCGGACCCGCGCGGGTGGTCGATGCCGGCCGTGGGACGACATGCCGGCTGACCGGTCCCGCGACGTCAGATGGGCACTGCCCAGGCCACCTGGGTGCCTCCGCCGGGAGCCTCCTGCAGTGCGAACGTCCCGCCCAGGGCCTCCGCACGGCGGCGGAGGTTGGCCAGGCCGCTCAGCTCGTTGCCCCGGCCCGGACCGATCCCGTCGTCCGTGACCTCGACGCTGACCTCATGGGGCGTGACCGTCACGGCGATGTCGACCCTGGTGGCCTCGGCATGACGGACGACGTTCATGAGCGACTCGGTAACGACCGCGGCCACGTCGTCCCTGCGCGTGCCCGACACGACGGTGTCCACGGGCCCGGCGAGGACCACATGGGTCGTGCCCGGGGACTGGCCGGTCACCCGGTCGATGATCTGCAGGATCCGGGTGCGGAGATTGACCGCACCCGGCCCCTCGTCATGGCGCAGCGCGAAGATGCTCTGCCGGATCTGCGCGATGGCGCCGTCGATCTCGTCGACCTGGCGGGAGATGCGCTCGGCGGCGTCGCCGCCGAGCATCGCGCCGACTCCCTCGAGATTGAGACCGGTCGCGAACAGGCGCTGGATCACGTGGTCGTGGAGGTCGCGGGCGATCCGGTTGCGGTCCTCGAGGACGGCCACCCGGCGCTGGCTCCGCAGCAGCTCGCGGCGCTGCAGGGACACGTTGATGTGCGTCGCGAACGACTTGCCCATCTCCAGGTCGCGTCCGCCGAAGGCACCCCCACCGACCTCACGGCACACCACGAGCACACCGGGCGGCTGGTCGTGCCGGGTGAAGGGCACGATCATCGACGGCCCGGACAGCGCAGGGATGGCCAGTCCGCCCAGCCCCGCACGACTCACGCCGTCGGCGAGGACCGACTCACCCCGGAAGATCGCCTCGGTCAGCACCATCTCGTTCAACGGGAACGAGAGCTCGCTCAGGTCGCCGGCGTCATCGCCGGACGCGCGTTCGACGACGGCGTGCCCCTCGCTCGTGACCAGCGCGACGAACGCCAGATCGGCCCCGGCCAGCGTGCGCACCTCGTCGACGATGTGGCCGATCTGGTCCTCGTCGTCGTGCTCCACGAGCCTGCGGGCCATGTCGGCAAGGGCCGACGACCAGGTCGCGCGGTAGGTCGAGGCGTCGAACAGCCGCGCGTTCTGGATCGCGATCCCGGCGGTGGCGGCGAGCGCCTCGGCCAGCTCCTCGTCAGCTGCGGTGAACGTCTCCGTCCGGCTGTCCGCGATGTAGAGGGTCCCGTAGAGCGCGTCGTGCACCTTGATCGGCACGCCGAGGAAGCTGCGCATCAGCGGGTGGTGCGGCGGGAACCCCACCGACCGCTCGTCGGCGTCGACCAACGAGAGCCGGACCGGGCGCGGATCGTCGATCATGGCTCCGAGCAGACCCCTGCCCTGCGGGACGCGGCCGATCATGTCGACCACCTCCTGCTCCATCCCGGCGTGGATCAGCTCCTTGATCCGCCGTTCATCGCCGAGGATCCCGATCGCCGCGTAGCGGGCGTCGAGCAGCTCCTTGCCGACCTCCACGATTCGCTGGAGGATCTCGGCCATGTCCAGGCTGCTGGTGAGCTCGTGGTTGATCCGCACGAGGTCCCGCAATCGGTCGTGCGAGTAGGCCGCGTCCGGAACCCGGGCCGGCACATGCATCGTTGTGTGGTCTCGTGACCGTCCTGCGCTCCCCGGCCTGGATGCGTCCATGACTGTCTCCCTCGATCGTGCTACGGCCTAACACGTTCAATAAGGCTACGCCCGAAATCCGTTGTCGGCTGGCATCGCGGCGGTCGAGGGCGCACGGGTCCCAGAATTATTTTTTTGGCAGGGGCGTTGGTCCCGGGCCACGCGGGACGACCGGCCCCGCACAGTCACCCTGCCGGCTACAGGTGCCGCAGTAGCGTGGATCACGTGACCCCTCCTTCCATCGCCACGGTCGGTGAGCTGCGCGCCTCCGGCCACGTCCTGAAGTCCCTCCGAGCCGAGATCCGCGACAACCTGCTCTCCGCGCTCCGCGAGGGACGTGATCCGTGGCCCGGGCTCCACGGGTTCGAGTCCACCGTGATCCCGCAGCTCGAAAGGGCCCTGATCGCGGGCCACGACATCGTCCTGCTCGGGGAGCGCGGCCAGGGAAAGACGCGTCTGCTGCGCACGATGGTCGGGTTGCTCGACGAGTGGTCGCCGGTCATCGACGGCTCCGAGCTGGGCGAGCACCCGTACGAGCCGATCACGACCGCCAGCCGGCGCCGGGCCGAGGAGATGGGCGACGAGCTGCCCATCAGCTGGCGCGGACGGGACGAGCGGTACGCCGAGAAGCTCGCGACCCCTGACACCAGCGTCGCGGACCTGATCGGCGACGTCGACCCGATGAAGGTCGCCGAGGGACGCAGCCTGGGCGACCCGGAGACGATCCACTTCGGGCTGATCCCGCGCAGTCACCGCGGCATCGTGGCGATCAACGAGCTGCCCGACCTCGCCGAGCGCATCCAGGTCGCGATGCTCAACGTGATGGAGGAGCGCGACATCCAGATCCGCGGCTACGTGCTGCGCCTGCCGCTCGACGTGCTCGTCGTGGCGAGCGCCAACCCCGAGGACTACACCAATCGCGGCCGCATCATCACGCCCCTGAAGGACCGCTTCGGCGCCGAGATCCGCACGCACTACCCGACTGAGCTGGCCGACGAGGTGGCGGTGATCCGTCAGGAGGCCGAGCTCGTCGCGGACGTGCCCGACCACCTCGTCGAGATCCTGGCGCGCTTCACCAAGGCATTGCGCGAGTCCAGCGCGGTCGACCAGCGCAGCGGCGTCAGCGCCCGGTTCGCGATCGCTGGTGCCGAGACGATCGCCGCGGCAGCGCTGCACCGGGCGACGCGACAGGGTGAGGACGTCCCAGTGGCGCGTCCGGTGGACCTTGAGACCGCGGTCGACGTGCTGGGCGGCAAGATCGAGTTCGAGTCGGGCGAGGAGGGTCGCGAGGACGAGATCCTCGACCACCTGCTCCGGACGGCCACGGCCGAGACGGTCCGCAGCCACTTCCGCGGCATCGACCTCGCGGTCCTGGTGGACGCGATCGAGGGCGGTGCGATGGTGTCCACCGGCGAGCAGGTCACCGCACGCGACTTCCTCGCCGGGCTGCCGGTGCTGGGGGAGTCCGAGCTGTACGACGAGGTGTGCGACCGGCTGGGCGCGACGAATGACGGCCAGCGGGCCGGCGCGATCGAGCTGGCCCTGGAAGGGCTCTACCTCGCCCGGAGGGTGAGCAAGGACAGCGGGGGCGGCGAGACGATCTATGGCTAGGCAGAACCGTCGCCTCACGCGGGACGCCCGCTACGGCAGGTACGTCGACGGACCCGATCCGCTCGCCCCGCCTGTCGACCTGACCGAGGCGCTCGACGCGATCGGCGAGGAGGTCATGGCGGGCTACTCCCCTGAGCGCGCGATGCGCGAGTTCCTGCGCCGTGGCGGCAAGGACCAGGCCGGACTGGACGAGCTCGCTCGCCGCGTCGCGGAGCGTCGGCGAGAGCTGGCCGAGCGGCACCACCTCGACGGCACGCTGCAGGAGGTCAAGGAGCTCCTCGACCGCGCGGTCCTGGCCGAGCGCAAGCAGCTGGCCCGCGACGTGGACATGGACGACGGCGATCGCATGCTCGCCGAGATGCAGCTGGACCACCTCCCTGCGTCCCCGGCCGCCGCGGTCAGCGAGCTGGGCGGCTACGAGTGGAGGAGCCAGGAGGCGCGCGCGGACTTCGAGCGGATCAAGGACCTCCTCGGCCGCGAGATGCTCGAGCAACGCTTCGCGGGCATGAAGGACGCCCTCGAGAACGCGACGGACGAGGACCGGGCCGCGATCCAGGAGATGCTGGGCGACCTGAACACGCTGCTCGACGCGCACCGCAGGGGCGTCGACACCCAGGAGCAGTTCGAGGAGTTCATGGCCAAGCACGGCGACTACTTCCCCGAGCAGCCCGCCACGATCCAGGAGCTCCTCGACACCTTGGCGGCGCGGGCCGCCGCGGCACAGCGCATGCGCAACTCGATGACGGCCGAGCAGCGGGCCGAGCTCGACGCGCTCGCGCAGCAGGCGTTCGGCTCTCCGGAGCTGATGCAGTCGCTCGCCGAGCTCGACGCCAACCTGCAGTCCTTGCGCCCCGGGGAGGACTGGGGAGGCTCCGAGCGCATGGACGGCGACGAAGGGCTCGGGCTCGGCGACGGGACGGGGGTCTTCCAGGACATCGCCGACCTCGACGAGCTCGCGGAGCAGCTCGCGCAGTCGTACGACGGCTCCCGCATGGACGACATCGACCTGGACAAGGTCGCCCGTCAGCTCGGCGACGAGGCTGCGGTGGACGCCAAGACCCTCCAGGCCCTGGAGAGGGCCCTGCGTGACTCCGGGACGGTGAAGCGCGGCACCGACGGCCAGCTCAAGCTCACCCCCAAGGCGATGCGTCAGCTCGGCAAGGCGCTCCTGCGCGACGTGGCCGACAAGATGTCAGGACGGCAGGGCAACCGCGACCTGCGGCAGGCCGGCGCCGCGGGTGAGCGCTCGGGGGCGACCCGCGAGTGGGCCTTCGGGGACACCGAGCCGTGGGACGTCACCCGCACGATCACCAACGCGATCACCCGCACGGCCGGTGAGGGCGGCTCGACGGCCGCCGGTGTCCACATCGAGATCGGCGACGTCGAGGTCCAGGAGACCGAGGCCCGTACGCAGGCCTGTGTCGCGCTCCTGGTCGACACCTCCTTCTCGATGGCGATGGACGGACGCTGGGTCCCGATGAAGCGCACCGCCCTCGCGCTGCACACCCTCATCACGAGCCGCTTCCGCGGCGATGACCTGCAGCTCATCGGCTTCGGGCGCCACGCGGAGGTCATGGACATCGAGCAGCTCACCGGGCTCGACGCGATGTGGGACAAGGGCACCAACCTGCACCACGCGCTGCTGCTCGCCAACCGGCACTTCCGCAAGCACCCCAACGCCCAGCCCGTGCTCCTGATCGTCACCGACGGCGAGCCGACCTCCCACCTGGAGTCCAGTGGCGACGTGTTCTTCAGCTATCCACCGCATCCCGTGACCGTCGCGCTCTCCGTGCGCGAGCTGGACAACTCGATGCGCCTGGGCGCCCAGACCACGTTCTTTCGTCTGGGGGAGGACCCGGGCCTCGCCCGATTCATCGACTCGATGGCACGGCGTGCGGGCGGGTCGGTCGTCGCGCCCGAGCTCGACGACCTCGGTGCCGCGGTGGTGGGCTCCTATCTCGGATCGCGCGATCCCGGCTCCTGGGCCGGTTGACCGACGGTCGGCTGGGTACCTGCGAGCCATGAGTGACTACCAGAGCGAAGAGATCGAAGCCATCCAGTTCGTCGTCAACCGCGTCTCGGCGTACCAGGACGGTGCCGAGGAGGGATTCGTCGAGAAGGAGCTGCGCAAGGGCTTCGACGAGGCCGAGATCCAGGTGGCTCCCGAGCACGTCGACAAGCTCGCCGCGGCCATCTACGACAAGGACGGCGACGTGTCGGCGGTCGACGTGCTGAGTGCATGACGACCCGCGACGAGCACGTCGAGAAGCTGGTCGAGCTGACCAAGGACTCCCGGTTCTGCATGTTGACGACCGTCGACTCCGACGGCTCGCTCGTCAGCCGACCGATGTCGCGCCAGGAGGTCGACCTCGACGTCGAGATGTGGTTCATCGCGACGCGCGACTCCCGCAAGGCCCAGCACCTGCGTGCCAACCCGACGGCCGCCGTGACTGTCTCCACCGACAGCTCGTGGGTGTCGCTGTCGGGCACCGCTGAGATCGTCGACGACACCGCCAAGCTGGAGGAGCTGTGGAGCACCTTCGCCGAGGCCTGGCTGCCTGAGGGCCCGAAGGACCCCAACGCGGTCCTGGTGCGGTTCGACGCGAGCACCGCGGAGTACTGGGACAACCCCGGCGGACGTGTCTCGACGCTGATCAGCCTCGCCAAGTCCAAGCTCACCGGCAAGCCCTATGACGGCGGCGAGAACGAGGTCGTCACCGGGCTCTGACCGGACCGGCGACCTACGTGAGGTCGTCGTGCACGCCGCTGACCCAGTCGGCGTGCCGGTCCGCCGACCAGCGCATGATCGCCTGGGCGTCGGCGGCGATCAGGTTGCGGCCGAAGTTGCCATAGACCCGGTCGAAGGCGAACGCCTCGAGGTGTGTGGTGACCCGCTGGGCCACGGCACCGGAGAGCGGGAGGCGGTTGGGGAAGCTGCGCATGAAGCTGAACGAGCGGCGGTCCGGGTTGGGCGCCACGGTGTCGCCGGCCAGGAGCACACCCTTTCCCTCGGCTCCCGCTGCCCAGTGGGCCACGGCGCTGCCGGGGAAGTGACCGCCCGGCTGGGTCAGGGTGACCCCGGGCAGGATCTCGACGTCGTCGGCCCAAGTCTCGATGATCGCGTCGGGGCGGGCGACCCAGCGTTGATCGGCCTCGGCGACCAGCACCGCTGCGCCACCGAGGCGTCTGCTCCACTCCACCTGCACGCCGAACATGTGCGGGTGGCTCGCGACGATCGCCCGCACCTCGCCCAGGGCGCGGACGCGACGAGCGATGTCGTCGTCGACGAATCCGACGGGGTCCCACAGCAGATTTCCGTCCGGGGTCCGCACGAGCTTCGCCTGCTGGCCGATGCCGACGTCGGGCGACGTCGTGATGCCCCAGAGATCAGGCTCCAGCTCGACCAGCTCGGCGCGAAACCCCTCATCGGTCATCTGGTCCAGCGTGGTCCACTCCTGACCACCGGCGGGGACGTACTGGCGCTCGTCGTCGCAGATCGCGCAGACGTCGACCCGGTCGGCGTGCTCCACGGCGCAGGTGCGACAGATCCAGAACTGCTCCGCGGCATGGCCCATGTGGTCAGGGTAGGTCAGGCCGGCGGCGTGGTCAGCCGTCCGACGTCCTCCGGCCGGCGGGGACGAGGTGTCGCGTGGACCGTGGGCGGCAACCCCCACTCGTCCTTGCCGAGGCGCGAGACGGGCTGAAGACGCGCCATCTCCGGGTGTCCATCCACCAAGGCGTAGTCGTCGACCGTGATCGCGACGACGGCGCCGAGCACCAGCACGGAGTCACCGAGCTCGATCGTGGAGTGCAGCCGGCACTCCAGCGAAGCGGGCGATCCGGCGACACGCGGCGGGGCGACGCTGTCGCTGGGCTCCATCTCGATGTCGAGCCGGACAGCCTCGTTGTCGCCGGGTGCGAACGGTGCGCTGCTCGCGTTGATGAGGTCGAGCTGGGGCAGCGTCGCGAGGTTCACGACGAACTCCTCGGTCGCCAGCACGTTCGCGAGCGTGTCCTTGCGGCCGACCGAGGTCCACGAGACGATCGGCGGGTTCGCACACGCGACGCTGAAGAACGAGTGCGGCGCGAGGTTGCCGACGCCCTCCGCGGACAGCGTCGAGATCCAGGCGACCGGGCGGGGGACGACAAGGGCGGTGAGCAGCCGGTACGACTCGACGTCGGGGTCTGCGGTGTGAAAGACGGTGCGCATCGCCCCATCCTTGCCTGAGGAGCCGGGAACGGCACGTCGCATCTGCGCCCGCGTGAACCCCCCATCAAGGCGATCCGAGGCCGTATCGTGATCCCGGGTGCTCCATCGGGCCCGGCACGCACCCGCACGACGTCCGAGATCGAGGTGACCCCCATCGTGTCCCAGGCAGGCTCCGCGACCGGGACGACGGTGCGCCCGCGGGTCCAGGCATCGCGCTGGTGGGTCCCGACGTGGGCAGTGGTGGTGGTCTTCGGTGCGGTCGCCCTGTGGCGCTCACGCCAGGTCGACGTGCCGTTCCGTGATCCCGACGGGCGGGTCTTCATGTCCCGCATCGCGCTCTCGCTCGGGATCCTCGTCGTCCTGATCGTCCTCGACGGGGTCGTCCGGGCCCGGCGCGGCGGCTGGAGCCTGCGTCGTACGCGGGAGGCCATCTCGACGCGGTGGACGCGGGACCGG
Source organism: Aeromicrobium yanjiei (assembly GCF_009649075.1). Lineage (GTDB taxonomy): Bacteria > Actinomycetota > Actinomycetes > Propionibacteriales > Nocardioidaceae > Aeromicrobium > Aeromicrobium yanjiei. Next base: position 1,724,566 of record NZ_CP045737.1, read on the forward strand.
GTGCTGCTCGCGGTCACCGGCCTCCTGGCGTACCACCTCGTCTACACGTCCTACCGCAACCTCAAGAGCTGGAACGCCTTCCGGACCCAGCACGACGACGCGCTCGTCGACAGCGACCGATGGCTCTTCTTCGGCCACAGCCCGGCGGTGCTGCTGCACGACCTGTTCGGCCGGGACGTGGCCCCGCACGTCTTCCGGGCGATCTACGAGTCGTTCTCGGTCATGGTGCCGATCTCGTTCGTCGCCGCCCTCGTCCTCGCGCCGCGGATCCGTGAGGGCTACGTGTTCCTCACCTCCGCGATGTGGGTCTGGATCCTCGGCGTCGCGTCCTACTACCTGATCCCGGCGATCGGCCCGTTCGACGCCGTGCCGCAGGAGTTCGCGGGGCTGGACCGCACGAGCGTCACCGCGACCCAGGCCACGTACATGGCCGAGCGCTCCGAGCTCCTCCTCGACCCGGGCACGGCCGGCTCGTTCGCCAGCATCGGTGCGTTCGCGAGCCTGCACACCGGCTTCACGTTCCTCGTCCTGCTGATGCTGCGCTACTACGGCCTGCGCCGGGCCGCGAACCTCATGGTCCTCTACCTCGTGGCGGTCATGGTGTCCACGATCTACCTCGGGTGGCACTACGTGCTCGACGACGTGGCCGGCCTGGCCATCGCCTGGGCCGCGGTGCGCCTCGGCCGCCTCACGGTCCACCCACCCGGGAGGTCCGCGGCGTGACGGTGCTCGACGAGCGGGTCGAGGTGCCGACCCCGCGGACGCGCGACTCGCTGATCCGGTGGTGGCTGCTGTGCGCCGGCGTCGTCGTCCTGCTGCGCACCCCGTTCATCAACGTCCCCCTGGGCATCGACGAGGGCGGCGGCTCGTTCGTCGCCCGTGCGTGGGGCTCGACGGACGGCTCGATGTATGGCGGATCCTGGCTCGACCGCCCACCGCTGCTGGTTCTGGTCTACAAGATCGGCGTGCTCGGAGGTGATCTCGGGGTGCGTCTGGTCGGGATGGTCGCGGCGGTCCTGCTCGTCGCGGGGACCATGGCGATCGCGCAGCGCATCAGCGGGGCCCGGGCGGCGCGCATCGCGGGCATCCTGACCGCCGTCATGACCTCGTCGGTCGTCCTCGGGGCGGTGTTCACCGACAACGAGCTCATCGCGAGCGTCCCCGCGACGTACTCGATCCTCGCCCTCATGCGGGCTCGCGACGCGGTCGTGCCCCACCGGTGGCTGTTCGTCTCGGGCGCCCTGGCCACGTGTGCCCTGTTGGTCAAGCAGTCGTTCGCCGAGGTGCTGGTGGCCGGTGCGGTGTTCCTGCTCGTGAGCGGGGTGACCCGGGCGCGCTCTGACTTCCGCTGGTCCTGGCTCGGCTGGTGGCTCGGCGGTGTGGCGACGCCGGTCCTGGTGACGTTCGCGTGGTTCGAGGCGTACTCGGTCGGCGTCAGGGGCTTCGTGTACGCCGCCGCGGGCTTCAGGCTCGACAGCATCGCCGAGATCACCGGCGCTCCACAGGGGGCCGGCTTCATGCTGGTGCGCCTCGGGCTGCCGATCCTGATCGTCTCGGGCTGCGTGTTCCTCGTGCCGTGGTCCGTGGCCTGGTTGGTGCGCCGCCGGGCCGACCCGCAGCTCGTGCTCCCGCTGACGGCGTGGCTCGCGTTGGGATTCCTCGCGGTCGCGGGCGGAGGCAACTACTACCCCCACTACTTCATCCAGCCCGTGGCCGCACTGGCGGTGCTGTCGGGCTGCGCCCTGGCCGTGACGGGACGTCGCATCCTGGCCAGTGCGACCGCGGCGCTGGTCCTCGTGCTCGCGGTCGGCAACGTGGCCGTGGGCACGACCCTGCAGACCGTCAACCCTCCGCAGCAGCGGACCCTGGCGGTCGCGGACTACCTGCAGAGCAATGCGCGCCCCGACGACACCCTCTACGTGCTGTACGCCCGTGCGAACCTGCTCTACTACGCGGACATGACCACCCCCTACCCGTACTCGTGGACGCAGATGGTCCGCACCGTGCCGAACGCCGAGGAGCGGCTGCGCGACATGCTGCGCTCCACGAGTCGCCGTCCCACCTGGATCGTGGAGTGGCAGGAGGCGACGATCTTCGGGATGGACGCGTCGGGGGAGACCCGCCGACTCATCGCGAAGCACTACGTGGGGGTCGACGAGATCTGCGGCAAGCAGGTGCTCATCCGGCGGGACGAGGCTGCCCGCACGCTGCGCAAGTCCTCGCACGGGGAGTGCGCCACGCTCGACCTGCCGAGGCACCTCGGTCCGAGCGAGTCACGAACGCCTGAGGACAGCGCCGACTACCTCTGGCAGTGACGGGGACCGCCGATCCCCGGACCAGCGGGGCGAGGCAGAAAACTGTCCGCCCGGAATACGATCATGACGTTGAGCGCTGCAACCAAGCAGCACGAACTCGCCCCGGCCCGGCCATGTGTGGGCTCCGCCGCCGCGATCCCCACTCGACTCATCCCCCGAGGACATCCGATGACTGCTGCTGACCCCATGCTGCCCGAAACGGAGCGAGAGCCCGATCCCCGACGATGGCTGGCGCTCGGCGTCATCGCGATCGCCCAGCTCATGATCGTGCTCGACGCCTCCATCGTGAACATCGCCCTGCCGTCGGCCCAGAAGGATCTGGGCATCAGCGACGCCGACCGCCAATGGGTCGTCACGGCCTACACGCTCGCGTTCGGCGGGCTCCTGCTCCTCGGCGGCCGCATCGCGGACTTCGCCGGCCGCAAGCGCGTCTTCGTCGTGGGACTGATCGGCTTCGCCGTGGCGTCCGCCCTCGGCGGCATCGCGTCGACGGCAGGCCTGCTCTTCGCGGCCCGCGGGCTGCAGGGCCTCTTCGCGGCTCTCATGGCTCCCGCCGCGTTGTCGCTGATCTCGGTGACGTTCACCGAGTCCAAGGAGCGGGCGACCGCGTTCGGCGTCTTCGGTGCGATCTCCGGCGGCGGTGCCGCGATCGGCCTGATCGTCGGTGGCGTCCTGACCGAGTACGCGTCGTGGCGCTGGTGCCTCGGCGTCAACGTCCCGATCGCACTGGTCACCGCCTTCGCCGCGACGCGCGTGGTGCGCGAGAGCAAGGCCGAGGGCAACACCAAGTACGACATCCCTGGCGCGATCCTGGTGTCCCTCGGCCTCGTGTCGCTGGTCTACGGGTTCACCGAGGCCGCGAAGGAGAAGAACCCGGGCAAGAGCACCGAGGTGCTGGGCTGGACCGACAGCAGCACGATGACCTTCCTCGGCGTGGCCGTGGTCCTGCTGGTGGCGTTCGTCCTGTGGGAGCGCCGCACGGCGCACCCGCTGCTGCCCCTGCACGTGGCGCTCGACCGCAACCGCGGCGGCTCCTACCTGGTCTTCTTGTTCGTGGGTGCCGGACTCTTCGCGATGTTCCTGTTCCTGACGTTCTACTTCCAGTCGACGCTCGGCTACACCCCGCTGCGCTCGGGATTCGCCTTCCTGCCGTTCAGCATCGGCATCATCCTGGGTGCGGGCGTGATCTCGCAGGTGCTGCCACGCCTCGGCCCCAAGCCGATCATGGTGCCCGGGCTGGTGTCGGCCTCGATCGGCATGGTGCTGCTGACCCGGGTGACCGCCGACACCTCCTACTGGACGCACGTGCTGCCCTCGCTGGTGCTGCTCAGCGTCGGCATGGCGGCGGTGTTCATCCCGGCGTCGAGCACGGCCCTGGTCGGGGTCGGATCGCACGACGCCGGCGTCGCCAGCGCACTGCTCAACACCTCCCAGCAGGTTGGCGGCTCGCTCGGGACCGCGCTGCTCAACACGCTCTACGCGGGCGCCGTGACGGCCTACCTGACCGACAACATGCGCGGAGCGCGCAATCCCGACGCGGTGATGGCCGATGCGTTCGTCAGCGGCTACCACGTGGCCTTCTTCTGGGGAGCGATGCTGCTGGTGCTCGCCCTGATCACCGCGGTGACGCTGATCAATGCCAAGAAGGACGACATCCCGGCGGTCGAGGGAGCTGCGGCCGTCGCCTGACGCCAGGGTCACCTGGGGCTGATCGCGACCGTGCAGACCAGCCCCAGGTGGTCCGAGCTGTCCGGCTCGGTCATCTGCACGCGGCCGTCGATCGCGGTGACCCGGGGACCGAGGTAGATCGCGTCGAGATGGCGTCCGTTGCGCTTCAGCGGCTCGCCGATGCGGTGATGGACGTCGACGTCGACGTCCTGCACGTCGGTCGCGGCGCGCCAGTCGGTGTAGCCGGCCGCCTCCAGGATGCCGCGCGGTGTGTCGGCCCGCACCGCGATGTTGTTGATGTCGGCCGCCACGACGTCCACGGCGTGCTCCGCGCAGAGCTCGACGAGCCGGGTGGCCTGGAGCTGCCTGGAGGCCTCGGCCTTCTCGGGGGTCGTGTGCACCGAGGACGACAGGTGGGTCGTGGCCGCGACCCATTCCAGCCCCGTCGCCACGTGCTCGTAGCGGGCGATGAGCACGTGGCGCTGCTGGCGGGTGAACGTGCCGAGGGGGTGCTCGTGAGTCTCCAGGAGCCGATGGACGGCCGGATCGCTGTAGCCGTCGTTGTGGCCGTGGCGCGACCGCGCGACCTCCCAGCGGGGCAGGATGTGCGCCAGGCTGCGGCGCTCAGCGCGCCGGTTGACCTCGACGAGGAAGTACACGCTGGCCTGCATGCCGCCCGGTGCGTGCATCTCGCGCTCGAGCATCTCGGCCCGTCCCGGCCAGCGGTGGTGGGTGCGGGTCCAGTTGGACCCCAGCACGTTCTTGAACCCGAGGCGGAAGATCGCCGACATCCTGTGAGGCTAGCGGACCGCCGCGGTCGAGGTGTGGGTCCGGGGCAGAGCCAGTAGCGTCGAAGCTGATGACCTCCAAGACCCGCGGCCTCTCCCGACGCCTGATCGCGCTCGCCCCCCGTGAGCTGCGCGAGAAGGTGCCGCGCGACCACCTCGAGACCGATGCCGCGTTCCACCGTCGTCGCCGAGTCGTCGGGGGAGTCAGCATCGCAGGGGCGGCGCTCCTGGGCCGCTCGCTCACGACCGAGCCGGACTCCAAGGAGTTCTACGGGCTCACCCTCGGCGTCGCCGCCACCTGGACGGCCGGCGCCCTCGCGTCCGGCCCGTTGCACCGCGGCTGGGAGCAGGCCGACGACAACCTCCTCCGGCGGCCCCTCGTCACGCCGGTCGCCCTCGGCTTCGCGTCGTTCGGGGCGTTCTACGGCGCGGCGCTCGTGTGCCGCCGGGTGCCGGTCCTCAACCGTGCGCTCACCGACATCCTGGCGTTCGCCGACCAGGGGTCCGCGCCACTCGTCGCCGCGACGACGTTCGCGAACGGGGCGGCCGAGGAGGTGTTCTTCCGCGGCGCGCTCTACGCTGCGGCGGGCACCCGCCACCCGGTCGCCAAGTCCACCGCGATCTACACCCTGGCCACCACGGCGACCCGCAATCCTGCCCTGGTGATGGCCGGTGGCGTCATGGGCACGCTGTTCGGTCTGCAACGCCGGGCGTCCGGGGGCATCCAGGCCCCCCTGCTCACCCACCTGACGTGGTCGGCGCTGATGCTGCGGTTCATGCCGCCGCTGTTCCGCCGGGACGGTCACGACGAGGTGGACCAGGACCTGCCGCCGAGGGTCTGACCGCGCACGGAGGGGGCTCGGTCCGGGTCCCGGCCGGCGATCGACAAGAATGGCCCGGTGCCGTGGCCGTCGTGGGAGCAAGCGGGTGTTGCCTGCCTGGTCAGCGTCATTGCTTGGCTCGTGCTGAGGTGGCTGCCGCCCAGCCGGGTGGGCGATGCGATCCTGCCCGCATTCCGCGAGTTCGCGCTGATCAGCGGTCTCTACGGGATCTGGCGGCTGGCGCGGATGCTGCCGATCACCCACGAGAGCGGGGCCCTCGACCGGGCCCGCGAGATCGACCACCTGCAGCGCCTGCTGCACCTGCCGACCGAGATCTCGATGCAGCACTTCGTGGTCAACCACGACTGGCTCGCCCGGTTCGTCAACGCCTACTACGCGATCGTCCACGTGCCGGCCCTGATCGCGTTCCTCGTCTGGGCGTTCGTGCGACACCGCGACCTGTACCCGCACTGGCGCAACGGACTGGTGGCGGTCACCGCGGGCTGTCTCCTCATCCGGTTCATCCGCGTGGCGCCGCCGCGGTTCGTCGATGAGCTGGGTTTCGTCGACCTCTCCAGCCGGTTCGGCCTGGGCGTCTACGGTGACGTCGGGACCGGCGTCTCCGACCAGTTCGCCGCGATGCCGTCGATCCACGTCGGCTGGGCCGCGGTCGTGGCGCTCGGCACGTTCGCGATGGCGAGCGGCTGGTGGCGGTGGCTGGTCCTCCTGCACCTGCCCGTCACGGTGTTCGTCGTGGCGGCCACGGGGCACCACTGGTGGCTCGACGGCATCGTGGCGGTGGCGTTGATGGCTGCCGGCCTGGTGATCGACTCCCGGGTGCGTGGACGACGCGCGGCCAGGCGTACGTCCGAGGTCACCGTCGAGGTCTGAGCCCGACTCGCACTGCCGCGGTCGCGACCCGCACCTAGGGTCGAGTCATGCCTCGTCCTGATCGCCTGCTCCTCGCCGCTCTGCTGGTGCCGCCGGTGCTGATCGCCCTGGTGGGGACGACGCACCCCGACCGCCTGACGATGGACGCCGCCGTCCACTGGCGCAACATGCACATCGTCCTGCTGCCGCTCTTCCCCTTGCTGGCGGTGGGACCATGGCTCCTCGCGCGCTCGATCGACCCGCTCTACGGACGGATCACGTTGGTGCTGGGCTACGTCTACGCGTGCTTCTACTCTGCGCTCGACATCCTCGCCGGCATCGCGGCGGGCGGCTTGAAGGTCGACCGCGAGAGCGGGCTGGGCACGGTGTTCGGGTTGGCCTCCGACCTCGGCGAGGTGGGATCGATCGCGTACATCGGCGCGACCGCTGCCGCCGCGGGGTGCGTGATCCGCGTGGCCGGCCTGCGCGCCCTGCCCGGTGCCCTGGTCGCCATCGGCGGCGCCTACGCCTTCATGCAGGAGCACGTCTACTGGCCCGCGGGCGTGCTGTCGATGATCGCCATCGCGCTGGGCTGGGCCTGGATGCTCGTGACCCTGCACGTCGGTCAGCGGTCGGCGAGCAGGTCCTTGCCCTGATGGACCCGCACCCAGTCGACCTTGTAGCTGAAGTCGTCGCGGGTGTGCTCGGCGTCGGGCCAGCCCCAGTAGCTCGACCCCACCTGCATGTTGAGACGGATGTGGAACGTGTCGTCGAAGCTGCTCTCACGGAAGTACGACGCGGTGCCCGGGGCGTCGAAGTCGACGATGCCGACGGTCCGCCCGTCGTAGAGGTAGCGCAGGCAGCGCGGCGACCAGTTCACGCCGTACGTGTGCCAGCCCTGCCAGATCTTGTCCGCGCCGACGTCGGCACGGCCGTGCGTCTGTCGCTTCGTGATGCCGGTCATCGAGCCCTCGGCCGTGTCGGCCCAGCTGTTCCACTCGTACGAGCTCGACGGGTCGAACGACCGGATCGTCGGTCCGCCGTAGGACTCCATGGGGTCGATCTCGCCGGCCTTGTGATCTGCACGCAGCCAGAACGCAGGCCAGATGCCGCGTGACATCGTCGGCTCGCTCGGCACCCAGGCCCGGATCTCGAAGTGCCCGTACTTCTGGCCGAAGCGGTCCGCGGCGGCGTTGCCGTAGCCGGCGCCGTCCATCGTGTCGACGTACCCCGTGGAGTAGTCACGCTCCACGTTGGCGGGGTAGAGGGCATTCTTGTTCTGCTTGTGCTCGCCGTCCGGGAGCCGGCGGCCGCGGATGTCGAGATGGCCGTCCTGCACCGAGACGGCGTCCTTGGTGATCCACGCCTTGTCCTGGTTGAGGAACGTGTTGTCGCGCACGCGCCACCGCGAACGGTCGATCGACGAGCCGTCGAAGTCCTCCCGGAACGTCTCGACGCCCTGATCGGGCTGGGAGTAGTCGATGTCCTCGCACGCGGGGCCGCCGACGTGAGGGCGCGTGACGGCCACACGGATGTCGGTCGCGCGGACGTGCTGGCCCCCGCGCAGCCGCTTCGCCTCGGTGACGAGCCGCAGGTGACTGCCCGACCGGGTCGTGCGCAGGGTGACCCCGACATGGCGCCAGGACCGGGACCCGGGCTTCAGGGTCGTCGAGCGACTGGCCACGACGCGTCCGGCCACGATCTCCTGGACGCGGAACGTGAGCCGTCGACCGGGCTGTGACGTCTGCAGGCGGGCCGTGGCCCTGACCGTCGAGGAGGCGGTCATCGCGGCCCCCGTCGAGACCGGCGACCTCATCCAGACGCTTCGCACCCCGGTGGCCCGTCTCGCCTTGAGCTGCAGGGCGGCCGCGGGGCTGTGGGGACGCAGATTCTTCACCCGGGCGTTCGACGACGGCTTCCAGGCGGCGCTCTCGTCGGCGATCGACACCCGCACCGCGCTGATGGCCTCCTCGGTGGCCTGGCCCGGTCCGGCGGGTCCCACGAGCAGACCGGCGCCGGCGACGACAGCAACCGCCAGGGCGCCCGTGCGCAGACGACGGGCGCGGCCGATCGACGAGACGTGCCGGGTCCTCATCACTCCACGGTAGGACCCGGGTGCCGATAATGGGAGGTTTTGTCAGAACTTCCCCACCGACACCACCAGTCCCGCGCGTGATGCGCTGTCACACGGGCAACAGCCTGGTGATGAACCGGGTGAGCTGGTCGACGTTGCAGCACTCGTGCATCTCGACCACCTCCGCGTACGCAGGAGCCTCCGAGTCGCCCAGGCCCCAGCGCATGGACGCCTCCGGGTTGAGCCAGAAGGTCCGGCGCGCCTTCTGGTTGATGTCGTGGAGGGCACCCAGGTTGGGGTCCTGGTTGTTGTTGCGGGCGTCGCCGAGGATCAGGACCGCGGTGCGCGGGCCGATCGCGTTCATGTGATCGGCCCGGAAGTCCGCGAACGCCTCGCCGTAGTCGCTGCTCGTGTGCCACTTCGTGATGTGGGCGTCACGGGCGATGCGGGCGGACAGATCGTCCTGCCCGCCCTCGGCGGCCTGCTTGACCAGGTCGGTCACCTCGTCCATCGCGTTGACGAACGCGAACACGCGGACCTTGCTGAACTGGCCGCTCAGGGCCTGGACCAGGTGCATCGTGAAGCCGGAGAAGCCCGACACCGACCCGGACACGTCGCACAGCAGGACGAGCTCAGGACGTGACGGGTGTGGCTTGGCCAGGACCGGGTGCATCGGGACGCCGCCGGTGGACATCGACCGGCGCAGCGTCCGGCGGATGTCGATCTTCCCGCGGCTGGCCTTGCGCCGGCGGGCGGACAGGCGCGTCGCGAGCTTGCGTGAGAGCGGCTTGACCGTGCGGCCCAGCTCCTCGAGCTGCTGCTTGCTGGCGCTCAGGAAGTCGATGCGGTCGGTGCCCGCCCGGACCGCGTGACGGGTCACCGTGTCGCGTCCTCGGACCTCCGCCGTGCGACGACGCGCCTCTGCGGCGACCATCGCGCGGAAGCGCTCGACGTTGCTGCGGACCTCGTCACGCTCCAGACGTTGCGTGAAGCCGGCGCCCTGGCCCGAGCCCTGCCCCTGGCTCTGCCCGCCGCCCTCGCCGCGCATCTGCACGGCCCGGGCGACCGTGGTCTGGGGCTGGAGCCGCTCGAGCGTCTGGTACGCCGACCAGCCCGCGGTCTGGGTACCGGGCGATCCCACCTGCCCGAGCTGGTCGACCGCGATCTCGGCGACCTGCTCCATGCTGCGCAGGTCGTTGTCGGCGAGCGCCGCCGCGAGCACGTCACGGAGGTCCTCCAGGTCGAGCGGCCCGTCGGTGTCGATCGCGGCCTGGGGGGTGCCCACGCCCGCGGGGAAGTAGAGGTCGAACGCCATGTCGAAGACATCGCGCTGGCCCCCACGGCGTACGAGGGCGGCGGCGAGCCCCTCACGCAGCTGGTTGCGGTCGGCCATGCCGAGCACCCGGATCACCGCTGCGGCGTCCACGGTCTCGCTCGTGCCGGCGGGGATGCCCTTGCTCCGCAGCGCGGCGACGAGCTCGACGAGCCGCCCCGCCAGGTCCTGCGGGCCCTCCGTCATACGGCTCCTCGGGTCATGGCGTGCTCAGGACCGCGTCCAGGTCAAGACGCGTGCGCGCCTTCTGCAGATCATCCTGGTGCTTGAGGATCACGCCCAGGCTCTCCTTGACCACCTCGTCGTCCAGGACGTCGGCGCCGAGCGCGACGAGCGTACGGGCCCAGTCGATCGTCTCCGACACCGACGGCGCCTTGCGCAGCGGCATGACCCGCAGTGCGTTGATGACGCGGACGAGCGACTCGCCCAGGGCGGTGTCGAGCTCGGGCACCTTGAGCCGGACGATGTCCTGCTCGAGCTGTGCGTCGGGGAAGTCGACGTGCAGGAAGAGGCAGCGCCGGCGCAGCGCCTCGGACAGCTCGCGCGTCGCGTTGGAGGTCAGGACCACGAACGGGCGGTGCTTCGCGGTGATCGTCCCGAGCTCGGGCACCGTGACCTGGAACTCGCCCAGCACCTCCAGCAGGAGGCCCTCGATCTCCACGTCGGCCTTGTCCGTCTCGTCGATGAGCAGCACGGTGGGGCTCTCGCTGCGGATCGCGGTCAGCAGGGGGCGGGGGAGCAGGAACTCCTCCGAGAAGATGTCGTTGCGCGCCTCGTCCCACGACTCGCCCTGGCCCGCGGTGATGCGCAGCAGCTGCTTGGCGTGGTTCCACTCGTACAGCGCGCGGGCCTCGTCCACGCCCTCGTAGCACTGCAACCGGATGAGCTCGGCCCCGCACGCGTCCGCGACCGCGCTGGACAGGGCCGTCTTGCCGACGCCCGCCGGACCTTCGACGAGCAGGGGCTTGCCGAGCTCGCTCGCGAGGAACACGGTGGTCGCGATCGCGTCCGACGCCAGGTAGCCGGCGGCGGCCAGCTTGGTCTTGACGTCGGCAATCGAGTCGAACGGCATGGTGCGCATGCCTACGATGATGCCGTGGCCCTGATCGAGATCGTCCGTGAGGTACGTCTCCCACCTGCCGAGGCGTTCGCGCGGCTCACCACGTGGGAGCGGCACGGCGACCACGTCCCGCTCACGCGCATCACGCGCACCCCGGACGGCTTCGACGCGTTCACCGGTGTCGGGCGCATCGGCTTCCACGACCCGATGGACGTCGTCCAGTGGCGCGAGCCGTCGTTCTGCCGCCTGGAGAAGCGCGGCCGGGTGGTGACCGGCTGGGCCGAGCTCAGCGTGGACCCGATCGACGGCGGGAGCAGGGTCACGTGGCGCGAGGACATCCACGTCACGGGCATGCCGCGGCTCATGGACGGCGTCACCCGGGCGTCCAGCCGCCGGCTGTTCTCCCGCGTCATCGACGGTTTGCTGGCCTGACGCGCGTCCACCCGTACGATCGCAGCATGGGCTACTCACCGGAGACCGAAGCACTCGAGATCTGCCGCGACCTGATCCGGATCGACACCAGCAACTACGGTGACGCGTCCGGGCCGGGGGAGCGCAAGGCCGCCGAGCACGTCGCAGGGCTGCTCGCCGAGGTGGGCATCGAGTCGCAGATCCTGGAGTCCGAGTCGGGACGCGCGAGCGTCGTGGCCCGCTGGGGTGACCAGGACTCGAGCCGTGCTGGTCTGCTGATCCACGGCCACCTCGACGTCGTGCCCGCACAGGCCGCGGACTGGAGCGTCGACCCGTTCGCCGGTGAGGTCGTCGACGGCTATCTCTACGGCCGCGGCGCGGTCGACATGAAGGACTTCGACGGCATGCTGCTGTCGGTGGTCCGCGCCCGTCAGCGCGCGGGCGTCCTGCCCAACCGCCCGGTCACGCTGGTCTTCACCGCCGACGAGGAGGCCGGCGGCGTCCTCGGCGCGCACTGGCTCGTCGAGCACCACCCGGAGCTGTTCGAGGGGTGCACCGAGGCGATCGGCGAGGTGGGTGGCTTCTCGACCGAGGTCGGCGGACAGCGGCTCTATCTCATCGAGACCGGCGAGAAGGGCATCTCGTGGATGCGGCTGCGCGCCCGGGGCACCGCCGGGCACGGGTCGATGGGCAATGACGACAACGCGATCACGCACCTGGCCCGCGGCCTGCTGGCGCTGGGGGAGCACGAGTGGCCCGCCGCGGAGGGCCCGTCGATGCGCATCCTGCTCGACAAGGTCCGCGAGCTCACCGGCGCGGACGGCACGGTCGACGAGCTGCTCGCCCACTTCGGTCCCGGCATTCGCATGATCGGCGCGGGACTGCGCAACACGACCAACGCGACGATGCTGCAGGCCGGCTACAAGCACAACGTGATCCCGGGCGAGGCCGTCGCGTACGTCGACGGCCGGTTCCTGCCCGGCGACGGCGAGACGTTCCCGGCGACGGTCCAGCAGATCGTCGGCGACCGCGTCCAGGTGGAGCCGTTCATCAGCCAGCCCGCGCTGGAGTACGCCTTCGAGGGCGACCTGGTCGATGCGATGACCGTCGCCCTGCACTCGCAGGACCCGGATGCGCACGTCGCGCCGTTCCTGATGTCCGGGGGCACCGACGCCAAGGCCTGGCACAAGCTCGGCATCACGTCGTACGGCTTCGTGCCGCTGCGCCTGCCGGCCGACCTCGACTTCACCGCGCTGTTCCACGGCGTCGACGAGCGCGTCCCGGTCGACTCCCTCGAGTTCGGCGCCAAGGTCTTCGACGAGTTCCTCAACCTCGCCTGACCCCAACAACGCTGACGCGCGCCTCCCGTCCGCTGACGCGCGCCTCCGGTCCGCTGACGCGCGCCTAGGCGCGCCGCAACGCGCGCGTCGGCGGACCGGAGGCGCGCCTCAGCGGAAGGGGGGAAGGGGGGAGGGGTCAGAGGGTGCTGCGCATGCGGATGATCTTGCGGCGCAGGGTCACGGTGCGCTGGCCGGAGCCGTCCTTGCGCAGACGGTCCAGCTCCCAGCCCTGGTACTCGGCTGCGTCGGTGAGCATGCGGCACACCGCGGACCGCGACTTGGCCCGGTCGATCGTGAGGTTCCAGAACTCGTACTCGACCATCGACTGTCCTTTCACCCTGCAGCCTCCGAGACGTCGTCCAGTGCCTGGTGGATCTCGGCGGGCAGCTCGACGTCCTCCGCGGCCAGGTTCTCCTGCAGCTGCGAGGTCGTGCGGGCCCCGACGATCGCCGCGGAGACCTGCGGACGCTCCAGCAGCCAGGCGAGGGCGACGTGCGCGATCGTGACACCGAGACCTTCGGACGCACGGGCGAGGGCCTCGACGACCCCGGCCTTGCCAGGAGTCAGGTACTCGCCCACGAACGCGTCCCAGCCGGGGGTCGCGGCGCGCGAGTCGCCGGGGATGCCTGCGCGGTACTTGCCGGACAGGACCCCACGGCCCAAGGGCGACCAGGCCAGCAGCCCCATGCCGAGGTGGGCCGCGGCGGGCACGACCTCGTCCTCGGGGTCGCGGTTGACCAGCGAGTACTCGACCTGGGTGCTCACCAGCGGGATCGTGTCGGCGCGACCCGCGAGCCAGGTCTGGGCGATCGCGGTCTGCCACCCCGTGTAGTTGGAGATGCCGACGTAGCGGACCCGCCCGGTGCGCACCGCGTGCTCGAGGGCGCCGAGCGTCTCCTCCATCGGCACGTCGGGATCGGGCGTGTGGATCTGCCACAGGTCGAGGTGGTCGGTGCCGAGCTGGCGCAGTGACAGGTCGAGCTGGTCGAGCAGATTGCCCCGCGACCCGTCCCGGACCGTCTGACCGCCCCGCCGGACGAAGCCGGCCTTGCCCGCGAGCACGAGGCGATCGCGCACGCCGTTCTTGGAGATCAGCGTGCCGAGCAGCTCCTCGCACGCGCCGTCGCCGTAGATGGGCGCGGTGTCGACGAGAGTGCCGCCGGCGTCGAGGAAGGTGGTGAGCTGGTCCTGCGCCTCGTACGAGTCGACCGTCCCACCGAAGTTCATGGTGCCGAGCGCGAGGCGGGACACGGTCAGCCCGGAACGACCGACGCGGCGATACTGCATGTCTGAAGGCTAGTGGGACGTCCCCAGCGGCGCCGGTAGGCTCGCGCTGTGGATTTCCTACAAGCCGTCGTCCTGGGCGTGATCCAGGGGCTGACCGAGTTCCTCCCGATCTCCAGCAGTGCGCACCTCGCGATCTTCCCCAAGTTCTTCGGCTGGGACGATCCCGGCGCGGCGTACACGGCGGTGATCCAGATCGGCACCGAGCTCGCGGTGCTGCTGTACTTCTGGCGGGACATCTGGACCATCGGCTCGGGCTGGGTACGCGGGGTGTTCTCCCGCGAGGCGCGTCAGGCGCCCGAGTGGCGCATGGGCTGGTTCGTCATCATCGGCTCGTTGCCGATCGTCGTGCTGGGCCTGCTGCTGCAGGACGCGATCGACCGCGAGTTCCGCAATCTCTGGGTCATCGGCACGACCCTGATCGTGCTCGGCATCGTCCTCGGCATCGCCGAGCGGGTGGGCCGCAAGAGCAGCCCGATCGAGGACCTGACGATGAAGCACGCGATCCTGCTCGGCCTCGCGCAGGCCGGAGCGCTCGTCCCGGGCGTCTCCCGCTCGGGCGCGACCATCAGCATGGGCCTGTTCCTCGGCTACGAGCGCGCTGCCGCCACGAGGTACGCCTTCCTGCTCGCGATCCCCGCCGTGGTGGGTGCGGGCATCTACAAGCTCAAGGACATCGGTGGCGACAACGCCTACGGGGTCGGGCCGACGATCGTCGGCACCGTCGTGTCGTTCGTGGTCGGCCTCGCCGTCATCCACTGGCTGCTGCGCTACGTGAGCACCCACTCGTACACGCCGTTCGTGGTCTACCGCATCGGCCTCGGTGCGCTGGTGCTAGTGCTGGTCGGCACCGGCGTGATCGCCGCAGGCACGACAGTCGGCTGAGTCACAGCCTGTTCCCGTTATGCTCGGGACCGCGCCACCCGTCCGTGAAACGCCACGACCGAACAGGACCCCTATGTCGGCCTTTGACCGCGTCACCGAGAGCTGGGGCGATCTGAAGTACATGGATCTCCCGCGTGCCACCTACCTGCGCGACCTCGTCGTCAAGAACGACCTGAAGGACCTGCTCGAGCTGGGGTTCTACAAGGGCAAGAGCAGCGCCTACCTCGCCGGGATGCTCGAGGACCTCGGCCGGGGCCACCTGGTCACGATGGACCGCCCCAGCGCGCGCAAGCAGCAGCCCGAGATCAACGAGGTGCTCTCGACGGTCGGCCTCTCGCACCGGGTGACGCCGATCTTCGCGCACCGCTCGTTCACGTGGGAGCTCGGCAAGATGCTCGAGCAGACGCCGCGCCCGCAGTTCGACTTCTGCTATCTCGACGGCGGCCACACGTGGGACGTCACGGGATTCGGCTTCCTGCTCGTGGACATGATGCTCAAGCCCGGCGGCATCATCTTGCTGGACGACCTCGACTGGACGATCGCGCGCTCGCCGCAGGCCAAGACCGAGGCGGGGCAGCGGACGTACGCGGCGTACTCCGACGACGAGAAGGCCGCCAAGGGCGTCCGGATGACGTTCGAGCACATCGCCGAGCACCTGGGCTACGACGTCGAAGAGGTCCCCGAGTTCCAGTGGGGCATCGCCCGCAAGCGGGCCCCGAAGAAGGGGCTGTTCGGACGCGGATGACGGGCGGGCTCAGAGCCACCCGGAGCGCTTGAAGCGGCTGTAGATGTACAGGCACAGGGCCCCGATCACGGCCAGGCAGGCCGGATAGCCGTACGTCCAGCTGAGCTCGGGCATGTGCTCGAAGTTCATCCCGTAGACGCCCGCGATCGCGGTCGGCACCGCGAAGATCGTGGCGCCCGCGGTGAGCTTGCGCATGTCCTCGTTCTGCTGGACGCTCAGCTGGGCCAGGTGCGCGTTGAGCGCGTTGTCGAGCAGGTGGTCGATCGAGTCGATCGACTCCGCCGCCCGGGACAGGTGGTCCGAGATGTCCCGGAAGTACGGTCGGGCGCGCTCGGGGGCCGACACCGTGGCGAACCGGTGGACGGGCTCGCGCAGCGGCATGACCGCCCGCCGGAACTCCAGCGTCTCGCGCTTGAGCCGGTAGATGCGCGTCGAGTCGTTGGACCGCTGCGCGGAGAACACCGAGCTCTCGACCTCCTGGACGTCGGTCTCCAGCTCGGTGGCCACGTCCTCGTAGTGGTCCACGATCGAGTCGACCACCGCGTACAGCGCCGCGGTGGGGCCGTGGGAGAGGTGCTCGATCATCGACTCGGCGGCCTTGCGGGCGCCGTGCAGCTCGGGACCGCCGTGCCGCACGGTCAGCAGGTAGTTGGGGCCGAGGAAGATGTTCACCTCGTGCGTCGTGATGTCGTCGTCGCTGTAGGACACCGTGCGGATCGACATGAAAGTGTGATCCTCGTACTTCTCGATCTTCGGGCGCTGGTGGGCCTCCAGCGCGTCCTCGACCGCCAAGGGGTGGAGGGACAAGGGCCCGGCGATCCGGTGCAGCTCGTCGGACGTGGGGTTGGCGATGCCGATCCAGAGGAAGTCGTCCGTGCCCAGACCTGCGAGCGCCGCGTCGAGCGCCGCCGAGTCGTCCGGGGTCGTCTCGCGCACTCCGTCGCGGTAGACCGCGCAGTCGATGATCATGGCGCCATTGTGCCTGCCGGTCGGTGGGCGGCCGTGCACCACTCGCTACCGCTCAACAGATACGCTCGTCACCATGCGCAGCTGGTCGATTCCCGAGGTCCCTTCTCTTGCGGATCTCGGGCTCGGTGCCGGTCCGGCCGTCCAGGTCCACGACACGTCCTCGGGGCACGTGCAGGCCCTCGATCCCGACGGACGCGCGCGACTGTACGTCTGCGGGATCACTCCCTACGACGCGACCCACATGGGCCATGCCGCGACCTACCTCGCGTTCGACCTCCTGCAGCGCGCCTGGCGCGACCGGGGCCTGGACGTGACCTACACGCAGAACATCACCGACGTCGACGACCCGCTGCTGGAACGCGCCAAGGCCACCGGCGTCGACTGGGTCGAGCTGGCCGAGCGCGAGATCCAGCTGTTCCGCGAGGACATGACGGCGCTGCGGATCATCCCCCCGCAGCACTACATCGGTGCGGTCGAGTCGATCGACCTCGTGGTGGACCTCATCGACCGGCTCCGCGCCGCCGGAGCGGTCTACCAGGTCGACGACGACCTCTACTTCGACGTCCACGCGGACCCGGGCTTCGGCCTGGTCTCGGGCTTCGACGAGGAGGAGATGCTCACGATCTTCCCGCAGCGCGGCGGCGATCCCGACCGACCCGGCAAGAAGCACCCCCTGGACTGCCTGCTGTGGCAGGCCGAGCGCCCGGACGACCCGTCGTGGGAGACGCGTCTCGGCAAGGGACGACCCGGCTGGCACATCGAGTGCGCCGCAATCGCGCTGCACCACCTCGATCCCGCCTTCGACGTGCAGGGCGGCGGATCGGACCTGGTCTTCCCGCACCACGAGATGTCGGCGTCGGAGGCCACCGTCGCGACGGGCGAGCCGTTCGCGAAGGCGTACGTCCACGCCGGCATGGTCGGCTACGAGGGCGAGAAGATGTCCAAGTCCAAGGGCAACCTCGTCCTGGTCTCCCGGCTCCGCGCCGACGGTCACGACCCGATGGCGATCCGGCTGTCGTTGCTGGCCCACCACTACCGCAGCGACTGGGAGTGGTTCGGCACCGAGATCGAGGAGGCCGAGGCACGCCTGGCCCGCTGGCGTGACGCGGTGGCCCGCACGGTCGCACCGTCGGGCGAGGCCGTCCTCGCGGCGATCCGCGCCGCGATGGCGGACGACCTCGACGCGCCGGCCGCGATCGCCGCGGTGGACGCGTGGGCCGCGGACGACTCGGCCGAGGACCCCCAGGCCGGCCGGACGGTGCGCGCCGCGATCGACGCCCTGCTCGGCGTCGCGCTCTAGCCCCGCGCTAGAAGCTCGGGCCCCGGCGATTCTCGGGGATCGGCTGGGTGCGCTGGCGACCCAGCTCACCGCCGATGCGCCCCCCGTACGGACGTCCGTGGTCGGCGTACTCGTCGCGGACGTAGGACATGCGCCAGGTGCCCAGCTCGATCCGGGCACCCGTGCGCAGGATCTGCTCGGGCAGCTGCTGCCCGCCGACCGTGCTGAGCATGCGGGTGCTGCGCGCGACCAGCACGTACTCGTCGTCGTCGGTGCGGACGATCTCGGCCTGCAGGTCGTCGATGCCGGCCAGCTGCAGACCGACTCCCTCGCCGCTGCCGATCGTGACCCCGTCCGGCGACAGCTCGAAGACCCCGACGGGCCACGGCGCGAGCGGGTCGGACGTGTCGCAGAGGTAGAGGCGCGGATGGCCGCCACCTGCGGGGTCGTGGGTCGTCGACGCGACGTAGGGGTGCGGCGCCATGGCCGGCAGCGGTGGCCAGGGGGTGCCAGGGGGAAGGCCCGGTCCCCGCAGCCTGGTTGCCCGGCTCGACGGACGCAGCCGGGCCCGCGCGGCTGCTGCGGCACGCGTCCAGCTGCCGAGCCGCATGTGCCGCGAGCGCGTCACGAGGCGGTGTGCGGGGGAGGGGTCGACGGCCCCCAGGCTCACGATCAGGCCGTCGGGGCCCGAGACGTCGACGACCAGACCGAGCCGCGCGAGCTGTGCCGCCATGGACCGGACGGCTGCGCGCGAGGGCTGGCCCACGAGCGAGAGGATGTCGTCGCTGTGGACGCGGACGTGGTTGCCCTCGGCGGTCACCGTCGCGTGCACGTGAGCGGCGGGATGTCCTTCACCCGCGGGGACGTCGATGTCGAACGTCAGGTCCGCCTCGAGCTGCAGATCCCGGGACATCTCATTCCCCGGGCCGGTCGGCGCGTGCGGCCAGGTCTTCGTCGCTCGTCGTGACGCGCAGCGTCCCGCTGACCTTCCAGGTCGCGCGGGGCGCGTCCGGCCCGGTGTCGCGGGGGACCTCCACCGCCATGTCGATGAACTCGTAGTTCACCGCGGCTCCCTTGCCCGTCAGGTACGTCCACATCTCGCGGCCCAGGTCGGACCAGTCGGTGACCGGCTGGACGGTCGGGGAGGTGACGTTGTCGTGAGTGCTCATGATTGCTCCTCGAGTCACACAGGCGAGTGGTGCCGCCCGTTACTTCGAGAGTCCCACTGAATCCGGAGGGCGCAAATCGTGATCGGGCGATCTACTCGGGGTCGACGTTGCGGCGGCGCAGGTAGCGCTCGAACTCGCGGGCGATCGCGTCGCCGGAGGCCTCGGGCAGCTCGCTGGTGTCCTGCTCGTTCTCGAGCGCTTCGACGTACTCGGCGATCTCGTCGTCGTGGGACGTGAGGTCGTCGGCTCCGCGCTGCCACGCCTCGGCCATCTCGGTGAGGACGCCCTGGGGCAGGGGGATCCCCATCGCGTCCTCGAGCGCCCCGAGGAGGGCCAGCGTGGCCTTGGGGCACGGGGGCTCGGCGAGGTAGTGGGGGACCGCGGCCCACAGCGAGGCCGCGCCGATGCCTTCGCGGGCGGCCATCTCGTTGAGCACCGAGGTGATGCCGACCGGTCCGGTGTAGCGCGAGGGCGTGAGCGACATGCGCTCGATGAGCCGCGGATCGCTCGTGGAGCCGCTGACCGGCACCGGACGGGTGTGGGGGGAGTCCGCGAGCAGGGCGCCCAGCGTCACGAGCTCGGTGACGCCCGCGAGCTTGGCCACACCGAGCACGGTCGAGCAGAACGCCTTCCAGCGGAAGTTGGGCTCGGGACCCCGCAGCAGCAGGACGTCGCGGTCACCGCGCGGGGGACGCGCCTGGTAGATCGCGGGTGCGGGCCAGCTGATGACCCGCTCGCCCGAGTCGGACGGGCCCACCTCGGGGCGGTGCACCTGGAAGTCGTAGAAGTCCTCGGGGTCCAGCTCGATCAGCAGCTCGGCGTCCCACTCCTCGATGAGGTGGTCGACGACGCCCGAAGCGGCGTCGGCCGCGTCGTTCCACCCTTCGAACGCCGCCACCATCCAGGGATCGCGCAGCGGTGGGATGTCAGTAGGTGAGCTCACGGATCAACCCTAGCCGCGCCCGTCCATCACTCGTTCTCGGTCCGGTAGCCCAGGTTGGGTGACAGCCACTTCTCGGCCTCGGCCACGGACCAGCCCTTGCGCGCCGCGTAGTCCTCGACCTGGTCGCGACCGATCCGGCCCAGGACGAAGTACTGCGAGTCCGGGTGCGAGAAGTACAGGCCGCTGACCGAGGCGCCCGGCCACATCGCCATGCTCTCGGTCAGCTCGATGCCGGTGTTGGCCTCGACGTCCAGGAGCTCCCAGATCGTCTGCTTCTCGGTGTGCTCCGGGCACGCGGGGTAGCCCGGGGCCGGCCGGATGCCGTCGTACTTCTCCTTGATGAGGTCCTCGCTGCTGAGCGACTCGTTGGGGACGTACGCCCAGAACTCCTTGCGGACGCGCTCGTGCAGACGCTCGGCGAAGGCCTCGGCCAGTCGGTCGGCGAGCGACTCCAGCAGGATCGCGCTGTAGTCGTCGAGGTTCTTCTTGAACTCCGCGATCTTCTCGCCGATCTCCGCCCCTGCGGTGACCGCGAACGCCCCCACGTAGTCGCGCAGCCCGGTCTCCTTGGGCGCCACGAAGTCGGCCAGTGACTTGCGCGCGGACCCCTCACGGCCCTCGCCCTGCTGCCGCAGCTGGTGCAGGGTCGTCAGGACGGTGGTGCGCGACTCGTCGGTGTAGACCTCGATGTCGTCACCCGCGACCTGGCTGGCCGGGAACAGGCCGAAGACGCCGTTGGCCCGGATCCACTTCTCGGCGACGATCTGGTCGAGCATCGTCTGCGCGTCCTCGTAGAGCTTGCGCGCAGCCTCGCCCGTCGACGGGTTGTTGAGGATGTCGGGGAACTTGCCCTTCATCTCCCACGCGTTGAAGAACGGCTGCCAGTCGATGTAGGACCGCAGCTCCTCCAACGAGTAGTCGGTGAACGTCTTGACGAACTGGGTGGCCTCGCCGTGGCGGTGGTCGCAGCCCGGACCGCTGCACAGGTCACGCGCCTGCTGCGCGAGCATGCGGGGCCGAGGCGGCTGGTAGCTGCTCCAGTCGATCGGGGTCGCCTTCTCACGGGCGGCCTGGATCGACAGGAGGGAGCGGGTGTCCTGGCGGGCAGCGTGCCGCTCGCGCAGCGCCTCGTAGTCGGCACTGGTGTCGGCGAGCAGCTTCGGGCGCTGCTCGTCCGACAGCAGGGCCGCGACGACGGGGACCGACCGCGATGCGTCCTTCACCCAGATGACCGGCCCGTGGTACTGCTGGGCGACCTTGACGGCGGTGTGGGCGCGGGACGTCGTGGCGCCGCCGATCATCAGCGGGATGTCGAAGCCCTGACGCTCCATCTCCTTGGCGAAGTTGACCATCTCGTCCAGCGACGGGGTGATCAGGCCGGACAGGCCGATCACGTCGGCGCCCTCGGCCTTCGCCGCGTCCAGGATCTTCTGCGCGGGCACCATGACGCCGAGGTCGACGACGTCGTAGTTGTTGCACTGCAGCACGACGCCGACGATGTTCTTGCCGATGTCGTGCACGTCGCCCTTGACCGTCGCCATGACGACCTTGCCGTTGCTGCGCTCGACGTCGCCGGGCTGCTTCTCGGCCTCGATGAACGGGATGAGGTACGCGACGGCCTTCTTCATGACGCGCGCGGACTTCACGACCTGGGGCAGGAACATCTTGCCCTCGCCGAACAGGTCGCCCACGACGTTCATGCCGTCCATGAGGGGGCCCTCGATGACCTCGATCGGGCGCCCGCCGCGCGCCGAGATCTCGGCCCGCAGCTCCTCGGTGTCGGACTCGGCGAACTCGTCGATGCCCTTGACCAGTGCGTGGGTGATGCGCTTGCCGACGGGCAGCGATCGCCACTCCTCGGTCGCGATCTCCTTGACCGAGCCGTCGCCGGCGAAGTCGCCCGCGATCTCGAGCAGTCGCTCGGTGCTGTCGGGGCGCCGGTTGAGGATGACGTCCTCGATGCGCTCGCGCAGCACCTCGGGCACCTCGTCGTAGACCTCCAGGGCACCCGCGTTGACGATTCCCATGTCCATGCCCGCGTTGATCGCGTGGTAGAGGAACACCGCGTGGATCGCCTCACGCACGGGGTTGTTGCCGCGGAACGAGAACGAGACGTTGGAGACGCCGCCGGAGACCAGCGCACCCGGCAGGTTCTGCTTGATCCAGCGCGTGGCCTCGATGAAGTCGACGCCGTAGTTGGCGTGCTCCTCGATGCCCGTCGCGACCGCGAACACGTTGGGGTCGAAGATGATGTCCTCGGCCGGGAAGCCGACCTCGTCGACCAGGATGCGGTAGGCGCGCTCACAGATCTGCTTGCGCCGCTCGAGGTTGTCGGCCTGGCCGTCCTCGTCGAACGCCATGACGACGACGGCGGCACCGTACTTGCGGCACAGGCGTGCCTCGCGGATGAACTTCTCCTCGCCCTCCTTCATGGAGATCGAGTTGACGATCGACTTGCCCTGGACGCACTTGAGACCGGCCTCGATGACCTCCCACTTGGAGGAGTCGATCATCGTCGGCACGCGGCAGATGTCGGGCTCGGTCGCGATGAGCTTCATGAAGCGGTCCATCGCCTCGACGCCGTCGATCATGCCTTCGTCCATGTTGACGTCGATGACCTGCGCACCGGCCTCGACCTGCTGGCGGGCCACGGCCAGCGCGGTCACGTAGTCGCCGGCCTTGATGAGGTTGCGGAACCGGGCGGAGCCGGTGATGTTGGTGCGCTCGCCGACGTTGACGAACAAGGTGTCCTCGACGACCGTGACCGGCTCGAGGCCCGAGAGCCGCAGGGCGGGGCTCGTCTCGGCAGGCACACGCGGTGCCTTGCCCTCGACGTCGCGGGCGATGGCTGCGATGTGCGCCGGCGTCGTGCCGCAGCAGCCGCCGACGAGGTTGACGAAGCCCGCGTCCGCGAACTCCGCGACGATCGCCGCGGTCTGGTCGGGCTCCTCGTCGTACTCGCCGAACGCGTTGGGCAGGCCCGCGTTGGGATAGCACGACACGAACGTGTCGGCGATGCGCGCCATCTCGGCGATGTAGGGGCGCATCTCCTTGGCGCCGAGGGCGCAGTTCAGGCCCACGAGCAGCGGGTCGACATGACGGATCGAGTGCCAGAACGCCTCGGTGACCTGGCCCGAGAGCGTACGCCCGGAGGCGTCGGTGATCGTGCCGGAGATGATGACGGGCCAGCGGCGTCCGTACTCCTCGAACAGGGTCTCGACCGCGAAGATCGCCGCCTTGGCGTTGAGGGTGTCGAAGATCGTCTCAATGAAAATGACGTCGGAGCCGCCGTCGAGCAGGCCGCGCCCGGCCTCCTTGTATGCCTCGACGAGCTCGTCGTAGGTGACGTTGCGGGCGCCCGGGTCGTTGACGTCGGGGGAGATCGAGGCGGTCCGGGACGTGGGGCCGAGCGCGCCGGCGACGTAGCGCGGCTTGTCGGGGGTCTCGGCGGTCACCGCATCGCACTCGCGGCGGGCGAGCCGGGCCGACTCGAGATTGAGCTCGTAGGCCAGGTCCTGCATGCCGTAGTCGCTGAGGGAGATCGAGTTGGCGTTGAACGTGTTGGTCTCGACGATGTCCGCGCCTGCTTCGAGGTACTCGCGGTGGATGCCTGCGATGATCTCGGGCTGGGTGAGGGTCAGCAGGTCGTTGTTGCCCTGCACGTCGGACGGCCAGTCCTTGAAGCGCTCTCCGCGGTAGCCGGCCTCGTCGGGGCGGTCACGCTGGATCGCCGTGCCCATGGCACCGTCGAGCACCATGATCCGGCTGCGCAGCAGCTCGGTCAGGGCCGCGGTCGCGTCGGGGCGAAGGTCAGGGGCGTGGGACACGAGCATTCCTCGAGGTCGATGGACGAAGGAGTGCTGGGGAACTCCAGCCGGCGGCGGGCTCGCCTGGGCCTCGGGGGTTCCCGAACTACCCGTCCATTGTCGCATGATCGGCAAGTGCTGGGGGGCACCCGACACCACGTGGACACGGCCGTCCCCGTGACGTCAGCCGGGGAGGCGCCTCGCGAGCTGCAGGTTGCGGATCAGCTCGTCGCGGGTCTGGCCGTCAACGATGTGGCGCCACATCGGCGTGCCGGGAGCGCTGCGCCACGACTCGCTCAACGGGCTGTTGTCGACGGCGTCGAAGCCGAGCTCGTCATAGAGGCCGGTGATGAGCCGGACCGCCTCCGGATGGTCGCTGGAGACCACGAGCGCCTTCCGGTCGGGGGCGCCCGCGCGCCTGGCCAGCCGGATGATGCCGGGCAGCCGGTCGGCAGGCACGCGGATCTCGTGGCGTGCGTGAAACTGTACGTGCGAGAACGCCTTGACGAGCTTGGCACCCGGCAGCTGCTCCTGGCGCAGCTCGTGGATCGTCCTCGCACCGGAGTCGACCTCCGGGAAGTGCCCGTCACGCCACACCATGTAGTTGTTGTTGTCGATCACGACCTTGCCGGCGAGCTCGTCGACGGGGAGCCGGTCTTCCGGGGCGTACGGGAAGGCGACGTCGGCCGCCGCGGCGGCCTCTGCGACCGACGCCGCGCGTGCGTGCGGGCCGAGCCGCTCGACCAGGTCCTTGAGCGTCGCAGGCCCGCGCGAGTTGGCGATGACGACGTCATGTCCCACCTCGATCACGGCCCGGGCCAGCGTGGACCCGACCTGGCCCGCACCGAGTATGCCGATGGTCGTCATGTCTGTTGCCCCCCAGTTGTGCGCCGTCCGGTTGCGCGCCGTCCGGCGTCAGCCACGAACCTATGGGCGTCACGGGCGGCGGACCAGTGCCCTGGCAGACCGGGGGACCGCCAGGTCACCGGTCCACTACCGTGGGGCCGGTGACTTCCTACGCCGCCGTCCTGTGGGACCTCGACGGCACGATCGTCGACACCGAGCCGCTCTGGATGGCCGCCGAGCAGGAGCTCGCCGAGGCCCACGGCAAGATCTGGACCGAGGAGGACGCCCTCCAGCTGGTGGGCAACTCGCTCATCGCGTCGGGGGAGTACATCCGCACGGCGCTCGAGATCGACATGACACCTGAGCAGATCGTCGACCACCTCGTGGCGAGCCTGGCGACGTCACTGCGTGGCAACGTCGTCTGGCGGCCCGGTGCACGGGAGCTCATCGAGGCGCTCGACGCCCAGGGCGTGCCGCAGGCGCTGGTGACGATGTCGTACGTCCAGATCGCCGAGCCGATCGCCGAGGTCCTGCCGTTCGCCGCGGTCGTCACCGGCGACGCGGTCACCCGTCCCAAGCCGTTCCCGGACCCGTACCTGCGGGCCGCCGAGCTGCTCGGCGTGGACGCCTCGGACTGTCTGGCGATCGAGGACTCCGCCACCGGGGCCGCGTCGGCGACGGCAGCCGGCTGCGACGTGCTCGCCGTCCCCCACTACGTCCACGTGCCGGTGGCCGACCGGCGGGTGCAGGTCCCGACCCTCGCCGGCCTCACCCCAGCGGACCTCGACGGCCTCTTCGGCTGAGCGGCCACTGCGCCGCGCCCGTTACGTTGGGGTGGTGAGCTCACCCCAGCACCCCGGCACGTGGCGGATCGGTCGCGTCGCCGGCGTCGACGTGCTCATCAAGCCGTCGCTGCTGGTCATGGGCGCCGCGCTCGTCGTGGTGTTCGCGCCCCGCTACGAGGACCGCTCCGACACCAGCCCCTACCTCCTGGCCGCGGTGTTCGTCGTGGCGCTCTACGTCTCGGTGCTCATCCACGAGATCGCGCACGTCCTGGTCGCCCGGGCCTATCGGATGCAGGTCGACTCGGTCACCCTGCACCTGCTCGGCGGCGAGACCCTCATCGCGGGGGAGAGCCGCACCCCCGGGCAGGAGCTGGCGACGTCGATCGCCGGGCCCCTCGCATCGCTCGGCATCGCGCTCGGGGCGTTCGCCGTCTCCGGCTCGATGGAGATCAGCACGACGTCCGACATCATCTGGTCGATCGCGTACGTGAACCTGATCGTCGCGGCCTTCAACATGCTGCCGGGCCTGCCCCTCGACGGCGGACGCGTGTTCCGGGCGATCATCTGGAAGGTCACCGGCGACGAGGAGCGCGGCATCCGGATCGCGGCGTGGATCGGGCGCCTGGCTGCCGTCGGGCTGGTCGGGGCCACCCTCGTGCTCGCGGGGGACGACGCCCGGGACACCACGATCAACGTGCTCATCGCCGCGTTCGTGGCGTTCTTCCTGTGGCAGGGCGCCGGGGACGCCCTCCGCAACGCGGGACACGCCGCCCGCGTCGACCGGTTGGTCGCGCGCGAGATAGGGTTCCCCGGCGCGACCCCTCCGCCCAACGCCGCGGCGTTGTCGGCGGATCTCCGTGGTCCCGACCTGCTGCGCGCGATGGCCGCGCGGCCGGCCGAGGCCTATGCCCTGACCGAAGCCGACGGAAGCGTGTTCGGTGTCCTCACCTCACGCGCCGTCGACGAAGCCTATAGAGCGAGCCGCCGATGACCTCCTTCACCCGCAGTGGACCCCTTCTCGAGGGGGAATGGGTGCGACTGACCGACCCCAAGGGCCGCAAGCACAACGTGCAGCTCGAGGCCGGTCGTGAGTTCTCGACCAAGAAGGGCCAGATCAAGCACGACGACATGATCGGCCAGCCCGAGGGCATCGTGATCCAGTCGTCGATGGAGTTCCCCTACCAGGTCTTCCGTCCGCTGCTGTTCGAGTACGTCGTGTCGATGCCGCGCGGTGCGGCGATCATCTATCCCAAGGACGCCGCGCAGATCGTGGCCCAGGCCGACATCTACCCGGGCGCCCGGGTCGTCGAGGCGGGTGCCGGCTCCGGCAGCCTCACCGCGTACCTCCTGCGCGCGATCGGGCCCACCGGCACGCTCGGCTCGTACGAGCTGCGCGAGGAGTTCGCCGAGAACGTCACCAAGAACGTGCACCAGGTCGCCGGCACGGACCTGCCCGGCTGGACGCTGACGGTCGGTGACGTCCGCTCGTGCATCACCGAGACCGAGATCGACCGCCTGATCCTCGACATGGTCGACCCGTGGACGTGCATCCCGCTCGCGTCCGAGCGTCTGGTGCCCGGCGGCATCGTCTGCGCGTACGTCGCGACGACCACCCAGCTGTCGCTGTTCGTGGAGACGGTGCGCGCCGACGGCGGCTTCACCGAGCCGCGCGCGTGGGAGACGCTGGAGCGGGACTGGCACCTCGAGGGCCTCGCGGTCCGTCCGCAGCACAAGATGAACGGCCACACCGCCTTCCTGGTGACCGCGCGCCGCATGGCTCCGGGCTTCCGTTCGATGGGCACGTCGCGTCGTCCCGCACCCGGTGCGTACGGGCCGGACTACAAGGGACCCCGTCCCGCCGGCCTCGACGAGGAGTAGCACCTCGTCGTGCCCTCCGCCGCACCACGCCCGGCCATGTCTGCGAGATGGCCGTGCATCCGTGGTGACGGCGGGTAGGGTCGTGCGTACGAGCAGGAGGTGTCTGATGAGTGAGAACGAGCACACCGGCATGAGTGGTCCGGCGCGCGGGTCCGAGCAGGAGGCCGCCTACTTGCGGGCCGAGGTCGAGCATCTGCGCCGCCGTCTCGGCACTCAGCGCTCGACCGACTCGCGGCTCTCCGAGCTCGAGGCCAAGCTGGCCGCCACGAGCGGCCAGAACGAGCGGCTCACCGTGACCCTTCGCGAGGCCCGCGACCAGATCGTGACGCTCAAGGAAGAGGTCGACCGGCTGGCCCAGCCCCCGACCGGCTTCGGCACGTTCCTGCAGCGCAACGACGACGAGTCGGTCGACGTGTTCACCGGCGGACGCAAGCTGCGGGTCACCGTGAGCCCGTCGGTCGACAAGGACGCCCTGCGCAAGGGCCAGGAAGTCATCCTGAACGAGGCGATGAACGTCGTCACGGCCCTGGACTTCGAGCAGACCGGCGAGGTCGTCTCGCTCAAGGAGATCCTCGCCGACGGGGAGCGCGCCCTGGTGATGGGCAATGCCGACGAGGAGCGGGTCGTGCGTCTGGCCGAGCCGCTGCTCGGCCTGAAGATCCGCCCCGGCGACTCGCTGCTGCTCGACAGCCGCTCGGGCTACGTCTACGAGCGCGTCCCGAAGTCCGAGGTCGAGGAGCTCGTCCTCGAGGAGGTGCCCGACATCGACTACGAGTCGATCGGCGGGCTGCGTGGCCAGATCGAGTCGATCCGTGACGCGGTCGAGCTGCCCTACCTGCACCCCGACATCTTCATCGAGCACGAGCTCAAGCCGCCCAAGGGCGTGCTGCTCTACGGCCCTCCCGGCTGCGGCAAGACCATGATCGCCAAGGCGGTCGCGGCGTCCCTGGCCAAGAAGGTCTCGGAGAAGACGGGGGAGGAGGGACGTTCGTTCTTCCTCAACATCAAGGGCCCCGAGCTGCTCAACAAGTACGTCGGCGAGACCGAGCGGCACATCCGCCTGGTGTTCCAGCGGGCCCGCGAGAAGGCCAGTGAGGGCACCCCGGTCATCGTGTTCTTCGACGAGATGGACTCGCTGTTCCGCACCCGCGGCTCGGGCGTCTCCTCCGACGTCGAGAACACCATCGTCCCGCAGCTGCTGAGCGAGATCGACGGCGTCGAGGGTCTCGAGAACGTCCTGGTGATCGGTGCGTCCAACCGCGAGGACATGATCGACCCGGCGATCCTGCGTCCCGGGCGCCTGGACGTGAAGATCAAGATCGAGCGCCCCGACGCCGAGTCGGCCCGCGACATCTTCAGCAAGTACCTCACCGCGGGTCTGCCGCTGCACGCCGACGACCTGGCCGAGTGGGGCGGCAACCGGCAGGACACCGTCGACGGGATGATCCAGCGCACGGTCGAGCGCATGTACACCGAGTCCGAGGACAACCAGTTCCTCGAGGTCACCTACGCCAACGGTGACAAGGAGGTCCTGTACTTCAAGGACTTCAACTCCGGCGCCATGATCCAGAACATCGTCGACCGCGCCAAGAAGATGGCCATCAAGGATCTCCTCGAGCACGGTCAGCGCGGGCTGCGGGTGCAGCACATGCTCCAGGCGTGCCTCGATGAGTTCAAGGAGAACGAGGACCTGCCCAACACGACCAACCCCGACGACTGGGCGCGGATCTCGGGCAAGAAGGGTGAGCGCATCGTGTTCATCCGCACCCTGATCTCCGGCAAGAGCGGCAACGAGCCGGGTCGGTCGATCGACACGGTCGCCAACACCGGCCAGTACCTCTGACACCTCGATGGAGCACGCCCTGACGCACGATCTTCGCGTCGTCTCGTACGCCACGGACGACGCCCAGCAGCTCACGGCCGAGGTCCAGGCGGAGTACGGACGACGCTACGGCGGCGACGGCGACATCTCGCCGATCGACGTCCATCAGTTCGACCCGCCCGGCGGACACTTCGTGATGATCTACGTCGACGACGTGCCGGCCGCGATGGGTGGCTGGCGCCGCGGTGGACCCGCAGGGGAGTCCGACGGCGAGATCAAGCGCATGTACGTCCGTCCCGTGTACGCCCGCCGGGGCCTCGCCCGGGCGATCCTGGCCGAGCTCGAGCGGTCGGCCGCTGCCGCCGGCATCACCCGACTGGTGCTGGAGACCGGGCTGGCGCAGCCCGAGGCCATCGCGCTCTACCACTCCTCGGGGTACGTCGAGGTGCCCAAGTTCGGCTTCTACCGCGACTACGACGACAGCGTCCACCTCGGCAAGCAGATCGCCTGACGTCTCACGCGCGCACGTCAGCCGTGGCGGCCGCGGGGGAGCGGAGCGCGAGCGCGACCCCCAACGCGCTGACGCCGAGGCCGACGAGCCCGAGCGGGGTGACCCGGTCGCCGAACATCAGCGCGGCCCACAGCATCGTGGTGGGCGGGGTGAGGTAGAGCCACGTGCTGGCGCGGGTGGCTCCCTGGGTGCGCGTGACGTACAGGTAGGAGCCGTAGCCGCCGAAGCTCGAGAGCACGACGACCCAGGCCACGGCCGTCCAGAACCCACCGGTCGTCGGCACGGTGGCGGAGCCGTCGACGACCGCCAGCAGCCAGAAGCCGACCGCGCCCGTGAGCGTCTGGATCGTCAGGGACAGCAGCACGGACTCCGACGGCTGCCACCGCTGCTGCAGCACCGTGGCGGACGACAGCGCCAGCATCCCGCCGACCGGCAGCAGGTAGACCCACCACGCGACGTCGCCGGACGACAGGTCGCCGCCGACGACCAGCAGGACCCCCGCCAGGCCCAGGCCGAGCCCGCCCAGCTGCGCCCCACGAGCGCGCTCGCCCAGCACCGCGGCGGCCAGGGCGACCACCACGAGCGGCTGCAGCGACGCGATCAGCGCGGTGGTGCCTGCCGTCGCACCGAGGGCCACGCCACCGACGACCAGGCCGAGATAGGCGACCTGGGCGAGCGACCCCAGCAGCACCTGGCGGCGGACGACGTCGCGCTCGAACCGCTCGCGACGCCACACGCACACCGCGACCAGGATCGCTGCGGCCACCAGGTAGCGCCAGGCGAGCAGGGTGGCGGCGGGCGCCTCGCGGGTGCCGAGCTCGGCTCCGATGAATCCCGAGCTCCACAGCACCACCAGCGCAAGGGACGGGGCGAGGCTCGCACGCAGCGGGGGGATGGACATGTGCCCCAGATAACCATACCGTTCGGTATACCCGCAGTGTAGATTCCGGAGGATCTCCCATGACGACCGTCCTCGAGCCCCGCATGACCCCGACGGCGGTGCGCATCCTGCGCACCGCGTCCGAGCTGTTCTACGACCACGGCATCCGTGCCGTCGGCGTCGAGCGCATCGCGGAGGAGGCCGGGACGACGAAGAAGACGATCTATGACCGGTTCGGGTCCAAGGACGGACTGATCAACGCCTATCTGTGTGAGCGTCGCGACCGCTGGCGCGCGTACGTCACGACCTATGTCGACGAGCACCACCCCGAGCCGGGTCCCGCGCGGGTGCTCGCAGTTCTCGACGCGCTCGAGGGATGGCTGGCGCAGAGCTCGCGCGGGTGCGGCTTCGTCAACGCCTACGCCGAGCTGGCCGGCACCGGGCACCCGGCCCTGCCGGTCATCGCCGAGGAGAAGGGCTGGACCCGCGACTACTACGTCCGGCTGCTCACCGAGCTCGACGTGCCTGAGGCGGGACGACGGGGCCGTGAGCTCGCGCTGGTGCAGGAGGGCGCCACCGTGCAGCTGACCGCCGGCTCCCAGCCCGAGGCCCTGGCCGACGCGCGCTCGCTCGCGACGCGCCTGGTCGCCGCGGGCCTCACAGCGCGTGACTCCACCGCCGGGACCGTAGGCTGACGCCATGACTGTTCGTCGCGTCCAGGGCAGCGAGGTCGAGTACGGCATCGCCGTGCAGGGCCAGCCCCACGCCAATCCCATGGTGGCGTCGACGCACGTCGTCAACGCGTACGCCGCAGCGCACGGCCTGACCCGCCGCGCGCGGTGGGACTTCGAGGAGGAGAGCCCGCTGCGGGACGCACGGGGGTTCGACCTGAGCCGGGCCGCCGCCGACCCGTCGCAGCTCACCGACGAGGACATGGGCCTGGCCAACATCATCTTGACCAACGGCGCCCGGCTGTACGTGGACCACGCGCACCCGGAGTACTCGAGCCCCGAGGTCACCAACCCGCTCGACGTCGTCCGGTGGGAGAAGGCGGGCGAGAACGTCATGCGCCTCGGCGCCGACCTGGCCGGTCAGATCCCCAACGCCGCACCGATCGTCCTGTACAAGAACAACGTCGACAACAAGGGCGCGTCCTACGGCTCGCACGAGAACTACCTCATGCGACGTGACGTGCCGTTCGACCAGATCGTCGAGCACCTGACCCCGTTCTTCGTCTCCCGCCAGGTGTTCACCGGCGCCGGTCGAGTGGGACAGCGGCAGGACGGCAGCGTCCACGCGTTCCAGATCAGCCAGCGCGCCGACTACTTCGAGGTGGGCGTCGGTCTCGAGACGACCCTCAAGCGTCCGATCATCAACACCCGGGACGAGCCGCACGCGGATCCCAAGAAGTACCGGCGCCTGCACGTCATCATCGGCGACGCCAACTGCTCCGAGACCGCGATCTACCTCAAGCACGGCACGACGTCGCTGGTGCTGGCGATGATCGAGGCCGGTTTCATCCACCGCAGCCTCGCCCTGGCGGCGCCCGTCACGGCCGTCCATGACATCTCCCACGACCCGACGCTGACGCAGAAGGTCGAGCTGGCCGACGGGCGGACCGTCACGGCGCTGGAGCTGCAGGGGGAGTACCTCCAGCTCGCGAAGGAGTTCGTCGCGCGAGAGGGTTCCGACGAGCAGACCGACGACGTCCTTCGCCGCTGGGAGAGCGTGCTGGACCGGCTCGGCCGCGACCCCATGGAGTGCGTCCGCGAGCTCGACTGGGTCGCGAAGCTCGCCCTGCTCGAGCGCTACCGCGAGCGCGACGCGCTCGACTGGGACCACCCCAAGCTGCACCTGGTCGACCTGCAGTACCACGACGTCCGGCTGCACAAGGGGCTGTATCACCAGCTCGTGCGCACCGGGCGCATGGACCGGCTCCTCACCGACGACCAGATCTCGGCCGCCGTGGTCGATCCGCCGCGCGACACCCGGGCGTACTTCCGGGGCATGTGCCTGGCGAAGTTCAGCAGGGACATCGCCGCGGCGTCGTGGGACTCGGTGATCTTCGACCTGCCCGGGCGCGACTCGCTGCAGCGGATCCCCACGATGGAGCCCCTGCGCGGGACGGCCGAGCACGTCGGCGCGCTGTTCGAGTCCAGCACGACCGCTGCCGAGCTGTTCTCAGCGATCACCGGACGCTGAGACGCCGGCGCGATCGGGCGCCACGCCGTGACGTCCGATCGGCAGCATCAGCGGACGCCCCGACACGGGGTCGACGATCACGCTGCACTCGAGGCCGAACACCTCGCGCACGACGTCCTCGGTCAGCACCACGTGCGGCTCGCCCACCGCGTGCACCCGGCCACCGGCCAGGGCGATGAGCTGATCGGCGTACCGCGCCGCGAGGTTGAGGTCGTGCAGCACCATGACGATCGTGGTGCCGCGGTCGCGGTTGAGGTCGGTCAGCAGGTCGAGCACCTCGATCTGGTGGCTGACGTCGAGGAATGTCGTGGGCTCGTCGAGCAGCAGGACGTCGGTGCGCTGCGCCAGCGCCATCGCGATCCAGACCCGCTGCCGCTGGCCGCCCGACAGCTCGTCGACCGAGCGGTCCGCCAGCTCGACGGTGTCGGTCGCCTCGAGCGCCGCCGCGACCGCCTCGTCGTCCTCGGCGGACCACCGCGACATGAGCCGCTGGTGCGGGTGACGTCCGCGTCCCACGAGATCGCTCACCGTGATGCCCTCGGGCGCCAGGGGTGACTGGGGCAGCAGGCCGAGGGTCCGTGCGAGCTCCTTCGCGGGCAGCCGGTGGACCTGCTTGCCGTCGAGCAGCACCTGGCCGGCCCGCGGGACGAGCAGGCGCGACATCGAGCGCAGCAGGGTCGACTTGCCGCACGCATTGGCCCCGACGATCGCGGTGACCCGGCCCGTGGGGACCACCAGGGACAGGTCCTCGATCACGGTGCGGTCGCGGTAGCCGAGGGTGAGGCCCTCGACCGTGAGGGTGTGGTCGGTGGTCACAGTGAGCCTCCGGCGCGGTTGGTGCGGATGATGAGATAGATCAGGTACGGCGCACCGAGCACACCGGTGACGACGCCCACGGGATAGCGGTGCCCGAAGGCGTACTGGCCGCACAGGTCGGCCACCAGCACCAGGAGGGCGCCCACGAGTGCGGCCGGTACGAGCAGCGACCCGCCCGGACCGACGATGCGGGCGGCGATCGGGCCGGCGAGGAAGGCGACGAACGCGATCGGTCCGGTCGCGGCGGTCGCGAAGGCGATCAGCCCGACCGCGCTCACGATCACCACGAGCCGGGTCAGCTCGACGCGCACACCGAGGGCCGATGCCGCGTCGTCGCCGAGCTGCAGCATCCCCAGGTCGCGCAGCTGCGAGAGCAGGAGGGGAGCGAGGACGAGCAGTGCGACCAGCGTCGGGAGCACGTCCTCCCAGCCGGCGCCGTTGAGGCTCCCGGTCAGCCACCGCTGTGCCTCCTGCAGGTCCCACTGGGCGGCCCGGCTGAGGACGTACGCAGTGAGGCTCTCCAGCATCGCCGCGACGCCGATGCCGATGAGGATGAGTCGGGTGCCGGCCACACCGTCCCGGTAGGACAGGACGTAGATGAGCATCGCGACGCCGAGACCCACGGTGATCGCGAACAGGGACACCGCGGGACCGCTCAGCGAGAGCGACACGATCGCGAAGGCGGCAGCCGCGCTGGCGCCCGCGCTGATGCCGATCACGTCGGGACTGGCCAGCGGGTTGCGGAGCATCGTCTGGAAGGTGACGCCGGACAGCCCGAAGCACAGTCCGGCGATGAGCCCCATGACCGCGCGGGGGAGCCGGAGGCGTCCCACCGTGAAGGATGCGCCCGGCACGTCGTGGCCGGTGATGACGGCCCAGACGTCGGCCGGCGGGTAGAACGTCCGGCCGACCATGAGGCTGGTCGCGAACGCGGCGACGACCAGGACCGCCAGGACGGCCGTGACGACGCGACGGCGTGCGGACCGGCGCTCCCGACTGCTCGTGACGAGCTGCACGGTCTGGCTGCTCACAGCTCACGCACCTTGTGCCGGCGGACGATGTGGATGAAGAAGGGCGCGCCGATCAGCGCGGTGATGATGCCGACGTCGATCTCGCTGGGCCGGGCCACGACGCGTCCGGCGACGTCCGCGGCCGTCAGCAGCGCGGCCCCGCCGACGGCCGAGAACGGGATGAGCCAACGGTGGTCGACGCCCACCAGGAGGCGGCACAGGTGGGGGATGAGCAGCCCCACGAAGCCGATGGGCCCCGCGACGGACGTGCTGGCGCCGCACAGCATGACGGCTCCGACGGCTGCCGCCGCACGCGTCAGCGCGACGTGCTCGCCGAGGGCGGACGCGACGTCGTCCCCGAGGGCCAGCGTGTTGAGCCCGCGCGAGGTCAGGAGGCAGATCGCGAAGCCGATCAGCAGGAACGGCAGGACGAGGCGGATCGTGTCGAACGAGGCCCCGCCGACACCACCGATCTGCCACGAGCGCACATTGCCGGAGATGTCGCCGCGGGGGAGCACCAGGGCGGTGATGAACGAGGCGAACGCCGCCGAGGTCGCGGTGCCTGCGAGCGCCAGCTTGAGCGGTGTCGTCCCCCCGCGTCCGAGCGACGCGACGACGTAGACGAACACGGCTGCAGCCGCGGCGCCGCCGATCGCGACCCACACGAAGCTCGACGGGGTGCTCATCCCGAACCAGGCGATGCCGACGACGACTGCGAGCGAGGCGCCCATGTTGACGCCGAGGATCTCCGGATCTGCCAGGGGGTTGCGGGTCACGCCCTGCAGCACGGCTCCGGCCGCACCGAGCGCGGCACCGACCACGACCGCGAGGAGCGTGCGGGGGATCCGCTTGGTGACGGCCGCCTCGCCGAGGGTGTCGCTGGACCCGCCGAGTCCAGCGACGATGTCGGACCAGCCCACCGGGCGGGAGCCGACCGCGACGGACAGCAGCATCAGGGCGACGAGGACGGCCAGGGCCAGCACGAGCCACGCCAGGCGCACCTGCCTCGGGCGTCGCACGACGGCGACGCCCGAGGGGGTGACCCGGTCGGGCCGCTGGTCAAGACTCACGCGCCGGCAGCGGCCTTCGCCATCATCTCGACGTAGTCCTTCAGGACGTACGAGATCGACAGCGGGGTCGGGTTCGCGGCGGTGCCGAGCGGCGTGTTGGGCAGCAGGACGATCGAGTCGTTCTTGACCGCGGGCATCTTGGACAGCAGCGGATCGTCCTTGAGCGCCTTGACCAGCTTCTCGTCGCCGTACGTCACGACGATGTCGACGTCGTCCAGCGCGTCGACCTGCTCGGCGCTCTGCGTCATGGAGAACTGATCGGTCGAGCTCGAGGCCTTCTCGATGCTCGCCGGCGTCTTCAGACCGAGGTCCGCGAAGAACTTCGCGCGGGTGTCGTGCGTCGTGTAGAAGCTGACCTCGCTCAGGTCGGTGGTGTCGACGTGGGTCAGGAACATCGCGGACTTGTCGGCCAGCTCGGGGGCCTTGGCCACCGTCTCCTCGATCTCGGCCTCCAGGTCCGCGACGAGCTTGTCGCCCTCGTCGGCCATGCCCATCGCGGTGCTGTTGAGCTCGATCATCTCGCGCCAGTCGGTCGCCCACGCCTGCTCGGGGTACGCCACGACCGGGGCGATCTCGCTGAGGGTCTTGTAGTCCTCCTTGGTCAGTCCCGAGTAGGACGCGAGGATGACGTCGGGGGCGGTGTCGGCAACCGCCTCGAAGTCGATGCCGTCGGTCTCGTCGAACAGGACCGGCTTCTCGCCGCCGAGCTCCTTGAGCTTGTCGTCGACCCACGGCAGCAGACCGTCGCCGTCGTCGTCGCCGAAGTTCGCGGCGGCCATGCCGACGGGGACGACACCGAGCGCGAGGGGGACCTCGTGATTGGCCCAGTTGACCGTCGCGACGCGCGTGGGCTTCTTCTCGATCGTCGCGGTGCCGAGCGCGTGCTCGATCGTGATCGGGTACTGGGTCTTGGAGCCCGATCCGTCCGCGGACGGGGAGTCGTCGGAGGTGCTGCCACAGCCGGCGAGGAGGAGGGACGCTGCGGCGACGCAGGCGAGGAGGCGCGGTGTACGCACGGGAGTTCCTTTCGAGTGGTGACGCGCTGGGAGCACGCGGTGACCAGAGGGGCGGCCGCAGGACGACCGGGGTGTGGTGAGCCTAGCCTTACCTCCGGTCAGGCTGTCACCGGGTCGTCCTGAAGCGCGTGAAGGACGCGCCGGTGCTGGCAGGTGGGGCTAGTGTTGTGTCATGTCAGAGCAGCAGCACAAGAACACGCGCAAGCCCGCCGAGGCCGAGGACCAGGCCGACTCGACCGAGGTGGACGCCGACGCCAAGGCCAAGCTCGACGACGACGTCGACTCGATCCTCGACGAGATCGACGACGTGCTCGAGGAGAACGCCGAGGAGTTCGTCCGCAGCTTCGTGCAGAAGGGCGGCCAGTGATGCTGCCCGAGGGCACCCGTCTGACCGGATCCTCCTCGTTCGCGGACTACCTGGCCGGTACCGCTCCTGAGCTCATGCCGGGAGCGGCCTCACGGACCGGCGGTGCGCACGCGGACCTCGCACCCCACGCCACGACCATCGTCGCGGCGACCTTCGACGGCGGCGTGGTGATGGCGGGCGACCGGCGCGCCACGATGGGCAACGTGATCGCCCAGCGCGACATCGAGAAGGTGTTCCCGGCCGACGAGTACTCGTGCATCGGCATCGCGGGCAGCGCGGGGCTCGCGATCGAGATGGTGCGCCTGTTCCAGGTCGAGCTCGAGCACTACGAGAAGATCGAGGGCACGGTGCTGTCGGCCGACGGCAAGGCCAACCGCCTCGCCGCGCTCATCCGCGGCAACCTCGGACTCGCGATGCAGGGTCTCGCGGTCGTCCCGCTGTTCGCCGGCTTCGACCTGGAGACGCAACGCGGACGCATCTTCTCCTACGACGTGACCGGTGGTCGCTACGAGGAGCACAGCGGCTTCCACTCCGTCGGCTCCGGCTCGGTCTTCGCCCGTGGCTCGCTGAAGAAGCTCTACAGCCGCGGCCTGACCGAGGGTGACTGCGTCACCGCCGCGATCCAGGCGCTCTACGACGCCGCGGACGACGACTCGGCCACCGGTGGTCCCGACCTCACCCGCAGGATCTTCCCGGTCGTGTCGGTCGTGACGGCAGACGGCTACCGTCGCCTCGCCGACGACGAGGTCGGCGCGATCGCCGACGACGTCATCGGGGGACGCCTCGTGCGTCCCGACGGCCCGTCAGCGCCGCTCAACTGACTTCAGACGTGGACCGAGGAGAGGAATCCGATGACGCAGCAGTTCTACGTCTCGCCCGAGCAGCTCATGAAGGACCGGGCGGACTTCGCCCGCAAGGGCATCAGCCGCGGTCGCAGCGTGGCGGTCGTCCAGTACGCCGACGGCATCCTGTTCGTGGCCGAGAACCCGTCGCGGGCGCTGCACAAGGTCAGCGAGATCTACGACCGCATCGGCTTCGCCGCGGTCGGGCGCTACAACGAGTTCGAGAACCTGCGGATCGCGGGCGTCCGCCTGGCCGACCTGCGCGGCTATTCCTACGACCGTCGTGACGTCACCGGGCGCAGCCTCGCCAACGCGTACGCCCAGACGCTCGGGACGATCTTCTCGGCGGGCAGCGAGAAGCCGTACGAGGTCGAGATCTTCGTCGGCGAGCTCGGTGCCGACTCCGCGTCCGACCAGGTCTACCGGCTGATGTACGACGGCTCGGTCGCCGACGTGCAGGGCTTCGGCGTGATGGGCGGGCAGAGCGAGCAGGTCGAGGCGTACCTCGGCGAGCACTACACACGGGGTCTCGACCTG
The DNA here is from genome assembly GCF_009649075.1 of Aeromicrobium yanjiei. Classification (GTDB taxonomy): domain Bacteria; phylum Actinomycetota; class Actinomycetes; order Propionibacteriales; family Nocardioidaceae; genus Aeromicrobium; species Aeromicrobium yanjiei. The sequence goes on from NZ_CP045737.1 coordinate 1,762,908, forward strand.
GCCTCGGCCATCAAGGTCGCCGTGACCGCCCTCGGTCAGGACACCGACCCGGCGCGCACGGTCGACGCGGCGGCCCTGGAGATCGGCGTCCTGACCCGTTCGCGCCCCCAGCCGCGCAAGTTCAAGCGGCTCAGCGACGCCGACGTCGTGGCAGCGCTCGAGGCCTAGCTACGAGCTGCGCCGGGCCCGACGTGCCTCGACGGTGCGCTGGACCCGGCGCTTGACGTGCCCGAGGCGTGCGCGGACGCGATCCTTCAACGCGCCCGGGCGACGCAGGATGATCAGGTCCTGGAAGATAGTGCCCGGCTCGCCGCACCACGTGCCCCGGTCGATCGTCACGATCTCGAGACCGGCGGCCTCGACCATCGAGCGGACGAGGGACTCCTCGAACGCGATCGCCCGCAACGGGTCGTCGGGGTCGTTGTAGCGCGTGTGCGCGTCCAGCTCGTAGATCATCGGATAGACGCTCGCGTCGGACTGGATCAGCGGCAGCCGCGCGTCGTCGTACACGAACCAGGTCGTGACGGCGATCCCGCCAGGCTTGAGCACGCGCTTGAACTCGCCGAGGTAGTGCTCGATGTCGGCGCGGTAGAAGTGGGTGAAGATGCTGAACAGCGAGATCGTGTCGATCGAGCCGATCTTCGCCGGGAAGCGGACCTCGAGCGGGTCGACGGTGCCCGAGGGGTTGTAGCGGTCATTCCTGACGTCGATGTGGTGGAACCTGAAGTTCGGGGCCACGGGGGTCAGGCTGCGCTTGCACCACCTGACCTGCTTGCGGAGCACGTCGAAGCCGATGTAGGTGCCGTGGAAGTCCGTGCCGGCCAGCAGCCCGAGAGGGAGACGCCCGTAGCAGCTGCCGACGTCGAGCAGGGTGCCGTCGGCCTTGAGCCCACGTTCCATCATCAGCCGGGCCAGGGAGGTGCCGCTCCTCACGAGCGCTTCGTCGTCCTCCTTCATGATGCGCAGCTGCATGGGGGGCATGGGCAGGTCGATCGCCAGGGACGTCATGCCGCGATGGTAGCGGCGATGCGGCGTAGATCACACCCGTTCGCGCGTCAGCACGCACAGTGTGCAGTGCCGGTCTAGGCTGACGACATGGACCGGCGCATCTTCGGTATCGAGAACGAGTACGGGGTCACGTGCTCGTTCAAGGGGCAGCGCCGGTTGTCACCCGATGAGGTGGCTCGCTACCTGTTCCGGCGCGTCGTGTCGTGGGGGCGCAGCAGCAACGTTTTCCTGCGCAACGGCGCCCGTCTGTATCTCGACGTCGGCAGCCATCCCGAGTACGCGACGCCGGAGTGCGACGACCTCGTCGACCTGGTCACGCACGACCGTGCGGGCGAGCGGATCCTCGAGGGCCTGATGATCGACGCCCAGAAGCGGCTCGCCGACGACGGCGTCGAGGGCGACATCTACCTGTTCAAGAACAACACCGACTCGGCCGGCAACTCCTACGGCTGCCACGAGAACTACCTCGTGAGCCGGGCGGGGGAGTTCAGCCGCCTCGCCGAGGTGCTGATCCCGTTCCTGGTCTCCCGCCAGATCATCACCGGCGCCGGCAAGATCCAGCAGACGCCGCGCGGCACGATCTTCTCGGTCAGCCAGCGGGCGGAGCACATCTGGGAGGGGGTCTCGAGCGCGACGACCCGTTCCCGCCCGATCATCAACACCCGTGACGAGCCGCACGCCGACGCCGAGCGGTTCCGGCGCCTGCACGTGATCGTCGGCGACTCCAACATGAGCGAGACCACGACCCTGCTCAAGTTCGCGACGACCGATCTCGTCCTGCGGATGATCGAGGCCGGGGTCTCGATGCGCGACATGACGCTGGACAACCCGATCCGGGCGATCCGCGAGATCGCGCACGACATGACCGGCCAGCGAAAGGTGCAGCTCGCCAACGGTCGTGAGCTGTCCGCGCTCGAGATCCAGGCCGAGTACTTCGGCAAGGCGGCCGAGTTCGTCGACAAGAACGGCCTGCACACGCCGACGATCACCCGGGCGCTGGACCTGTGGGAGCGCACCCTCAAGGCCGTCGAGTCCGAGGACCTCTCGCTCGTCGAGCGCGAGATCGACTGGGTCATCAAGTACAAGCTGCTCGACCGCTACCGGTCCACGCACGACATGGCCTGGAGCGATCCGCGGATCGCCCAGCTCGACCTCGCGTACCACGACATCCGTCGCGACCGCGGCATCTTCTACCTCCTGGAGAACAAGGGTGCGGTCGCCCGGGTCACCAACGACCTCGACGTGTTCGCGGCCAAGAACGTCCCGCCGCAGACCACGCGGGCGCGGCTCCGCGGCGACTTCATCAAGCGGGCGCAGGAGCGGCGCCGTGACTTCACGGTCGACTGGGTGCACCTCAAGCTCAACGACCAGGCGCAGCGCACCGTGCTCTGCAAGGATCCGTTCCGGAGCCAGGACGAGCGCGTCCAGAGGCTGATCGACGGGATGTGAGCACCGGGGCCTTGCGCCCGGTCGTTACGATTGCCCACGATCTGTCCCCCTCCCTTCGAAGGTTGTCTCCGTGCGCCGCATTCTCCTGGCATCCATTGCCGCAAGCCTCGTCCTCGCCGGATGCGGTGGCAGTGACGGCAAGGACGGCGCCGGCCTGTCGGCCATCAAGGTCACCGGCGGCAAGACCCCCAAGGTGACCTTCGACAAGGGCTTCGAGGTCGCCAAGACCGAGAGCAAGGTCCTCAAGAAGGGCGGCGGCGACACGATCGAGGAGGGTGACTCGATCAAGCTCGACTACGTCGGCGTCAACGGCACCACGGCCAAGCTGTTCGACAGCACGTACGCCGCGAGCCCCCAGACCGTGGCCCTGTCCAAGGACACGATCCTCGCCGGATTCGTCAAGGGTCTCGAGGGCCGCAAGGTCGGCAGCCGCGTGCTGGTCGCGATCCCGCCGACCGACGGCTTCGGCGAGCAGGGCCAGCCGAGCTTCGAGATCGGCAAGGCCGACACCATGGTGCTGGTCTTCGACATCCGGTCCAAGGTCCCCACCGAGGTCACCGGCGACGCCAAGGCGCTGCCGTCCTCGCTGCCCAAGCTCAAGCTCGACGGCGACAAGCACCCGTCCGGCTTCACCCCGACGGCCACGACCAAGAAGAAGCAGACCAAGGCGAGCTCGCACACCGTCATCCAGGGCGACGGGGCCAAGGTCAAGGCCGATCAGAGCGTGACGGTCCAGTACGTCGGCCAGGTGTACCCGGACGGCAAGGTCTTCGACACCAGCTGGACCAAGGGCGTCCCGTTCACCCAGTCGCTCGGCGGCCTCATCAAGTGCTGGCAGAGCGAGCTCGTCGGGCAGAAGGTCGGCAGCCGCGTCGTGCTGGTGTGCCCGCCCGACACCGCCTACGCGGGCACCGAGAGCGAGCTGAAGGACGACACGCTGATCTTCGCCATCGACTTGCTCGACGCTTCCTGACATCCTCCTGTCATGGCCGAGCGCAAGACTGAGAGGTTGATGAACCTCATCTTCGCTTTGTTGGTGAGTCGTCAGTACCTCACGAAGGACCAGATCCGCGAGTCGATCGCCGACTACCGCGACTCGACGCCGCAGGCGTTCGACCGCAAGTTCGAGCGCGACAAGGAAGAGCTGCGTGAGCTCGGCATCAACGTCGAGATGGGCTCGATCGACAAGTACTTCAACGACGAGCCGGGCTATCGCATCCGCCGCGACGAGGCCGAGCTGCCCGATCTGGAGCTGACCCGCGAGGAGGCCGCGGTCATCGGTCTGGCGACCCAGGTGTGGGAGCACGCAGGTCTTGCGAGCGAGTCGACGACCGCGCTGGTGAAGCTCAAGGCGATCGGCGTCGACGTCGACACCAGCGTCCTGCGGATGGCCGAGCCCAAGCTGTCGGCCGACGAGCCGTCCTTCGACGTGATGTGGGACGCCGTGACCCGTCGCATCCCGGTCACCTTCGCGTACGCCCGCCCTAACCAGGAGCCCATGCAGCGGCACCTCGAGCCGTGGGGGATCATCTCGTGGCACGACCGCTGGTACGTCGGTGGCCTCGACCTCGACCGGGGCGAGCCCCGCATCTTCCGGCTCTCGCGGGTCATCGGCGACGTCGAGACGCAGGGCCCCGCGGGGTCGTACGACATCCCCGAGGGCACGGACATGAAGGACCTGGCGCGCGCCCTGTTCCCGCCCGATCCCGTCGAGGCGGCCGTCCTGCGCATGCGCAAGGGGCGGGGCCAGTCGCTGCGCCGGCTCGCCGAGAAGGTCACGCCGATCGACGAGGACCACGACGAGGTGGAGGTCCGCTACTCCTCGCGCTGGGAGCTCGCCGCGGAGGTCGCCTCGTACGGCCCCGACGTCGTCGCCCTGTCGCCCCCTGAGGTTCGCGAGGCCGTGGTGCAGCGTCTGCGCGCGGCTGTGAGCGGCACGCTGGGTCTCGGGGAGGGGTCCGCATGAGCAGGTCGAGGCAGCAGGTCGTGCGGATGCTGGCACTCGTGCCCTACCTGCAGGGCAATGACGGCGTCCCGGTCAACGAGGTCGCGGCGGAGTTCGGCGTGACGCCCAAGGTGATCCGCGACGACCTGCGGCTGCTGATGTACACCGGCACGGGGGAGTATGCGGGCGAGCTGATCGACTTCGACCTCACCGCGCTGGAGCAGGACGGCATCGTGCACATCCGCGACGCGGAGTTCATGACCCGCCCCCTGCGCATCAGCGCTCGCGAGGGCATCGCCCTCATCGTCGCGTTGCGCACCCTGAGGGCGTCGGCCAGCGGGCCCGAGCTCTCGGTCATCGACAGCGCCCTGGCCAAGCTCGAGAGCGCGGTCGGCGACTCCGCCTCCGCGCCCGTCGACGTCCTGCTCGACGAGGTCGACCCGGTCATCCACGGGGAGATCGTCCACGCGCTCGCCTCGGGCAAGCGGCTGCAGATCACGTACGCCACTGCCACGAGCGATCAGCAGTCCGACCGTGAGGTCGACCCGCGCCGGCTGTTCACCGAGCAGGGGCGGCTCTACCTCGAGGCCTGGTGCCTCCGTGCCGAGGACCTGCGGTTCTTCCGCCTGGACCGCGTCATCGCCGCCCGGGCGACTGAGGTCGACGCGCAGGACCACGACGCGAAGGCCCGTGATCTCTCCGACGGCTTCTTCACGGTGGGCGAGCAGACCCCGTACGTCCTGGTCGATCTCCACCCACGCGCCCACTGGCTGACCGAGTACTACCAGGTCGACCTGTTGGAGGAGGGCCGGGACGGCGTCTGGCGGGCCAAGATCTACGGTGCGGACTGGGGATGGCTGCGCCGGCTCGTGCTCCGCAACGCCGGATCCGTGGCCGTCGTCGAGCCCGAGTCCCTTCGGGTGCGGGTGATCGAGGAAGCCCGCGTAGCCTTGCAGGCGTACGATGAAGTGGTCACGTCGAACTAGAGGAAGGGAGCAATCATGTTCCGAGGTGGAATCGGTGCTCCGGAGATCCTGATCATCCTGGGGATCGTCGTCCTGCTGTTCGGCGGCAGGAAGCTCCCCGAGCTGGCCCGCGGCTCGGGCAAGGCCCTGCGCATCTTCAAGACCGAGGTCTCGGCGCTGCACGACGATGACGACGACAAGCCCGCGAAGCCTGCGTCGCTCGAGACCGTCGAGGCGTCCGAGGCGGACAAGAAGCGCGAACAGGCCTGACGCTTGGCGCTGAGGCGCGGCACGCCACCCCCGGCACCGGGCGGCACGATGCCGCTCATGGGACATCTGCGTGAGCTGCGGTCCCGGTTGGTGCGCGCGGTCCTGGCGATCGCCGTCGGCACGATCATCGCGCTGGTCTTCTACGACCCGGTGCTGGACTTCCTGACCCGACCCTACGAGTCGATCCAGCCGCTGCTGCTGGAGCGCGGGATCGACTCCGAGCTCGTCATCACGGGAGTCGGCGGCGCCCTGCAGTTCCAGCTGAAGATCTCGCTGGTCGTGGGCATCTTGCTGTCGAGCCCCGTGTGGCTGTGGCAGATCTGGGCCTTCGTCCTGCCCGCCCTGCACCGGCACGAGAAGCGGTGGGCCCTGCTGCTCACCGCCACCGGGGCACCGCTGTTCATCGCCGGAGCCGCGCTGGCGTACCTGATCCTGCCCAAGGCCATGGACGTGCTGATCGGCTTCGTGCCCGACGGGGTGGGCAGCCTCATCACCGGAGCGGAGTACTTCAACTTCATCATCCGCATGCTGCTGGTCTTCGGCGTCGCCGCCGAGATCCCCCTGGTGGTCGTGCTGCTCAACCGCATCGGCGCGGTGAGCGCGGCCCAGCTCGCGAGCGCGCGCCCGTGGATCGTGATCGGCATCTTCGTGTTCGCGGCGGTCGCGACCCCCACGACGGACCCGCTGACGATGCTGTTCCTTGCCGTGCCGATGACCGTGCTCTATCTGTTCTCGGAGATCATCGCGAAGCTCACCGACCGCAAGCGCCGCAAGATCGCCGCCCGGACCGAGCTCGCAGACGACGAGCTGTCCCCGCTCGACGACTGAGCCCGCCCGGCGCCGCCCGCCCAAGATTTGGCGGTTTCGGCCCCCCGTCCCCGCCCGAGAGGTGGATGCTCCACCGTCTCAGCCCGATGCGGGGGCCTGACGGTGGCGCACCCACCGCACCCAAGATGTGGCGGTTTCGGCCCCCGTGGTCCGGGCGGCCGTGCTGGGCGCCTGCGCGCCACCGCCTTCCACGTAGGCTGGGACCATGAGCGAGCTTGGCGTGTCGTCCCCGGCCGAGCGGTACTCCCGATCGCGCGCCAGCCGGCAGTACCCACGCCTGGCCGAGTTCCGCGGCCTCTACGACTTCGCCCTCGACGGCTTCCAGGTCGAGGCCTGCAAGGTCGTCGAGGACGGGCACGGCGTGCTCGTCGCGGCGCCCACCGGATCGGGCAAGACGCTGGTGGGGGAGTTCGCGGTCCACCTCGCGATCGCGACGGGCCGCAAATGCTTCTACACCACCCCCATCAAGGCCCTGTCCAACCAGAAGTTCGCCGATCTCGTGGATCGCTACGGCGCCGACAACGTCGGGCTGCTGACCGGCGACAACACGATCAACGGTGAGGCGCCCGTCGTCGTCATGACGACCGAGGTGCTGCGCAACATGCTCTACGCGGGCTCGCGCACTCTCGACACCCTCGGCTACGTCGTGATGGACGAGGTCCACTACCTGGCCGACCGCATGCGCGGGGCCGTCTGGGAAGAGGTCATCATCCACCTGCCCGAGTCGGTCTCGGTGATCTCGCTGTCCGCGACGGTCTCCAACGCCGAGGAGTTCGGCGACTGGCTGACCGAGGTGCGCGGCGACACCGTCACGATCGTCGAGGAGCGCCGCCCGATCCCGCTGCACCAGCACGTGATGGTGGGACGCAAGATGTTCCCGCTGTTCGAGCCGAGCCCGGACGACCGGGGCGTCGAGGTCAACAAGGCGCTGGAGCGGCTGGCCCGGGAGGACTGGCAGCTCTCGCGGATGATGAAGGGCCACAAGGGCAAGGGCGGCAAGCGGCCCCGCAGCCGCAACCGCACGCCCAGCCGGGTCGAGGTCGTGGAGCGGCTCGACGCCGAGGGCCTGCTGCCCGCGATCTGCTTCATCTTCAGCCGGGCCGGCTGCGCCGCCGCGGTGCAGCAGTGCCTCGACGCACGGCTCACGCTGACGACCCCCGACGAGCAGGCGCACATCGCGGCGTTCGTCGACACCGCGTGTGCGCACCTGCCCGAGAACGATCTGCACGTCCTCGGCTACTACGAGTTCCGTGACGCGCTGGTCCGCGGCATCGCGGCCCACCACGCCGGGATGCTGCCGACGTTCAAGGAGTGCGTCGAGGACCTGTTCAGCGACGGCCTGGTCAAGATCATCTTCGCGACCGAGACGCTCGCACTCGGCATCAACATGCCCGCGCGCTCGGTAGTGATCGAGAAGCTCTCGAAGTGGAACGGCGAGACCCACGCCAACATCACGCCGGGGGAGTACACCCAGCTGACCGGCCGCGCCGGACGCCGCGGCATCGACGTCGAAGGTCACGGTGTGGTGCTGTGGCAGCACGGCCTGGACCCCAAGCAGGTCGCGGGCCTGGCCAGCACCCGGACGTACCCGCTCAACTCCTCGTTCCACCCGTCGTACAACATGGCGGTCAACCTCGTGGGCCAGGTCGGGCGCACCGTGGCCAGGGAGCTGCTCGAGCAGTCGTTCGCGCAGTTCCAGGCCGATCGTGCGGTCGTCGGGCTCGCGCGGCAGATCCGCAAGGCCGACGACGCCCTCGACGGCTACCGCGAGAAGGTCGTCTGCGATCGAGGCGACTTCATGGAGTACGCCTCGTTGCGCCGCGAGCTGAGCGACATCGAGGCCTCCGGCTCGAAGGCGCGCCGCCAGGCCGAGCGCGAGGAGATCATCGCCTCGTTGGTCAAGCTGCGTCCCGGCGACGTCATCCACGTGCCGGTCGGCAAGTTCGCCGGCCTGGCCGTCGTGCTGGATCCCGGACGCGTCACCGACCACGAGGGTCCGCGACCGATGGTGCTGACGGCCAACCGCCACGCCCGGCGCCTCGCGATGATCGACTTCCCGGCGCCGGTCCAGCCCCTGACCACGATGCGCATCCCCAAGTCGTTCAACCCGCGCAACCCCCAGGCCCGCCGCGACCTCGCGTCGGCCCTGCGCAGCCGCGCCGACGCGGCCTCGTTCCACCGCGACAAGCCCTACCGCGACCAGCCGGGGCGCGAGGACCCGCGCATCGCGGCGATCCGGCAGAAGCTGCGTGAGCACCCCTGCCACGAGTGCCCGGACCGCGAGTCCCACGCCCGCTGGGCCGAGCGCTACCTCAAGCTCGAGCGCGACACCAAGAACCAGCGGGGACGCATCGAGCAGCGCACCAACACCGTCGCCCGCCAGTTCGACCGGGTGTGCGAGGTGCTGGACGTGCTCGGCTACCTCGACGGCGACGTGGTGACGCCGGACGGGCTGCGTCTCAAGCGTCTCTACAGCGATCTGGACCTGCTGGTCAGCGAGTGCCTGCGTCAGGGCACCTGGGACGGTCTCGACGCGGCCGAGCTGGCAGCGGTCGTGAGCGGGCTGACGTACACGTCGCGGCTCGCCGACGACCTGCCCGCGCCTCGCTATCCGACCCGCAACGTGCGCGAGGCCGCCGAGACGATGGCACACCTGTGCGCGGACCTGCAGCAGCTCGAGCGCGAGCACCGCGTCAAGTTCTTGCGGTCGCCGGACTTCGGCTTCTCCCAGGCCGTGTGGTCGTGGTGCAAGGACGCGACCCTCGACGACGTCCTGGGCGACATGGACCTGGCCGCGGGCGACTTCGTCCGCGCGATGAAGCAGCTCATCGACGTGGTGGCGCAGATCGCCGACGCCGCGGGGCCGGGGCCGTTGCGCACGACCGCGCGCGAGGCTCTCGACCTGCTTCGCCACGGCGTCGTCAGCTACACCAGCATCACTGCCTGACCGTCACGCCCGGCGGGAGCGGGCGGCCAGGGCGCGCTCGGTGACGCCGCCGAGCCCCCAGGTCTCGCCGAACGCCGTGAAGGCGTCCTCGTCCGCCGATACGTCCAGGTCGGGCAGCTCACAGACGTCGCGGCGCACCGTGACGACCTCGCGGGCCGCCGTGATGTAGTCGACCGAGTCGCGCAGCGACTGGCGCACGCGCGGCTTGATCGAGGACCAGGTGTCGTCGGCCGCAGCGAGGATGCCGTCGAGGTCGCCGAACTCGGCGAGCAGCGTGGCCGCGGTCTTGTCGCCGATGCCGGCCACGCCCGGCAGGCCGTCCGACGGGTCGCCGCGCATGACCGCGAAGTCGACGTAGTCGGAGGCATCGATGCCGTACTTGCTGCGCAGCCACGCATTGTCGACGACGTCGTGCTTCGAGACGCCCTTCGCGACGTAGAGGACGCGGATGTCACGGTCGTCGTCGACGAGCTGGAACAGGTCGCGGTCGCCGGTCACGATGTCGACCGGGCCGTCCCAGGCCTCGGCGAGGGTGCCGATGACGTCGTCCGCCTCGTAGTCCGCGGCGCCGACCACGGGAATGCCCAGGAGGCCGAAGGCCTCGGCGATGAGCGGGACCTGCGGACCGAGCAGGCCGTCGGTGGTGTCGGCCTCGCCGCCGTCCTCGTCGAGCCGTTGCGTCTTGTACGTCTCGAGGAGCTCGACCCGCCAGTTCGGCCGCCAGTCGTCGTCCCAGCACGCCACCACGGCCTCGGGCTCGTACTGGGTGGTCAGGGTCGAGGTGAAGTCGAGGATGCCCCGCAGCGCGTTGACGACCGTGCCGTCGGGCGCCGTGAGGGTCTTGGGGATGCCGAAGAACGCCCGGAAGTACAGGCTGGCGCTGTCGAGGAGGAGAAGTCGACCGTGGGACATGTCCCGAACTCTAGGCTCTACGAGCCCGGGACGTGTCCCACGGTCTCCTCATGTCCTGATCAGCGCGTCAGCGCGTGACCCGGGCTGCGGTCGCCGGCGCGCTTCATGGCCGCGAGCTTCTTGCCCGAGACCTTCGCACGTCGCTGATCGCCGTAGAGGCCCTTCTTGGACAGCGCCAGCACGCCGACCGAGTGAGCCGCCGCGTCACCGAGCTGGTCGATGGCCCGGGTGCTCACGTTGGTGATGTCGTCGCACGTCTGGTGGTAGCAGACGTCGTACGCGACACCGGCCGTCCCGCCGAACAGCTTGGCCTCGGCCGGCGTCTTGACGCCCTCCGCACCGCTGAACAGCCCGCCCGCCGGAATGCCGGCCTCGATGAACGGCCCGTAGTCGGACCGGCCGTCGAACGACGTGGGCGCCGACGCGAGCTTGCGCTTGGCGAAGTAGCGGGTGAACACCTTCTCGATCTCTGCCGAGCCGGCAGGCCCCGCATTGCCGTCCGACGAGCCGTCGCCGTCGTAGACGAACCGGGCGAAGTTGGGCGAGCCGATCATGTCGAAGTTGAGGTTCGCGTAGATCTTGCCCCGCTGGGTGTCGGTCAGGCTGTCGACGTAGTGGTACGCGCCGAGCAGACCCTTCTCCTCAGCACCCCAGAAGGCGAACCGCACGGGGCGCTGCGCCTTCTTGGCCGTGCGCGTCTTGGTGTACTGCTTCGCGATCTCCAGCACCGCGGCCGTGCCCGTGCCGTTGTCGTTGATGCCGGGCCCCTCCGCGACGCTGTCGAGGTGTGCCCCGACCACGACGACCTGGTCCTGGTTCTTGGTCTTGCGCGGCAGGTCGGCGATGACGTTGGTCGTCCTGCGGTTGAGGTCGACCTCCGTGCTGGCGAAGACCCGCACCGTGGCGCCCGGCTGCTGGCTGAGCGCGACCCCGTCCTCGTACGAGACGCCGACGACGGGGATGCCGACGGGGGTGCCGAGGGTGCCGGTGAGCAGCTCCTGGCGTCCCTCCTGCCCCTCGTTGAAGATGATCACCGCGTCATAGCCCGCAGCCTGCGCATTGGCGGCCTTGACGCCGAAGTCGCACGCCCCGCGCTGGATCAGCGCGACGGACGGTGCGGAGCCCGGCGCCGGGAAGTCACCCGGCGTGCAGCCGGACGTCGTCGACCCCGGCCCGCCGGTCGGGGGGATCACGAGCTTGATCGGGGTCACTGCGCCGGTCACGTCTCCGGAGCCGGAGTAGTCGAACGCCGCGGTCTCGATGTCCCTCGCGGTCGGGGTGACCTGCTGCAGCTCGGCGGGCGCGAGATCGCGGCTGAACGCGAACGTGAAGGTCTGCTTCTTCACCTTGTAGCCGGCCTTCTTCAGCTGCGAGGCGACGTACGCGGCCGAGGCGTCGTAGCCGGGCAGGCCCGACGCGCGGTTGCCGTCGTTGCGGTTCGCGATGACCTGCAGCTGGCGCAGCGTCTTGAGCTGACCGTTGACGGTCACGCCCCTCGTGAGCTTGCTGGTGTCGATCGGCTTGGCCTTGGACTGGTGCTTGTTTCCCGCGTCCGCGGGTGCGGCCACGAAGAGGCTGCCGGTCAGGATGACGGCAGCGGTGGAATACAGCGCTCGGCGCATGTGATGCCCCCCAATTGGTTGATGTGTTCCACATCACACTAAGTGGGGAGCCGGGCGATGAACACCCCTGCGCCGCAGCAGATCGGGTGCGCCGCCCGCAGGCGGATCGGCCCATGACCTCACCGGTATCGTCGTGGTGTGAACACGTGGCGCAAGGCTCAGGAACTGGCAGCTCAACAGGGGATCGACGCCCTGCTCGTGACCCCTGGAGCGGACCTCCGCTACCTGACGGGCTACGTCGCGTTGCCGCTCGAGCGACTGACCTGCCTCGTGCTGCCCTCCCAGGGGGAGCCGACCCTGGTCGTGCCCCACCTGGAGCGGCAGGCCGCGATCGCGTCGGGCGTCGACACCGCGATCGCGTCGTGGCAGGAGACCGAGGACCCGTACGAGCTGGTCGCCCGGCTCGTCGGAGACGTGGCCACGGTCGGCGTGGACGACCACATGTGGGCCTCGCGGGTGTTCGCGCTGCAGGCCGCGATGCCCACCGCGCGCCAGGTCCTGGCCGGACCGCTCGTGCAGCAGCTGCGGATCCGCAAGGACGACACCGAGATCGCCGCGCTGCGTGACGCGGGTGCCGCGATCGACCGCGTGCACGAGCGGGTGGGCGAGTGGCTGCGTCCCGGTCGCACCGAGCGCGAGGTGGGAGCCGACATCGCCCGCGCGATCATCGACGAGGGCCACGAGACGGTCGACTTCGTGATCGTGGGATCCGGGCCCAACGGGGCGTCCCCCCACCACGAGGTGTCCGATCGGGTCATCGAGACGGGGGATCCCGTCGTGGTCGACATCGGCGGCACGATGCCGTCGGGCTACTGCTCGGACTCGACCCGCAACTACCTGGCCGGCGGCACCGCCCCCGCGGCCTACCGCGAGGCGTACGCCGTGCTCGAGGCCGCGCAGAGGGCGCAGCTCGAGCACGCCCGCCCCGGTGTGACGGCCGAGTCGGTCGACGCGATCGGCCGGCAGATCATCGCCGACGCAGGCTACGGAGAGCTGTTCATCCACCGCACAGGGCACGGCATCGGCCAGGAGACCCACGAGGAGCCGTACATCGTCGAGGGCAACGACCTGGTCCTCGAGGAGGGCATGGCATTCTCGATCGAGCCGGGCATCTACTTCGACGGACAGTTCGGCGCCCGCATCGAGGACATCGTGGTGTGCACGGCCGACGGCCTCGAGGTGCTCAACAACACGCCCCGCGGGCTCGTCGCCCTGTGAGAGGACCCCAGGTCGGGTGGAAGGTCGCCTGGCCCTCGGCAGCCGCCCTCGGGGTGCTGTCGTCGCTCAACTTCGACCCGGTCTCGCTGCCGTTCGCGATGTTGCTGGGCGTCGCCGGGCTCATCTGGCTGGCCCGGGCACTGGACGTCGCGAGCAAGCGGGTCGTGGCCGTGACCGGTCTGCTGTACGGCGTGGGGTTCATGGGACCGCTCATCTGGTGGATGAACGCGGTCAGTGCCGGCGCGTACGTCGGCCTGGCGCTCGCCGAGGCCTTGTTCTTCATCCCGATCATGCTCGCGCTGCGAGCTGCCACCCGGCTGCGCCTCTGGCCGCTGTGGGGCGCCGCGGTGTGGGCCGCGGGGGAGTGGGCTCGTGGCCACTTCCCGTTCACGGGCTTCCCGTGGGGCCGCCTGGCGCACACCTCGATCGACACGCCGTTCTCCGCGTACGCCCGGCTGGTCGCCATGCCGGGCACCAGCGCCGTGCTGTTCGTGGTCGCCGCGCTGCTCGTGGTCATCGTGGTCGGTCCGGGCCGGCGCGCGCGGATCGGTGCCGCGGCCGGTGTCGTCGCATTGACCGTCGTGGGCGCCCTCCTGCCGACCGGCGTCGCGGGCGCCGACGGCACCCGTCAGGTCGCTCTCGTGCAGGGCGACGTGCCCGGGGTCTTCCTCACCTGGCCGCGCGGGGAGATCCTCGACCTGCACCTCGCCGAGACGCAGCGCCTCGCCGACGCGATCGAGGCGGGCACCGTGCCACAGCCCGACATGGTGCTGTGGCCCGAGAACGCGACGGACATCGATCCGTACCGCGACGCGCTCACCCGCGGCCGGATCGAGTCGCTGGCAGCCAGGCTCGGCGCGCCGATCCTCGTCGGCGGCCTCTTCGACGGGCCCACCGAGGACACCGCGTACAACTCCGGCGTGGTGTGGACGGCAGACGGGCCGGGAGACCGCTACGACAAGCTCAAGCCCGTACCGTTCGGCGAGTACGTCCCGTTCCGCAAGGAGGCCGGCGCCATCGTCGGGCGCCTGGGGCGCGACATCCCCCGCGACATGTTGGCCGGCGACGAGCCGGGGGCGATGACGATCGGCGACACGCGCATCGGCGACACGATCTGCTACGACATCGCGTACGACGACGTGACCCGCCGGGCCGTCGACGGCGGCGCCCAGATGATCGTCGTCCAGACGAGCAATGCGGCCTTCACGGGCACGTCCCAGCCCGAGCAGCAGTGGGACATCTCCCGGCTGCGGGCCATCGAGACCGGGCGCTGGGTGGTCGTGCCCTCGACCAACGGCATCAGCGGGGTCGTGGACCCGACTGGTCGCAGCGTCGAACGGGCGCCGATGCACGAGCCCGCCACGGTGAGCGCCGAGGTCACCCTCGCCTCGGACAAGACCCCGGCCCTCCTGGTCGGTCGCTACCTCGAGTGGTTGCTCGTCGCGGCCGGGGTGGGAGCATGGTGGCTCGGCACACGACGACGGAAGGCGATCGGGACCTCATGAGGACGTTGATCATCGTCCCGACCTACAACGAGTCGGACAATCTCGAGCTGATCGTCCAGCGGATCCATGCCGAGCAGCCGGGGGTCGACATCCTGATCGCCGACGACGGCTCCCCGGACGGCACCGGCGAGATCGCGGACCGCCTGGCCGCGGACGACCCGCGCGTCCACGTGATGCACCGCACGTCGAAGCAGGGACTCGGCTCGGCCTACCGCGCGGGATTCGCGTGGGGCCTCGCACGTGACTACGACGTCCTGATGGAGATGGACGCCGACGGCTCGCACCGTCCCGAGGACCTCGCCAAGATCCTGGCCGCGAGCGAAGCCGGGGCCGATCTCGTGCTGGGCTCGCGATGGGTGCCAGGTGGCGGCGTCGTCAATTGGCCCTGGCACCGTCGCCTGATCTCCCGCGGCGGGACGCTCTACGCGCACCTGATGCTGGGCATCCCGATCAAGGACGCAACCGGCGGCTTCCGTGCGTTCCGGCGCTCGACCCTGGAGCGGCTGCCGCTCGAGGACGTCGCCTCGCAGGGCTACTGCTTCCAGATCGACATGGCGCGCCGGGTCGTCGCGGCGGGGATGAGCGTCCAGGAGGTGCCCATCACGTTCGTCGAGCGCGAGCGGGGCCAGTCCAAGATGAGCGGCGCGATCGTGCGGGAGGCGCTGTGGCGCGTCACGCTCTGGGGCCTGGCGCGGGCCGTGCCCCGTTCGCTGCGACGAGACCGTCAAGAGCCGGCCCGGACCCCGGACGCAAAAGAACCCCGGCCGTAGCCGGGGTCCTTCCTTCCGCCTGGGGCCGCTGGCCTCAGGCGCTCTTCTTCTTGGCCGCGCTCTTCTTGGCGGGCCGGTGGAGGTGCGGCGGACCGATCTCCCCACCGCGGAGAAGCTCGAGCCGCTCCGTCAAGATCTCCTCGAGCTCATCGACCGAGCGGCGCTCGAGAAGCATGTCCCAGTGTGTGCGAACCGGCTTCTCGACCTTGCCTTCGGGCTTCTCACCGTCGGCGAGCCGTCCGATCTGACCCGTCTTGGGGTCCTCCCACTCGTACGGGATCTCGGCCTCGTCGGCCATGACCACCGTGAACGTGTGCCCGTCCGGGCAGACGTACTCAACCTGCTGCCGGGGAGCCATCTCCACGCCACGCTCGTCCTCGAAGCTCTGCGTTCCGAGCCGAGCACCTCGCAATGCACGTTCAGCCATGTGCGTCCCCTCTCTAGTGCCGTACCAGTTTCAACATAGATGACGCGCATGAGATTCCCCTGAACGGCAGGTGACTTCACAGGACAGCCGGCGGGACGTTCCCCGCCTCGACGACCCCCTTGCGCGGATCCAGCCTCCACAACAGCGTCCCACCGATCACGAAGAACGCAATCAGGGCCAGGATCGCCGGGCGGTAGGAGCCCGTCAGCTGGTGGACCAGACCGAAGACCAGGGTGCCGAACCAGCTCGTGCCGCGCTCACAGGCCTGGTAGAGGCTGAAGTACTCGGCCTCGCGCCCGCGGGGGATGAGCTGGGAGAACAGTGACCGGGACAGGGCCTGGGTGCCCCCGAGCACGAGCCCGATCAGCACGGCGAGCACGAAGAACGGCACGACCTGCTCCGCCGGCAGGAAGAAGCCGATGCACACCACGAGCACCCACACCACGAGCCCACCGAGGATCGTGCGGTGACCGCCGTAGCGAGCGGCCACCCGGCCGAACAGCAGGGCGCCGCCGAAGGCGACGAACTGGACGATGAGGATCGTGGTGATGAGGACGCTCGTCTCGAAGCCCAGCTCCTTCTCCCCGTAGACCGAGGCGGAGTAGATCACGGTCTGGATGCCGTCGTTGTAGAACAGGTACGCGACCAGGAACAGCAGCGTCTGGGGATAGCCGCGCATCTCGCGCAACGTACGGAACAGCTGGCCGAAGCTGCGCTGCATGAGGGTGCCGTCGTCGACCGTCACGGCACCACGTACCGGGTGATCCTTGATGCGTCGGTAGGGGATGATCGTGAACGCCGCCCACCACAGCGCGGCGGACAGCAGGCTGATGCGCACGGCGGTCTCGGTCGACAGCCCGAACGGCTTGATCGTGACGACCGCGAGGTTCAGCGAGAGCAGCAGCGCGCCCCCGAGGTAGCCGAAGGCCCAGCCGCGCGACGACACGTGGTCCCGGTCGTCCGGAGCCGCGATGTCGACCAGGATCGCGTCGTAGACCACGATCGACGAGCCGTAGAAGAGATTGGCGACGACGAGCAGGATTGCCCCGAGCTGCCAGTTGTCGCCCGTGACGAAGAACATCATCGCCGCGGCGAACGAGCCGGCCCAGGCGAGGCCGCACATCAGGCGGCGCTTGGAGTCCACCCGGTCGGCGACCGCGCCCACCACCGGCAGCACGAACGCCGACAGCACGGTCGCCAGCGTGACGACGTAGAAGACGAGGGAGCCGGCCGACAGCGAGAGGCCGAGGACGTGCAGGTTCTCGGTGCACTTGCGGTCGTCGTCGCCGGCGAAGCCGCAGGCGGCCCGCTCCGCGACGCTCGTCAGGTACGGCGCGAAGAGCACCGTGCCGATGGTCGTGATGTAGGCCGAGTTGGCCCAGTCGTAGAAGTACCAGCCGCGCTGCTCGGACGTCGCTCGCGCCCTCGTGGTCGTGCTCATGCGGGGTCCCTCCACGTGCCTCGGGCGACCAGCACGTCCTTGAGGACGTCGGTGCGGTCGGTGATGATGCCGTCGACGCCCAGGTCGAGCAGCTCGTTGATCTCCTGCGCGTCGTCCACGGTCCACACATGGACCTGCTGGCCGAGCGCGTGGGCCCGGCGGACGAAGCGGCGCGTGACGACGCGCAGCGGCCCGTGGCGGTGCGGCACCTGCAGGCACCGGCCGCCCGGGACGCCGACGAGTCGCAGCAGGGGAGCGGGCAGGAATCTCGTGAGGACCACCTCGAGGGTCGACGCCGAGGTCGTGACGCCGGGCAGCATACGTCGCATGCGCCGCAGCCGGGCGTGCGAGAACGTGCTGAGGCAGGCCCGGTCGACGGCGTCGTGCGCCTTGAGCACCCGGCACGTGGCGTCGACCGCAGCGTCGGACTTGACGTCGATCATGAGCCGGGCGTCCGGGAACGCGTCGAGGAGCGCGTCCAGGCGGGCGAAAGGCTCCCGCTGGTCGAGGCGCTGCAGGTCGAACGACTCCGACGTCAGGGCGTCGATCGCGTCGGCACTGCCCGTCAACCGGTCGAGGCGGGCGTCATGGATCGCGTAGACCACGCCGTCGGACGTCGCGCGGACGTCCGTCTCGAGGTAGCGGTAGCCCAGCGCGTACGCGTGTGCGAACGCCGCGAGCGAGTTCTCGATGCCGACGTTGTCGCCGGTGGCCGCACCGCCTCGGTGCGCGATGGCCAGGGGCGGTGGATCGAGGAAGCTGGACACGCGCCAACGCTAGCCCCGACCAGGTGCACCCCACCCAGATTTGCGGACCCGTGCACGTTTCCGCGCGCGGATTCGGTGCAGGACTCCGCAAATCTGGGCTGGGGTGGGGTGGTGGGGTGGGGTGGGCTAGATGTCGCGGAAGGTCTCGATCTGGGCGCCGAGTGCGTTGAGCCGCTCGGCGAGATCCTCGTAGCCACGGTTGATGACGTAGACGCTGCGGAGCACCGACGTGCCCTTGGCCGCGAGCATCGCCAGCAGGATCACGACGGCCGGCCGCAGGGCCGGCGGGCAGATCAGCTCGGCGCCGCTCCAGTGCGTCGGTCCCTCGATCAGCACCCGATGCGGGTCGAGCAGCTTGACCTGGGCACCCAGCTTGTTGAGCTCGGTCAGGTAGATCGCCCGGTTCTCGTAGACCCAGTCGTGCAGCATCGTCTGACCCTCGGCGGTCGCCGCGATGACCGCGAAGAACGGCAGGTTGTCGATGTTGAGGCCCGGGAACGGCATCGGGTGAATCTTGTCGATCGGCGCGTGCAGCGCCGAGGGATGCGTCGTGATGTCGACAAGTCGAGTCTGGCCGTTCTCGGCCGCGTACTCGGCGCCTCTGTCGTACTGGAAGCCCATCTCCTCGAGCAGCGCGAGCTCGATCTCCATGAACTCGATCGGGACGCGGCGCACCGTGATGCTCGACTTGGTCACGATCGCGGCCGCGATCAGGCTCATGGCCTCGATCGGGTCCTCGCTCGGGGCGTACTCGACGTCGCAGTTGATGACCGGCTTGCCGGTGATGCGAAGCGTGGTGGTGCCGATGCCCTCGATGCCGACGCCCAGCTTGACCAGGAAGAAGCACAGGTCCTGGACCATGTAGTTGGGGCTCGCGTTGCGGATCACGGTCACGCCGTCGTAGCGGGCCGCGGCGAGCAGCGCGTTCTCGGTCACCGTGTCGCCGCGCTCGGTCAGCACGATCGGCCGCTCGGGTCCGACGCCCTCGGCCGCGGCGGCGTGATAGCTGCCCTCGGTCGCGACGACCTTCAGCCCGAACGGACGCAGGGCGGTCATGTGGGGCTCCACGGTGCGGGTGCCGAGATCGCAGCCGCCCGCGTAGGGCAGCTCGAAGTCGTCGTAGCGGTGCATCAGCGGGCCGAGGAACATGATGATGCTGCGCGTACGCCGTGCGGCGTCCGCGTCCATCGCGGCGAGGTCCAGCTCGGCGGGGACGATGAGCTCGAGATCGTTCTCGTCGTTCAGCCACGTCGCCTTGACGCCGATCGAGGTCAGCACCTCGAGGAGACGGTTGACCTCCTCGATGCGGGCGACCTTGCGCAGGACGGTGGTGCCGGCATTCAGCAGCGAGGCGCAGAGGAGGGCGACGCCCGCGTTCTTGCTGGACTTGACGTCGATCGTCCCGGAGAGCGTCGTCCCTCCCGCGACCCGCAGGTGGCTGGGCCCGGAGGTGCCGACGCTGACGAGCTCGGAGTCGAGGGCACTGCCGATGCGCGCGAGCATGTCGAGGGTCAGGTTCTGCTGCCCCTTCTCGATGCGGTTGACGGCGCTCTGGCTCGTCTTGAGCTCTGCGGCCAGCTCTGCCTGTGTGAGCCCGGTGTGCTGTCGAGCGTCCCGGATGAGGGCGCCGATGCGGGCGAGGTAGTCGTCACGAACAGTCATGTTCGCAACCATATATCAGTTATGAGATTACTCAATTCCCGTCGGGATCAGGCCGTGGTCGTGTCGGACTGGCCCAGGAGACGGGCGTCCTCGACTCCGCTGTGGGCCGTGAGCTGGCCCCAGTAGATGCCGTACGCGGCCTCGGAGATCGTGCGGTCGTGGATGGGGAAGAGGGTCTTCGGCCCGACACGCTGGGCGAAATCGACGGTCTCGCTGAGCTTGGCCCACGGGGCAGAGAGGGGGAGCGCGAGGACGTCGACACCCTCCGGCGCGGTCTCGTAGGAGTCGCCTGGATGGAACATCGTCGGCTCGCCGGGCGCGTGGAGAAGCACGCCGACGTTGCCGATGCGGGGGATGGTGGGGAGGATCACGGCGTGCTGGGCGCCGACGCCTCGAAGCGTGATCCCGCCGACGACCGTCTCGACACCGTCGCCGTTCTGTGTCCAGTCACCCGCCTCGACGATCGAGGCGGTCTCGGGGTCGCACAGCAGCAGGGCGTCGCGGTTGCGCTCGAGCAGTCCGGGCCAGCGTCCCTGATCGAGGTGGTCGGGGTGCTGGTGGGTCACGACGATGGCGTCGAGCCCTTCCAGAGCGAATGTCTCGTCGGGGCTGAAGCCTCCGGGGTCGATCAGGACGCGGGTGTCAGCGGCCTCGACGAGGACGGCGGCGTGGCCGAAGCGGGTGATCTGCATGCGTCCCATCTTGCACCTGCGCCCGTGGGCACGCAGGCCTGAGTGTCAGTTGAGATATCTCTCCACGACGTCGGGGGAGCGCTCCTCGGCGTCGTCCTCGGAGCCACCGGTCTCGCGGAGCGCCTTGCGTTGACGCAGCAGGTCCCAGGCCTGGTCCAGCTCGATCTCGAGGGCGCGCAGGCGAGCGCGTTCCTCCTCTCGGCTGATGTCACCGCTGCTCAGCTGCTCGCGGAGCGTCTTCTCCTCGGCGACGAGGTTGTTGATGTGCTCGTGAATTCCCTTGTCGGTCGTCATCTGCGGAGTCTACGTCCGCGGAGGCAGCCGGGGGAGCGCCTCGGGTACGGGGGAGTTGGGCACAGGTCCTAGCATCTGAGGCATGAATCGGACCCGCGACAGACGTTTGTCGCTGGGTGTGGCCGCGACGGCAGGGATGCTCGTGGGCGCCTACGTCGTGCTGCTCTACGCGGTCGAGATCATCGACGTCGCGACGTCCGAGCGCCTGGAGCGCAACGGCGTTCATCCACGCAGCCTCGAAGGGCTCGACGGGATCGTCTTCGCGCCCCTGTTGCACGACGACTGGGCGCACCTGATCGGCAACACCGCCCCGCTGCTCGTGCTCGGATTCCTGATCGGTCTGTCGGGCGTCCGGACCTGGTTGCAGGTGACGGCGATCGTGTGGGTCGTGGGCGGCGTCGGGGTCTGGTTCCTCGGTGACTCCGGGACCAACCACGTCGGAGCCTCGGGCGTGGTCTTCGGCTGGCTCACGTACCTGATCGTCCGTGGTGTGTTCAATCGCAGCCTGGGCCAGATCGTCGTGGGGCTCGGGGTCCTGGTGATCTACGGGAGCGTCCTGTGGGGCGTCCTGCCGGGACGTCCCGGTGTGTCGTGGGAGGGGCATCTGTGCGGCGCCGCAGGGGGCGCGCTCGCCGCGTGGCTCCTGGCAGAGCGGTCCACCAGACGGACCGGCTGACCTGCTTCTCAGGTCCGTCGACTTGCCCGGACCGCCCGGGTCGGCAAGTCTGGACGTTTGGCGATGCCACTGACGAACAGGAGAACGACATGTTGACCCTGACCGACAATGCAGCCGACGTGGTGAGGCAGATCACCGAGCAGGTCCCGGACTCCCAGGAGTCGGGCCTGCGCATCAGCCAGGCCGGCCCCGAGAAGGATGCCGGCCTGGCCCTGACGCCCGTCAACGCCCCGCAGCCGGGTGACCAGGTCGTCGACGACGGGGGAGCCCGTGTCTTCCTCGACGCGACCGCCGCCGAGCTGCTGGGAGACAAGACGCTGGACGCGCGGGTCGAGCAGGACGGTTCCGTCCAGTTCGGGCTCGGACAGCAGGCCTAGCTCACCGCGCCGACACGTCTCCCACGACCACGATGTCGTGGGAGACGACGTCGCGTCATCTGGGTCGAGGGTGCCCCGGCTCGCTCACGCGCGGCCTGCCATCCTGCGCCGGACGACCAGCACCGCTGCGCCCGCCACCAGGAGCGCGATGCCCAGTGTCAGTGGACCTCCGGGTGCGCCCGCGCCGGGCAGGAATCCCGAGCTGATGGGTCCTCCGCCGCCGCTGCCTCCGCCGCTCTGGTCGCCACCACCGCCACCATCGCCGTCGCCGTCCTCCTCGGACTCGCTGTAGCTGTTGGTGATCGTCACCTCGCTGGTCTCGCTGTCGGCGATCGTGACGGACTCGGGACTGATGGTCGTCTCGTCGAGCAGGATGGTGTCAGTGGCGCCGCTCGCGGTCTCGGTGACACGGCACTCCGTGCCCGCCGGGATGCCGGTCACCCTCACGACCGGATACGTGCCGGCCGGCGACTCCGCAGGGACCGTGAGCTCCTGGTCGAACGCGTCCCCGTCGTCGTCGCAGTCCACCGCGAGGACGATCTCGTCCTGCGCGCCCGCGGCCGGGCCCTCGATGACCTTGGTCACCTGCAGCTCGCCGACCGCGCGCTCGTACTCGTTCGTCGCGGCGACGGGCGAGTTGGTGCCCTCGACGATCGTCACGGTCTCGGGGTCGAGCGAGGAGGCCGTCAGGTTCACCTGACCGTTGTCGCCGTCCTCGGTCTCGGTGACGGTGCACGTGGCGCCGGCGGGGAGTCCGGTGTACGTGACGCTCTGCGGTCCTGCTTCCGTCTCCTCCGGGATCGTGAACGTGCGCTCGATCGGGTCGCCGTCGGTCGGCGTGCAGACGATGGTGATCTCGATGGCGCCTTGCAGTCCGGCACCCTCACCGCTGATGGTCTTGGTGACCTCTATCCCGCCTGCGGCGAACCGGTTGGTGCGGACGCTCGCGACCGCCTCGAGGGTCGACTCCCGGGCCAGGATCAGCTTCTGCCCCGTATCGCGACCGGGCGTGGCGCCGTCGTAGAGATACACGGTGCTCTCGCGCACGGTTTGCGCCCGCCGCAAGGAGAACCCTTGGCCCTCGCCCGGGCCCGACGACCGCGCCCAGAGCTGCGTGCCCGGCGCGATGGTCTCTCCCTCCGCGACAGGCTGCGTGCCCTCCTGGTCGGTGAAGACCTCGACGCCTTCGAGGCGCAGGACCGACGGCCCGTCCGCCGTCACGGTGAAGGGGCCGACGATCTCGCCGGTCGAGGGGGTGTCTGCGGACTCGGGGGAGATGCTCAGCGACGGCTGCGCCGGCTCCGTCGCCGGCCCGTTGGCGATGGCGTCCGCGACGATGTCCGAGGTGAGATCGTACAGCTCCGGCTCGGCATTCGGGTCGAGCACGAGGTTGTCGCTGAAGAACCAGATCGCGGACTGGACCGCGGCGGACCTGACGTTGTTGGCGACTCCGGGCGGGTTGTCCGGCTCGGTGGGGTAGTAGTTCTGCAGGATGTAGGCGACGTAGCCGAGGTTGCGGACGTTCGCGTCGTTCCAGTCTCCTCGCTCGTAGGTGACACCCGACTGTGTGGTCGTGAACAGGTCGATGCAGTAGGTGAGGACATCGTTGCCCTCGGAGTCCGACGCCGGGATGAGCCCGGCATAGGGGAGGTTGTGCGCGTCCCACCCGCCCGGGATCGTCGTGGGGTAGCCCGACAGCGGATCGAAGTCGCTGGGAGCGTCATAGGCGTCCACGTCCGAGACACCGAGGGCCCCCGTGATGGGGCCGATCTGGAGCTCGGTGAATGGCGAGCTCGAGAACGCGGGATCTGCTCGGGTCGGGATCGGCTCGGCATGGGCCGAGCTCCCCACCAGCAACAGTCCACCGAGCATGATCAGAGCCACGAACACCCGGAGCAGTCCCGCCGTCCGGTTCATCAGCATGGGTTTCACAGCCACGTGCCTTCCCCCGTAAAAAGAGCGTGCGGGCCTCTGTGCGGCTCCGCCCCCCGAAGCCTCACACCCGCGACGACACCCCATACAGGGCCCTTGGGCCCTGTATGGGGCTGCCCGGATGTGTCACTACGCCCGGTCCTGGGGCTGACCCGGCTTCCTCATGCGCGGCCTGCCATCCGACGCCGGATGAACAGCACCGCTGCGCCCGCGACCAGGAGCGCGATGCCCAGCGTCAGTGGACCTCCGGGTGCGCCCGCGCGGGGCAGGAACCCCGAGCTGACGGGTCCTCCGTCGCCGCTGCCTCCGTCGCTCTGGTCGCCGCTGCCTCCGTCGCTCCGGTCGCCGCTGCCTCCGTCGCTACCGCCGGTGCCGCCACCGTCGCCGTTCTCCTCGGACTGGCTGTAGCTGTTGGTGACCGTGACCTCGCTGGTCTCGCTGTCGGCGATCGTGACGGACTCGGGACTGATGGTCGTCTCATCGAGCTGGACGGTGTCGGTGGCGCCGCTCGCGATCTCGGTGACGCGGCACTTGGTGCCGGCGGGGATGTCGGTCACCGTCAGGAGCGGGTATGTGCCGGCCGGCGACCCCGCAGGGATCCTGAGCTCCCGGTCGAATGCGTCGTCGTCGCAGTCCACCGCGAGGACGATCTCGTCCTGCTCGCCCGCGGCCGGACCCTCGATGACCTTGGTGACCTTCAGCTCGCCGAACGCCCGCGCGTACTCGTTGGTCGCCGCGACGGAGACATTCTCCCCGGCCACGATCGACACGCTCGCGGGCTCGATCGAGCTGGCCGTGAGGTTGACCCGCCCGTTGTCGCCGTCCTTGGGCTCGGTGATCGTGCACTCGGACCCGGCGGGGAGCCCGGTGAACCTCACGGTCTGCGAGCCCGTCGCTCCGGCGGGAATCGTCGACGTGCGTTCGATCGGGTCGCCACCGTCCGCGGGTGTGCAGACGACGCGGATGTCGATCGGCCCTTGGAATCCGGCGCCGTCGCCGCTGATCGTCTTGGTGACCTCGATGCCGCCGGCCGCGAACTGCGTGATGCGCACGCCGGCCACGGCCTCGAGCTCCGTCGTCTCAGCAAGGACCAGCGACTGGGCGGCGTCGCGCCCGGGTGTCGCGCCGTCGTAGAGGTAGACCGTGTTGGCCAGGACGGTCTCCGCCCGTCGGAGCGAGAAGCCTTGGTCGTCGCCTGCCTCGGTGGAGCGCGCCCACAGTCGGGCCCCCGGCTGCACGGTGGCGCCCTGGGCCAGTGGCTGTGTCCCTGCCTCGTCCGCAAACACCTCCACGCGCTTGAGCTGGAGCGTCGACGGACCGTCTGCCGTGACCGTGAACGGCCCGACGATGTCACCGGTTGAGGGCGCCACTCCCGAGCTCGGAGAGATGCTGAGCGTCGGCTGCGCGGGCTCGGCGACCGGGTCGTGTGCGAGGGTGTCCGCGACGATGGCCGCGGTCAGGTCGTACAGCTCGCCCTCTGCCGGGTGGACCACGAAGTTGTCGCTGAAGAACCAAATCGCGGCCTGTACGGCAGCAGACCTCACGTTGTCCGGCTGGTCGGCCGGCTGGTCGGGGACCGTGGGGTAGTAGTTCTGCAGGATGTAACCGACCCGGCCGAGGTTGCGGACATTCGACTCGGCCCAGTCCCCGCGCTGGTAGGTCACCCCGGTCCCTGTGTCGGTGAACAGATCGATGCAGTACGCCAGGGACGGGTTGCCCTGGTCGTCGAGCACCGGGATGATTCCGACATAACCCCGCGTGACCTGAGTCGACCCGGCCGGAGCCTTCGTGGGATAGCCGTTCTCGGGATCGAACGTTTCGGGAGCCACGAAGGCGCTCACCCGCCGGACACCCTCGTCACCCGTGATGTTGCCGGTCCGAAGCTCGGTGAAAGGGGAGTCCGCCGCCGGGACCGGCTTGTCCCCTATGTCTGGCGCGGCATCTGCTGGACGTCCTACCAAAACAGTCAGTGCCACGAGGATCAGGACCGCGAACGCACGCATCGTCCGCATCGCCCGATTTGCAAGGATGAAGTCCACACGTACCTCCCGAGACAGCGAGAAGCGGAGCCCCGTGACTCCGCACGAGCACCTTTCATTGTGTCAAGCCTGTTCAACCGGGCCCTTGGACTCTGGGCAAGTCTCACGGCGAGTGCGACACGCTCGAGGACCGCTGAACGTGGAACCCGGGCCGCCGAGTTTGCGTGCTGGTCGAGGCGACAACGGTCTGCCGAAGCGACCGGACGTGTCAACTAATCGTTGACGCCGGGCGACGGGTGCGGGGGATGACCTGACACGGCGGCCGCTGACTGACGTCGAGCACGGTGCACCAGGACCGTCGACATCGCCAAGACGAGCGACAGCAGCATCGAGCCTGCGCCGAACGTCTTTGCCGGAAATCCGTCAGCGTGGCCGGTTACAGCAACAACCAGCGAGACGACGATGCCACCGAAAAAGACACCGGCGGCAAGAACAGCTGGCAGCCAGATGGGCACCCGCGCAAGAAGTCTCGTCTGCTGGTTTTGCTGTGAACGGTCTGGCATTGATGCACCGTCTCATACGGCGATGCCGGTGTCCGGGAAACTATGTCCATAAGTGTCCGATAATGCACATTATGTCAACTTGTGGGCTCGCCAGGGACGCTCGGCCGCGCCACGCCTCGAAATCCAAGCTCGCTGCAGCATGGTCCGCTCAGGTGCTGCAGCTAAGACATATCTCAGGCCATCCAGCGTCGAACGCCAACAACATGCTCTCAAGATCGTCGCCAGCGCCTGTGCTGGCCGAACACGACCGTTCTTGACCCGCGGCGTTTCAGGCAAAAACTGCATCAATCGCATCCTCTGATTCCCAAGCTGTGAGTTGCGCCATAGAGACACCCTGTAGTTAAGAGCTACGTTCGAAAGGACCGATGGACCAATCACACCCTGCTCCGGCGGGTGGACGAAAGGCAAACATCATGCGCAACCGAATGATCGCCCGCACTGCTGGGCTCCTGGCCGCCAGCGCGGGGCTCATCTTTGGAACGACGACCGCCGCGACCGCCGAGGACCTCGGCGACTTAGGCCCCGGGTGGGCTCCGCCAGTATGCGAGCCCAAGGAGCAGGTCCTACCCGCCGGTGTCATGACCGCGGTGTGGTACCCGACCGGCGGGGTCTTCTCGGCCGGTCACGGCATTTACACGTTCCGCGTCAAGGCGGTCACGTACATCGGCGGCGTCGAGGGCGAGCCGATCGAGGGCACCACTTACTGCAACCCCAACTGAACCAACCCCGACTGACCAACCCCGACTCCGCCGCGTCCGAAATCCCCCTTTCGGGCGCGGCGGCGCTTATAGGTACCGGCCCCTCCCCTGAACAACGGCCACGAAGGAGGCAACGACCATGAGCGGCGTGCCACAGTAGGTCACCATCGCGGGAACGTACTCCGAGCCAGAGGACAGCCAGGGCGACGGCAGCAGATTGAGCAATGCGATCAGCCCACCGCTGGTCACCACCAGAATCAGTGCCCAGCGCGCGAACGGATCAACCTCGCGTCGACCGGCAGCCCACCCCGCCGCGGCCGCACCCGAGCACAAAGCGGCGGTGAGCCCGAATACGGGATCCACGGGTGACGTGAACCAGACCCACGCGGCCGCTGCGGAAAAGGCCAAGCTGATGAGAGCCGGCAGCGCAATTCGTAGACGGGAAACGACCGTCACGAGCCGAACCTCCGATGCTCTCCGCGAATCCGTCAAGGATGAGGGGTCGCGGTCGCCCGGGCGACCGTAAAGTCTCATCCTCCGTCCCAGGACGGACGAAAGATGAGGGTTTGCGGCGGCCTCAGCGACCGCAAACCCTCATCGTCCGTCCCTTGCAGATGACCTCAGCGAGGTGTGTCCATCACGACCGGGAGCGCCCTCCCCTGGGTGCTGGGAAGCGTGCCGGGCACGATCTCGCTGCGCTTGGGCAGCCAGCCCCAGCCGGACGCCCAGTCGGGGTGCGGCAGGGCCAGGCCCGGCAGCACGAACTGCGACTTCGCAAGATCGAGGGTGTACGTCGACGCCGACGTGTCGACGTTGCGCACCCGACCGTTGGCCGCGCCCACCACGACCACTCCGAGCCGGTGGCCCTTGGCGACGATGGCGTCGTCAGGGTCGAGGGTCACCGTCACGTCGTGCGTCCCCGCGCCGTCCAGGCGGGCCCAGCCGCGGCCCAGGACCTGCAGCGGCGTCGTGCCGATGTTGCGGTTCATCGTGAAGTAGCAGGCATCGTCGTTCGCGGTCGACTGTCCGGCGCAGGTCTCAGTCGTCGTCGTGGACGCACCGTCGCCGGTGGCCAGGACCCGCTCCCCCTCGCCGTAGTCGACGAGCATCACGCCCACCTGACCGGTCGGCACGGTGGTCGTCACCCGCAGCTTCGCGACCATCGAGCCGCTCATCCGGGCGTCCGCCAGGAGCGGATTCGTCGCGTACAGGAGGCGGTTGGGGTTGTCGCCCTCGGTCACGGCGACGTTCTCGCGCTGGCTGGGCGAGTTCACCCAGCTCTGCGTGCCCCGCTCGGGCACCCGGCTGAGATCGCCGTCGGCCTGGGGACGCAGGGTGGTCGTCGCGAGCCGTGCGGGCCACGAGTAGGAGCTGACCCAGCTGTTCGGCTTGGTCTCGACCTTGACCGGCGGCTCGAGCATGATCGTGTTCTTGATGTCCATCAGCTCGTGGTCGAACCACCGGTGCAGCGTGCGGACCCACTCGTCGCGGTTGATGTCGAACGGGTCGACGTGCCCGACCCGGCTCAGCCACATCTTGCGGGTGACGCCGGCCTTGCCGAGGTCCTTCCACCAGGTGGAGAAGTGCCGCGTCTTGACGTTGGTGTCCTGCAGGCCGTGATAGATGAAGACGCTCGCCTTGACCTTCTTGGCGTTGAGCTGGGCGGAGTCGCGGTAGTTGCGCTCGTCCCAGAACGCGTTGTGCTCACCGGTCTCGTCCGCGTCCTCGGCATCCATCCGCGCAAGTGTCGCGGAGCAGTCCTGCGGCTGCGTGCGATTGGTGCCCACCCGGCTGGCGAGTCCGCTGGAGTAGTTCCAGCTGTACGGCAGGCCCTGCGAGCGGCTGTAGTCGTACCAGGAGCTGATCGCGCTGATCGGCACGATCGTCTCCAGTCCCTTCACGCCGGTGGCCGCGACGCCGTTGGCGAGGGTGCCGTCATAGCTCTTGCCGATCATGCCGGTCTTGCCGTTGCTCCAGCTGGCCTTGACAGGCTTGCCGTCGGCGTCGACCGCATCGGCGTTGCCGTTGAGCCACTGCACGACGGCCTTGGCCGAGCCGACGTCGGACTTGCCGCCGGTGTCGACGCAGCCAGTCGACCGCGACGTCCCTGCGACGTCGGGCGCGACGTAGGCGTAGCCACGCGGGACGAAGTAGTTGTCGTAGAACAGCGGGAACTTGACGAGGTTGCCCTCGGCGTCAAAGGACTTGAACTCCGTCTCGTTGCCGCGCCCGACGCTCGTGTAGTACGGGCTCGCATCCATCACGACCGGCACCTTGACCTTCTTGGCGTCCAGCTCGCGCGGTCGGACGATGTCGACCGCGATGCGATCCTTCTGCCCGTCCCCGTCGAAGTCGGGGGCGATGACCCACACCGTCTCGCGGATCGCATCGGCATAGCTGTAGACCGGGGCCGACGCTCCCCCCTTCAGCACGTACGGCTTCGGCGCCGGGGCTGCGGACGCCGTGCCCGCAGTGGCGGCGACCAATCCCGAGCCGGCGAGGGTGAGGGTGAGCAGAGCACCTAGGACGGGTCGGGATCTGCGTGCGCGCCACGCCACGTTCGTCGCTGTCATGACGGGATTCTGGTGCACCTCCGCCGGGGTGGCAATGGTCAATTTATGAAAACCTGTGACAAACGCTGCGATCTCGGCTAGTACTCGTGGTCGCCATGTCGATGACGCTCTTCCCCAGTGCTCCTACTGATCCGCCAGACTGACGAGGAGGCACACGAATGCCGCCGTCGTGAGCAGCGACCGGAGATGGTTGAAGACCACCCATCGCTGCTCGAACGCGTCACGCAGCTGCGCTGCGCCGCCCGCGCCGGTGTCGAGAGCATCGTTGAGCGGGACGTTCACGGCGCCGGTCACCAGGAACGCGCCGACGACGTACAGCACCGCCCCCGCGACGATCCACGGACGGGCATCGGTGTGCCAGCCCAGGACCAGCGCGACCGCAGTGGCTGCCCCCGCGCCGACGAAGACGAGGGCGAACACCGGATTCAGGATCGCGGCGTTGACCGCGCGCATCGCCTGGACGAAGCTCGCGTCGTCGAGGCGACGCAGCCCCGGCATGACGGCGTACGAGAACGCCGCGAACAGGCCTGCCGAGAGGCCCATCAGAGCGGTCGCCACGACCAGGGACGCCCGGGTCATGCGCCCGCCGCCCACACCCCGGTCGCAGCAGTGGCCGTCGCGTAGTCGTGGAAGTCCCGAGGCGGGCGCCCGAGGATCTGCTCGAGGTCCCCGGTCAGGTGGGAGTTCCGACCGTCGAGCACCTTGGTGAACAGGTGGGTCAGGAACTCGACGAGGTCCGGGGGTACGGCCTGCTCCGCGAGGCCGGCAGCGAACTCGCGGGTCGACACCGGCACGTAGCTGATCTGTCGGTGTGAGGCGTGGGCGATCTCCTCGACCGCGTCGCCGAAGGTCAGGAGCCGAGGCCCGGTCAGCTCGTACGTCCTCCCCTCGTGCTCCGGACGGGTCAGGGCGGCCACGGCGGCGTCGGCCAGGTCGTCGGCGTCGACGAATGGCTCGGTCACGGCGCCGGTCGGAAGCACCAGCTCCCCCGCCAGGACCGAGTCGAGCATGAACGACTCGCTGAAGTTCTGCGAGAACCAGCTCGACCGCAGAATCGTCCAGGCCAGACCGGAGTCGCGCACTGCCTGCTCGGTGGCCCATCCGTCCTCCTCGCCGCGGCCCGACAGCAGCACCAGCTGCTCCACTCCCCTGTCGGCGGCGATCTTCGACAGCGTGCCGACTGCCTCCGCGGCGCCCGGTGCTGCCATGTCGGGGTGGTACGCGAGGTAGGCCGCGCTGACGTCCTCCAGCGCGGCCGGCCACGTGGACTCGTCGGCCCAGTCGAAGCGCGGCGTGCCGGCTCGCGATCCGCTCCGGACCGGTGCGCCCAGTGCCGTGAGACGAGCGACCACCCGCTGGCCGGTCTTTCCTGTGCCGCTGAGGACGGCTGTCAATGATGAGGTCATGGCTCCATCGTCGCCGGGCGCGGCGAGATGATCCATGGTCGAGATGCCCATTTCCATGCTCGAGCGTCTAGCCTTGAGCATGGACACTCTCAGCGCACTGCTCGACGGTCCCCGCGCCAACGGCGCGTTCATGCTGCGGTCCGTCATGACCGCGCCATGGGGCCTGCACGTGCGGGACGAGGCACCGCTGTCGATCGCCGTGGTCGTCACCGGGGAGGCCTGGGTGGTCAGCGACGACGCCGAGCCCGCCCACCTCGGTCCCGGCGACGTGATGATCGCCCGCGGGCCTGAGTCCTACACCGTCGCCGACGCTCCGACCACTCCCCCGGGCATCTTCATCGAGCCCGGCCAGCACTGTGTCGACGCCGAGGGCAACAGTCTCGAGGACGTCATGACGCTCGGCACCCGCACCTGGGGCAATGACGTCGCCGGCGAGACCCTCTTGGTCACCGGGACGTACGAGTCCACGCGTGCCGTCAGCGATCGCCTGCTGCGGAGCCTCCCGGCAATTCTGGTGCTCCGTGCGGCGGAGTGGGACGGGCGCCTGGTCGACGTGCTCTGCGACGAGATGACCCGCGATGAGCTGGGCCAGGAGGTCTACCTGGACCGCCTGCTCGACCTCGTGCTCATCGAGGCTGTCCGCGCGTGGTTCGCGGGTGACCCGGCGCGGACGCCCGCCTGGCACCGTGCCGCCCGCGAACCGATCGTCGGCCCGGCCCTGCAGCTGCTCGAGGCCGACGTCGCACGCCCGTGGACGCTTGACGCCCTCGCTCGCGAGATCGGCGTCTCGCGTGCCGCACTGGCCCGACGCTTCACCGCCTCGGTCGGACAGCCGCCCATGGCGTACCTGACCGATCTCAGGCTGGACCACGCGGCCGATCTGCTCCGCGATCCGACGATGACGATCGCGGCCGTTGCCCGCCGGGTCGGCTACGGCAGCTCATTCGCACTCAGCGCAGCCTTCAAGCGCGTGCGAGGCGTCAGCCCCAGCCAGCACCGCGTGCACGCGAGCTGAGGCGCGCGCTCGACACGTTCAGGGGCGGTTGAGCTCACCTCGTTGGGCACGTTCGACCAGCTCGGCGGCGGCGGCGGTCAGGGTGACACCTGACGCCCTCGCCGCTGCGATCAGCAGATCGTACGCGTCGCCCATCTCGACATCGTGGAGCCGGGCGAGGACTCCCTTGGCCCGTTCGATGAGCACGCGCTCGGCCAGCGCCGCGTCGACGCGCTCCTGCGCGGAGACCGTCTCGGTCTGCTCGCCGTCCATCACCGCGTGGGCCACCACGTCGGCGAAGGACCGTGCTGCGTCGTGCTCGCGGCTGTCGAGAGCAACGGCGTCGTGGCGGAACAGTGCCATGGCACCCAGGATCGATCCCTCCCAGCGCAAAGGCGTGGAATGGACTGACTGGAAGCCGGCCGCCAGCATGGCCGGCCCGAAGTGTGGCCATCGTTCGCGCAGGGTGGCTTCGTCGGCGACGATGATCGACACGTCGCCCTCGGCTGCGTCGACGCACGGACCCTCGTCGACCTGGGACTGGTAGAGCTCCAGCTCCGCGGACTGGTGGCTCGAGGCAGCCAGGAGCTGCAACCTGCCGCCGCGCGAGAGCACCATGATCCCGGTGGCCTCGACGGCCAGCGCTCGTTGGCACACCTCGATGAGGTCGGCGAGAAATCCCGCAACGTCTTGGCGTTCCCGGAGGGCGGACGTGGCGTGCTCTACTGCCTGGTCCAGGCGAGTGTCATCCATCGTCAGTCTCCTTCCATGCTCAGATTGTCGAACTCAAGGTCCTTGTCCACAACCTGAACCGCCACCTCGAGGAGTGTGGAGTCGGTTGCGTAGGCGTGCGCGCGCAGGAGAGCCAAGGCGTCCTCGGCCGAGATGCGCAGATCGAAGATGAGCATCCCGGTGGCCTGGTGCACGACCGCTCGCGACGACCAGTCCTCCGTGAGCTCGGCCTCCAGTGCCTCGGGACTGATGTGGTCCAGCAGGACCGGGCCGAGGGCGTACGCCAGATAGTGCGCCGCGGCAGCGTCGAAGGCGTGCGAGGGGGCGAAGGTGTGTGCGACGAGCACTCCCATGCGTCGCCCGTGGGCGGTGATCGGCAGCGCCAGCACCGTTCCGGCGAACCCGAACTTCGCCACGCAGTCGTTCAGCGCCAACCAGGGTGTGCCTTCCGAGGCGCCGAAATCGGCGAAGACGACGTGTCCGGTGCGAGCTGCCTCGAAGCCCGGACCCTCGCCGGCCACCTCCTGCGCCTCCTCGATCATGAGGGCGAGGGTCGACGTGGAGCTGGCCGTGTGCCGCTGGGGCTCCCCGTAATACACCGTGATGGCGGTTCCTTCGGCCCCGAGCATCACCCTGCTGGCCTCGCAGAACCTGTCCAGGACCGATCCGCTCGGGTCGAGAGAGGCAATGATGTAGGCGAACCTGGCCGCTTGCACCTGATCGCGCACTCCGCCCCCGCTCCCTCGTGCCGCCGTCCCCGACGGGTGGGAGATACCCGCAGACGCCGCCATGAGACATTCTGCCCGCCGCCGGTGTCAGGCGCGCGTCCGGTCCGCGGGTGCCGTCGGGGCGGTGGATTCTCCACCGTACGAAGCCGACATCCGGCTCATACGGTGGCGTACGCACCGCGCCCCACGGGACCGCGGCCACGGGATCACAGCTGGAGCGCACCCGTGGCCAGGAACACCGCGGCGACGGCCGCCGCGGACCACAGCAGCACGCAGCCAAGCAGCTCGGGCCGGGACAGCCCGGGCTGTCCGCGCTCGCGCCGGGCCCGGAGGTACAGGAGGGTGCCCGGGGCGTAGATCAGACAGCTGAGCAGCAGGTAGCGGGTCCCCGCGGCGTACAGCAGGAAGATCGCATAGCTGATCGCCAGCACGGCTACCGCTCGGTCACGACGTCGTCGCCCGGCGTCAGCACTCTCGTACGTCTGTCCCGTCAGGGTCAGCTTGAACGCGTAGGCCGCGACGAGCAGGTACGGCACGAGGGCCAGCGCCGTGTCGAGCTTGAGCATGAAGTTGAGCGCATCCTTGATCACCAGCACGAGCAGGAGGAAAAGCTGCACCGAGATGCTCGTGGTCACCAAGGCCGCGATGGGCGTCCCGTTGCCGCTCTGCCGGGCCAGCGCACGCGGCATGACCTCGGTGCGTGCGGGCATGAACATGACCTCCGCATTGAGCAGGGTCCACGCCAGGTACGCCCCCAGCACCGACACGATCACGGCCAGGTCGATGAGGGTGCCGCCCCACTCCCCCACGACCGACTTCAGCACGACACCCATCGACGGCTGCTCGGCGTGCGCGAGCTCGCTTCGCGGCAGCACGCCGTACGACACGAGGGTCACCGAGGCGAACAGAGCGAGCGTGCTGACGAAGCCGAGCACCGTGGCCCGGCCGATGTCCTCGCGCCGCTGTGCGAGCCGGGAGTAGACGCTGGCGCCCTCGACACCGAGGAAGACGAACGTCGTGACGAGCATCGTCGCCTTCACCTGGTCGAAGAGCGACTCCGCCGTGTGGGGCTTTCCGCCCCAGAGGTTGTCGCCGAAGACACCTGCGTCGAACGCGACCGCGGCGATCACGACGAAGACCAGGATCGGCACGATCTTGGCGATCGTCACGATGCGGTTGACGATCGTGGCCTGCCGGACGCCGCGGGAGATCATCACGTGCAGCAGCCACACCACCGCGGACGCGAGGAGCACCGCCGGCACGGTGTTGCCCTGGCCGAGCCCCGGCAGGAACGCGCCGATGCTTGCCATCGCGAACGTCAGGTAGAAGACGTTGCCCACGACATTGCTCGCCCAGTAGCCCCAAGCGACGTTGAAGCCCGCGTAGTTGCCGAAACCTGCCTGCGCGTAGACGTAGATGCCGTTGTCGAGGTCGGGTCGCCGGACCGCCAGCGACTGGAACACGAAGGCCAGCATCAGCATCCCGAGGCCCGCGATGGACCACGCGATGACGGCACCCAGCACGCCGGTCGCGTCCCCGAAGTTCTCCGGCAGCGTGAAGACGCCGCCGCCGACGATCGACCCGACCACCATCGCGGCCAGCGTCAGGACGGAGACCTTCTGCGTGCCTGAGGTCGCCTTGTCCGCCGTCATGTCCTCAACGCTGGGGCTTGACGAGCGGGAACAGGATCGTGTCGCGGATGCTCAGACCAGTGAGGTTCATGACGAGGCGGTCGATGCCCAGCCCCATCCCCCCGGTCGGCGGCATCCCGTACTCCAGCGCCATGAGGAAGTCCTCGTCCACCTGCATCGCCTCCGGGTCGCCGGCCGCCGCCAGGAGCGACTGCGCGACGAGACGCTCGCGCTGGTCGACCGGATCCACCAGCTCGGAGTACGCGGTGCCCTGCTCCGCACCGAAGATCACCAGGTCCCACTTCTCGGTGAGCCGCGGGTCATGGCGGTGCGGCCGGGTCAGCGGGGCGTTCTCCTTCGGGAAGTCGGTATAGAAGACGGGCGTGACCGTCGTTCCTTCGCAGAGCTCGCCGTAGATCTCCTCGAGCACGAAGCCCCAGGACGGGTCGAGGTCGAGCTCGATCCCGAGCCGGTCGGCGTGCTTGCGCAGGGTGCTGGTCGGTGTGTCCGCGGTGATCTCCTCGCCGAGCGCCTCCGAGACCGCCCCGCAGATGGTCTTGACCGGCCACTGTCCCGACAGGTCGTACTCCTGCACCTTGCCGTCGCGGTCCGTGCGCCGCGCCATCGGCGATCCGTGGACCGCGGTGGCAGCCTCCTGGATCAGCTCCTGCGTGAGGACGCGCATCGTACCGTAGTCGCCATAGGTCTCGTAGACCTCCAGCGAGGTGAACTCGGGGTTGTGCTTGAAGTCAGCGCCCTCGTTGCGGAACTGGCGGCCCACCTCGAAGACCTTCTCCATGCCGCCGACGATCAGGCGCTTGAGGTGCAGCTCCGTCGCGATCCGCAGGTACAGGTCCATGTCGTACGCGTTGATGTGCGTCTCGAACGGTCGTGCGTTGGCGCCCCCGTGGATGGTCTGCAGGATCGGCGTCTCCACCTCGGTGAAGCCTCGCGCCTGCAGCGAGTCGCGGACGCTGCGGACGATCGCCGTCCGCTGGTACGCGACGGTGCGCGAGTCGGGGCGCACGATCAGGTCGACGTACCGCATCCGCACCCGGGCATCCGGGTCGGTGAGACCCTCGTGCTTGTCGGGCAGCGGGCGCAGGGACTTGCTGGTGAGCATCACCGAGTCCGCGCGGACGGACAGCTCCCCGTGGTGGGTGGTGATGACCTCCCCCGTCACGCTCACGTGGTCGCCGAGGTCGATTGAGTGCTCCCAGAACGTCAGCTGCTCAGCCGGCAGGTGCTCGGCGTCGACCATCACCTGCAGGTCGCCGCTGCCGTCGCGCAGCGTGGCGAACCCGAGGTGGCCCATGTCGCGCTTGAGCAGCACCCGCCCCACCACCGAGACCGTGGTGCCGGTCAGCGTGTCGGGCGGCAGCTCCTCGCCGACGAGGGCGCGGACCTCCGCGAGCGTGTGGGTGCGCGGCGCCGTCACGGGATAGGGATCGATCCCGCTGGCGCGGATCCGCTCCAGCTTCTCGCGCCTCACCCGCATCTGCTCGGGCAGGTGCTCCGCCGAGATGGCCTCGGCCACCAGGTCGGGTGCCGGCGGGATGAGCGCAAGGACGGCGGCGGCGTGCTCGGTGTCCCCCGAGCGCAGCCCGCCCGCCTCACCGGGCCGGCGTCGCAGGCTCGCGATCGTCGGCGCGACGAGAAATCCCTCGGCGCTGCCCGCGGCAGTGCCGACCCGCGGCAGGTCCGAGGCGTACTCGTAGCCCATGTAGCGCGGCTGCCACTCCGGCAGGTACTTCGCATTCGACCGGTAGAGCGACTCCAGCTCCCAGTTCTTGCTGGCGATGAGCAGGCTGTGCCGCCACAGGCGGGCCACCGGTCCGGCACCGATCTCGGCACCTCTCGCGAAGGCCTCGCGGAACATCGCGAAGTTCAGCGACACCGGCCCGATGCCGAACGTGGCCGCCTCATCGGCCAGAGCCGCCACCATGAGCTCCACCACCCCGTTGTCCGCGTGCGGGTCGCGGCGCATCAGGTCCAGCGAGAGCCCGGTACGTCCCCAGGGCACGAAGCTCAGGAACCCGCGGAGCCGACCCTCGCCGTCGCGGGTCTCGACCAGCACGCACGCCTCGTCGAGCGGGTCCCCCAGCCGGCCGAGCGCCATGGAGAAGCCGCGCTCGTCTCCCCCGTCACCACGCCACGAGCCCGCCGCCTCGCTCAGGGCGGCGAAGTCCGTGTCGCTCAGGCTCGCGTGACGCCTGACCCGGGTGGTGTACCCGCGCCTGGTCAACCGCGTGACCGGCTGCCGTACGCCCTTCATGCCCGGGCCGTTGAGCGAGAACGTCGCCATGTCGACGATCGCCTCGTCACCGATGTCCAGCAAGGACAGGCCCGCGTCGGCATGCGCCACCGCGCCCTCACGTCCTGCTCCCATGACCGCGAGCGACCATCCGTTGGATCGCGCCTCGTCGCGCCACCGGGCGATCGCGTCAGGCCAGTACGCCGGATCGCCCACGGGGTTGCCGCTGGCCAGGCTGACCGATCCGACCACGCGGTACGAGACACCCGCCCGGGCGGTGTCCACGTCCCCGGTGTCCCACACGATCGCCTTGTCGCGTCGCGTCGCGAAGTAGCCGAGGGAGTCGTGGTCGCCGAAGTCGCGCAGCAACGCCCGCACCCGCGCCTCGTCCGCGACTCCCAGCGTGCGGGTGCCGCGCGGTGCACGGAACAGGATCACCGTCGCGCTCAGGACGACGACCGCTCCCACCAGACCGATCAGCAGGCGCACCCACCACGGGGCCGTCGCGGAGGTCTCGATGCCTTCGCGGCCGAGATCGAGCAGCATCGAGTCGAACACGTAGACGATCGAGTCGCGGAAGCCGGGCGACCGGCCGGCCGCGCTGACGAGCGCCGCGCCCCCGAAGGCCATCACCAGCCCTCCGCCCAGGAACACCACGACGGCCGTGAGCAGGCTGCCCGGCACCCGAAGGGCGGCGAACTGGGGACGCACGCGTACGGCCAGCACGATCACCGCCCCGACCAGCACCAGGCCGATCGAGGCCAGGACGACGTTGTCCCCGGACACGATGTCGTCGATCCGGCCGATCTCAGGAACTCCGAGCCACCAGAGGACCCCGAGCCACCACGCCGCCCTCAGCCTGCGGCGGAGCCCGACACCGGTGACCAGCAGCAGCGCCGCGTACACCAGGCTGGGGACGACCGGGATCGTCAGGAGCGACAACGGGTCGTCGTAGTTCGCGAAGTACCTGCGCCACGGCGGGACCAGCGTGACGATGATCGTGAAGACGCCGAAGAGGAACATCACGCCGGCGAAACGATCGGGCCACCTGTCGTCGACGGGGCGGCGAAGTGTCGGCAGCCTCAATCCGGAGTGCCGGTCAGGCACGGACGGGCGATCGGGAGCGCGGTGCTCGCTGGCGGCCTCGGTGTCGGTCATGGGGGTCCTCCTGGTCGAGATGAGTGGGCCGGTTGGCGGGCCGCGAAGACGCTGAGGCACACGATCCACGTGCTCATGCCCGCGATGTGCACGCGCTGGCTGGCGCCCAGCGCCCACTCCGGCCAGTCGGCGACCACGGAGAGGCCCATCAGCACTCCCGCGGTCGCGCCGGACAGCCAGAACAGCCACCACGCGCAGCGGTGGAACCACCGTGGACCGGTGCGCCGGGTCGCCGCCCAGGCCGCGGCCATGCCGACGTACAGCCCGACGTCCGACACGGTGGAGAAGGCATTGTGGAGGAAGCTCTGGGAACGCTGCGCGGCCGAGAAGCACACGGTTCCTTCGCTGCACGGTGCCGTGATGACCGCAGCAGCCGCGGCGCCGAGGGCAAAGACCAAGGTGCTGACGAGCAGGACGGTGCGGGTCGGGCGCGGCGGCATGGCCGCACCCACGAACGCCAGCAGCACCAGCACCAGGACGGCACACAGCAGGTCCAGCAGCCGCGACAGCGTCGCATGTGGGGCCCCTGGCGCTGCCAGCTCGCTCACGACCTCGGTCATGCCCTCGAAACCGCGCAGCACCCAGTCGATCACGAAGCTCGAGTACGCCAGGCCGGCGACGACACCCGCCAGGACCAGCAGCGCCGCGCGGCGATCCACCCGGCCGCTCACGCGGGTCTCGCCGCGGTCGACGCACCGGCACGGACCCGGGAGGCGTACTCGCGTGCGCCCGGGGTGGACAGTGCCAGGATCACCAGGATGCTGCCGCCCGCCGTCAGGAGGCTGTGAAACCCTTCGGGGCGGCCGTTGCCGGCGACCCAGTCGATCATCACCGCCAACGCGGTCATCGAGCAGAAGCCCATCAGCGTGAGCCGCGCCCAGTTGTGGCCGGACAGGATGCTCAGCGCCAGCACCACGTCGACCGCCGCGGCGCCCACGAAGAGCACCGCCAGCGCACGATCGGACGCGTCGGTGCCGAGGGCGAGAGCCGCGATGACATAGCCGGTGCCGCGTGCCAGCGCGACTCCCGCACCGATCAGCACCGAGGACGGCCGGCGCGACACCTGTTCCTCCACGCGCACGAGATCGGGAGCGGCAGGCGTGTTGCTGAGATCCACGATCGGCAGGTCGCCGTCGGTCCGGATGCGGTCCCCGCCTCCGTTGACGTGGTGGTATCCGGACGAGAAGTTGTTGATCGTCGACACGGACGCACCGGGCACCGCCGCCTGGACCGACTCGACCAGGAAGTCCCGCTCGACATCGGTGTTCGCGTCGATGTGGTGCGTGACCTGCAACGTGAAGAGGCTCAGCCCGACCCGGCTGTCGAACGTGGCGGCCGCCAGCCAGTCCGCCCGAGCCCCTCCCGGCAGGAACCAGCCGTCGGGACAGCGCCAGAAGCGGGCGTGGTGACGTTTGGAAGGACTGCCCCGCACCTCCTGCTCGTACGCGAAGTCCTGCGGGCGGTCGAACAGGTGCAGCGGACTGACCGGCGCGGCGGCGTAGCTGCGTCCCCGTAGGACGCTGAGCACGATGTGCACTGACGAGCGCAGGTCGACCGGTTCGGCCATCGTCCATCCGGCTGCCGACAGCGCCGCGTGGACCTGGCCCTCTCGACCCAGGAACCCCAGGTTCACCGGGTCGCCCAACAGCCCGTCGCTGGTGCGGGTCCGGCCGATGAAGTAGTCGGGCAGATAGATCGCGGTGAGGATGCGGTGCAGGCGTGGCAGCACGAGATAGCTGAAGAACACCCAGAACACCACCAGCAGCAAGGTGGGCCAGCCCAGCGTCAGGCCGTCGCGCAGCAGCACGTACGAGTACCAGAGCCCCGCGACGGACGAGAGCGCGAAGAACCAGCCGTCGAGGATCCTGCTCGACGAGCCGTGCCCAGCCCTGCGCGGTGCCGCCATGCGGTCACCTTGTCCGTCCGCGACCGCGTGCGGCAGAGTCCTCGTCCCCTATCGTGGAGAGATGCTCCTCGGTCTTCTGGCTGCATCGGGAGCGGCGCTGTCCTACGGCGTCGCCTCCGTGCTCGAGGCCGTCGCGACCCGCCGGACCGAGACCGTCGAGGGCCTCGATCCGCGACTGATGGTGCGGCTGCTCAGGTCGTGGCAGTACGTCCTCGGGGTCGCGCTGGACGGGCTGGGGTTCCTCCTCAGCCTGGTCGCGGTCCGCACGCTGCCCCTGTTCGTCGTGCAGTCCGTCGTCGCGAGCTTCCTGGCGGTCACCGCGATCCTGGGCGCGATCTTCCTGAGCATGCGGCTGGGCCGC
Organism: Aeromicrobium yanjiei; assembly: GCF_009649075.1. Taxonomy (GTDB): domain Bacteria; phylum Actinomycetota; class Actinomycetes; order Propionibacteriales; family Nocardioidaceae; genus Aeromicrobium; species Aeromicrobium yanjiei. The sequence continues at coordinate 1,803,598 of NZ_CP045737.1, forward strand.
GGCGACTGGATCGGTCTCGGGGTCGTCGTGCTGGGTCTCGTGCTGGTGGGGGCATCGGCGACCTCGGACAGCAGCGTCGACGTCAGCCGCGCCGAGCAGTGGGGAGTCCTGGCTGCCGCGGCGCTGCTCGCGGTGCTCGCCGTGCCGCTCGCCAAGCTGGACGGCGCAGCGGGGGCGACAGCTCTCGGGGCCGTCGCGGGCCTGGGCTACGGCGTCACCGCGGTGGCCTCCCGGATGCTGCCGGGCGACCTGTCGCTCGACCACATCGCCGGTGAGATCGACACCCTTCTCGCGAGCCCGGCGACGTACGCCCTTGTGGTCGGGGGTGCCGTGGCGATGCTGACCTATTCGGTGGCGCTCCAGCGTGGGAGCGTCACACGGGCGACCGCCCCCCTGGTCGTCGGCGAGACCGTGGCGCCGGCCGTCGTCGGACTCCTCCTCCTCGGCGACCGCGCGCGTCCGGGATGGGGACCGGTCGCCGTCACGGGATTCGTCCTGGCGGTCGTCGGCGCCGTCAGCCTGGCCCGCCACGGTGAGATCGAGGCCCCTGAACCTGCGGCCCCCGAGCAGGGCTGAGGGTGAGCGACGCGTCACAGGGCGCCGTCATCACGAATACCGAGGTCCGCCCACGCGTTGACGATGAGTGCCGCCTTGCCGGCGGCACCACTTCGCAGGAAGGACACGACATGCAGAACCTCACTGTCCTGGGCACGGGTGTGCTCGGCTCGCAGATCATCCTCCAGGCCGCTTACCACGGCAAGGACGTCGTCGCGTACGACATCAACGACGAGATCCTGGGCAAGCTGCCCGCGCGGTGGGAGTTCCTGCGTGAGCGCTACCTCGCCGACCTGCCCGATGCGACCGAGGAGAAGGTCGACGCCGCGGTCGCCCGCATCCGCCCGAGCAGCGATCTCGCTGATGCGCTGAAGGACGCCGATCTCGTCATCGAGGCGGTTCCCGAGGTGCTGGACATCAAGCGGGACACGTGGGCGAAGGTCGCCGCGGTCGCTCCGGAGAAGACGATCTTCGCGACCAACTCCTCGACCCTGCTGCCCAGCGACATCGCCGACGCGACCGGACGTCCCGAGAGGTTCTTGGCGCTGCACTTCGCGAACGAGATCTGGCGCAACAACACCGGCGAGGTGATGGGGCACGCGGGCACGTCAGCCGACGCGTTCGAGGACGTGGCCCGGTTCGCCGAGCAGATCGGCATGGTGGCGATCCGCGTCAAGAAGGAGCAGCCCGGCTACGTCCTCAACTCCCTGCTCGTCCCACTGCTGAGCGCGGCGGCCGACCTGTGGGTGCGCGGCGTCGCCGACATCGAGACGATCGACCTCACCTGGCGAAAGGCCACCGGCGCCCCCGCCGGACCGTTCCAGATCTTTGACGTCGTCGGCATGGAGACGCCGTACAACCTGAACGTCCGCAGCGACGACCCGGTCAAGCGGGAGTTCGCCGAGATCATCAAGCGCGACTACATCGACAAGGGTCGCCTCGGTCTTGCGGCCGGCAAGGGCTTCTACGACTACGAGGCTTGACTCTCCCTGCGTACGCTGGACAGGTCCGACGACGGGGTGAGGTGGCAGTGAGCGAGGGTGACCGCAGGAGGCACGACTATCGCCGGCGCCTGGAGAGCGAGCAGGCCGGGCACGACGAGTCCGAGGACTCCCCCGAGGCGGCTGCGAAGGCACGCGAACGGCGCATCGCGAGCCGGCCCGCGTGGGTGGAGGTCCAGGTCCAGCAGGCCATGCGCGACGGCGAGTTCGACAACCTGCCTGGTGCGGGCAAGCCCATCCCGGGCATCGACCGCCCGCACGACCCCGACTGGTGGCTCAAGCGCCTGGTCGAACGGGAGAAGATCAGCGTCCTGCCACCCGCGCTGGCGCTGCGGACCGAGGATGCCCGTCTCGATGAGGTGCTGGACCGCGAGTCCGTCGAGGACGGCGTGCGCCGGCTGGTCGAGGACTTCAACGCGCGGATCATCGACGCGCGTCGTCAGCTGCAAGGCGGACCCCCGGTCATCACTGCGCTGCGGGACGTCGACGTCGAGGTCGAGGCGTGGGCTCGGCGTCGGCGCGTGCGTCTCGCGGAGCAGAAGCGCCGCCTCGCCGAGATCAGGGCGGCCGAGCGTGCCGCCGCTCCCCCCTCGCGGTGGCAACGCCTGATCGCCCGACTGCGCCGCATGGTGGGTCGGCGCCCGTGACCGATCCGTCCGAGGCGGCCCCACCGTTGACGAGGGAGCTCGAGCTCACGTCCGATGTCGATGTGATGTTGACGCTGACGTTGTTGCGCCGGGGCGCGGGCGACCCGACCACGCGTCGGGACGGCTCGGTGCTCTGGCGGACCAGCCGCATGGCGACGGGGCCGGTCACCTATCGGCTGCATCAGCCACACCGGCGGCTCGTGACCGCCGAGGCCTGGGGGCCCGGTGCCGCCGAGATGCTGGACGGTCTGCCGGCACTGGTGGGCGCAGAGGACGATCCGACCGGATTCGATCCGCACCACCCGATCGTCGTGGACTCCCATCGGCGACACCCCGGTCTGCGGGTCCCCCGCACCGGCCGCGTGCTGGAGGCGCTGATCGGGGGTGTGATCGAGCAGCGGGTCGTCGGGCTGGACGCCTTCGCCGCGTGGCGTCGGCTGCACATGAGGTTCGGCGACCCGGCGCCCGGCCCCGCGCCCCACGGCATGCGGGTGTTCCCGACCGCCGAGACGTGGGCGTCGATCCCGTCGTGGGAGTGGCACCTGGCCGGCGTCGATCCGCAGCGCGCCCGCACCGCCCAGGCCTGCGCCCGGCTGGGTCGGCAGGTCGACGACCTCGTGACGGCGCACGGCCGCGACCACGCTGCGGTCGTCCGTGGTCTGCGCAGCATCCCCGGTGTCGGCGTGTGGACCGCGGCGGAGGTCGGCATCCGCGCGCTGGGCGATGCTGACGCCGTCTCGTTCGGCGACTTCCACGTGGCCAAGGACATCGGACACGTCCTGGCAGGCCGCCCGTTCGACGACGCGGAGCTCGCGGAGGCGCTCGAACGGTGGCGCCCGCACCGTCAGCGGGTCGTGCGCCTCATCGCCCTCAGCCCCTTGGTCCGGCCCGAGCGCCGCGGCCCTCGCAGTCCGCGGGTCGACCACCGCGCGATCTGACACGATGAGTCCCGATCATGGACGACTCGACCCCTCACGCGACGACGCCGGCGATCCGGCCGCGTGCTGTCGCCGGTCGGGTCCCCGGATGGGCGCGCGTCGCCCTCGCGATGTTCGCGGTCGGCTGGGGCGCCAACCAGTTCGCGGCGATGCTGCTGGTCTATCGCGATGAGGACGGCGCCTCCAGCCAGGTGGTCACCGCCCTCTTCGGCGCCTACGCACTCGGCCTCATCCCGGCTCTCCTGATCGTCGCGCCCATCTCCGACCGCATCGGCCGACGTCGTGTCGTGCGGCCGGTGCTGGTGCTGTCGACGCTCGCGACCGTGGTGCTGATCATCGCCGGCGACAGCTTCGGGCTCCTGCTGCTCGGTCGGCTCGCGGCCGGTGTCGCCTCGGGCGCGGCCTTCGCTCCCGGGACCGCGTGGGTCAAGGAGCTGTCCGCGGACCGGCCCACCGGCACCGGCGCCAGGCGGGCCGCGCTCGCCCTGTCAGCGGGCTTCGGATCCGGCCCGCTCGTGGCGGGCATCTGCGCGCAGTGGCTCCCCGCCCCGACCGTCCTGCCGTACGTCCCGCACCTGGTGCTGATGGCGTTCGTCATCGCGATCGCCTGGCACGCCCCCGAGCCGTTCGTGCCGCGGAGCAGCGACGAGCCCCGCCGGCGCAGCGAGGTGCGGGAGGCGCTGCTGTCGCGGCCGTTCCTCATGGGGGTCCTGCTGACCGCCCCATGGGTGTTCGGCGCCGCCTCGACGAGCTTTGCGACCCTACCGACGTTCGTCGACATCGGTGTCGCGCCGATCGCGGTCACCGGAGCGCTGGCGGGCCTCACCCTGTGGACGGGGGTGGCCATCCAGCCGCTCGGACGTCGTCTGGGAGATCCGCGGCGGATCATCACCACCGGTCTCGCAGCCGCGGTGGCCGGCCTGGCGACGGGTCTGGTCCTCGACCTGACCGGGGCGGCCTGGCTGGTGCTGCCGTCGGCGATGCTGCTCGGCGCGGCGTACGGGCTGGTCCTCGTCGGCGGACTGACCGCGGTCGAGGCGCTCGCGCGTCCGGACGACCTCGGCACCCTCAACGCGGTGTTCTACAGCCTGACGTACGTCGGCTTCGCCGCCCCGCTGCTCAACACGCTCGCGCTCACGCACGTCTCGCCGGAGACGCTCATGCTCGTTGGCATCGCGGTGATCGCCGCCACCGTGCCCCTGGTGCTGGCCGCACGTCCTAGTCGGCCGCGATGATCGAGAAGACGTTGCCCGACGGGTCGGCGAGCCACGCGATGTCCGGGCCGTGGCCGCGCATGACGCCGTCAGGGTCCTGCGGCATGCCCGGGTAGCGCAGGAGCTCGATGCCGCGGCCGGTCAGCTCGGCCCTTGGGATAGACCAGGACGCTGTGCCCGTCGCCGAGATCGATTCGCGCCAGGCCTCCCGTTACGTCCTCGACCTGCAGTCCGAGGGCCTCACGGTAGAACCGCACTGCCTCGGCGACGGCACGCACGGAGAAGCCACTGAACGGGCCTCGGTAGTCGACCATCGCACTCACCTCGTCCGCTGGTTCGCGTCTGCCGTCACTCGAACGGCGTGGGGTCGCCCGCGCCCACACGGACGACCTCGGCCACCCCGTCGGTGAAGTCCACGACGGTCGTGGGCTCGGCGACGACGTCCTCGCCTGACTCGATCACCGCGTCGACCTGTCCGTCGAGCTCCTCGGCGATGACCCACGCCGCGCTCATGGCCTCGGACTCGCCCGGCAGGATCAGCGTCGTGGACAAGATCGGCTCCCCCAAGGCCGTGAGGAGAGCTGTCACGATGCGGCTGTCGGGGATGCGCACGCCGACCGTCTTCTTCTTCTCGTGGAGCAGACGGCGGGGCACCTCGCGCGTCGCGGGCAGGATGAACGTGTACGGCCCGGGGGTCGCGTTCTTGACCGCCCGGAAGATCGCGTTGTCGACGTGCACGAAGTGGCCCAGCTGCGCGAAGTCCTTGCACACCAGGGTGAAGTGGTGCTTCGCGTCGAGCTTGCGGATCGCGCGGATGCGGTCGAGCGCGTCCTTGTTGCCCAGCTGCGCGCCCAACGCGTAGCCGGAGTCGGTCGGATAGGCGATCAGCCCACCGTCCTGGATGATGGCCGCAGCCTGGTCGACCGACCGCTGCTGCGGGTTCTCGGGATGGATGTCGATGAAGCGCATGCCATGAGGCTACGACGATTGCCCGGACATGGCGAAGGGCCGTGCGCCTGCACGACCCTTCGCCATGATTCAGCTGAAGATGCTCACGCCTCCAGGGCCCACCAGGAGCGCGACGACGATCAGCACGGCTCCGTAGAGGAAGTCACGCTGGACGAGCCGGATGACTCCGAACACGCCGATGATCAGTGCGGCGATCCACAGAATGGTCTCCCACATGGTTTCCCTCCCTGTTGGTGACGACTCATGCCGTCGGCGCAGCGGGTACCCCGCTGGACCCTTCGTAATCGACGGCCCACGCGCGTGTGACCTGGGTCACCGGATCGCGTTCCGGGATGCGGACGAGCCGTCGACGTCGACGACACGCGGCGCGGCGCGACCTACGCTGGGCGACGACCGGGAACCGCCGACGTGTCCAAGAGGGGTGCACCTGATGAGCGAAGTCGCCCTGACCCTGGCGGAACGCCGCGAGCGACAGATCGCGCACCAGGACGCACGTGCCACGCACCTCGCCTCCCGCGAGGCGCTGCTGTCCCCCCGCCGCAGCAACGAAGAGCTCCGCGCGATCGCCGAGGCGGCGCAGCAACGGCTCGCCGACACGGACACCGACACCGTGCTGGCCTGGGTCGGCCAGGAGTTCGGCTACCGCACGGCCGTCGCGTGCTCGATGGCCGACGCCGTGCTCCCCGCGGTCGTCGCCCGGCACGTGCCGTGGGTCGACACCCTCTTCCTGGAGACCGGCTATCACTTCGCCGAGACGATCGGCACCCGCGATGCGGTCGAGGCCTCGATGCGCCTGACGATCGTCGACGTGAAGCCCCGACTCAGCGTGGCCGAGCAGGATGCCGAGTTCGGCGAGCGGCTCTACGAGCGCGACCCCACCCTGTGCTGCGCGATGCGCAAGGTCGAGCCGCTGCACGAGACCCTGCAGGGCTACGAGGTCTGGATCACCGGCGTACGACGCGACGAGGGTCCCACCCGCGCGGACACGCCGTTCATCTCCTGGGACGACAAGAACGGCCTGGTCAAGATCAACCCGCTCGCGGCGTGGACGTTCGACGACCTGCTGGCGTACGCGGCCGACCACGACATCATCGTCAACCCGCTCGTCAACGACGGCTACCCCTCGATCGGCTGCGCCACCTGCACCCGCCGGGTCGCGCCCGGCGAGGATCCGCGCGCGGGCCGCTGGGCGGGGCTCGACAAGACCGAGTGCGGCCTGCACTCCTGATCTGCCCGATCTGCACCTGACAAGACCTGCACCTGACAAAGGGAACGATGACCCAGACCGACGAACGCCGTCTCACCCAGCTCGAGTGGCTGGAGTCCGAGGCGATCCACATCATCCGCGAGGTCGCCTCGGAGTTCGAGCGACCCGTCCTGCTGTTCTCCGGCGGCAAGGACTCGGTCGTGATGCTGCACCTGGCGACCAAGGCCTTCTGGCCGTCCCCTGTGCCGTTCCCGGTGCTCCACGTCGACACCGGACACAACTTCCCCGAGGTGCTGTCCTTCCGCGACGCCACGGTCGAGCGACTGGGCCTGCGGCTCGAGGTGGCCAGCGTGCAGGACTACATCGACGACGGGCGGCTGCGCGAGCGCAGCGACGGGACGCGCAACCAGCTGCAGACCCAGCCCTTGCTCGACGCCATCACCGGGGGGCGGTTCGACGCCGTCTTCGGTGGTGGTCGTCGCGACGAGGAGAAGGCACGGGCCAAGGAGCGCGTGTTCTCCCTGCGTGACGAGTTCGGCCAGTGGGACCCGCGCAACCAGCGTCCCGAGCTGTGGAACCTCTACAACGGTCGCCACCGCCCGGGCGAGCACGTCCGGGTGTTCCCGCTCAGCAACTGGACCGAGCTGGACGTGTGGCAGTACATCGGCGCCGAGGACATCGCCCTCCCCGAGCTCTACTACGCCCACCAGCGCGAGGTCTTCGAGCGCGACGGCATGCTCGTCGCGGTCAGCGACGTGTCGCTGCCCCGTGACGGCGAGACGACGTCGAAGCGCCAGGTCCGCTACCGCACGGTCGGTGACATGTCCTGCACGGGCGCGGTCGAGAGCGACGCCGTTACCGTCGAGGACGTCATCGTCGAGGTGGCAGCGACACGTCTGACCGAGCGAGGCGCGACCCGCGCCGACGACCGGGCCTCCGAGGCAGCCATGGAAGACCGCAAGAAAGAGGGCTACTTCTGATGCGTACGCTTCTGCGTCTCGCGACCGCCGGATCGGTCGACGACGGCAAGTCGACCCTGGTCGGGCGGCTCCTGTACGACTCCAAGTCGGTGCTCGCCGACCAGTTCGACGCCGTCGAGCGGGTCAGCCGCGACCGCGGCCTGGCGTCCGCCGATCTCGCGCTGCTGACAGACGGACTGCGTTCGGAGCGTGAGCAGGGCATCACGATCGATGTCGCCTACCGCTACTTCGCCACGGCGGAGCGCTCCTTCATCCTGGCCGACTGCCCCGGGCACGTGCAGTACACGCGCAACACCGTCACCGGCGCCAGCACCGCCGACGTGGTGGTCCTGCTGGTCGACGTGCGACACGGCATCCAGGAGCAGACGCGCCGCCACCTCGCCGTCGCCTCGCTGCTGCGCGTGCCCCACGTCGTGGTCGTGGTCAACAAGATCGACCTCGTGGACTTCGACCAGGCCACGTACGACCGGGTCTCCGAGGAGGTGCTCGCCTCCGCCAGGAGCCTCGGCCTCCACGACGTGGCGACCATCCCGGTCTCGGCGCTCGACGGCGACAACGTGGTCGAGCGCTCAACGCGTACGCCGTGGTACGACGGCCCGAGCCTGCTGGCGTTCCTCGAGCAGCTCTCGCCGGTCGGCGACCCGCACTCCGAGCCGCTGCGCTTCCCGGTGCAGCTGGTCATTCGTCCGCAGTCCGCCGCCGGCGAGGAGTTCCGCGACTACCGCGGCTACGCCGGACAGGTCTCGTCCGGGCTCGTCCGGGTGGGTGACGCGATCACGGTGCAGCCGAGCGGCCGCACCAGCGTCGTGACGGGAATCGACTTCGCGGGGCGCGAGCTCGCCGAGGCGTACGCGCCGCAGTCGGTGACGCTGCGCCTGCAGGACGACATCGACATCTCGCGCGGTGACCTCATCGTCACCTCCCGCAGCGTCCCGCCCGTCACCCAGGACATCGACGGCACGATCGCCTGGCTCGCGGAGAGCAGGCTGGTCCCTGGCACCAAGGTGCTGCTCAAGCACGGCACCCGGACGGTCCAGGCGATGGTCAGGTCGATCGGCGGCAAGCTGGATCTCGACGATGCCCGCCTGCTGCCTGCCGACGGCCTCGGTCTCAACGACATCGGGCACGTCACGCTGCGGCTCGCCTCCCCCATCCCGGCCGAGGAGTACCTCCACTCGCGCGGGACGGGCGCGTTCCTGCTCGTCGACGGCCAGGACGGCACGACGTTGGCCGCGGGCATGGTGGGCGATGCGCTGCTCGACACCGTGACCGACATCGAGGCCGACGCCGCGGCTACAGTCCCTGCATGACCGGAAGCCTCCCGCTGACGCTCCGGATCGCGGGACGTCGTGTCGTGGTCGTGGGCGGCGGGCACGTCGCGACCCGGCGCACGCTGTCGCTGCTCGAGGCAGGCGCCGCGGTCGTGGTGATCTCGCCCGAGGTCTCCGCGTCTCTCGCCGCCTCGATCGCCCGCGGTGAGGTCGAGTGGGTCGAGCGGACGTACGTCACGGGCGACCTGACCGGAGCGTGGCTCGTGCAGACCGCCACGGACTCCCCCGTGGACGACCTCGTGGCCCGCGACGCCGAAGCGGCTCAGATCTGGTGCCTCAAGGGGGGCGATCCCGAGCACGCGACCGCGTGGGCGCCCGCCGTGGCCCGGGTGGACGACGTGTTGGTCGCGGTCAGCGGCGGCGGCGACGCAGGTCGTGCCACCGCCCTGCGCGACGGCGTCGCCGCGGCGCTGCAGGCAGGTGAGCTGCCGATGCGGCACCGCACCCATCACCCGGACGGTTTCGTGGCCCTCGTCGGCGGGGGACCCGGTGACCCCGGCCTGTTGACGACCCGTGGCCGACGGCTCCTGGCCGAGGCGGACGTCGTGGTGGTCGACCGGCTCGCGCCGCACGCGGTCCTGGCCGAGCTCGACGCCGACGTGGAGGTCATCGACGTCGGGAAGATGCCGGACCACCACCCCGTCCCCCAGGACGAGATCAATGCGCTGCTCATCGCCCGGGCCCGCGAGGGCAAGGTCGTCGTCCGGCTCAAGGGTGGCGACCCGTACGTCTTCGGGCGCGGCGGCGAGGAGCTGATCGCGTGCCGGGACGCCGGGATCCCGGTCGAGGTCGTCCCCGGCGTCACGAGCGCGATCTCAGTCGCGGCGGCCGCCGGCATCCCGGTCACGCACCGCGGTGTGGCGCGAGGCTTCTCGGTGGTCACGGGCCATGAGGACATCGCGACGCTCCCCCACGACGGCGACCACACGCTCGTCATGCTGATGGGGGTCAAGCGCCTCGCACAGACCTGCGCGGACCTCATCGCGTCCGGTCACAGCGCCACGACGCCCGCCGCGATCGTCGAGCGGGGCTACAGCCCGACGCAGCGGGTGACCGTCGCGACCCTGGACACGCTCGCCGCCACGGCAGCCGCCGCAGGAGTCGAGTCGCCCGCGATCACGATCATCGGCGACGTCGTCACGCTCTCTCCGGCGTGGGTCGGCCGGACATGACGATGGTCCCGAGCCGCGTCAGCAGCTCGGGACCATCTGTTGGTGCGACTACTTGATCGTGCCCTTGCCCTCGCCCTCGATCCGCTTGTCGTGCAGCAGCTCGCCCTCGGCGTCGACGGGGACGACCGTGACCTCGAAGGTGATCGGCGAGTTCTTCTGGTACTTGAAGTTCTCACCGTAGGTGTACTTCTGGCCCGCACCGAAGGGGTAGACGCCCTTCTCGTTGAAGGCGCCCGGAGCCAGGGCGTCCTTGTTGACCTGCTGCTCCTCGAACAGCGCGTCGTCGACGATCGAGTCCATGCCCTGCATGTACTTCCAGTCGTCGTAGCGCGCCTCCACGCTCACCCGGGACGAGCCGAGATCGATCGGCTGGCCGTTGTTGGTGATCACGTAGTTGACGAACACGATGTCGTCGCCCTCGTCGAGCAGGGGCTTGTTGGTGTCGGGATCGACGAACTGACCGGTCTTGGTCGCCTTCGTGGTGCCGACCTGGAAGACGTCGACCGTGATGTCGCCGGCCTTGACCGTCGAGATCTTCTCCCCGGCCTCCTTCGCCGGCAGGGCCCATGCGGGCTGGTCGCCGGACGCTGCCGGAGCCGCTTCCGAGGTCTCCTCGGTGGGCTCGGGAGCAGGAGCCGCGGCGGACGACTTGGTGTCCTCCTCCGGCTCGTCGGATCCGCCACAGGCGGAGAGCCCGACGAGGGCGAGTGTGGCGATGGTGGCCGCGGCGACCTGGCGTGTGCGAGTGATGAACATGCAGTCCCCTATCTGTTCGCGCCGGGGGCAGCGGCCGACACTCAGGAAGTCGGCAACGTTCAAAGCCGTCCGGCGAGACACACTGTAACGACCCGGCTCGCCGCCTCACCCCGCAGGTCGCGGCGGACGGTGTCGCTCAGGCTGCTCGAGGTCTCTGCCGGGCGAACCTGGCGTGCCGCCGAGGATTCTGCTCGGGGTCGACCCGCTTGGGCGGGATCACCTCGACGACCCCGTCGTCGGCCATCCGCGCGGTCCACTCCCCCTCGTGGAGCAAGAAGTGGTGGAAGTGGCACAGCAGCGCCGCATTGTCGAGGTCGGTCGGCCCGCCCTCGGCCCAGAAGTTCAGATGATGCGCCTCGCACCACGCCGGTGGCCGATCGCAAGCCGGGAACACGCAGCCCTTGTCGCGGACTGCCAGTGCGAGGCGCTGGTGGCGGTCGTAGATGCGCCGCGTCGCGCCGAGATCGAGGATCTTGGACTCCGAGTCCAGGTAGAGCGCCACGAGGCGGGCGTTGCAGGCCAGGCGCTGCGCCTTGCTCGCCGAGGTCGTCGTCCCGGAGGTGTTGGTGGCCGTGCCGCGCCCGGTACGCAGGTCGTCGACATCGACGGTGACCGCGACCGTTGCAGCCAGGCCTCCCGACTGCGGCAGTGCTCCGGTCGGCAAGTGGGCGATCAGCTCGGTGAAGGCATGGCCCATCTTCTGCTCACGCGGCAGCGCGTCGAAGTCGCTGACGTCCATGCCGTGCCTGGCCGCGTTGATCATCGAACGGCGTGGGGCGATGATGCCCTCGATCGCGGCACGCAGCGTGTCAGCGTCCGCGTCCGGGATCGTGAACGCGCCGTGCGTGGTGCCGTCGCCACGACGCTTGATGGTCAGGCGGGTCGCCTCCCACGCCTTCTGCTCCTCGCGGCGGACCTGCTCGCCGAGCACGTCATCGGCCCCGTCGGGATCGATGACCTCCAGCACCCGGTTGGCCAGCCGCCGCAGGTCGTCCAGGTGGTATCGCCCGGCAAGCTCGATCAGGTGGGCCTCGGCGTCCGTACGCTCCTGCTCGCCGACCCAGTCCGGCAGGCGCTCGATCGCCTGCATGATCACCTTGGCCTGGTCCGTCGAGATCGCGCCGCTTGCCCATGCGGCCCGGGTGGTCTCGGTGCTCGCTGTGATCCGGGCCAGAGACGCCAGCTTGGCCGCCTCGCCCTTCGGCATCCCCGTCGTCGACGCCAACCACGCGGTCACGGACACGGCGCCGTCGTCCTTCGGCAGTCCCATCGCGTCGGCTGCGCCGGCCAGCCGGGACATCAGCGCGTCCAGCGCGGTGCGGGTCTGCTGGACGGTCCTGGCGACCTCCCGGACCTCCGCCCCGGTCAGCGCCCAGGGCTCGAGCGCAGCCACGTCCTCGGTGAGGCAGGACAGCTGGTCGAGGATCACGACGGACTCCGGAGTTCATTAGAACGTATGTTCGAGTCTACCGCGTCATGACGGGACAATGCAATGCTTCCGCGCATGTTTTTGCCTGTTTTCCCGGGTCATTTCGGTGGTGGATACTGAGCCCATGCCCCTCGCCCGGTTGCGCCCCACGTCGCTCGTCGTCGCGGCCCTGCTGGTGTCGTCGGCCGCGTGCGGTGGTGGCGCGGACGTCGAGCGCGCGCCTCTGCCCGAGGGGATCAGCGTGCACATCGACCAGAGCCGCACCGAGCGAAAGGGACGTGAGGTCTTCCTGCGAGTCCACAACGGCGCCCGGCGCCCGCTCACCGTGGAGCGCTTCGTCCTCACCTCGCCGCGCTTCGCGACCGTCCGGTGGACCGGCACGGAGGAGATCGGGTCGACGTACGAGACCGACCTCGAGTTCGCGATGCCCCGCGGGCGCTGCGGCGGCGCCCTCGACGCCCGGGTCGCGCTGACGTACCGGATCGGTTCGGGCGAGCGTCGCGAGTCCAGCGTCCGGGTGGGTGACCCGTACGGCAACGCCGCCTACTTCGTCGACCGCGACTGCGCGCAGCTCACCCTCGAGAAGGCGGCCACCGTCACCGTCGGCGACCCGGTCGTCAGCAACCAGGACGGGCGGCCCGTGCTGCGGACCCCCATCACGCTGGCCCCGACCGGTCGGGTCACGGGCGTGCGCCTGACCGGGTTCAGGTCGACCCCACTGTTCCGCCAGGCCGGTCGCACCACGCTCGACGTCGCTCTCGGCCCCGGAGACCCGCCGACCACGGTCGAGATGTCGGTCGTGCCGGCGCGGTGCGATCCGCACGCGCTGGCTGAGGACAAGGTCGGCACGCTGTTCGGCATCGGCGTCGACGGCCCGGGGCTGAGCGAGAACGCCTCCTACTTCCTGCCGCTCACGCGCGCGCAGCGGACGGCGTTCTTCACCTTCTTCCGCAGCAGCTGCGGCATGAGCTGACGCCCGGCTAGACCCTCTGCGCCTCGAGCCAGCGCCGCAGGTTGCGCTCGCCCTGACGCATGATCAGGTGGTGGCCGGCGACGAACGCCGGCCGCAGGAACCAGCCGGTCAGCCTCATCCACCGACGGTCGACCGCGACCCGCCAGTCGATGTCCATCCGGGACGATGACGGCCCCAGCTCGACAAACGTCACGATGCCCCGGCCCCGCAGGTCGCCGTCCGACGTGAAGCTCAGCGTCTCCGGCCGCTGCCGCACCAGGTCGTCGAGCGAGAATCTCAAGGCGTACCCGAGCACGCTCCGCGCCCGCAGACGCAACCTGCTCCCGTCGTACGACTCGGTGTGCACCGAGGGCCACCAGACCATCGGGTCGTCGGTCGCCAACCACTCGTCGAGGACGTCCCAGAGATCCTCGCGTGAGCGAGCCACCGACCAGTGCGAGACCAGCACGTACTCCGAGCTCATCGAGGCGACGCCGAACGACGGACCCACCACAGGCCGACGATCGGCAGCACGAGCGGGATGAAGCCGTAGCCGCGGCCGAAGTCCGACCAGACCGTCTCGTCGGGGAACAGGTCGTGGTCGAGCAGCGAGAGCAGCCCCACGACGAGCACCCCGGCGAGCTCGATGCCGATGGTCACGACCGCGAGCCGGTGACGGTTCGTCGCGAGCGCGTACGTCGCCATGACGTAGACGACGCCGGCGACCGCGGACAGGACGTAGGGCACTGCGGTGTCTGAGTCGACCTTGGCGATGAGCTGGTAGGTCGAACGGGCCGACGCTGCCAGGGCGAACACCGCGTAGACCGCGACCAGTGCGCGGCCGAAGCCGTGGGAGGTGTCCGAGCGCTCAGACATAGGTGCCCTTCCAGATGCCGAGGAGCCGGGCCGACAGCGCAGCCACGGTGATCATCGCGACCACCACGACGCCGGTCCCCCAGCGGGACTTCTCGGCGATGCCCCACAGCACCGCGGCCGGGGGGATCACCACGAGCGTGACCAGATACGACACGAAGAGCACACCGTCCACGTCGCGGTCGGTCTTCCCGAGGGCGACCGAGCTGCCGACCAGCAGGGCGATGAGCGCGATCTCGAGCACCGCGATGGCGTAGAACAGCGGATTGCTGAAGTTCTCCCGACGGTACGTGAGCCAGCCCGCGTACGCGGCGATGGCGAGGGCCAGGATCGCGATGCCGTAGGCCACGAGATCGGTCACGCACTGCCTTTGCTCGAAGCCGCCTCGCTCGAGGTGGCGATGTCAGATGTCCGAGGAGCAGTCTTTCACGCAGCACCGCACCCGGCGTGGCGGGTCAGGTCAGCTGAACGCGCTCTCCCCCGTCAGCGCCTGGCCGAGGATCAGCTGGTGCATCTCCACCGTGCCCTCATAGGTCAGGACCGACTCCAGGTTGTTCATGTGCCGGATGACCGGATACTCCAGCGAGATGCCGTTGGCGCCGAGGATCGTGCGGGACGTCCGGCAGATCTCGAGGGCCTCGCGGACGTTGTTGAGCTTGCCGAAGCTGACCTGCTCGGTCGTGAGCCCCACGTCGTCCTTGCGGCGTCCGAGGTGCAGCGCGAGGAGGAGCCCCTTGTGCAGCTCGAGGCACATGTCGGCCAGCTTGGCCTGGGTGAGCTGGAAGCCGCCGATCGGGCGGCCGAACTGCTCGCGCGTACGGGCGTAGTCCAGGGCTGCCTCGTACGACGAGCGGGCTGCACCCATCGATCCCCAGACGATGCCGAACCGGGCCTCGGTGAGGCAGGACAGCGGGCCCTTCAGGCCGCGGACCTCGGGGAACCGGGCCGAGTCCGGCAGGCGTACGCCCTCGAGGACGAGCTCGGCCGTCGCGGACGCCCGCAGCGACATCTTGTGCTTGATCTCGCGCGCGGTGAAGCCGGGTGTGTCGGTGGGGACGGCGAAGCCGCGGATGCCCTCGTCGGTCTGCGCCCACACGACCGCGACGTCCGCGAACGTGCCGTTGGAGATCCACATCTTGGTGCCGTCCAGGACCCAGTCGTCGCCGACGCGCCGCACCGTCGTGCGCATGCTGCCCGGGTCGGAGCCGTGATCGGGCTCGGTGAGGCCGAAGCAGCCCACGATCTCGCCCGTCCCCATGCCGGGGAGCCAGCGCTGCTTCTCCTCCTCGGACGCCCAGCGCCAGATCGCGTACATCGCCAGCGATCCCTGCACCGAGACCATCGAGCGCACCCCCGAGTCGCACGCCTCGAGCTCGACGCACGCCAGCCCGTAGTCGACCGACGACATCCCGGGCAGCGTGTAGCCCTCCAGGTGCATCCCGAGCAGGCCGAGCTTGCCGAACTCGCGGAACAGCTCGCGCGGCGCGGCAACCTGGCCGGCCTCGAACCACTGCGCGACGTGCGGCTGCACCTGCTGCGTGAGCATCGACCGGACGCTGTCGCGCACCGCGACCTCGTCGGGCGTCAGCAGGTCGTCGAGCGACAAGGGGTCCAGGCGGTCGAAGGCAGGCATGCGACCACGGTAGCCCCACGCGCAGACCACCTAGGATGATCCGTACGGCGCGTCAGAGTTCTGGCGCGATCGACCCATCTCTACCGGAGGCTGCACCGAATGGCTCGTAGAAAGCTTCTCGGAAGGGAGAACGCGGTGTCGCCATCTGCACGGCTGAGACTCGCCGGTGACCCAGGCGACGACGGGGACCCTGTCGTCGACCTCGGTGACCTCCTGACCCGGGTGGGTCGAGGTGACGAGGAGGCCTTTGCCGCCGTGTACGACGCGCTGGGCGCCTCGGTGTTCGGCCTGGCCAGGCGGGTCATCCGCGATCCGTCCCGTGCAGAGGAAGTGGCTCAGGAGGTGTTCATCCAGGTGTGGCAGTCCGCAGCCCGCTTCGACGCCGCCCGCGGCAGCGCGAAGAGCTGGGTCCTGACCCTGGCGCATCGACGCGCGGTCGACGCCGTCCGTCACGATCAGGCCGCGACCAACCGCGAGAACAAGTACGACTGGTCCAACGGCCCCGACTTCGACGAGGTCGAGGAAACCGTGACGATCAGCCTCGAGCACGAGCAGGTCAAGCGGTGCCTCGACGGGCTCACCGAGCTGCAGCGCGAGGCGGTCAACCTGGCGTACTACCAGGGCTACACCTACGCCGAGGTCGCCACGGCGCTCGAGGCCAACACCGCCACGGTCAAGACCCGGATGCGAGACGGCATCGTCCGCCTGCGCGACTGCATGGGGGTGGCCTCATGACTGCCGACCTGCACTCGCTGCTGGCGCCGTACGCCCTCAACGCCCTCGATCGGGAGGAACGAGCGCGCTTCGAGGCTCATCTCGACCAGTGCGCCCACTGCCAGGACGAGCTGGCCGGTTTCGTGGCCACCGCCGCGCGTCTCGGCGACGCGGTCAGCCACACCCCGCCGCCGGCATTGCGTGACCGCCTGCTCGCCGAGATCAGCCAGACACCGCAGGAGCGTCCGGTCGTCACGGCACTCGCCCAGCGCCGCGGTCTGCGGCGTACGCTCCCCCGCCTCGCGATGGCGGCGGCGTTCCTGATCGGCGCGGTCGGCGTCGGCGGCTACGTCGTGGAGCACCAGAACGCGTCGCAGGAGCGGGCGCACAACGCCGACCTGCAGCGGGTGCTCGGGTCCCCGGACGCGCAGACCGTCGAGAAGGTCTTCGAAGGCGGCGGCAACGTCCGCATGGTCATGTCGCCGTCCAAGGACGCAGCGGTGATCTTCGCCAACGAGCTGCCCAACCCCGGCAGCGGCAAGGTCTACCAGGTGTGGCTGGTCACCGACGACGGTCCGTCGAGCCAGGGCTGGTTCAAGCGCAGCGACGAGATGGTCATGAACGGCATCACCAAGGCCGACCGGGTCGCCGTCACGGTCGAGCCCGAGGGTGGCTCCAAGCAGCCCACCTCGCCGCCGATCGCGACGATCCCTGTCTGACCTGCGCCCGACGGTGCCGCCCTCGCGGTGGGATCATGACGACGTGACCGCACCACTCGTCCTGATCTCCGCCGCGATGGCGGTGCCGTCGGGCTTCTACCGACCCCTCGTGGCCGCGTTCGAGGAGCGCGGCTGGGAGGCGCAGGCGTTGCCGACGCGCGGCTTCGAGCGCGGGGAGCCCACCGCGAGCCGCGAGCACGACTGGAGCTACGACGACGGCATCCAGCAGATCGCCGACGCCGTGGGAAAGGCTCGGGCCGATCAGCCGGACCGGCCGGTCATCGTCTTCGGGCACAGCCTCGGCTCCCAGTTCTGCCTGGGCCACGAGCTCAACCACCCGCCGAGCGACGGCTTCGTCTCGGTCGGTGCGGGCGTGCCGCACTTTCGCCACTACCCCTACGGCGGGGTCCCGCTGCTGGTGCTCAGCCTCGCGGTGCCCGTGGTGTCGCGCCTCCTCGGCCACGTCCCCAAGCCGTTCTTCGGCGCGCCGGGCGCTCGTACGCTCATGACGGAGTGGGCCGGCTTCATGCGGACCGGGACGCCCCCGTTCCCGGCCGAGGGCACCGTGCGTACGCCCTCGCTGGTCATCCAGCTGCAGGGCGACGCCCTGGCGGTGTCGACGGCCAACAAGGCGTTCGTGGCGCGCTTCCTCGACCCTGACGCCACGACGCGCTGGGTCTACACCCGGGACGCCGCGCCCGAGGGCGGCAGCACCGACCACGTCCGCTGGGCCAAGACCCCCGGCCCCGTGGTCGACCAGATCCTCACCTGGTGGACCACCACCCACCCCGCCCCCCACCGCTGACGCGCGCCTCCCGTCCGCTGACGCGCGCCTTGCGTCCGCCGAGGCGAGCCCCCCGTCCGCTGACGCGCGCTTCCCGTCCGACGACGCGGGACGCAAACTCTCCCCTCAGCGGACCGGGGCCTCCCCTCAGCGGACCGGACCCTCCCCTCAGCGGACGAGAGGCGCGCCTCAGCGGACGGGAGGCGCGGCGTCAGTCGGCGAAGGCCTCGACCGGGGGGCAGGAGCAGGCGAGGTTGCGGTCGCCGTAGGCCTGGTCGATGCGGCCCACCGGCGGCCAGTACTTGTCGTCGACCGACCCGGCCGGGAAGGCCCCCGTGCCGATGTCGTACGCGTGCTGCCAGTCCAGCAGCGTCCGCATCGTGTGCGGCGCGTGCACCAGCGGGTTGTCGCCCTCGGGCCACTTCCCCGCCACGACGTCGTCGATCTCGGCGCGGATGGCCAGCATCGCGTCGCAGAACCGGTCGAGCTCGGCCAGGTCCTCGGACTCGGTCGGCTCGACCATGAGCGTGCCGGGCACCGGGAAGCTCATCGTCGGCGCGTGGAAGCCGTAGTCGATGAGCCGCTTGGCGACGTCGTCGATCGTGAGCCCCGCGGTCTTCGTGAGCGGGCGCAGGTCCAGGATGCACTCGTGCGCCACGAGGTCGCTGTCGCCCGTGTAGAGCACCGGGAACGCGCTCTCGAGGCGCTTGGCGATGTAGTTGGCCGACAGCACGGCGACCGAGGTCGCGTCCGTCAGTCCCTCGGCGCCCATCATCGCGATGTACGCGTAGGGGATCGGCAGGATGCCGGCCGATCCGTAGGGCGCCGCGCTGATCGCGCCGACGCCCTCGCGCTTGCTCTCGACGGGGTGCAGCGGGTGGGTCGGCAGGAACGGCACGAGGTGCTCGGCCACCGCGACCGGTCCCACGCCCGGTCCACCGCCGCCGTGCGGGATGCAGAACGTCTTGTGCAGGTTGAGGTGCGACACGTCGCCGCCGAACACGCCGGGCTGGGCGTGACCCAGCAGCGCGTTGAGGTTGGCGCCGTCGACGTAGACCTGGCCGCCGTGGCTGTGCACGATCTCGCACAGCTCGGTGATCCCGTGCTCGTAGACGCCGTGCGTCGAGGGGTAGGTGACCATGATCGCGGCGAGGTCGTCGCTGTGTGCGTCGCACTGCTTGCGCAGGTCGTCGAGGTCGACCTCACCCTGGTCGGTCGACTTCACCAGCACGACCCGCATGCCGGCCATGACAGCAGACGCGGCGTTGGTGCCGTGGGCCGAGCTCGGGATCAGGCACACCGTGCGGTGCTCGTCGCCCCGGCTGCGGTGGTACGCCCGGATCGCCAGCAGGCCGGCGAACTCACCCTGCGAGCCCGCGTTGGGCTGGATCGACACACCGGCGTAGCCGGTCACCTCGGCCAGCCACGACTCCAAGGTCTCGATCAGCTCGATCATCCCGGCGGCGTCCTCGGCCGGCACGAACGGGTGCAGGTCGGCGAAGCCGGGCCAGCTGATGGGCTCCATCTCGGCGGTCGCGTTGAGCTTCATGGTGCACGAGCCCAACGGGATCATTCCCCGGTCGAGCGCGTAGTCGCGGTCGCTGAGCTTCTTGAGGTAGCGCAGCATCTGGGTCTCGCTGTGGTGCTCGTGGAACACCGGGTGGGTCAGGATGTCGTCGGTGCGCAGCAGCTCGGACGGCAGCGACTCGGGCGCCTCGTCCACCGCGGAGACGCCGAACGCGTTCCAGACCGCCTCGAGATGCGCCCGCGTCGTGGTCTCGCTGGTCGAGACCCCCACGTGGTCCTCGTCGACCAGGCGCAGGTGGATGCCCGCCTCACGTGCCTTGGCCACCACATCCGCAGCCGAGCCGGGGACGGACGCGATCACGGTGTCGAAGAAGCCGCCCTCGGCGACCTCGACTCCCCCGCCGCGCAGACCTGCGGCCAACAGCCGCGCGGAGGCATTGACCTCCGAGGCGATCTGCCGCAGCCCGTCGGGACCGTGGTAGACCGCGTACATCGAGGCCGCGACCGCCAGCAGCACCTGCGCGGTGCAGATGTTGGAGGTCGCCTTCTCGCGCCGGATGTGCTGCTCGCGGGTCTGCAGCGCGAGGCGGTACGCCGGACGGCCCGCACTGTCGACCGAGACGCCCACCAGGCGACCGGGCAGGTGCCGCTCGAGACCCTGCCGCACCGCCATGAAGCCTGCGTGGGGTCCGCCGTAGAACATCGGCACCCCGAAGCGCTGGCTCGAGCCGACGACGACGTCCGCGCCGAGCGAGCCGGGCGAGGACAGCAGCACCAGCGCGAGCGGGTCGGCCACCACCACGGCGAGCCCACCGTTCGCGTGCGCAGCCTCGATCGCGGGCCGCGGATCGACGACCTGTCCGTCCGCGCGCGGGTACGCGATCATCGTGCCGGCCGCCTCGACGTCGGGCACCCCGCCCGCCAGGTCGGCCTCGACCAGCTCGATGCCGAGCGCCTCGGCCCGCGTGTGCGTGACCGCCAGCGTCTGCGGCAGCAGTCCTGCGTCGATGACGATGGGCAGCTGGTCCTTGCCCTTCGTCGCGCGGCGGATCAGCGTCATCGCCTCCGCGACGGCCGTGCCCTCGTCCAGCAGGGACGAGTTGGCCGTGGGCAGACCCGTGAGATCGGAGATCAGGGTCTGGAAGTTGATCAACGCCTCGAGCCGGCCCTGCGAGATCTCCGGCTGGTACGGCGTGTAGGCGGTGTACCAGGACGGATCCTCGAGCACGTTGCGCCGGATGACCGCGGGCGTCACGGTCGGGTGGTAGCCCAGTCCGATCATGGCGACGCCGGGGTTGTTGCGCTCGGACAGCGTCCGCAGCGTCGACAGCGCCTCGGTCTCGGTCTGCGCGGCGGGCAGACCCAGGGCGGACGTGCTGCGGATTCCCGAAGGGACGGCGGCCTGCATGAGCGCGTCCAGCGAGTCGTAGCCGACCCGGCGCACCATGGCGTCCTGGTCGGACGGGGTGGGGCCGATGTGACGGCTGGAGAAGACGTGGGACACGGGGGCTCCGAAGGGTCGAGGCGTGGTCGGGCGACGCCTCCCCTTCTGTCACGCCATGCCGCGAACGGCCGGGTGCTCCAGAATTGCCTCGGTCGCGTGGTCCTTGGTGCCTGAGAGGTTCCGGGGAGGAATTGCCCCTTCGGCGCCGCCTGGGCGATCTCTCCCACGCGCGGTCGACAGCGTGGCCAGCCTACCAACCACGCAGCAGTGTGACCGACGCGATCACGTGATGTCGCGCACCTGGAGAGGTCGGGTCAGCTGGACAGACGCGCGCGACGTCGTGCCGCGAGCTCGTCGTCGGCAGCCGGGATCTCGACGGCGCGCTCGCTCGGCAGCGTGTGCAGCGACCCCTCGATCTCCTTCCACACCCCGCCGATCGCGATGCCGAAGACGCCCTGGCCGCCCTGCAGGAGGTCGATGACCTCATCGGCCGAACGGCACTCGTAGACGCTCGCCCCGTCGCTCATGAGCGTGACCTGGGTCAGGTCATCCGTGCCGCGTACGCGCAGGTGGTCGATCGCGATACGGATCTGCTGCAGCGAGACGCCGGCGTCGAGGAGCCGCTTGATGATCTTGAGCAGCAGGATGTCCTTGAACGAGTACAGGCGCTGCGTGCCGGAGCCGGTCGCGGAGCGGACCGTGGGCTCGACCAGCTTCGTGCGGGCCCAGTAGTCCAGCTGGCGGTACGTGATCCCGGCGGCGTTGCAGGCGGTCGGACCGCGGAAGCCCGCGTCCTCGGGCAGCGGCGAGACGTCGTCGTTGAACAGCAGGCCCTGATCGCTGGCCTCCGCTGCCGCGTCTGAGGCGGTGGTGTCGTTGTCGTGCGACTCGATCATCCGAAACGGCCTTCCAAAGCTGGTATGGGGGAAGACTACCGTCACAGAACTACATCCGTGTACCTTCGGCAGCACTCTCAAGGTAGGGGTGAGAGTTTGCCGGGTCAACGACCGAGCGTGCGAGTCGGCGTGTTGATTTCTGAAGTCTCACTCGAAGGTTGAGGCTTCACTCCTGGAAGTCCTCGGGCGTCACGTCATCGAGGAACTCGCGGAACTTCTCGATCTCCTCGTCCTCCTCGGTCGTCGAGGCGATCCCCGCCTCGTCGAGGACGTCCTCGGCACACACGATCCGTGCTCCGGCGCGCAGGGCGAGGGCGATCGAGTCCGAGGGCCGGGCCTCGACCTTGACGCCCGAGGCGAAGGCCAGCTCGGCGAAGAAGATCCCGTCGCTGACGCCGGTGATGCGCACCTCCTCCAGCTCGTCGCCGAGGGCCAGCACCAGGTGCTGCATGAGCTCGTGCGTGAGCGGCCGCGTGGTCTCGGTGCCCTGCTGGGCGTACGCGATCGCGGACGCCTCGACCGCGCCGATCCAGATGGGGAGGTAGCGACTGCCCTCGAGCTCTCGCAGGAGCACCAGCGGCTGGTTGGTCGGCATCTCGACCCGGACGCCCACGACCTCGACCTCGCGCATCAGCTCAACCGCGCAGTCGACTTCTGACCAGGACGGCCTGCAGACGGATGGACAGCGCGGCCAGGCCCGCGATCGTGCGCTCGGCCGCGTCCTTGTCGAGCTGACGCGAGCGCGGCGAGACGACCTGGTCGAACAGCGCGACCTCGCGGTCGGCTGCGGCGCTGAACATCTTGAGGTGCCGCGGCTCGAGGCCCAGCTCGGCGAACTCCCCCACCAGCGCGGCGATCTGCAGGGCGGTCCCGTCGTAGTACGTCTGGGACTTGCGCCGCTTGATGAGCCCGTACTCCTCGATCGCGTCGAGGGTCGCCTCGTCGATGCCGGCGGACTCGATCAGCTCGGCGCGCGACAGGCGCACGGTGCTCGTGCCCTCGAGGAACGACTTCTCGTCGGGCAGGCCGTCCTCGGCGAGGCTCAGGTGCGGGATGCGCGTCTTGGCGGCCTGCTGGGTGTCGGGGACGACGCCCCGGTCCATGTCGTCGAGGACCTGGCGGATGTGCCCGAGGGGCCAGAACTTGTCCCGCTGCTGGCGCAGGATGAAGCGCAGCCGCTCGACGTCGTGGAACGAGAACTTGCGATAGCCCGACGGGGTGCGCTCGGGCTCGAGCAGTCCCTCGGACTCCAGGTAGCGGATCTTGGTGATCGTGAGGTCGGGGAACTCGGGCAGGAGCTCGTCGAGCACCTTGCCGATCCCGAGCCTCGACAGCTCCGGCAGCGGCTGGGTCACGCCTTCGTCCTCGGCGCGCCGGAGAAGTAGATGAGGCGGTACTTGCCGATCTGGACCTCGTCGCCGCCGGACAACGTGACCTCGCCGTCGATCCGGTCGCGGTTGACGTAGCTGCCGTTGAGGCTGCCGAGATCCGCGATCGAGTAGCCCGATCCGGAGCGCGTGAAGGTCGCGTGGCGACGCGAGACGCTGATGTCGTCGAGGAAGATGTCGCTGTCGGGGTGGCGGCCCACCGTCACGACATCGCGGTCGAGCAGGAAGCGCGCGCCGGAGTCGGGACCCCGCTGGACCAGCAGCATCGCACTGCCCATCGGGAGGTTCTCCACCGCCGAGACGTCCGAGGCGGACATCTCCTCGGTGTCGGCGTCCAGGATGGGGATGTGAGTCGTGTGATCGCTCACGGGCTGGGGCGCGTCGGCTCCGCGCTCAGTCGATTCAGCGTCGGGCTCGTGGTCCGGCGTAGACATCGGCATTACTCCTGGGGGTTCGACCTTGAGTGCTGGTGGAGACTTGATGTCCAACCTAGCACCCGACGGTGGACACGAGTCCACGCTTCGTCGGGGCTGGTCAGTCGGCGGTGAGAGCGGCGTACGCCTCGGCCTCGAGCAGCGAGGCGGTGGGGTCGTCGTCGAGGGCGCGGACCTTGATGAGCCAGCCCTCTCCGTACGGATCGGAGTTGATGACCTCGGCGCTGCCGTCGAGGGCGTCGTTGCGGGCGACGACCTCACCGGTCAGGGGCGAGTAGATGTCGCTGACGGACTTGGTGGACTCCAGCTCACCGATCACCGATCCGGAGTCGACCCGGTCGCCGACGGCCGGCAGCTCGACGTAGACGATGTCGCCGAGCTGGTCCTGCGCGAAGTCGGTGATGCCGATCGTGGCGATGTCCGCGTCGAGGCGCACCCACTCGTGCTCCTCGCTGTAAAACAGGTCCTCAGGAATCACCGTGCAGCTCCTTGCCGGGTCAGGATGTGGGTTGAGCGTACTCCGGGCTCTTGACGTCGGCCAACGCCGTGATGGTGACCTTGTCCTTCTGGTTGACGATCACCGTCGCGCCGCGATTCTCCAGCCCGTCGACGAGCCCGCCGGGGAAGCGTACCGCCTCGGCGAGGCTGGCCGAGTCGCCGATCACCTCGATCCGGTACGGCCGCTTGACCTCGCGCCCGCCGACCCGGATCTGGTTCTCGTCGTCCAGGAAGTACGTCTGCGCGACCACGCGGGCGACGCCGTTGATGGCGATGACCTCGGCGCCCGCGTCGCGGAGCTCCTCGATCGCGTCGAGCATCGCTGCCGCGTCGATCCGCTCCTCGGGGTCCTGGACCACGACCTCGATGCCGGGCCCGGAGGCGCCGACGCTGCCGGCCAGGATCGCGAGCTCCTCGGCCCGCTTCGCGGCCTGCTCCTGGGCCCGCTTGCTGCGCCGGGTGCTGCTGAGCAGCCCGTTGCGGGTCGTGGTGAGCTCGTCGATCTGGCTGTTGAGCCGCTCGTTGGCCGAGTCGAGCGACTTCAGCAGCTCGACGAGCTCGTCGCCGCGGACACCGGAGTAGTCGTCGGAGTCGTCGTTGCGCACCTGGACCGTGATCGCGAACGCCAGGCCGCCGATGAGGGCGGCCACCACGAGCTGGGAGACGCTGACCCGGAACAGGGAGCGGCGCTTGCGCGGTGTCTCAGGCATGGAAGATCCGTCGACGGATGGCTGCGGCGTTGGCGAAGATGCGGATGCCGAGCACGACCACGACACCCGTGGACAGCTGCGAGCCCACGCCCAGCTGGTCGCCGAGGTAGACCATGAACGCCGCGATCACGACGTTGGAGATGAACGACACCACGAAGACCCGGTCCTCGAAACGGCGCTCGCCGAGGGCGCGCAGGGCACCCACCACTGCGTCGAGGGCGGCCACGATCGCGATGGGAAGGTACGGCTGCAGATCCGCCGGCACGGTCGGCTGGAACGCCAGACCGACGATGACGCCGATCGCGAGCCCGATGACCGGGATCATTCTTCCCCCTTGATGGCGGTGGCATGACGGATCGTGAGCCGCGGCTTCGGGACCACCCCGACGCGCAGCTCAGATGATCGTGACACGTCGAAGCCCACGCCCGCATCCTGCTGTCTCTTGACCCAGTATCGACCGGCTGGGTTCTCCTCGAAGCGCTCGGCCATGGTGTCCTCGTCGCCGATCGCCTCGACGACGTACGGCGGTGCGATGCCGCGGTAGTTGACCTTGATCACGCTCTCGGCGAAACGGATCGCCGACAGCGTGCCGATGCGGTTGCCGTTGATCGACACCGCCTCCGCCCCGGCGTACCAGAGCCCGTTGACGAGCACCCGCAGGTCCTGGTCGCGGATCTGGCCGTCGATGTCGTCGTTCGGGTTGGGCGTGACCCGCACCGTGACCCCCGGGCCGGTGGCCCCCACGTCCGCGGCCACGAGGCGCAGCTCCTGGTAGGCCGGGTCGAAGCTGTCCACCTGCCCCTGCAGCGCGTTGACCTCGGCCCGCAGGCGCACGGCGGTCGCCTCGCGGTCGGCGAGGGTCTCCTTGCGGGCGTCGACGTCGTCGATCAGCGTCGCGCGCTCGCGCTCGGTCGCGGGACGGTCCGAACGGGTCTGGATCGCGGCGACCGCGACCAGCAGGGCGAAGACCGCCATCACCACCCCGGTCAGGACCGTGTTGAACTGTCGCTTCTGCGCGCCGGGCCCGGAACGGACGACGTAGTAGTCGTCGTCGAGCGCGGTGTCGGCGATCTGCTCGAGCAGGCCCTCTGCCCGGTTCGCGGTGTCCGGCTCGCCCACGGTCAGCTCCGGACGACGCGGTCGGTCGTGGTCAGCAGCCGCCTGACCTGGAATGCGTAGAGGATGCCGCCCCACCAGTAGAGCGCGACGCCCCAGATGGTGAACGCCCAGCCGAAGACGTTCGCGAGGTCGGCCACCGTGCCCGTCGAGTCACCGAGCAGCAGGAGCGGGAAGGCGTAGAGCAGGCTCGCGGTGGCGGCCTTGCCGAGGAAGTGCACGGGCAGCGAGCTGTAGCCACGGGTGCGCAGGAAGGGCACCAGGCTGAACAAGAAGACATCGCGCAGCGGCAGGATCACGGCCAGCCACCACGGGATGATGTCGCGGAAGCCGAGGCCGATCACGACCGCGAGGATGTAGAAGCGGTCGGCGACCGGGTCGAGGATCGCGCCGATCTTGGACGTCTGGTTGAACGTGCGAGCGAGCTTGCCGTCGAGGTAGTCGGTGATGCCCGAGACCATGAGGACCAGCAGGGCCAGCCCGTCCTTCTCGGGGCCGAGAACGAGCCACAGGAACACCGGCACGAGCAGCAGTCGTACGAAGCTCAGGGCGTTGGGGATCGTGAGGACGCGATCGTTCACGCCAACCGCCTCCTCACGTCGTCTCGAGCCCCCGAATGTCCACAGACAGACTAGGTCATGGCACCCGACGGCCTTGTCGCGGACACGGCCCTCGTGACCACGACGTGGGCACCCCCGTTGCATCGGGGAACAGGACTGACAGACTGGAGGTTGAACCCCGAACAACTCACAGCAGGGCACAAGGGTGCCCTCATCCCGAGGAGGAACGTGGCTGTCTACTCTCTTCCGGACCTGCCGTACGACTACGGCGCTCTGGATCCGCACATTTCGGGCAAGATCATGGAGCTTCACCACTCGAAGCACCACGCCACCTACGTCGCCGGCATCAACCAGGCGCTCGAGCAGCTCGAGGAGGCCCGCGAGAAGCAGTCCTTCGGCAACATCAACGTGCTGGAGAAGAACCTCGCCTTCCACCTCGGTGGTCACATCAACCACTCGATCTTCTGGAAGAACCTCTCCCCCGACGGCGGCGACAAGCCCACGGGTGAGCTCGCGGCAGCGATCGACCAGGACTTCGGCTCGTTCGATGCGTTCCGCGCGCAGTTCGAGGCCACGGCCCTCGGTCTGCAGGGCTCCGGCTGGGCGATCCTCACGTGGGACACGCTCGGACAGAAGCTCGTCGTCGTGCAGCTGTTCGACCAGCAGAACAACATCCCGGCCACGCTGATCCCGATCACGCAGCTGGACATGTGGGAGCACGCGTTCTACCTGGACTACCTCAACGTCAAGGGCGACTACGTCAAGGCGTGGTGGAACATCGTCAACTGGGCCGACGCCCAGGAGCGCTTCACCGCAGCAACCTCCGGCGGCCAGATCATCTTCTGAGTCTGACGTCGACCACGACGGCGGGATCCCTTCGGGGGTCCCGCCGTCGTCGTTCGTGGGGGCTCAGGGCTCGCGGCGCCGGCCGTGCTCGGCCAGGTCGCGCAGCCGTGCGTTGTACGCCTCGAGCGCCGCGTCCTCGTTGCGGTCCTCGGCCCGGTCGTAGCGCTTGGCCTCGCGCGTGTCGGACCGGAACCACTGGAACAGGATCGCGATCATGACCAGCACGAGCGGGATCTCGCCCATCGCCCACGCCATCCCGCCGCCGAGGTACTGATCGGCCAGCAGGTCGGTCCGGTAGGGACGATCGAGCGCCTTCCAGTAGTCCAGGGCGAACACCGTGTTGGACGACATCACCGCGATCGCGAAGAACGCGTGGAACGGCACCGTCACCAGCAGCATCCCGAACCGCGCGATGGGCTGCAGGTTGCGCGGCGACGGGTCGATCCCGATGAGGACGTAGTAGAACAGCGTGCCCACGGCCAGGAAGTGCAGCTCCATGATCGGGTGACCCCAGTGGTTGCCCATGAGCGTCTCGAAGATCCCGGTGAAGTACAGGCCGTAGAGGCTGCCCACGAACAGCACCGGCCCGACGAGCGGGTGGGTGATGAACGTGGAGTAGCGCGAGTTCAGGAAGACCAGCAGCATCGAGCGCGGCGAGACCTCCCCCGGCTGGCGCGGACCCGGCAGCGTACGCAGCGCGAGCGTCACGGGAGCGCCGAGGACCAGGAAGATCGGCGCGACCATCGACAGCAGCATGTGCGAGGCCATGTGGGCGCTGAACAGGACGTGGGAGTACTCCCCCAGGCCGCCGAACGTGGCCCATGCGACGGCGGTCATGCCCGCGAGCCACGAGAGGGTCCGGCCGACCGGCCACGCGTCGCCGCGCCTGCGCATCGCCCAGACGCCACGCAGGTAGAGCGCGGTGCCGAGGCCCACGATCGCGAGGCCGACGCCGTTGCCGGCGAAGCCCCACAGGAGCCGCATGATCGTGGGCGCGTCCGGCATCGGACCGCCCAACAGCTCCTCGACGGGGGTCTTGAGCACGTCCTCGCCCACGGGGGTGGGCGTGCGCGAGAGCGCGACCGCGAGGCCGATGGCCGCGCCCATCAGGAACAGCTCGACGACCGCGATGCGCAAGAAGCCCCCGCCCGCGGCGGCGATGCGGCGGCGCTGGCGCTGGCCGAACACACCGAGCAGCACGAGCGCGACGACCTTCGCGACGACCAGCTGGCCGTACGTCTCGCCGAACACGTCGCCGAACGACCGCAGGCGCACGGTCGCGTTGACGACGCCGGAGACGCCCACGATGACGAACGCCCACAGGGCCAGCGACGAGTAGCGCGTGATCGCGGGCTCGAGGCGCTTGCTGCCGCGCATCGCGACCCAGCCGAGAGCCGCGAGCCCGCCGACCCACAGGGTCACGCCCAGCACGTGCAGGAACAGGCTGGTGGTGGCCAGGTCGTGCGAGCCCGAGCCGGCCGCGTGCCCGGTCAGTGCGATCGGTGCGAGCGTCGCCAGCGCCAGTCCGAGGATCGCGGCGAGGCCGCGGATCGAGAGGGTCCAGCGGGCCGCGATCGCGACGAGGGCCGCGCCGAGCGCCTGCAGGAGGATCGCCCGGCCGTCGGACGTGCCCGCATAACCGCTCACCTCCGCGTACGACAGGCTGCCCATCGGCTTGGCGAAGACGTCGGCAACCTTGGGGATGAAGTAGACGAGGCTGCCGATCGACCAGACCGCTGCCCAGCGCGAGGCGAGCCGGGTCGCCTGGACGGACAGCCCCTGCACCTCGGGCTCTCCCGACGGCAGCAGGAACACCGCGGCGACCAGGAAGCCGACGACCAGCAGCGAGGAGAGGTCGAGCACGAGCTTGATGAACGGGATGGACCAGCCGACCAGGCCGCCGGGATCGGGGAGACCCTCGGGTACGGGCTGGGGTGCTCCCCCGCCGACGACGAGGAAGAACAGCAGGGCGAGGCCGGCGATGACGAAGCCGGCAGCGGTGTCACGCACGGTCTGCGTCATCACGCCTCCTCACAGGTGCCAGCAACAGGACGACCGCGACCACCGCGGCGAGGATTCCCCAGAGCAGGTGCCCTCGGTGGCGGTGCAGGAAGGTCTGCTCCTGCGGCTTGTCGGCCTGGGCCACCGCGCGTCCTGCTGCCACGTCGTACGTGATCGTGCCCGTGACCGGGTGCCCGTCGGTGGACATGATCCGGTACGCCGCGGAGTAGCGTCCGCTCTGGTCGACGTCCTCGACCGTCGCCTCCACGGTCCGGTCGACCGCCGAGATGTCCGACACCTCGACCTTCGATCCGTCGGGGGCGGTCACGGCGACGAACGCGGGATTGCCTACCGCCTCGTTGAACCGCAGGGTGATCGTGGTCGGGGCCGCCGCGAGGGTCGAGCCGGACTCCGGGTCGGAGCCGATCAGCGCCGCATGGGCGCCGGCCGGCCCCGACCCAAGTCCGCCCGTCACCAGCAGGACGGGCACGGCGAGACCCACGAGGACCCCGCGGAGGAGGACGTCTTTACGCACGACGTCGATTGTGTCTCAGCGACACAACCAGCGCGCCCACGGCCACCACGAGCGCGGCCCCGGCGAGCCACGTCGCGAGGTCGTCGTCGGAGTCGTCGGCGTCCGTGTCGGCCGAGGCCTCGTCCGTGTCGTCCGCGGCGTGGGACCCACCGTGGCCGTCGTCGGACGCCTCGGCGAGCGTCATGGTGGGCGCGGGGTGCTCCGGCTCGGTGTCGCCCTTCTGGACGTCGTCCCAGCTGACGACCTCGCCGTCGTCGTACGTCTGCTCGGCCGCGAACGCGATCGAGTCCTCGTCGGGGAACGGCCCGCCCGAGATCGCGAACTCGTCGAACTGGCTGGTCGGGATCCCGCCGTCGGTCGCGGTCCAGGTGATCGTGCGGACCACCTCGGTCAGCTCGAAGTCACCGACCTTGGTGGGCTCGGCGAGCTTCTCCTTGCCGATCTCGACCTTCCACCCGGGCTTGGCCCCGGCCGTGACGAAGGCGAACGGGGTCTTCTCGGGCAGCGTGACGACCAGCTTGGTCGTCGCAGCCTTGTCGGACTCGTTGGGCACGCGGAACACGGCCTTGCCGAATCCGCCCTGCGCAGCGTCCGTCGACGAGACGCCGACGTGGGCGGAGGCGGGGGCGGCCACTGCCACGAGGGCAGCGGTGATGAGCGCGGCGCTGAGCCGCGCGGTGGTGCGATGCATGGAAGTTCTCTTCTGTGAGGGGATGTGCGGAACGGATCAGGACGATCCGGTCGGCGGTCCTCTCACGACGCGCGAGTGCGCGAGACGTACGTCGTGCAGCTGCCGTGGTGCGAACGACGGCAATGCGACCGGAGCGTGCGGCAGGCCCGTCACGACAACGGTGGTGTGGGCCCGCAGGCCGAGACGCTCGGCCAGTCGCCAGGCCAGCGCCTCGCCACGAGCCAGCAGCAGGGCGCTGACCGCGACCGCAGCGGCGTGGCCGCCGATCATCTGGGGGGACATGACCATGTCGCCGCTCGATCCGGACAGGTGGACACCGACCTGGCACAGGGTCAGCAGGCCGACCATCTGTCCGGGGGTCACCCGCCGGGCCGTCAGGAGCCACGCGATCGTCGCCGCACCCACGAACACCACGACGACGGATGCGGCCGGCATCGGACCGCCAGAACCGACGTGGCCGGTCGCTGCGGCGGCGACGCACGTGAGCGCCGCGGCAAGAGAACGAGCGAGGCGCACCGGACCGCCGAGCGGACGCAGCGCGTCGGCGAGGGCGGGGGCGATCACGACCTCAGGCTAGCCTGCGGTCCGGCTCATCCGGCCCGCGACCTCGGGCTCGGGCCGTGTCCCGCCGGACCGCCGCGCCGCTGGTGGCTGCGTCCTGGCCGCCTCGGCTTGTAGCGTGTGCGACATGGCAGATCATGGACGCACCTCCTCGTACATCACGCTCGACGAGGAATGGGGAGCGCACAACTATCACCCGCTCCCCGTCGTCATCTCCGAGGCGGAGGGCGCGTGGGTGACCGACGTCGAGGGCAACCGCTACCTCGACTTCCTCTCGGGCTACTCCGCGCTCAACTTCGGGCACCGTCACCCGGCGCTGGTGCAGGCTGCCCGAGACCAGATGGACCGACTGACACTCACGTCGCGCGCATTCCACAACGACCAGTTCGGCGCGTTCTGTCGCGAGCTGGCCGAGCTGACCGGCACCGAGACCGTGCTGACGATGAACACCGGCGCCGAGGCGGTCGAGTCGGCCATCAAGGTCGCGCGCAAGTGGGCGTACGAGGTCAAGGGCGTCGAGTTCAACGCCGCTGAGATCATCGTCGCCACGGGCAACTTCCACGGCCGCACGACCACGATCGTGTCGTTCTCGGACGATCCGGCCGCGCACGACAACTACGGGCCGTTCACGCCCGGCTTCGTCACGGTCCCCTACGGCGACCTCGAGGCGATCCGCGCCGCGATCACCCCCAACACCGCCGCGATCCTCATGGAGCCGATCCAGGGCGAGGCCGGCGTCATCGTGCCCCCGTCCGGCTTCTTCGCGGGCGTCCGCCAGCTGTGCGACGAGAACGACGTGCTGATGATCGACGACGAGATCCAGGCCGGGCTGGCCCGCACGGGCGAGCTGTTCGCTCTCGACCATGACGGCGTCCGCGCCGATCTCTACACGCTGGGCAAGGCCCTCGGCGGCGGCATCATCCCCGTCTCGGCCGTGGTCGGGCGCGCGGACGTGCTCGGCGTGCTCAAGCCCGGTCAGCACGGATCGACGTTCGGCGGCTACCCCATGGCCTGCGCGGTCGGACGCGCCGTGGTGGGGCTGCTCGCGACCGGCGAGTTCCAGGAGCGGTCCGCCGATCTCGGGCGCTACCTGCACGGACGCCTCGACGAGCTCGTCGGCAGGGGCGTCGCCAGCGTGCGCGGTCGCGGACTCTGGGCCGGCGTCGACATCGACCCGTTGGCCAAGACGGGCCGCGAGGTGTCGATGGCGCTGCGCGACCGCGGCGTGCTGTGCAAGGAGACGCACGAACGCACGCTGCGCATCGCTCCCCCGCTGGTCATCACCAAGGACGAGATCGACCACGCGGTGGACGCGCTGGCGGGCGCACTGGAGGCGTAGCCGGCTCGTAGGATCGTCCCGTGAGCGCAACCGTGGTGGC
This sequence comes from Aeromicrobium yanjiei, assembly GCF_009649075.1. GTDB lineage: Bacteria > Actinomycetota > Actinomycetes > Propionibacteriales > Nocardioidaceae > Aeromicrobium > Aeromicrobium yanjiei. Next base: position 1,836,058 of record NZ_CP045737.1, read on the forward strand.
CAAGGACCTCGCCGGCGGGTACGCCCACCGGACCCTCTTCTCGGCGCTCGATCTCACGGTGGCGCCGGGTGACGTCGTGGGCGTGGTCGGCGCCAACGGGGCCGGCAAGAGCACCTTGCTGCGCCTGCTCGCGGGGGTGGACGCCCCGCTCGAGGGCTCGGTGTCGCTCGCGCCCGCCGATGCGTTCGTCGGCTGGCTCCCGCAGGAGCACGAGCGCATCCCCGGCGAGACGGTGGGCGGCTACATCGCCAGACGCACGGGCGCAGCCGAGTCGACCGCCGCGATGGAGTCGTCCGCAGCAGCCCTCGGCGACGGGGACCCGGACGCCGACGACCGCTACGCCGCGGCGTTCGACCGATGGCTGGCCAGTGGCGCCGCAGATCTCGAGGACCGGCTGCCCGCCGCCCTGCGCGAGGTGGGGCTGACCGTGGGGCCCCATGCCCTGATGACCGAGCTCTCCGGCGGCCAGGCCGCCCGGGCGGCTCTTGCGGCCCTCATGCTCAGCCGCTTCGACGTGGTGCTGCTGGATGAGCCGACCAACGACCTGGACCTGGTGGGGCTCGCACAGCTCGAGGCGTTCGTGCGCGGTCTGCGCTCGGGCGTCGTGCTGGTCTCCCACGACCGCGAGTTCCTGGCCCGCTGCGTCACCCGCGTCGTCGAGCTCGACCTGGCCCAGGACCAGGTGCGCGTCCACGACGGCGGCTACGACGCGTACCTCGAGGAGCGCGACATCGCGCGGCGCCATGCCCGCGAGGCGTACGACGCGTTCGCGGACAAGAAGGCCGATCTGGTCTCCCGGGCGCGCACGCAGCGCGAGTGGAGCTCACAGGGCGTCCGCAACGCGATCAAGAAGGCCCCCGACAACGACAAGATCCGTCGGCGCGCCCAGACCGAGTCGTCGGAGAAGCAGGCGCAGAAGGTGCGCCAGATGGAGTCGCGCATCTCCCGGCTCGAGGAGGTCGAGGAGCCGCGCAAGGAGTGGGCGCTGCAGATGCAGATCGCTGCTGCGCCCCGGTCCAGCGCGGTCGTCGCGACCCTCAACGACGTCGTGGTCCGCCACGGCGACTTCACCTTGGGGCCGGTCTCGCTGCAGGTCGCTGCCGGCGACCGCATCGGGATCACAGGGCCCAACGGCGCCGGCAAGACCACGTTGCTGCGCGTCCTGCTCAGCCGCGAGGCCCCCGCGGCCGGGACGGCGTCTCTGGGAGCGTCCGTCGCGATCGGCGAGATCGACCAGGCCCGCACGGTGCTCGCGGACCACCTGGTGCTCAGCGACGCGTTCGAGCTGGCGGTGCCCGACATGTCACCCGCCGACGTCCGCACCCTGCTGGCCAAGTTCGGGCTCAAGGCCGACCACGTGACGGTCCCGGTCGGCCGGCTGTCGCCGGGCGAGCGCACGCGGGCGGCGCTGGCCCTGCTCCAGGCACGCGGGGTCAACCTGCTGGTGCTGGACGAGCCCACCAACCACCTCGACGTCCCCGCGATCGAGCAGCTCGAGCAGGCACTCGCGGCGTACCGCGGGGCCCTCCTGCTGGTCTCGCACGATCGTCGCCTGCTCGAGAACGTCGAGCTCGATGCCCGTTGGGACGTCGAGGACGGCCGGGTCACCGTCCGCTGACCCCCGCCCGGCCGCGGAAGGACGTTGTGCCCTGACGATCGTCGGCGACAGCCGCGACGCTGGTGCCCCAACGTCCACCGAGGGAAATCGGGGTTGTCATGTCAGCATTCGGCTACGACGGGTGGGACCTGGTCTGGTCGGTGTTCACCGTCCTCGCGTTCGTCGTCTACGTCTTCGCGTTGTTCGCGGTGATCAGTGACCTGTTCAGTGATCACGAGCTGAGCGGATGGTGGAAGGCGCTGTGGGTCGTGCTGCTCGTGCTGCTGCCGTTCCTGACGATCCTGGTCTACCTGATCGCACGCGGCCGGGGCATGCAGGAGCGCGCACAGAAGCGCGCCGCGGACGCCCAGCGTGCGACCGACGACTACATCCGGGCCACGGCGCGGCAGAGCTCTCCCGCCGACGAGATCGCCAAGGCCAAGGCCCTGCTCGACGACGGCACCATCACGCAGGGCGAGTACGAGTCGATCAAGGCCCAGGCCCTCGGCACGCAGACCCCGACAGGAGCCGCACGATGACCGCCACCGCCGCCCAGACCATTCTTCCCGTCGACCCGGCGTGGAGCGATCTCTACAAGGACCTCCACGCCCATCCCGAGCTCGGGTTCCAGGAGAGCCGCACCACCGGCATCATCGCCGCGCGCCTGCAGGAGCTCGGCGTCGAGGTCACCACGGGCGTCGGACGTACGGGTGTCGTGGGTGTCCTGCGCAACGGCGCGGGCCCGACCGCCCTGCTGCGCGCAGACATGGACGCGCTGCCGGTCCACGAGGACACCGGCCTCGACTACGCCAGCACCGTCACGGCGACCGACGGGGAGGGCAAGGTCGTCCCGGTCATGCACGCGTGCGGCCACGATCTGCACGTCACGTGCTTGCTGGGCGCAGCGCAGGTGCTGGCGTCCGAGACCTCGTCGTGGGCCGGGACGCTGATGCTGGTCTTCCAGCCCGCCGAGGAGCTCGGTGCCGGCGCGCAGGCCATGGTCGATGACGGCCTCTACGACCGGTTCCCGACGCCCGACGTCGTGCTGGGCCAGCACGTGGCACCCCTCCCTGCGGGGATGATCGCCGCGCACGCGGGTGCCGCCTACGCAGCCTCGGACTCCCTGCGGGTGCGCGTGGTGGGCCGGGGCGCCCACGGCTCGATGCCGCAGAACTCGGTCGATCCCGTCGTGATGGCAGCAGAGATCGTCCTGCGCCTGCAGACCATCGTGTCCCGCGAGCTGGCGAGCACCGACGTCGCTGTCGTGACCGTCGGCTCGCTCAAGGCCGGTGACGCCGCCAACGTCATCCCGGGCGAGGCCGTGCTGCTGCTCAACATCCGCAGCTACGCGCCGGCCGTCCGCCAGCACATCCTCGACAGCGTGACCCGCATCGTCGACGGGGTGGCCGCCGCGGCCGGCGCCCCCGAGCAGCCGCCGTTCGAGGAGATCGAGCAGTTCCCGGTCGTGACCAACGACGCCGCCGCGCTGCACCGGACCCTCGACGGCTTCGCGCCCTGGCTGGGCCGCGAGAACATCATCGATCCCGGCGCGGCGGGCGGCAGCGAGGACGTCGGCATCTTCGCGACCAGTGCGAACGCACCGTTGTCGTACTGGTTGCTGGGTGGCACGGATCCCTCGATCTTCACGACCGGGGGGATGGACGACCCGGCCCTGCGGACGATCCCGTCCAACCACTCCCCCAAGTACGCGCCGGCGATCGACCCGACCGTGGGCATCGGCGTGACGGCCCTGGTCTCCGCGGCCAGGACCTGGCTGCCGGCGGGCTGACCGCCCCCACCACCGCCCACCACGTACGACCGAAAGGCAGATGCATCATGACCGAACGCAACTACTCGCTCCTCGTGGCCGCCTACGACGACCAGTCCGCCGCCACGGAGGACTTCAAGGCGCTCAAGTCTCTCGACGATCTCGACATCGTGGCGGCCGTGGTGCTGTCACGGGACGACGAGGGCAAGGTCGAGGCCAAGGAGCACGGGGGCAAGCTCGTGCGCTACGGGACGGCGATCGGCGCGGTGGGCGGGGTCGTGGTCGGGCTGTTCGCACCCCCGCTGCTGATCGCGGGCGTGGTCGGCGCCGCCGTCGGCGCGGGAACCGGGGAGATCCTCAAGCGCCACGAGGAGAAGGAGATCGGCGTCGATGCGCAGGAGTGGCTGCCTGAAGGCTCCTCGGCCGTCGTGGCCGTGGTGGACGACCTCTATCTCGACCGCATCGACAGGGCCTTCGACCGCGCGAGCAAGCACATCTCCAAGGCCATCGACAAGGGCGACTACGACGCGGTCATCAAGGCGGTCAACAAGGGCGAGGACAAGATCGTCGAGGCCATCGCCTCCACCTGACCCACTGGCGCAACCCGACCCGCGACTGGCGCGGACCGACCCGCGACTGGCGCGGAGTGGAGAAAGTGGGACGGCGTGTCGTCGACTTCTGCGCCACTCGCGGGTTGGGGTGCGCCACTCGGGGTCAGCTGAAGAAGGTGGCGCCGCCGGGCGGTGCCGGGGACCGCTCGGAGTCGGAGTCGGTGAACGGCGCCTTGGCGGCGAACGTCGTCACGACGTCGCGATAGGGCAGCACGCGGTACGGGAACGGCGAGCTCGCGGCCCGTCGCGCGAGCGCCTCCCACGGCAGCGGGGCCTGCGAGGCGACGACCAGCACGTTGCCGAACCGTCGGCCCTTGAGCGTGGCCGGCTCCGCGCTGATCATCACGTGGGCGAAGACGTCGCAGACACCGCGGACGACCCGCCGCGCGTACGGGAACGGCGCCTTGTCGGCGATGTTGAGGAGCACGAGACCGTCATCGGCCACGACTCGTCCGAGGTCGGCGAAGAACTCCGCAGTCGTCAGCTCCGCCGGGATGCGGGCGCCGTCGAAGGCGTCCAGCACGATGACGTCGGCGAGCGAGTCGCGCATCGCCGCGATGCCGCTGCGACCGTCGACGGGACGGATCTTGATGCCGCTGTGGCGGGGAAGCGGCAGCCGCTCGCGCACCAGCGCGGTCACCTGCTCGTCGGGCTCGAGCACGGTCTGCGACGACCGCGGCCGCGTCGCAGCGACGTAGCGGGGAATCGTCAGGGCCGCGCCACCGATGTGCACGCACCGCAGTGGGGCCCCCGCCTCACCGTGGGCGTCGATGACGTCGGCGATCCGCTGCATGTAGTCGAACTCGAGCCGGCGGGGGTCGTCCAGGTCGACGTACGACTGGTCGGTCCCGTCGATGCGCAGCGTGAACGCCGAGGGACGGTCACGGTCCGGCACGATCTCGATGGTCCGTCCGGTGTCCTCCACGTGACCACTCTATTGAGGCGCGTCCCGTCAGTGGCACCCGCTCCGGATACGGTCAAGCCCGAAAGACGGGGAGGAGTCGCATGAGTCGACGCGTGCTGCAGGTGGTGGCACTCGCGGTGGCGGTCGTGCTCGCCGTCGGCGCCGGACGCCTGGTGCGCCACCACCTCGAGGGCCCTGATCCGGTCGACGCTGTCCGGGCCGCCACGATGGCGTACGCGACGGGTGACTGCGCCGCGCTGCGCAGGGTGACGGTCGACCCCCGTGAGATCCGCTGCGAGGACGTCGTGAGCGTCCGCGACGCCTACCGCGACGAGGGGCTTCGTCCGGCCACGTTCACGTACGCCGTGGTGTCACGGGTCGACGAGGACGCGACGGTCCGCATCTCCTACCGCCGCGGCAAGGACGCCCTGCAGGAGCTGGTGCGCGTGCGCCGCGTCGACGACGCGTGGAAGGTGTTCCCCGCGACGATGGCCGTGGGCTGACCCCGGCCTCAGCCCAGAGCGTCGTGCACGAGCGGCGCGACCTCGCGGCCGTACAGCTCGATGCTGCGCATGAGCTTGTCGTGCGGGAGCGTGCCGTTGCTGAACTTGAGGTCGAAGCGGTCCAGCCCGAGCAGTCGGGCGTTGCGGATGATCTTGTCCGCGACGGTCCGCGGCGAGCCGACGTGGACCGCGCCCTCGGGCCCGGCGGCAGCCTCGAACTCCTCGCGGGTCGGCGGCGGCCAGCCCCGTTCGCGGCCGATGCGCTCGCGCTGCACCGCGAAGTGCGGCCACAGCTCCTCGCGCGCCTGCTCGTCGGTGTCGGCGACGTGTCCGGGCGAGTGGACGCCGATCGGCAGCCGCGGCCGACCGAGCTGCTCGAGCGCCTGGCGGTACAGCTGGGCGTACGGCGCGAACTGCGCGGGCGGACCGCCGATGATCGCCAGCATGAGCGGCATGCCGTAGCGGGCCGCGCGGATCACCGACTCGGGGCTGCCGCCGACGCCGATCCAGGTCGTGACGGTGCCGGCCGCGGTCTTGGGGAAGACGTGCTGGTCGACGAGCGGCGGGCGCAGCGTGCCCTGCCAGGTCACCGGGCCCTCGGTGCGGAGGGCCGCGAAGAGGTCGAGCTTCTCGCTGAACAGCTCCTCGTACTGGCCGAGGTCGAGCCCGAAGAGCGGGAACGACTCGGTGAACGATCCGCGGCCCAGGATGACCTCGGCCCGGCCGCCGGACACTGCGTCGAGGGTCGCGAAGCGCTCGTAGACGCGGATCGGGTCGTCGGAGCTGAGCACCGTGACCGCGGTGCCGAGATGGATCTGCGTCGTCCGCGACGCGATCGCGGCCAGCACCACCTCGGGTGCGCTCACCGCGAAGTCGTCGCGGTGGTGCTCCCCCACCCCGAAGAACGCCAGGCCCAGGTCGTCCGCGAGCACGGCCTGGTCGACGATGTTGCGGATCACCTGGTCGTACGGCAACGGTGCCCCGTCCGGGCCGGCCGTGACGTCGCCGAAGGTGTCGAGTCCGAGCTCGAGGCGGGCCATGTCAGCCGACCTCGGCGACGAGGGTCTGCGAGGCGGTGCGCACCTCGACCACCATGCCCTTCGCGAGCTGGCGGCCGCGGCGGGTCTCGACCTCGCCGTCCACCAGCACGTCGCCGTCGCCGATCATCGCGCCGGCCTGGGCCCCGGACTCCGCGAAGCCCGCGAACTTCAGGAACTGCCCCAGTCGGATCATGTCGTCCCGGATCTCGATGACCTCGATGCCGTCGTCACTGCTCATGCGGTGAGTCTAGAGTCGAGGTCATGGAGACCACCGCCCGCGCCGACGTGTGGGTCTCCTCAGTCCGGCTCTACAAGAACCGGTCGATCGCGTCCAAGGAGTGCAAGGCCGGGCACGTCCGCATCAACGGGGCCAAGGCCAAGCCGTCGCAGCCGGTCAGCATCGGCGATCGTGTCGAGGCGCTGACCGAGGGCGGGCTGCGGATCGTCGTGGTCACCAGGATCATCGTCAAGCGGGTCGGCGCACCCGTGGCCGTGCAGTGCTACGAGGACAGGACTCCCCCGCCGCCGCCCAAGGAGGAGATCGCCGTCATGCCCCGTCGCGACCGGGGTGCGGGACGTCCCACCAAGCGCGACCGCCGGGCGATGGACCGGCTGCGCGGACGCTAGCGGCCGGACCGGGCGCGCACGATCGGCAGGAGCGCCCGGGTGCTCAGCGGCGCGAGGTCGATGTCGCCGGGATCGTCGGGGTCCACCCACCGGCTCTCGGCGATCTCGGCCGCAGGCGCGGGCACCCCCCGCTGCACCGTGAGCGCGTAGACCTCGGCGAGCACCCGGTGGCCGGGCTCGTTCGCGGCGTCCTCCTCGAACGTGCCGACCCAGCTGAAGGCGTCCGCGGGCGGGCGCAGCCCCAGCTCCTCGTCGAGCTCACGACGCAGCGCCTCCAGCGGGCTCTCCCCGGCCTCGATCTTGCCGCCGGGCTGCATGAACATGGTGGTGCCGTGCTTGCGCACCATCAGCGCGCGACCCGCATCGTCCACGACCAGCGCGGCCGCGACGTGGATGACCCGATCCGTCACGGCTGCGGCGCCCCGGTGGTGTCGCCGCCCCACTTGTCGGTCCATGACGGTGGCGCGGCGAGCATGCCGAGCAGTGTGTCGAGATCGCCGGAGAAGGACACGATGCCGGACTGCTCAGGTCGGACGAAGCCCTCGCTCACCATCGAGTGCAGCATCGTCCGCATCGGCGCCCAGAAGCCGTCGACGTCGAGGAATCCGCTCGGCTTGGCGTGGATGGTCAGCTGCGCCCACGTCCACTGCTCGGCGACCTCCTCAAGGGTGCCCGCGCCGCCGGGCAGCGCGATGAACGCATCCGACAGGTCGGCCATGAGCTGCTTGCGGGCGTGCATCGACTCCACGACGTGCAGCTCGGTCAGGCCGGGGTGGGCGAGCTCCCGGTCGTGCAGCTGGCGCGGGATGACGCCGAGGACACGTCCGCCGGCCTCGAGGGCAGCATCGGCGACGACGCCCATGAGACCCACGTGCCCACCGCCGTACACGACGTCGATGCCCCGCTCGGCGAGCGTCCTGCCGGTGAGCCTGGCGGCGTCGGCGTACGCGGGTGAGGCGCCGAAGCTGGAGCCGCAGAAGACCGCGACGGACCCAAGTGTCATGTGTTCTCCGTAGAAAGGTGTCAGACCGTCATTGTTCCTGCTCCCGCGAATCGCCGCGACGACGGTCCATGTGCCGCGCCGACACCGCCGTCGCCTTGTCGAGGTCGGCCGGTGCCACCAGACTGTATGAGGGCCGTCACATCGGGCGGCCGGCCACTTCGCACCAGGAGGACGCATGACCACGACCCCGGATGAGCCGCTCGACGACAGTGACATGACCACCAGCAGCCCTGCGGACGGCACGATCCCGACCGGCGGAGACGCGGACGGCACGGACGGCGACGTGACGGACGGTGACGGGACCGACGGGACCGACGGTGACGGCACCGACAGCGACGGCACCGACAGCGACGGCACCGACGGTGACGGGACCGACGGCACGGACGGCGACGCGTCCTGACCGTGCCTGATTCCGCACTCGATCTGCTCAGCGGCGACGCCCAGACCTTCGTCTCGAAGGTCTGGGCGTCGCGGACGCACCTGCACCGCGCCGATCCCGACGACCTCACTGCACTGCTGTCGCTCGACGACGTCGACACCCTGCTCACGTCGTCCGCGATCCGCACCCCGTCCATCAGGATGGCCCAGGACGGGACGGTCCTGGCCGAGTCCTCGTACACCCGCGGAGCGACCCTGGCCGGCAAGCCGCTGACCGGCCTCGTGGACCCGCGCAAGGCGCTGGCGCTGTTCGAGGGCGGGGCGACGATCGTCCTCCAGGGGCTGCACCGCTACTGGGAGCCGATCACTCTGCTCGTCGCCGAGCTCGAGCTGGAGCTCGGCCACCCGTGCCAGGCCAATGCCTATCTCACGCCGCCCGGCGCCCAGGGGTTCGCCGTCCACTCCGACTCCCACGACGTCTTCGTCTTCCAGACGGCCGGGTCCAAGCAGTGGGAGATCCATGGCCCCGACGGCGCCGAGGAGCTGCTCCTCGAGCCCGGGATGTCGGTCTACCTGCCCACCGGGACCCCGCACGCGGCCCGCGCCCAGGACACGGTCTCGCTCCACGTCACGATCGGCATCAACCAGCTGACCTGGCGTGGTCTGGTCGAGCGCAGCCTCCGCGACGTCCTCGCCGAAGTTCCCGACCAGCACCTGCCGGCGGGCTACCTCGACCAGCCGGCCGACCTCGCCGAAGAGCTCGGTCGTCGGCTCGAGACCCTGGCCGGACGCATTCGCGGGCTCGACCCGGCCGCGAGCGTCGAGGACGAGGTGCGCCGCTTCCTGACCAGCCGGAGCCCGCGGCTCGCCGGCGGCCTGCACGACGTGCTGGCGGTCGCGACCATCGACGACACGACCCGCCTGCGCCGGCGCCCCGGCCACCCGTGCGTGCTGCTCGCGCGCGATGACCGCCTGGAGGTCCTGCTCGGTGACCGCGCGATCGACATGCCGGCGCGGCTGCGTCCCGCACTGACCGAGGTGCGCGCCCGGCGCGAGCTCGCCCCCCGCGACCTGGCCGGGCATCTCGACGAGCAGAGCCGGCTCGTGCTCTGCCGCCGCCTCGTGCGCGAAGGGTTCCTCGAGGTCATTCGGTGACCGCACGCGATCCCGCGTTCCGCTGTGCCGTCGGCAGCGAGCTGCGCGGCGAGCCCACCGCCGGCACGGCCTCGAACGTGCGTGCGTTCCTGCTGGTCGAGCACCCAGGTCCCTGGGGCGTCAACGCCCTGAGGGACGCCCGTCTCCCCGACGGACTGGGCGACGACCTGGCCCGGGCAGCCGGTGCGGCTCGCGTCCGACCGCTGCTGATCCGTCGCCCCGCGCGGCGGGTCCGTCAGGACGGGATGCGCGTCTTCGCCGCCTTCGCGCACCCGTCGCGGCCCTGGTTGGAGACCACGGTCCTCGACGACCCGCACGCGCTGCTCGACCTCGACCTCTCGGCGCTGGGCGAGGGCCGGTCCCCGGGACTGATCCCGTCCGACGCGTCGGTCCTGTGCGTGTGCACCCACGGCCGTCACGACGCGTGCTGCGCGGAGCGGGGCCGACCGGTCGCGGCAGCCCTCGCGGTCGCCCATCCGGACGACACCTGGGAGGTCTCGCACATCGGCGGCGACCGCTTCGCGGGCAACATGCTGGTGCTCCCCCACGGTCTCTACTACGGACGGCTTGATCCCGTCACCTCCGTGACCGTGGCCGATCGGCATGCCGCCGGCGAGCTCGACCTGGACCACCTGCGCGGACGCTCGGCGTACGCGATGCCGGTCCAGTTCGCCGAGATCGCCCTGCGCCGCGAGCTCGGCGAGACGCGGCACGATGCCGTCCGTCTGGTGTCGCGGCGCAAGGCCGACGAGGTCACCGAGGCAGTCTTCGCGGTGGGCGACGCACGGTGGACGGTGCGGGTGCGTACGACCCCGAGCGCCGATCCGGTCCAGCTCACCTGCCGGGCCACCCGCGACAACCCGGCGCCGGCCCACGAGCTGCTGTCGTTCGCCCGCTCACCCGCCACGTGACCGGGATCACGTCGAACCATTGACTTCGTGAGGTCAGTGCACTTTCATACCCGGAGGTAACACCGTGTTACCCCGTGAAGGGTTGAAGGGACGACCATGAGGCGACAAGCGACTGCAGCACTCGCGATGACGGTCTTGGCGATGACACTGACCGCGACAGGCGCGAGCGCCGCGGTCAAGGTCTACGACAAGGGCGCTGGGGGCGAGAGGTACGTCGCGATGGGCGACTCGGTCGCCGCCGGTCCGATCCTCCTGCCGCAGCGTCCCGGCGGAGCTCCCTGCTACCGCAGCGAGAAGAACTTCGCGACGCTGACCGCCGCCAGCCTCGGTGCCCGCGCGTTCACCGACGCCACGTGCTCGAGCGCCACGATCGACAACATCACGAAGCCGCAGGGGTCCGAGCCCCCGCAGATCGACTCGGTGGGACGCAACACGACCCTCGTGACCGTGGGCCCCATCGGGGCGAACGACGCGGGGATCGTCAGCACCGTCAGCGGCTGTGTCAACCCGATCTCCCCCGGCTGCAAGGAGCGGGACGGCCAGACCGTCCACGACAAGATCGAGGCGACCCGCCCCGAGCTCGCCGCCGCTCTCAAGGCGATCAAGAAGAAGGCCCCCCGCGCTGCGATCGTCGTGGTCGGCTACGGGCTCTACATCCCGCCGGGCGGCTGCCCGGCGGTGCAGCCCCTGACCGCCTCGGACGCCGATTACATCCAGGGACTCGTCGACCACATGAGCACGGTGCTGCGCGACTCGGCGCGCTCGGCGAACGTGACGTTCGCCGATGTGCGGGCCACGCCGGGCAGCATCGACCACACGGCGTGCGCGCCTGCCGGCCAGCGCTGGATGGAGGGTCTCATCCCGCTCAGCGCAGACGGCGCGATCCCGTTCCACCCGACCGCGATCGGGATGCAGGCGGTGGCGCCGACCGTCACAGCGGCGGCACGCCGGGCCACGGTGCTGCGCAACCGCACGATCGTCAAGGCCGTGCGTGGCGAGGCGGTGTGCCGCGGCTCGAAGGTGCGCCTGCGTGTGCTGACCAAGGGCGGCCCCGTCGTGCGGGCCGATTTCAAGGTGGGCCGCAAGTTCATCGCCCGCGACAGCTCGGCCCCGTTCGCGGTGTACACCTCCAGGAAGGCGCTCAAGAAGCGCTCGGGCAAGCTGACGGCGCGGGTCAAGATGACCCTGCCGGACACCACGGGCACCTACACCGTGAAGATCAGCCGGCCGCGGTGCTCGCGCTGAGCCAGCTGCCCCGCGTGCGCGTCTGAGTCACGGACGTCTGTTGGTCGGGTCGAAGCCGACCGGGAACTCCAGCCGGTGGGCAGCCATGGTCGAGGTGTCAGTCAGCACCTCGACCGTGGTGCCGTCCGCCACCAGGCGCCCGCCGGACAGGATCACCGATCGCTCGCACAGCTCCAGCGCCGACCGTATGCAGGCGGGGACTCCGGCGACAGGGCCCAACGGTCCCGGGAGCTGGACGACATCCACGACGCGGGGCGACACGGCGAGAGTCAGTAGTACCCCTGGACGACGAGGACGGCTTCCTGCACCAGGCCGGGGCCGACCCGGGGCACCGTGGGCACCTCGCCCGGTCGCTTGATCGAGTCGAGTGCCGCGGCCGGCAGAGCGAACACGACGCGTGCGAGACCGGCACGGTCGATCGCGCCGGTGCACATCGAGCACGGTTCGCAGCTGGTGTACATCGTGGTCGCGCCTGCCTCGGACGCAGTCAGCTCGCGCGCGGCCCACCGGGCGAGCTTGAGCTCGGGGTGCGCCGTGATGTCACGCTCAGACGTGACGGTGTTGTGGTCCTGGGCGATCACCGCGCCGTGCCGGTCGACGAGCAGGCTGCCGAAGGGGGCGTCGCCGGCTGCCCGGCTGTCGGCCGCCAGGGTGATCGCCGCGCGGAGGAATCCCTCATCATCCGGCGTCAGCTTCATGAAGAGCTCCTGTCTCATGGGCGCGGGAAAGCGGTGACAGCATAGCTGCGGCGCTCGCTTCACCCTCCCCCCGCGCGGGAAGGGAGTCGTCCAGGTCCAAGTGGGGCAACAGCCGGTCGAGCCACGCCGGGAGCCACCAGTTGGCGTCGCCGAGCAGCTTCATCGTCGCGGGCACCAGCACGAGGCGCACCAACGTCGCGTCGAGGAACACCGCGGTCGCGAGCCCGAGGCCGAGCATCTTGAGGACGGGGTCGTCGCCGAAGCCGAAGCCGACGAAGACCGACACCATGATCGCGGCACCACACGAGATGGTCCGAGCCGTGACCCCGATCCCCCGTACCACGGCGTAGCCGTTGTCGCCTGTGCGCAGATACTCCTCGCGCACCCGCGAGAGCAGGAAGACCTCGTAGTCCATGGACAGCCCGAAGAGGATCGCGAACATGAACAGCGGGATGAACGAGATGATCGGCACCGTCGACTCCAAGCCGATCAGGCTCGCTGCCCAGCCCCATTGGAAGACCATCACCAGCACGCCGTACGACGCGGCGACGCTCAGCAGGTTCAGCACCGCTGCCTTGAGCGGCACCACCACGGAGCGGAACAGCACCATCAACAGCAGGAAGGACATCGCCACGACCGCGACCAGGATGATCGGCAGCCGTTGCTCGACGCGCTGGCTGAGGTCGGACATGGTGGCGGTGTAGCCGCCGACATGAGCGGTTGCCGGGCTGCCCGCCAGCGCGGACGGCAACACCTCGGTGCGCATCCGGTCGAGCGTGCGCACCGTCTCCGTGTCCTGCGGTGTAGTCGTCGGCTGGGCGATGATCACGGCGACGTCGGACGTCGCCTCCACGGGGGCGACCACGGCCGAGGCGATGCCCGGGTCGGCAGCCAGAGCCGCGATCAGCGGATCGACCACGGACCGGTCCCGGGAGACGTCGACGGCCACGACCATCGGCCCGGTGGCACCGGGGCCGAAGCCGTCGGCGACCAGGTCGTAGGCTCGCCGCTCGGTGCGCGCCTCGGGGTAGGTGCCCTGGTCCGGCAGGCCCAGCCGCAGGGCGAGGACGGGCGCGGCGAGGGCGAGGAGCAGCGTCGTGCCGGCGACGGCGTACGCCGCGGCGTGCCGCGTGACGTGTGCACCCCAGCGGGACCAGCGCAGCGCCGCGGCGCCGGGCCAGGAGACCGCGTGCCTGGAGTCGCTCTCCGGCCAGCCCGAGCAGCGCCGGCAGCAGGGTGATCGCCGCGAGCACCATCACGAGCACCACCGCGGCGACGGCCGCACCACCCGCCGTGACGAACGGGAGCCCCGCGAAGCCCAGCCCGAGGATCGCCACCACCACGGTGGTCCCGGCGAAGACGACGGCCTGCCCGGCAGTCGCCAGGGAGCGCCCCACCGCCTCCGCGACCGGGACGCCCGCAGCGAGGTGCTCCCGGTGGCGCGAGAGGAGGAACAGCGCGTAGTCGATGCCGACGCCCAGCCCGACCATGGCTGCCATGACCGGCGCCCAGACGGGGACGTCGATGAGCAGCCCGAGCAGCGGGATCAGGCTGGCGCCCACCAGCAGGCCGAACAGCGCCACCGCCAGTGGCAGCCCGGCGGCCAGCAAGGCCCGAAGGCCACCACCAGGATCACCGCCGCGACCACCAGGCCGATCGCCTCGCCCACGTTGGCGGGCGGCTGCTCGAAGCTGAAGTAGAGGTCACCGCCTGCCTCGAGCCGCAGTGACGACGAGGACCGCGCCTCGGCCAGGACGTCCTTGAGCGCGGTCAGGTCGGAGGCGGCGAGCTCCCCGATCTCGGGGTACTGCACGCGCAGCAGGGCCACCCGGCCGTCCGGCGAGACCTCTCACCGACCGCGAGGAGGAGGTGCTGGCGCTGGTCGCCCGCGGCCGCACGAACGCCGAGATCGCCGCCGATCTCTTCATCGGCCTGACGACCGCCAAGACCCACGTCGCCAGCCTGCTGGCCAAGATCGGCGCCCGCAACAGGGTCGAGATCGCGATGTGGGCCTACGACACCGGCCGGGTGGGCGACTGACGCCGGCCTAGACGCTCAGGGTGCGGACGGTTCTCGTGATGTTCGTGCCCTTCTTCTCGAGGAAGACGATGTCACCGAAGTCCAGGTCCAACCACGCGTCGTTGTCGGTCAGCGGCTCGGAGGCGAGGATGACCGACGTCGCCTCTTCCTCCGTGCAGTCCTCGAAGTCATAGGTCGTCTCGTCGTCCTCGAAGTTGCGACCCATCAGCAGATACATCGGCTCCAGGAGCATGGAGAGAGCGAAGTCGTCCGTGCCCGGGCCGGACGTCCGCAGCTCTCTCCAGTCGCCCGCCGGATCGGTCTCGCCCTGGTGTCCTGTGCCGACGTTGACTCCGATGATGCGGTTCGGGGCGACCAGGGCCATCTTCAGCTTGGTCAGGCTGGGGAGCTCGAGGGCGTCCATGGCCTTGACGATGAGCGTCAGCATCTCCTCGAATCCGCGCTGCACGCCGTCGTCGCTGTCGTCCTCGAGCAGGGAGAGGAGAAGCACGTAGAGGAACTCCGTGTCGGTGGTGCCGCGCATCTGCTTCAGGAACTCGTCCTTGCAGTGCGGCAGCAGCTCCCGCTGCAACAGCTTCCAGTTGGGCAGGTCGCCGTTCTGGGCGATCATCCACGGGGTGCCCTGGTACGAGAACGGGTGGCAGTTCTCGTCGGCCAGGACGGCTGCCGAGTTGTAGTCGGCAGCTCGAACATGGGCAAGCAGCGTGCTGGCCTGCAGGCTCGGCACAATGCCCGCCACGTTGTCGTCATAGAACGCAGCCATCGGCCGGTGGTACAGCAGGGGCTCGTCCGTCTTCAGCAGATGCTCGCTCCAGATGCCGAATCCCCAGCCTGCGAGCTGGAGCTGCGGGTGGCGCTCCGGGTCGAGAGTCTGGTTGATGAGGCTGTTCTCGGGCTTGAGGAGCAGGTTCTCCACCGGCATCTCTGGCCCGATGTAGGCGAGCACTCGGCACATGTGTGTGTTCCCTCACTGACGGGTCGGCGACATGGGGGCGCGTTCGTCGACGCAGGTGCTGCGCCCACCAGGTACACAGGTGCAGCGTGCACTGCATCGACAAGACGCGCGCCTCCGCAGCCTAGAGGTCCACACTCGCTGGGGATCCCACGGGCAGACGACGCGGCCCCGGCTGAGCCGGGGCCGCGTACTGGCTGCGGTCAGAGATCCTGCGGTCGCAGGACTCGGTTGATGCCGTGGGCGATCTGCCGGTTGCCCTTGTTGAGGTTGCTGGAGGACTTGATGACCAGCGGGTCGCGGTCGTTGGGGTCGTCGTCGCGCAGCCGCACCGCTCCCTTTCGCACGCTGACTCGGATGTCGGCACCACTCAACGCGGTGTCCAACGCGGCGCCGTTGGCCTTCTGCGCCTGCCGGTAGGTGATCGTGGCGCCGGGCACCACGTGGTAGAGCAGGACGGCCTCGAGAGTGTCGACGTCGGCCACCTTGGTCAGAGCCTTGAACACGGACCGTTCCTTGCTCAGCTGCCGACCGGTCAGATCGCGGACGAGGCGTCGGAAGGCGATGTCCTTGGGCAGGAATGCGGTGAGCTTGACCTTGCCGTCGGCGAGGACGGCGACATCACTGTCCGGTTTGGCGGCCAGCACAGTCCTCACGGCCTTGTCGAGGATGTCGTAGTCGGACCAGTTGCGGTCGTAGCCGCCTCCGTCTGCGGCCAGCACGGCCGCCAGACTCTTCGTGCCCGGCTTCTTCGCCTCGGCGCCGGCGGGGCCGACTTGACCGATCAGCGTCAGCGTCAGCCCTGCGGCTACGGCCGTGGTGAGTGTGCGGATCCTCATCGTGTTTCCTTTCGGGTGGGTGTTTCATCGGTGGCATGCGGGTGGACGTCCTCCCACGCGCCCTCGTCCTGCCTGGCGAGGCGGATGCCGAGGGAACGCGCGATGTGCATGCCTGCTATTCGTCGGCAGCACGCCGAGCGGTTGCACGTTCCGGCACAGTTTCTTCGTCACCCCGATGCCTCGCGTGCGCACCCAGCGCTGCGGGGACCCCTGCGATTCGACCCCGCCGACCTGTGGTGCCCGGCGTCGGGGCGATCAGTCTGTAGTCTGAGGCCGTGACGGCGCCGTTGATGACGCTCAGTGATCTGGCTGACGGAGCAGGCCGCCTCCAGCTCGACACCGACGGCGCTCCGGTCGACCTGTTCCGGCTCGTCGACCTCGATGCCACGCCGCAGCACGATGCCGCTGAGGCGGCGGCGCTGGAGGCCATGTCCGGTCCGACCCCGATCCTTGTCGGGGTGACCTCCCGATCCCCGTCGTCCGTGCCGACTCGACTGCTCGAGGCCATGACCTGCACGGTGACCTCATCCGGCGACGCCGGCTGCGCTCCCCAGAGGCCGGTCGTCGAGGTCGACGACGTCGACGACGCCCTCGCAGACCTCGAGTCCGCCATCAGCGCCTCGCCGATCGCCGCGCTGACGCTCGGCGGCCTGCTCCAGCTCACGAGCCGCCTCCCCGTGTCCGACGGCCTCGTTGCCGAGTCGCTGGCCTACTCGACCCTCCTCGCCGGGCGAGAGTTCGCGGCGTGGCGCAGCGGGACGGCACGCCGACCCGTCCCGGACGTCGCTGACCCGGTCCTCGTGTCCCGCACCGACGACATCCTCCACGTGACGCTCAACCAGCCCGAGCGGCGCAATGCCTTCGGCCGGGCGACTCGCGACGGCCTCATCGAGGCGTTCACCCTGGCCGAGCTGGATCACACCATCCGCCGGATCGAGCTGTCGGGCCGCGGCCCGTCGTTCTGCAGCGGAGGCGATCTCGACGAGTTCGGCACCGCCGACGACGTCTCGTCGGCCCACCTTCTCCGCGTCGGGCAGAGCGCCGGCCGCGCGATCCACCGCAGCGCGTCCCGGGTCAGGGTCGTGGTCCACGGGGCATGCATCGGCGCTGGTGTCGAGGTGCCGGCCTTCGCAGGTCGTGTCGAGGCCAGGAAGGACGCCTACTTCCAGCTGCCCGAGCTGCGCATGGGTCTCGTGCCGGGCGCCGGCGGCACCGTCAGCATCACTCGGCGGATCGGCCGTTGGCGGACCGCGTTCCTCGCTCTGAGCGGGCGGCCCGTGGCGACCGACGTCGCGCTGCGGTGGGGCCTGGTCGACGGCCATGCCTGATCGTGCCGGCCGCATGCTGACCGGGACCGATGTCATCGTGGCCGGCGACGGATCGACGGCTCAGTACGCGCGTGATCTCCTGGCCTGCCTCGGCGCCGGCGACGACGCGTCGGACGACGCCCTGCGCCTCGACCTGACGACGGCGCCCAGTCCGCTCGCAGACTGGGCCTCCTCCGGCGCGATGGCACTGACCGGGCGTCTCGACGGTCCGCCGCTGGCGCCGGCCGGCAACCCGGCCGGCGCGGTCCGGGCCGCCTTGGCCGTCTTCTCGCTGCTGGCCCCGCAACAGCCGGGACGGACGCCCCGCCTGCCCGGTGTCGAGCTGCTCGGTGAACGCGCGGCGGTGATGGGCCTTCGGCGCAACGCGCCGTGGTCGTGCGGTGGCGCGTTCCGAACGCTCGCCGCGTCCGACGGCAGCCTGGGCCTCTCGCTGCCACGCGCTGACGACCTGTCCATGGTCCCCGCGCTTCTCGAGCACGGAGATGATCCGGCGGATCCGTGGGCGGCCCTGGAGAGCTGGACTGCGGACCGCACAGCAGCCGAGGCTGCGGCGCGCGCCCAGCTGCTGGGTCTGGCAGGCGCTGCGGTCCCCCGGTGGCAGGCGCCCGCCGACGAACAGCTCCAGCATCGCCGTGACGTCCTCGCCGTCC
This sequence comes from Aeromicrobium yanjiei, assembly GCF_009649075.1. Lineage (GTDB taxonomy): Bacteria > Actinomycetota > Actinomycetes > Propionibacteriales > Nocardioidaceae > Aeromicrobium > Aeromicrobium yanjiei. The sequence goes on from NZ_CP045737.1 coordinate 1,854,307, forward strand.
CGGGCGGCACCTCGATCCTCTCTCGGCCCGGCGGTCCACGTCGCCGCCTGCGCCCTTCCCCGCTCGTGGTCGACCTGACGTCCCTGTGGGCCGGGCCGCTCTGTGCGCACCTGCTGGGTCTCGCCGGGGCCGAGGTGGTCAAGGTCGAGAGCACCCGGCGCCCCGACGGCGCCCGCACCGGTCCACCGGCCTTCTTCGACCTGCTGCATCAAGGGCATGCAGCGGTGGCCCTCGACTTCACGACCGCCGACGGCCGCGATCAGCTTCGCCGGCTGATCGAGTCAGCGGACGTCGTCCTGGAAGCGTCCAGGCCGCGCGCCCTGGAGCAGCTCGGGATCGACGCCGGTGCCAGCGTCGACCGGGGCACCATCTGGACCTCGATCACGGCGTACGGGCGCACCGGCCCGTGGGCCAATCGCATCGGCTTCGGCGACGACGTGGCGGCCGCGGCCGGACTCGTCCTGGCCGACGGCGATGACCTCCTGCCGTGCGGCGACGCGATCGCCGATCCGCTGACGGGAATCATCGCGGCGGTCGCCACCCAGGCCGCCCTGCGCGGTGATCGTGCCCACCTGATCGACGTGTCGATGCGTGACGTGGCCGCCTCGGTGGCCGGGGACCCGCACGACGTGACCGCCGCGATCCGCGCCGGCGAGACCGGCTGGGTCGTGCAGACCGTGGACGGGTTGATCCCGGTGGCCGAGCCGTCTGTCCGACGCCCCGACTGCCCCGCCGCGGCGTTCGGTCATGACACCGCCGAGGTGCTCGCACGTCTGGGCGTGGCATGAGCCTGTTCGTCCGTGAGGCCGAGGTGGCCGGCCGGATCGTGGACGTACGGATCACGGGAGGCGTCGTCACAGCCCTCGCCGGGAAGCTCCGCCCGACGGTGGGAGATCTCGTCGTGGAGGCCGACGGAGGTGCCCTGATCCCTGGCCTCCACGACCATCACCTCCATCTGCTGGCGATGGCCGCTGCCATGCAGTCGGTCTCCTGCGGGCCGCCCGCAGTGACCGACGGCGCGCAGCTGCGTGAATCGCTCGAGCGCGCCGCCGAAGGGCTCGCACCGGGCGAGTGGCTCCGCGGCGTCGGCTACCACGAGAGCGTCAACGGCCCGCTGGACCGGCACACGCTCGATGGGCTGGTGGCGGGGGTGCCCATCCGGGTCCAGCACCGCAGCGGTGCGCTGTGGGTGCTCAACTCGGCGGCGCTCCGACTGGTCGGACCGCACCTCGACCGGAGCGCTGACGTCGAGCGCGATGAGCAGGGGCGGCCGACCGGACGGCTGTGGCGCTACGACGCGCGTCTGCGCGACATCCTCGGCGCCCAGTCACCCGATCTGCGCAAGGTGGGCGAGCGACTGACCTCGCTCGGCATCACGGGTGTCACCGACGCGACCCCGGATCTGGACGCCGCCGGTCGGCAGATCGTCGTCGACGCCGTCGACAGCGGAAGGCTGCCGGTGCGGGTGCACCTGCTCGGCACTCCCGCCCCCGACGCGCACACCCCGGGCGTGACCTACGGGCCGCGCAAGCTGCTGCTGCGCGACCACGACCTGCCCGCACTCGACGATCTCGCGGCGACCATCTCCGGCGTTCACTCCACGGGCACTCCGGTCGCCGTGCACTGCGTGACCCGCGAGTCGCTGCTGCTCACGCTCGTGGCCATCGAACAGGTCGGGCCGCTGCCGGGCGACCGGATCGAGCACGCCGCCGTCGTGCCGCCGGAAGTGACCGAGTGGATCGCGCGTCTGGGTCTCCGGGTCGTGACCCAGCCTGGTTTCATCGCCGAGCGTGGCGACCAGTACCTCTCCGACGTGGATCCCGCGGACCACCCGCTGCTCTACCCGTACGGATCGCTGCTCGGCGCGGGGATCGATGTCGCGCCCTCCAGCGACGCCCCGTACGGACCGCTCGATCCTTGGGAGACCATGCGGTCCGCCGCGTCCCGGAGCACGGCAGCCGGCAGGATCATCACCCCGGCCGAGCGGGTCTCCCCCGCCACGGTCCTCGACGGATACCTCTCCGACCCCGAGACGCCGGGCGGAGCGCCCCGGCAGGTCGTCGTCGGCGCGCCTGCGGACCTGTGCCTGCTCGATGACCGTCTCGAACAGGTCCTCGCCGATCCACGAGCCGGTCGGATCCGGTTGGTCATCCGCGCCGGTGTCGTCATCGATCCACGTCATTGAGTTAATTAGGTATACTCTTGCGTGGTCAGTCACAGCACAGCAGGCGGAGGGACGTCAATGAAGCGGACGATCTACGGCACGGACCACGAGGCGTTCCGCGACACCGTGCGGTCCTTCTTGATCAGGGAGGCCGTCCCGCGCCAGGACGAGTGGTTCGGCCAGGGCTTCGTCTCCAAGGACTTCTTCGCCCAGATGGGTGGGCTCGGACTGATCGGGATGCAGGTGCCCGAGGAGTTCGGCGGCGGCGGGGTGGACTCCTACAAGTTCAACGCCGTCCTCGCCGAGGAGACGGCGGCGCAGCTCGTCTCAGTGGGAGGCCTCCGGGTCCACATGGACATCATCCTCCCGTACTTCATGGAGTACGCGGACGACGAGCAGAAGAAGCGCTGGCTGCCCGGCATCGCGAACGGCACGTTGATGACGGCCATCGCGATGACCGAGCCCGGGACCGGGTCGGACCTCGCCGGCATCGCCACGACCGCGCGCCTGGAGGGTGACCACTACGTCATCAACGGGGCGAAGACGTTCATCACCGGCGGCATCGGTGCCGACCTGGTCATCGTCGTCGCGCGCACGAGCAAGAGCGAGAACCGCAGGTCCGGACTCTCCCTGCTCGTCGTCGAGGACGGGACGCCCGGATTCAGTCGGGGCCGCAACCTGCAGAAGATCGGCCTCAAGGCACAGGACACCGCTGAGCTGTTCTTCGAAGAGGTGCGCGTCCCCGTCGAGAACCTCCTCGGCAGCGAGGGCGAGGCGTTCACGTACCTCTCCAGCAACCTGCCCCAGGAGCGCCTGTCGATCTCGGTCAACGCGGTCTCGCAGTCACGCGCAGCGCTCAAGGCCACGCTCGAGTACGTCCAGGACCGCAAGGCCTTCGGCCAGACGGTCGGCAGCTTCCAGAACACCAAGTTCGTCCTGGCGGGCCTGTCGGCGCAGATGGAGGCCGCAGAGAGCCTCCTCGATCGGGCCATCGAGGAGCACGACCGGGGGGAGCTGTCCGTCGCGGACGCCGCCAGGGTCAAGCTCTTCGCCACCGAGATGCAGGGACGCGTCATGGACGAGTGCCTGCAGCTGCACGGCGGTTACGGATACATGCTCGAGTACCCCATCGCGCGGATGTACGCCGATGCCCGCGTCACCCGGATCTACGGCGGGTCGAGCGAGATCATGAAGGTCATCATCGCGAAGTCGCTCGGACTCTGAGACCCGGGCCCCACACACCACCCACGGAAAAGAGCATCCCCATGGACATGGCAGGAAAGACCGTACTCATCTCTGGCGGCGCCTCCGGTCTGGGCCTCGCGACCGCGCAGCAGCTCATCGATGCCGATGCCCGCGTGCTGATCATGGATCTGGCGTCCTCCGACGGAGCCGCGATCGCGAAGGACCTCGGCAAGAATGCCAGCTTCATCGCGGGCGATGTCACGGTGACCGAGGACATCGCCGCGGCCGTCTCGGCCGCCGAGGACCTCGGCGAGTTCCGCGGCCTCGTGCACACCGCAGGCGCGGGTGGAGCGGTCCGCTTCGTCGAGAAGGACGGGTCGCCCGGCTCGCTGGAGACCTTCGAGCGCGTCGTGCGCCTCAACCTGGTCGGGACCTTCGACGTCCTCCGCCAGAGCGCGGCCAGCATCGCCAAGCTCGACGAGATCGACGGCGAGCGTGGCGCATGCGTCCTCACTGCCTCGATCGCGGCCTTCGAGGGGCAGATCGGTCAGGCTGGGTATGCCTCGTCGAAGGCCGGCATCGTGGGGATGACCATCGTCGCGGCGCGCGATCTGGCCCGCTCGAGGGTGCGCGTGTGCACGATCGCTCCCGGCACCTTCGACACGCCGCTGCTGTCGCGTCTGCGCGCGGACGTCCGCCAGGGCTTGGCCGACGCGATCCCCAATCCGTCGCGCCTCGGCCAGGCCCACGAGTACGCCGATCTGGCGGTCACGATCCTGCGCAACACGTACCTGAACGGCGAGACCATCCGTCTCGACGGCGCCCTCCGCATGGCACCTCGGTAACCGGGTCACCGCATGACGTTGCCTGACATCGGCGCCGTCCAGCTGCCCCAGGCACTCGACGTGATCCGCGCCGAGGTTCGTGAGTTCCTCCAGGCGGAGCGGACCGCGGGCCGCTTCGTCCCGCACTGCGACGCCTGGCTGTCTGCGGCCGATCCCGCGTTCAGCCGCCGCCTGGGCGAGCAGGGCTGGCTCGGCATGACGTTCCCGCCCGAGTACGGCGGCACCGGGGCCGGCGCACTCGCTCGGTTCGTGGTCACCGAGGAGCTGCTCGCGGCAGGCGCCCCGGTAGCCGGACACTGGATCGCCGACCGGCAGTCCGGGCCGAGCATCCTCCGGTTCGGCACCGAGGAGCAGAAGCAGTCGTACCTTCCGGGCATCGCCCGAGGCGAGACCTGGTTCGCGATCGGCATGTCCGAGCCCGACTCGGGCTCCGATCTGGCCTCGGTACGCACCCGTGCCACGCGGGCCGAAGGCGGCTGGCGCGTCAGCGGCACCAAGGTGTGGACGAGCGGCGCGCATCACGCTCACGCGATGATCGCGCTGGTCAGGACTGACGCGCTCGACCCCACGCGACGGCACGCCGGGCTGAGCCAGTTCATCATCGATCTCGACGTGCCCGGGATCCAGATCACGCCCATCCGGCTCCTGAGCGGGGCACACCACTTCAACGAGGTCGTGCTCGATGACGTGTTCGTCCCCGACGGACGCGTGCTCGGGGAGATCGGCGACGGCTGGAGGCAGGTCACGAGCGAGCTCGCCTGGGAACGGTCAGGACCCGAGCGGTTCCTGAGCACCTATCCACTCCTGGCCGCCGCCGTGGATCGTCTCGCGAACGCTGCGGACAGCTCCGCTTCCGCCTCGGTCGGCACGCTCGTGGCACGGATCTGGACACTGCGGCAGATGTCCATCTCGGTGGCCAGCAGGCTGGATGCCGGCCAGTCCCCCGACATCGAGGCCGCCCTGGTCAAGGACCTGGGCACGCTCTTCGAGGGCACCCTCACCGACGCCGTGCGCATGCTGGTGCGGACGGAGCCCGACACCGAGTCCACTGACGGTCTGACCCGGCTCCTCGCCGAGTCGATCCTGCAGATGCCGGGCTTCACGCTGCGCGGGGGTACGAATGAGATCCTTCGCGGGGTCGTGGCCAGGGGCTTGGGAGTTCGATGAGCGACGAGATCAAGGCACTGGCCGCATCGGTCGGTGCGGTGTGCGGGCAACCGGCAGCCACTCACTGGGACGCCTTGGAGGGTCTCGGCGTGACCCTCCTCCCAGTGCCCGAGGATCGCGGGGGTGCCGGGTCCGACGTGGCGACGACCGGAGCGGTCCTGCGCACCCTGGGCCGGCACTCCGCCTCGGTGCCGCTGGTCGAGACCGCCCTCCTCGGCGGCTGGATGCTGTCGGCCAACGGACATGACGTCCCGGCAGGACCCCTGAGCGCAGCCGTCGCGGGCAGCGACGTCGAGCTGGTCCGGCAGCAGGATGGCTGGACCATGTCCGGACGCCTGCCGCGGGTGCCGTGGGCCGGCGATGCGTCCCGCATCATCGTGCTCGCGGCGGCCGCTGACGGCGATCATCTGGTGGCGCTCGATCCGGCATCCGCACACCTCGAGCCCGGGCACAACATCGCGGGAGAGTCTCGCGACGACGTCGTCCTCGACGATGTCGCACTGAACGATGCCCAGGTGCTCCCGGTCACCGAGGCATCCGGCGTCACGCGTGAAGCCTTCCGCCAACGGGGGGCCCTCGGCCGTGCCCTGCTGATGTCCGGTGCCGCCGAGCGCGTGCTCGAGCTGACCGTCGAACAGATCTCCCAGCGAGTCCAGTTCGGGCGTTCGCTCGGCGCCTTCCAAGCCGTTCAGCAACAGGTGGCCCAGCAGGCCGGTGAGGTCGCCGCGACCCGCGTGGCCACCGAGGCTGCGGCCCTGGCCCTCGACGCGGACGGCCGGGCGGGTCTCGCGATCGCCGCCGCGAAGGTGCAGGCCGGAGTGGCTGCCGGTGCGGTGGCCCGCGTCGGCCACCAGCTGCATGGAGCGATCGGCTTCACCGACGAACACGAGCTGCACCGCTGCACGACCAGGCTGTGGGCCTGGCGCGATGAGTACGGCAATGAGGACGAGTGGGCGGGCCGCCTCGGTCGGCTGACACTTGCCGGTGCAGGTGACGACCTCTGGCCCATGCTCACGAGGACCTCATGACGACACAGGTGTCACGTCCTACGACCCCCGGTCGGCCGCGACTTGCGAACGTCCTGGTGCTGACGCCGGTCGGCCCCGACGCCTTCGAAGGCGATCCGGGGGCGGCCAACTCGTCCGGTGGCGTCTATGGAGGTCTGGTCTTCGCCCAGGCGGCCGCAGCGGCGAGTCTCTCGGTCGATGACGACCGGGTGATGTGCTCCGTCCAGGGTCAGTTCCTGCGCTCGGGCAGATTTGGCGTCCCCATCACGTACGCAGTCGGACGCGCTCGCGACGGGCGATCGTTCTCCAACCGCAGCGTCGAGGCGACCCAGTTCGGCCAGGTCATCTTCACCCTGACCGCCTCGTTCCACGTCCCCGAGGACGGCTTCGACCATCAGGTCCAGGTATTCGATGCTCCCGGCCCCGAGGGACTCCCCTCGATGAGCGAGGCGTTGACCGACGTCGGCGACAGCACGCGGGACTGGATGCAGGCAATGCTGGGACGCGTGCCGTTCGAGATACGGCCTGCCGACGAGCTGCCTCAGGTCGCCTGGACACGTGGCGAGACTCCTCCCCCGCGGCAGCGCTTCTGGCTGCGACCCTACGAGCGGCTGTCGGCCGATCCATATCTCAACATGATCTCGATGCTCTACGCATCGGACCTGTTCCTGCTCAGCTCGACACTGCCGCCGCACCACGTGGTGCTGCCCGAGCTGCAGTTCGGGAGTCTCGACCACAGCGTCTGGCTGCACCGATCCGTCGAGTTCGACGACTGGCTGCTGTTCGAGCAGGAGGGCTTCTGGGCCGGGGGCGGGCTGGGACTGTGCCGTGGGGTGTTCTTCAACCGTCGCGGCCAGGTCGTGGCGAACACTGCGCAGCAAGGACTCATCCGTCCCCCGTCCTGACCCAGGTCGCCCGCGTGCGTGCCTGCCTCGTCGTCAGAGAGTGACCCAGCCGGCTCCGGCCGACGAGGCCCTGGCCGCTTCGATGACTCGTTGAGCCCTCAGTCCGTCGGCGAAGGACGGCACGCTGGTGTCCGTGCCCGAGAACGCCGGGAGCCAGTCCTCGAGCATGAGTGCCATGGCCCGGACCAGGCCTCGGGCCGCCTGGCCGTCGGCGTCCGGAAGACGGTGCTTCTGCTGGGTCGACAGCTCACGCTCGACCAACCCGTCGTCGGCCAGGCCCCCCGCGAGGATCCGATCTTTCCGCGGAGCGCCTGACAGGGTCACCGTGCCGGCCGTGCCGAAGGCATCGAACGTCCAGCCCCGTGCGTGGATGCCGACCACCGACGCGGTGATGACGGCCAACGCGCCCGAGTCGAGCCGCATGAGGATGCCGCTGGTGTCGTCCGCGGTGACCTCGAGGGTGTCGCCGTCCGGCAGCTCGCGAGTGGGAATCGACGAACGGACGTCGGCGCACACTGCGACGGGCTCGCCGAAGAGGGAGCAGACGAAGTCGATGTCGTGCACGACCAGACCGTTGAGGTAGCCACCGCCCGATGCGAGGTCGTACATCCACAACGACTGCAGGGGGCGCGAGGGATGCCAGTACGGCCCGCTCTGATGCAGCCGGACGCTGAACGGTGTGCCCACCATTCCGGCGTCCACCTGTTCGCGGACCGTGTACCGGCCGTCCTGCCAGCGGGTCTCGAACGACACGGCGGTCGCCTTGCCGCTGGCTGCCGCAGCGTCGACCATCTCGGCGGCCTGGTCGGCAGTCACTGCCAACGGCTTCTCGCACAGGACGTGCTTGCCCGCGGCCAAGGCAGCCAGCGTCTGCTCGTGATGCAGCTCGACCGGAGTGGCCACCGAGATGAGGTCCAGGTCCTCGCGCTCGACGAACGATCTCCAGTCCGTCGACGTGTCCGAGATGCCGAGCCTGGTGCCGGCGTCGCGGACCGATGACTCGGTGCGGGCACACAGCGCTACCAGCTCATACCCTGGGGCCGCCGCGAATGCGGGCGCCTGAACGTGTGCCCCCCAGCCCACTCCGATGAGTCCGACCCTCAACGGACGGGTACGACTGTCGGGCGTCACAGGACGGCCAGCGCTTCGCGCACGGCTGTCGCGGTCTCCCGGCCCAGCGACTCGGCCGGAACGGAGATCCGGTCGGCCACCCCCTCGACCCGCCGTGCGTAAGCCGCAGGCAGATCGTCCGGCGAAGCGACGACGGCGAAGGCAGCGAGGATGTCGTCATCGATCAGCGTGCCCATCGTCTCCCACTCCCCCAGCTTCGAGAGTCGCTGCAGCTCAGGCTGCAGCTCACCCCAGCCGTGCACGTCCAGGACGGGCCGGTACGCGGGTGTCGAGCCGTAGAAGGCGATCCGCTCGCGCGCAGCGCGCGCCGATGCCCCCCACGACTCCTCGTCGACGCCCGTGACCACGAACGGCTGATATCGCGTCGTGAAGTCCGAGCGGCTCCTGCCGCCGAGCCGCAGGCCTCGTTCGATCGCCGGTTCCAGGACCTCGGCCAGATATCGGGGCGTCGTGAAGCTGTGCACCAACAGTCCGTCGGCGACCTCACCGGCGACCGTGGCCATCCTCGCGCCGACGGCTGCGACGAACACGGGCGGAAGACCGGCCGGCAGCGGGCCGGGGTCGAAGGTCGGCGTCATCAGGGTGTGCGTGTAGAACTCCCCCTCGAACGACAGCGGCGTGGTCTCCTGCCACGACGTCCAGATCGCCTGCAACGCCAGCACGTACTCACGCATCCGGGCGGCTGGCTGCGACCACGGCATCGAGAATCGCCGCTCGATGTGGGGCTTGATCTGCGATCCGAGCCCGAGCTGCATGCGACCGCCCGAGAGGCGCTGCAGATCCCAGGCGACCTGCGCAGTGGTCATGGGATTCCGCGAGAACGCGACCGCAATGGCCGTGCCGATGTCCACCCGGTCCGTGTTGGCCGCCGCGAGAGCCAGTGGCAGGAACGGCTCGCGATCGACCTCGGACGTCCAGACGCCGTCCCAGCCGTCGGCCTCGAATGACCTGGCCAGGTCGGGGACGCCCGCCAGCTCTCCGTGCAATGAGATGTCGACCTTCACCGATCCACGCTCCTTCGTTGACTACCGTCTTGACTCGTCCTGTGCGGCCTCAGCCGAAGCTGAGACCCTCGTTGAGCGTCCACTTCCGGTCGCGTCCACGGACCCAGCCGCTCGAGGCCCACGTGCCGCCGTCGACCGGCAGCACCGTGCCGGTGACGTACGACGCCATGTCGGAGGCCAGGAACAGCGCCGCATCGCCACACTCCTCGGCCCGGCCCTCGCGGTCGAGCGGTATCAGGCGGTTCATCGCGTCCACGGTCTCAGGAGAGCGCTCGATCCACGTCGACTCGTCCACCGGACCGGTGCGATTGCCCATGTTGCCGGGCGTGATCGTGTGATCGGGTGCGATCGCGTTGACACGTATGCCGTGCTCCGAGAGCTCGAGTGCCATGCTCCGGGTGAAGGCGATCATGCCCGCCTTGCACGCTCCGTAGACCGCGAAGTTGGGCGCGGCACGGCTCCCTTCGATGCTCGTCACGTTGATGATCGATCCGCCGCGGCCGCCGCGGATCATCACGGGTGCCGCGGCGGAGATGCCGGCCATCATGCTGACGAGATTGATGTCGATGTGGCGGCGCCAGCTGCGCTCGCTCTGTTCCAGGAAGGGGCGACCGGACACCCCGCCGGCGTTGTTCACGAGGATGTCGATCCGACCGAACCTCTCATCGGTGGCGGCGACCATCGACTCGATCTGCCGCACGTCCATGACGTCGGTCGGCAATGCGAGCGCCTGGGCGCCGATCTCCGCCACGCGCTCCGCGACCTCATCGCAACGCTCGGGAGAGACATCGGCGATCGTGACGTCGGCGCCCGCCTCGGCGAGGGCCAGCACGATCGCGCGCCCGATGCCGCCGCCCCCGCCGGTGACTATCGCCGCCTTGCCCTCGAGCGACATCTTGGCTACGGACATCCGCTGACCTCCTCACACTGGGTATGGTCGTCCTAATATAGATGAGATAACTCATTGATGAAAGAAGACGGCATGGAACTGTGGGAGCTCCTGGCACGCGAACAGGTGCGGGACGTCTACGCGGCCTACACACACTCCGGCGACCGCTTTCGTCTCGAAGATCTGGCTGCCTGCTTCACGCAGGACGGCATCCTGGAGGTCAAGGACCGCAACCAGGCACAAGGGCGCGGCGCGATCGTCGAGATGCTGTCCGGCGGCTCGCGGGTGGCGCAGCCCCCTGCAGACGGCAGCCGGACCTTCATCCGACACTTCATCGCCAACATCCGCTTCGACTCCGTCACCACCCAGCGCATCGAGACCTCGGCCTACTTCCAGGTGCTCACGGCCGCCGGTCTCGACCACTGGGGCCGCTACCGCGATGTGTTCGTGCCTGCCGAAGGGCGCTGGCTGATTCAGCACCGCTTGGCGGCGCTCGACGCATCGGTCGCCGACAGCTGGTTGGCGAATCGCTGAGAACCCACCGATCGGACCCACCATGACCACCGTCACGACCAGTCAGCCGGCCCCAGGCGTCACGCAGGTGACGCTCAACCGTCCCGAAGCCCTCAACACCCTCAACGACCGGCTCGTCACCGACCTCGTCCGCGTCCTGGACGAGGTGGCCGAGGACCCCGACTGCCGGGTGGTGATCCTGACGGGCCAGGGCCGCGCGTTCTGCGCCGGCCTCGATCTCCACGGCTTCGGTGACGAGGCCAAGGTCGAGGCTCAAGGGGAGATCGTGCGGCAGCTGACGAGGCAGAAGGAGATCGCGGGACTGGCTCAACGCCTGCACTCCCTGCCACAGCCGGTGATCGCCGCGGTCAACGGTCCCGCTGCGGGAGGCGGACTGGCGCTGGTGTGCGCGAGCGATGTCCGCATCGCGGCCGAACCTGCGGTCTTCGCGGTCTCGTTCATCAGGGCCGGCTTCTCGGCGTGCGACATCGGCGTCTCGTGGCTGCTTCCGCGGATCGTCGGCGCGGGCAGAGCCCATGAGCTGATGCTGACGGGCCGGCGGTTCGACGCCGCCGAAGCGTTGCGGATCGGGCTGCTGACCGACGTCGTCGACGCCGACAGCCTCCTGCAGACCGCGCTCGACAAGGCGACCCAGATCATGCTGAACCCTCCCCTGTCGGTCGAGCTGACCAAGGAGGGCATGTGGGCTGCGCTGGAGATCTCGGCGTTCGACACCGCGGTCGAGTTCGAGAATCGCCAGCAGGCCTTCACGTCGTTCACCGCCGATCGCCTCGAGGCGACGGCGGCCTTCTTGGAGAAGCGCGCGCCGGTCTACCGACGCCGCTGACACGGCGTCAGGTCACGAGAACTCCGGGGCCTCCTGCCCCTCCCAGATGTGTGGCATGTCGGAGGAGACCTTCCGCGGGAAGACGGGCTTGCGCTTCTCCAAGAACGACATGACACCCTCCCGGACGTCATCGGATGCGCCCTGGATCTCCAGCGCGCGGCTGTCGGCGCGGTGGGCGTCCATCGGGTGCGCCGCACCTGCCATACGCCAGATGAGCTGACGGGTCAGCGCGATCGAGACCGGTGCCGAGTCCGAGACCATCGACAAGGCAAGCGTGCGGGCCGCCGGGAGCAGATCGTCGGGAGCGTGAAGGGCGCTGACGAGTCCACGATCCATTGCCTCTTCGGTCGTGAAGATCCTGCCGGAGTAGGACCATTCCAAGGCGGTCGGCAGCCCGACGAGCCGCGGAAGAAACCATGATGCCGCAGCGTCCGGCACGAGTCCGCGACGCGCGAAGACGAAGCCCACCTTGGTGTCTGGCGTCGCCAGCCGAGCGTCCATCGGCAGGGTCATGGACGCGCCGACACCGACAGCCGGCCCGTTGATCGCAGCGATCACGGGCTTGAGGCTCTCGAAGATCCGCAATGTCACGAGACCGCCACCATCGCGGTGGATGCCGTTTTCGTACCTGCCCCTCGCGGGGGTGTCGCCGTTGGCCGCGTAGTCGAAGGTCGTGTCGCCCGCCGACAGATCGGCCCCGGCACAGAACGCGCGCCCGCTCCCCGTCACGATGACGGCCCGCACCGCATCGTCGGCGTCCGTCAGGTCGAAGGCTGCGATCAGCTCCTCCAGCATCTCGGCAGTGAAGGCATTGAGCCGATCGGGACGTCGGAGGGTCAGGACCGCGATGCCGTCGGCATCGATCTCGAGCGAGATCGTGTCGAAGCCGGCTACCTCGCGGGTCATCGGGGTGCCATCCGGATCGCACCGTCGAGCCGGATCGTCTCACCGTTGAGCATCGGGTTCGACACGATGTGTGCGACCAAGGAGGCGTACTCCACCGGATCGCCGAGCCGGGACGGGTGCGGGACCTGTGACCCCAGCGATGCGAGCGCCTCATCGGGCAGCGACTGCAGCAGGGGCGTCAGGAACAGGCCCGGCGCGATCGTGTTGACGCGAATCTTGTGCTGCGCGAGATCGCGGGCGATCGGCAGTGTCATGCCGACCACGCCGCCCTTCGATGCGGAGTAGGCGGCCTGGCCGATCTGGCCGTCGTACGCTGCGACAGAGGCGGTGTTGACGATGACGCCGCGCTCTTCGACCTCTTCGACCTCTTCGGACGTGGCGACCATGCAGGCCGCCGCGAGGCGGGTGACATTGAAGGTCCCGATCAGGTTGACCTCGACGACACGGCGGAAGTCACTCAGGGGGAAGGGCGAACCGTCCCGGCCCACGACCTTGATCGCATTGCCTATTCCGGCGCAGTTGACCGTGACCCTCAGCTGCCCGAGACCGGCGGCAGTGTCGACCGCCGCCTGGACCTGGTCCTCGTCCGTGACGTCCGCAGGGACGAAGACTGCGTCGGGTCCGAGTTCCTGCGCCACGGACACTCCGTCCGAGGACGCCAGATCCACGATGACGACCTTGGCGCCGTCGGCCGAAAGACGACGGACCGTCGCCAGACCGAGCCCCGAGGCGCCACCCGTCACGAGAGCGACTTTGCCGGCAATGTCCATGCTCCACTCCTCTGCTCCACCGAATGAGTAATCTCAATTAGAGATTTAGATTACCGTTCTCGATCGTCAGGAGCACCGATGAACTCGAACTCTCCGCATGTCGTCGTCGTGTCGGGTGGCGGCACCGGGATCGGCAAGGCGATCACGACCGCCTTCGCCGACGCCGGATCCATCGTCGTGATCGTCGGCCGGCGTGCAGAGATTCTCCAGCGGGTGGCCGCAGGACGCGACAACGTGATGGCGATCCCTGCGGACGTGACCGACCCCGACCAGCTGAGGGCGCTTGCCGCCGAGCTGGAGAGCCGACTCGGGACGATCGACGTGGCCATCGCCAACGCCGGAAGCGGCAACACCGGTCCGCACGAGGGCCTCGAGCAGGTGGCCGAGCACTGGAACTTCATCGTCCGAGCGAACATCCTGTCGGCCGTGCTCTTCGAGCACGCGCTGCGACCTCTCCTGCGACGAGACGGCGGCCGTTTCATCGCGATCACCTCTGCCAGCGCGAAGAGCAATGGCGGCGAGGTCGCCTACGCCGCGAGCAAGGCAGCCCTCAATCGATGGATCGTGCAGGTCGCGAGCGAGGTGGGCGCGGAAGGGATCACCGCCAACTGCGTCTCGCCAGGCTTCGTGCCCGACACCGAGCTCTACAAAGGTGCCATCGATGAGTCCGCCTACGCACGGGTCGCCCGCGGCATCGCGGTGCAACGCGTCGGCACGCCACAGGACGTCGCCAGCGCGGTGCAGTATCTGGCTTCCGCTGCTGCTGGGTTCATCAGCGGAAGCATCTTCGATGTCGACGGCGGCAGGCGCGCCGGCCCGACGAGTCTCATCAATTCCAAGGAGTAGTGGTCGCCGGGCCGACGGTCAGCTGAACAGTCTCGTTGCGTGCTCGTCGATCAGCTCGGCACACCGCACAGGGTCCTCGAGGATGAGGTGGTGGTGGAGTCCGGGCATCTCCACGATCTCGACCCCTCCGGCGATCGGGATGCTCTGCAGGTAGGCGATCGTGTCGGCACCCACGATGGCGCTGCGCTCGGCGTAGATGAAGCAAACGGGCACCGGGAGGGCTGCGAGACGCTCCTCGACGTACTCGCGTCGCATCCCGGGCAGGCCGCGCTGATCGTACTTCCACGTCCAGCCGCCATCAACCTGCCGTATGGAGGCTTGGGCGACGGCCGCCAGAATCTCCTCCGCGGGCTCGGGCTGATCAGGAGCCAGCCGGAACTGGCCCAACGCCTCGGCCTTGGTCGCGCGCACTCGCGGCACGCGCTCGGGATGCCAGCCGAACCGGAAGGCAGCACCGGGAGGACGCAGCGCGGTGTCGAGCGTGATGACGCCGCTGATTCCCGCGGGCCGTTCCGCCGCGGCGGCCAGAGCGATACGGCCTCCCATGCTGTGACCCACCAGCACGGGCCGTTCGACGCCGGCCGCCTCAGCGACCGCACGCACCTCCTCGGCCCAGAGAGAGCCGTCATAACCGTCACGATGATCACTGTCTCCGTGGCCGCTGAAGTCGAGCCGGGTGATGCGCCAGCACGGCTCCAGGAGCGGTGCGACCCGGTGCCACCACGTGTGGTTGGCGTGGTGGCCGTGCAACAGCACCAGGTCACGCACCCCGGCGCCGCTCACTGCGAACCTCACGCGTGCTCCCCGCACCTCCACGAATTGATCCAGCGTGTGGTCTCGGGACTCACCGGCCTGGTGGGAAATCTGGGTCACACTCTCACAACCTTGCATATAATTAAGTAACTGATTAATCTAATCAACAGTACTCACATCCATTGATCGAGGGAAGCATGAACATCGAGCAGTCGAGCGACCAGGAGGCGTCGCTGAGATCCACGCGCCTTCTCTCGCGCCGCATCCAGCAGGTTCTCGCGATCGATCCCGAGGCGCCCGCGCTCGCATTCGGCTCACAGAAGCTCACGTGGTCGTACTTCCGCGACGCCGTCGAGGCCCTCGAGAAGCTGTTGGCCGCCGAGCCGCGGGCCCATCGGATCGGCATCGTCCTGCGCAACCGTCCTGGCTCGGTGGCGTCCGTGATCGCCACGATCGCCACCGGTCGCGAGATCGTCACGCTCAGCCCACACCTGGGCGACTCCGGGCTCGGTGACGACATCCGCGCGCTGTCGCCCGACGTCGTCATCGCCGATCCCGAGGACTGGGCGCGCGAGCACGTCGTCCGCGCCGCCGCCGACATCGGGGCGATCGCGATCGAGTGCTCGGGAGAGCATGGCCTGGTCGCCCACGACGCCACGTGGACGGCGGCCCCCTCGCTCCTGCCCGCGACCGACATCGCGGTGCTGATGATGACCAGCGGGACGACCGGTCGACCCAAACGCGTCGAGCTGACATACGAACGGATGACGGCTGCCTACCTGGCCGCCGGAACGCCCATCAAGGACACCGACCCGGCAAAGCTTCGCTCGGGCACCGCGATCCTGTGGGCATCGCTGGCTCACATCAGCGGCCTGTACTTCGCTGTGGCGCACGTCCTGCTCGGTCGGGAGACGGCCCTCATGGAGAAGTTCGAGGTCGATCCCTGGGTCGAGCTCATGCGCAGGAGCAAGCCGCCGTTCGTCGGGCTCCCACCCACCGCGATGCGCATGGTCCTGGATGCCGACGTTCCGCAGGACGTCTTCGAGGGTGTGAAGGCCGTCGGCTCCGGCACTGCCCCCCTTCCTGCGGCAATGGCCGATGCGTTCGAGGACAAGTACGGCATCCCCGTCCTGGTCACGTACGGCGCGACGGAGTTCGCAGGCGCGATCGCCGGCTGGAGCCTGACCGACCGCAAGCGCTGGGGCACCAGCAAGCGCGGAAGCGTGGGCCGCGCCCACCACGGGATCGATCTGCGCATCGTGGATCGCGATTCCCTCGAGCTGCTCCCGAGCGGTGAGATCGGCCTGCTCGAGGCACGCGGCGGGCAGCTCCCCGAGACCGAGACCGGCTGGACGCGCACGACCGATCTGGCCTCGATCGACGAGGACGGATTCCTGTACATCCACGGGCGTGCCGACGATGCGATCAACCGCGGCGGCTTCAAGATCCCGCCCAGCGTCATTGAGGATGCCCTCCTGGCGCATCCTGCAGTGCTGTCCGCTTCGTGCGTCGGACTCCCCCACGAACGACTCGGCGAGGTCCCGGCCGTCGCGGTAACCCTGCGCCAGCCCGTCGAGGTCGCCGAGCTGTGGGAATGGCTCGACGGCCGACTCACGCGTTACCAGCGGCCGGTCGACCTCAAGATCGTCGACGAGCTGCCGCTGACACCCTCCATGAAGGTGAGCCGCCCGCTCGTCAAAGCGCTGTTCACCAACCCATCCTGAGGAGAAACCATGACCACGCAGCAGCAGGAGTTCGAGGCCGCAACGGCCGATGTGTTCAACGACGCCGACGTCGACAAGGATCGGGCGATCGCCGGACGCCATTGGGCCGTCCCCGATCATGAGCTCATCGGTACCGCGACCTATGAGTCGATCCGCAACTTCGCGAACGGCTACGGCGATGACAACCCCCTGTTCACCGATCCCGCGTACGCAGCCGGCACCCGATGGGGCGGTCAGGTCGCCCCGCCGATCATGGCTGCAGTCGTCAACACGCCCCTGCGCGGCGAACGCCCCGGCAAGGGCGAACGCGGCGGCAGCTACCGCGGCATCCACGCCTTCGTCTCAGGTGGCACCTGGGACTGGTACCGCCCGATCCGTCCCGGCGACACGCTCTACAGCTTCGGCGGCCTCGAGAGCGTCGAGGAGAAGAGCTCGGAGTTCGCGGGTCGCTCGGTGATTCGCAGGAATCGCAAGGTCAAGATGAATCAGAACGCCGAGGTCGTGGGCGTCTACCGCACCTTGACGGTCCTGACTGAGCGCAAAGCCGCCAAGAGCCGTGCGAAGTACGCAGACGTCGAGTCACCCCACTACACAGACGAAGACCTGGCCCGCATCGACGAGATCTACGCCGCCGAGACGCGTCGCGGTGCCGACCCCCGCTACATCGAGGATGTCGCGATCGGCGAGGCCCTCCCGCCCATGGTCAAGGGCCCTCTGACGACGACCGACATCATCGTCTTCCACGCGGGCGGCTACGGCTTCGTCCCGTACGGCCTGAAGACCGGCCGCATGGCCTATCAGAATCGTCAGCGCATCCCCGCGTTCTACGTCAAGAACGCGCACGGCGTCCCCGATGTCGCCCAGCGCGTCCACTGGGACTCCGAATGGGCCCAGCAGATCGGCAATCCCTACGCCTACGACTACGGCGTGCTTCGGGAGTGCTGGATGCACCACTACCTGACCGATTGGGCCGGGGACGACGGTTGGGTGGTCTCGCAGCACGATGAGATCCGCAAGTTCAACTACGAGGGCGACACCCAGTTCTTCAGCGCCGAGGTGTCCGGAAAGCGCGAGGAAGCCGGGCGGCAGCTCGTCGACATCGTGTTCCGCGCGGTGAACCAGCGCGATGAGGAGACCATGCGCGGCACCGCCTCGGTGTCGCTGCCCAGCCGCGAGCACGGACCCGCTCTCCTCCCGGAGGTCCCCGCTGATCTCCAGCGCAGCGCGATCGAGATGATGACGCGCCATGCAGAGCTGCTGCGCCCTGCCGGTCACTGAAGCCGCGAAGGGCCCCTACCACCACGTGGTAGGGGCCCTTCGTCGTTCCCGCGTGGTCAGTACTGCGTGACGCCCGCGTCGACCGTCATGGCCAGAGCCGTGACGTGCTTGGACTCATCAGATGCCAGGAACAGCACGGCATCGGCCACGTCCTCGGCGGCGACCCGTTCGACCGGCAGCATGTTGGTGAACATCCCCGCAGGACGGGGATCGGCTTCGATCGCCGCCCCGATCGCTGCCTGGAGTCCGCCGCCGGCGCTCATGCCGGTCTCGACCCCCGTCGGATGGACGCTGTTGACGCGGATCGAGTCCTTGGCCAGCTCGACCGCGAAGGCCTTGGCCATGCCCGTCACCGCGAACTTGCTCGCGGTGTAGTGCACCATGTACGGCTGAACCTTCAGGCCGGCTGCGGAGCTGATCAGGATGACCGAGCCTCCCCCGCGAGCCACGAGGTGCGGAGCGCCGGCCATGACCGTGTTCCACACCCCGACGACGTTGATGTCGAGGGTGTCCTTGAGGATCTCAGGTGTCGCCCGGTCCCACGGCGCCACGACGCAGATGCCGGCGTTCGCGACGATGATGTCGAGGCCGCCGAGCCGGTCAACGGCCACCGCGACCTCGGAGCACAGCAGGTCGTGGTCACGAACGTCCGCGACGATCGCGACCGCGCGACGTCCGGCGACCTCCACGAGACGAACGGTCTCGTGGAGGTCGTCGCGAGAGGCACCCGGGTAGGCGACACTCGGCAGCGGCGCGCAGACGTCGAGGACGATGACATCCGCCCCTTCTTTGGCGAGCCGCACCGCGTGCGCACGGCCCATCCCCCGGGCCGCACCTGTGACGAGTGCGACCTTGCCGGCAACTCTGCCCGCCGCTGCCATCTCAGTGACTCCCCTGCTTCACTTGGCGATTCCCACGTAGCGCAGATCGAAGATCCCCTGGAAGCCCGCCTGGCCCATCTTGTCGGCGCCGACGACCTTGTCCGTCGTCACCACCAAGGACGGAACCTGGTTCATGAAGACGTCCAGGGCCTGCTCGTTGATCGCCTTCGAGGCGGTCTCCAGCAGGGCAACCCGCTCAGCGTCATCGATCGTGGGGTCGAAGGCACCGTCGATGGACTCGCGCACCTCGGCGGGCACCTCACCCACGAACCGGGTCGGGACCAGGTAGTTGTTCTGCAGCGTGAGCGCACCCGTCTGGCTGCCGACCCGCACCTGGAGGGTCGAGTCGTACTTGGTGTCGGGACCCCACGCCGCGACGGCCTGGACCGGATCGAGCGGTGAGATCTTCAGCTCGACGCCCACTTCGGCCAGCTGTGCCTGGAGAGCCTGCGCCATCTCCGTGACCGGCGAGTACGCGCCCGCGACCATCGTCATGCTGAAGCCGTCGGCCAGCCCCGCGTCGGCCAGCAGGGCCTTGGCCTTGGCCGGATCGTAGTCGTACTTGACCGGAGGATCCTCGAGGTGGCCCTCGAGGTTCTTGCTCAGCGGCTGGATCGCGTCCGGAGCCTGACCGTCGAGCAGCGACTCGCTGATACCTTCGCGATCGATCGCGTAGTTGAGCGCCTGGCGCACCTCGACCTTGTTCAGGTTCGGCGCATTCGTGTTGAGCTCAAGAGCGTAGAACTGGCCCGTCGGGCTGTACGTCTCGAGCTTGAAGCCGTCACCGAGCTTGGAGACTGCGTCGTACTGCTGGGGCTGGACCAGGCTGAAGTCGGCCTGGCCGCCCCTCATCCCGTTGATGCGCGCATTCGGGTCGGGAACACCCGACATCTCGATCTTGGCGACCTTCTGGGCCTCAGGGTCCCAGTAGCCGTCACGGCGCTCGTAGGTGACGCCCTTGCCGAGCTCGACCTTGGTGGCCACGTAGCCGCCGGAGCCCTGGGGCTTCACGTCGAGATCCCGGTTGTCGAGGGCAGCGGGATTGATGATGCTGCCGTAGCTGTTCGACAGGACGTACGGAAGGTCCGCGGACGGTCGGTTGGTCGTGATCGTGAGCGTGGTCGGATCGACGACCTCGACCTTGTCGATCATCGAGAGATAGCCCTTGACGGTCGACTTCGGAGAGTTCAGCGCCCGGTCCAGGCTCGCCTTGACGGCGGCCGCGTCGACCTTCGAGTCATCGGTGAATGTCGCGTCGTCACGCAGCGTGAAGGTGGCGGACATTCCGTCTTCCGCGAACTCCCACGACTCGGCGATCATCGGCGCGATCTCCGGGCCCTTCTCGCCCTCGATCATCTGAGTCAGGCGGTCGTACACGGGGGCGACGTAGGCATACTGAGCCGTCGGGCTGGGCGCTGTGTGGGGATCCAGCGCCATGGCCGGGATGACCCAGGTCGCGCGCAGCGTCGCGGAGCGGTCGATCTCTCCTGCGCTGCCCGAGCCGCCCTCGGACTTGTCGGCATCAGAGCCGCCACCGCAGGCGGACAACGCGAGGGTGAGGGCGGCGAGCGCCCCCACCACCGGCACACGAAGGTTCTTCATTCAGGTCTCCTAGACATCGCTCTATGTCCCAGGTCACATCGACCCGGACCCGTTCACCCTCTTGTAATCAGTTCACTATGTCAACCCTGTATACTTATTGGCCGGATTGCCGGGGCGGTGGGGTGGGAGCTATCGGTCGAGCTGGGATGTTGCAGGACCTCGAACAGCGATCACGAGCTTGCCCGTCGTCCTGCGGCCGGCAAGGTCCTCATGCGCGCGGGCGGCGTCGGCGAGCGCGTAGCGACCGCCGACACGGACCGCGAGCGAGCCCTGCTCGAGCCAGTCGAAGACCTCGGCCGCACGCCAGAGGAGCTCCGCGCGCGTCGCGATGTGGTCCACCAGACCGGGGCGAGCCACGCTCAGCGAGCCGCGAGCCAGGCGCTGGAGGTCGAATGGCGGCACGGGACCGCTCGCGGAGCCGTACAGCGCGAGCGTGCCGCGCCTGCCGAGGCTTTTGAGGCTCGCCTCGAAGGTGTCCTTGCCGACTCCGTCATAGACCGCGGCGACACCGTGGCCCGCGGTGAGGTCCCGCACCTTCGCGACGAGATCGTCGGTCCCCGACGCGAGCACCTCGAAGGCGCCCGCCTCACGCGCGATCTCGGCCTTCTCCCGGGTCGAGGCGGTCCCGATCACCCGCCCTCCGGCGAGCCTGACCATCTGGGTGACGAGCAGCCCCGTGCCGCCCGCGGCGGCATGGACGAGGACGGTGTCCCCCGGTTGCACGGGATAGGTCGAGCGCGTCAGGTAGTGGGCGGTGAGGCCCTGGAGAAGAACAGCCGCCGCGGTCTCGTCATCGATCGCATCGGGAAGCGGGATCGCCCGATCGGCGTCGATCACGACGTGCTCGGCGTAGCCCGACTGCGCGATCATCGCCCAGCCGACACGATCGCCGACGTGCACCTCGGTCACGCCGTCGCCGATCGCCGACACGACGCCTGCGCCCTCGTTGCCGGCGACGAAGGGCGTTCTCATCCTGTAGTTGCCCGACCGCTGCTGGACGTCGAGGAAGTTGACACCCGCAGTGGACACGTCGACCCGGATCTCCCCCGGCCCGGGCTCAGGCGTGGCGATCTCGCTCAGCCGGAGCACATCGGGCGCGCCCTGCTCGTTGACGATCATGGCCTTCATGTGGTTCTCCTGAGTGAAAGTGGCAGGGGCATGTCAGGCCGTCCACCGTTCGAAGACGGCCGCGATGCCCTGGCCGCCACCGATGCACATCGTCTCGAGCCCGTATCGGACCTCGCGCCGATCCATCTCGCGCAGCAGATTGGCCATGATGCGCCCGCCCGTGGCGCCGATCGGGTGGCCGAGGGAGATCCCGGAGCCATTGACGTTGAGGCGGTCGTGATCGGCCGATCCGAAGCCCCATTCGCGCGTGCACGCCAGCACCTGCGCTGCGAACGCCTCGTTGAGCTCGATCAGGTCCATGTCGGCGAGCGTGAGCTCGAGCTTGCCCAGGACCTTCGCGACAGCGGGCACAGGACCGATGCCCATCGTGCGGGGAGGCACTCCGGCGACACCCCACCCGGCAAGCCGCGCCAGCGGCCGAAGACCGAGCTGCTCGGCCCGATCGGGCGTCGTCACGATCGCCGCCGCGCCGCCATCGTTCTGCCCGCTGGCATTGCCGGCCGTGACCGTGGCCTGTGCGTCGACGGCGGCCCGGATCGGACGCAATCTCGCGAGCGACTCCATCGTCGTGTCCGGTCGAGGATGCTCGTCGCGGGTGATGATCTGTTCGGGCCTCCTTCGCGTCGCGGGGATCACGACGGGGATGATCTCGGCCTCGAACGTACCGGCGTCGACCGCTGCCGATGCACGCTGATGCGATCGCATCGCGAGCTCGTCCTGCTCGGTCCGCGAGATCGAGTACTGCTCGCGCAGATTTTCGGCCGTCTCGATCATCCCGCCCTCGACGGGAAAGTTCACACCGCCCGACGTCACCCGCGGACGGGCCAGCCGGTCCTGCAGGACGACCCCGTCGCCCTGCACACCCCACCGCATCCCGGTGGCATAGAACTCGGCCTGGCTCATGCTCTCGGCCCCGCCGGCGAGGACCAGATCGCTGACCCCCGTCTGGACCTGCATGGCCGCATAGGCGACGGCCTGGAGTCCCGAGCCGCAGCGACGATCGAGCTGCAGACCGGGGACGCTGACGTCGAGGCCGGCGTCGAGCGCTGCGATGCGCCCGAGGCCTGCGGCCTCTCCATTGGCGTACCCCTGGCCGAAGATGACATCGTCGATGTCGGCAGAGGTCAGTCCCGTGCGCTCGACGAGCCCCTTGATCACGGTCGCGGCCAGTACCGTGACCGGCACATCGCGGAACATGCCGCCGAACCCCCCGACGGCCGTGCGGACGGGCTCGCAGATGACGGCTTCACGCATCACGGAACTCATCACATGAACCTCCCGCCGGTGATCTCCTGGACGGTCCCGGTCATGTAGCTCGACAGATCGCTCGCGAGGAACAGCACGACACCAGCGACCTCGGCAGGCTCTCCCGCGCGTCGCATGGGGATCTCCTCCATCTTCTGGTCCCAGATCCGCTGCGGCATGGCCTCGGTCATCGCGGTCCGGATGAGCCCGGGCTGGACCGCGTTGACGCGCACGCCGAGGTGCGCGACCTCCTTGGCGGCGGCCTTCGTGAGACCCACGATGCCCGCCTTGGCGGCCGAGTAGTTCGTCTGCCCGATCATGCCGACCTTCCCCGAGAGGGACGAGACGTTGATGATCGATCCGCGACCCGCCTCACGCATCACGGCTGCGGCGGCGCGGGTGCCGTTCCAGGAGCCCTTGAGGTGGACGCCGATGACATCGTCGAACTCCTGCTCGGTCATCCTGCGCATCGTGGCATCCCGCGTGATCCCCGCATTGTTGACCATCACGTCGACCGAGCCGAAGGCCGTGCCCGCCAGGGCGACCAGCACCTCCATCTGCGCTGCATCGCGCACATCACACACCGCTGACGCGGCCACGTCGGGACCACCCAGGTGAGCGACAGCCGCCCGGCCGAGATCGGCGTCGATGTCGCCGAGCACGACCCGCGCTCCTTCGGCGACGAATCTCTCGGCGATCGCGAGGCCGATGCCTTGGGCGCCTCCCGTGATCACGGCGACACGGTCTTGCAGCAACATGGATGTCCTTTCAGGGTCGCAGGTGCGAGGGAGTTCGGTCATGCGATGACGGCTCGCCGCCTGAGATCGTCGATCTCGGCGGCGGCGTAGCCGACTCCCGCGAGGACCGACGACGTATGGGCGCCGAGACCCGGGACGGGATCCATCCGGGCCGCCACGTCGCGGAACGTGACGGGTGGCAACAGCGCCGGGATCGGTCCCTTCTCCGTCTCCACCTCCGCCCAGCGACCTCTCTCCGCGAGCTGGGGATGGTCGACCATGTCGGCCACGCTGTTGAGCCGCGCCGCCGGAACCCCCGCCTCGACCAAGGCGTCGAGCAGCTCTCGACTCGTGAACCGGATGGTCTGGCCGCTCACGAGCTCGTCGACGGTCTCACGATGACGGCAGCGCTTGACGTTGGTCTCGTAGTCGGGATGATCAGCCCACTCGGGTCGGCCGAAGACCTCGGTCACGAGCCTGACCCACCCCCGATTGTTCTGGACGCCGATGAGCACCTGGCCGTCCTTGGTCGGATAGGCGTCGTAGGGCACGATCGCGGGATGACCGATTCCCATCCGGGGAATCTCCTGCCCCGTGTACATCGACATGTACATCGGGTGGCTCATCCACTCGATCGTCGCGTCGAACATCGAGACGTCGACGATGGCACCCCTGCCGGTCCGGGCCTTGCGGAAGAGCGCACCGAGAACGCCGGACAGCGTGTACATTCCCGCCGCGAGGTCTGCCGTGGGCACGCCGGTCTTGGCCGGCTCGTCGGTCGTCCCAGTGACCGCGATGAGCCCTGTCTCGGCCTGCACGAGCATGTCGTAGGCGCGGTGGTCGCCGAATGGCCCGGACGTTCCGTATCCGGACATGTTGGCGATCACGAGTCCCGGATACCGTGCCGCGAGATCCTCCAGGCCGAAGCCCATCCGCTCAAGTGCACCGGGTGCCAGATTCTGCAAGAAGACGTCGGCGCCCGCGACGAGCCGTTCGAGCACCTCGACGCCGGCGGAGCTCTTGAGATCCAGGGCGACCGACTCCTTCGAGCGGTTGAGCCAGACGAAATGACTGGCCAGCCCGTCCACCACATCGTCGTAGTCGCGGGCGAAGTCGCCGCCGTCGATGCGCTCGATCTTGATGATGCGCGCACCCATGTCCGCGAGGTGACGCGTTGCGAGCGGCGCGGCGACGGCCTGTTCGAGGCTCACGACGGTGACGCCCTCGAGCGGTCTCTCCCCCTGGGTGGGGCCGGAGGTGGTCACGACCCCTTGCCGACGTCGCGCAGCAGCTGCCGGCCGACGATGAGCTTCTGGATCTCGCTCGTGCCTTCGTACAACCGCAGCAGCCGGATGTCCCGATAGATGCGCTCGACCGTCACGCCTCGCATGTAGCCCGAGCCGCCGTGGACCTGCACGGCGAGATCGGCGACCCGACCGGCGGACTCGGTGCAGAAGAGCTTCGCCGCCGACGGTCCGAGTCGGCGGTCAGCACCGCTCAGGTAGGCGGCGGCCGCCTCGGTGACGAGCGCTCGTCCGGCCATGCAGAGGGTCTTCTGCTCTGCGAGCATCGCCTGCACCAGCTGGTTCTCACCGATCGGGCGCCCGCCCTGACGGTTGGTCGATGCGAAGGCGACCGACTCCTCGAGCGCGCGTTCCGCCTGTCCGATCGCGAGGGCCGCGATGTGCACCCGTCCGCGAGCGAGCACGCTCATCGCTGCCCGAAAGCCCGTGTCGACATCTCCGCTGACGACGGCATCGTGACCCACACGCACGCCGTCGAAGACGACCTCTGCCGTCGAAGCGCCCTGCTGTCCCATCTTCTTGTCTCTGGGGCCGACCGACACTCCGGCGGAGTCGGCGGGGACCAGGAAGACCGCGATCCCCGTGCCGTTCTCGTCGGCAGGTCGGGTGCGGGCGAAGACCACGAACAGATCAGCCTCCGGCGCATTCGTGATGAAGCGCTTGTTGCCTGTGATGACCCAGTCGTCTCCATCGCGTTCGGCCTTGGTCGTCAGCCCTGACGGGTCGGATCCGGCCTCGGGTTCGGTCAGCGCGAAAGAGGCGACCACCTGGCCCGACGCGATCGGCTCGAGCCACCGCGACTTCTGCTCCTCGGTGCCGAATCCCACCAGCACCTGACCCGCGATCCCGTTGTTGGTGCCGAACATCGAACGGAACGACAGCGACGTGTAGCCGAACTCCAGCGCGAGCTGGACGTCCTGGGTGATGTCGAGACCCAGGCCGCCGTGCTCGGCGGGAATCGCGTAGCCGAACAGGCCCATGTCGGCGGCTTTGCGCCGGATGTCATCGGGGATCGCGTCGCTGTCGGCGATCTCCTCCTCCCTGGGCACCACGTCGTGGCGAACGAAGGCACGCACCTGCTGCCTGATCAGCTCAAAGTCCTCGGCACCGACTGTCGCCTGCTTGCTGGTCATGTGGGTCGCCCTTCAGTCTCATCGCCCGCGATCGAACTGTCGCTCAGCATACACGCATACAGTTCACTCAATAAACGACATGAGCCGCGGTTACGAGACGGCGAGAGGCGGCGCGCTGCCCAGGTAAGCCTGCTCGATCCGCTGCGGCGACCGGGCCAGATCCGACGCAGCCCCCCGCAGCACTTCTTGGCCATGAGCCACCACGACCGCGGTGTCGGCCAGGTCGAGTGCCAGCATGACGTGCTGCTCCACCAGCAGGATCGCCGCACCGGTGTCATCTGCGACCCGGCGCAGCACGGGCAGCAGCCCCTCCACGATCACGGGCGCGAGGCCCATGCTCAACTCGTCGATCAGCAACACCTTGGGATCCTGCATGAGGGCCCGGCCGATCGCGAGCATCTGCTGCTCGCCGCCGGACAGCTGTCCTGCACCGACCTTGAAGCGCTCCTTGAGCGCCGGGAAGTACGACAGGACCTTGTCGACCGTGGTGCCCTTGCGCTGTCGGGACAGGCGCAGGTTCTCCTCGACCGTCAGCGTCGTGAACAGCGCACGGTCGTCGGGCACCAGCACGAGACCGGCGCGCACGGCCGCCCGCGCGTTGCCCGACTTCACCGGGGTGCCGTCGATCTCGATGCTGCCGGACAGGCTCGGCAGGAGGCCGGACGCGGTGAGCAACATGGTCGTCTTGCCTGCGCCGTTGGGGCCCAGCAGTGCGAGGATCTCGCCCTGCTCGACGGCCAGGTTGAGGTCGCGGACGACGGGGCGGCCACCGGAGTATCCGGCTGCGAGGTCCTTCAGCTCCAGGATCGTGCTCATGACATGACCTCCACGGGGGCATGAGTGGTGCCGAGGTAGGCCTTGACCACTGCGGGATTGGACTGGATCTCCGCGGGGGTTCCCACGGCGATGACACGACCGAGATCCAGCACGATGATGCGGTCGCACACGTCGAGCACGAGGCCCATGTCGTGGTCGACCATCACGACAGTGACACCGGCGTCGCGGACGCTGCGCAGCCGCTCACCGAGCCACCGGCTCTCGGTGCTGTCGAGGCCGGCGGCCGGCTCGTCCAGCAGCACGACCTGCGGGCCGCCCGCGAGTGCCCGGGCGATCGACACCAGCTGACGCTGCCCCTGGGACAGCTCACCCACGGCGCGGTTCGCGTCGTCGTCGAGGTCGAGCAGGTGGAACAGGACATCGATGTCGGTGACCGAGCCCGCCTCGTCGGCGGAGCCGCGAGCCGCGACCGATCCCACGGCTACGTTCTCGCGGACCGTGAGGTCGTCGTACAGCTCGATGCCCTGGAAGGTGCGGCCGAGGCCGAGCCGGCTGCGCGCATGGGGCTTGACGCCCGCAAGCTTGGTGGAGCCGAGGGTCACCGATCCGGTGGAGTCGGCGAAGCCGCTCATCGCGTCGATCAGCGTCGTCTTGCCGGCACCGTTGGGGCCGATCACGCCGACAATCTCTCCGCCGAACACGTCGAAGGACACATCGTCGACGGCGACAACGCCGCCGTACCTCACCCCCACGCCGTCGACACTGAGCAGGCGCTCGTCGCTGACCGGCCGTGCGGCGATCTGCTCGACCACCGGCGGCGCCGGGTTCGCCGAGGCCGATCGCGCCGGCAGGAACCGGCGGACGAGCCGACGGACGCGGGCCGCGTGACCGTGCAGGTGGCCGATGAGACCCTCCGGGTACAGGATGACGGTCAGGATCAGCGCCACACCGCTCAGCACGGTGTAGTAGTCGCCCACGTGCAGCCAGCGCTCGGCAGCCATGAAGATGATGCCGCCGCCGGCGAGCATGCCGGCCAGGATGCCGCCCGAGACCGAGGTGATGCCGGCCAGGTAGACCATCGCGAAGACACCGAGGCCGGCGATGGCCGAGTAGGACTCCGCCGAGGCGACCGACTGTGCGTAGCCCAGCAGCGCGCCGCCCAGACCCGCGATGAAGGCGCCGATGGCGAATGCCAGCACCTTGGTGCGCGAGACGTCGATGCCCGCCGCCGCGGCAGAGCGCTCATTGGCTCGCACCGCGAGCATCGAGGCGCCCAGGCGGCTGGTCCGGAGCTTGGCCACGCCGAGCGCGACCGCGACGAGCACGGCCAGGCACATCAGGCCGAACTGGATGCGCGGGTAGTTCTCGCCCGCGCCGATCCCGAAGTCCCAGCCGAACAGGGTCGGATCGCCGATCGGCGCGCCATCGAGCCCGCCGTTGAGGTCGTTGTTCTTGAACCAGAACGCCTCGAGCGCGACCGCGATGGCCAGCGTGACCACCGCGACGGGCAGGCCGCGGATGCGCAGTGCCGGGAGTCCGAGGACGACACCGATGACCATCGCGATCAGCGCGGCGAGCAGCGGGGCGAGCGGGAACGGGATGTCCAGCTGGTCACCCAGACGGCTCAGCGAGAAGGCGGCGACCCCCGCGAGCGTGAGCTGCACCAACGAGATCTGGCCCGCGAAGCCGGTCACCACGACCTGGGACAGGGCGATGATCGCCATCGTCAGGCTGATGATGAAGGCGGCACGGTAGCTGCCGGTGGTGAGGAACAGCAGGAGGACGGCAGCGGCGACGGCCAGCAGCGTCGGGCCTAGCAGGTGATTCGGCCGCGGAGCACGGCCGAGAGTCTGCTGGATGATGGCGCCCCGGGACGGCAGCGGGCGACCGCGGACCACGAGCAGGACCAGGATCATGACCAGCGGGATGAGCTCGGACAGGCCGGCCTGCGGGAACCACGAGATCGAGCTCTGCAGGTTCGTCATCTCGGACTGCAGCATGCCGATGCCGATGCCGGCGAAGACCGCCGGGCCGATCGCGTTGAAGTTGCCGACCAGGGCCGCAGCCAGGGCCGGGACGATGAACAAGGTGTACGACACCGGGATGAGCGGGACGATCGGCGCGATCAGGATGCCGCTGAGACCTGCGACGGCGATGCTGAGCGCCCAGTTGCCGAAGGCGATGCGGTCGGGCGAGAGGCCGGTGACCAGTGCCCCCTTCTCGGACTCCGCTGCGGCACGGGTCGACAGGCCGAACTTGGTCATGCGGAAGGCGAGCGTCAGCGCCATGGCCAGGGCCACGATGATCACCGCGAACCAGACCCGGTCCATCGGGATGCGAACGGCGCCCACCTCGACACTGTTGTCGGGGAGGATCGGCTCGACCGAGACCGGCGTCGTGCCGACCCGCATGGCCATCAGCGCCTGGACCACCAGCATGACGCCCACCGAGGCGACTGCCTTGGCGACCGGCGGCGCCGAGCGCAGTGGTCGGAACACCAGGACGTAGAGGAGCGCGCCCAGCATCGCCGCCAGCAGCAGCGACAGCGCCATGGCCGGCACGAGTCCCATCGAGTCGCCGACCGAGACCGTGGTCGGCAGTCCGGGGATCGGGATCAGGAACTCGCCATTGCGCAGGAAGGCGTAGGTGTACGCCACGTAGAGAGCGACTGCACCGGTGCTGAAGTTGACCACACCCGAGCTTCGGTAGGTCAGCACCAGGGCCAGGGCGAGGGCGGCGTAGACCGCACCGTTGCCGAGGCCAAGCAACAAGAAGACAAGATGTTCACTCACCGGTGCAGCCGTTCTCTCAAGGGGTGGGACAGGTGTTGCAAGGGGATGCCCGGCGAGCGGAATCGCTCGCCGGGCCGATCAGACGTCGAGTCCGATCACTTGACGAGCTCGGTCTTCGTCAGCTCGCCGTCCTTCACGGTGCCCACGAGGATCGCCGAGCTGCAGACCGCGTTCAGGCCCGGAACCGCGGTGCCGTCACACGTGAACGTGGCACCCGGCACCAAGGGCAGCGGGACGTCCTTGGCACTCTTGATCGCGGTCATGATCGACTCGCTCGTCGGCTCGCCCTCGAGATCGGCGGTGGCGCGGACCAGGCCGAGCATGCCGGCGTAGCCGATCGTGGCGTAGCCACCGATCTCGGTCTTGGGCGAGTACTTGGCCATCACGGCCTTGTACAGGTTGGCCTCGTCGTTGTCGCCCGAGACATCTGCTGCGGTGAAGACCGCCGCGCCGTCCAGGCCGGAGCCGACGGCCTTGATGGTCGTGGGATCGAAGCAGGCCTGGATGGTCATGGCCGGCACCTCGGTGCCCAGGGTCGCCGCGGCCTTGAACACCGACGTGCACATCGAGGCATCGCCGATGACGATGTAGCCGCCGGGCTTGCCCTTGAGACCGGCGCTCACCTGCGGGGTGGCGTCGGGCAGGCCCAGGGGCACGGGGACGATGTTGATGTCGATGCCGGCGGCCTTGAAGGCCGGTGTGGCGAACGACTTGGCTCCGCCGACGGCCGAGGGAACGTTGATGACGAACGCCGTGACGCTCTTGTAGCCCTTCTGGGCCGAGTACTTGGCCATCGAGACCAGCGTGCCCGGGAAGCCACCGGTCCACATCGCCGCACCTTCGGAGGTCAGCTCCGAGGCAGCGCTGCCCGACGCCGAGACGTAGGGGATCTTCGCCTTGGTGATGATGGGCGCCATCGAGTCGCCGTTACCGGTGGTGGTGGACAGGACGGCGGCGACCTTCTCCTCGACCATCTTGTTGGCGCAGGCGCGCGCGGTCACGGGCTCCTCGTCGTGGTTGCACACGACGGCCTCGATCGGACGACCACCGATGCCGCCCAGGTTGTCGTTCGCGTACTTGACCGCCGCAGCCGTCGACTCCCGCGCCTGCGGGTAGGAGACGGCCGGGCCGCCCTCGGGGTTGACGACACCGATCTTGACCGGGGTGCCCTCCGCCTTGACGCCTTCCTGCGTCCCGGCGGGGAAGGCGGCGCTGCTGTCCTTGTCGCCGCCACCCCCCGATCCCTCGTCCGAGCTGCTGCCACAGGCAGCGGCCACGAGGGCGAGGGCTGACACGGCGGCACCGAACCTCAGCGCCTTCGTTGCGCGCGAGCGCCGGGTGATGCTTCGTGGTGTTGTCATTGACTTCCTTCGGCCTTGGACGGTCATCTCGAGCACGCGCCCGTCCCTGCTGGGCGCCCGGATGGCGTGATCGACGCATCGCGTGATGCACGTCACCTAGGTAGATGAATGAGTTGAATGTAGTCGGTAACCGGCTTCCTGTACACGGATTGGGCGCACTTCCTGGCCATCACCCGCGGCGCCGCGCCTGAATGTGGCGAAGCGACTGCGGTTCAAAGGAAATATCCCCGCGAGTGATCGTGTCTCCCGGAGGTACCAGCGCATCGATCCGGTCGAGCACTGCGGCATCGAGCCGTACGTCGGCGGCGGGGAGCTGGCTCTCGAGCTGCTCCATCGTGCGCGGCCCGATGATCGCCGACGTCACAGCAGGGTGCTCGAGCGTGAAGGCGAGGGCCATGCCGATCAGGTCGAGGCCGGCGCCCGCCGCCAGATCGGACAGTCGAGGCACCAGATCCGCCTTCCGATCCGATCCGGGCGCGTCCAGTCGCCACGTGCCGCGGTCCAGTCGGTCGAAGCGCGAGCCCTCGACCGCGGGTACGCCCCCCGAGTACTTGCCGGTGAGCCACCCGCCGTTGAGCGGGCTCCAGACGATCGCACCCATCCCGTAACGCAGGCAGGCAGGAAAGATGTCGCGTTCGGCACCTCGGACGAAGATCGAGTAGGGCGGCTGCTCGCACCGCACCTTGACGTGCCCCCGGCGCTCTGACGTCCACTGCGCCTCGACGATCGCCTCAGCGGGAAAGGTCGAGGTGCCGATCGCGCGCACCTTGCCCTGTCGCACGAGATCACTCAAGGCGCCGAGCGTCTCGTCGAGATCGGTGTTCTCGTCGAGACGATGCACCTGGTACAGATCGATGTAGTCGGTGTCGAGGCGCCGCAGGCTGTCCTCGCAGGCCTTGATGATCCACCGGCGGGATGCGCCACGCTGATTCGGCACCCGCCCCATGGGGTTGTAGAACTTCGTCGCGAGCACGATGTCGTCTCGTCGCCCCTTGAGGGCCCGGCCGACGATCTGCTCGGACTCTCCGCGCGAGTACACATCGGCGGTGTCGATGAAGTTGATGCCGGCATCGAGCGCGCGCCCGATGATCCTGAGGCAGTCATCCTGGTCCGCATTGCCCATGCTCCCGAAGGACATCGCCCCCAGGCACAGGTTCGACACCTGGATCCCGGTCTTGCCGAGTAGACGCATCTGCATGTGGGTGCTCCATGTCTCTAGCAGGGACGGGCCCGTCCGACCCCTTCATCAATTGAGTTGATGATTACACTTTTTGTGCGTTTCGTGGCACGGATGGGGCTATATCCTGGACGCGTGTCGACGCCGATCCAGACCCCTCCGCCCGCCCGGCCCCGCCCAGAGCTGACCGACCGGTCGCTGTATCCCCGGTGGTACGAGATCAGCACCCGTTTCGGCGACATGGATCCGGCCAAGCACGTCAACAACGTCGCCATTGCACAGCTCTACGAAGAGGGCCGCGTTCGGTTCCACCGCGAACGTGCGGGGAACGATCCGATCGCTGTCGTGGTCGCGCAGATCGCGATTCACTACCTGGGCGAGGTCCATTACCCGGCACCCGTGCAGATCGGGACGGGAGCAGCTCATGTCGGCCGGAGCTCGTTCACGACGTCCCAAGCACTCTTCCAGGGCGGCATCTGCGTGGGGCTGGCCCAGACGACCGCAGTCGTCGTCGACGGCGACGGCGCTGCCACACCGCTGCCCGACTGGTTCCGGGCGTACCTCGAGCAGAGCCGGATCGGCGCACCCGTCAGCGCGTAGACGCGTCCTGGAACCGCTGCATCAGCTCGCGCTTGAGTATCTTGCCGCTGGGCAGTCGGGGAACCGGCTCGAAGGAGACCGAACGAGGCGCCTTGAAGTGCGCGAGCCGGTCGCGGCAGAAGCCGATGAGAGACTCGGCCAGCTCGGGGCCCGGTGTCGATCCTTCAGCCACCTCGATCACGGCGTGCACCCGCTGGCCCATCTCACCGTCCGGCAGACCGATGACTGCGACGTCTCCGACGGCCGGATGCAACGTCAGCGCATCCTCGATCTCGCGGGGATAGATGTTGACGCCACCGGAGAGAATCAGATCGGTTCGCCGGTCCGACAAGTACAAGAAGCCCTCCTGATCGACATGACCGAGATCGCCGAGCGTGCTCCACCCCTTGTCGTTGTACGCGGCCGCGGTCTTCACGGGGTCCCCGTGGTACTCGAAGCGCTTGTTGTCGCTGAGCCAGATCGTGCCGATCTCATGCGGACCCAGCTCGCGGCCCTCGTCATCGCAGATGTGGACGACCCCGGTGAGCGCCGTGCCCACCGAGCCTTTGTGTGTCAACCAGGTCGGCGAGTCGATCATGAAGAAGCCGTTGCCTTCACTGCCGGCATAGAACTCGACCAGCGTGGGCCCGAACCACTCGATCATCCTTTCCTTGACCTCGATCGGGCAGGGTGCTGCCGCATGGATCGCCAGCTGCACGCTCGACACGTCGTACGCGGCCCTGACGTCGTCGGCCAGCTTGAGCATCCGGACGAACATCGTCGGCACGAACTGGGCGTGCGTGATGCGGTGCCGGTCGATCAGGCGAAGCACCGCCTCGGCGTCGAACTTCTCCATCACGACCGCCGTGCCACCGTTGCGCACGGCTCCGATGCACCACGCCAATGGTGCTGCGTGGTAGAGCGGGCCGGTGCTCAGGAACCTGGTCGCGGCGCTGAACGAGAACGCGGCGCGCATCGTGTGGTCGATACTGAGTCCTGTGCCGAATGACTCGCCCGACAGCTCCGGCAGGATGCCCTTCGGCCGTCCCGTCGTCCCCGAGGAATAGAACATGTAGTAGCCCTCGGCCTCGTCGGAGATCGGCTCGCGCGACAGATCCGCGATGGCGGAGTCCAGGTGCTCGACGCCCTCGACCCGCTCACCGACCACGAGTCGAGCGGTCAGCCGCGATGCGGACGCCGCCGCGGGGGCGGCAATCGACTCGAGCGATGACGACGAGATGAGCAGCTTCGCTTCGCAGTTGTCGACGATGTAGGCGGCTTCGGCCGGCGAAAGATGCCAGTTGACCGGCGTGTAGAGCAGGCCGGAGCGCTGCGCCGCCCAGACGATCGGGAAGATCTCGAGCCTGTTCTCCAGCAGGATCGCGATGTGGTCGCCCGCCCCGAGTCCGCGTTCGCGGAACAGGTGCGCGATCTGGTTCGAGCGCGCTTCGAGCTCCCGGTACGACAGGGTCTCCCCCGACGCTCCCATGATGATCGCCGGCTTGTCGCCGTGCTCGGCCGCGAGCGTGGTCAGCTGCATCACGTAGTCCTTGTCTCCCGCACGGTCTCCCGCACGGTCTCCCGCACGACCATCAGTTCTCGTCCCAGCCGAGGAACGAGGCGAAATCTCCGAGCGGTGCGCGTTCGGTCCGGTAGTTGTTCGCGGGCTCGTCCCGGTCCTCGTAGCCGACCGCCAGGCCACAGAACAGCATCCACTCCGGCGGCGGATCGACGATCTCGGCCACGGTCCGGTGGTACGCCGACCATGCCTCTTGGGCACAGCTGCCAAGACCACGCTCCTGGAGCAGAAGCATGACCGACTGCAGGTACATGCCGAGATCCGACCATTGCGCGGAACCCATCTGCTGGTCGACGTAGCAGAACAGTCCCACGGGCGCCCCGAAGAACTGGTAGTTGCGGGCGAACCATGCGCGCCGTGCCGCCTTGTCCTGACGCGGAATGCCCACAGCGCCGTAGAGCTGCTCGGCGTTGCGGAACCGATGGTCGCGATACGGCGAGCTGACCTGCGCCGGGTAGATCGGGAACAAGGACTCGTCGGGCTCGCCGCCCGTCTCGAGCCGTTCAGACATCCGCTTCGTCAGATGCCGCAGTGGCGCGCCGGTCAGCGCAACGATCCGCCACGGCTGGAGATTGCCGCCCGACGGCGCGCGCGACGCGATCTCCAGCACCTCTTCGATCACCGCCCGGTCGAGGGGCGTGTCGAGGAAACCGCGGACGGATCGACGACTGACCATCGCCTCGGTGACGTTCACATGCAGCTCCTGGCCTCGTCAAATATAGTTAACGAAGTTATAATAAAAGTCATGAGGCAGCAAGGCACGGATCGTCTCGATGAGCGGAGTTCCCCATGACCGTCGGCGAAGCCCCCTCGAACGGCCGGTCACCCAGGACTGTCTCGCTCTCCGGCGCCGACGGGCTCAAGCTCGCAGCCGACATCTGGGGGCCCGACACCGGCCCCAGCGTGCTGATGCTGCATGGCGGCGGACAGACTCGACACTCGTGGAAGGCCACCAGTCGCGTCCTGGCAGATGCCGGACTCAGGGTCGTCGCGCTCGATCTGCGCGGGCACGGCGACAGCGACTGGTCGCCCGACGGCGGCTATGGATTCGAGAAGAACAGCGAGGACGTGCTCGAGGTGCTCGACCAGATCGACACCCCGACCACGATCATCGGCGCGAGCCTCGGCGGATTGACCGGTCTTTTGGCGACCGCGGCCGCGCCCGACCGGGTGAGGCGACTCGCGATGGTCGACGTCGTCCCGCGCTTCGAGGCCGCCGGGAGCGCCCGCATCCGCGACTTCATGCGCGGAGCACCCCGAGGCTTCGCAAGTCTCGACGAAGCGGCCGACGCGATCGCTGCCTATCTGCCGCACCGGGAGAAGCCGCGATCGACCGATGGCCTTCGTCGCAATCTCCGGCTGCGTGACGACGGCCGTTGGTACTGGCACTGGGATCCCCAGATGATGGAGAAGCCGCCGACCACCACCCCGGGGGAACGGTCTGCGCAGCTCGAGGCCGCCGCGCGAACGATCACGGTCCCGGTGCTCCTCCTCCAGGGCAAGCTGTCCGATGTGATCAGCGATCACGGCGTCGAGGAGTTCCGCGGTCACGTGCCGCACCTCGAGGTCGTCACGCTGAACGGTGCCGCCCACACCGCGGCGGGCGACGACAACGACGCGTTCTCGGCCGCTGTCGTCGAGTTCTGCTCGCGCCCCTGACGCGATCACTGCGGTCAGGCGCCGAGCATCGTCATGCCGCCCGTCACGGACAGCAGCTGCCCCGTCACGAAACGGGAACCCTCACCGGCCAGGAAGACCATCATGGGCCCGAGATCGCGCACGGGATCGCCGAGACCTTCCCCGGATGAGCTGCTGACAGCCATCCTCGTCGCCAGCGACGCATGCAACGCCGCCGCCCCCGCGGGGCCCATGTACTCGCGAAGCCGTTCTGCCCCAGGCGTCTCGACCGCCGGCACCAACGCGTTGACGGTGACTCCCGACGAGCCCCACGACCGGGCGGCGGCTCGCGTCCAGCTGTGCACAGCACCTTTGCTCAGCGAGTACGCAGCTGCGTGCGCCACACCCGTGATCGCCTCGCCCGAGCCGAGATTGATGATGCGTCCCCCACCGCTGCTCATCGCCCGAAACGCCGCCTGATTGGCGAACACCGTCGCCTTGACGTTGGTGTCGAGCATGTCATCGAGCTCCGCGCGAGTGACGTCCCCGGCCAGCCCCGGTGCCCACCTGCCGGCGGCGTGCAGGAGGACGTCCAGACCGCCCATCCCGCGCGCGGCCTCGGCCACCGTGGCTTCGGCGTCCTCTTCGTCGCGGAAGTCGCACGGGAGCCACCTCGCCAGTGCCTCGACGTCGGATCCCGGCCTTGACTGACGGTACGTCGCGGTGACGGTCGCACCCTCGGCCGCGAACACGTGCACGGCCGCCGCGCCGATGCCGGTCGCCGCACCGGTCACCAGGATCCTTCTGCCTTCGAGCTGCCTGCCAGTCGTCACGTCACCCTCATCTCGATCACGACCTTGCCGGTCGCCTTCCGCTCGGCCACGAGGCCCAGCGCCTTGCTCACGTCGTCGAGCGTGAAGACGTCAGTGACCAGTGGCGCCATCCCTCGTGCCACGAGATCGGACATCGCGCGGGTGGCCTGCCGGGTCGCGTCGGGACGATGCGTACCCATCGTGCGCAGCTCGACGCCACGGACGAGGACGTTCTTCAGCAGCACCAGGTTGAGCGGTATGCGGGGAATTTCCCCGGCGGCGAAGCCGACAGTCACGAACGCCCCGCCCCAGCGGATCGCCCGCAGGGCCTGCTCGGTATAGCGGCCGCCGACGGGGTCGACGACCAGATCGGCTCCGCCTCCGGTGATCTCCTTGATCCGCGACTTGAGGTCCTCCTCGTCGTACGCGATCCCCTCGTGAGCACCGAGATCGAGGCAGGTCTGCACGCGTTCTGCAGTCGACGCCGCCGCGATCACCCGCGCACCCAGGCGCGCGGCCAGGTCGACCGTCGCCGTGCCGACTCCTCCGGCCGCACCCAGGACGACGACCCAGTCGCCGCTCGCGACATCCCCCACGGTGACAAGAGAGTGGTAGGCCGTCAGGTAGGTCACCCGGAAGCCCGCGGCATGGATCATGTCCAGACCG
The DNA here is from genome assembly GCF_009649075.1 of Aeromicrobium yanjiei. GTDB lineage: Bacteria > Actinomycetota > Actinomycetes > Propionibacteriales > Nocardioidaceae > Aeromicrobium > Aeromicrobium yanjiei. The sequence goes on from NZ_CP045737.1 coordinate 1,891,631, forward strand.
TCGGGAATGGCCGAGACGGCGTCCTCGGGCACGCATATCTTCTCGGCGAATGCGCCGGCACCGGTCGAACCCATGACCCGGTCCCCCACCCGGAAGGCAGTGACGTTCTCGCCCACCGCGCTGACTCGACCCGCGAACTCACTGCCGGGAGTGAACGGAAGGGCTGTCGAGATCTGATACTTGTCGGCGATCGTCAGCACGTCCGGAAAGTTCAACGCCGCCGCTTCGATGTCCACGACGAGCTGCCCCGCGCGCGCCTCGGGATCGGGGATCTCCCGGATCACGACACGGTCAGGGCCGCCGTACGCCTCAACCCTGGCCGCGCGCATGGCCGCCCTGCTGCTCGAAGATCGACCCGCTCACCGTCCCTGCCAGACCGGCGGGCGCTTCTCGGCGAATGCCAGCACGCCCTCCTTGGCATCTGCCGACGCACTGTTGCGAGCCGTCTCCTCGGCCGACAGCTGCCACCGCTTCTCATCGCCGTCGGGCACGCCGTCTCGGATGCCCAAGGCGATGCGCTTGCTGGCCTGGACCGCGAGCGGAGCGTTGGCCGCGACCTTCTCGGCCAGCGCGAGGGCTTCGTCGAGCAATCGATCGCCGGGGACGACCCGGTTGACCAGATTCAGCTCGAGAGCTCTCGGGGCGTCGATGGGCTCGCCCGTCAGGAGCATCTCCAACCCGACCTTCCTGGGCACCTGATCGAGGATGCGGAACGCCCCGCCGGCCGCCGCAATCAGTCCCCGCTTGACCTCGGGGAGACCGAACCGCGCAGTGTCTGCCGCAACGATGAAGTCGGCTGCCAGCGCGATCTCCATTCCTCCGCCCAATGCAACGCCGTTGACCGCAGCGATCGTGGGCTTGGAGAACACGCGGCGACTGAAGCCGGCCAGTCCCCACGCCTCGCGGCCGGGCGGGAGGATCGGCTCTCCCCTGCCGATCGCCTTGAGGTCGGCACCCGCGCTGAAGGCCGCGGTGCCCGATCCCGTGATGACGATGACACGCACGTCGGGGTCGTTCTCCGCTGCGTCGAAGGCATCGCCTGCCGCAGCAGCGAGTGCCATGTTGACGGCATTGCGCGCCTCCGGTCGGTTCAGCGTGACCACGACGGTGTGGCCGCGCCGCTCGACAAGCACTGGATCTGCTGAAACGTCTGTGTGGGCCGACATCGCTACTCCGTCACATCGCGGTCAATGAGTTATAGAATTGTATTCTTGCACATCCCATGGCTCGTCGTCCCGTCAAGAATGCGGTTCCGTTAGGATGCGACGGGTGAACGTCAACGAACCGACGCGCCAGGACCTTCCGAGCTCGCTGGCCCAAGAGGCGATCCGGCGCAGCCTCAGCCGCCGGCAGGACGCTGCGGAGAACGACGTGCGCCGCATGATCGAGGTGGGGCGCGAGCTTCTCAGCGAAGGAAGCAATCCGCGTGTCGCCGACATCGTCGGGGCGGCCGGCCTGTCGAACGACGCGTTCTACCGCTACTTCCAGAGCAAGGAGGACTTCGTGGCCGCGGTCGTCGAGGACGGCGGCCACCGGCTCTTGGCCTATGTCGAGCGGAAGATGGCCGAGCACGACCGCGCGGGGGCCCGCCTGCGCGCAGCCGTCAGCGCCATCATGAGCCAGGCCGGCGATGCCGAGATCGCGACTGCGACCCGCAACATCCTGGCCAGCTCGATCGGCCGCAATCAGCGTGCGACAGGCGCACGCAACCGACTCGAGGCCGCGATGAGCGGGCTCCTGCGCGATCCGCTGATCGAGCTCGGCTCAGCCGACCCCGACCGCGATGCCCGGTCCGTCGCGGCCATGCTCATGGCGCAGATGGAGAACTTCCTGTGGGATGAGCATCCGCCTTCGGAGGACGATCTCGAGCACGTCCTGACCTTCATCGAAAAGGCGGTCGCCCCTTCGAGGTGATTGCGGTGCCACACTGGTTGAGTTGACTCTTTTGCCGCATTGCGATTCGACCAGGGAGCGAAGCATGACCGTCGCCGCACCGCCTTCGATCATCGACCTGACCGGAGAGGTGGCACTCGTCACCGGCGCATCCTCGGGCCTGGGTCGACATTTCGCCCTGACCCTCGCGGCCCACGGCGCCACTGTGGTGGCAGCCGGGAGGCGGCGTGACCGACTCGCTGACGTCGTGGCACAGATCGTCGATGCGGGCGGCGCCGCCACAGCCGTGCCGATCGACGTGACGGATCACGAGTCCATGCTGACTGGCTTCTCCACGATCGCAGATCAGGTCGGCGATCCGACGATCCTGGTCAACAACGCCGGCATCCCAGACGCGCAACGCGCCACCAAGATGCCTGTCGAGCTGATCGATCAAGTGATCGCCACCAATCTGCGCGGACCGTACATCATGGCCTGTGAGTTCGCGCGCCGCCTGATGGCCCAGAAGCGCGGCGGCCGGATCGTCAACATCTCCTCGATGGCGGCCTTCGACTACGGCGGCGACGGCGCGGCGCTCTACTCGATCACCAAGGCGGCCGTGAACCGGATGACGGAGGCTCTCGCCGTCGAATGGGCGAAGTTCGACATCAACGTCAACGCGATCGCGCCGGGCGTGTTCGCCTCCGAGATGACCGACGGGATGCTGAAGCGCATCGCCGACCCGCGTGGCACCTTCCCCCGCCAGAGGATCGGCGACGCCGATCAGCTCGAGAGCACCTTGCTGTACCTCGTGTCCCCGGCATCGGGATTCGTCACGGGCACGGTGATCAAGGTCGACGACGGTCAGCTGCGCCGATGAGGGTCCCGAGCGTGCCGCGTCAGCCGACGATGTCGAGGGCCTCCTGCACCAGACGCGGGAGGGCCGGGAGCATTCGCCCGTTCGAGATGCTCATCCCGCCGCTCTTCAGATCGCGCTTGATCAACAAGGCTGTCGCGGCAGCCTCCTTGTACTTGGTGAGCGCGTCAAACCACGGAAGGTCCGCAAGGGTGGCGTCGGCCGCGGTCTCGTAGGCCCGGATCAGCTCCTGCCGAGTCGGTGTTCCCGCCACCACACCGGGCTCGACGGCCGGGTGCTGAGCCTCGTCGGTGAAGAAGGTGAACCAGGTCATGTCGATGCGCGGATCACCGAGTGACCAGATCTCCCAGTCGATGATCGCGGTCAGCCGACCGCCTTCGCACAGCGTGTTGCCCAGCCGGTAGTCACCGTGATTGACCACCGGGGCCATCGCCTCCGGCACCGTGGCGTGCAGGGCTCGTGCGGCTCGCGCATAGTCGCCGCTCAGCTCCGTGGGGACTGTCTCGAAGGCGCGGGTCCAACGATCGATCTCGTCGCCGAGCGTGACGACGGGCTCGTCGCCCAGGCCCACCGCGGCGGGCGACACCCGATGCAGTGCGGCCAGCACCTCCATCGCATCGAATGAGCGGGCCTTGGTCACGTCAGGGCTCGGCCGGGCCTCGTCCGAGGCCAGGTTCGGCTCGACGCACTCGCCGGGCACCATGCTCATCGCGAAGAAGGGTGGGATCTCAGGCGGATCTCCGGCGTCCTCGAACAGGGCCCTCGGGACGAGCACTCCCTCCTGACCCTCGAGGGCGCGGAACAACCGCGCTTGACGAAGGACGTCGCGGTTGCGCAACGGCGGCAGACCTGGCGGCGCGACCTTCAGGACCACCTCGTCGCCGTCGCCGACTCCGCCCACGACATCGAGCACGAAGGTGAGGCTCGACGCGCCGCCGGTCAGGGGCCGCAGATTCTCGACGGCGCTCCCTTCAGACCACTGCGCCACAGCACGCTCGGCCCGAGCCGTGATGTCCAGCAGCAGCTCGTCGCTCACATGACCAACACGCACGATGCGCCTCACTTCGATATCGGGGCAGATTGAGAAACTATCTCGCCAGAACGTGATCCGAAGGTAGCAGAATGCTATTCTGCTCGGGCGATGCCGTTCGGCGACTGGCCCTACGACAGACCCGAGCACAGGAGACATAGCTATGTGGGACTTCTCGACCGACGCGGACTTCCAGGAGAAGCTCGACTGGATGGCCACCTTCGTCCGTGAGGAGTGCGAACCTCTCGATCTCTTGTTCGGCCATGCGGGCGATCCGTACGACGTGGACAACCAGGCCGCACGAAAGATCCTCAAGCCGCTGCAGGAGCGGGTGCAGGAGGAGGGCCTGTGGGCCTGTCACCTCGGCCCCGAGCTCGGCGGGCAAGGCTACGGGCAGGTCAAGCTCGGTCTCATGAACGAGATCCTGGGCCGCTCCTATTGGGCACCCACTGTCTTCGGGACCGCAGCACCCGACACCGGAAACGCCGAGATCCTCGCGATGTTCGGCACCCAGGAGCAGAAGGACCGCTATCTCCAGCCCCTCCTCGACGGCGACATCGTGTCGTGCTTCTCGATGACTGAGCCGCAGGCGGGCTCCGACCCCAAGGAGTTCACGTGCCGCGCCACCAAGGACGGTGACTCGTGGGTCATCGAGGGCGAGAAGTGGTTCTCATCCAATGCCCGGTACGCCGAGTTCCTCATCGTCATGGCCGTGACCGATCCGACGGCCAGGGCCCATCAGCGGCTGTCGATGTTCATCGTGCCGAAGGAGACCCCAGGGCTCAAGATCGTGCGGAATGTGGCCACGATGCTGGAGCGTCCCGAGCTGGACGAGGGCACGCACGCATACATCCACTACGACCAGGTGCGGGTGCCGGCCGATCACATGCTCGGCGGCGTCGGCGAGGGGTTCACGGTCGCGCAGGCCCGCTTGGGCGGCGGCCGGGTGCACCATGCGATGCGCACGGTCGGCAAGTGCCAGCGGGCGCTCGACATGATGTGCGAGCGGGCCCTCTCCCGGCGCACACAGGGTGAGCTCCTGGCCGACAAGCAAGCGGTCCTGCACTACATCGCCGACTCCCGGATAGAGCTCGAGCAATTCCGGCTCCTGGTGCTGAAGACCGCCTGGGTCATCGACAACCAACCGCACGGCACAGCACGTGAGTACATCGCGATGTGCAAGGTGCAGATGGCCAAGATCTACCACGACATCATCCAGCGGGCGATCCAGGTGCACGGCTCGCTCGGCACCACGACAGAGCTCCCGCTCTACGACTGGTGGGCCGGCGGGCTGTCGCTCGCCCTCGCGGACGGTCCGACCGAGGTCCACAAGAACGGGGTCGGCAAGCAGACGCTCAAGGGGTACACGGCCGCTCCCGGGCTGTTCCCGACCGAGCACATCCCACCCAGGCTCGAAGCCGTCCGGGCCAAGTACGCCGACGTGGTCGAGGAGTTCGCGCTGTGAACGATCTGTTCTCACTGGAAGGCAAGGTCGCCCTGGTCACCGGCGGAAGCCGAGGACTCGGTCGAGAGATGGTTCTCGCCTTCGCGAAGGCCGGCGCAGACGTCGTGATCACGAGTCGCAAGGTCGAGGCGTGCGAAGAGCTGGCCACCGAGGTCCGGGCCATGGGACGGCGCGCACTGCCGGTGGGCTGCCACGTCGGCAGATGGGACGAGATCGACGCGCTCATCGAGCTCGCGTACGCGGAGTTCGGCAAGATCGACATCTTGGTCAACAATGCCGGCATGTCGCCTCTCGCGCCGTCGTCCGAGGAGACCAGCGAGGAGCTCTTCGACAAGGTCATCGGCGTGAACTTCAAGGGCCCGTTCCGTCTCGGCGCCGTCATCGGCCGGCGGATGGCCGAAGGCGGGGGCGGCTCGATCATCAACGTGTCGTCGAGCGGCGCATTCATGCCACAACCCAGATTCGGTCCCTACTCGGGCGCCAAGGCCGGGCTCAACGCCTTGACGTCGGTCTTCGCCCGTGAGTACGGGCCCACGGTGCGCGTCAACACGATCTCGGCCGGTCCGTTCCTGACCGATATCTCAAAGGCATGGACCGAGGAGTCGCGGCAGGCGACGCGCAGTGCGATCGGCCACCCGGGCCGGCCCGAGGAGATCGTCACCACGGCGCTCTATCTCGCGAGCGATGCGTCCAGCTACACGACCGACTCGCTCATTCGCGTCGACGGCGGCCTGTACTGACGTGACCGGATCCCTCACCGACCGGAAGGTCATCATCACGGGCGGCGGCAGCGGCATGGGGGCTGCGCTGACACGCGCATTCCCGGCGCTCGGTGCCGATGTCGTCTCCCTGGACATCGATGAGGAGTCCGGCAGGCTGACGGCTCGCGAGTCCGATGCCTCGTTCGTCCGCTGCGATGTGTCGAGCAAGGAGTCCGGCGACGAGGCCTTCGCCGCGGCCGTGAAGCTTCTCGGCGGACTCGACGTGCTGATCCACGCAGCCGGTATCGCTCCCGCGAGTCCTGCCGCGGAGACCGATGTGGCGGTGTGGAACCAGGTGATGGCGGTCAATGCCACCGGCACCTTCCTGACGAACGTGGCAGCCTTCGCTCACCTCCGGGATTCCGGTGGCAGGATCATCAACTTCGCGTCGGGCGCGGGGGTCAAGGGATATCCGCTCAAGGCCGCTTACGCGGCCAGCAAGGGGGCCTCGCTCGCCTGGATGCGCTCGATCGCGGTCGAGTGGGCACCCTTCGGCATCACGGTCAATGCGATCGCACCAGCGATCTGGACGCCCATGTACGACCGCACCCGCGCATCCATGTCACCCGAGGCGCTGCTCCAGCACGACCAGACCATGTCGAGAACCGTCCCGCTCGGCGGCAAGCTGGGTGACGCCGTGACCGATCTCGTGCCCGTGCTCGAGTTCCTCGCGGGCGACGGTGCCCGATTCATGACGGGGCAGGTCTTCCCTGTCGACGGCGGCCTGCTGATGATGCGGTAGGCGCATGAAGCGTTCAGATCGAGAGGGGCATCCCGCCGCTCACCCTGAACGTCTCGCCCGTGATGAAGCTCGAGTCGTCCGAGCACAGGTAGAGCATCATCGTGACGATGTCGTCGATCTCCCCGAGGCGGGGTATCAGCTGCTTGCCGTGAACGATCGAGTCGACGAGCTCCTGCGGCAGGTCGGCGATCGCATTCGCGGTGCGGATGAGCCCCGGCGAGATCGCATTGCAGCGGATGCCCGAGGCCGCAAGCTCGTGGGCGAACGCGATCGTCAAGCCTCTCACGGCCAGTTTCGAGACGCCGTAGGGAGATGTCGAGCCGTTGCTCGCCATGGAGGCGATGTTGACGACGCGACCGCCGCCGCGCTCCTTCATCGCCGCGGCGGCCGCGACCGTGCAGTTGACGACGCCCATCACGTTGACGTCGAACAGAGCGCGTACATCGGCTCGGTCCAGCACCGAGAACGGCTGGTTGTACTTGGTCAGGTGCAGGCCCGCATTGTTGATGAGGATGTCGATGCCGCCGTGCTCGGCCACGGTGGTCGCGATCGCCGCCTCGACCTGGCTCTCATCAGCCACATCGCACGTCACCGCGAGGGCGTCGATGCCCTCAGCCCGCAGCGCGGCGGCCGTCTCCTGAGCGACCGCCTCATCGAGGTCGGCCAGGACGACCGCCGCACCTTCGCGGCCCAGGGCCTCCGCGAAGGCCCGCCCGAATCCCATCGCGCCGCCCGTGATGAAGGCGACCTGGCCTGCAAAGCGGGTCATCTCACAGCAGCCCGAAGGTCTCCGCGTAGCTCTGCAGGGCGTCGACCGTCTGGGCGACGCTCTCCCCAGGAGGCTGCAGGACGAACGAGTCGACACCGGCCTCCGCGAGCCGGCCGAGGTGGTCTCGGTGCTCCTCCACGCTGCCGGGGCTCCTCAGGTACCTGCACTCAGGCGTCTGCACCTGGATCTGGATCGTCGTGCCATCACCCTGCTCGGCAACGGCCAGCTCGCGCACCTCGGCGACCCGCGCGGCGAGAGCCTCGATCGTCGCGAGCGCCGGGGTGCGGCTGGTCCGGGCGACCTCGGCGCTGACCATCAGGGGACTCCAGCCCTGGTTGCGCGCGGCTCTGCGACGCGCCAGTCCGCTGTTGCCGCCGATCATGATGGGGGGCCCACCGGGCTGCACCGGACCGGGAACCGAAGCGACTCCCCTGCCCTCGAAGTGCTTGCCCTTGTGGCTGAACGGCACCTCGGCCCAGAGCCCCCGCATGACCTCGATCGACTCGTCGAACAACTCATTGCGGTTGTCCATGTCGACGTTCAGCGCGAGGAACTCCGAGCGGAGATAGCCGGCTCCCGCGACGATCGACGCCCGACCAGCCGAGAGCCGGTCCAGCGTCGCGAACGCCTTCGCCGCGACGAAGGGATTGTGATACGGCAGGACCACGAGATACGTCATCAGCCGGATGCGCTGCGTGACGGCTGCGCAGAACGACAGCGACGAGAACAGATCGAGAGACTCGTGTCCGCCGGCGTCGAGCCACTTCTTCGACGGTGCCGGGTGCTCGGTGAACGCGATCGCGTCGTAGCCCCCGGCCTCGACCGCGCGAGCGATCTCGGTCATCCCCTCGGGGCCCACGAGAGCGGGGTCGTAACCGGGCGCACTGACGGGATACTCAACCGTGAACTTCATGCATTCTCCTCGAGGGCTCAGGTGTCAGGACTGCTGTGCAGCGCGGCCGAGCACGTCGAGCACATCGCTCGTCGTGGTGACCGTGGCCAGGAGCGGGAGCGTGTGCCGGACCTGCCAGTCGTGCGACTCCGTCGACGAGCCCGCGATGCAGTCCTCAGGGACGACGACGCGAAATCCGCGGTTGATCGCCTCGAGGCTGGCACCGGGGATGCCGACGTCGGTCGAGACTCCAGCGAGGATCACGGTCTCGATGCGCTGATGGCGCAGGTAGGCCTCCAGCTCGGTGCCATGGAACGGCGTCAGTCCATGTACCCGCCGGATGCGGATGTCGCTGTCGTGCGGCGTCAGGTCCGGATGGATCTCGGTTGCCGGCTTGCCGGCCACGATCCCACCCTTCTTGACCAGACCCCCGAGCAACAGGCAGGAGGCGTCGGTGCCCACGTAGTCCGGACGGGGCTCGATCGTCGAGTGGAAGACCGGCATGCCCCGCTCACGGCAGGCGGCGGCGACCGCGGCGATGTTCTCCACGACACCACGGCTCTTCGCATGCGCGGCCAGAGGCGCATTCGTGGCGATGTCCGGGTTGATCATCCCGTTCTGGCATTCGTGCATGACGAACGCGATGCGCTCACCCTTGTCGAGACTACGCACACTCATGGTCAACCCTTCGTCGATTCTGACATCGTCTTGATGAGCCCCAGACTTGCTCGGGCATACGCCTCGCGGCGCCGGTGGCCCACGAGGAAGGATGGCGAAGCCAGGTAGGCGACGTCCGCCGCCAAGGAGTCGCCGCGACTCTTGAGCGTGGACAGAGCGTCTGCGGTGCTGCCGCACACGGCGATCGCGTCGAGCATCTGATCGGTCACGGCTCGGGCCATGCCGTCGGTGTCGCCCGATGCGAAGGCGTTGCGGATCGTCTCGACCTGCGACTGCCAGCCGTGGTGCTCAACGTACGGATCGTAGGTCTTGACCGTGAGGTAGAACGCCACCATGCGGCGGGCGTCCTCGACCGCGCGCTCCGGATCGTCGTCGTTGACGGCCGTGATGACCCAGCCGTGCTCGACCGCCTTCACATCGCGCTCGGACTGGTTGGCGCCGCGCACCATCGCCGGCCGGACGATCTCGTCCCACCAGCTGCTGGTGAAGAGGCCGTGCCCGATGACTCCGTCGCCGACCCGCGCGGAAGCCGCGGCCATGCGCTTGTTGAATCCGGCCAGCAGCACCGGGGCATCGATCCGGCCGAGCACCGGCGCGCCGACCTTGGCGTTGATCTTGAAGTACTCACCGTCGTACACGACAGGCTCGCCGTTCTCGGCGTGCAACCAGGCCCTGACAGCGCCGATCAGATCGCTCATCCTCTCGACGGGGCGATCTGCCTCGACGCCGAACCAGTCCCGGTTGATCGTGTAGGCGCCCGAGCCCAGGCCCAGGAACAGCCGGCCGGGTGCGATCTTCCACATCGAACGGATGGCTGCGGCGTGCGCGTACGGTGTGCGCGCGAAGGCGTACGCGATGCCTGGCCCCACGGTCGCGCGCTGCGTCCCCGCCACCATCTCTGCCAGTGTCGAGTAGGCCTCGTGATCGACGAACTCACCGCTGCAGAAGTAGGAGACCCCCGCTTCTTCGGCTTCGCGGGCAACGTCTGCTCCGGGCCATGGCAAGCCAAACTGCATGTCGACACCTCTTCAATCGTTTAGACTTTTATACTATATGGCCGGGCGCGCAGTCCAGCGATGGACGGCCACGTCAAGACGTGAAGCGAGCTCGCCACCTCTCGAGATCCTGCGGCGAGGCGCCGTGATCGACGAGCCAGGAGCTCGCGCCCCCCGGCCAGTCCATGAATCGGGCGACGACGTGTCGGATCGCATCCTCGGGCGCGAGCAGCCATGCGGCGGGGATGTCGGGGCGGCCGGGCAGTGGAACCTTGCCCTTGCGCTTCCAGCGCGTCCGCAGCGACTCCATGTTGTCCGCTGTGACCACATAGTCCGCGACCACCGCCTCGGGCTCGACATCGGCCGCCAGCAGCAATGCAGCAACCGCGATCCCGGTGCGGTCCTTGCCGGCCGCGCAATGGATCAGCAGAGGCCCGTCCGCCTGTGCGGCCACGGCCAGGACCCCCGCGATCCGCTCGGGGACCGAATCGAGGATGTCGGCGTAGAGGCCCGCCAGATGAGGTGATCGTTGCGAGGTCGGCGCAGCCGCGTCATGCAAGGGGTGGTGATGCAGACGCGTCTCGCCGGTCCATGCGTGTCCGATGACATCCCGTTCAGCCTGGGAGCGCAGGTCCAGGACGGCTGCGGGCGGCCAGATCGGGACGTGGTCCGGATGTTCGTCATCGGGATATGGGGCGTCGCTGCGGTAGAGGACGCCCGCCTCCGTGACTCCCCCGCCGACGACCGGCAGGCCGCCCAGGTCGCGCAGGTTGACCAGCCCCTCGACGACCGTCATCGCCCGATCTCGTTGAACGGCACGTCCTTGTCGACCCGCGGCTCGGGCGGCAGCCCCAGCACGCGCTCCCCCAAGATGTTGCGCATGACCTCAGATGTCCCGCCCTCGATCGTGTTGGCCTGCGACCTCAGGAAGCCATAGCGCACGTCGCGCCTGGCCCCGTCGGCACCTCCGCTCATCTCATAGGTCTCGGGGTACAGGGCGCCGGCCGGGCCGAGCAGTTCGACGCAGAACTCGTACACGTCCTGATTCAGCTCACCCGCCAAGAGCTTGGCCGTGGAGCCCTCCGGACCCGCAGTGCCACCGGCTTTCGCGAGCTCACGCGCACGCACGTTCGTCAGGCGAAGCACCTCCGAGCGCACCCACAGACCCATCAGACGATCCTTCAGCTGCTCCGGTCGGCCCGCCTCCTGCCACAGTGCAACGGCTTCGCCGATCGGCCCTTGGCCGCGCGGAGTCATCCGGCCGCCGATCGCGACTCGCTCGTTCATGAGTGTCGTGATGGCGACCTTCCAGCCTTCGCCGACCGCCCCGAGCCGAGACGAGTCGGGGATCCGAAGCTCGGTGAAGAAGACCTCGTTGAACTCCGCATCGCCGGTCGCCTGGCGGAGAGGGCGCACCTCGACTCCGGGAGCATGCATGTCGATGAAGAAGTACGTCAGCCCCGCATGTTTGGGCACCGTCGGATCCGTGCGGGCCAGCAGCAGGCCCCATGTCGCCCGATGCGCCAAGCTGGTCCAGACCTTCTGGCCTGTGACAACCCACTCATCGCCGTCGCGGACCGCTCGCGTCGAGAGCCCGGCGACGTCCGAGCCGGCAGACGGCTCACTGAACAGCTGGCACCAGACCTCTTCTCCCGTCAGGAGCGGGCGCAGCTTCTGGTCCAGATCGTCCGGAGCGGCAAAGGCCAACAGCGTGGGAGCGGCCATGCCATAGCCGATCGGATTGACCGTGAACGGGTGCGGCGCGCCCGCATCGCTCAGGGTTCGGTCGATCAGCGACTGCAGCTCCTGAGGTGCGCCGAGACCTCCGCGCCCTTCGGGGTACGACACCCAAGCGAGCCCCAGGTCGAACTGCGCACCGAGGAAGTCACGCACGTCCGTGCTGGCTGGAGGATGCCCGCTCAGCAGGGTCTCGAGGCGTTGTCTGACCAGTTCTTCGAGCATTGGGGCACTCTTGTCGTCGATCAATAGATGAATGAGTAAACTATCACGTTGCTCTGGCGCCGCATGGGCGCGAGAGGGGTCAATTCGCAACGCGGACAGAAAGTACGTCAAGCAGTACAATCATCTGCCGGTTAATACTATATTGTGCGAAGAAGCCCTGGAGCATCGAGGAAAGAAGTGGTCACAGTGAGCAGCACCGACACACCCCCCAAGGAAGCCGCCTTCGGCGTACTGACGGAGGCCGCCCTCGAGCGCTCGCGTCAGCGCCTCGGCATCCCCCAGCCTTTGCACAACCCGCCCCACAACTTCCAGGTCACGTGGGACGGTTCTCGCCACTTCGCCTTCGGCTACGGTGACGACAATCCGCTGTACTGCGACCCGGACTATGCGGCGGCCACCCGTTGGGGCGGACTCATCGCGCCGCCGACCTTCCTCTACACGATGGGCCAGGACGCTGCCCCCAAGCCCGACCCCGAGACCAAGGCGCTGTTGAAGGGCGATCCCTTCGCGGGACTCGGCTCGTACCAGGCCGTCATGGAGTTCGAGTGGTGGCAGCCGCTGCGCGAGGGCGACCGGTGCCATGTCCTCGCCGCCCAGGTCGGCGTGCAGGAGAAGAAGAGCAGCTTCGGAGGCCGCACGGCCCACGTCACGAACGACTACCTCTACACGAACGGCGAGGGCGAGATGCACGCGGTGCGTCGCGGCACCTGGATCAACGCGGAGCGCCACACGTCCAAGGAACGCGCCAAGGAGAAGCTGGAGCTCAAGCCCTACACGGACGAAGAGCTTGCCGAGATCGACGCCTTGTATGAGGCCGAGACCCGGCGCGGCGCGGAGACCCGATACTGGGAGGACGTGGAGATCGGCGAGGAGCTCCAGCCGCGGGCCAAGGGCCCGCTCAAGACCACCGATGTCGTGGTCTGGCACCTCGGCTGGGGAATGCAGCTCACCCCGCCCGGATCGTTCAAGCTCTCGTACAACATCCGCAAGAAGGCCCCCGGCCTGTATCCCAAGAATGCGCTCAATGTGCCCGACACCGTCCAGCGTCTGCACTGGGAGCCCCTGCGGGCCCAGGAGCTCGGCCTCCCCACGTCGTACGACTACGGCGGAATGCGGGAGACCTGGCTCGTCCATGCCCTGACCGACTGGATGGGCGATGACGGCTGGCTCTGGAAGCTGCGCTGCGAGCACCGGAAGTTCAACTACATCGGTGACACCACGATCGTTCGTGGGAAGGTGATCGACAAGGTCCAGGTCGACGGCCGCAACGAGGTGCACGTCGAGGTGAGCTGCCACAACCAGCGCGGCGAAGTCACCACCCCGGGCACTGCAGTCGTCCTGCTCCCGACGAGGGACCAGGCCGTTGAGCTGCCCAAGCCGCCCGCGGCGACCCTGGACGGAATGGTCCAGCACGAGCTCGAGAAGTTCAGCGTCACCAAGTAGGTCCGGCAACAGCGCCGCGGACACACCGACGCGTCCGTCCGCGGCGCTGTCCCGTCCCCTTTCGAAGGAGCATCCCATGGACCTCGGCCTCTCCGGCGCGGCCGTGTGCGTGCAGGGCGGGACCAGGGGCATGGGGCGCGCCGCGGCCGAGTGCTTCGCTCGCGAGGGCGCGCGTGTCGCAGTCCTCGCCCGAGGGCAGGACGGGATCGACGAGACCGTCGACCGGCTGCTCGAGCTCGGCAGTCCCGACGCCTTCGGAGTCGGCACCGACCTCTCGGACGCCGGCGAGATCGACGAGAGCTTCTCCCGGATCGCCGACCGCTGGGGTCACCTGAACACCCTGGTCAATGCCGTCGGTGCGCCTACCCATCACCACCCTTGGCACGAGGCCACGGACGAGCAGTGGGGCCTGGCCTTCACCCTGGGCGTGCTGGCCGCCGTCCGCTGCGCCCGCGCTGCCCACCCGCTGCTCAAGGCCGCGCCGTGGGCCCGCATCGTCAACATCTCCGCCATGTCGACCCGCAATCACGGCCCCGGTCTGATCGAGTACACGGCCGGCAAGTCGGCCCTCAACTCCGCCGGGAAGAGCCTCTCGCTCGAGCTCAGCGCCGAGGGCATCTTGGTCAACACGGTGTCCCCCGGCGCGGTCCTCTCCGATCAGGTCCTCGCGAATCTCGCGAAGCTCCCGTCGGATCGACGGCCCGATCTCGACGATCTCGGATCGGTCATGCGCTACATGACCGCCACGTTCGGCACCCGCTCCGACATCGGCCGGGTCGGAGAACCAGCGGAGGTCGGCGCCGTGGTGTGCTTCATCGGCTCGGCCGCCAACAGCTACATGACCGGAGCCAACATCAATGTGGATGGCGGATCTGCCTTCTACGCCTAGCAGGAAGCTGAAGAATGACTGCACAGACGATCGATCAGGACACCCCCTTCGTTCCGGAGGACGACAACTATCACCAGCTCTCGGACGATCCGTGGGAGACCGAGACGACCTGGTGGACCTTCAACATCCCTGAGCGCCACCTGGGCTGCTGGCTGCATGCCGCCTACATGCCCAACAAGGGGACGGTCACCTGGCGCGTGTTCGTGTGGGATCCGACGGGCGCCGATCCTGGCCGGCTTGCGTACTACAAGACCATGCCCGACGTGCCGATGAGCCCTGATGTGGATCTGCGCGACATCACGTTCCCGGAGGGTGGCTTCAGCGTCAAGATGATCAATCCGTTGATGGATTACGAGATCACCTATCGCGATGATGCCGCCGACTTCGCGATCACGATGCAGCACCGCAGCGTGCACCCTCCTCACCGCTTCACGCCCGGCGAAGCACCCATGCTGGGCAGCCCGCACCTGGACCAGCTGGGCCACGTCACGGGAACCCTGACACTGCGCGGTGAGCAGATCCCGATCGACTGCCACACCGTGCGAGACCGCACCTGGGGCCCCCGCGGCGGCCATCACTCCCAGAGCCAGAAGAAGGAGCACGTCAAGGGCGTCTACCCGGTCAAGAATCCCGGCGGGCCGAAGTGGCGGGAGGTCGAACGCCAGCGCGGTCGCGGACGCATCCAGTACATCTTCGGCCACACCGACGCGACGACCGGATTCCTGGGGTTCGTCCGCCCGCAGGACGGCGAGGCCGACGGCTGGTCGCCCATGAACACCGGATGGCTGCTCAAGGACGGCGAGTTCCAGCGCCTCGACAAGACCAAGAGCCGCATGCGCAACTACCGTGATCCGCGCACCGGCTGGAGCGCGCACATGGAGGTCGAGCTGACCGACGTCACGGGTCGCACGATGCGTGCCGAGGGCTTCACGGTGAGCCACATGAGCGAGCGTGGCTCCGGATCGAATGCGTCGATGCGATGGGAGTACGACGGCTTGATCGGCTGGGGCGAAGACCAGGACGGCTGGAAGGTCGACCACTTCCAGGAGATGCTCCGCGCGCTACGCGCGACCCGGAACGACTGAGTCGCCGGCTGGAGTGGCGGCGGGATCGGGCACCGAAGCGGCCGCCCGACCCGGCCGCCACCACACTCCCGTGAGCGCGAGCAGGGCTGCGCTCACGGCGAAGGCGAACTCGACCGAGACGACATCGGCCAGCACACCGTCGATCGCCGCTCCGATGGGTCGAAATCCGATGAACGCGATCAGCCACAGGGCCATGACACGTCCTCGCAGGACGTCCGGCACTCGTTCCTGAATGAGGGTGGCCGCGGCCGTGAACGCTGCCATGAAACCGAATCCGGCCACCGCGAACGACGCCGTCGCCATGGGAGCCACGGTGCTGACCGCGCTGAGCACCAGCCCGACCGCCATGATCCAGATCCCCAGCGAGGTGATCGCGGCATGGCTGAGCCACCGGCCGAGCGGCGAGAGCAGCACCAGCCCGAGGAGCGCGCCCAGACCGAACGCGGACGAGAGCTCCCCCACCAGCCGGGCGGAGCCGCCGACGTGATCGGCCAGCGGCGGTGCCAGCGTGACCGAAGGCTCCGACGCGAAGCCGAGGGCCGCGGTCACCGCGAGAAGCATCAACAGGGTCCGATCGGACCAGACGTGTCGCAGGCCGGCCCTGACGCTGTAGTCGGTGGTTGCCAACCGCTCCGGTTGGGCCGGGAAGCGGATGAAGAACAGCAGGATCAAGAAGGCGAGCTGCGTGAACACGGCGACCGAGAATGCGGCGACTGCACCGAAGTGGACCGTCAGGAGCGCGCCGACGGCCGGTCCGGCCACCCGTCCGATCGTCATGGGCGAGGAGTTGAGCGCCATGGCCTTCGACAGCTCACCAGGACGGATCATCCGCGGGATCATCGACTGCATCACGGGTCCGCCGACCACGAAGCCGAGGCCGATGATGCACGAGGCGAAGAACACCGGCACGACATCGCGACCGCTGTCCGGATCGGGCACCAGATAGGCCCAGACCGCCAGGATGACAGAGCCGACGAAGCACAGCCCGCGCCCGGCCAGCACCTGCTTGAACGCGCTGTAGGTGTCTGCCCACTTGCCCGCGAGGGGGGTCAGGAGCAGCTGGGGCCCGAACTGGAAGACCGACACCAGCCCCACCATCAGCGCCGAATCGGTCGCCTCGAACACCACGATCGCCGCGACGATGCTCTGCACGAGCGTCCCGGTGACGGTGAGCAGCTTGCCCCAGAACAGCGAGCCGAACGATCTGTCGAACATCAGACCGACATAGCCCCGGGGCGGTTGCTCGATCACGGCTGGCCGGGACGGAGCTCGACGAACAGGCCCTCCGCATCGGCCACGAGCAGATCGCCGTCGCGGAGCTCACCCGAGATCACCCTCTTGCGGCCATCCTCCTTGACGTGCCTGGCCGTCAGCGTGAGCCGGTTGCCGATCCGCGCGATCGACCGGAAGTTCACCGTGAGGTAGGCCGTGCGGGATGCTCTGCGACCCCCTGCGTTGGCGAGGCGACCGAGCGCCTCGTCGAAGAGCAACGGGATCGTCCCACCGTGGGCAGCTCCGTTTCCTCCGACGAAGTACGGACGGAACGTGACATGGCCGGTCACGCTCTGAGCGTCCTGCTCATCTATGAAGAGCTGCGGGGTGAGGCTCTGGCCCCGGCCCTGGACCGACAGACGGGCGAAGAGCCGCTCCCGCTCGCTGACCTGACGGTCGGCGAGTCCTGCACTCAGCCGGTCGAGCGTGGCCGCGAGCTCGGCCGACTCCTCGGCCGTCGGACGGGCCCCCGCGACCCGATCGAGAAATGATCGCAGCGACTCGATCATCGACGCATAGCCGGCTTCCTCAGCCGTCATCGCAAGGTCCACTTCGGTTTGGCGAACCCCTCCCGAGACACCTGCGCCGTGCCGATGGGATTGCCGACGAGCGGATAGTTCCAGCCGGACTGCTGGGCGTCCTCCCGACCCATGTCGAGCGTCTCCCAGACGGCCTTGACCGTGCCCTGCACCGCGATGGGGGGCTTCGCCGCGATGATGCGGGCCAGCTCGTCGGCGCGCGACCACAGATCGGCGTACGGCACGAGCTCGGACACCAGCCCGATCTCTCGGGCACGCGCGGCCGACATGCGCTCGTCGAGCCCGATCAGCGCCCATCGAAGCGCCTCACCCAGCGGGATGCGTCGGGCGAGGCCGATCGGCTCGAGAGCCGAGACCATGCCGTAGCTGACATGCGGATCGAAGAACGTCGCGTCGTCGGCGCTGATGATGATGTCGCACTCGTTGAGCCAGTAGAACGCGCCGCCGGCCACCATGCCGTGGACCGCTGCGACGACGGGCTTCCAGACTCGGTTGTGCTTGGGCGCCAGGCCCGTGCCCGGATCCTCCTGGCTCCAGAGGTTCTCTGCCTTGTCGATGCCGTCCGACACGTCGACGCCGGTGCAGAATGCGCGGTCCCCCGCGGCGCGCAGCACGATGACGTGGACGTCGTCATCCAACCGGACCCGCGCCCACAGTGAGCGGAACTCGTCGACCATCAGCTGGTTGAAGGAGTTCAGCTTCTCGGGGCGGTTGAGCGTCACGGTCGCGACGTGATCAGCCAATGAATAGGTGATGGTCTGGTAGTCGGGCTGCTCGGTCACGTGTTCTCCTCGGTTCATCAGTGTGCGGTCCAGCCGCCGTCGACGGTCATGGTCTGACCGGTCATGAATGTGGATGCGTCGCTGGCCAGGTACATCAGCGCGCCGTCGAGCTCGTGGGCCTGACCGAACCGTCGCATCGGCGTGCCCTTCTCCACGTAGGCAATCGACTTCGGGTTGGCGACCATCTCCGCGGTGGCCTCCGAGACGAAGAAGCCAGGCGCAATCGCATTGACCCGCACGCCGCCCTTGGCCCACTGGCACGCGAGCTCGCGCGTGAGCTGGACGACGCCGCCCTTGGACGCGGTGTAGCTGCCGTTGGGGATGGGCCACGACGAGCCGAGCCCATAGATCGACGCGATGTTGACGATCGATCCCTTTCCGGTCTCCAGCATGGGCCGCGCGACCAGTCGGGCCAGGTTGAAGACGGCGACGAGGTTGACCTCCAACGTGTACCGGAACGAGTCCAGGTCCTCGTCGAGCGCCCGCTCGGAGGTCCCCATGCCGGCGTTGTTCACCAAGATGTCGATGCGGCCGAAGCGATCCATCGTGTCGTCCACGAGCCGCTTCAGCGCGACATCGTCGGTGACGTCGGCCGCGTGGGGCACGATCCGCTCATGCTCGGCGGCGAGGGCTTCGAGCCGGTCGACCCGCCGTGCGACGGCCACGACATGAGCACCTGCGTCGTGGAGAACCCGCGCGAATCGCTCGCCGAGCCCACTGGAGGCACCGGTCACGATCGCAACCTGCCCCGTCAGGTCGAACATCGACCGGGGATCGTACGGCGTTGCTGACATGTGTGTCCTCAGGCTGGTGGGATTGGTGGGACTGGTGGGATTGGTGGGCCGGGCTCGTTCAGCCCACGACTCCCCTGACGCGAAGATCTGCGATGGACTGGTCGTCGAGACCGAGGTCACCTGCGAGTATCGACGTCCCGTGCTCGCCGAGGCCCGGCGCCCGGCCCGGCTGATTCGCGCGTCCGTCGAACTGGACCGGCGCCGTGACGAGGCTGAACGACTCGCCGTTCGCGCTGATCGTCTCCATCAAGTAGTCGTTGGCGATCACCATGGGGTCGTCGGCGATGGTCACGGTGTCCTGTACCGGCGACCACTGCCCCTTCAGACCCTGCAGACGCTTCGTCCACGTCTCGAGGGTCTCGGAGGCCACGACGTCGTCGATCAGGTCGGCTGCGACCCAGCCGTTGCTGAACAGGAGCTCCCTCGTGGCGAATCGGGGATCGTCCACCCATGCGGGTCTGTCGATCGCGGCGCAGAAGGCCGGCCAGTACTCGAACGCCTGCAGCATGCAGAACGAGATGAACCTGCCGTCGGCCGTGCGGTGGTTGCCGATGAGTGGATTGCGAGGGGCGTCGCGATCGTCCGGTCTCGGCACATGGGGGATGCCCGTGCGCTGTGCCGTCGCGATCCCTGCGCTCATCATCCACATGCCCGCCGCGAGCAGCGAGACGTCGACGAGCGGCGCCTCGCCGGTGCGCTCGCGGTGCAGCAGAGCAGCGGAGATGCCACCCGCGATGTACATCGCGCCGACCGAGTCACCGAAGGCCGGCGCGGACTGACGCGGGAGATAGTCGATCTCGGGTGCCTTCACCGATGCCGCCACGCCGGCCCGGCTCCAGTAGGCCAAGGCGTCGTATCCGCCCAGATCGACGTCGACGCCCTTCGAGCCGTATCCCGTGCCCTGCGCATAGATGATCGTGGGCTGATGGGCCCGGATGTGCTCGACATCGATCTCGAGCTTGGCCCTCACCGCGGGGAGCTTGTTGGTCAAGAACACGTCGCACGTCGCGGCCAACCGGTACAGCAACTCCCGCCCGTCTGCCGACGTCAGGTCCAGGCCGATGCTTCGCTTGCCGCGATTGGCATGCTCCAGCAGGACGTTGATGTCGCCGCCGCCTGTCTCGACGCCCGCTGTGGCACCGAGGCTGCGCGTCGCGTCACCCCGTCCGATGTGCTCGACCTTGATGACCTCCGCGCCCCAGTCGGCCAGGATCGCCGACGCGAGCGGCACGAAGGTGTGCTCGGCGACCTCCAAGATCCGAATCCCAGACATCACCTGTGTCATGGCGTCCCTTTCCTGCTGTGAACGTAGTGCGGGCGTGCTCAGATGTGAGGCACGCCCGCACCGCGTCAGTCGATCAGTCCGCGATTCCGACGTAACGCAGATCGGGGATGCCCTGGAAGTAGGACTGTCCCATCGTGTCAGCGCCGACGACCTTGTCGCTGTATGCGACCTGGGTCGGCAGGGCACAGATGAAGACATCGAGCGCCTGCTCGTTGATCGCAGCCGATGCGCTCTCGAGTGCCTTGAGGGCTGTTGCCTCCTCCACACTCGGATCGAATCCCTTGTTGATCGACTTGAGGATCTCCGCGGGCAGCGTGCCGGGGAACGTCGCGGGGTTGTCGAAGTTCTTCTGCAACGTGATGGCTGACGACGGCCCGGCGACGCGGGTCTGGAGATATGAGTCGAAATCAGACTTGCTGTAGTTGCCCGATGCCTGGGCGAGATCCTGCTCGACGATCTCGGCGTCGACGCCGATCTCCTTGAACTGGGCCTGCAGCACGGGCGCCATCTTGTCCTGCGGCGAGAGGCCCGCGCCGACCAGCAGCTGCATCTTGAAGCCGTCGGACACACCGGCCTCCGCCAACAGCGTCTTGGCCTTGGCCGGATCGTAGTCGTACGCGACCGGGGGATCCTCGAGGAACCCGTCGAAGCCCTGCGTCAGCGGCTGGTTGTTGGGACGGCACTGACCGTTCAGCAACGAGTCGTTGATGGCGTCACGGTCGATGGCCCAGTTGAGGGCCTGGCGCACCTTGACCTGGTCGAGATTCTCATGGTCGACATTGACCTGCAGCGCATATGTCGCAGCCGCGGGATAGGAATGGAAGCCGAAGTTCTCGCCGAGCTTCTTGGCCTGGTTCGCCTGGCCGACCTTGGAGATCATCATGTCGATCTGCCCCGAGCGCAAGGCGTTCAGACGGGCATTGTCGTCGGCGATGCCGCGGATCACGATGGTCTTGGCCTGCTGCGCCTTCGGGTCCCAGTAGCCCTCGCGACGCGTGTAGGTCGCGGACTCCCCGAGCTTGATCTCCTTCAGCACGTACGGTCCCGAACCCACGGGCTTGACGTCGAGATCGGGGTTGTCGAGCGCCTTGGGGCTGATGATGCTGCCGTAGGAGCCCGCCAGCGTGTAGGGAAGATCGGCGGCCGGCCGCTTCGTGCTGATCTTGACCTCGGTCGGGCTGACGACCTCGACCGACTCGATCATGTTGAGCTTGGTCGGCGCGGTGGTCTTCGGATGGGTCAGGGCCCGGTCGAGGCTCTTCTTGACCGCTTCGGCGTCGAGCTCGGCACCGTCGGAGAAGGTGACGCCTTCGCGCAGGGTGAACGTCGCCGACTTCCCGTCGGGAGCGAACTCCCACTTCGTCGCCAGCATGGGCTCGAGCTTGGGGCCGTCGGTGATCTGCGTCAGACGGTCGTACAAGGGGGCGACGAACGCATACTGGCCTGTGTCGGTCACGGTGGTGTGCGGATCGAGCGGCATCGCCGGCACGGTGAACCCGAACCTCAGCGTGCCGTTCTTGTCGACGTCACCGCCCCCATCGCCCTTGCCACCGCTGTCGGTGCTTCCGCCGCACGCGGCCACGACGAGGGCGGATGCCATGGCCAGGGCTATCGCCCGGCTGGTCTTTCCCATCATTTGAATCTCCATCATTTCTGAGTGCGCCAGGTGGCGCGAGGTGTTGTCGGCGAAGTCCTGAGGGCTACACGCCTGCGGCAGCGCGGGGGGCTCCGGGCTTGGCTTTGGCGGCCTTGCGGATGCGGATGACGCCGCGTCCTTCGAGTGCATCGCGCAGGCCGTCGCCGAACGTCGAGAACGACAAGATCGTGAGCACGATCATGAGCGCGGGAGCGACCATGAACCACGGCGAGTCGTAGATGTTGTCGAACGCATCGCGGAGCATGGTTCCCCAGCTCGATTGCGGCGACTGGACGCCGAGTCCGAGGAAGCTGAGGCTCGCCTCTGCGATCACGATGATGCCGGCTGCGAAGGTCACCTGGACGAGCAGTGGCGAGCTCGCATTGGGGAGCACATGTCGCCACATGATCCGCCACGGCGAGCAGCCCATGGCCCGTGCGGCCTCGATGTACGTCTCGGTCGAGACGGACTGCGCGGCGCCGCGTGCGAGGCGGAACTGCGGCGGAGCCAGCACGATGCCGATCGCGATCATTGCGTTGGTGAGGCCAGGTCCGAGGATGCCGACGATCGCGATGGCGAGGATCAGCGGGGGCAGGCTCAGGAGCGCATCAGACACGCGACTCAGCAGTGCATCGACCCAGCCGCCGACATAGCCCGCGAGCAGGCCCAGCGGAATACCGAGCAAAGAGGCAAGGGCCAGCGCCTGCAGGATCGCGATCAGCGTGACTCGCGCCGAGAACAGCAGCCGCGTGTACACGTCGCGGCCGTACATGTCGGTGCCGAGCCAGTGCTCGGAGCTGGGGCCCTGCAGCTGCTTCGACAGCGTCTGGGCGGCCGGGTCCTGCGTCGTGAGCAGCGGGGCGAGCGCAGCGACGATGATCAGCAGCAGCAGGAAGATGCCGGACACCATCGCGGCCCGGTTGCCGCGCAGCTGCCGAAGCGGCCTGCTCCTCTTGAGGGAGGACAGCAGGCTGCGCCTCGGGACGACACGCGACGCGGCGGTGCCGTGGGACTGAACCGGATTCTCACTCATGATTTCCTCGATCTCGGGTCCCTGACACGAGGTCAGGACCGAACCTTCGGGTTGAAGTAGCCGTAGGACAGGTCGACGATCACATTCGCGATCAGCACGACGATCGCGCTGATCAGTACGACGCCCAGGATCACGGGCATGTCGCGTTCATTGACCGAGCTCACCGCGAGGCTGCCGAATCCGGGGATCGCGAACACGAACTCGACCGTGACCGCGCCGGCCAACACGCGACTGACCTGCACGCCGAAGATCGTGACGATCGGGACGCCCGCATTCTTGAGGGCGTGCTTGCCGATGATCTTGGTGCGGGTCAGTCCCTTTGCCCGCAGGGTGCGGATGAAGTCGGTCTGCAAGATGTCGACCAGGGCACCGCGGGTCTGACGGGCCAGCTCGGCCGTCGAGATGGCCGCGATCGCAAGTGCAGGCAGGATCAGGTGGCGCAGCCACTCGAAGACCCCGCCGTCTGCGATCGGCATGTATCCCGTTGCCGGGAACCAGGCGAGGGAGATCCCGAACAGCAGGACCAGGACCAGGCCCACCACGAACGGGGGCAGGGCCATGCTCAACGAGGCAAAACCGCTGACGGCCCGGTCGACCCAGGAGTTGGCGCGAACCGCCGCGATGACCCCGAGCGGGATGCCGACGAGCAGCACGATGACGAGCGAGACCAGTGCCAGAGAACCGGTCACAGGCATCCGGTCGAGCAAGATGTTCACGACCGACTCCGAGCTGTACAGGGAGGTGCCGAGATCGCCTTGCAGGGCTGCCCCCAGCCACTCCAGGTACCTGACGATCAGTGGATCGTCGAGACCCAGGCGGGAGCGGGTCTCTGCGATCTGCTCGGCTGTCGCGCCTTCACCGGCGAGGGTCTGCGCCGCATCTCCGGGGGTGAGATCGATCAGCACGAAGACGAAGAAGCTGATGAAGAGCAAGAGCGGGATGGCCGACAACAGACGCCGGCCGGCGAGGGTCAGCATCATGCCTCCTTGGCGGGTGAGACTGCCGACCGGCGCTGACGGCTCGGGCGGGGCGACGGGATGGCTGAGATCAGCTTTTGCGTGTAGGGGTGCTGCGGATCCGAGAACAGCTGCTCGGTCGGACCGGCCTCGACGACCTCGCCCATGTACATCACGACGACGTGGTGCGCGAGAAAGCGGACCAACGACAGATCGTGCGAGATGAACAGGTATCCGAGACCGCGCTCCTGCTGAAGATCGACCAAGAGGTTGAGCACCTGCGCCTGGATCGAGACGTCCAGTGCCGCGACCGGCTCATCGCACACGATGAAGTCCGGCTCGGTCGTGAGGGCCCGCGCGATCGCGATCCGCTGCAGCTGACCGCCCGAGAACTCACGGGGATACCGGTCGAGTTGATCTGCGCGCATCCCCACCCGCTCGAGCAGCTCGAGCACGCGGGTGTCGCGCTCCTCACCTCGAAGCCCTTGATGGACGGTGAACGGCTCGCCGACGGCATCGCGGATGACCATCCGCGGGTCGAGCGAGCTGAAGGGATCTTGGAAGATCATCTGCGCGCGCTGGCGCAATGAGCGCAGATCCTTGTGGCCCAGCTCGAGGAGGTCCTGGCCGTCGAAGACCACCCGACCGCTGTCGGGCTCGATGAGCCGCAGCACGAGTCGACCGACGGTGGACTTGCCGGCACCCGTCTCTCCGACGATGCCGACGGTCTCGCCTCGCTGCAGGCTGAACGACACATTCTTGACCGCGTGCAGGGTCCTCGTGGGCCTGCCGAGCACGTTCCGCTTGGTCACATACGACTTGTTGAGGTCCGAGACCTCCAGCAGTGTGCTCATCAGACGATTCCCTTCAGCTCGAGCTCGCCGGCGCGAACGCAGCGAACCGCATGGCCGGGCTGCACCATCGCCAGATCCACCGGGCCCTCATCGCATCGGCCAGGAACGGCATGTGCACACCTGGCGAAGAATCGACACGAGACCGGCCACTCCCTCGGCGCCGGCACCGCGCCCGGGATCGAGCGGAGCCGGCCACCGCGCGGCACCGATTCGGGGATCGCCGCGAGCAAGCCCTCGGTATACGGATGCTGCGGCGTCTCGAAGAGCTCGTACAGGCCGGTGGACTCGACCACCTGACCCGCGTACATGACGTTGACGTCATCGCACATCTCGGCGACGACGCCGAGATCGTGGGTGATGAACAGGATCGAGACGTCGAAGTCGGCCTGCAGCTGATTCATCAGCGCGAGCATCTCCTTTTGCACCGTGACGTCGAGGGCCGTGGTCGGCTCGTCGGCGATCAGGAGCTTGGGCTTGCAGGCCAGCGCGATGGCCAGCATGACCCGCTGACACATGCCACCGCTGAACTGGTGCGGATAGGCCTTGGCCCGGCTCTTGGCATCGGGGATGCCAACCTTCTCGAGCATCTCGACGGCCTGCGCGAAGGCATCCTTCCTCGACACGCCTTCGTGCCGGCGAATGACCTCGGCGATCTGATCGCCGACCGTGAAGGCGGGATCGAGGCTGCGGCGGGGCTCCTGGAAGACCATGGCCATCTCGGAGCCGCGCAGATGTGACAGCTCCCCCTCGGAGAGCCCCACGAGCTCGCGGCCAAGAAGCTTCACCGAGCCGGTCAGCCGGGTGTTCTTGCCTGCGATCAGCCCCATGATGGCCAGCGACGTCACGGTCTTGCCCGATCCCGACTCTCCCACCAGACCGAGCGTCATACCTGCGCCGAGTGAGAGATTCACGTTGTCAACGACGCGAACCCACCCCTCCTCGGTGTGGAACTCGACTGAGAGGTCCTTGACGCTGAGAACGTTGCCCGTCGTCTGCACGGGTGTCTCTGCTGCAATGGCCGTCATATGTGCGCCACTCCTACGTGTCGTCTGCTTCTGTGATGCCCGTCACGGTTCCGTAGAAGAATAGCACCATACAGGGGAAAGATATACCTCTTTGTACTCTATTTTGGTGGGCGCGGGGACGCGTGCTCAGCGAGGCTCGCGCGGCAGACCGTACGACCGCTCCGCCACCACTGTGCGCAGCACCTCATTGGCACCACCGGCGATCGTGAGGGCGCGCGCGTACATGAACGCGTCCTGCCACCACCCGTTGGCCACTGCGTTCTCGTCGCCCTCGACCGCCAGGCCGTCGACGCCCTGCAGCGACACCCCGAGCTCGGCGGCGGCGTGGTTGACCTCGCTGTAGAAGATCTTCACGAGCGGCGCGTCGGCGGCATCCTCGGTGCCGTGGACCATCCGCGACTGGACGACCTTGCTCATCAGATCCGTCACGTGGATGTCGGTGGCGACCTTGCCGATGCGCTGTCGCACGCCGCTGTCACGCAGCGCCGGCCGCCCGACGAAGGTCGCGTCCTGGGCGAAGTCGAGCAGATCGTCGAGCATCGCGAAGAGCTCGGCACCGCGTGCTGCGACCCCACTGCGCTCATGTCCGAGGCTCGAGTTCGCGACTCGCCACCCGTCGTTGACCTCGCCGATCACGCGATCGGCAGGGATGCGGACCGAGTCGAGGAACACCTCGTTGAAGTCCGACGTCCCGGTGATCTCACGCAGCGGGCGAATGTCGACACCCGGCGTCCGCATGTCGATCGCGAACGCCGTGATGCCGCGATGCTTGCTCACCGTCGGGTCCGTGCGGGCGAGCAGGTAGCCGATGTCCGCATGTTGGCCGTTGGTCGTCCAGACCTTCTGCCCGTCGACGACGTACTCATCACCGTCGAGCCGCGCGCGCGTCTGCAGTCCGGCCAGATCACTGCCGGCGCCGGGCTCACTGAAGAGCTGGCACCACAGATCCTGACCTGAGCGGATCCTGGGCAGAAGATGCTGCTTCTGCGCATCCGTACCGAACTCGATGAGGGCATTGGCGCCGAGCGATCCTGCGCCGATCTGCTCCCACGCCCGCGCACGCGCAAGCTCCTCCGCCACGATGAACGCATGCTCCGGTACCGGGTCGGCCTGCCCACCGAACTCCTCGGGCCACGACATGCCCAGGTAGCCGGCCTCGAACAGGGCCGCGATCCAGGCCCGGATGGCGGGCACCTGCTCGGCGTGGGGTGCGCGAACTCCAGCATGAGGTCGACTCCCCGGCGCACTCTGGGCGACGAAGGTGCGAACCTCGTGCCGAAAAGCTTCCAGCTCGGGAGAGATGTCGAGCCGCATGATGAGCCTCCAAGGGTTGAACGAACGAGCCTGTCGACTAAATAGTTATATCAGCGATATCATAACCCCATGCGTGACGATGAGACTCGGACGCCGACGGAAGGGTGACGACCAGATGGACTTCGAATTCAATGAGGAGCAGGCGACGCTGCGGGAGATTTCCCGGAGCGCACTGCTCACACACTCCTCCCCGGCCCACGTCCGGAGTTTGGCCGAAAGCGGCCACGATGTCGATGACAAGCTCTGGCGCCTAGGGACCGACCTGGGCTGGACCGGCCTGGCCATCGGCGAGGACTTCGGCGGATCCGGCCAGAGCCTGGTCGAGCTGTGCATCGTCGCAGAGGAGCTCGGCCGAGCATTGGCGGCGGGCCCGTTCATCACCTCGTCGCTGGTCGGGCTCGCCGTCGAGCGGTTCGGCTCGGACACGATCAAGGACGAGCTGCTCCCCCGCCTGGCCGACGGTTCATTCCGTGCGACCTGGGCGCTGGCCGAGCCCCGCGGCGCCTGGACTCCTGCCTCGGTCACGACCAACGCGATCGCCACTGACGGCGACTACATCCTGCACGGGCGCAAGACGGCAGTCCAGGACGCCGGTTCGAGCAACGGGATCTTGGTCAGCGCAGTCCTCGGCGGCGCGCCCGCCCTGTTCATGGTGGATCCGGCCTCGACGGGCGTGACCTTGCGCAAGCAGAAGACGCTGGATGAGTCGCGCTCGTTCTACGAGATCGACTTCGACAACGTCCGGGTCGGCGGCGGCCGACGCCTCGAGGTCGACGCTTCGGCCGTGCAGTGGCTGTGCGATGCCGCGGCCGTCCTCACCAGTGCCGACTCCCTGGGGGCCGGACAGCGACTGATGGAGATGACCGTCGACTACGTCAAGGTCCGCGAGCAGTTCGACCGGGCGATCGGGAGCTTCCAGGCGGTCAAGCACAAGATCTCCGACATGGCCATCGGCGTCAAGGGCACCTTCGCCGCAACGTACTACGCCGCGATGTCCCTCGACCTCGGATCGCCCGACGCGTCCCGCGACGCAACCGTGGCGAAGTCATTCTCGTCCGATGCGATGAGCCGGCTCGCGGGCCAGGCCCTGCAGAGCCACGGCGGCATCGGTTTCACCTGGGAGCACGATCTGCACCTGTACCTGCGCCGCGTCAAGACTGACGAGACCCTGTACGGCGACACCCCTGCACACCAAGAACGGCTCGCGGCGCTGCTGATCGACGACCGTCCCGCCACCTGACGCACGCAAGGCGCGGCCGCCACGGTTCACGCCATGAGCAGGCAAATGCGTCCGGGCGCGGCCAGTTGGCCGCGCCCGGACGCGTGAAGACGCCGCTACCGAGGCGGCATGCCGGGATCGTGCGGCAGCTTCAGGACCTGCTCGGCCACGGTGTTGCGCTGGATCTCGGAGGTTCCGGCGCCGATCGTCGACGCCCTCGTACGCAGGAAGCCGGTCAGCCAGCGCGCGCGCTGCACCGCGTGTGGCGAATCCTTGGTCAACAACCCAGCGGGGCCCAGCAGGCCGATCGCGAACTCGTGCAGATCCTGCTCGAAGGCCGTGATCAGCATGCGCGAAACCGATGACGCAGCCCCCGGCTCACCCTTCGTCAGGATGTCCGAGATGATCCGGGCGGCGTTGTAGCGCATGATCCGGACGCGGATCTCGAAGTCCGCGAGCTGGTCGCGGATGAGCGGCTCGGACGCGCGCCCACGTTCACGGGCCAGCGCGGTGAGCTCGTCGAGAACCCGGCGGTAGACCGCCGCCTGGTTCATCGCGCCCGCGGCACGCTCATGCCCCAGGCTCGTGCGCACCAGCGGCCAGCCCTCGTTCTCCTCGCCTATGCGGTGAGAGACCGGGACGTGCACATCGTCGAAGAAGACCTCGGCGAAGCCCGCACCCCCCGTGATGTCGCGCAGCGGACGCACTTCGACACCCGGTGCGTGGGCATCGATCAGCAGGTACGTGATGCCCTTCTGACGAGACTCCTGCGTACCCGTGCGGACCAGCGTGAACAGGACATCGGCATTGGTGGCCTGGGTGGTCCAGACCTTCTGGCCGTTGACCACGTATTCGTCGCCCTCGCGCCGTGCTGTCGTTCGTAGACTCGGCAGATCGGATCCGGCGCCCGGCTCGGAGTAGCCCTGGCACCAGATCTTGTCACCGCGCAGCATGGGCGCGAGGAACTCTTCCTTCTGCGCCTGGGTGCCGTACCTGATGATGGTCGGGGCAGCGATTCCGAGCCCCGTGCCCATCGGCCCCGGAACCCGTGCGCGCGCGAGCTCTTCTTGGTAGATGACCTGATGCGCGAAGCTCAGCTCCATCCCCCCGAACTCCTTCGGCCAGCTGGGACCTGAGAACCCCGCGTCGAACATCGTGGCGTTCCACGCCTTCTGATGTGCGAGCCGCTCCTTCGGATCACGCGGCGGCTTCCCGGGATGATGATCGGTGAAGAAGGTGCGGAGTCGTGCGCGGAAGTCGTCGTCGCTCTCGATCTCGCTCGGAATGTTTGTCTGCTGCACAGTCATGTCGTCCCCTCAGATCCCGACGAGATCGGCAAGACGCTCGCGATGTCTGGCAGGCGAGCCGAACAGCAGCTCCGACGACTTCGCGCGCTTGAGGTACAGATGCGCGTCGTGCTCCCACGTGAAGCCGATGCCTCCGTGGATCTGGATGTTCTCCTTCGCCGCGTGCGTGAACGCCGTCGAGCAGTACGCCTTGGCGAGGGCAGCTGCGATCGACGACTCGTGGTCACCCGCCGCGACCACAGAGCTGGCGTAGTACGACGCGGACTTGCCCGACTCGACTTCCAGGAGCATGTCTGCGCACTTGTGCTTGATGGCCTGGAAGGAGCCGATGGGACGCCCGAACTGCTCGCGGATCTTGGCGTAGTCGACTGCCATCTCGAGGCACTTCGCTGCACCGCCGATCTGCTCGGCAGCGAATGCGGCCAGGATCAGATCCGTTGCCTTCACGAGCATCTCGGTGGCGTCCCCGCTGCCGATGCGGACGGCTGACACCCCGTCGAGCTCGACCCGGCCCAGATCTCGCGTGAGGTCGACGGAGTCGAGCTTGCTACGCGTGACACCGGCCGCAGCTCCGTCGACCGCGAAGAGACCGAGCTCGTCCCCCGCGCGCGCAACCACCAGCAGGAGGTCTGCTGTGGCGCCGTCGAGGACGTACATCTTGGTGCCCGTGAGCGACCACTCGTCGCCGGCCTGCGCGGCGGTCGTCTCGACGCTGTCGAGCTCCCACGAGCCCGACTCCTCGGCGATGGCCAGCGTCGCGGTGAGCGAACCGTCGGCGATGCCCGGCAGCCAGCGCTGCTTGGCGGCTTCGTCATCGCTCAGGGCCAACGTCTGGCCGGCGATCGCAACGGTCGAGAAGTACGGCGCCACCAGCAGCGTGCGGCCCATCTCCTCCAGCACGATTCCGAGCTCGACGGGACCGAATCCGGATCCGCCGTAGGCCTCCGGGATCGACAATCCCTGGAGTCCCAGCTGATCGGCCATCTGCGACCAGATCTTGTCGTCGCGATTGTCGTCTGAGTCCATCAAGCGACGCACGTGCTCGCTGGAGGACTTCTCTTCGCAGAAACGGCGCACCAGTTGGCGCAGCTCCTCTTGCTCGGCGGTGAAGCTGAAGCTCATGGCGGGCCTCTCTTGTCATCTCGACGTATGCGTCGAGAGTTTGCCCACTTCTCGGGCATTCTGTTGGTCGCCACCTTACCGCAAAGGCTCTACCTATTACAATCAGTAACCTGATTGTCGGCAGGCCTCAGCGCCCCAGCCAGACCGGCTTGCGCTTCTCCAAAAAGGATCGGACGCCCTCCTGGGAGTCCTCGCTGCCCACGAGCGCCTCCTTCGCGTCCTCCGTCGCCTCCCACCCGGCCCGCGTCCCGGCGTCGAGCGTCACCTGTATGGCTCGTAGACAGGCCTGGACCGATGTCGGCGAGTTCTCACAGATTCGCTCGGCGAGCAGCACCGCCTGCTCGAGCGCCTCGCCGGGCGGGGTGAGCTGATTGACGAATCCGGCCTGCCACGCCCGCTCGGCTCCGATCGGGCGGCCGGTCAGAATCAGCTCGCGAGCGAGGTTGACCGGAAAGATCTGCGGAGCACGGAACAGCGCCCCGCATGTCGGGACCACGCCGATCGCGACCTCAGGTAGACCGAAGACGGCAGCGGAGGAAGCCACCACCAGATCGCAGCTCAACAGGATCTCGAGACCGCCCCCGAGAGCCGGACCCTCGACCGCCGCGATCAGCGGCTTGCTGCGCGCCCGGCGGATGATGCCGTACTCACCGCCGCGTTCGGTGACATAGTCCCCGCCTGCGGTCAGGTCGCTCCCGGCGCAGAAGGCCTGGGGCACCCCTTCGAGGACGCCCGCCCAGAGCTCGTCGTCGCCCTCCAGCAGGTTGAGCTCACGGTCAAGAGCGTCGGCCATGTGCCGATCGATCGCATTGCGCTTGTCGGCGCGGGCCATCGTGATGATCAGCACGTGCCCCTGTCGCCGGGAGCTGACCCGTCCGTTGAGCGCATCTTCTTCAAGCATGTCGGTCTCCGTGATGATCAAATTGGTTAACCTATCGTGTCATATGATCGTCGCCGACATTCCGAGGGAAGACCCATGAGTTCCCGCGCCCTCCACCCCGATCGCGGGCCGCACCGGCCCGTAGAGGCAACTCCCGCCCGCGCACCACGCTCGGCCCGACGAACTGCGACGATGGACTCGATCCGCACCGACGGTCTCACCGGACCGCTGCGCCTCATTGGACACTCGCGTGACGTCGTCACGCTTGCCGACGGACAGCTCGAAGTCGTCGGCGACTCGCACCTGGAGGCCCGGGTCGAGTACCTCGACAGCCGTCGGATCTCTGAGCTCAGGTCGCAGCCGGCCGACCGTCGACTCGACGGGCTGGTCGGCGCCAGCGCGGCAAGCGGCTTCCGCGGCAAGATCCTGCATGCCCTGCCCGACCAGGTTGCCCAGGCCACCAGGCTGCACCTCCTGCTCGACGACATCCCGGTGGCAACCCTCGTCTCCGGCCACGCGGTCGTCTCGGGCGGTGTCAGGTCCGTGAACCCCGCGTCGGACCACGCGCCACCAGCCGATCTGTGCTCAGGCTGGCGCAGCGGGGGCACGATCATGCTCCAGATCGAGAAGTCTGGTGCAGCCCCGATCGTGACCGGCCCCGCGACCCCCGATCTGATCGATGCCGGCGATCCGGCGGCATGGCATGAGCTGCCTCCACTTCCCCCGCATGGCATGCGCAGGGCCCGCCGCCTGGACGTGAGCGTCCAGGGCGCCGACGTCGTGCTCGACAGCCATTTCCGCGACAGCCATGTCGACGCGCTCGGGTTCGAGCAGACCGTGCACGAGTACAACGTCACGATGCGGCTCGATCGCGCGTCACTGGTGATCCACGAGGTCGAGGCGACGACCCGCGTACTCCCCTGGGTCGAGTGCCCCCACGCGACGCGGAGCTCCGAGCGCCTGCTGGGGCTGGACGTGCGCGAGCTGCGGCCTTGGGTCCGTGCCGAGATGACCGGCATCGACACCTGCACGCATCTCAACGATCAGTACCGTTCGATGGCCGACGCCGTCGCCTTGCTGGACGTCCTCGCCGCTCATAATCTTGATTAATTGTATTAACTAAATATATGCTGGTCGGAGTTTTGACGTGGCCCGGCCACCGGTCGACGGCCCCTAGCCCCCGGAACATCAGAGGAGACGTGCAGATGAACATCACAGGTGCAGTAGCGCTGGTCGCCGGCGGCGGCGGCGGATTCGGTGCGGCCACGGCCCGCCGCCTCCACGCGGCAGGCGCGAGCGTCGTGATCTGCGACCTCGACGCGGTCAAGGGCAAGGCTGTGGTCGAGGACCTCGGCGAGCGTGCGGTCTTCGTCGAGACTGACGTGACCGATGAGGCGAGCGTCCAGGCGGCCATCGACGCCGCTGAGAAGCTCGGCAGCCTGCGCATCACCGTGATCGCCCATGGTGGACCCGGCGGCGGACGCACGCTGAACCGCGAGAACGAGCCGATCGCACAAGATGACTTCATGCGCGTCGTCAACATCTTCCTCGGCGCCTCCTACAACCTCATCCGCATGACCGCAGCGAGCATGGCCAAGACCGAGCCGCTCGAGACCGGCGAGCGCGGCGTCATCATCAACACCGCCTCGATCGCGGCGTTCGACGGCACGATCGGTCAGGCCGCCTACAGCGCGGCCAAGGGCGGCATCGTCGGGATGACGCTGCCCATCGCGCGCGATCTCTCCCCCATCGGCGTCCGGGTGATGACCATCGCCCCCGGCACGTTCCTCACCCCCGCGTTCGGCGACGCCGACCCGGTCAAGCTCGACGCCTACTGGGGCGCGGCGGTGCCGTTCCCCAAGCGCATGGGACGCCCCGAGGAGTACGCCCAGCTCGCCCTGCAGATCTGTGAGAACCCGTATCTCAACGGAGAGACGATCCGCCTCGACGGCGCGCTTCGCTTCACGCCCAAGGGCGCCTGACCAGCCCCCGACCAGAAGTGCGGAGTCTTGCACGGTTCGAACGCTTAGAACCGTGCAGGACTCCGCACTTTTGGTCTGGGGGGAACCGGGATCAGACCGTGGCCTGATCTTCGAGCAGCTTGGTCAGCACCGTGCGTCGGACCAGCTTGCCGGTCACGGTGCGCGGCAGCTCATCCCAGTACACGATCCGGTCGGGAGTCTTGCTGCCACGCAGCGCCGATCGGACGAATGCGCGCAGATCTTCGGCCGACACGTCGACGCCGGGCCTGATCACGGCAGCCGCCTCGATCCGCTGGCCCCACTCCTCGTCGGGCACGCCGACGACTGCGACATCCAGGACGGCCTCGTGGCGCAGCAGCACCTCCTCGATCTCCGCCGGGGCGATGTTCTCCGCGCCACGGATGATCGTGTCGTCGAGTCGGCCGGCAATGAACAGGTAGCCCTCCTCATCGACGTACCCGTTGTCGCGGGTGTCGAAGAAGCCGCGCTCGTCGACGGCCTTGCCGATTCCGGCGTACTCGGCCGAGACCTGATCGCCGCGCACGCAGATGCGGCCCGTGATGCCGGGACCCACCGGCTGATCGTCGTGGCCTCTGATCTCCAGCTCGATGCTCGGAACGATCTTGCCGACCGAGGACAACCGTGCGCGGACTGCAGGATCGTCGCTCGCGAGCGCGACGCGGTGATCCTCCGGACCGAGCACCGCGACCGTCGAGCTGGTCTCGGTCAGTCCGTACGCATTGACGAAGCCGATCTCCGGCCACATCGCGAGGGCCTTCTCGATGACCGCCGACGGCATCGGCGCTCCCCCGTACGCGAGGGTCTGCAGCCGAGGAAGCTCCTTGGGAGCATCGGACTCGACGATGCGCGCCAGCATCGTGGGCACGACCAGGGCGTTCGTGACTCCCTCTTTCCGGGCGGTGTCGAGCCACTGGTGCGGAGCGAACTGCTCGAGCACGATCGACCGCCGCCCGGCGAAGAGATTCGTGATGACATTGGCCACTGCGGCGATGTGGTACGGCGGGACGCTCATCAACGCCGCATCGTCCGGGTCGGCCGAGGCGAACTCGACGGAGCCCAGGACGTACGAGACCAAGTTGTCGTGATGCAGGAGCACCCCCTTGGGCGCGGAAGTCGTCCCGCTCGTGTAGATGATGACCGCCGGCGAATCCGACTCCACCTCGATCGGCGCAGCGACACCGCGACTGACCTCGAGCCACTGCTCGGGGGTGACCGCCGAGATGCCGGCGCGCTCGAGGAGCGGAAGCTGCGCTTCGTCCGCGATGCCGTACGCGCGAGGGTGGTTGGCCAGCAGCGAGCTGAGCTGCTCGTCACCGAGGCGATAGTTGACCGGCACGATCGGGACACCGGCGAACGCCGCGGCGAACATCGCCACTGGGAAGGCCGGGCCGTTGACAGCCAGGTACACGACCGAGTCGGCTTCGGCATCGCGGATGGCAGCAGCCCCCGACTCGGCCATGGCCTTGAGCTCCGCAGCGCTCAGGCCACCGTCGAGTCGCCCAATGACCGTGCGGTCGCCGAATCCATCGGCCGCCATCTCGAGCAGCATCGTCAGCTTCACGGCGCGCTCCTCAGTCCGACGACGGCAGGGGCTTGGCAGTCTTGATCGTCAGCGCGACGCCGTCGACCGACAACGAGGCCTCTCCCGCCTTGGTGGCGAGCAGCTCGATGCTGCCCGTCTCGTCGACATAGCGCTTGCCGAGCTGCGTGCCGCCCATGT
This sequence comes from Aeromicrobium yanjiei, assembly GCF_009649075.1. GTDB lineage: Bacteria > Actinomycetota > Actinomycetes > Propionibacteriales > Nocardioidaceae > Aeromicrobium > Aeromicrobium yanjiei. The sequence goes on from NZ_CP045737.1 coordinate 1,926,832, forward strand.
GCGCCGGATCGGCCTCCCCTGAGCTCGCCGCTCCCGTCTTGGCGTCGTACATCTCCACGCCGCCGCATGCGACAGCGACGTCGGCATCGGGCGCTTTGACGACGATGACCGTCGTGGTGTCGACCGCACTCGACAGGGTCTGTCCAACACTCAGCTTCACGATGACTCCACAACTAGATTCTCGGAAATTACTGCTAATGACTATATCAGTGAACTGTTACCGAAACTAGCGTCTGAGCTCGTTCCGAAGGTCTACTTTCCTGATCTTCCCAGCAGCCGTCCGGGGCAGCTCCTGAACGATCCGGACGAGCTCCGGCGTCTTGGCCTTCGCGATGCCGGCGGCGGCGCAATGGGCGGCCAGATCTGACAGCTCGAGGCTCTTGCCGTCCCGCACGATGACGAAGGCAGCCACCCGCTCGCCAAGTCGTTCGTCGGGGGCACCGACCACCGCGACATCTGCGACGTCGGGGTGCGTCGCCAGGACGTCCTCGACCTCCTTCGAGGAGATGTTCTCGCCGCCTCGCACGATGATGTCCTTCTTGCGGTCCGTGACGGTCAGATAACCCTCCTGGTCGAGGGTTCCGATGTCGCCGGTGATGAACCACCCGCCCTCGAGGAACGCCTCGGCGTCGAGCGAGGTGTCGCGGTATCCGACGAACAGCTCGGCGCCGCGGGTGACGATGTTGCCGGCCTCGCCAGGAGCAACGTCCACCCCGTTGTCGTCGACGATACGCAGCTCGTTGCCGGCAATCGGCGGACCGTCGGTGTTGGCACGGCGGTCGAGGGAGTCCTCGAGCCGCCCCACCGTCACCGTGGGATGCTCGCTCGAGCCGTAGCAGCGATAAGCCACCACACCGGCTCGATCGGCCCGCTCGATCAGTGAGGGAGAGACGCTGGCACCGCCGACGAGGAACTCCTTGAGAGTCTCGAGGGCGGCCTCGCCGTTGTCCTTGGCGTCGAGGAGCCCGCTCAGATGCACGGGCGCCCCCGACGTGAAGGTCACGCGATGCTCGTCGATCAGCCGGGCGGCCGTGGCGATGTCCCAGACATCCATCGTGACCGTCGGCGCGCCCTTGACGAGAACGCGTAGCAGTCCGAGCAGCCCGGCCACATGGCCCGACGGGAAGACCGCAAGGGTCGACGCTTCTGCAGCCGATGCGCTCGCGGACGAGTCCGACCACACCTCGGCCAGCAGCGACTCATGGCTGTGCTGGACGCCCTTCGGGTCCGCCGTGGTCCCCGAGGTGTAGACGAGCATCGCGATCGACCGGGGATCAAGGACCGGCATCGACCACGGCTTGGCCAACGGGCCGAGCAGATCGTCCCAGGACAGCGCTCCCGCCGGCACGTTGTCGGCGATGACGACGACCTGCTCGAGATCGGGCAAGGATCCCATCGCCGGGAGCATGTCCGGATAGTAGCGACCTCGCCACTCGCCGGGGATGACCAAGACCCGGGCGCGTGATTCTCGAACGATGAACTCGACCTCACGGCGCGCGTAGATCTGCACGATCGGCAGGACCACGGCGCCCACGAGAGCAGCCGCAGTCTGCAGGACCGCGCCCTCGTACCAATTCGGCAGCTGGACCGCCACCACATCGCCGGCCCCGACCCCGAGGCCTTGCAGCGCACCTGCGGCCAGCTTGGCCTCCTCGACCAGCTCGCCGACCGTCGTGGCATGCGGCCGCACCTCGCTCGCGACAACGAAGCGCGTGGCGCCGAATTGCGCCGCGCCGTCCAGCACGGCCCCGGCGAGCGTCGCCGACCTGACGGCGGTCACGCGGACTTGCCCAGCAGCATCGAGTGCTGAACGGCGTCGAGGAGATCGACGCGGCTCACCTTCGACGACGGCGTGCGCGGGAGCTCGTCGAGCACCACGACGTGCACCGGCACCTCGTACGGCATCAAGAACTCGCGGCACAGAGCGATGAGCTCCTCAGGTGCGGGCCGCAACGCCCCGGGGACCAGCTCGACACCTGCGACGGGAACATGCCCCAAGCGGTCGTCGGGGAATGGAGCGACCGATGCCTCCCGCACCGAGGGGTGCCGCTCGAGCACCTGGGCGACCTCGGCCGGCTGCACCTTGAATCCACCTCGGACGATCGCATCATCGGCGCGACCGACGATGAAGACGAATCCGTCGGCGTCGACGCGGGCCAGATCGCTCGTGCGAACCCACGTCCCGCTTCCCGCCGACGACTGGGCGCTGCGCACTTCGAGCAGTCCCGTCTCTCCTACCGGCAGCGCGTCACCGTCCGGGCCGACGACCTGCAGGTCGACCCCCGGCATGGCTCGGCCCGCACTTCCCGACTTGCTCGCCCACCACTTCTGGTGCATCGGGAGGGTCCAGGCCGCGATCGCCCCGGCGAACTCGGTCGCCCCATAGGTCATCAGCACGCGGATGCCGTACTTGTCGAAGAAGGCATCTGCCAGGTCCGGCGGGCAAAAGGTCGTTCCGCTGGTCACGACCTGGAGGCTCGACAGCTTCTCCGCGGGAACATCGGCGTCAAGGACAGCACGCAGCGCGCCCGGGACCAGGCCAGCCGCTCGCGGCCGATGCCGCTCGACGGAGTCGACCCACTGATCGAGGACGAACCGGTGCATGAGCACGATCTTGCGACCGGAGTAGAGCGCCGAGACCGCGCCCCACAGTCCGCCGATGTGCACCAAGGGCGTATAGACCAAGCTGACGCCGTTGCGGAAGAGCACATCAGGCTTGGGCTCCGGAACGCTGGTCTCGAGGGAGCGGTCGAACTGTCGATCGCTGAGTCGCACCCGCTTGGGTGGTCCGGTCGTCCCCGAGGTCAGCATCTCGATCGCGGTGTCGGGGCTCGCGGTCGACGTCGAACCGATCGAGGCGCCGCTGACGCTCACACGACCAGCGGGATCCAGCTCGATGACGTGACCGACCTTCTCGATCGACTCACGGATGCCAGGACGCGCGAGCATCTCCGTCGAGACCACGACGAACGGGACGTCGCTGCGCTCGATGTCGGCAGACAGCCGCTCGGGGGGCTGCAAGGGACTGAGGGTCACGAGACAGCGTCGCGTTGCCATCAGGCCCAGCATGGCCCCGACGTGCTCGGGCCGGTTCTCCAGCACGATCCCGACCCGTGTGCCCTCACCGAATGAGTGCTCATGCAGGATCGCGTCGATGGCTCGCGACACCGATTGGAGCAGACCCCACGAGACCCACCGGCCCTCGAACTCGATGGCCGGCGCCCCTTCCGGGGCCTCGTCGAGCAGTTGCGCGAAACGACTGCGAAATCCCACAACATCTCCTTCAGCAAAATAACTCAAGTATACCAAAGAGTTATCTATTAGATGGATGAATTCGTGGCTATCGGCCGCGGGCGGCTCGCCACTGCTTCATGGACCACACGTCTTGGTCCTCGCCATGCACCTCGCGTCCGTCGACCTGCCAGCGCATGACCGAGTTGACGCACACATTCGTCGCGCCCGCCAGCACCATCCTGCTGCGCGCCTCGCCCGTGACCGAGACCCGATTGCCCTGCTCGTCGGTGGCATCGATCGTCATCGCGGTGACCCAGCCCTCTGCCGGGTCACGGTCGACCGTTCGCTGCCCGGAGACCAGCCTCGAGACCTTGCCGTCTCGACGCAGGTAGCCCGCGTACACCTCGTCGACGCCGTCGACGGGACGCGAGAAGGCCAGCACCGACACGTCACGATCGGCCAGCCAGGTGTAGCCGATCCGGGGGTAGCCGCGTTCGGTACGCGGCCCCCACGAGCGGTCGCGCATCGCGAAGCAGTCGACGTCGACCCGTTCGCCGTCCAGGACCAGATGGCCCGTGACGTGGCCGGTCTGGTCGAAGTGCGAAGCCGTGGGATACGGCGGAGCGCCCGCGCGCAGCGGCACGGGAGGCTCGAGACCCTCGAATCGAAGCTGGACGCTCGTCCCGTCACGATCGGTGTGAGCCAGGTCGTAGACCATCCCCGACTCGATCGTGGTGATCGTGATGCCATTGGGCAGCGCCACCCGGTCCGGGCCGACCTCCGTGGGAGGCTTGAGCCACGAGAAGTACTCGTAGAACGGCAGATCCGCCGGCTGGGTCGCGGTGTCGTCCCAGACGAACAGCCCTCCGGTGCTCACGCCGGCGTTCTGCCGGACGCCCGAGTAGAGCCAGGCGCCCATCGCGCGCTCGGGGACGAAGAAGGAGAACCAGAACGTCTCGTTCTCGTAGAAGTTGTCGGTGACGCCGTGCAGCGCGTCATCGGCCGGTTGGAAGTGCTGATCCCAGTCCGTCGTCAGGTGGTCCATGCGAGATCCCTTCAGCTGAGCGGGTCGAAGTGACGGTCGGCGAGCACGCCCATCGCAGGCCGCATGATCTGCGTCTGACGGATGGACTGACTCTGGAAGAACGCCACCGCCGCGGCGGCGTCGATCGTGTCGTCGGACAGCGCGCGCACCAGTGCCGCCGATCCCTCCACGACCGAGCCAGGACGTGAGCCGAGGACGGACTCGAGATCGTCGAGGTCGCGAGAGGCCGCGGGATCGGCCAGCCTGTCCGCCTCGCGCAGATACTTCAGGATGCGCGCAAGGCCCTTGCTGCGCTGGATCACGAACGGATCCTCGCTGCGGGGCACGATGATCTGCGAGATCTGGGCCAGGGCCGCGTCGTACAGCCACTCCTGAGACGTCGCCGGGGCCTCGATCGCTTCGGGCGTCGACAGCGTGAGCCCCAAGACGTCGGCCATGGCCTCGATGAACAACCGCCGGTGCAGCGCGCCGTAGATCAGCGAGTTCCCGATCTCCGAGAGCGGACTGGCGTTGCCGACCTTGTTGTGGCCGAGGATCAGGATGCGCAGCTCCGCGAACACGCGGTAGTAGCGGATCCGGTCAAGATCGATCTCGCGACCGCTCGCCGCGGCATAGTCACGAAGGCGATCGGGCATGTGCGTGAAGGGCTCCTGGACCGCGCGCACCGTGAGCCAGGCCAGGTCGTCGTGCGGATCGCCGAGATGCGCCAGCTCCCAGTCGAGGACGGCCGTCACCCGGCCGTCCTCGTACAGGAAGTTGCCCGGCCCTGTGTCGCCCTGCACCAGGACGACCGGCCCCGCGACGTCGGGGACGTTCTTGCGAAGCCACACCAGGCCGAGCTCGATCAGCGGGTCGGCCGGGGCGACGCCCGCCCGGTAGAGCTCGGTCCAGCGCTCGATCTCGTCGACGACCACGTCGCGGAGATCGCGATCAGGATCCGTGCGATCGCCCGGCAGGTCGACGCCGTGGAGGTCCACCGCGTGCAGGCCCGCGAGGATCGTCATGAACTCGCGCGCGATGGCGAGCCGCTGCTCCTCGTCCCGCAGCTGGGAGAACCAGGCCTTGCCGGGCACCCGCGACGAGACGATCGCCTGCTCGACCGGGTGCACCGCATAGATCTTCGGCACGGGAACTGCGGAGTCCTGGAGCGCGAGGAAGTACTTGGCCTCGTCCTGGAGCGTGAACGGATCGCCGGCGGCCTCGCGGTCGGTGCGGTCGTACCGCAGGAACAGCTCGCGCACCTGGCCGTCGGGCGTCTCGACGTCGACGTACCACGCCTCTCGCCGTCCTCCACCCGGCTGACGGTCGGCGTAGGTGATCTTGCCGCCCAGGGACTCCTCGACCCAGGAGAGGATGTCCGCGCTGAGATCGGTCGACTGCTGTTCTTCGGTATGCGTCACGGGTTCGGGTTCCTCAAGTCGTAGCGGGATGGATCGGGTCTCAGAGAGTCTCGGGGTGGGCGATCTGTTCGTGAAGTGGCACGAAGAGCGGCATCCGCAGGCCCCTACGCAACCAGTTCGCACCGTCGAGCACCAGCGTGTGGCCACTGAGGTAGGTCGCATACGGCGAGCACATGAACGTCGCGGCCCAGCCCAGCTCGTGCAGCTCACCGACCCGTCCGGCGGGGATCCGCTCAGCGGGGTCGATGGAGCCGGCGTTGCGCAGCGCGAGCAGGGCCGTGGGATGGTCATCGTGCGGGAACGTGCCGGGAGCCAGGCAGTTGACGCGGATGCCGAAGGGTGCCCACTCGACGGCAAGGCTCTGAGTCAGATTGGTCACGCCGGCCTTCGCGGCGGCAGACGGCGACGTGCCCGGTCCGCCGGTCCACGAGTACGTCGCGCCGATGTTGAGGATGCTCGCGGGACGTCCCGCTGCCTTGGCTCGCCGCGCGAGCTCGGTGCTGCAGATGAAGGTGCCGTCCAGGACGATTCCCGTCACGGCGCGCCAGCCGTTGATCGACAGCTCCTCGGCCGGGACCTGAAAGTTCCCGGCCGCGTTGTTGATCAGGACGTCGATGGGGCCCAGCTCGGACTCGACCAGGTCGAAGGCGGCCGCAACCTGTTCCGGCTCCCGCACATCGACCTCGACGCCGAGGCCTCGTCCGCCGACCGCCTCGATCGCGGCGACGCCTGACGCTCGATGCTCCTCTCGGCGGCTCGCGATCGCGACCGACGCACCGAGGCGGGCGAACTCGACGGCCATGGCCTTGCCGAGTCCGGTGCCTCCGCCGGTGACGAACACGACCTGCCCGGCGTACGTCCCTGCGGGCAGCGCTGTGGCGCCGAGAGCCGGCGGTTTCGGCAGACCGGTCATCGTGCCGCCGCCTGTCGCTTCTGCTTGAGCTCGAGATACTCCGCGCTTCCGAACAGCGCCACCTGCGCGAGCAGCTCGGCTCGGATGCCCGTGTGCAGCGCGGTGTGCCACATCTCGTCGACCACCTGCTTGATGCTGCCGAGCGCGAGCTCTCCGTGCTGGGCGATCTCGTGGGCGAGGGAACGAGCGGTGTCGTCGAGGTCTTCGGGCGCGACGAGCTCGTCGACCATGCCCCAGGCCAGCGCCTGCTCGCCCCCGATGCGCCGGCCCGTCATCAGCATGAGCTTGGCGCGCGACGGGCCCGCGAGCACGGTCGCGAACGCCGCACCGCCGGTGTCGGTCATGAGCCCGTAGCCGATCTCGGGGAACGCCATCTGCAGATCCGTCGAGGCGATCCGGATGTCGGCCGCCAGCGCCATCTCGAGGCCACCGCCCAGGACGTTGCCCTTGAGTGCAGCGATCACCGGCTTGGGGCAGTCGACCTGCGCGAGCCGAGAATCCTGGTGCCGGCGCACGAAGGAGAAGTCGGACTCGCCCTCGACTCGACGGCCCAGCTGTGCGGTGTCGCGGCCCGAGCAGAACGAGCGGCCCTCCCCCCTCAGCAGGATGACCGCGACATCCTTGCTACCGGCCGCTTCTCGGAAGGCAGCACCGTAGGCCGCACCCGTTGCGTCGTCCACCGCATTGTGTCGCTCGGGACGGTTGAGCGAGATGATGCACACTCCCCCGTCCATCTCGGTGGATACGGTCATCACTTCTCCTCACTCGGTCGGCGATCCATGCGAACCGCTAGGTCATCATCGCACGCAATGCTTAAATGAGATAGATCGTCTACCTATAACTGGTTGGAGAAGTCGTGGACCTGCTGCTGCCCCGCGAGATGGCCGACTTCCGCGAGGAGGTGCGCACCTGGCTGGCCGAGAACGTCCCACGCACGCCGCGTCCGCCGGTCAGCACCGAGGCACGCGACTTCGACCTGGCCTGGCAGCGCACGCAGTTCGAGGGCGGATGGGCCGGCATCAACTGGCCCAAGGAGTACGGCGGCCGCGGACTGTCCCTGCTCGAGCAGATGATCTGGTACGAGGAGATGGCGTGGGCGGAGGCACCGTACATCGGCGTGTGCTTCGTGGGCATCAATCACGCAGGGCCCACGCTCATCGCCCGTGCGAACGAGGAGCTCAAGGCATTCCACCTGCCCAAGATCCTCAAGGGCGAGACGGTCTGGTGCCAGGGCTTCTCAGAGCCCGGAGCCGGCAGCGACCTGGCCGGGCTCTCGCTACGCGGCGAGATCGACGGCGACCACCTCGTGGTCAACGGCCAGAAGACCTGGACCAGCTACGCCCAGTTCGCCGACTTCCAGGAACTCCTGATCAGGACCAGCCGCGCCGACAAGCGCCACCACGGGATCACCTGGGCCGTGTGCGACATGCACGCCCCCGGCATCACGGTGCGTCCCATCGAGCTCCTCACGGGCGAGCCCGAGGTGTGCGATGTGTTCTATGACGATGTCCGAATCCCACTGTCGAACGTCGTGGGCGAGGTCGACGACGGCTGGAGCGTTGCGATGTCGACGCTGTCGTTCGAACGCGGCACGGGCTTCATGAAGGACCAGGTCGAGGCGTCCCGACGCATCGACCGGCTGATCGAGGAGGCCCGCACCAGGGTCGACCGTCGTGGCCGCACGCGTATCGACGATGACGCGATCGCCGATCGGCTCGCGACCGCGCGGGCCGAGGCGGCAGCGCTGTCGGCCATGAGCCTCGCGAACATCACCAGGAACGCCCGCAGCACGCAGCCCGGTCCGGAGGGATCCATGCTGAGGCTGTTCTTCGGCGAGCTCGACCAGCGTGTCAAGAAGCTCGCGGTCGACATCCTCGGCGCCGAGGCGGCGGAGCGATTCGGGGGTCCGGCAGATCCGTCGAAGGTCTGGCATCGCAGCTTTGCGGGGACGATCGCGGCCGGCAGCAAGGACATCCAGCGCAACATCATCGGCGAGCGGGTCCTCGGCCTGCCGAAGGGAAAGTGACTTCATGGACCTTCTTCTGGATGCACAGCAGGCCGCCATCGCCGACACGGCGCGACATCTGATCGAGAAGTCAGCCCCCCGGGATCGCTTGCGCGATCTTGCCGACGACCAGCCGGTGACGGACACGGAGTTCTGGGCGACGGCTGCGCAGAACGGCTTCTTCTCTCTCGATCTCCCCGAGGAGCTGGGCGGCACCGGACTCGGTCTGGCCGAAGTGACGCTGGTCTTCCGCGAGATCGGACGCGGCCTGGTTCCGGGCCCCTTCCTGGGCACGGCGCTCGCGCTGCAGATCGCACGTGCGGCCGGCCGGCTCGACCTCGTCGAGGAGATCTCCACCGGTGGGCGGCCGGTGGGCCTCATCGAACGCATCGGCGACGGCCTCTTCCGCACGCTCGATGCTGGCGAGGCAACCACATGGGTCGTCGCCGACGGCACCAGCGCCCTCTACGAGAGCTCCGCAGTCTCCACGGTCGAGACCAAGGAGTGCGTCGATCCCGGATCGCGGCTGGCACATCTGCGCATCACGGGCGAGCCCCTCGTCGAAGTCGCCCTCGCGGAGCTCGACGGCAATGCGTATCTGTCGATCCTGGTCGCGGCGATGCTCTCGGGAAGCGCCGAGGCGACGTGCGCCATGAGCGCCTCGTACACCGCGGTGCGGGAGCAGTTCGGCGTCCCGATCGGCTCGTTCCAGGCCGTGAAGCACCGCTGCGCCGACATGGCTGTCCGCGCCGAGGCAGCAACCCAGCTCGTGACCCTGGCGGCCCTGGCGCATGGCGGCGGCCGCAGCGACGAGGTCCTGCTCGGACATGCCGCCCTGTCGATCGGGCGCGACCACGCGATCAGGAATGCGGGCGACAACATCCAGAATCACGGAGGTCTGGGACTGACGACCGAGCAGGACGCTTCGCTGTACCTGAAGCGCACCCAGGTCTGGAGCACGATCGGCAGCCCGCCCGCCGAGCTGCGCGAAGCGATTCTGGCCGCGCCGTCCGAGCGACCAGCCTGATTCGTGGACACCAACAACGAATCAGTACCGTCCGTCCTCGACTGCTGATGGGCAGACCGGACTAGATGGAGGGTGGCCGCGCCGCCCACGAGAAGCGCACCCCGCAGTGGGAATCTTAGGTCGCCGCGACTGGCCCCCCGGCTGGTAGCCATCGACCTACGGTGTCGAGAGCCGTTCGCGAAGGGCGAACTTCTGCACCTTGCCCGACGGCGTGCGCGGCAGGTCCGTGACGACCTCGATCCGCTCCGGCGCCTTCTGCGGGGCGATTCCGGCCTCGGCGAACATCGACCGGATCTCCTCGACGTCCAGCGAATCGCCTTCACCGAGCAGGACGAAGGCCGCGACGCGCTCGCCGTACTTCGGGTCGGGCTCGGCGACGACCGCGGCCTCGAGCACTCGCGGATGGGTCGCCATGAGGTCCTCGACCTCCTTCGAGGCGATGTTCTCTCCGCCCCGGATGATGATGTCCTTCAACCGGTCGGTCACCGTGAGCCGACCTCGGTCGTCGAGCCGGCCGATGTCGCCCGTGCGAAACCACCCACCTGGCAGGAACGACTCGAGATTGAGGCTCTCGTCGTGATAGCCCACGAACTGCATCGGACCGCGCGTGACGATCTCCCCCTCCTCACCGATGGCCACGTCCTCACCCGACAGGTCGACGATCTTCAGCTCGTGGGAGAACCTGACGTGTCCGTCCGTGCGCGAACGCGTCCAGCGGTCGGCCTGCGGGCTCGACGACGCACTCGTGGGATGCTCGGTGCTGCCGTAGGCTCGGCCGACCGAGATCCCGGCGCGCTCGGCCCGGTCGACCAGCTCGGGCGGCACATTCGCCCCGCCCACCTGGATGTACCGCAGGCTTGAGATGTCGGCGCCCGTGCTGGCAGCAGCCTCGAGGATGGCCGCGACGTGCAACGGCGTGCCGCTCGTGCCCACGCAGCTGAACTCCTCGATCAGCTGGACCGCCGCGACGGCGTCCCATCGATCCATGAGGACGACCCCGGGCCCGCCGATCAGTCCCCCGCACACGCCGATCAGACCCGCGATGTGCCCCGCCGGCCACGGCACCAGCTTGTTCTCGCCCGGTCCGCACTCGAGCATCGGGCCGATCGTCGCCATCTCCGCGAGCAGGGAGTTGTGGGTGTGCTGGACGCCCTTCGGATTGCTGGTCGTCCCCGACGTGTAGATGATCGTGCAGACATCGTCGGCCGAGATCTCGACCTCTCGATATTGTCCGGACGTGATCATGTCGTCCCAGCGGATGCTGGTCTCGGTCGAGCCCTCTCCGAGCATGATCACGTGCTCGAGCGCCGACACGTCCTTGAGCCTGGCCACGCGTTCGAGGTAGTCGATCGAGCGCCACCGGTCGGGCAGGATCAGCGCCTTCGCCCCGGATTCGCGAAGGATGAACGAGACCTCGCGCGGACCGTAGATGTGCGTGATCGGCACGATCGTCAGCCCGGCCAGGTAGGCCCCGAAGTACGACGTGACCAGCTCGGGCCGGTTGGAGACCTGGATCGCGACCGTGTCGCCCGGCCGCAGGCCCAGCGCCTGAAGGCCACCCGCGACGCAACGGCTCTGCTCGAGCGCCTCGACAAACGTCATCGAGATCCGCTCGGCCTCGGTGGCGAAGACATAGCCCTGCCCCGGGAACTTCTCAGCCGCAACGGCCAGCTGCTCGCCGATCGTGCGCGTCGAGAAGTGCCCCTCGCGATACCACCGCTCGCGCTGCTCTGCGATGTCGTCCGAGAACTGCTGTTTCGTCACGCTCACTGAAGTTTCCCGTCGTCGGCGCTCGATGGCTCGGGTGTTGTACAGATCACACTGTGCCTGTTATGGTCCGCTAAATCAATGCACTGATTGAGATGAGAAGTCCTTGACCATTCCTTCAGTAGACGACGTCGGAGCAGTAGTCGCCCGCGAGATGGGCGTGAACGTCCTTGACATCAGACGGCAGACCCGATGGCGCCCCACCTGGTTCGTCGAGGCCGAGAAGGACGGCATGCGTCACGATGTGGTCGTTCGCGGCGATCGGGTCGACACTCAGGCGTACCCGCTCCAGCACGAGATGGCCTTCCACCGCATCCTTCACGACAACGGCGTCAAGGTGCCCGAGCTGTACGGATATCTGCCGGAGATCGACGCGCTGATCCTCGAGCTCGTCCCGGGCAGACCCGACTTCGGCGGCGTCTCGGAGGCAGACCGCGACGTGATCGTCGATGAGTACCTGCAGGAGCTCGTCAAGGTCCATCAGCTCCCGATCGAGCCTTTCACCCAGGCAGGCATCATTCGCGCGGCTGCCGGCGAGGACCCCGCGCTCGTCCACCGCTCGCGGATGATCAAGAACTGGCGCGCCAAGAAGGCCGCGCCCGATCCGTTCACGGAGTTCTGCCTCGGCTGGATGCGACGGCACCCTCCTCGTTCCGACGGCCGTGAGGCGCCCATCATCTGCGACACCGGCCAGTTCCACCACGATCGGGGACATCTGACGGCGGTGCTCGACCTCGAGTTCGGCCACATCGGCGATCCGCTGATCGACCTGGCCGTGTGGCGCATGCGCGACACGCTCATCCCGTTCGGTGACTTCGCCACGCTCTATGCGCGCTACGAGGAGCTCTCCGGGACGTTCGTCGACCTGGAGATGATCAAGCGCCACACGTTCGCGAGCACTCTGGGCAATCAGCTGATGTTCGGACCGGCGGTGGCCGATCCGGTCAGCGACACCGACTTGATGAACAACATGCAGTGGAACAGCGAGACCAATCTCCATGCGACGGAGACCCTTGCCGAGCTGCTCGACATCGAGCTGCCCACCGTCACCGCGCCCGAGCCGCGGATCACCCGACAGGACAAGACCTTCGCCCATCTGGTCGAGTCCCTCAAGGTCGACACCGCCGACTACCTGCTCAAGCACGATCTGCGTCTGGCCTTCCGCATGGCCCGCCACCTGCAACGCGCCCACCAGATCGGCGACCAGATCATCGAGGACGATCTCGACGATCTGCACGCGCTGCTCGGCCGGCGACCCGCCACCTTCGCCGAGGGCGATGCGGCACTCGAGGAATTCGTGCTCGCCGACGCCGCGGACGGCCGGCACGACGAGGCTCTCATCAAGCTCTTCCACCGCCGGAACCTCCGGGTCCACCTCCAGCTGGGACCGGCCGGCTCCAGCATGGCCACGCACCTACCGATGCGGCCCTTCCCCGCAGCCGTCGCAGCGCCATCTGAAAGGAATCATCCATGAGAAGATCGTCCACCCCACTCACGATGCTTGTCGCGGCTGCGATGCTGGCACTCGCAGCATGCAGCGGCGGCTCTACTGATGAAGCAGCCCCGGCCAGCAAGGACGTCGACCGCAACGGCACCCTCAAGGTCGCGATGAACTATCCGCCCTATCCCCTCGACCCGCACAAGGCCGCCTCGACGCAGGCCTCGTTCCCGTTCACGACGCTGGTCTACGACAACCTGACCCGGATGGGGCCGGACCTCCAGCTCGAGCCGATGCTGGCCACGAAGTGGGAGTTCAGCGACGACAACACGTCGGTCACCTTCACGCTGCGCGATGACGTCACCTTCTCCGACGGGGAGAAGCTCGATGCGAACGCCGTCAAGCTGAGCATGGAGCGCGCGATGAACCTACCCGACTCGACGGTTGCGGTGTTCTTCCCGATGGTCGAGTCGATCGAGGTCGTCGACGCCCAGAACATCAAGTTCAACACCAACCGATCGGCCGCAGATCTCCCATACGTCCTGTCAGGCGCCGAAGGCGGCATCGTCAGCCCGGCAGCCCTCGACAACGACGACCTCGACGTCAAGCCGGTCGGGTCCGGCGCATATGTGCTCGACAAGTTCACGTCCGGCCAGAACGCGTCGTTCAACCGGCGTGAGGACTACTGGGACAAGGAGGCCGCACCCGCGAAGCGCATCGAGATGACCGGCATCGTCTCGAATGCGACCCGCATCAACGCGATGCGGTCGGGCCAGTACGACATGTCGGTCAACAAGCTCGACCAGGTCAAGCAGCTCGACGCACTCCCGAAGAAGTTCACCACGACGTACTACCGGCCCGCCGTGACCTATGCGTTCATCTTCAACACCGGCAGCGAGAAGGTGTCCGATCTCAGGGTTCGACAGGCGCTGAACCATGCAGTCGACCGGGAGGCCATCAACACCTCGCTTCTCGGCGGCAAGTGCGAGCCCACGACGCAGCCACTGCCCGAGGTGTACGAAGGGCATCTGGAGAAGTCGCCCGTCGACTACACCTACGATCCCCAGAAGGCGAGGGCGATGCTCAAGGATGCCGGCGTCGCCGACGGGCTGAAGCTGGTCGCAGTGGTGGGAGCCAACATCTCCCCCGAGACCAGCATCGCCGAGACCCTGCAGGCCCAGTTCAAGGAGGTCGGTGTCGATCTCGAGGTCCGGGAGCTCGCAGGCACCCAGCTGTACCCCGCATGGGCAGACGGCGCCGCCGACGGCTTCGTCAGCGTCAAGCCGACCCAGCCCAACGGTGCGATGACACTGGCCAACCAGTACCTCAACCCGGCACGCTTCCCCGGTGGGACGCCGCCCGAGTTCGGTGAGGCGGTCAACAAGGCCTACGACCCGAAGCTCAGCGACGAGGAGCGTGTCGCGACGCTCGAGGCTGCGTCCAGGATCACGGTCGAGCAGGCGTTCGACGTCAACATCTGCGCGCTGCCGACGGTCATCGCGGCCAGTGACAAGGTGGTCGGTGCGGACACGATGGGACGGTCGGGCTTCGTCGGCATTCCCGATCTTCGCTACGTCGGCGTCACCAAGTAGTCCAGCTGAAAACGGCGAGGCGCCCGATCCGGAACTGTCGGATCGGGCGCCTTCTTCGTTCTTCTAGGCGGAGACGCGGATCGCCATCGCGCTGCCCATCCCGCCACCTGCACACATCGAGGCGATGGCGACTCCGCCGCCGCGACGGCGGAGCTCGTTGATCAGTGACGTGATCATCCGCGCACCGGTCGCGGCGACCGGATGTCCGAGGCTGCAGCCACTCCCCTGCACGTTGACCCGCTCGGGGTCGAGGCCGAGCATCTTGGTCGTCGCAACAGCCACGGTGGCAAAGGCCTCATTGATCTCCCACAGGTCCACATCGGCGACCGTGAGCCCCGTGCGCTCGAGCAGCTTCTGGATGGCCGGCACGGGTGCCGTGCCTGTGAGGCTCGGATCCACGCCCACGCTGGCCCAGCCGAGGATCGTCGCCAGCGGTTCGACGCCGTGCTCGGCGGCGAGCTCGGCCGAGGTCACGACGACGGCTGCGGCGGCGTCGTTGACACCGCTGGAGTTTCCGGCGGTCACGTTGAATCCGTCGATCTCCGGGTGCAGCGGCTTGAGATTCGCCAGCGCGTCGAGCGAGGAGGAACGTCGAGGGTGCTCGTCGACCTCGAACACGCTGACCGAGCCATCGCGTGCGGTGACCTTGACCGGCACGATCTCGTCGACGAAGTGTCCCTCGTCGATCGAGCGGATGGCCCGTTGATGCGACCGCAAGGCCCAGGCGTCGGCTTCCTCCCGGGTGATGCCGGCGGACTTGGCCGCACTCCATCCGACCGTGATGGTCATGTCCCGGTTGGGCGCATCAGGAGTCGAGACGTGCGTGGGTGACATCCACGGGTCCTCCCACTCGTCGTCGGTACCGGGCGTGCGACGCTTCGAGACCGGCGCGGTCGAGCTGGACTGCACTCCCCCGGCAACCACCGCGCGATCCATCCCGGCGGCAACGCTGCCCGCAGCCATCGCGATGCTGCTGAGGCCCGAGGCGCAGTGACGGTTGAGCGCGACACCGGGCACATCGGTCAGTCCGGCCTCAAGAGCCGCATAGCGGGCGATCGCTCCGCCACCGGCGAGGACCTCGCCCAAGATGACGTCGTCGAAGACCTCGACGGGCAGCTTCGACCTACGGACGGCCTCGGAGACGATCAGCGGTGCCAGCTCGAACGCCGTCGTGTCGCGCAGAGTCCCCTTCCGGGCGGTTCCGATGGCGGTGCGGCAAGCAGCGAGGATGACGGGTTGGGACATGGGTGGGTCCTTTCGGGAAACGTTCAGTCGCGGGGTAGGCCGAGCACGCGCTCGGCGAGGATGTTCTTCATGACTTCGGTCGTGCCCGCGGCGATCGTCGCCGAGCGGGAGCGCAGGAATCGCTGGGTGCCACGATCGTCCGCCAGCAGGGAATGGTGCCCCGAGACCTTCATCTCGGTCTCGGCCAGACGAGACGACACGAGGCTCCAACCGAACTTGATGATCGACTGCTCCGAGCCGGGCTCCTCGCCCTCCTTGAGCCTGGCGAGCGCACGGGCTCCCATCAGCCCGACCAGCCGAGCGTCCATCCAGTGACCCAGGAGCTCGTCGCGCAGGATCGGATCCGTGACGGTCGTGTTCTCGACCACCTCCCGAACGTCGCGCTCGAGCTTCGTTGCCATGTTGATGACGCCCGTGCGCTCGTACCCGAGCGTCTTCATGGTCACGAGCCAGCCCTCGTTGAGCGGACCGAGCAGATTCGCCTCGGGCACCCGTACGTCGTGGAAGAACATCTCCGCGAAGCCGGACTCGCCCGTGATCTGCTTGATCGGCCGGCGTTCGATGCCCGGCGAGTCCAGCTTGACCAGCAGCGCCGAGATGCCCTTGTGCTTGGCCGCTTCCCGATCCGTGCGGACCAACAGCAGCGCGTGGGTCGACTGCATGCCGTTCGAGGTCCAGACCTTCTGGCCGTTGAGGACGAACTCGCCGTTCACGAGCTCTGCCCGCATCGTCAGCGCGGCCAGATCACTGCCCGCACCCGGCTCGCTGAAGCCCTGCGCCCAGAACTCCTCGCCGCTCAGGATGTGGGGCAGCGACCGCTGCTGCTCCTCAGTCCCGAACATCATCAGTGCGGGACCGATGTTCTGCAGCGCAATGGCACCCGCGGCCATCGGCGCGTCGACGCGTGCGAGTTCGGCATCGCAGGCGATCCGGTCGACCGTGCTGAGTCCTCTGCCGCCGTGCTCGACAGGCCACGACGGCGCAGCCCAGCCACCCTCGTTGAGCAGCTTCTGCCACGCGAGCTGGGCCTCGAAGGAGGTCGCGGCCCCCCACTCGGCGCGAAATCCGGGCATGACCTTCTCCAGATACACACGCAGCTCGCCCGCCGGTCCGTCGATGCTCATCAAGCGTCCTTCTTTCTGAATCGTGCCGTGGCATCCCGGAATTCCTGGCCCGTCAGCAGGCCGCCTTGCGTGGCACCGAGGATCGCGAGCTCCTGCTCGAAGCCGAGGGCCATCGCGCGCTGGAGCGATTCCTTGCTGCTCTTGATCGCAGCCGCCGAAAGCGATCCGACGTGGTCGGTCATCGCGTCGACGGTCGCCCTCAACTCGCCCGCCGCGACGAGCTTGTTCACGAGACCCCATTCGAGTGCGGTCTGGGGTGAAACCCGCTCGCCCATCAGCACCATCTCGGTCGCTCGAGCCGTACCGATCGCGCGGCTGAGGAGGTGTGCGCCGCCCATTCCAGGGACCAGGCCGACGCCGATCCATGAGCTCGCGAACACCGCCTCGGTGCTGCTGACCCGTAGATCGCACGCCATCGCGAGATCGAGGCCTGCGCCCAGTGCGGGCCCGTTGACGGCCGCGATGACGGGGCACGGGGCCTCGGCGAGGGCCCGGACGAGCCGCTGGAACTGGGAGTAGATGACATCGGTGACGACGCGGGCACCGCCCTCGGCCACGGCGGAAAGATCGGTCAGATCGCCGCCTGCGCAGAACGCCGAGCCGCTACCGGTCAGCACGATGCATCGCACCTCGGCATCGCAACCGCCGATCGCGTCGGCGAGCTGCCTGACCAGGTCGACGGTCAGGGCATTGCGGCGCTCGGGCCGGTTCAACGTCAGCCAGAGCGTCGATCCGAATCGCTCGCTGAGCAGCACATCGTTCGACGTCATCGCAGCCCCGTCAGATCTCGCGCAATGATGGTCCGCATGATCTCCGAGGTCCCGCCGTAGATCGTCTGGATCCTCGCATCCACGTAGGACCGCGCTATCGGATATTCCAACATGTAGCCGTAGCCACCGAACAGCTGAAGGCATCGGTCGACGACGCGTTTTTGCGTCTCGGTCGACAACAGCTTGCCCTTGGCCGCATCGACAACCGTCAGCTCGCCCTCATTGAGCGCGATGATCGAGGCGTCGACATAGGCCTGCAGCACGTCCAGCTCGGTGACCATGTCGGCGAGCTCGAACTGCGTGTTCTGGAAGCTGGCGAGCGGCTGGCCGAACGCGACCCGTTCCTTGGTGTACTCGACGGTCCAGTCCAGGGCCGCGCGTGCAGCGGCCAGAGCCATCATGGAGATCGAGAGGCGCTCACGGGGAAGGCGCTCCATCAGGTGACCGAAACCGCCACCCTCGGTGCCGAGGAGATTCGCGGCAGGAACCCGCACATCGTCGAACGACAGCTCGGCGGTGTCCTGCGCCTGCAGCCCCACCTTCTCGAGCTTGCGCCCCCGCTCGAATCCGGGCATGCCGCGCTCGACGACGAGCAGGCTGAATCCGCGCGAGCCCGCGCCGGGATCGGTCCGCGCCACCACGATCACCAGATCCGACGAGATGCCGTTGGTGATGAAGGTCTTGGACCCGTTGAGGACCCAGTCGTCCCCCTCGCGCACTGCGGTCGTACGGACGCCCTGGAGGTCGCTGCCGGCCCCCGGCTCGGTCATCGCGATCGCGCCGATGAGCTCGCCCGTGACCATCCGAGGAACCCAGCGCTCATGCTGCTCGGGCGTGCCGAGGTCGAGGATGTACGGCAGCGTGATGTCGTCCTGCAGACTGAACCCGGACGCCACCGACGCGGCACCCACGCGGGCCAGCTCTTCGACGACGACATTGCGGTAGCGCATGTCGTCGAGGCCGCCACCGCCGAGGGCGGTGGGCGCTGCCACGCCGAGGATCCCCTGCTTGCCGGCCGCGAGCCACGTCTCGCGGTCGACGAGATGCTGTTCGTCGAACCGCTCACGGTGAGGGGTGACCTCCCGGTCCACGAACTCGCGGACGACCTGCCGATAGTCCTCGTGATCCTGATCGTAGAGCCTGCGACGCATCAGCGTCCCTTCCAGACCGGCGATCGCTTCTCAGCGAATGCGGTGGCCCCCTCGCGGGCATCCTCGGACTCGAAGACCGGGCGCATGATCTTCTCCTGGGCAGCCCATCCGTCCTCGAAGGTCCAGTCGCTGCTCTGCCGGGCGATCGCCTTCGAGGCCGCGACCGCAAGCGGTCCGTTCTCGGCGATCGCGGTCGCCCACGAGACAGCGGTCCCGAGCGCCTCACCCTCACCCGTGACCTTGTTGACCAGGCCCACCTCGGCCGCGCGGGGCGCCGTCATCGGATCGCCCGTGATCAGCAGCTCGAGGGCGATGGCGAACGGAACGCGTCGGGCCAGCAGCATCGCCGCCCCACCCCCGGCGACGAGCGAGCGCTTCACCTCGGGAACCCCGAATCGGGCGGTCTCCGCCGCCACGACGAGATCGCATGCGAGGAGGAGCTCGAATCCGCCGGCCAGGGCCCAGCCCTCGACCGCGCCGATCAGCGGCTTGGTCGGCGGTGTCATGGTGATGCCGCACAGGCCGCGGCCCGGGATCGCGGGACTCTCGCCCTTGAGGAAGGCCTTGAGGTCCATCCCGGCCGAGAAGACTCCGCCGGCCCCGGTCAGGACACCGACACGCAGCTCATCTGAGGCATCGAGCTCGTCGACGGCCGCCGCGATCTGCTCGGCCACGGCCGCATTGAGCGCATTCTTCGCCTCGGGACGGTTGATCGTGATGATCTGCACGCCGTCGCGCTGCTCGACGAGTACCTCAGATGCCATGGTCTTCTCCTGTGAGTTCACGTGTCCAACAACAGTCAGTGGTTCGCGTCCTGGAACACCGCACCCGACTCGATCAGCGATCGAATCTCCTCGGTGTCGAATCCCCACGCAGCAAGTGTCGCCTCGGTGTCCTGACCGACCCTGTGCGATGGCGAGGGGTCGAGCCCGGGCGTGCGCGAGAATCGCGGCGCCACCTTCGGATGCGGATGACCAGCCAGCTCTGCGAAGGTCCCGCGTGCGGCCATGTGCGGATGCTGTGGTGCCTCGGTGAGGCTGAGCACGGGTGCCACGCACGCGTCGGTGCCGTCGAAGTGGCTCGCCCATTCGTCGCGAGACCGCTCTGCGAACGCGTCCTCGAAGATCTTGCGGTGGGCGGGCCAGAAATCCTGGTCGAGCTGATCGCCCTCGATCGACGTCAGGCCGAGCCCCTCGAGGAGAGCCGCATAGAACTGCGGCTCGATCGCGCCCACCGCAACGTACTTGCCGTCCGCGCAACGGTAGGTGTCGTAGAACGGTGCTCCACCGTCGAGGAGGTTGACCCTCCGCTCGTCCTTCCAGCCGCCCTGGGCCAGTAGTCCGTAGAGCATCGTGACCAAGGAGGCCGCGCCGTCGACCATCGCGGCGTCGATGACCTGGCCGCGCCCGCTACGGGTGCGCTCCTGCAGGGCTGCGAGGACTCCGATGATCAGGTACAGCGATCCACCGCCGAAGTCGGCGATGAGGTTGACAGCCTGCATGGGCTTCTCGTGGGTGCCCGTCGTGTGGAGAGCTCCGCTGATCGCCGCGTAGTTGATGTCGTGGCCCGCGGTGTGCGCGAGCGGACCCTCCTGGCCCCATCCGGTCATCCGTGCGTAGATCAGGCCAGGATTGACCGCCAGGCAGTCATCCGGGCCGACGCCGAGGCGCTCGGTGACGCCGGGACGGTTGCCCTCGATCAACACATCGGCGCTGGCCACCAGGCGCAGCACGGTATCGCGGCCGCCCGCAGTCTTGAGGTTGACCGCCACATTCGCACGACCCCGGTTGAGCCCCGACGAGACGGTCGACTGCAATTCGCTTCCGCCGGGTCGGTCGATGCGGATGACCTCGGCTCCGAGCTCATTGAGAAGGAGGCTCGCAAACGGGCCCGGCCCGATTCCTGCGAGTTCAACGACGCGTATTCCGGCCAGCGGGCCGGCCGAAGGTTCACTCATTGCCACAGGCTAACATGGATACAGTGCAATGATTCAACTGAGAATGAATTCCCCAAAGGACTGACGCCATGGCAGCGACCCGCAGTGTCTTCACCCGGGAGCACGACGAGTTCCGAACCCTCGTCCGAGACTTCCTGAGCCGCGAGGTCGCCCCGCATCACGCTCAGTGGGAGGCCGACGGCCAGGTCGATCGCTCGGTCTACGCCGCCGCCGCGAAGGCTGGCGTCCTCGGCTTCTCCGTACCGGTCGAATATGGCGGGCTGGGGGTCACGGACTTCCGCTACAACGCGATCGTCGCGGAGGAACAATCGCGGTCTCGCCTGCACGGTCCGGCGCTGACGTTGCACAACGACATCATCTCGCCCTATCTGCAGCGACTCACGGACGACGAGCAGAAACAGCGCTGGCTTCCCGGCCTCGCCGCCGGCGACCTGATCTTTGCGATCGCGATGAGCGAGCCGGGCGCGGGCAGCGATCTGGCCGGCATCCAGACGTCCGCGCGGCGCGATGGCGACGAGTGGGTCATCAACGGCCAGAAGACTTTCATCTCCAACGGAATCCTCAGCGATGTCGTCATCGTCGTGGCGCGCACCGATCCCGACGCCGGGCACAAGGGCTTCAGCCTCATCGTGGTCGAGCGCGGCACCCCCGGCTTCGAGCGCGGCCGCAATCTCAAGAAGATCGGCAACGGCGCCCAGGACACGGCCGAGCTGTTCTTCGACGACGTCCGTGTGCCGGTCTCGAACCTGCTCGGCGTCGAGGGGCGCGGCTTCATCCACCTGATGGAGAATCTGCCGTCCGAGCGGCTGTCGATCGCGATCTCCGCGATCGCGAGCGCACGCAAGGTCTTCGACGACACGCTCGTCTACGCCAAGGAGCGCACCGCCTTCGGATCGCCGATCGGATCGTTCCAGGCGAATCGGTTCGCGCTCGCCGAGATGGACACCGAGCTCGACATCGCCCGTGTCTACATCGACCACTGCATCCAGGGCGTCCTCGACGACACCCTGACGGCGGTGGACGCCGCGAAGGCCA
Organism: Aeromicrobium yanjiei; assembly: GCF_009649075.1. GTDB lineage: Bacteria > Actinomycetota > Actinomycetes > Propionibacteriales > Nocardioidaceae > Aeromicrobium > Aeromicrobium yanjiei. The sequence goes on from NZ_CP045737.1 coordinate 1,948,535, forward strand.
AGTGGTGGGCGACCGAGCTGAACAAGAAGGTCGTCGATCGCTGCCTCCAGCTGCACGGCGGCTACGGCTACATGCTCGAGTACCCCGTCGCGAAGGCGTACCAAGACGTGCGCATCTCCACGATCCTCGGTGGCAGCACCGAGATCATGAAGGAGATCATCGGCAAGAACCTCGGCGTCTGAACCAACGACAATAGAGCCGGACCCGCCCTGGGTCCGGCTCCATCGTGCGTGTGACGAGATCGGGCCGATCAGCTGAGCAGCTCGATGATCGTGCCGTTGGCCATGCCGCCACCTTCGCACATGGTCTGGTAGCCGTACTGGATCCCGTTGTCGCGCATGTGATGGACGAGTGTCGTCATGATGCGGGCGCCGGAGCCGCCCAGCGGATGCCCGATCGCGATCGCGCCGCCGTTGGGGTTGAGCCGCTCGATGTCGGCGCCGGTCTCGGCCAGCCAGGCCATCGGCACCGGCGCGAACGCCTCGTTGACCTCGAACGCACCGATCTGATCGATCGTCAGACCCGACTTCTTGAGCGCCTTGTGCGTGACCGGGATGGGCGCGCTGAGCATCATGATCGGATCGTCGCCGGCCAGCACCGCGGTGTGGATGCGGGCGATGGGGGTCAAGCCGAGCTCGGCAGCCTTCTCCGACGTCATCATGAGCAGCCCGGCCGCGCCGTCGCTGATCTGCGAGGCGTTGCCCGCGTGAATGACCCCGTCCTCCTTGAACACCGGCTTGAGCTTCGAGAGGGTCTCGACCGATGTTCCGCGGCGCAGGCCCTCGTCGACGCTGAAGACCGTCCCGTCCGCGAGGGTGACGGGCGCGATCTGCGACTCGAACCGTCCCCCGTCGATCGCGGCGGCAAGCCGTTCGTGGGAGCGCGCCGAGTACTCGTCCAGCGCTTCGCGGCTCAGGGCCCACTTCTCGGCCATCATCTCGGCGCCGACTCCCTGGTTGAACGAGACGCCGTAGCGCTCCTGGACGGCAGGGCTGCTGGGAGAGCCGAGCGAGCCGTCGCCGAGCGAGGAGCCCATCGGCACCGAGCTCATGTTCTCGACGCCACCCGCGACCGCGATGTCGTACTGCCCCGAGACCAAGCCGGCGGCGACGAAGTGCACCGACTGCTGCGAGGAGCCGCACTGGCGGTCGATCGTCGTGGCGGGAACCGACTCGGGCCAGCCGGCAGCGAGGACCGCATTGCGGCCGATGTTCTGCGACTGCTGCCCGACCTGCTGGACGCATCCCCAGACGACGTCGTCGACGAGCGCGGGATCGAGGGCGTTGCGCTCGGTCAGGCTGCGAAGGATGTGGGCGGAAAGCTCGGCGGCGTGGACGGATGCGAGCGAACCGTTGCGCCTCCCGACCGGAGTACGGACTGCATCGACGATAACTGCGTCGCGTGTGGACACACTAGCCTCCTCGTAACTCACCACCAGAAGAGTGATGAGTAGAATCATTTGACTCTTGATGGTAACTCACACATGGTCGCGCGGGAAGTGATCCGCCGTTGGCACAATCGCCAACTGAATATACGCTTTCGCCCATGCAGGAACCCGCTGGACCACAGCTGCCGAAGACTCCCATCGACGCGATCCTGCGTCTTGAGCAGCTGGACGATCTGCTGTATCGCAGCATCCCCCAGCCCGGTGCGGGCCGACGGATGTTCGGCGGACAGGTGGCCGGACAGGCCGTGATGGCCGCCGGCCTGACGGTCCCCGCCGACCGGGTCATCCATTCGGCCCACGCCCACTTCCTGTTGCCGGGCGATGCCACGATCCCGGTGCTGTTCCATGTCGACGCCGTGCGCGACGGCGGATCGTTCACGACTCGCAGGGTCGAGGCCGTGCAGCACGGCCAGGTGATCCTCCACCTGACCGCCTCGTTCCAGAAGGAGGAGGCGGGCTTCGAGCATCAAGTGGCAACGCCGAACGTCCCGGGGCCGGACGATCTTCCGACTCCGGAGGTGCAGTTCCGCGACGACCCCGAGAGCCTGCGCTGGCATGCAACGCTCACTGGCAAGAGCCCGATCGAGTTCCGCTTCCCTGACACGCCGACCCGGGTCCTTGCTGCTCGAGGCATTGCCGGTCCGCCCCGTCAGTCAGCCTGGACCCGCTCGACGGCACCACTGCCCGACGACAGGCTGCACCAGGCCGCCGCACTGACATATCTGTCCGACATTCTCCTGCTGTCCACCGCGCTGGCCCCGCACCGCGTCGTGATCCAGGACCCCGACCTGCAGTTCGCGACCCTCGACCACACGATCTGGTTCCACTCCCCCTGCCGTGCCGACGAGTGGCTGCTGCACGACCAGGAGAGCCACTGGGCCGGCGCTGGTCGGGCCGTGTGCCGCGGCTCCTTCTTCGACCAGTCGGGACGACTGGTCGCGACAACGATGCAGGAGGGCCTGCTCCGCATGCGGTCTCGGCAACAGTGAGCCGGCGACGGTTCGTTCTCCGCGATCGAGAAGGCCCCCGACCTCACTGGACATTCCAGTGACGTCGGGGGCCTCCCCACTGCAAGACCTACCGGGTCAGACGTCCCAGACCAGCGGCAGCGCGGTCAGCCCGAGCTGGCCTCCGGTCTCCATCAGCTCCGCGCCGTCGGCGACGCGGTAGCTGGGGATGCGCTTGTGCCACTCCTCCAGGCCGATCTTGAGCTCACGACGCGCCAGGTGCGATCCGAGGCAGCGGTGCGGGCCCGCCCCGAACGCGATGTGGTTGTTCGGGCTGCGATCGATCTTGACGGTACGCGCATCCTCGAACTCGGCACTGTCGCGGGTCGAGGCGTACAGCGGGATCTGGACCATGTCGCCGGCCTTCATCGGGCAGCCCTGGATCTCGACGTCCTTCATCACCTTGCGGGCGGGCGAGACGATCGCGTACGCACGCACGAACTCCTCGATCGCCGTGGGGATCAGCTCGGGCTCGGCCACGATCCGCTCGCGGTCTGCCGGGTTGTTGGCCAGGTGCAGGAACGACCACCCGAGCGTCACCGAGACGGTGTCCATGCCGGCCATGAACATCAGCAGGCAGAACGAGAGCAGGTCCTCGTCGCTCACCGGCTTGCCGTCGACCTCGAACTTCATCGCCTTGCTGACGATGTCGTCCTTCGGCTCCTCGCGGCGCTCGGCGACAACCTGGGCGAACCGTGTCATCACCGCACCCATCGCGGCGATGCGCGCCTCGCCGCCCTCGGGGCCGCGCGCGGTGTGCAGGATCGCGTGCTCCCACTCCATGAACTGGTCGAGCTCCTCGACCGGGAGACCGATCAGCTCAAGGAAGATCGACGTCGGGAACTGCTGGGCGAAGTCGGCCATGAAGTCGCAGGAGCCCTTGTCCTTGATGGCCTCGATCAGGTCGACCGCCCGCTGACGGACCTTGGCGTCGAGCAGCTCGGTCTGCTTGGGCGAGAACAGCGGTCCGAGCTGCTTGCGCCACTGCAGGTGCTCGTCGCCGTCGAGCATCTCCGGGATCCACTTGTAGCTCGGGTTCGGATCGACCGGGGTGACGACGCTGTTGGAGAAGGTCTCGGGCGACTGCAGGATCTCCAGGATGCCTTCGTGATTGATCATCGACCAGAAGCCGTTGGCGAAGTCGTTGCGGAACCACGGGAACTGCTCGCGCAGCTCGTCATAGGTCCGGGTCCAGGTGCCGGCGGGCTTGTGCTCGCTGTAGTCGAAGTTCAGGACGGGGCACTCCGCCGTGCTCTGGTCGGTGGTGTCGGTCGCACTCATGAAAGCTCCTTGAAGATGTGTCAGCCAACGCGCCGAAGGCGCACCCTGGGGTCGGGCTCCTCCAAGCATGGCCCACTGTGACGCCGGTTACAAGCGATATCGCTAAATGATCGCCCTTGTTTGGCTGATCGGATGAATCGTCCGGTCAGGGTCCCTGCGATACCGGGCTGTTCGATCTGACGCCAGCCGCGTCCAACAGCTCGTCCCAGGTGTCGACCTTGACGTTTCCACGCCCGTGGGTCTCTCCGTGGAGCGCTTCGTGGGCGGCGATGGCGGTCCATGAGCTCCGATCGACGCAGCTGATCCCGCGGTCGCGCAGCAGCTGAGCCACGCCCGGCTTGAGCCCTCCCGCGTCGTACATGCCGCCGGCAATGTCCGCCTTGAGGCTCTCGACGGCATCCTCGGCATCGGCGCGGTTCGTGCCCAGGATGCCCGTGGGGCCCCGCTTCACCCACCCGACCACGTACTCCCCCATGCTCGGAGCGCCGGACCGGACGACACGGCTCGCCTCGGACGGGATGGTCGCGGTCTCCTCGTCGAACGGCACTCCGGGAAAGGGCAGCGCCCGGTAGCCAACGGACCGCAGCATCATCTGAGCATCGAGGTCCCACTGTCTCGTCTCCCCCCCGATCGACTCCTCGACCCGGAGGCCGGACATCGCCCCCTGGCCCATGACCTCGACCGGGCGGGTGTCGAAGTGCAGGTGCAACCGGCGGCCGGCGCCCGTCAGCTCGCGCTCGGCCCACCCCGCAAGGACCTTGAGGTTCCGCTTGACCGCGGGCGTGTGGCCATCCGGATCGATGCCCTCGAGGTGGCGGGGATCCAGCACGACGTCGACACCGTCCAGCTCACCCAGCTCCCGTAGCTCCTTGGTCGTGAACTTCGCGTACTGAGGGCCCCGACGGCCGAAGACGTGAACGTCCCGGACCTTGTTGCCTCGAAGAACCTCAAGGACACGGTGAGGCACATCCGTGATCGCGAAGTCATCCGCCGACTTGAGCAGGATGCGGGCGACGTCCAGAGCGACGTTGCCGGCGCCGATGATCGCGACAGACTCCGCCTCCAGCGCATCGAAGCGGTCACCTTCGGGGTGGCCGTTGTACCACTTGACGAACGACGTCGCGGAGATGCTGCCGGGTAGATCCTCGCCCGGAATGCCGAGACGGCGATCGCTGCTGGCTCCGGTCGCGTAGACCACGGCGTCGTAGTTCGCGCGGATCTCCTCGACCGTCACATCGTTGCCGACGTCGACATTGCACAACAGGTTGACGTCGGGACGATCGAGGATCTCTTCGAAGGTCGCGCCGGCCGCCTTGATGTTCGGATGGTCGGGGGCGACGCCGTACCTGAGCAGTCCCAAGGGGGTCGGCAGCCGCTCGATCAGATCAACGACAATCTGCCCCCCGTCGCCGTACGTCAGGTGATCGGCGGTGAAGAACCCAGCCGGCCCCGCTCCCACGATCGCGACGCGAGTGAACTGCTTCGGACTTGCCATGCTGGCGTTCTCCTTCGACCCGAGGCGCCTCCCACGGGCGGCAACACGCCGGGGACGTACGCCTAACTTAGTGTTAATATAACTGAATAAGTGAGTCGCGTCACGAGGCCTCGCGACCACGTTTCGACCAGAGCCCTCAGGAGGTTCGATGACCTACGTAATCACCGACGCATGCGTCGATGTCATGGACAGGTCGTGCATCCGGGAATGCCCCGTCGACTGCATCTACGAGGGCAAACGCCAGGTCTACGTGCATCCCGATGAGTGCATCGACTGCGGTGCGTGCGAGGCGGTCTGCCCCCAGGATGCGATCTTCTACGAGGCCGACATGCCCGATGAGCTGAGCGTCATGGTCGAGCGACAGGCGAGCATGTTCGTCTCCCTCGGACGACTGGGCGGGGCTCGCAAGTTCGGCCCGCTCGGCAAGGACCACCCGGACGTCGAGGCGCTGCCTCCTCGTACCCCCAACGACTGAGCACAGCACACGAACGACAAAGCTGGCCCCACCTGGATGATCCGGGTGGGGCCAGCTCTGTTCAGCGACTCGTGATCAGATCGCGGCGATCGCCCGCTCCGGGCAGGACGCCGCCCCAGCTCGTGCCCTGTCCTCCGCGCCGGCGGGGACCTCTTCCTCCGTCACGGCGGAGTAGCCGAGGTCGTCCAGCGGGAACAGCTCCGCGTCGGCCGCATAGCAGCGAGCGTGCCCCGAGCACTTGTCCTGGTTGACTGCAATCTTCATGATGCTCCATTCACTCCGTTCAACGAATCGTGGTGTGTGCCCCTGTCAGCCCTCTTTGGCACTCCACGTGATCGACTTGGTCTGCAGGAACTCGTCGAGCCCTGCCTCACCCCATTCACGACCCAGGCCGCTCTGCTTGTAGCCACCGAACGATGCGTGCGGCGTCACGCCGCCGCCACCACCGTTGATGCCGACCATGCCCGTTCGCAGCTGCTTGGCGATCCCATAGGCGCGCACTGGACTCTTGGACCAGACCGCACCTCCGAGCCCGAAGTCGCTGTCGTTCGCGAGCTTGACCGCCTCGGCATCGTCCTTGAAGGAGATGACGACGCCCACGGGGCCGAAGAACTCCTCCTGAGCGATCGACATCGAGTTGTCGACGTCGACGAACAGCGTGGGCTCGACGAAGAAGCCCTTGTCGAGTCCGACCGGACGCCCGCCGCCGTAGGCGATCTGCGCGCCTTCGTCCTGCCCCTTGCGGATCAGCTTCTCGACCTTGTCGCGCTGGGCAGCGCTGATCAGCGGCCCCATGACCGTCTCGGGATCGGCCGGATCGCCGACCTTGATGTAGTCGAGCGCAGCCTTGATCATGCCGATCAGCTCATCCTTGCGCGACTCGTGCACGATCGTGCGCGTCAGCAGCGAACAGCCCTGGCCTGCGTGCACCGTGATGCCCATGATCACATCGCGCACGGCCAAGGTGAGATCGGCGTCCTCGCAGATGATGTTGGCAGATTTGCCGCCGAGCTCGAGGACGACCTTCTTCATGGTCGGCGCGGCCTGGGCGTACACGAGACGACCCACGGTGTCCGAACCCGTGAAGCTCACCAGATCGACCATCGGATTGGTGGTCAGCTCCTGGCCCGCTGCGATGTCGCCGGTCACGACGTTGAAGACTCCTGGCGGGACACCCGCCTCATCTGCGAACTCCGCGATCAGGAAGGCCTCGAGCGGCGTGGTGGGCGCAGGCTTGAGGATCACGGTGCAGCCGGCCGCAAGCGCCGGCGCGACCTTCATGATGTTGAGGAAGAACGGGAAGTTGTAGGCCGAGATCAGCGCGGTCACGCCGAACGGCTCACGCCGGATGACTCCCTGACCGATCTGCCCGGCGGCCTCGTTGATCGTCGGCGTCATCGCCTTCTCGTACGGGAACGTGACCATGGCTCGCTCGGCCATGTCTCGGAAGTTGGAGATCGGGATGCCGACCTGGATCGAGTCGGCCAAGGCCCGGGTCGAGCCGCACTCGCGCATGTTGAGCTGGATGATCTCCTCGCGGCGACGATCCATGATGTCGGCCATGCGGAGGAGCACCTCTGAGCGCTCCTTGACGGTCATGGTCGGCCACGGCCCGTCGTCGAATGCGGTACGCGCCGCCTGGACTGCTCGGGCGACGTCGGAAGAAGTCGCCTGCGGCACCCGGCCGATGACCTCTTCGGTCGCCGGGTTGATGACCTCGATCATCTCCGAGCCGTCGCTGTCCCGCCATGCGCCATCGATGTACAGCTTGTACGTATGAACAGCCATCTTCACTCTTCCTCGCGCCGGAACCATTAATTATATGATTCCACTGATTAGCCTGTGACGCCGATCATACCTCGGCCGACCGCGTCAGGGTAGTGGACTCGCGAATAAGCGAATTCAGTCCCCGATCGGGTCCGCGCCCTAGCCAACTTATGGTTAGATCATTAATATAATGTGAGACACATCACCGCACACACGAAGGATGAGAGCTATGGGTCGCGTCGAGGGCAAAGTCGTGTTCATCACCGGGGCAGCACGCGGGCAGGGCAGGTCCCACGCGATCCGTCTCGCTCAAGAGGGTGCTGACATCATTGGCGTAGACATCTGCGCCGACATCGCCACCAACAGCTACGGCATGGCGACGCGCGAGGACCTCGACGAGACGGTTCGCCTCGTCGAGAAGGAGGGGCGGCGCATGATCGCGAGCGTCGCGGACGTCCGCGACCCGCAGGCGCTCAAGGACGCGGTCGCAGCCGGCGTCTCAGCACTCGGCCGGCTCGACAGCGTCGTCGCCCAGGCAGGCATCTGCCCGATGGGCACTGATGACCCCGAGGCGTTCCTCGACGCCGTCACGGTTGACCTCAACGGCGTGATCAACGCCGTCCAGGCCGCGATGCCACACCTCAGCAAGGGGGCGTCCATCGTGGCGACCGGCAGCCTGGCCGGCCTCGTGCAGGGCTCGACCGACAACCCCGACAACGGTGCCGGCGGTCTCGGCTACTCCTGGGCCAAGCGCGCAGTCGCATCCTTCGTGCACGATCTGTCCATCGTGCTCGGCCCCAAGGGCATGCGCGCGAATGCCGTGCACCCGACCAACTGCAACACCGACATGCTCAACAGCGACATCATGTACAAGATCTTCCGTCCGGACCTGGACAAGCCCACGCGGGACGACGCGCTGGTGGCCTTCCCGGCGATGACCAACATGGGTGTCCCCTACGTCGAGCCCCAGGACATCTCCGACATGGTGCTCTTCCTGCTCTCGGACGAGTCGCGCTACGTCACTGGCATGCAGATGCGGGTCGATGCCGGCGCCTACACGCTGCGCCGCCCTCAGGCGCCCGCCTTCTAGCCTTCCCTACCCCACCGCCCCGTTCGTGCCGCGACTCCTCGGAGCCGCGGCACGAACACGTAACGATGGAGCACCTGACATGAGCACGATTGGATTCGTCGGACCGGGCCAGATGGGCATGCCGATGGTTGAGCGACTCGTCACCGCGGGGCACTCAGTCGTCGTCCACGCCCGGCGTGAGGAGGTGCGCGAGCACCTCGACGAGCTCGGAGCACGGGCCGTTGCCGATCCGCGAGAGGTGGCGGACGGGGCCGACCTCGTACTGATCTGCCTGTTCTCCGATCCGCAGCTGCAGGAGGTCGCGCCGTCTCTCATCGACGCGGCTCGCAAGGGCTCGATCATCGCCTCGCACGTCACCGGCAGCATCGCGACCATCCAGGAGCTCGCCGAGCGAGGTCGATCCCGCGGGATCGACGTGCTGGACGCCCCGGTGAGCGGCACGGACACCAAGATCCGAGCGGGCGAGCTGACGGTGATGCTGGGCGGTGACTCCGACGCCGTTGCGGCCGCAACGGGCCCGATCAGCGCCTACAGCAACCCGGTGCTGCCGACGGGACCGCTCGGTTCGGCGTTGAAGATGAAGCTCGTGAACAACCTGCTGTTCGCCGCCAACGTCCAGCTGGTGGCCGAGGCGGCCGCACTGGGTGAGAGCCTCGGCCTGGAGACCTCCACGCTCCTTACGACGCTGGGCCACTGCAGCGGTGGCAGCGCGGCCAGCAGCTATGCCTCGGCAGCCGGCGACATCGCAACCTTCGGCGCGGGCATCGCCCACTACCTCGGCAAGGACGTCGCGGTGTGCCAGCAGGTCGCCGCCGAGCTGGGTGCGAACCCCGAGCTCCTGCTGTCCGTGGTCGACCGCGGGCCGCTGCCGCTGACCTCCTGAGACACACGACAAGACCGGCCGGGCGAGATCACTCGCCCGGCCGGTTCTCAGTTGGCGCCGATCAGGTGACGGCGCCGGCGATCTTGAGCTCGATGAGTCGCTCTTCGCTGAGTCCGAGCTCGGACAGGATGTCGTCGGTGTGCTCGGCGAACTGCGGAGCGCGCGTCAGCGACACGTCCGTCTCGTCGAACTGCACGGGATTGACGACCAGCTTCTGCGCATTGCCGTCGGCGTCGACCACATCGGCGATCTGGCCGTTCGCCACCAGCGACACGTCGTTGCCGACCTCCCACGCATTCTGCACCGCGGCCCACTGCCCGTCCATGCCCTCGAACAGCTTGACCCATTCGTCGTACGGCCGGGACTCCATGATCTCGGCCACGATCTCAGCCGCCTCCAGGGCGTTGGCCATGATCTTCTCCACCGAGTCGAAACGCTCGTCGGTGATCAGGTCCTCACGTCCGACAACGGTGCAGAACTCCGGCCAGTACTTCCCGGGCTGGAGCATCGAGAACATCAGCCAGCGATCATCGGAGGTTCGGTAGGTGCCGATGAGCGGATTGGTCGCCGAGCCGTGCTTGGGCGCATTCCTCTTGGGAAGGGCCTGCCCGGCCATGAGTGCCAGATTGACCGAGAACTGCGTGGCCCAGGCGCCCACGCCGAGCAGCGAGACGTCCACGACCGAGGTCTCCCCCGTCGTCGCACGCTTGTAGAGCGCTGCGGCGATGCCACCGGCGATCGTCATGCCCCCCATCGAGTCGCCGTAGGCGCCGGAGGGCATACCCAGGAGCTGTTCGGATCCTTCGGGGGTCACGCCGTCGCCGCTGCCGCCGCGCGCCCAGAAGGCGGTGCTGTCATATCCGCCCTTGTCGATCTCTTCGCCGCGCTGCCCGAAGCCGCTGCCTCGCACGACGATGATGTCGGGGTTGATCTTGCGGACGTCCTCGAGCTCGATGCCCAGCTTCTTGCGTGCCCGGGGCAGGAAGTTGGTCAAGAACACGTCACTGTTGCGAATCAGCTCGTGCAGCACCTCCATCGCCTCGGGCTTCTCCAGTGCCAGGCCGATGCTGCGCTTGCCGCGGTTCGGGCCTTCCATGATCGGGAAGAACGACGCACCCTTGCTGAGGACGTCGAGGCCGAGGAGACGGACGAGGCCGCGCTGTGCATCCCCGGTCTCGGCGTGCTCGACCTTGATGACGTCGGCACCCCAGTCGGCGAGCACCGCGCCTGCCGCCGGCACGAAGGTGAACTGGGCGACTTCCAGGACGCGCACGCCCTGCATGGGTCCGGTCATTGTGTGTCTCCTTCGTCTTGGTACTTGATGATGTGCAGGTTGACAAGGCTGAATCCCACGGCACTCACCGGCTAAGCGCCACGCAGGAGCATGACGCCAGATGGCACGCCTCCGCCGGCCGCGACCGCGGCCACCTGCGCGCCCGCCACCTGACGACCCGTCGCCTCGCCGCGCAGCTGGAGCATCGCTTCGCGGACGAAGCCGTATCCGTGCAGTCGCCCCGCCGACAGCTGGCCGCCGTGGGTGTTGAGGGGCAGCCTGCCGTCCAGCGCGATGCCGCGACCCTCGTCGATGAAGTCCTTCGCACCACCCAGCTCGCAAAAGCCCAGCGCTTCGAGATACGACAGGCAGTTGAACGTGAAGCCGTCGTAGAGCTGAGCGACGTCGACGTCCTCGGGCGTCAGTGACGTGCGACTCCACAGGTGTGCCGAAGGACCGAGCGTCTGCGGCAGATGCGTCAAGGTGTCCTGGTCCCAGGAGAGGCGTTCCATGATCTGCGTGCCGACAGCCTCCACGAAGACCGCAGGCTTGGGCCGGTCCTTGACCGTCTCCGCCGCCGAGACGATGACGGCGATCGCACCGTCCACGGGGACATCGCAGTCGAACAGTCCGAACGGCGACGTGACCATCCGCGCCGACATGTAGTCGTCCATGGTCATCGGATCGCGGTAGACGGCCTCCGGGTTGAGCATCGCATTCTTGCGAGCGTTGATCGCGATGTGCCCGAGGGTCTCGCGGCCGCCGCCATAGGTGTGGAAGTAGTTCGACGCATTGCACGCAATCCAGTTGGCCGCAGAGACGGCGCCGAACGGGGCGCGCCACTCCATCATGCCGGTGGCCCGCTCATTGCCGACCTTCCAGGCACCCGACCGCGTCATGGCCGAGTACGAGCCCTGCCAGACAGTGCGGAAGCACAAGACATGCCGGCACAGACCAGCGGAGACTGCGAGCATCGCGGCCATGATCGAACCGATCTGCCCCGGGGTTTCGCCACCGCCGTTGACCCAGGTGGGGCGAATCTGGAGGGCCTCCTCGACCGCCATGACACCGCCTTCGGACATCCCGGCCGGCGCATTGCCCGGATAGGTCGCGAGGCCATCGATCTCATCGATCGTCAGGCCCGCATCCTCGATCGCCTTCAAGCTGGCCTCGACCGTCAGCGACAGCGGATCCACCATCAGCCGGCGGCCGACCCTCGACTGGCCGACGCCCGTGAGAGCGACATCGTCCTCGAACTTCTTGGACGAGGCCATCGGCCGAAGCGCTGCTGCGACGTCACGCTGTGCGGGGATGGGTCCGAGCTCGGGCCCCGCATCCGGATCGGGTTCGAACAACGGCAGATAGACCTCTTCGGCCTTCTCGAACAGCACCCGGACGCGCATGCCGATCGCGACGGCCTCGGGCTCGCAGTTGACGATGTTGGTCATCAGTCGCGCGCCGTCGTCCTCTTCAAGAGCGACGATCGCCACGACGTAGGGAGGCGGAAACGACGGAAGCCAATGCTGACTGTTGACCGTGAAGCCGACCACCACGGCCCGGCCCGACACCGGGGTCATGGTGACGTTGATGCTCCGGCAGCTCCGGCAGGTCGGCAGCGGCGGGTGCATGTAGGTCGAGCAGTCGTCGCAGCGGGCTATCCGCAGCTCGCCGTCGGCTCCCGCGGACCAGAAGTCCGCGCTCGCCAGGGTCGGCTGCGGCAGCGGGCGCACCACTTCAGATGTTGTCATCGACTTCTGCTCTCTCGTCGTGGTCATGTCATTCACTGGCCGGGGAACGCCGGCGGTCAGTACGAGCTGCTGCGCGGCCCTGCGCCTCCGAGCGCGTCGATGCTCTGGTCACCCCACGTCAAGAGACGAAGCTCTTCAGCTGGGCGATCGTGCTCACTCGACCCGCGTGGGTGGGCGCGAGAGGTGACGTGTTCAGCGTCGTGACGCCGCTCTCGGCGAAGGCTGCTGCCCGCTCCTTGACCCAGCCGGGTGCGCCGATCAGGGCGACGCCGTGGACGAACTCGTCGGGGACGGCTGCCGCGGCCTCGGCCTTCTTCCCCGACAGGAAAAGCTCTTGGATGACCGGTGCGGACTCCTCGTAGCCGTAGCGGATCGCGAGGTCGTTGTAGAAGTTCTTGCCCTTGGCGCCCATGCCGCCGACGTACAGAGCCAGGTGCTCGCGCACATTCTGCATCGCGGCCTCCTTCTCATCGGCGTCCTCGGTGATCGCGACCTTGACGTCGACGATGATCTGCAACGGGTCCAGACCGGCCTGCCGGTTGGCCTTCCCCTTGGCGAGTGCATCGCCGAACGCCGCTTCAGCGCGTTCGGGCACGTAGAAGATCGGCTCCCAGCCGTCGAACATCTCGGCGGCGAGCTGGACGTTCTTGGGACCGAGAGCAGCCAGCACGACCGGGATGTTGTCGCGGACCGGGTGATTGATCAGCCGCAGCGGCTTCCCGAGCCCGCTGCCGCCGTGCTCCTTCGTGAGCGGGAGGTGGAAGTGCTTGCCGTCGTACTCGAGCGGTTCGCGACGCCAGACCTTGCGGCAGATCTCCACGACCTCGCGGCAGCGGCCGTGCGGTGCGTCGTACTTGATGCCGTGGAAGCCCTCGACGACCTGGGGGCCCGAGGCGCCGATGCCCAGCGTGAACCGGCCGTCCGAGACGTAGTCGAGTCCTGCGGCCGTCATGGCCAGCAGTGCAGGCGTGCGTGAGTAGATGTTGAGGATTCCGGAGGTGATTCCCAGGGTGGATGTCTTCGCGGCGATGTAACCGAGCTGGCTCACCGCGTCGAAGGTGTACGCCTCGGGCAGCAGGACGTCGTCGAGACCCACTGCTTCGTACTCCACGAGCTCTTCGACCGTCTCCTTGAAACCGCCGCTGTAGCTCATCGGCATGCCGATCTTCATGTGCATTCCTCTCGACATCTCATCGACGCTCGACCGGGATCGATCAAAATCAGTTAACTATATAACGCGAGAGGGCGCATCGGTAGCCCCGGCGCAGACACCATCCTGTCCGGTCATCGGGCCACCCGGGGGATGGTCAGGGCCGTGGCGCCTGCAACGAGCGCAATGCCTGCGCCGACGACGAAGGCGATCTCATAGGCACCCAGCGAGGGCAGCCCGGTGCCGACCACGACGCCGGCCACCAGGATCGCCGAGACCAGTTGCGTACCGAGCGAGGAGCCGATCGACCTGACAACGGCATTGACTCCCGTCCCCTCGCCTGTGCGCTCGGGCATCACCCCTTCGATGATCGCGTTCGCCATCGCGGCGAACGCGATCGAGCCTCCGACGAGCGCCACCGTCGTCAACACGATGACGAGCAGGAGTCCCCCACCAGCAGACAGGGCGAGGAACGCCAGCCCGACGGCATTGACGATGCACCCCAGCGACAAAGCGATCCGACTCCCCCACCTCGATGAGATCCAGCCGGAGAGCGGACCCGCGAACAGCGACAGCAGCGTGCCGGGAACCAGCAGAAGACCGGCCTCGGTCGCGGTCAGCCCGTGCCCGTAGTCGGTCCAGGCCGGCGCTTGGCCGATCGCGGGCACCAGCAGGAACGGCACGAAGATCGCACTTCCCGCGAGGAGCGTCGTGGTGTTGGTCCGCAGCAGCACGGGCTTCATCGCGAGTCGGAGGTCGATGAGCGGTGCGCTCGCCCTGAGACTGTGCACCACCCACGCAGCCAGCACGAGGACGCCGAGCGCCGCGAGGGCGAGGGTCTTCGCGTCGGACCACCCCCACGCACCCCCCTGGCTGAGTGCCAGGAGAGGCGCCGTCAGGCCGATCGACAGCAACACGGCGCCGACGACATCGACCGCGCCTCCGCCCTTGTCATCCGATTCGGGCAGCCGCCATTTGTCGACCAGGCACACGACCGCCGCAGGGACCGCCCCGGCCCAGAACAGCAGCCGGAAGCCGCCCAGATCCATGATCACCCCGCCCAGGAACAGTCCCCCGCTCGCGCCCAGTCCGGCCATCGCCGAAAGGGTGCCGATGGTCGACGGCACCTGACGCGCCCCCATCGTGCTCCGGATGATGCCGAAACACAGCGGCAGGACACCGCCGCCTGCGCCGGCGACGATTCGACCCAGCACCACCAGCTCGAGCGTGGGTGCGACCGCAGAGATCAGGCTCCCGAGGGCGAACAACGCCATCGCGAGCATCAGGATTCTCCGACGCCCCCACATGTCACCCAGCCTGCCGAGGATCGGCGTGCACACCGCGGCGCTGACGAAGTACCCCGTCAGGATCCACGCGACGTCCGCAGTGTTGCGGTCGAGCTCGGCACCGATGTGCGGCAGCGCGGGGATCACCGCGGTCTGCGCCAGCGCGAACACCATGACGTTCGCGGCGAGGACGTACTGCGTGCCGGACGACTCGTCCGCGGCCATCATCGCTCCTTACCGGGGCAAGGCAGACACCGCGGAACGCCCGTGGGCGTTCCGCGGTGTCTGAGCAGGCTCTCGGGTCAGCTCGTGCGCGGGAAGTTGAGCACTTCGCGGGCGTTGAGCTCCACGATCTTGTGGGCCTCGTCGTCGGGCACGTCAACGAGGGACTCAGCGATGACCTTGCGGCTGTTGGGCCACTGCGAGTCAGAGTGCGGGTAGTCGATCTCGACACAGATGCGGTCGACGCCGATCTCGTGACGATTGGCCAGGCCGTGACGATCGTCGATGTAGCAGCCCCAGAAGTGCTTGCGAATCAGGTCGGACGGCTTCGTGTCGAAGTCGATCGGCTGATACCACCGGTGCTGGAACCACGAGTAGTCGGCGCGCTCGGCGACGTACGGAAGCCAACCGATACCGCCCTCGGCCAGCATGATCTTCAGATTCGGGTGCTTCTGCAGCTGGCCCGAGAACACCAGCTCGACCGTCGACCACATCAGATTGGTCGAGAACAGGGCGATGTTGACGATGAACGGCGCCTCGATGTGAGGCGAGCCGTCGGGCATCGTCGCCGGCGTGACCGGCGGGAAGGCCGCAGCGGCAGAGGCGTTGAATCCCGGGACGAAGCTGCCCGAGCCGAAGTGCAGGCTGACCGGCATGTTCGTGTCTTCGCAGACATCCCACAGTGGCGCCCAGTAGTCACTGCTGAATCCGGGGAGACCGAGGGGCGAGGGGCTGTCGGGGAACGAGACCGTCCGAGCGCCCATGTTGGCAACGCGCAGCGCCTCCTTGGCCGCCAGCTCGACGTCCCACGTCGGCAGGATGGCCAGCGGGACGTAGCGATCGGGGGCGCTCGCGCTCCACTCCTCGATGCTGAAGTCATTCCAGGCCTGGACTGCCGCGAGCGACAGCTCCTTGTCCTTGCTGCGATGGAACACACCGCCGCCGAAGCCCGGGAAGGACGGGAAGCAGCATGCGGCCTGAACGCCGTCGATGTCCATGTCCTTGACGCGGGCAATCGGGTCGTAGCAACCCGGGATCATGTCGTCGTATCGCACGGGCTCCATGCCGAAGTCCTTCGGCTCCTTGCCCGCCACCGCGTTGAGTCCGATGTACGGGTAGATGTCGCCGTCGTACTTCCAGACGTGGTGTCCTTGGTCCGTCTCGATGATCTGCGGCCCGCGCTCGACGAACTTCTTGGGAAGCCGATCCGTCCAGACCCTTGGATGCTCGATCACGTGGTCATCGACCGAAATGATTTGCATATGGTCTTGAAGTGGCATGCCCAGGCTCCTATCGCTTAGTGAGGTCGATCATATAACTTATTAGTCAGCGTTGTAAACCGGTACTACACAGAGGGGACAGACATGAACGACTCCAATGAGGTCGAGCGCGAGATCGAGGACGATCACGACCTGCTGACGTACAACGAATCCAGTGCCCGACTGAGTGAGGAGATCGCGAATCTCCGCTCCCAGATCGAGCAGGCAGGCACCGACGGCATCACCGCCGATGGCCTGACGGTGGAAGCTGCGAAGCAGCGGATCGTCGATCTGGAAGAAGCGGCACAGCGCAACTCCCAGCTGGCCGAGACGGACAAGGACGCCGCGGGATTCCTCGGGTTCACGCCCGGACAGTCAACGACGGACTAGATCTCGGGCAGGTCGCGCCCTCAGGTGGACGACGGCTTCGGCCGGTACGACGTCACCATGAGGAGCGCGGCCCCCGCGATCCCGGTGACCGCCGCCGCGATCGCCCAGCCGTAGCCGGCGACGTCGAGACCAAGTGCGTGATCGAGCGACCAGTCACCCGGGCCGACCGCGGCCAGTCCCACGGCGACCATCGCGACGAGGACGACGTACTCGACGCCGCCCTTGAAGATGAAGTAGCCCTTGCCGCGATGATCCGTCAGAGCCGCTACAGCCATGAGTCCGACGAATGCGGCGGCGCCCAGGCTCGTCAGCAGGCCCAAGGTGACCAGCAGGCCCGCCCCGATCTCGGCGACGGCCGCGACCCGCGCATGGAGCCATGCCGGCCGAAGTCCGAGACTCTCGAACCAGCCTGTGGTCCCGCTGAGTCCTCCCCCGCCGAAGATCTTGTTCCAGCCGTGCGTGATCAGCATCGGCCCGAGGGCCAGACGCACCATGAGCATTCCGAAATCGACGTCCATCAGTGCGCTCCTCAGACCGGGCATTGGGTTTACTGATATTACTACACACAGCGAAACTGTCCCGCCACTCACCACACCGAACGGATCGCCGCAGATGACCACACCCGGAATCGTCGGTCCGACGACGGACGACCGCACGCTGCTCGAGATGCTCGAGCTCGAGACGATCGACACGAACGTGTTCCGCGCCAATTTCGTCTTTCCCGATCACTACGCGCTCTACGGGGGCCAGGTGGCGGCCCAGGCGCTGCGCGCTGCCGGACTCACCGCCGAGGGCCGGCTGCCCCACTCGCTCCACGGCTACTTCCTGCGCCCCGGTGACGCCTCCCGTCCCATGCTGCTGAAGGTCTACCGCGATCGAGACGGCCGATCGTTCTCGGCCCGCCGCGTCGTGGCGCTCCAGGAGGGAGAGGTGATCTTCAACATGTCTGCCTCCTTCTCGACACCTGCCGACGGCGACGACCGTCAGATCGCCCAGCTACCCGACGTATCGGCTCCCGATGAGAATCGGGTCTACACGATTCCCCGACTCTTCTCCTTCGAGGGACGAAAGGCCGAGCAGGCCCTTCCGGGTCTCGAGTATCCGATCAGGTTCTGGGCGCGGTGCACCGCTCCCCTGGGGACGGACCCGCTGCTGAACGCGTGCGCCCTGACCTACCTGTCCGACATCTCGAGCGGCACGGCCGCCTTCAACACGCCGACGCACGCCACATCCTCGAGCCTGGACCATGCGATGTGGTTCCACCGACCGATCATCGCGAACGACTGGCTCCTCGTCGACCTGGTGCCACACACGCTCGCGGCGGGGCGGGGCTGGTACACGGGGTCGATTTTTCACTCCGATGGCAGCTTGGTAGCGAGCCTCACACAGGAGGCCTTGTTCAGAAGGCGACATTGACGGTGTTATCCGAGTCGATTACTGATATCACCTCGATTGAGATGTAGGCTGCAACTATGAGTACGACGAGTACGTCCCATGACGACATCATGCAAGTCGGTAAGGTCATGCGTGCGCCGAAGACCGCCGAGCTGATCGCGACCCATCTGCGCCGCCAGATCGTGAAGGGCGAACTCACGCCCGGCGAGACGCTGCCGCCCGAGGTTCAGCTGATGTCCCAGTACGGCGTCTCGCGGCCCACGCTGCGCGAGGCCTTCCGGATCCTCGAGACCGAGACGCTGATCAGCGTCCGTCGAGGCTCACGGGGCGGCGCCCAGGTCATGCAGCCCGACATCTCGGTGGCCGCCCGATACGTCGGTCTGCTGCTCCAGATCTCGGGCACCACGATCGACGATGTGTACGAGGCCCGCAAGGTGTCCGAGCCCGAGTGCGCTCGCCTGCTGGCGAAGACCCGCACCAAGCAGGACATCGCCGATCTCCAGAGCTGCATCGAAGATCTGCGGAAGGTCGTCGAGGCCGGCACGAAGGCTGTTCCCGATCCGAGTCGTTGGTCGGGCCTGACCTACAAGTTCCATGAGCTGATCATGCAGCGGTGCGGCAACAAGACCCTTGCCGTGCAGGGCGCGGTGCTGCACGACATCGTGACCACCCACCTCGAGCTGTCGGTCGCCACCAAGTTCGACCAGGGTGACAGCTCTGAACGGTTCCAGCGAGTCATCAAGGCCTACGAGAAGCTCGTTGCTCTCGTCGAGGCCAAGGACGGCGACGGTGCTGCCGAGCACTGGCGCAAGCACATGGACGTCGCAGCGAAGTACCTGTTCCAGAACGACCTCAAGAACAAGCCCGTGGTCGACTTGTTCGCCTGATCCACCTCACACAGCTGAAAGCCGAAGTGCCTGATGGCCTTCGGCTTTCTGCGTTCCAGATCGTGACCACGCGCGGCCATGCGTTATACAGTTAGATTAGCGTGCGATATCTGACCAGCTGCCGCGGTCTCGAGCAAGGACACTGTGATGACGTCTGAACCCCTTCGTCCCGACGACTTCCTCCGCCTCGACGAGCGGGTCGCCCTCGTCACGGGAGCCGGACAGGGCGTGGGCGCGAGGATCGCCCGCTATCTCGCAGCCAGCGGGGCACGAGTCGTGGTCAACGACTACTTCGCGGATCGTGCGGCCGAGGTGGCACAGAGCATCGTCGACGCGGGCGGCGAGGCGATCGCCCTCGCGTGCGACGTCAGCGACTTCGCATCGGTCTCATCGATGCTGGCACAGGCCGAGCACGAGCTCGGACCGGTCAGCATCCTGGTCAACAATGCCGGCAACGCCGGCGCTCGCGGCACCTTTGACTCGATGGCGATCCCGTTCTGGGAGTCCGATCCGTCCGACTGGCAGCCATTCCTCGACGTCAATCTCACGGGCGTCATGAACTGTTGCCGGGCCGCCATGCCGGCGATGGTCCGCGGCGGTCACGGCCGCATCATCACGATCGTCTCGGACGCCGGACGCGTGGGCGAGCCGAGCCTGCCCGTCTACGCCGCGGCCAAGGCCGGAGCCGCAGGCTTCATGCGCTCGATCGCCAAGGCCGGCGGACGCCACCTGGTCACGGCCAACTGCGTCTCGCTGTCGACCATTCGTGACTCCGATGCGGCCGCCGATCCCGAGAAGGACGCGAGGCACCTGCGCGACTACACGATCAGGCGCTTCGGCACGCCGGACGACGCGGCCGGCGTGGTGCTGCTCCTGGCATCGGAGTCCGGTTCGTGGATCACGGGTCAGACCATCCCGGTGAACGGCGGATACTCCTCGGCGCTGTGACAGCCCACGCCGGCAGCAGACGTCAGCTCCCGGCGGGCGTCGCGATCCGGTACGGCTGCGGTGCTCCGGGGACCTCGACGCGCGTCTTGGCGATGTGCGGGTTCACGATCGATCCCACGAGGAGGTCGCGCCGGTCGGGTCCGGTGAACACCGGGTTGGTCGGCCAGCCGAGATCGGTCTCGGCGGGGTCGAAGGCGTACATCTGCACGTCCTTGCCGCCCGGGGCGATCACCGCCAGCGCATTGCGGTTGTAGACACCGACCCACAGCGCCCCCGACTCGTCGAAGGCCATGCCGTCCGGGCCCGCCGCCATGAGCTCGGCCTCCAGGCCGTCCTCGGGCAGGATGCAGTAGGTCTCGAGCTCGCCCAGCCCGCCGCCCGGGAGGATCGCGGCACGGCTCAGTCGGCCGGTGAACGTCTCGGCGACGTACAGGTGTCGGCCGTCCGGCGACAGGGCCAGACCGTTGGCGAAGCTGAGCCCGTCGGCCAGGATCTCCGAGCTGCCGTCCGGCCTCCGCACGAACAACCAGCCATCCGGATCGGCCAGCATCTCGGGAATCTTGTCCGGGCCGGGGTGGGGGAAGCGGGTGGACTCGGTGGCCCAGACGAAGCCGTTCGCATCAGCCAGCGCGTAGTTGGCGTGCGTGACTGCCTGGCCGTCGACCACGTCGATCAAGGTCTCGACGGCACCGTCGGCGGTGTCGAGCACCTGCAGCGCCCCTTCGAAGTTGGCGATCAGCAGCCGTCCGTCGGGCAGGAAGTTGAGGCTGTTCGGCTCTCCCCCGGCCTTGCCGATCTGAGTGATCGAGCCGTCAGAGGCCACCCGGGCAGCTGCACCGGCCTTGTCGCTGACCCAGATGGAACCGTCCGGAGCCTCCGCGATGTCCTCGGGCCGGGTGACACCGGATCCGAACGGTTCGAATGTCAGGGTCTCGCTCATCATTGCCTCCCAGTGCGTGACGGCCATCTGCCGACCCCGACATTGTTCTACCTATTTGTACTAAACACAAGGCATATGGCGAGAAGCGGTCAGGAGACGGCGGACGATCGTGCAGAGAGCATTCCCTCGGCCACCAGGGGCCGGTACTTCCCGATCAGGCGTGGAGAGCCGAAGGTCGCCACGGCCACCAAGGACTCGCCGTCGTGATAGCCGTACACGGCGGAGCCGCTGTCGGCGTCCTGCTCGAGCCAGCCACCCGTCCGTGCCATCTCGGTGCGCCCGATCACCTGGATCTTGATGCCGTGCTGATCCGACCAGAAGTAGGGCGCCTGCCGCAGGTAGTCCGGCACCGGAAGACCCAGGATCGTGTGAGCCACGATGGCGGCCTGGTCGCCGGCCGTCGACCAGTGCTCTCGGCGGGTCGGCAGCCCGGTGAGCTCGTCGCGCCACCGGGCGACGTCGCCGAGCGCGTAGACCCCATCCAGACCTTCGACCGCGCCCGATCCGTCACACAAAACCCCGCCGACGACGTCGAGTCCGAGTCCGTCGAGCACCCCCGTGTTGAGGGACGCACCCAGCCCGACCAGCGCCAGGTCTGCGGTGACGTGGGTGCCGTCCTCCAGCGTCACGGTCACCCCGCCGTCCGCACCGGAGAGCCCTCGTACAGGGCTGCCGGAGAGCACCCGCACCCCGTGGCGACGGTGCAGCTCGGAGCAGTACTCACCCGCCTCGGCACCGAGCGCACGGTGGAACAACGTCGGCATGGCCTCCACGATCGTGACGTCCACCCCGAGCACCCGGGCAGCGGCGGCCACCTCACCACCGATGAAGCCTCCGCCCACGACGACCAGCGACTCGGCCGCGGGCAGCGCCGAGCGCAGGCGCATCGCGTCATCGAGGGTGCGCAACCGGTGGATGAGCGGATGGTCGGGGACGAAGTCAGGCATCCGCGCCTCGGCGCCGGTCGCCACCACGACGACGTCGAAGTCCTCGGTCGAGCCGCTGGCCAAGTGGACGCGCCCGGGCGTCACCGCGCGAACGACGGCTCCCGGCCGAAGGTCCAGGGACAGCGCCTCGAGCTCGGCATCATCGGCGAGCCGAGCCTCGTCCACGGTCCAGTCGCCGAGCAGGATCTGCTTCGACAGCGGAGGCCGATCGTACGGAGGGTGCGTCTCGGCGCCGAACACGACCAACGGCCCGGTGTGCCCCAGTCGGCGCAGATCGGCCGCGACGCGGAAGCCTCCGAGGCCACTTCCCACCACGCCGATACGACAGGACTCGACGGCTGACATGGCCCACCTCATTCGCAACGAATCGGATCCTGCGCATCCCTGCTGGGTCGTCCAGCAAACATCTAGATAATCGTACTGTTAGGCGGACTGGGAGGGCAAGTTCCGCCGCGCGACGGCCCGCGGTGCCCCTCAGCTCTTCGACCGGAAGGCACCGGCGAGCAAGACCGTGTCGACGCCCGGCGTGGGGAGACCGACTGCGTAGCGGTAGATCAGAGCACGCGCGTACGCGCCCACCGCGCCGACCAGGCTTCCGACGACGATCATCGCGACGGCTCCTACGGCCATGAGAGCGACGCCGAGGACAAGCAGCCGCGAGGGGCCGGAGAAGACCATCACAGCGCCTGCGACCAGAAGACTGATCGCCGCCACCCAGGAGACAATCGCCAAGGCCCCGCCCCGGACCGCTGTGCGCAGGCTGGTGCCCCAGGTGTCCCTGAGAACGACAGTCGAGCGCCGGATTGCCGTGACCGGGCCGACGTCCTCGGCAACGAGCACCGGCACCACGACAAACGTGGCGACCCCCCAAGCCATCCCACCGACGAAATTCAGAAGGGATCCGAGGAAGCTGAGCCGCTCCTCGATCATCTGGAGCACGAATCCAACCGTCGCGGTGACGACGGACCACGCAAGGATCGTCCACTTGAGCCTCCACGCTGCGCGCAGGCACGACCGCGCGGTGGGCTCGCCGCCGTCCGCGCGGTGGTTCGCACCAATGACCAGCGCGGTCTGAAAGTAGACCGAGACGATCGTCGCCCCCAGGCCGGCTAGCGCCGCACCCGCGTAGCAAGCGACCTCGCCGCGGTGGCCCGTGACCAGCCATCCGATGCCATAGCCCAGGCAGAAGGAAATGACAGCGGCGATAGCTCCGACCACCATGCCGATGAATGGCAGGGACAACATCTGCTTGTCCTGACGCAGCAGAGCGAAGGTGGCGCGCAACAGCTGCCGGCCTGTGGGGTTCGACCCGGGTGACGCAGCTCGGGGTCGCGGCGCCTCATGGGTCTGACTGGAACCTTGCGGATCCGGCGTGCCGGGGTGGGGCATGCGTCCTCCCTGCCTGAAGACTATCTGTCGCAATCGTTGCACGATGAGGCCGAGATCGCTGGAACCGCTTCAGACGTCACGGTTCCTGCGCGAGCTGACCACCGACCCCAGACGCGACGACCAACCCAGAAACTAAAAAGTCCCGGACCTGCTTCCGCAGGTCCGGGACTTTCCTGTCTCTTGCGAGACTCGCACGGTCGGGCTGACAGGATTTGAACCTGCGACCCCCTGACCCCCAGTCAGGTGCGCTACCAAGCTGCGCTACAGCCCGTTCGTACCGAAGAGGAACTTTA
The DNA here is from genome assembly GCF_009649075.1 of Aeromicrobium yanjiei. GTDB lineage: Bacteria > Actinomycetota > Actinomycetes > Propionibacteriales > Nocardioidaceae > Aeromicrobium > Aeromicrobium yanjiei. The sequence goes on from NZ_CP045737.1 coordinate 1,972,107, forward strand.
CCGCAGGTCCTCCCGGCACCTCACATCGGCCACACCCTCGGGACGTCATGCCCGCCGAACCTGCTGCGATTCGAGCCGGATGACGTCCCGCGAGACGTTAGCGGCGTTCGCGCTTCTTGCGCGGACGCTGCTGGATGTGGATCGGCGTGCCGACGAAGCCGAACTCCTCGCGGAGACGACGCTCGATGAATCGCATGTACGACTGCTCGAGCTTGCCCGACGTGAACAGCACGAAGGTCGGCGGCGCGGTGGAGGCCTGCGTGCCGAACATGATCTTGGACTGCTTGCCGCCGCGCACCGGGTGCGGGTGCTCGGACACCAGACGGCCGAGGAACGCGTTGAGCGCGCCCGTGGAGACGCGGGTCTCCCAGCCCTCCAGGGCGGCGTCGAGCGCCCGCACGAGGCGATCGATGTGCCAGCCCGTGCGCGCCGTGATGTTGATCGTCGGGGCCCACGGCACCTGGACGAGCTCGCGCTCCATCTCGCGCTCGAGGTAGTAGCGACGCTCGTCGTCGACGAGGTCCCACTTGTTGAACGCGATGATCAGCGCCCGTCCGGCCTCGGCCACCGAGCTGATGATGCGGGTGTCCTGCTCGGTCAGCGGCACGCTGCCGTCGATGATGACGACCGCGACCTCCGCCCGGTCGATCGCCGAGCTGGTGCGCAGGCTCGCGTAGTACTCGTGGCCTGACGCATCGCGCACCCGGCGACGGATGCCGGCGGTGTCGATGAAGTTCCACGTACGCCCGCCGAGCTCCACGATCTCGTCGACCGGGTCGACCGTGGTGCCGGAGGCGTCGTCGACGACGACCCGCTCCTCGCCCGCGAGGCGGTTGAGCAGGCTGGACTTGCCGACGTTGGGCTTGCCGACGATCGCCACCCGACGCGGACCCTGCGGGGCGTCGAAGTCCTCCGGCGGCGGATCGGGCAGTGCGTCGAGGATCGCGTCGAGCATGTCGCCGCTCCCCCGCCCGTGCAGCGCCGAGACGGGCCACGGCTGACCGAGCCCGAGGTTCCACAGACCGGCGGCCTCGATCTCGGCGCGCTGGTCGTCGACCTTGTTGGCCGCGAGGATGACCGGCTTCTTGGCCGCCCGCAGGATCTTCACGACCTTCTCGTCGACGTCGGTGATGCCGACCGTCGCGTCGACCACGAACAGCACCGCGTCCGCGACCTGGATCGCGATCTCGGCCTGCGCGGCGATGCGCTCGGCCAGACCGCGGGCGTCGGGGTCCCAGCCGCCGGTGTCGACCACCGTGAACGCGCGACCGTTCCACACCGCGTCGTACGAGACACGGTCGCGGGTCACGCCGGGGACGTCCTCCACGACGGCTTCGCGTCGGCCGATGATGCGGTTGACCAGCGTCGACTTCCCGACGTTGGGTCGCCCGATCACGGCGAGTACGGGAACGGCGTCAGCCATCGGAGCGTCCTGTCAGCAGGGGGCCCGGCAGGTCACGCTTGACCGCGTCCTTGGCCCAGGAGATGTGGGATCACAGGTGACCGTGGATCCGGGCACCTGCGTCCTCCATCATCCCACGATCGGGCCGCCGATCCCGCATCGGGAACTGGATCGGCCCGCGGTGGGGTCATCCAGCGGCGTCGACGATCCCCACGATCGCGTCGATGACCTCGTCGAGCGTCATGTGGGTGCTGTCGACCACGACCGCTCCCTCGGGCTTCGCGAGCGGAGACGTGGCACGGGTGGAGTCGATCTCGTCGCGTCGCGCGAGCGCCTGCTCCGTCGCCGCGGCGTCACCTCCGCCGTTCTCGGCTGCGCGCCGTGCGGCACGGGCGGCGGGGTCGGCGACCAGGTAGATCTTCACCGGGGCGTCGGGGGCCACGGTCGAGCCGATGTCGCGCCCCTCGACCACGATGCCGTGGCTGCCGGCGATCGTTGCGCGCTGCATGTCGACGAGGATCTCGCGGACGCGCGGCACCGCGGCGACGAGGCTGACCGAGCCGGTGACCTCGTCCGAGCGGATGGGCTCGGCCACGTCGACGCCGTCGGCGTGGATCGTGGGCGCCGCCGGATCGGTGCCCGACTCGAGCGAGATCTTCTCCGCCGCGACTGCGACCGCATCGCTGTCGGTGAGGTCGACGCCGTGCTGCAGCAGGGCCCACGTCATCGCCCGGTACATCGCTCCGGTGTCCAGGTACGCGAGGTCCAGCCGGGCGGCGACGCCGCGCGACGTGCTCGACTTGCCGGACCCGGAGGGCCCGTCGATCGCAACGACCAGGGGTGATGTCACAGGTGCTCAACTTCCTTCGGCAGTACGGATCAGTACGTCGGGGGTCGGGGTCATCTAGCGGTACGCGGTCCAGCCGCGTGCGGTCAGGGCGTCGACCAGGGAGTCCCCCACGCCCAGTGCGACCGCGATCTCGGCCAGGCCGACGGGCCGTCCCAGGTCGTGGTCCAGGCGCAGGTCCTCGATGTTCACACCCGATTGTCCCGTATCGGTCATGAGACGCGACAGCTCGCCGGGACGGTCCGCGACCTGGACGTGCACGATGTCGACGCGCGCCGGCGCCGAGCCGTGCTTGCCCGGGATCTGCTCGGTGCCACGGCGGCCCGACTCGAGCACGTCACCGATCACCGCGTCGTCCTGGCCCAGCGCATCGATGACCCGGTCGAGATCGGCCCGTACGAGCTCGAGCACGGCCCGCACGTCGGCTGCATTCGTGCCGAGGATGTCGATCCACAGCGCGCTGTCGCTGCCCGCGATCCGCGTGGTGTCACGCAGCCCGGGGCCGGCCAGGGCGAGGTGGTTGCCCTGAGCGTCGTTGAGGCGAGCCGCGGTGAGGGTCGACATCACCTGGGGCACGTGGGAGACCAGTGCGACGGCGCGATCGTGCGCGGCCGCCTCGAGGATGATCGGGACAGCGCCCACGTGCAGCGCCATGTCGACGACAGCGTCCAGCGCCTCCGGGAGCGTTGCGGAGCCGGGGGTCACCGCCCACGGCCGCCCCTCGAACAGCTGGGCCGATCCGGCCATCGGTCCGGACCGCTCGCTGCCCGCCATGGGGTGTCCGCCGGCGAACCGCTCGGCCCCGGGGTGTGCGTCGATCTCCCGCTGCAGACCGGCCTTCACGCTCGTCACGTCGGTGACGTACGCCGCGGGCCACCTCCTCAGGGCCTGGACGACGACGTCGGCCGCCGCGGTCGGCGGCACTGCTGCCACCACCAGGTAGGGCTCCACGTGATCGGTGGCCGGACGCCCCGCGCCCCTGGAGGCCGCGGCCTCGACGTTGCCGGGCTCGGCGTCAGCGAGCAGCACGTCGACCTCGTGGGCCCTCAGCGCCAGGCCGATCGACGTGCCGATCAGCCCGCACCCGATCACGAGCACCGGCCCCGGCAACGCCCGGGGAGCAGCTGCGCTCATCGCTCGTCGACGCTGTCGAACAGCCCACCCAGCTCGTCCCTCGTCAGATCGCGCATTGCGCCGACCGAGAGGCCGCCGAGGTGCAGCGGCCCGAACGCGGTGCGGGTCAGCTCCCGCACCGGGTGACCGGCCGCGTCGAGGAGTCGCCGCACGATGCGGTTGCGGCCCATGTGGATGTCGAGCTCCACGAGCGAACGTCCCCGCGACCGGTCCTTGACCTGGAAGCGGTCGACCTGCGCCGGGCCGTCGTCGAGCTCGATGCCCGCCTTGAGCTTCGCGGCGAGACTGTCCGGCACGGTCCCGTCGACGAGGGCGACATAGGTCTTGGTGATCTCGAACGACGGGTGCGCGAGCTTGTGCGCCAGGTCGCCGTCGTTGGTCAGCACCAGCAGACCGGATGTGTCGGTGTCGAGGCGGCCGACGTGGAACAGGCGGTCGTCGCGCCCCTCGACGAACGTCGACAAGTCGGGCCGTCCGCGCTCGTCGGCCATCGACGTCACGACGCCGCGAGGCTTGTTGAGCAGCACGTACGCATGACCGCTCGGCGCGGGGATGCGCTTGCCGTTGACCCGGATGACATCGGTCGCGGGGTCGACGCGCGCGCCCATGACGTCGATGACCTCGCCGTTGACCTCGACCCGGCCCTGGGCGATCATGTCGTCGCAGCGACGACGACTCCCGAGCCCGGCCTGGGCCAGGACCTTCTGCAGGCGGATCTCAGCCACGGTCGCCCCCCTCCGTCGCCGGCGCCTCAGGCTCGGCCTCCGCGATCGGCTCCTGCGTCGCGACGCCCGCGAGTGCCTCCTCGGCACCCGGCAGGCCCTCGTCCTCCATGTCGTCCATGTCGGGCAGGTGCTGGGCGATGTCGGGCAGCTCGCTCAGGTCGCCCAGCCCCATGCGCTCGAGGAAGTAGCTCGTGGTGCGGTAGAGGATCGCGCCGCTCTCGCCGTCGACGCCGCTCTCCTCGATCAGGCCGCGGGTCACCAGCGTGCGGACGACACCGTCGACGTTGACGCCGCGGATGGCCGAGATGCGCGAGCGGGTGATGGGCTGGCGGTACGCCACGACGGCCATCGTCTCGAGTGCCGCCTGGGTGAGCCTGGCCTGCTGCCCGTCGAGGATGAAGCGCTCGACCGCCCCGGCGAACTCCTCGCGGGTGAAGAAGCGCCAGCCGCCCGCGATGTTGCGCAGCTCGAAGCCACGCCCCTGGTCGGTGTACTCCTGCGCGAGCTCGGCGAGCGCCGACTCGACGTCGGTCGGCGGGTGGCCGACGGCCTGTGCCAGGACCAGGTGGTCGAGGGGCTGGTCGGCGACCATGAGCACCGCCTCCAGGGCGGGCTTGAGGTCGAGCATCTCCAGCTCGAGCTCGTGGTGTCCGGTCGGGACGTGCTGGTCAGTCATCGGTGCTCTCAGGCTCGGGTGGTGGTGTGTCGTGCGATGTCGTCGGCTCGCCGTCCGTGTCGTCGAGGAGCTCCTCGGGGATCAGGACCGGCTCGTCGTCGGGGCCCAGCAGGGGTGCGTCGAACTCCTGACCGACGTCGATCTCGCCCTCATCGGTGCCGGTCCACCGCACGTGCAGATCGCCCAGCGGGGTCGCCTGCTCGAAGGCGATGACGCCCTCGCGGAACAGCTCGAGCACCGCGAGGAAGCGCGCGACCTTGGTCATCAGGTCCGGCGCGTCGGCCGTGAGCGCGCGGAACGTCATCTCGCCCTTGCGCCGCAGCTGGTCGACCACTAGGTGGGCCTGCTCGCGGACGCTGACCTGCGGTGCGTGCAGGTGGGTGAGCGAGAGGATCGGGACCGGCTTGTCCTCGAATGCCCTCGCGGCCAGCTGGGCCAGCTCCCCGGGACCGACGGAGATCAGGACCTCGGGCAGGAGGTCCGCGAACCGCGGCTCGAGCGTCACGATGCGGGGGAACCTCTTCGACTCGCGCGCGAGCCGATCGGCCATGATCCCCGCGACCTGCTTGAACGCGCGGTACTGCATGAGACGGGCGAACAGCAGGTCCCTGGCCTCCAGGAGCGCCAGGTCCTCCTCGTCCTCGACCTCGGCCTGCGGCAGCAGCCGGGCGGTCTTGAGGTCCAGCAGGGTCGAGGCCACGAGCAGGAAGCTGGTGGTCTGCTCCAGGTCGTCCGTCATGCCCTTGATGTACGTGATGAACTCACCCGTCACGACGGACAGGGCGACCTCGGTGATGTCGAGCTCGTGCTTGGAGATGAGCTGCAGGAGCAGGTCGAAGGGTCCCTCGAAGTTGGTCAGGTTGACCTGGAACCCGGGGGGCGCGGACTCGTCGACGTCCGCGACCGTCACGACTCGCTCAATCGCCGGGCGACGTCGCTCTGGGTGCCGCGGGCGTCGAGATCCTCCAGCGCGACGGCCAGCGCCGCCCGCACGAACCGGCCGCGGTCCACGCTGCGTCCGAGCTGACCGCGCAGCACGAGCCGAGCCTGCTCGACGGCCAACAGCTCGGCCGACGTGACGTACACCGTCATCTTCTCGTCGTGCTTGACCCGGCCGCTGGCCGCGACGACCGGCTCGGGCTCGATCTGCGGCTCGGGCTCGGACGTCTCGACCGGTGGTGTCTTGGCGGTCGCCCGGAACAGCTCGTCGGCCCCCGGCATGGTGGGGCGCTTGCCTCCCCCCGAGGACGTGGTCACGCGTCGGGGCATCGAACGAGAACCTCCCTGGCCAGCTGGCGGTACGACTCGGCACCCGGGGACGACGTCGCGTACTCCGTGATCGGCTCGCCGGCGACCGTCGAGTCCGAGAACTTCACCGTGCGGCGGATGACGGTGTGGAACACCAGGTCGCCCCATCCCTGAACAAGGGTCTGGAGCACCTCCTTGCCGTGCAGCGTGCGGCTGTCGTACATCGTGCCCAGCAGGCCGATGATCTGCAGCTCGTCGTTCGTGCGGTCACGGACCTTCTCGATCGTGTCCTTCAGCAGCGCGACACCCCGCAGAGCGAAGTACTCACACTCCAGCGGGATCAGCACGCCGTTGGCGGCGGTCAGCGCGTTGACGGTCAGCAGGCCCAGCGAGGGCTGGCAGTCGATGAGGATGACGTCGTAGTCGTGGCGGATCGGCTTGAGCACCCGGGCGAGCACCTGCTCGCGGCCGACCTCGGTGACCAGCTGCATCTCGGCGGCGGACAGGTCGATGTTGGACGGCACGAGGTCGAGCCCCTCGACCGTCGTCGACATGATGAGGTCCTTGATCGAGATCTCCCGGTCCATCAGGACGTGGTAGATGCTCTGGTCCAGGTCATGAGCGTTGACGCCCAGACCGACCGTGAGTGATCCCTGCGGGTCGAAGTCGACCAGCAGCACCTTGCGGCCGGTCTCGACCAGCGCGGCACCCAGGTTGATGGTCGTCGTGGTCTTGCCGACCCCACCCTTTTGGTTGCACAGCGCGATGATCGTCGCGGGCTTGGACGGATCCCGCGGCTGCGGATCGGGGAAGACCGGCATCGGTCGTCCGGTGGGACCCAGCTCCATGCTCATTCATAACCCCTGCGACTCGACCCGGCGGACGAGCGTCACTCTACCGGCACAAGTCGACTTGGCGACCACGCAAGCAGAGGAGTCGCCCTGTCATTGCCGTGCGGCCCGGGGGTGGGCTGTGGCGTATATCTCCCGAAGCTTCTCGACGGTCACCAGCGTGTAGATCTGCGTGGTGGTCACCGACGCGTGGCCGAGCAGCTCCTGCACCACGCGGACGTCCGCGCCCCCGTCGAGCAGATGGGTCGCGAACGAGTGGCGCAGCGTGTGCGGCGACACCTCCGTGGAGATCCCGGCCCGGTCCGCCGCCTTGGTCAGCACGGTCCACGCACTCTGGCGCGACAGCCGCCCGCCCCGGGCGTTCAGGAACACCGCGGGCGTCCGGGTCGTGCCGCCGACCAGCGCCGGCCGCGACGCGGTCAGGTAGTCCGCGAGGGATGCCTTGGCGTACGAGCCGAGCGGCACGATCCGCTGCTTGCCGCCCTTGCCGCGCAGCAGGACCGTGGAGTCCTCCAGGTCGAGGTCGTCGATGTCGAGGCCGACCGCCTCCGAGATCCGCGCCCCCGTGCCGTAGAGCACCTCGAGCAGGGCCCGGTCGCGGGCCGAGAGGGTCGTGCCCGGTGCGCCGGCCGCGTCGAGCAATGCCTCGACGTCCGAGAGCGGGAGCGCCTTGGGCAGCCGGCTCGCCGGACGCGGCGGCTTGATGGCGGAGGTCACGTCGGTCGCCACGTTCTGCTCGCGGAGCCAGAACCGGTGCAGTCCGCGGACTGCCACGATCGTCCGCGCGGCGCTGGCCGTCCCGAGCGGAGGGTGGTCGGGATCCCCCGTGCGCAGCTCACCCAGGAACGCTGCGACGTCGTTCTCGGTGATCGCCGCGGGATCGGACAGGTCGCGCGAGGCGAGGAACGCCCGATAGCGCCGCAGGTCGCGACGGTACGACGTCAAGGTGTTGTCGGCGAGGCCGCGCTCGACGCCCAGGTGGCTGAGGTAGTCCTGGATGCCCCGGGCGACGTCCCCGCTCATGGGTGGCGCAGGGCGTGTGCCGCCAGGATCCCCGAGACGGTCATGGAGTCGGTGATGCGGCCGTCGAGGACTGCGGCCAGGGCCTGGTCGAACGGCAGCCACCACTGGACCATGTCGGCCTCCTCGGCCACCCGTTCGGTGCGGTCGGCGGCCGGCACCGGACGCAGGTCGGTCGCCCGGAACACCTCCCACCTCTCGGTCGAGTAGCCCGGGGTGGCCAGCAGGTGGAGCATCGACGTCCACTCCCCCGCGATGATGTCCGCCTCCTCGGCGAGCTCGCGCACCGCAGCCTCCAGGGGCTCCTCCCCCGCGACGTCCAGTGTCCCGGCGGGCAGCTCGAGCAGGCGGCGCCCGACCGGGTGGCGGTACTGCTCGACCAGGAGGACGCGGTCGTCCTGGTCGATCGCGAGCACGCCGACCGCCCCGTTGGGCTGGACGACGGCCCGCGCGTGCTCATGTCCTGCGGGATCGACGATCGTGTCGGTCCTCAGGGCGATGTAGGCGCTGTCGTAGATCGACTCGCTGCGAGCCACCGGCCACGACTGGTCGGAGTCGGCGACCGACGCGTCGGCCAGCCGCCCCGGCAGCGTGGGGTGGTCGGTCATCCCTCGACCGAGACGGGCTCGTCGACGGGCAGCCGGGTCTCGCGCTGACGATCCAGCGCCGCGCCGACGAGGCCTGCGAACAACGGGTGCGGCTTGGTCGGGCGGGACCGCAGCTCGGGGTGGGCCTGCGTCGCGACGTAGTAGGGGTGCACGTCCCGCGGGAGCTCCACGAACTCCACCAGCTTCGCGTCGGGGGACGTCCCGCTGAACACGAGGCCGGCCTGCTCGAGCTGCTCGCGGTACGCGTTGTTGACCTCGTAGCGGTGCCGGTGGCGCTCCTCGATCTTGCTGGCGCCGTAGACCTCGGCGACGATGCTGCCCTCCTGGAGGGCCGCCGGGTAGGAGCCGAGACGCATCGTGCCGCCGAGATCGCCCTCGCCGTCGACGATCGTCAGCTGCTCGGCCATCGTCGCGATGACCGGGTGCGGCGTCTTGGGGTCGAACTCCGACGAGCTCGCCCCCTCGATGCCGGCGACGTTGCGGGCGTACTCGATGACCATGCACTGCAGGCCGAGGCACAGGCCCAGGACCGGGATGCCGCGCTCGCGGGCGTACTTCAGGGCGCCCAGCTTGCCCTCGATGCCACGGATGCCGAAGCCGCCCGGCACGCAGATGCCGTCGACGTCGTGCAGGTTGGCGTGGGCCCCGGCGGGCGTCTCGCAGTCGTCCGAGCCGACCCAGCGGAGCTTGACGCGGGCGTCATGGGCGAAGCCGCCCGCACGCAGCGCCTCGGCCACCGACAGGTAGGCGTCCGGGAGGTCGATGTACTTGCCGACCAGCGCGATCGTGACCTCCTCGGCGGGCTGGTGGACCCGTCGCAGCAGCTCGTCCCAGTGCGTCCAGTCGACGTCGCGGAACGGCAGGTCGAGGCGGCGCACGACGTACGCGTCGAGGCCCTCGGAGTGCAGCACCTTGGGGATGTCGTAGATCGACGGGGCGTCGGCGCAGGTGACCACGGCCTCCTTGTCGACGTCGCACATCAGCGAGATCTTGTGCTTGATGCCCTCGGGGATGTCGCGGTCGGCGCGGCAGACGATCGCATCGGGCTGGATGCCGATCGAGCGCAGCGCGGCGACCGAGTGCTGGGTCGGCTTCGTCTTCAGCTCACCGGACGGGCCGATGTACGGCACGAGCGAGACGTGCAGGAAGAAGACGTTGCCCCGGCCGACGTCGTGACGCACCTGGCGCGCGGCCTCGAGGAACGGCAGCGACTCGATGTCGCCGACCGTGCCACCGATCTCGGTGATGACCACGTCCACGTCGGGACCGGCCATCGCCCGGATGCGGGACTTGATCTCGTTGGTGATGTGCGGGATGACCTGGACCGTGTCGCCCAGGTAGTCGCCGCGGCGCTCGCGGGCGATGACCTCGGAGTAGACCTGGCCGGTCGTCACGTTGGCCTTGCCCGAGAGGTCGACGTCGAGGAAGCGCTCGTAGTGACCGATGTCGAGATCGGTCTCCGCGCCGTCGTCGGTCACGAACACCTCGCCGTGCTGGAACGGGTTCATCGTGCCGGGATCGACGTTGAGGTACGGATCGAGCTTCTGCATCGTGACGCGGAGACCGCGTGACTTCAGAAGCCGTCCGAGGCTCGAGGCGGTCAAGCCCTTGCCGAGCGAGGATGCCACCCCGCCGGTGACGAAAACGTGCTTGGTAACCGCGCTACCTGCCAAGGTGACTCCCGTGGTCGAATGCTGTGTCGAGCGCTCATCTGGTGCAGATTGCATCAGGGCTCCACGGGATTCCAGCCTACCAATCAATCGGCCCTGACCGCCAACGACACACGTGTCGGTTCGCCCACATGTGCCGTCGGCGTCGCTACTTCGGCAGCGCGCCGCTGTCGCTGCGGGACGTGCCCCAGGCTCCGGGCTGGCCGGAGGCCTGCTCGGCAGCTGCGAGGACCGTCACGACGCGACCCGCGGCCGTGTCGGTGACGTCGACCGTCGAGATCTCCGATGCCGCGGCGCCCTCGCGCACGGCCTTGACCGCTCCCCCGTCCGTGCTGGACGACGCGGGGCCGGCGACGACCACGCCCTGTCCGGTCGGGTTGATCGCAGCGGCCAGCGCTGCGATCACGGTGCTCTGGGCGGCGCCGGTGGCGCGCTGCGGTCCGGTCACCAGGACGGCCAGCGTCGCGGCCCGCTTGGGAGCGCGCGTCTCGGTGATCAGGTCACCCTCGGTGAAGGCCGACCGGATGGTCGTGGCCGTCTCGTCGAGCGTCCCGGGCTCGCTCGCCATCAGCGCGCGGGCGAGGGCCGAGCCGATGCGGCCGTAGCTGTCCCCGGCATCCGTCACCCCGTCCACGCCCTCGGCTGCCTGCTGGGCCACGCCCTCGGCGAACTGGCGCCCGGACGAGTCGAGCATCTTGCTGGTCAGGGCCACCTGGCCGGTCACCTCCGCGCCGGCGAGACCGAGGCCCTTGACGACGTCCTTGACCTCGGACGCATTGGTGCCGGGGACGGTCAGGACGACCACCGGGCGGTCCTTGAGCGTGTCCTTCAGCATGCCCGGGGCCGTGCGGGCGGCGAAGCCGGTCTCGAAGGATCGCACACCCGGGTCGTCGGACCGGGAGGTCGTCTGGCTCGCGGCCTGTGTGTCGTCGTCGTCCTCGAGCGGTCCCGAGCCGAGAGCGATGCCCGCCGCGAGCGCGATGAGGATCGCGGCGATCGAGACGAGGTGGTAGCGGAAGTTGATCACGTGAAGAGTCCTTTGATCCAGGTGCCGAGATCGGCGAGCTGGTCACCGAGCGAGTCGAACCAGTCCTGCCCGACCGGGGTGATGGCCACGGCCACGCCGACCGCCACGATGCCCGCGAGGAGCATGAGCAGGACCGGCCAGAGGGCGAGGCGCTGGGAGGTGAAGTGGTGCACGGACTTGGCGTCGACGATCTTGGCGCCGGCGCGCAGCCGCGCGACGAACATCCGGGCGGCGTCGGCCGGCGTGCGCTCGAGCATCTCGGTCATGGTCCGCGGTGCGCCGACGTGCACGATGACCGCGGCCTCGTGGGTGTCGGCCAGCAGGATCGCCAGGTCGTCGTCCGAGCCGGTCGACACGAACGTGGCGATCTCCTTGCCGTGCCGTTCGAGGCGTTCGGGCATGTCCACGGTGCCGGACGGCGTGGTCACGACGACCTCGCCGGACGTCCGGATCGCCTGGTCCGAGACGTTGTCCATCGAGCCGACCACCACGGCAGGCGTGTAGCCCGCCGCGATCAGCACGTCGGCTCCGGCTCCTGCGCCGACGAGCACGGGGTCGTGGTCGGAGATCCAGCGCTTCAGCCCGCGCAGGTCGGCCGCGTCGTCATATGCGCGGGAGACCACCACGACGGCACGACCCGCCAGCTCGGTGCGCAGGCTCGGCACCTTCTCGCCGCTCAGGAGCATGCCCTGCTCACGACGGATGTGGTCGCTCGCATTGGCCACGACGGAGTCCAGGCGGGTCGCGAGGCCGTCCTGGGCCGCCGCCAGGTCGGCGTCGGCGCGAGAGGCATCGATCTCCTCGCCCTCGACGACCAGCTCCTCGTCGCGCCACACCTTGCCGTCGTGGACCCGGAGTCCTTCGCCGCTCTTGAGGCGGGTCCAGGCACCTTCGCCGGCGAGGTCGACCAGCATGATGCCGGCGCGCACCAGCATCGGCGGTCCCGTGTTGGGGACGCGTCCGCTGCTGGACGGAGCGGTGTTGAGCACCGCCCGGACGCGTCGGTCGATCAGGGCTTGAGCCTGCCTGGCGTCGAGATCGGGGTGCGCGACCAGAGCGATCTCGCCCTCACGAAGAGAGGCGATGTCGCTGTCGCGCCGGGCGAACCTGAGGGTGCCGACAACACCCTCGACGTCCGGCGGCAGGGGCGTCTTGCGTTTCCAGATGGCCATCGCGGTCCATCGTTCCTCGTGGGCGCGACGCATCGGGGAGGTGGTCCCGGCGTGTCGCCGATGTGGCGCAACTATCAGTGCGCCGCCCGCGTCAGCCCCGTGCGAGATCGAGCAGCTCGCGGGCGTGCGCCTGGGCTGTGGCGGACTCCTCCTGGCCGGCCAGCATCCGTGCGAGCTCGTCGACCCGGCCGGACTCCTGCACCAGGATCACCGAGCTGCTGGTGACGTTGCCGTCGTCGTCCTTGGACACCACGAAGTGGTGGTCGGCGAAGGCTGCGACCTGCGGCAGGTGCGTGACCGCGATGACCTGGGCGTGATCGGCCAGGCGGGCGAGACGACGTCCCACCTCGACCGCAGCCTTGCCGCCGATGCCCGCGTCGACCTCGTCGAAGACCAGGGTCGGCACCGTCGTGCGATCCGCGAGCACGACCTCGAGAGCCAGCATGAGCCGCGAGAGCTCGCCGCCGCTCGCGCCCTTGTTGAGCGGCCGGGGACCCATCCCGCTGTTGGCCGAGAAGAGCATCTCGACGTCGTCGACGCCGTGGGGACCGGGAGTCGCGTCCTCGGCGGTCGTGACCTGGACCTCCAGATGAGCCGACGGCATCGACAGCTGCGCGATCTCGACGTCGACCAGCTGGGCGAACCGGACCGCGGCGTCACGCCGGATCGTGGTCATGCGGGCTGCGAGCCGCACGACCTCGGGCGCGAGCTCGAGTCGTTCGGCCTCGAGAGCTGCGACGGCCTCGTCGTCGTTGCCGAGCTCGCCCAGCCGCGCGGCGCTCTGCTGCGCCCATGCGAGCACGTCGTCCAGCGTCGGACCGTACTTGCGTTGCAGGCCCGCGAGGGCCGCCCGCCGCTCCTGCAGGCTCGCGAGCCGCTCGGGGTCGAGCTCGATCCCTTCGGAGTAGGTGCCGAGCTCGGCGCCCACGTCGTCGAGCAGGATGCCGAGCTCGAAGACGCGATCGGCCAACGCGTCCAGGGCCGGGTCGTGACCGCCCGCCTCGCGCAGCAGCGCGGTCGCCTCGGCCACGGTGGTGCGCGCCGACGTGGCGTCCAGATCGCCCACGAGCGCACGATGCGCCTGGTCGGCCGCGCGGGCCAGCGACTCGGAGTGGGCCAGCCGGCTCTCCTCGGCCTTGAGGGCCTCGTCCTCCCCCGGCTGCGGGTCCACCTCGGCGACCTCGTCGAGGCCGAAGCGCAGGACGTCGAGCTCACGGGCGCGCTCCTGCGCGTGCGTGCGCAGCTCGTCGAGCCGCTGCTCGACGGCACGCCAGCGGGCGTAGACCGGGGCGTACGCAGCCGCGGCCTCCGCGAGCTCGTCGCCGGCGAACCGGTCGAGGGCGGCACGCTGCTCGGCCGGGCGCAGCAGCCGGTGCTGGTCGGACTGTCCGTGGACGGCGACCAGCTCGTCGGTGACCTCCGCGAGCAGCGCGGCCGGCACCGTGGCGCCGCCGGCCAGCGCACGCGAGCGGCCCTGCGCCGACAGCACGCGTCCGAGGATCACGACGTCCTCGTCGATGCGGCCACCTGCCTCCTCGACCGCGGTGACCGCCCGCGCCCCGGGACGGACCCCGATGCTCGCCTCGACCCGTGCCTGGTCAGCACCCCGCCTCACCAGGCCGAGATCGGCCCGGTCTCCGCGCAGCAGGCCGAGCGCGGTGACGACCATGGTCTTGCCCGCGCCCGTCTCACCTGTGATGACGGTGAAGCCGGGCGAGAGCTCCAGCTCGGCGGAGTCGATCACTCCGAGGTCGCGCAGGGCGAGGCGCTCCCAGATCGGGCGGGGGGTCGTCATCGGTCGAGCTCCTCCTGGCGCCGCTCGGCGGCACCCCGCCAGCCGGCCACGGGAAGATCGAACTTGCGGACCAGACGGTCGGCGAACGATGCGGGGTGCAGGCGGGCGAGGCGCACGGTCTCGCGGCCCCTGCGGACCTCGACCCGGGCGCCGAGCGGCAGCTCGGCCGCGCGCCGGCCGTCGCACCAGAGCACGCCGGTCGACTGCTCACCGACGACCTCGATCGCGAGGGTCGAGCTGGGCGACACGACCAGCGGCCGGGCGAAGAGGGCGTGCGCGCTGATCGGGACCATGAGCAGCGCCTCGACCTCGGGCCACACGATCGGTCCGCCCGCGCTGAAGTTGTAGGCGGTCGACCCGGTCGGCGTGGCGCACACGATGCCGTCGCAGCCCCAGCGGGACACCGGCCGGTCGTCGATCTCCAGGACGATCTCCAGCATGCGCTCGCGGGCGGCCTTCTCCACCGACGCCTCGTTGAGCGCCCAGTTGGTCGCCACGACCTCACCGGCGACCGTGACCGACACGTCGACGGTCAGACGTTCCTCGACCGTGTAGGTGCGGTCGACCACGCCCCGGACGACGTCCTGCAGGTCCTCCACGTCGGCCTCGGCCAGGAAGCCGACGTGACCGAGGTTGACCCCAAGCACCGCGGTGCTGGTGCCGCGGCACATCTCAGCGGCTCGCAGGATGGTGCCGTCGCCGCCGAACACGACGGCGAGCTCGCAGCCGGCGGCTGCGCCGGGCCCGGCGGCCACGACGTGGGCGTCCTGCAGGCCCGCCGCTCGCAGCGCCTCGGCATCGGAGTCCAGCACACAGACCTCGATGCCGTGGACCTGCACCTCGGCCGCGAACGAGGCCGCCACCTTGGCGGCCGCCTCCCGAGCCGCGTGGACCGCCAGCAGCACCCTTCTCATCTGTTCACCCCTGTCGTGTCGAGCGGGCCGGCGGCGACGACGTCGTGAGCCGCCTGCTCGGTGGGAGCATCAGCGTCCGAGCGCAACCAGCAGAAGTACTCGACGTTGCCCGCAGGACCTGGCAGCGGGCTGGGCGCCAGCGCGCGCGTGCCCCAGCCGAGCTCGTGGGCCGATCGGCAGACCCGCAGGACGGCGTCGGCGTGCAGCGCGGGATCGCGCACCACCCCGTTCTTGCCCAGGTTGCTCTTGCCGACCTCGAACTGCGGCTTGATCATCAGCACGATGTCGCCTTCCGGGCTCGGCTCGCACACCCGGGTGAGGGCGGGCATGACCACCGTAAGGGAGATGAAGGACAGATCCGAGACGACGAGCTGCACCGGCCCGCCGATGTCGTCCGCCTCCAGGTTGCGCACGTTGGTCCGGTCGAACACGTGGACGCGCTCGTCGGACTGCAGCGCCCACACCAGCTGGCCGTAGCCGACGTCGACTGCGCAGACCTCACGTGCGCCCTTGCGCAGCAGCACGTCGGTGAATCCACCGGTCGAGGCGCCCGCGTCGAGGCACCGCCGGCCCTCGACGCTCAGCCCCATGGGCTCGAACACCGCGAGCGCACCCAACAGCTTGTGGGCACCGCGGGAGGCGTAGGTCGGCTCCTTGCTCTCGCGCACGACGATCGCCTGGTCCGTCGTGACACCGGTCGCCGCCTTGGCCGCCACCGAGCCGCCGACCCGGACGAGGCCTTCCTCGATCATCGTCGCGGCATGCTCGCGGGAACGGGCCAGCCCCCGGCGGACGAGCTCGGCGTCCAGGCGCAGGCGTCGGCTCATGCGCGGCTCACGGCGAGGCCTGCTCGGCCGGGTCGCGACCCGCATTGGCCAGGGACGCCCGCAGGACGCCGTGGATCGCGTCGAACTGCTCGGCGTGGTTGGAGATCTCGAGGTCGTCGAGCCGGTCCAGGCGTCCGAGCGCCTCGTCGATCTCGGCGTGACCCGTGGGTTCCACGGCGGGGCCGGCCTCGTCGGGCATCGTGGTCATGTGTCCAGTGTCCCATCCAGCACCACCTGCACGTCGGACCGATCGGCCGCGTCCCACGCCAGCGCGACGACCGCGCGCAGGGCGTCGGTCGAGCCGGCCTCACCGCCCACCAGACCGATGACCCCGTCGTGCACCTCGGCCACGGCTGCACCGCAACGCGCCCGACCGTCGCCGGCCACCTGCACCTCACGGTGCACCTCGACCAGACCGCGCAGATCGGCCGAGACGAACGTCGGACGGTGACCGGGCCGAGCCGCGGCGACCTCCGCCAGTGAGCTCACGCCGGTGAGCACCACCAGGCTGTCGATGCCGGCGTTGATCGCGCCGTCGATGTCGGTGTCGAGCCGGTCGCCCACCATCAACGGCTTGCGGCCACCGACCCGGGCAAGGGTCTCGTCGAACAGTGCGCGCTCGGGCTTGCCCGCGACGATCGGCTCCGCACCTGTGGCGTTGCGCACCGCCTGCACGAGCGAGCCATTGCCCGGTGCGATGCCTCGGGGCGTGGGGACGGTCAGGTCCGTGTTGCTGACGTACCACGGCAGCCCCGACTGGATCGCGTACGCGGCCTCGGCCAGGTGCGCCCAGCCGATGTCACCATGGAAGCCCTGCACCACGGCCGACGGCCCGTCGTCGAGACTCGCCACGCAGCGCAGGCCGCGCTCCTCCAGGGGCACGCGCAGCCCCTCCCCGCCGACGACCAGCACGGCTGACCCAGCAGGCAAGGCGTCCGCCACCAGATGGGCGACGGCCTGCCCCGCGGTGACGACGTCCTCGTCCGCGAGCTCGGGCATGTCCATCTCGCGCAGCTTCTTGGCCACGGCCAGAGCCGGCCGCGAGGCGTTGTTGGTGATGTACGCGAGATGGATGCCGCCCTCGCGGGCCTGCCGCAGGGCGTCGGCGGCGCCCGGCACGGGGTCGGCACCGAGATAGACGACGCCGTCCAGGTCGAGCATCGCCAGGTCGTACGTCGCACCGAGCTCCCGCGTCGTCGAGCCGAGGACGTCCTGCGGGGTCGAGGTCATGGGTCCGAGGCTACCGCCGTGGCCGAGACCTTCCGGCAGGTGTCGACGTCGACCGAGACGAAGCTCATCACGCCGGCGCCACCGCTCACGAACCGCCGCCGCAGCGCACCCGCGACCGTGACCGCGGAGCCCGGCTCCAACCGGAGCACCGAGCGGCGCAGCGCCGCCCGCCAGACCGAGCACTCGATCGTGTCGACGACCTGCTTGGACCGGCGACGGGCAGCGGCACTGCGGCGCACGACCAGCCGGAACGAGACGACCTCGTCGCCGCTCGGCAGGACCTTGGACTCCGGGACGCCGGAGACGCGACCCGTCAGGTGGACTCTGTTGTTCTCATCAGTCATGGACATGACGATGCCCCCCACCGCAGGTGGGGGGCATCGGGTCACGGCGCAGATGTGGACAGCTTCGCCGGTGGGTCAGTCCTGTGGACGCTTGTCGAGCTCGCGCAGCCGCTCCTCGGCATCCGTCGACTTGTTGCCGTCGACGGCGACCGTGCGGTGGAACCACTCGATCGCCTCGTCGCGCCGGCCCGCGTCGAGCAGGGCGTCGGCGTACGCATAGCGCAGGCGCGGAACCCAGTCGCCACGACCCTTGGTGTGCAGCGGCTCGGTCTCGAGCAGCCGCACGGCCGCGTCGTACTGGCCCTGGTCGCGGCGGGCACCGGCCACCACGATCGACAGCTCGATCTGACCTGCGTCGTCCAGCTGGCCGCGGATCTCGGGGGTGTCGTACGCGATCGCCTTGTCGGGACGCTTCAGCGCCCGCTCACAGTCGGCCATCATCGGGGCGTACATGTAGCCGCCGGTCATGCGGCGGGCCGCACGGAACTCCGACAACGCCTCGGCCCACTTGCCGCACGCATACGCAGTCTCACCGCACGCCTCGCGGACGAGCCCGGTGCGGGTCGCACGGGCACGCGCTGCCAGCGCGTGACGGTGCGCGGTCTCGGGATCCTCCGCAATCAGCATGCCCGCCATCACCAGGTGACGCGCGACCTTGTCGGCCAGCTTCTCCGGCAGGCTCTGGAGTGCCTGCCTTGCGTGCTTGTCCAGGTCCTTTGCGCTGACGTCGTCCGGGATCGGCGGACCGTCGTAGATCTTCTGCGCCGCGGTCCGGTCGCCCTCTTCCTGGCGGCGGTTGCGCGGGGCGTCGTACGCCTTGCCGTCACGGCGCGGGTGCGCCGGCCGGCCGTCGCGCCTCGCGTCGGGCTTGCCGTCGCGCCGGGCGTCCGGCTTGCCACCGCGGGCAGGCTTGCCGTCGCGCCGATCGGGGGAACCGCTCCCCCGCTGGTCGCGTCCTCCACGGCTCTCGGGCTTGCCGCCACGAGCGCCACCGCTGCCGGCCCCTCGGCCAGCAGGCTTCCCACCGTCACGGCGGGGATTTCTCGACTCAGCCATGAGTCGTTCCTTCCATCGAACACTTCGCGCACACGCAGATGTGTGCACATGATTTTCCGTACACGTCCTTGGTACACCATTGGGTGCACAAACAGCAGCGAGGCCGCCCCAGTGGGGCGGCCTCGCGCTAATGATTGTCCGGCGACGTCCTACTCTCCCACACAGTCTCCCGTGCAGTACCATCGGCGCTGAGAGGCTTGACTTCCGGGTTCGGAATGTAGCCGGGTATTTCCCTCTCGCCATGGTCGCCGAAACTCTATTGAGATATCAACTCAAAACCATGCACACCCTGATCCCACACGAGTGTGGGGGGTGCTTGGTGGTTCCCGGACGTATCTCGGGAACCTCACAGTGGACGCGGTGTACATCTTTGTAAGAAACAAGCCCTCGGCCTATTAGTACCGGTCAGCTCCACACATTGCTGTGCTTCCACTTCCGGCCTATCAACCCAGTGGTCTGCTGGGGGCCTTACCTGGTAAACCAGTGGGAAACCTCATCTTGAAACACGCTTCCCGCTTAGATGCTTTCAGCGGTTATCGCTTCCGAACGTAGCTAACCAGCAGTGCTCTTGGCAGAACAACTGGCACACCAGAGGTTCGTCCATCCCGGTCCTCTCGTACTAGGGACAGATTTTCTCAAGTTTCCTACGCGCGCGGCGGATAGGGACCGAACTGTCTCACGACGTTCTAAACCCAGCTCGCGTGCCGCTTTAATGGGCGAACAGCCCAACCCTTGGGACCTGCTACGGCCCCAGGATGCGACGAGCCGACATCGAGGTGCCAAACCATCCCGTCGATATGGACTCTTGGGGAAGATCAGCCTGTTATCCCCGGGGTACCTTTTATCCGTTGAGCGACGCCGCTTCCACTTGCCAGCGCCGGATCACTAGTTCCGACTTTCGTCCCTGCTCGAGCTGTCACTCTCACAGTCAAGCTCCCTTGTGCACTTACACTCGAAACCTGATTGCCAACCAGGCTGAGGGAACCTTTGAGCGCCTCCGTTACATTTTAGGAGGCAACCGCCCCAGTTAAACTACCCATCAGGCACTGTCCCTGATCCAGATAATGGACCTAGGTTAGATATCTAGTACAGCCAGAGTGGTATTTCAACGATGACTCCACACTCACTGGCGTGAATGCTTCACAGTCTCCCACCTATCCTACACAAGCTGAACCAAACACCAATACCAAACTATAGTAAAGGTCCCGGGGTCTTTCCGTCCTGCCGCGCGTAACGAGCATCTTTACTCGTAGTGCAATTTCGCCGAGTCCATGGTTGAGACAGCGCCCAAGTCGTTACTCCATTCGTGCAGGTCGGAACTTACCCGACAAGGAATTTCGCTACCTTAGGATGGTTATAGTTACCACCGCCGTTTACTGGGGCTTAAGTTCTGTGCTTCGCTTGCGCTGACACGTCCCCTTAACCTTCCAGCACCGGGCAGGAGTCAGTCCGTATACGGCGTCTTTCGACTTAGCACGGACCTGTGTTTTTAGTAAACAGTCGCTTGGGCCTGGTCTCTGCGGCCGTCAACGCTTCTCGCAGCAAGTGCGATAACGAATCGGGCCCCCCTTCTCCCGAAGTTACGGGGGCATTTTGCCGAGTTCCTTAACCATGGTTCACTCGATCACCTTAGTATTCTCTACCTGACCACCTGAGTCGGTTTGGGGTACGGGCGGCTCTAGATCTCGCTAGATGCTTTTCTCGGCAGCATAGGATCACTCACTTCGACAAAATTGTCTCCCCATCAGATCTCAGGCATGTGAATGACGGATTTGCCTATCATTCGCCCTACGTCCTTAGCCCGGGACAACCATCGCCCGGGATGAGCTACCTTCCTGCGTCACACCATTGCTTGCCTACTACCAGATCGGGTCATGCGCTGCCCCGGCGTCGCTCCGAAGAGTCCAGCCGGCTTAGGGCACTTAGCATCACTGGGTTCGGCATGGGCGATCTAATGCCGGTACGGGAATATCAGCCCGTTGTCCATCGACTACGCCTGTCGGCCTCGCCTTAGGTCCCGACTTACCCAGGGAAGATTAGCTTGACCCTGGAACCCTTGGTCATTCGGTGGAGGAGTTTCTCACTCCTCATTCGCTACTCATGCCTGCATTCTCACTCGTGTAGCCTCCACGGCTGGATCACTCCGCCGCTTCGCTGGCCACACGACGCTCCCCTACCGATCCATGCGCCTGGACCACGAAGGCCTGGCTATTGCATGAATCCCATAGCTTCGGTGGATAACTTGAGCCCCGCTAAATTGTCGGCGCGGAATTACTTGACCAGTGAGCTATTACGCACTCTTTCAAGGGTGGCTGCTTCTAAGCCAACCTCCTGGTTGTCTCTGCGACTCCACATCCTTTTCCACTTAGTTATCGCTTTGGGACCTTAGCTGATGGTCTGGGCTGTTTCCCTCTCGACAATGGAGCTTATCCCCCACTGTCTCACTGCTGCGCTCTCACTTATCGGCATTCGGAGTTTGGCTGGGTTCAGTAAGCTTGTAGGCCCCCTAGCCCATCCAGTGCTCTACCTCCGACAAGAAACACGCAACGCTGCACCTAAATGCATTTCGGGGAGAACCAGCTATCACGGAGTTTGATTGGCCTTTCACCCCTATCCACAGCTCATCCCCCCAGTTTTTAACCTAGGTGGGTTCGGTCCTCCACGCGGTCTTACCCGCGCTTCAACCTGGCCATGGATAGATCACTCCGCTTCGGGTCTAGATCCTGCAACTATGGTCGCCCTATTCGGACTCGCTTTCGCTACGGCTACGGCTCAACGCCTTAACCTCGCTACAGAACGCTAACTCGCAGGCTCATTCTTCAAAAGGCACGCTGTCACCCGTCACAAGGACGAGCTCCAACGGATTGTATGCACATGGTTTCAGGTACTATTTCACTCCCCTCCCGGGGTACTTTTCACCTTTCCCTCACGGTACTAGTCCGCTATCGGTCATCGAGGAGTATTTAGGCTTAACGGGTGGTCCCGCCAGATTCACACCGAATTTCAGGGGTTCGGTGTTACTCGGGGTAACGCAAAAGAGCCATGAGCTTACGTGTACGGGGGTATCACCCTCTATGCCGCGACTTTCCAGTCGGCTTTCACTTCACTCATGGTTTATGACTCTTTGTCTGCTCGGCAGAACAGACCATGCGGCCCCACAACACCCCAAATACAACGCCTGCCGGCTATCACATACTTGAGGTTTAGCCTGATCCGGTTTCGCTCGCCACTACTACCGGAATCACTTTTGTTTTCTCTTCCTGTGGGTACTGAGATGTTTCACTTCCCCACGTTCCCTCCTACTGCCCTATGTGTTCAGACAGAGGTACTCAGACTTTACTCTGAGTGGGTTTCCCCATTCGGACATCCCCGGATCACAGGTCGGTTGTCACCTTCCCGGGGCTTTTCGCAGACTCCAACGTCCTTCATCGGCTCTCGATGCCAAGGCATCCACCATGTGCACTTAGTAGCTTGTTGTTACTACAAAGATGCTCGCGTCCACTGTGAAGTTCTCAAAATACGTTCGGTCCCACATACCAATCCCACGCCTACCAAACCAACACCCTTGCGAGGTGTCGAACCTGGTGGTTCGAGGGGATATGCGGTCCAAGGAAACAACTCTGACGAGCTGATCCCTCAGGACCCAACAGTGTGCCTGATTCGGTAACAAATTTCCCAGCGACTTTCCACGCCCTTGCGAGCAGTACTGACCCTGGTGGGCTGCTACCAAGCCAAATAATCGACGATCCACTAGTGAGCTGAGACGCACCAACACATTCGGCTGGTAAACGTCTCAATGGACAACCACCACGATGGGCAGCTGCCAGATGCTCCTTAGAAAGGAGGTGATCCAGCCGCACCTTCCGGTACGGCTACCTTGTTACGACTTCGTCCCAATCGCCAGCCCCACCTTCGACAGCTCCCTCCGTAAACGGTTGGGCCACTGGCTTCGGGTGTTGCCGACTTTCATGACGTGACGGGCGGTGTGTACAAGGCCCGGGAACGTATTCACCGCAGCGTTGCTGATCTGCGATTACTAGCGACTCCGACTTCATGGGGTCGAGTTGCAGACCCCAATCCGAACTGAGACCGGCTTTTTGGGATTCGCTCCACCTTACGGTTTCGCAGCCCATTGTACCGGCCATTGTAGCATGCTTGAAGCCCTGGACATAAGGGGCATGAAGACTTGACGTCATCCCCACCTTCCTCCGAGTTGACCCCGGCAGTCTCCTATGAGTCCCCACCATTACGTGCTGGCAACATAGGACGAGGGTTGCGCTCGTTGCGGGACTTAACCCAACATCTCACGACACGAGCTGACGACAGCCATGCACCACCTGTAAACCGACCACAAGGGGGGCCGTATCTCTACGGCTTTCCGGCATATGTCAAACCCAGGTAAGGTTCTTCGCGTTGCATCGAATTAATCAGCATGCTCCGCCGCTTGTGCGGGCCCCCGTCAATTCCTTTGAGTTTTAGCCTTGCGGCCGTACTCCCCAGGCGGGGCGCTTAATGCGTTAGCTGCGGCACGGAGACCGTGGAAGGTCCCCACACCTAGCGCCCAACGTTTACGGCATGGACTACCAGGGTATCTAATCCTGTTCGCTCCCCATGCTTTCGCTCCTCAGCGTCAGGTAATGCCCAGAGAACCGCCTTCGCCACCGGTGTTCCTCCTGATATCTGCGCATTCCACCGCTACACCAGGAATTCCGTTCTCCCCTGCATACCTCTAGTCTGCCCGTATCGGAAGCACGCTCAGGGTTGAGCCCTGAGTTTTCACTCCCGACGCGACAAACCGCCTACGAGCCCTTTACGCCCAATAATTCCGGACAACGCTCGGACCCTACGTATTACCGCGGCTGCTGGCACGTAGTTGGCCGGTCCTTCTTCTGCAGGTACCGTCACTTTCGCTTCGTCCCTGCTGAAAGAGGTTTACAACCCGAAGGCCGTCATCCCTCACGCGGCGTTGCTGGATCAGGCTTTCGCCCATTGTCCAATATTCCCCACTGCTGCCTCCCGTAGGAGTCTGGGCCGTGTCTCAGTCCCAGTGTGGCCGGTCACCCTCTCAGGCCGGCTACCCGTCAATGCCTTGGTGAGCCATTACCTCACCAACAAGCTGATAGGCCGCGAGCTCATCCTTCTCCGCCGGAGCTTTCCACCTCCAAACATGCGAAAGGAGGTCATATTCGGCATTAGCCATCGTTTCCAATGGTTATTCCAAAGAGAAGGGCAGATTGCTCACGTGTTACTCACCCGTTCGCCGCTCGTGTACCCCCGAAGGGGCCTTACCGCTCGACTTGCATGTGTTAAGCACGCCGCCAGCGTTCGTCCTGAGCCAGGATCAAACTCTCCGTTGAAGCAGCTAAAGCGCTGCCAAACTTCAGTTCAACCTGACAAACTATTTGCTGACAAATAAATTGTCGGAATTGATTCCATCAAGCCAACCAAACAAACCCGAAAGTCCATCTGGCAAGTCTCGACGGGGTACTACTAATTAATCTCGTCGACTTTTGGCACACTGTTGAGTTCTCAAGGATCAGACGCTCACCTCGACCCAGCCACTGGCTGAATCTCAGGGCAACTCGTCCAACTTACACGGCTCGTTTTCACCGGTCAAACCCGGGTCGGTCACCATGTCGCTCTGCGTTCTCAGCGATCCGTTCCCTGGAGCCAGTGAAGGCTCCGTGCCGTTGATCGTTTCGGTTGAGCTGGCTGGAAGCTCGCATCCGGCTGGCGTTTCGGCCTGTCCGCTTGCTGCGCTGTCCAACAAGAAGAACATTACGGGTGCGTCTCCCGGTCCGTCAAATCGCATTCGCGTGCTCCATGCCACAGTCGGCGGGAGCCCTGAAATGACGGGGATCAGCTGATGCGGACGCCTGAGACGGACCGTTTGCCTTTGCGAACGACCGCCCACGTGCTGTAGAGGAGCAGATCGCCCTCGAGCACCTGGTCGGGGTCCGTGACCCGCACGTTGTTGACGTACGCACCCCCGTCGGCGACCGCCCGGCGTGCGGCGGACTTGCTGTCGGCGAGGCCCGATGCGACGAGAGCGTCGACGATCGTGGGTCGGTCGGCCGCGCTGAGGTCGGCGGCGCCGGCCTCGCGCAGGGCGGCGGCCAGCGTGGGCTCGGGCAGCTCGCCCAGCTCTCCCCTGCCGAACAGCGCACCGGCGGCGAGCTCGGCCGCCGCGGCCTCGTCTGCCCCGTGGACGATCGTGGTGACCTCCGCTGCGAGGCGTCGCTGTGCGAGGCGCAGCCCCGGCTTCTCGGCGTGCTCGGCTTCCAGCACGGCGATCTCCTCCAAGGGAATGAAGGTGAACTGGCGCAGGTACTCCACGACCTTGGAGTCCTCCGCCTGGATCCACGACTGGTAGAAGGCGTACGGGCTGGTGAGATCGGGGTCCAGCCAGACGGTGCCCGACTCGGTCTTGCCGAACTTGGTGCCGTCCGCCTTGGTGATCAGGGGCGTCGCGAGCGCGTGGACCTTGCCGGCGTCCGCCCGGCGGATCAGCTCGACCCCTGCCGTGATGTTCCCCCACTGGTCGCTGCCGCCGGTCTGCAGCACGCAGCCGTGCCGCCGGTAGAGCTCCAGGTAGTCCATGGACTGCAGGAGGACGTAGCTGAACTCGGTGTAGCTGATGCCGGACTCCAGCCGGCTGCTGACGACGTCGCGGGCGAGCATCCGGTTGACCGGGAAGTGCTTGCCGATGTCGCGAAGGAAGTCGATCGTGCTCAGGCCGGCGGTCCAGTCGAGATTGTTGACGAGCGTCGCGCCGGTGGGTCCGTCGAAGTCCACGAACCGGGAGACCTGCGAGGCGATGCGCTCGACCCACTCACCCACGGTCTCCTTCGTGTTCATGATCCGCTCCCCCGCCTCCTTGGGGTCGCCGATCAGCCCCGTCGAGCCCCCCACCAGGAGCAGCGGCTTGTGGCCGGCGAGCTGGAGGCGTCGGGCCGTGAGGATCTGCAGCAGGTTGCCGATGTGCAGACTCGGCGCCGTCGGGTCGAACCCCACGTAGTACGTGACCGGCCCCGCTGACAGCTCCGCTCGCAGTGCGTCGCGGTCCGTCGAGTGCGCGATCAGTCCGCGCGCGTCGAGGTCGTCCAGAACATGTGTCACAGCAGTGCCTTTCGGGGTCGGTCGATCACCGCGACTGTATCGCGGTGGCCTGCGGCCCCTGCGGCTACGGCTTGACGGCCACGACGGGCACCGAGGCGTCCAGCAGGATCTGCTGCGCGACACTGCCCATGAGGATCTTGCCGACCGGGCTGCGGCGGCGGATGCCGATGACGATCGACGTCGCACCCGCCTGCTCCGCCTCGAACAGCACCGCGTCGGCGACGTTCTCGCCCACGGCCTGACGGATCTCGTACTCCACCTTGTCCGCGTCGAGCCTCTCCGCCAACGACTGCACGTGGTTGCCGCGTGCGAAGCCGGTGTCGAGGCGCGGCTCGACCCGGCTGATGTTGATGAGCACGATCCGGTCCCCGGAGGTCTTGGACTGCTCGACGGCCCAGTCGAGGGCCGCGCGCCCGAACTCGTCGGGACGGTAGGCGACTGCAATTGTCATGACATGAAACTACTACCTCGAGCCACCCTTGCGGAAGTGGAATGCCGGCGGATGCCGCGACGTTGACGAGCGCGTGAACGAGACGGTGAAGGTCGACATCTGGTCAGACATCGCGTGCCCGTGGTGCTTCCTCGGCAAGCGCCGGTTCGAGACCGCGGCGGCGCAGTTCGCGGCGAGCGGCGGGACGGTGGAGGTCGAGCTCCACTCGTTCGAGCTGGCGCCCGACACCCCGGTCGACTTCGAGGGCAGCGAGATCGACTTCCTGGTCAGGCACAAGGGCATGGACGCCGGTCAGGTCGAGCAGATGCTGGCCCGGATGACCGACCTGGGCGCGGCTGAGGGCCTCGCGTACGACTTCGCCGCCCTCCAGCACACCAACACGATCAAGGCCCACGAGCTGCTGCACTTCGCCAAGGGCAGGGGGCGGCAGCTCGAGATGGCCGAGCGGCTGTTCACCGCCTACTTCGAGGAAGGCCGTCACGTGGGCCGCGTCGACGATCTCGCGGACCTCGCGGCCGAGATCGGCCTCGACCGCGAGGAGGCCCTCGAGGCGCTCAAGAACGAGGAGCTCCTGCCGGCCGTCCACGCCGACCAGGCCCAGGCGACCGCGTACGGCATCAACGGCGTGCCGTTCTTCGTGATCGACGGCCGCCTCGGCGTGTCCGGTGCGCAGGACCCCGCCGTCTTCCTCGAGGTCCTGCACAAGGCCCGCGCCTAGTCCAGCAGGTCGTCCGCCCCGTCAGGCTTGACGGCCAGCACCGGGCAGGTCGCGTCGAGGATCAACCGCTGCGCCACGCTGCCGAGCACCAGCTTGCCGACCGGCGTGCGTGGACGGATGCCGACCACGATCAACGACGCAGCCGTCTCGGCGGCCGCGTCGAGCACGGCACCTGCGATGTCGGGCACGACGTCGTGCCGCACCTCGGTGTCGACGTCGAGCCTGCCGAGAACCTTGTCGAGCCGCGCGACGTCCTCGGCACCGGCGAACATCCGGTCGACGTACGCGTCGCCCTTGGTCGGGTTGACGACGACGAGGCGCTCCGAGCGGCGCATGGCCTCCGTGGCCCCGTACGAGAGCGCCGTGTGACCGAACTCGTCCGGGCTGAACATGACGACGACACTCATGAGGACGCCTCTTCCTTGATGGGTTCTTCCCGGGTGGGTTCTTCCCGGGTGGGCCGTAGCCCGTTGACGACGATGTAGACCAGCGCGAGGGCGATGATCGCGTACACGATCACTGCGACGGGCTCGCTCCACAGGGTGCTGACGTCCCCTGAGGAGATCTGGAGCGACGTGGTCAGCTGTTCCTCGAGCTTGGGACCGAGGATCACCGCGATGATGAGCGGCAGCACCGGGAGGCCGAACCGCCGCATCGCGAGCCCCAACAGACCGATGACGAGCAGGATCGCGAGGTCGAAGGGCTGGAAGCTGACGCTGTAGGCGCCCAGGGAGGCGAAGAACAGGATCCCTGCGTAGAGGTACGGCCGCGGGATCTGCAGCAGCTTGGCCCACAGCGGCGCGAGCGGCAGGTTGAGCAGCAGCAGGAGCGTGTTGCCGATGAACAGGCTGGCCAGCAGCGCCCACACGAGCGTGGGCTCGGTGTCGAACAGCTGGGGACCGGTCTCGATGCCGTAGCTCTGGATGGCCAGCAGCATGATCGCTGCGGTGGCCGTGGTCGGCAGGCCGATCGCGAGAAGG
Organism: Aeromicrobium yanjiei; assembly: GCF_009649075.1. Classification (GTDB taxonomy): domain Bacteria; phylum Actinomycetota; class Actinomycetes; order Propionibacteriales; family Nocardioidaceae; genus Aeromicrobium; species Aeromicrobium yanjiei. The sequence goes on from NZ_CP045737.1 coordinate 1,999,921, forward strand.
GGCACCAGCGTGCCGGCGGCCGAGGCGTTGTTGGCCGCCTCCGGACCTGCGACGCCCTCGATGGCACCCTTGCCGAACTCCTCGGGATGCTTGGTCAGCTTGCGCTCGGTGACGTACGACAAGAAGGTCGGGATCTCCGCTCCTCCCGCGGGCAGTGCGCCGAACGGGAAGCCGAGAGCGGTGCCCCGTAGCCAGGGCTTCCACGAGCGGCCCCAGTCCTGGCGGCTCATCCAGGGCTGTCCCACCGGGATGATGTCGAGGGGACGACGACGCAGGTGCGCCGCGACCCAGAGCGCCTCGCCGATCGCGAAGATGGCCACCGCGACCACGACGATGTCGATGCCGTCCGCGAGCAGGGGGCTGCCGAACGTCAGCCGCGGCTGGCCGGTCTGCCCGCCGACGAGCCCTATCGCCAGGCCGAGGAAGAGGGCGATGAACCCGCGCAGGCGGGAGGTGCCGAGGACTGCGGTGACCGCGAACAGCGCCAGCAGGATCAGGGCGAAGTTGGACGGGTTGCCCAGCTTGACGACCTGTCCGGCGACAGTCGGCGCGAACAGCACGAGCAGCAGCGTGCCGATCGTGCCGGCGACGAAGGAGCCGATCGCGGCTGTCGCGAGGGCCTGCGCCGCACGTCCCTTCTTGGCCATCTTGTTGCCCTCGATCGCGGTCACGACCGAGGACGACTCCCCCGGGGTGTTGAGCAGGATCGAAGTGGTCGAGCCGCCGTACATCCCGCCGTAGTAGATGCCGGCGAACATGATCAACGCGCTGTCGGGCCCCACGCTGTAGGTGATCGGCAGCAGCAGCGCGAGCGTCATCGCGGGCCCGATGCCCGGCAGCACCCCGACGGCGGTGCCGAGGAAGACCCCGAGCACCGCGTAGAAGAGGTTCTCGAGGGTCAGCGCCGACTGGAAGCCCTCCATCAGCAGGTCGAGCGAGCCCATCACAGGATCCCGTCCAGGACGCCGGCCGGGATCGCCAGACCCAGGCCCGAGTAGAAGCCGTACCAGGTGCCGACCGACAGGGCCACGCCCACGCCGACGTCACGGATCAGCGTCCGGCTCCCGAGGACCCATGCGGTCCCGACGAACAGGATCGCTCCCGTGATCGCCCAGCCGAGCCAGTCGATCAGCGCGATGTTGACGGCGAAGACCGCGACCAGCTTGGCGACGGTCGCCCAGTCGCTCGGCTGGGTCAGGTCGACGTCCTCGCCCTCCTCGGCCTGCGGCACGTCGCCGCGGGCCGTGGCGATCGCCAGCAGCACCGCGAGGCCGAGCAGGACCGCCCCGACGGCGTACGGGAAGGCGTACGGCTGGACCGGCTGGTCCGCGAAGCCGTCCTCGAGGGTCGTGGCGTCGTACAGGATGTAGGCACCGACGACACCGATGAAGGCGGCCATCGCGTATTGGGCCTTGTCGATGATCCTGGTGCCCGCCTCTGTGGGCTTGTCGATCACGCTCATGTCAGTCCCAGCTCCTTCAACGTCGTCTCCACGCGCTCGTCCTGCTCGCGCAGGAAGGTCGCGAACTCCTCGCCGGTGGCGAACGAGTCGATCCAGCCGTTGCGCTCGACCGCGTCCTTCCAGCCCTTGGTCTGGTGCATCTTGGTGAACATCGCCACCAGCCGGTCCCGGGACTCCGCGGAGATGCCGGGTGGCGCGAGGATGCCCCGCCAGTTGGCGAAGGTCATGTCGACCCCGGACTCCTGCAGCGTCGGGGCGTCGACGTTGTCCAGACGCTCGGCCCCCGACACCGCCAGCACCCGGAGCGAGCCGTCCTTCAGCTGTCCCTCGAACTCGCTGGGGCCGGACGTGCCGACGTCGATCTTCTTGCCGAGCAGCGCGCTCGTGAGCGGCCCTCCCCCGTCGTACACGATGTACTTGACCTGCTTCGGGTCGACGCCGATGGTCTTGGCCATCTGCATCGGGAAGAGGTGATCGGGCCCTCCGGGCGACGAGCCGCCGCCGATCGTGACGCTCCCGGGATCGGCCTTCCAGGCCTTGACCAGGTCCTGGACGGTCCTGAACCGCGAGTCCTTGGGCACGATGAGCGCCTCCTGGTCCTCGATGAGGCGGGCGATGGGGGTGGCGTCCGAGACACGGGCGTCCGACTCGTTCGTGTAGGTCGCGCCGACCACGCCGAGGCCCATCGACATCACGAGGTCGTCGACGCCCTCCTCGTTGAGCAGGCGCTGCATCGCGACGGTGCCACCGGCACCGATGACGTTGGTGACCTCGAACCGGCCGGACAGCTCGGCGTCCTCCAGGACGCGGGCGGCAGCGCGTCCGGTCAGGTCGTAGCCGCCTCCCGGGCTGTTCGGGATGTACATGCTGAGGCGACGGTTCGCCTCCCCCTCGCCGCCGCGGGTGACCCCGCACGCAGAGAGGGTCACCGCCGCGACGAGCGCGAGGGCGACGGCCGCTCGAGCTCGGTGGGTGCGCCTGGTCGACGTCATGGAACCTCCTGGGGTCGACCCGAGCATGGCGCGAAAGTGTGCCGTGGGTCACCATTGCGGAAGCAAAGGAGGTTGTGGACATTGTGGTCACTGCGGCAACGACGGCTGACGCTCGCCGGACAGTTCCTCGTCCTCCAGCTCATCGTGGTCGCTGTCGTGCTGGCGATCGTCGCGGTGATCTCGCTGCGGCAGTCGACGGCGTCCTTCGCCTCCGACCGGGGGACCCAGATGAGATCGGTCGCCGAGAACCTCGCCAACACCTCCGTGGTGCGCGACCAGGTCACCGGGCTCGACCCGGCGGCGGGTCTCGCACCCGCGATCAACCGGGCGGTGAGCCTGTCGGGCGCCACCGACGTCGCGGTCGCGGACCCCGGCGGCATCGTCATGTCGTCGTCCGACCCGCGCTTGATCGGGACACCGGCGGCGCTGGGTGACTCCGGCGTGCGTGAGGGCCGCGGCTGGACCGGGGACGTCGACAGGAGCGGGCGCCGGTACGTCGCCGGGCACGCGCCCATCATCGACGACAACGGGACCCTCGTCGGCCTCGCCCTCGCCGAGCAGCGCTATCCCAGCGTGTGGGCACGGCTCACCGACGCCGCGGGCGACCTCATCCTGTACCTCGGGGTCGGGGCGCTGCTCGGGGCCGCGGGCTCGTGGCTCGTGTCGCGCCTGGTGAAACGACGGACCCGGGGCCTTGAGCCCCATGAGTTCGCGACGCTTGCCGATCACCGTGAGGCGCTCCTGCACAGCATCCGCGAGGGCGTCATCGCGGTCGACACCGACGGCCGGGTGACGATGGTCAACGACGGTGCGCGTGAGCTGCTCGGACTGGACGAGGACCCCGTCGGCCGCCGCGTGGACCAGCTCGGGCTGCCCGATCAGGTCGCTTCGGTGCTCACCGGCGGGACCGAGACCCACGACGTCGTCCTGCTCGTCGGCGACCGCGTCGTCGTGTGCAACCAGCGGTCCGCGTCCAGCCGCGGCGAGGGCATCGGTACGGTCACCACCATGCGTGACCGGACCGAGCTCGTCTCGATGCAGAGCCAGCTCAGCTCGAACCTGTCCATCACCGACACGTTGCGGGCGCAGACGCACGAGTTCGCCAACCAGCTGCACACGATCTCCGGGCTCGTCCAGCTGCGGGAGTACGACGAGGTGACCTCGTTGGTCGGGACGCTGACGCGCCGGCGGCAGGCCATCAGCGATGCCGTCACGCGGCGCATCAAGGACCGGGCGGTCGCGGCGCTGCTGATCGCGAAGTCCAGCGTGGCGGCCGAGGCCGGCGTGACGCTCACGATCGCGCCCACCTCGAGCCTGCCTCCGCTGCCCCAGGCCGTCTCGGCCGACCTGACGACCATCATCGGCAACCTGATCGACAACGCCGTCGACGCGTGCAAGGCCGGCCCCGACCCGTCCGTGCGCGTGGATCTGCACGCCTCGGACCGCGAGGTCGTCCTGGAGGTGCGTGACTCGGGCCCCGGGGTGGACGAGGAGGTGACCGACGCGATCTTCAGCCGCGGCTTCTCGACCAAGCCCGAGGTGCCCGGCGGCCGGGGCATCGGCCTGCCGCTGGTGCGGCTGGTCTGCCGGCAGCGCGGCGGATCGGTCACGGTCGAGCCGGGGCCCGGCGCCGTCTTCCGGGTACGCCTGCCCGTGGACCTCACGTGATCGGCGTGCTGGTCGTCGACGACGACTTCATGGTCGCGGGCATCCACTCCAGGTTCGTCGCGCGCACCCCGGGATTCGAGGTCGTGGGCACCGCGCGCACAGGAGCCGAGGCCCTGCGCATGTGCGCCGACCTCGACCCGGGCCTCGTGCTCCTGGACGTCCACCTGCCCGACATGAGCGGGCTCGAGGTGCTCCAGTCCCTGCGGGCGGCCGGCAGCGCGGTCGGCGTCGTCATGGTGACGGCTGAGCGGGACGCCGAGGCGGTGCGAACGGCCCTGCACGGCGGGGCGATGCAGTATCTCGTCAAGCCGTTCGAGTTCGACGACTTCCTGGCCAGGATGCAGCGCGTCCGGGAGTCCCTGACGACGCTCGCGGGCGGCGCCCCCGACCAGGCCGCGATCGATCGCGCGTTCGGCGGCCCCACCTCGGTCGCCGCGACCGCGCTGCCCAAGGGCCTCAGCCCGGAGACCGCCCAGCTCGTCCAGGAGGCACTCGCGGACGCCCGCGAGCTGTCGGCGGCCGACTGCGGCGAGCGGGTCGGCCTGTCGCGGGTCAGCGCACGCCGCTACCTCGAGTACTTCGTCGACCAGGGGCTCGCGACGGTGCGGCTCAACTACGGCAATGCGGGACGGCCCGAGCGGCGCTACCGCCCCAGGCCCGTCTAGACCGGACACACCTCACGCGCGAGGGCTGCGGCGGTACGCGGAGACCGTCGGGTCGCCGGTGACCCAGAAGCGCCACGGCACGTCCGCGGCCTTGGACACCCCGACACGGGGGCCGCAGGAGATCCGCGGGTCCGTGTCCGGCGGGTCCCCCAGGCGTACGCCCTCGGGCGTCAGCAGCTCGGCGCCGAGGTCGTCCAGGGACAGCCCGAGGGCCCGGGCGAGGTTGCCAGGCCCTCGGGCCAGCATCACGTCCTTGACGCCCGGTCGGCGCGACCGCGCGACCTCGATGCCCTCGACCACCTCGCCCGCGCGGACCAGCACCGCGGACGCGGTCTCGGTCGGGCCGGTCACGACGTTCGCGCAGAAGTGCATCCCGTACGACCGGTAGACGTACAGCCGCCACGCGGGGGCGTACATGATCTCGCTGCGCGGAGTCCGCGTGTAGGCGTGCGAGGCGGGGTCGAGCACTCCCCCGTACGCCTCGACCTCGGTGATCCGGACCGCGGCGCCGTGGCCGTGCAGCACCCGCCCGAGCAGGCCGCGGGCCCGCTCGACCACCTCGGGGGTGCCGCCGGGGTCGCTCAGGAGACCGACTCGATGACGACGTCCTTGGCCGGCGAGACGCCGTCGGAGGCGTTGCCGTCCTTCTCGATCTCCTTCGCGACCGCCAAGCCGGCGTCGTCGACTTTGCCGAAGACCGTGTAGCTCGCCGGGAGGTCGGAGTCGGCCAGGACGATGAAGAACTGCGAGCCGTTGGTGTCGGGGCCCGCATTGGCCATCGCGAGGGTGCCCGCGGGGTACGTCTCGTCGCCCTTGAGCTCGTCGGCGAAGCTGTAGCCCGGTCCGCCGGTGCCGGTGGCCGAGGGATCTCCGCACTGCAGCACGAAGCCGGGGACGAGACGGTGGCACTTGGTGCCGTCGAAATAGCCCTGCTCGGCGAGCGACACGAACGAGCTGACCGTGCAGGGCGCGGACTCGGGGGTCAGCGTCGCCTTGATGTCACCCCGGTTGGTCGTGATCGTCACCTCGTCGGCCGCCTTCGGCGTGCTCGGCGGCAGCTCGGCCTTCTTGCCGGGCTCGGAGACCTTCTTGTAGGTGCACGATCCGCCGCCCGCAGGCGCTGACGTCGTGGCGGACGACTCGGGCTTAGCGGACGACGTGTCCGAGCCCTTGTCGTCGTCGTCGGACCCGCCGCAGGCGGCGAGCAGGGACACCAGGAGCACGGACGCCGTGGCGGCGAGCAGTCGAGAGCGCATGTCCCGAGCGTATCGACCGCTCCCCCGCACGTCCCTCCCGAGTGGCGCAACCCGATCCGCGAGTGGCGCAGTTCTGCACGACACGCCGTCTCAGAACCTTCAGACTGCGCCAGTCGCGGATCGGGGGGTGGGGTCAGGGCAGGCGGGAGCGGAGCTCGGCGAGCTGTTCGGTGACGCGGACGAGGGCGGTGCCGCCGCGCGAGTCGCGCGAGGCCAGCGAGCCCTCGACCGTCAGCACCTCGCGCACGCCGGGCGTGAGGGCCGGCGAGATCGCGGCGAAGTCCTCGTCGCTGAGGTCCCACAGCTCGATGCCGCGCTGCTCGCAGAGCTGGACGCAGGCCCCGGACAGCTCATGGGCGTCCCGGAACGGCACGCCCTCGCGCACGAGCCACTCCGCGATGTCCGTCGCCAGCGCGAAGCCCTGCGGGGCGAGCTCCTGCATGCGCTCGGTGTTGAAGGTCAGCGTCGCGACCATGCCGGTGAACGCGGGCAGCAGGACCTCGAGGGTGTCGATCGAGTCGAAGACCGGCTCCTTGTCCTCCTGCAGATCGCGGTTGTACGCGAGCGGGAGCCCCTTGAGCGTCGCGAGCAGACCGGTCAGGTTGCCGACCAGCCGGCCCGACTTGCCCCGCGCGAGCTCGGCGATGTCGGGGTTCTTCTTCTGCGGCATGATGCTGGACCCCGTGGAGTAGCCGTCGTGCAGCGTGACGAAGTCGAACTCCTTGGTGTTCCAGATGATGATCTCCTCCGCGAGGCGGGAGAGGTCGATGCCGATCTGCGCAGTGACGAACGCGAACTCGGCCACGAAGTCGCGCGCGGACGTGCCGTCGATCGAGTTGGCGGTCGATCCGGTGAACCCGAGATCGGCCGCGACCTTCTCGGGGTCCAGCCCGAGCGACGATCCCGCGAGGGCGCCGGCGCCGTACGGGGAGTCGGCTGCGACGCGCGCGTCCCAGTCGGCGAGCCGCTCCAGGTCACGCACGAGCGGCCACGCGTGCGCCAGCAGGTGGTGCGACAGCAGGACCGGCTGGGCGTGCTGCAGGTGCGTACGTCCCGGCATCGCGACGCCCAGGTGGGTCTCGGCCTGCTCCGCGATCGCCCGGGCGAGGTCGGTGACGAGCCCGCCGATCCGACGCCCGTGGTCGCGCAGGTACATCTTGAACAGGGTCGCGATCTGGTCGTTGCGCGAGCGCCCCGCACGCAGACGTCCGCCGAGATCGGGTCCGAGGCGCTCGAGCAGACCGCGCTCGAGGGCCGTGTGCACGTCCTCGTCGCCGGGCTCGGCGACGAACGCGCCGGACTCCACGTCCGCCGCGAGGGCGTCGATGCCGGCGATCAGGGCCGTGCAGTCGTCGCGGCTCAGCAGGCCGGCCGCCTGCAGCACGAAGGCGTGGGCTCGCGAGCCCGCGAGGTCGTAGGGCGCGAGTCGCCAGTCGAAATGCGTCGACCGCGACAGCTCGACGAGCTCGGGCGACGGGCCGGTGGCGAAACGTCCGCCCCAGAGCGCAGTCTTCTGCGTGCCGTCAGCGGGGTCGTGGGAGGTCATGGGTTCTCCTTCGGGTGCGGACCGGCGAGGTCCGTGAAGCGTTGCGCCACGGCGGCGCCGCCGGCGGGGTCGCGACTGATCATCAGCACGGTGTCGTCGCCGGCGATCGTGCCGAGCACGTCCTCGGGGGCGGAGTGGTCGATCGCGGCGGCAAGGTACTGCGCGGCGCCGGGCGGCGTGCGCAGCACCACCAGGTTGGCCGAGGCCTCGACCGTGACGAGCAGCTCACGGACCATGCGGCCGAGCCTCGACCGGGCCGCGTAGCCGCCGGAGGCGGGCCGGGGCGTGCGATCGCCGCCCTCGGCCGGGACCGCGTAGACCAGCCCGCTGCCCTCGTGGCGCACGCGGACCGCGTCGAGCTCGACCAGGTCGCGCGAGACCGTCGACGGCGTCGCGTTGACGCCCTGCTCCTCCAGCAGGTCGACGAGCTCGCCCTGGGACCGCACCGCGTGCCGGGACAGCAGCTCGACGATCAGCTGCTGCCGCGCGGTCTTGCTGTCCGCCGCGCTCATCGCGCCTCCGGCTGGCTCAGCAGCCAGACCAGCAGTGCCTTCTGCGCGTGGAGCCGGTTCTCCGCCTCGTCCCAGACGACGCTCTGCGGGCCGTCGAGCACCTCCGAGGAGATCTCGAGCCCCCGGTACGCCGGGAGGCAGTGCAGCACGATCGCGTCGGGCGCGGCGAGCTTCAACGCGTCCTCGGTGATCGAGAAGTCGCCGAACAGCCGCAGCCGGGCGTCCTTCTCGGCCTCCTGGCCCATCGAGACCCACGTGTCGGTGATGACGACGTCGGCCCCGCCGATCGCGGCGGCGGGATCCTCGGTCACCTGCACCGATCCCCCGGTACGCTCGGCGATCGCCGTGGCGTCGTCGACGATGTGCCCGGCCGGCTGGTAGCCCGAGGGCGAGCCGATGCGGACGTGCATGCCGGCCGTCGCGCCGCCCAGCAGGTAGGAGTGGCCCATGTTGTTGGCGCCGTCGCCGAGGTACGCCACCGTCAGCCCGGCGAGGTGGCCCTTGTGCTCGATCACGGTCTGCCAGTCCGCCAGGATCTGGCACGGGTGGAAGTCGTCGCTCAGGGCGTTGACGACCGGCACCCCGGCGTGGGCCGCCATCTCCTCGAGACCGGACTGGGCGTACGTCCGCCAGACGATCGCGCTCGTCATCCGGCCCAGGACGCGGGCGGTGTCGGCCGTGGACTCGCCGCGGCCGCCCTGCGTGGTCGCGGTGTCGAGGATCAGCGGGTTGCCGCCGAGATCGGCGATGCCCACGCCGAACGACACACGGGTGCGGGTCGAGGCCTTGTCGAAGATCACCGCGACCGTCTGCGGGCCCGCGAGCGGCTTGCGTCCGTACGGATCGGCCTTGATCGCCGCCGCGAGGGCCAGCACCTCGGCCTGCTCCTGCGGGCTCAGGTCGTCGTCCCGCAGGAAGCTGCGCACGCGGGTCACGACGAGACCTCGTCGAGGACCGACCGCAGCGTGGTCACTGCATCGGCCGCCTGGTCCTCGGACAGGATCAGGGGCGGGGCCAGCCGGAGGCGGTCGGGCGTGGGGTTGTTGAGGATCAGCCCGGCCTCGAGCGCCGCCTTGTGCGCCTCGGCCGCCACGGGCTCGCGCAGCACGACACCGAGGAGCAGGCCCCGGCCGGTGACGTCCGCGACGAGCGGGTGGTCCTGGAGGCCACGGCGGATCTGGTCGCCGATCGTGGTGACGTGCGCGAGCAGCCCGTAGTTCTCGATGGTCTCGATCACGGCGAGGGCGGCCGACGTGGCGACCGCATTGCCGCCGAACGTCGTGCCGTGGTTGCCAGGCTGCAGCAGGGTCGCCGCAGGTCCGACCGCGAGGCACGCGCCGATCGGGATGCCGCCCCCGAGCCCCTTGGCCACGGTGACGATGTCGGGCACGATGCCCGCCTCGGAGTACGCGAACCAGGCGCCGGTGCGGCCCATCCCGGTCTGCACCTCGTCCATCCAGAGCAGCGCGCCGTGCCGGCTCGTGATGTCACGTGCGGCCTGGAGGTAGCCGTCCGGGGGCACGACCACGCCGGCCTCGCCCTGGATCGGCTCGAGCAGCACCGCCGCGACCGTGTCGTCGACCGCGGCCTCGAGCGCTGCGGTGTCGCCGTACGGCACGAAGACGACATCGCCCGGCAACGGCTCGAACGGGGCGCGGTACGCCTCTTTGGACGTCAGCGCGAGCGCCCCCATCGTCCGGCCGTGGAATGCGCCCTCGGCCGCGACGACCTTGGTGCGCCCGGTGCGCCGCGTGAGCTTGAACGCCGCCTCGTTGGCCTCGGTGCCGGAGTTGGTGAAGAACACCCGGCTGTCGTGCCCGACGAGCCCGGTCAGCCGCTCGGCCAGCGTGATCTGCGGCTCGGTCGCGAAGAAGTTGGAGGTGTGGCCGAGGGTCGTGAGCTGCCGGGTGACGGCCTCGACGATCGCCGGGTGACCGTGGCCGAGCGCGTTGACCGCGATGCCCGCCAGCAGGTCGAGGTATCGCGTGCCGTCGGCGTCCCAGACGTACGCACCCTCACCCCGCACGAGCATGCGCGCGGGGGTGCCGAAGGTGTTCATGACGGCACCCTCGTAGCGCTCGGACCACGTGGTCATGACGTCCCCTTGTCGACGCTCGTCGCGTACAGCGCGGTGCGCAGCCGGGTCGTGGCGCCGGGCACGACCTGCGTGCCGACGCCCTCGTCGGTGAAGATCTCCAGCAGGACCGCGTGGGGCTCGCGTCCGTCGACCACGGTCGCGCGCTTGACGCCGCCCTCGACCGCCTTGAGGCACGCGGTCATCTTGGGGATCATCCCGCTGGCCAGCTCGGGGATCAGCTCGGAGAGCGCCTCGGGGCCGATCTCGCCGATCACGTCGGTGCTGTCGGGCCAGTCGGCGTAGAGCCCCTCGACATCGGTCAGCACGAGCAGCTTCTCCGCACCCAGCGCGACCGCGAGTGCCGCGGCCGCGGTGTCGGCGTTGACGTTGTGGACCTGCCCGTGGTCGTCGGGCGCGACGGTCGAGACCACCGGGATGCGTCCGGCGTCGATGAGGTCCTGGACGGCCTCGGGGCGTACGCCCACGACCTCGCCCACCAGGCCGATGTCGGTCTCGACCCCGTCGATCACCGGGGTGGTCCGACGAGCCCTGAACAGGCCGCCGTCCTCGCCCGACATGCCCACGGCGAGGTCACCGTGCTGGTTGAGCAGGCCCACGAGCTCGCGGCCGACCTGACCCGTGAGCACCATCCGCACGACGTCCATCGTCTCCGGGGTCGTGACGCGCAGGCCACCACGGAACTCCGACTCGATGCCGAGCTTGTCGAGCATCGCATTGATCTGCGGGCCGCCGCCGTGCACGACGACGGGCTTGAAGCCGGCCATGCGCAGGAACACGATGTCCTCCGCGAAGGCCTCCTTCAGCGTGTCGTTGGTCATCGCGTTGCCGCCGTACTTCACCACGATCACCTTGTCGTGGTACTTCTTCAGCCACGGCAGCGCCTCGGCGAGCGTGGCAGCCTTGGCCGTGGCCTTCTTCCACTCCGAGGGGTTCCAGATGTGGTCGGGTGCGTCGAAGTCAGGGGTCATGAGGAGTACGCCGAGTTCTCGTGGACGTACGCCTGGGTGAGGTCGTTCGTCCAGATGGTGCCCGACTGGTCGCCGGACTTGAGGTCGATGGTCACCGAGACCGCGCGGGCCTCGAGGTCGATGGAGTCCGGTGACTCCCCCGGCCCGCTGTTGCGGCAGACCCAGACGTCGTTGAGCGCGACGTCGAGATCGGCCGGGTCGAAGGTCGCCCGGGTCGTGCCGACCGAGGCCAGGATGCGTCCCCAGTTGGGGTCCTTGCCGAAGATCGCGCACTTGAAGAGGTTGCTCCGCGCGACCGAGCGACCGACCTCCAGGGCGTCGTCGACGGTCGCGGCGTTCACGACCTCGATCGCGATCTCGTGGTCGGCGCCCTCGGCATCGGCCAGCAGCTGCATCGCGAGGTCGTGGCACACGGCGGTGACCGCATCCGTGAACGTTGCGGCGTCCGGCGTGGTGCCCGAGGCACCGGACGCCATCAGCAGCACGGTGTCGTTGGTCGACTGGCAGCCGTCGGAGTCGAGACGGTCGAAGGTCCGGGCGGTGGCCGAGCGCAGCGCGGCGTCGACGGTCGCGGAGTCGACGTCTGCGTCGGTCGTGATCACCACGAGCATCGTGGCCAGCGCGGGCGCGAGCATGCCGGCTCCCTTGGCCATGCCACCCACCGTGAAGCCGTCCGCCTGCACGACGGCCTCCTTGGCGACCGAGTCGGTCGTCATGATCGCGGTCGCCGCGGTGTGCCCGCCGTCGCGGCTCTGGCCCTCGACGGCCGCACGGACGCCGCTCAGCAGCGCCTCACGGTCGTTGAGCAGCCCGATCAGGCCGGTCGAGCAGACCTGCACGTCGATCGCGCCGATGTCGAGCATCTCGGCGACGGTCTCGGCGGTGCGGTGGGTGGTCGCGAAGCCCTCGGCGCCGGTGTAGCAGTTCGCTCCGCCGGAGTTGATCGCGACCGCGACGGCCGATCCGGTCTGGATCGCCTTCTCGCTCCACAGCACCGGGTTGGCCTTGCACCGGTTGCTCGTGAACACCGCCGAGGCGGCGCTCGAGGGGCCCTGGTTGACCACCACCGCCACATCGGGCGCGCCGGTGGACTTGAGCCCGGCCGCCACGCCGTGCGCGGTGAATCCCTGTGCGGCGGTGACGCTCATGGGGCAAGTCCGATCGTGTCGAGGCCCGTGGTCTCGTCGAGGCCGAGGGCGAGGTTCATGGACTGGATCGCGCCGCCCGCGGTGCCCTTGACGAGGTTGTCGATCGCGGACACCACGACCAGTCGGCGGGCGCGCTCGTCGATCGCAACCTGCAGATGCGCCGTGTTGGCTCCCAGGGTCGCAGCGGTGGTCGGCCACTGCCCCTCGGGCAGCAGGTGCAGGTAGGGCTCGTCGCCGTACGCCGCCTCGTACACCGCGCGCACGGCAGCGAGGTCGACGCCGTCCTTGAGTCGGGCCGTCGTCGTGGCCAGGATGCCGCGGGCCATCGGGACGAGCGTCGGGGTGAACGAGATCGAGACCTCGTCCGCGCCGGCGAGCCGCAGGTTCTGCATGATCTCCGGGACGTGACGGTGGGTGCCGCCGACGCCGTACGGGGACGCGGCCCCGAGGCCCTCGGCGGCGAGCAGGTTGGCCTTGGGCGCCTTGCCCGCGCCGGAGTAGCCGTTGGCGAGGACCGCGACGAGGTCCGTGGCCTCCACGAGCCCGGCCGCGACGGCGGGCTGGATGCCGAGCGTGATCGCCGTGACGTTGCAGCCCGGCACGGCGATGCGATCGACGCCCCTCAACGCGTCGCGCTGGCGACCCTCGCCGACGATGAGCTCGGGGAGCCCGTACGGCCAGGTGCCCGCGTGCTCTCCCCCGTAGAACTCGGTCCAGTCCTCGGCGGACTGCAGCCGGAAGTCGGCGCCCAGGTCGATGACCAGGGTGTCGTCGCCCAGCTGCGCGGCCACCGCGCCCGACTGCCCGTGCGGCAGGCCGAGGAACACGACGTCGTGGCCGGACAGGGTCTCGGCGTTGGTGGGCAGCAGCACCCGGTCGGCCAGCGGCACGAGGTGCGGGTGGTGCCCGCCGAGGGCGGTGCCTGCGCTCGAGGCCGCGGTCAGGGCGCCGATCTCGACGCCCGGGTGCGACAGCAGGAGGCGCAGCACCTCACCACCGGCGTATCCGCTCGCGCCCGCCACGGCGACGGTGATCGTGGTCATGTCTCCACCTTTGCAGAACTGGTCATGGGCGTACGTCGTCAGTCGGTGCCGAGCTCCATCGCGGCGGCGTCGAGCAGTGCTGCGTCGGCGTCGCTCACGGCGGGGTTGGCCTCGATGCGGGTGGCTCCGCCGGCGGGGAGCTCACCGAACAGGGTGCCGTTCTCGACCAGCACCTGCCCCTGGTCGAGGGGCTGCTCGGCGTAGAGCTCGAGCATCGCGCGCGAGTCGGCGATGTCGAGATTGCGCATCGTGAGCTGGCCGATGCGATCGGTCGGGCCGAACGCGGCGTTCTCGGTGCGCTCCATCGAGAGTTTCTCGGGCTGGTAGCTGAAGGCCGGTCCCTGGGTGTCCATGAGCGAGTAGTCCTCGCCGCGGCGCAGCCGGATCGTGACCTTGCCGGTCACGACGGACGCGATCCAGCGCTGGATCGACTCGCGCAGCATCATCGCCTGCGGGTCGAGCCAGCGGCCCTCGTACATCAGCCGTCCGAGGCGGCGGCCCTGCTGGTGGAAGTTGGCGATCGTGTCCTCGTTGTGGATCGCGTTGAGCAGCCGCTCGTACGCGATGTGCAGCAGGGCCATGCCCGGCGCCTCGTAGATGCCGCGGCTCTTGGCCTCGATGATGCGGTTCTCGATCTGGTCGGACATGCCGAGCCCGTGCCGTCCGCCGATCGCATTGGCCTCGTGCACGAGGGCCACGGGGTCGCCCGCGAAGGTCTCGCCGTTGATCGCGACCGGGCGCCCGGCCTCGAACGACACCGTCACGTCCTCGGTCTCGATCGCGACGGACGGATCCCAGAAGCGGACGCCCATGATCGGCTGGACGGACTCCAGCGAGGTGTCGAGGTGCTCGAGGGTCTTGGCCTCGTGCGTCGCGCCCCAGATGTTGGCGTCGGTCGAGTAGGCCTTCTCCTGGCTGTCGCGGTACGGCAGGCCCCGCTCCGTGAGCCACTGGCTCATCTCGGTGCGGCCGCCGAGCTCGGCGACGAAAGCTGCGTCGAGCCACGGCTTGTAGATGCGCAGCTCAGGATTCGCGAGCAGTCCGTAGCGGTAGAACCGCTCGATGTCATTGCCCTTGAAGGTCGATCCGTCGCCCCAGATGTCGACGCCGTCCTCGTGCATCGCGCGCACCAGCAGCGTGCCGGTCACGGCGCGGCCGAGCGGCGTGGTGTTGAAGTACGTCCGTCCGCCCGAGCGGATGTGGAACGCGCCACAGGCCAGGGCTGCGAGCCCCTCCTCGACCAGCGGCCGCTTGCAGTCGATCGAGCGGGCGAGCTCGGCGCCGTACTCCATCGCACGACCCGGGATGCCGGAGATGTCCGGCTCGTCGTACTGGCCGATGTCGGCGGTGTAGGTGCAGGGGACGGCGCCCTTGTCGCGCATCCACGCAACCGCGACCGAGGTGTCGAGGCCTCCGGAGAAGGCGATGCCGACGCGCTCGCCGACGGGAAGGCTGGTCAGTACTTTGGACATGGCTCACATTCTTGCATGGACCTGCAAGACTTTGCATTCTGGGTGCGTCTAGGATCCCCAGCATGCTGCGGCCCCTCCTACGCGTGCTCGCCCTGGCGGCCACGGTCGGGCTGCTGGTCGTCCCGGTGCTGGCGTCGTCGCAGGCCCCCCAGCAGGACATCGATCCGCGCTCGGGGCTCATCACCGACTTCCGGGGTGACTACGTCCTGAGCGCCGACGGGACGCTCGCGGCGAAGGAGACGGTCACGACCGAGACCCGGGAGGGACAGCCCGGCGTCGCACGCTCCTGGGACCTGCGCGACCCGTTCGACAGCCACGTGAGGCTGGTGCCGGAGAACATCGCGGTCGAGGTGGACGGGCGCAGCCAGCCCGTCGAGCTGCAGTGGCAGCAGGGACGGCGGGTGCGGGTCGCGCAGATCGCGGACGCCGTCACGGCCGGCACCCACACGTACACGGTCCGCTACACGGTCGACGGTGTGCTCTCCTCCTCGGACGCCGACAGCGGCACCTCCCGTGAGCCGCGGACGCCGTCCGTCCTGCGCTGGGACGTGGTGCCACGAGGCTGGGACGTGGAGATCAAGAGGTCCACGGCTCACCTCACGCTGCCGGCCGGCACCGAGAGCGTCCGGTGCGCGACCGGCCGCGACCCCGACACGACGTGCGACATCACCGGCACGGGCTCCGATCGGATCACGATCACCACCGGGGCGCTGCCCGCGCGTACGCCCGTCACGCTCCGCGCCGGGCTGCCCGTCGAGGCACCCGGCCGCGTCACGGCGCCGTGGCCGGTGCAGCTCGACCGGGCCCTCGGACGGTCGGTCCTGGACCTGGCAGCACTGCTCGTCGCGGCGTTCGCCCTGGGCGGCATCGCGTACGCCCTGGACCGGCGCTCGCGACACGCGGCGCCGCACGTCATCCTGACAGTGCTCGCGTGGGTCTCGCTGATCGCGCTGCTGGCGATCGGCATCCTTGCGCACCCGCCCGTCACGGCCTACCTGCTGCCCGTGGCCGGATGTGCGGTCGGCGGCGCCGGCCTCCTCACCCGCAGGCCCGCCGTCCGCTGAGGCGCGCCTCCCGTCCGCCGACGCGAGGCTCCGGTACGCCGACGCGAGGCTTACGTACGCCGACGCGAGGCTTACGTACGCCGACGCGAGCCTCCGGTACGCCGACGCGAGGCTTACGTACGCCGACGCGAACCTCCGGTACGCCGACGGGAGGCTTGCGTACGCCGACGCGAGCCCCCGGTACGCCGACGGGACATTCCCGTCAGCGGACGGGAGGCTCCCCTCACCGGACCGGGGACTCCCGTCAGAGGCCGGGGGGCTCCCGTCAGCGGACCGGAGGCTCCCGTCAGCGGACCGGGGGCTCCCCTCAGCGGACGGGAGGCGCGCGTCAGCGTCAGGCGCGGAGGGTCGCCCCGTGCTGCTCGTGGGCTGCGGCCACCGCGGACTCGCGGGCGGCGCGGATGTCGTCGTCGGTGAGCGTGCGGTCGGGGGCGCGCAGCCGCAGCGCGAACGCCAGCGACTTGTGCCCCTCGGACACCTGCTCGCCGGCGTAGACGTCGAACAGCCGCGCTGACTCGATCAGCGGACTCGCACCCGCCAGGGTCGCCTCCACGTCCCCGGCGGGGACCGAGGACTCGACGACCAGCGCGAGGTCCTCCTTCGCCACGGGGAAGGTGGAGAACTGCGGGCGCGGACCGACCTCGGGAGAGGCCGCGATCAGCGCGTCGAGGTCGATCTCGGCCGCGACGACCCGCGGCGGCAGTCCGTACGCCTTGAGGACGCGCGGGTGCAGCTCGCCGGCGTGGCCGATGACGACGCCGCCGAGCACGATCGCAGCGCACCGTCCGGGGTGCCACGGCGCGAGCTGCGCCTGCTGCACCTCGACGTCGACGTGGAGCGCGGCCGCGAGGTGCCGGACGATCGCGATCGCGTCGGCCCACACCACCGGGCGACCCGCGCCGGCCCAGCCCGATCGGACGCGCTCGCCGCTCATCACGAGGCCCACGTGGTACGGCTGCGCGGGCAGCGCAGCGTCGAGGGCCGCCAGCTCGTCCTCGGTCGGGCGGCGGTCGACGCCGTAGATCGGGGCTTCCACGTCACCCGCCCGGGGCAGGAAGACCCGCCCGGTCTCGGTGAGGTGGACGTCGGAGTGGCCGCGGCCGACGTTGAGCACGAGGCTGCGCAGCAGCCCCGACAGCAGCGTCGTGGTCATGCCGGGATCCTCCGCGGACAGCGGGTTCTCCAGCAGGACCTGGCGGCGCCGCACGTCGTCCGCGGGAAGCCCGAGCTTGTCCCAGTCGGCCTCGCCGGCGAAGGGGAACGTCTTGACCTCGACGAGCCCCTCGCCCGCGAGGACGTGGCCGGCCCGACGGCGCAGCTTCTGCGCCTTCGTCAGCCCGCGACCCGCGGGCGCAGCCGGGAGGACCGACGGCACCTGGTCGTAGCCGACGACGCGCAGGACCTCCTCGACGACGTCGTACGGATCGGTCAGGTCCGAGCGCCACGGGGGCGGGGTGACCGTGAGCCAGCGGTGGTCGACCCCGACCTCGCAGCCGTTGGCCTCGAGGGCCTCGACCGCCGCGACGGTGTCGATGTCGACACCCGTGACCCGGGCCGGCAGATCGGCGTCGAGCGTGATGTCGGGCAGCACGGGTGCCTCGCCGATGAGGGTCAGCCCCTCCTCGAGCGTGCCGCCACCGTGCTCGACGAGCAGGTCGGCGACCCGGCGCACGGCGCGTGCGGGAAGGGTTGGGTCGACGCCGCGCTCATTGCGCTTGGCGGCCTCGGACGAGAGCTTCTGGGTGCGGGCGGTCCGCGCGATCATCGGCGCGGACCAGACCGCGGCCTCGACCACGACATCGGTCGTGGTCGGGGTCATCTCGACCACCTCGCCGCCCATCACGCCGCCCAGGCCCACGGGGCCCCGGTCGTCGGTGACGACCGCATCGGCCTCGCTCAGGGTGCGGGTCGTGCCGTCGAGCGTCGTCAGCTGCTCCCCCGGCGTCGCCCGCCGCACCACGAGCGGCCCCTTGAGCAGGGACCGGTCGTAGCCGTGGATCGGGAAGCCGAGCTCGAGCATCACGTAGTTGGTGACGTCGACGGCCAGGGAGATCGACCGCATGCCGGCCAGCTCGATGCGCTGAGCGAGCCACGCCGGCGTCGGCCGGGCCGGGTCGATGCCGGTCACGGTGAGCGCGGCGAACACGGGGCACGCGGTCGGGTCCTGGACCTCGACCGGGTACGCGCCGGGGCCGTCGGTCGGGGTCGTGACGGCGTCGATGTCGGCAGGATCGTGGAACGGCACGCCGAACGCGATCGCGGCGTCACGTGCCACGCCGCGCAGCGACAGGGCGTACGCCCGGTCAGGGTTGACCTCGAGGTCGAGGACCTCCTCGCCGAGCCCGAGCAGCTCGATCGCGTCGGCGCCCGGCTCGGCCGAGCCGGGCTCGAGCACGATGATCCCGTCGGCGTCGCCGGACAGGCCGAGCTCCGCACCGGAGCAGATCATGCCGTCCGACACGTGCCCGTAGGTCTTGCGAGCCGAGATCTCGAAGCCGAGCGCAGGCAGCACGGTCCCGGGCAGCGACACGACGACGAGGTCACCTTCGACGAAGTTGTGCGCGCCGCAGACGATGCCGCGCGACGGGACGTCCTCGCCCGGGGCGTCCGGCACGGACGGGTCGTTGTGCGCTCCCACGTCGACGCGGCACCAGTTGATGGTCTTGCCGTTCTTCTGCGGCTCCTTGACCAGGGAAAGGACACGTCCGACGGTCAGCGGGCCGCTGATGCCCGAGGTCGCGATCTCCTCGAGCTTGAGGTCGTACGCCGTGAGGCGCGCGGCGAGGTCGACCGTCGACAGGTCCGCGGGCAGGTCGACGTACTGGCGCAGCCAGGAGACAGGGACACGCATTACAGCTCGATTCCGAAGGGCTCGGTGAAACGGATGTCGCCGTCGAACAGGTCGCGGAGGTCCGCGATGTCGTAGCGCGACGTGATGGTGCGGTCGATGCCGATGCCGAAGGCGAATCCCGAGTAGCGCTCGGGATCGACGCCGCAGGCGACGAGGACGCGCGGGTTGACGACGCCGCAGCCGCCCCACTCGACCCAGCCCTCGCCCTTGCAGGTGCGGCAGTCGGCAACTGCGTCGGGCTCGTTGTGGCACACGTAGCAGAGCAGGTCCATCTCGGCGCTCGGCTCGGTGAACGGGAAGTACGACGGACGGAACCGCGTGGTCATGCCGTCGCCGTAGATCGCCTGCGCGAAGTGGTCGAGAGTGCCCTTGAGGTGGGCCATCGAGAGACCCTCGTCGATCGCGAGGCCCTCGACCTGGTGGAACACCGGCGAGTGGGTCGCGTCGAGCTCGTCGGTGCGGAAGACCCGTCCGGGGCACGCGATGTAGATGGGCGGCTTGCGGGTCAGCATCGTGCGGGCCTGCACGGGCGAGGTGTGGGTGCGCAGCACCATCGCAGCCTTCTCCGGCGTCACCCAGAAGGTGTCCTGCATCGTGCGTGCTGGGTGGTCGGGGCCCAGGTTGAGCGCGTCGAAGTTGAGCCACTCGGCCTCGACCTCGGGCCCCTCGGCGATCTCCCAGCCCATCGCGACGAAGATGTCGGCGATGTGCTCGGACAGGGTCGTGACCGGGTGGCGCGCGCCGACCGGGGCGACGTCCCACGGCAGGGTGACGTCGACGGCCTCGGTTGCGAGCGCCTTCTCCTCCTCGGCCGCCTCGACCTCGGACGTACGCGCTGCGAGCGCCTGGTTGATCGCGCCGCGCGCCTGACCGACACGCTGGCCGGCCTCCTTGCGCGCCTGCGGGGGCAGGGCACCGATCTCCCGGTTGGCCAGCGCGATCGGCGACCGGTCGCCCACGTGGTCGATGCGGACCTGCTTGAGGTCGTCGAGGGTCACGGCGGCGGCGATCGCCGCCAGGGCCTCGTCCCGCATGCGCTCGACCTCGTCGGCGTGCAGCGGGGTGACCTCCACGGGATCGTACGAGGAGTTGGGCGCGGACATGGATGCCTTCCGGAGAGCACAGGTGGTCGAGCGGGCGAGCTCTACTGAGTTTATCGGTCGTTCCCCGGAAGGGTCAGTCGGTCATCGAGTCGGGCTCGTTGATCGGGAACCAGACCCGGATCCGCGCCCCACCGCCCTCGGAGTCACCGATCTGGGTGACCCCGCCGTGCTCCTCCACGATGCCCCGCACGATGTACATCCCCAGGCCGCTGCCGGCACCCGGACCCGAGCGCCAGAACCGGCTGAACACGCGCTGGCGCATCTCCTCGGGGATGCCCGGACCGTGGTCGTGCACCTCGAGGGCGACCCCCTCCTCGTAGGAGGGGTGCCGCTCGTTCTGCACCACGACCTCCTTGAGGCCGAAGCCGTGGCGCATCGCGTTCTCGACCAGGTTGGTGACGACCTGGTGGATGCGGTCGCTGTCGCCCCAGATCAGGTCGAGATCGTCCTTGATGCTGACCTCGAACGGATCGGTCGCACCGCCGGACACGCTCGTGAGGACGTGCCGGACGACCTCGTCGAGCTTGACCGGGCCACGCTTGAGGGTCAGTCGGCCCGCGTCGATGCGTGCGGCGTCGAGCAGCTCGGTGATGAGCCGGCTCAGCCGGTCCGCGTCGGAGTCGACCGTCTCCAGCATGAGCTGGCGCTGCTCCTCGGTGAACTTGTCCCACTTGCTCAGCAGCGTGGCCGTGAAGCCCTTGATGCCGGTCAGGGGTGAGCGCAGCTCGTGCGCCACCGTGGCGACCAGGTCGGAGCGCTCACGGTCGGCCTGGTTGCGGATGCGCGCATTGCGCACACTGACGACGACCCGTTGCACCGGACCGCCGCGGCGCTCGCGCACGAGCGAGGCGGTGATGAGGTACTCGCTGCCCTTGGGCGACCACCACGAGGACTCCGACGTGCGGGTACGGATGTTCAGACCGTCGTAGGGGCGGTTGCAGTCGTACCAGGAGTTGCCGTTGAGGTCGTCGAACGGGACGGCGTCGGACAGGTGCATGCCGAGCATCTCGTCCCCGACCGCACGTGCCATGAGCTTGATCCGCGGATTGACGTACTCGACCAACCCGTCCGCGCCGGCGATGATGACGCCGTCCGGGTAGTCGTCGTAGTCCATGACGAGAGAATCTAGTACCAATGGACTAGTTCCGACGAGACCGGTCCCGATGTTTCAGTCGTCGTGTCGCGCCCGAGCCGTCGCGTAGAGGCACACCGCCGCCGCGGTGGCGAGGTTGAGACTCTCCGCCCGGCCGTAGATCGGCACCGACACGACCGCGTCCGCCAGGTCCCGGGTCGCGGCCGGCAGCCCCCACGCCTCGTTGCCCATGAGCCAGGCGGTGGGGGCCGACAGGTCGAGCGAGTCGTCGAACAGGCCGACGTCTCCCCCGCCGTCGGCCGCGAGCACCTGGAACCCGGCCTCCTGCAGCGCGAGCAGTGCGCCCGCGGTGTCCCGCTCGATCACGAGGGGCAGGTGGAAGATGCTGCCGACCGTCGCACGTACGGACTTGGGGTTGTAGGGATCGACGCTGTCGCCCACCAGGACTACCCCGTCCGCGCCCGCGGCGTCGGCGCAACGGATCACCGCTCCGGCGTTGCCGGGGTCGCGGATGTCGGCGCAGACCACCACGAACGTCGGTGACCGGTCCAGCAGCACCTCCAGCGGCCGGTCGAGCATCGCGCAGCGAGCCACGACGCCCTGCGGCTGCACGGTGTCGGCGATGGCCTCGACGACGTCGTCGGTCACGACGTGCCACTCGACCTGGGCCTGGCGGGCGGCCTCCACCAGATCGGTGTGCTGATCGGTCGCGGCGGCGGTCGCGAACACCTCGAGGGTGGTGCCGGGTGAGGCGAGCGCCTCGCGCACGGCCTGCGGACCCTCGGCGAGGAATTCGCGCCGATCGGTCCGGAACGCACGAGTGGCGAGCCGCCTGGCGTGCTTGACGCGTCCTGAACGGACGGTCAGCTCACCAGGCGTGCTCGCCACCATGGTTCGTGCTTCAGCTCTTGACGGTCGCAGCGGTCAGGCCGCGGCGCCGTCCTTGGGAGCGTTGACGTCGGCCGGAAGGTTGTCCTTCGCGGTCTGCACGAGCGCCGAGAACGCGGCAGGCTCGTTGACGGCCAGCTCGGCCAGGATCTTGCGGTCGACCTCGACACCCGCGGCCTTGAGGCCCTGGATGAAGCGGTTGTACGTCATGCCCTCGGCGCGGACCGCAGCGTTGATGCGCTGGATCCAGAGACGACGGAAGTCGCCCTTCTTGGCCTTGCGGTCGCGGTAGCTGTAGACCAGGGAGTGAGTGACCTGCTCCTTGGCCTTGCGGTACAGGCGCGAACGCTGGCCGCGGTAGCCCGCAGCGCGCTCGAGTGTCTGACGGCGCTTCTTTTGTGCATTGACTGAGCGCTTGACGCGTGCCATCTCAGTTCTCCTTAAATTCTAGGGATTTGGGGTGGGAACGCGGTCAGAGACCGAGCATCTTCTTCACACGCGGGACGTCGTTCTTGGAGACGGCCGTGGTGCCGTCGAGGCGGCGCTTGCGCTGCGACGACTTGACCTCGAGGAGGTGACGACGGTTGGTCTGCTCGCGACGCAGCTTGCCGCTGCCGGTGAGCTTGACGCGCTTCTTCATCCCCGAGTGGGGCTTGAACTTCGGCATTTATGCCTCCATGTCTGGGTCGAGGTTCTCTGAACGACGACGGGGCTTCTTGGGGGTCGCGACGGCCTGGGCGGCCTCACGGTGGGCCTTGACCTCGGCCTCCTCGGCTGCCTTGTCGGCGGCCTTCGCATCCATGCTCTTGACCTTTTCGGCCTTGACCTCGGCCTGGGCCTCGGACTTCTTCTTGTGCGGACCGAGCACCATGGTCATGTTGCGGCCGTCCTGACGGGCGTTGGACTCGATGAACCCGAGATCCTCCACGTCGGCGGCGAGACGCTGCAGCAGGCGGTAGCCCAGCTCGGGGCGGTGCTGCTCACGTCCACGGAACATGATCGTGATCTTGACCTTGTCGCCGGCCTTGAGGAATCGGACGACGTGACCCTTTTTGGTGTCGTAGTCGTGCTGATCGATCTTGGGACGCAGCTTCATCTCTTTGATGATGGTGTTCGTCTGGTTCCGACGGGACTCGCGAGCCTTCTGTGCGGTCTCGTACTTGAACTTGCCGTAGTCCATGAGACGGCAGACGGGCGGACGAGCTGTGGGCGCCACCTCGACGAGATCGAGATCGGCTTCCGCAGCCAGTCGCAGGGCATCTTCGATACGAACGATGCCGACCTGTTCACCGCCAGGACCGACGAGGCGTACTTCGGGCACTCGGATTCGGTCGTTGACGCGCAGCTCTGTGGTGATGGATCCTCCTGGGGTCGTGTGGAGGGCCCAAAAAAATAAGGCCCCCGTACGAAACGGACGCCACCGTCGCATCATTCCCCGGCAAGGGAAATACGCAACCAAGGCCCCCTTGATCTCGGTCTTCACCGCACACAAGAGAACCGCTACCCCGCAGTCAGGAACCACACAGGTGGGAGGTGACCTCCACTTCGTCCTCAAGGTTATCAGCGCCCGTGCCGGATCGTGAAATCCGACCCGCCGGAACGGCCGTCTTGTTGCCTGCGCGAAACACCGATGTCGTCGCGCGGAAAACTCGCCGGGCGACGATGGTGCCATGCTCTGGCGCGTACGCACGACCCTCGCCGACCGGCCCGGCAACCTGGCCTCGATCGCCCTGGCGTGCGGACAGGCCGAGCTGAACATCGTCTCGCTGCAGGTCTTCCCCACCACGCCGCTCGTGACCGACGAGCTCGTCGTCCGCGCGCCCGAGGGCTGGACCGACGTCCGCGTCGCGGAGGTCTTCGAGCGCGCCGGCGGCGCAACGGTCGCCGCGACCCGGGTCGACGACGACGCGATCGCCGATCCCGCGATCCGCTACCTGCGCGGCGTCCACGAGGTCCTGGAGGACGGGCGCGACATCGCCGACGTGCTGCACGAGCTGCTGGAGACCGAGCCCCCGGACGTCGCCGACTACGCGGGTCACGACGTCATGGTCCTGACCCGCCGGGACGGCTCGGAGCTGCAGATCGGCCGGGCGGTCCCGTTCACCGCGGTCGAGCACGAGCGCGCCCGGGCGATGCTGTCACTGGTCAGCGACGCCGGCATCGACGTCCCGCTCATCACCCCGTCCCCGCTCCACGACAGCATCCCGGCGGTCCGCGAGGCGACGCTCGCCGACATCGGGCTCGTCTCCGCCCTGCACGAGCGGTGCAGCGTCGACACGTTGTACGACCGCTACCAGGTGCCGCTCAAGATGCCCATGACCACGCGCATGGCGCGGCGGCTGGTGGTCCCGGACCACGGCTGCGCGCTGGTCGTGCAGGTCGGTGCCGATGCGGTCGGGCACGGCGTCCTCGCGCTCGACGACGACGTCTGGACCTTCCGGCTCATCATCGAGGACGCCTGGCAGGGCCAGGGCATCGGCGCGCTCCTGCTGCGGCAGGCGGCCGGACGCGCGAAGGGCGAGGGAGCCGAGCGGCTCACGTTCGTGACGGCGGGCTCGAACGACGGCCTGCTGCGCGCGGTGGGCGACGCCGGCTTCGTGGCCCGCGTCGAGCGCCACGACGGCAATGTGCACATCACGGTTCCGCTGCGCGACGTGAGGGAGGTCCGCACCGGGTGAGACCGGCCGTCTCCTATGATCTCGGGACCGGTGGGACCGACCACCGACACGATCGCACTCCAGGGGGACACGTGGCACGACAGCTGGCACGGGCATCGGCGGCGCTGGCGCTCACACTGGTCGCCGCCTGCGGAGGTGGCGGCTCCGACGCACCTGCCAAGAAGGCCTCGGCGCCGCCCCCGCGCGTCGAGCTGACCGACCTCGCGGCCTCGCCGTCGGCGCCGTCGGCCACGTACGACGCGCCCATGGACCTCCGGTTGCCGGACGAGTCGTGGCGCGAGGAGTACCGCAAGGTGGCCGCCCGGCTGTCGGCCATGATGCGCAGCGCGATGACGGATCCCGCCGGCTGGCAGCTGACGTCAGACAAGGCGGCGTACTCCCTCGTCTACGGCAAGTTCGACGTCACCGAGAGCTCGGGCAGCTACTTGGCCAACACCCTGTACAAGAAGGCGCGCAGCAAGGCCGAACCGCGCGAGCGCATCGGCCACCGGGTCGCGAGCATCTTCCCGAAGGACGGCATGCCACGACGGGTCCGCGCGTACAAGGTCGGCTGGACCGCACAGGAGGTCAAGGACGGGCTGAAGGTCAGTGCGCAGGCGTGGGTCGGCTACGACGTGGGCAAGCCCGCTCCGGTGCTGATCACTCGCGAGCTGACGGTGACGATCATGCGACGCGACGACCGCTTCGACTACCGGGTGGCCTCGCCGCAGTACGGCACCTACACAGACAGCTGCTCGTCCCCGGTCGACGGCGTGCTCCGCCCCCCGTCGGACGGGCTCGATCGCGCGATGATCCCGGCCTGGCAGAAGGAGACCGGCGACAAAACGGTTCGGCCACTCAAGACGGCGTTCGCCGAGGTCGTCGCAGCGGGCGGATCGAAGGTGTCCGCGGCCAAGACCCGCGCGAAGGCGAAGAAGTGTCTGGCCAAGGGCGCAGCGAAGTCCTGAGGTCGCAGGGCAAAACGGTGGCGTCCCGGGGGTTGTGGTGGTGGTCAAGCGCCCCGATACTGACCGGACCGACATCGATGCAGGGGGACGCATGACGCACGCACGAGCACGACGTTGTCTGACAGTGGGAGTGGCGGCACTGGGTGCCGTGTCGTTGATCGCGGGGCTCAGCTCCGGGGCCTCCGCCGCGACGAAGAAGGTGCGCAAGCCGGTGGTGAAGTCGCTCGCCAATCCCGGCGTCGTGCAAGGAACCGACGGCCGCTGGGTCATCCACGGCACCGGCAGCTGGGCCAGCCACTCGGTGACGGTGTCGAAGGGCACCAGCGCTGCGGGCCCGTACGCGGGCGTCCAGAAACGCAGGCTCCTCAAGGAGTCCACGGTGCCGACGTGGATGGGCGCCACCAAGGAGGGCGAGCGCAACCGGAGCATCTGGGCGCCGTCGGTGGCCCGGTCCGGCGGGACGTACGTCGCGTACTTCGCGGTGACCGTCAAGGGAGCCGGCAGCGCGCGGTGCATCGGCACCGGGGTCAGCACCAACGCGCGAGGCCCCTTCACGGCCAGCCCCAAGGCGTTGGCGTGCTGGAAGGGCTCGGGCGCCAAGCCGTATGACCAGATCGCGTCCGAGGGCAAGGGCTTCTCCCTGATCGACCCCACGCCCACCTGGTTGAGCAGCACCCAGCTGGTGCTGACCTACAAGACGCAGATCAAGAGGAACGGCAAGTGGCACACCACGACGCGGCTGCTGCAGCTCGACCCTGCGGATCCCACGCGCGTCGCCGCCCAGCACGGCAAGAGCATCAAGATCAGCGATGCGCGGAGCAAGTACATCGAGGAGAACCCGGTGCTGGTCAAGCGCGGCAGCAGGTACACGCTGTTCACGTCGTTCGGCTGGTACGGCACGTGCAACTACCGCACCCGCTACCACCAGAGCAAGAACCTCTGGAGCTCCAGGTCCTGGCTGAAGGCCAAGCACACCAACCTGAAGTTCCCCAAGAACACCAACACGTGCGGGAACGGGAACGCCCAGGTCGTCAACACCGGCAGCGACAAGTGGCTCATCTTCTTCAACGGCCACGCCAACCGCAAGAAGACGCCCGGCGGCCCCTCGAACGTCTACGTGGGAACCGTCAAGTGGAAGTCCGCGAAGCCCTACGTGAGCAAGGTGCGCTCCTAGCGCGCCTAGACGACCCAGGCCGGGCCGGCATCGGTGCGCGTCAGCCGGTGACCGGCCGCCAGGTGCTCCACGTCCTCGGTCTCGATGACCGTGAACCCGGGGCTCGCGAGGTCCAGCAGGATCGCGGCCGCTCCTTCGTCCAGGGTTGCCCGGGCGGCATCGCGCCCCAGGATCGGGACGGGGCGCGCCTTCGGGTCCCACGCGGCCATCGTCTGGACGCTGCTGAACGCGAGCAGGGCCTGCCGGCCGTCGGCGCCGGTCATCAGGACGGCGGCCATGTCGGCGTTCTTGTCGCCTGCGGCCGGGGTCTCCCCCAGCAGTGCGACGATCGGGACGAACACCCGCACGTCCGGCAGGGCCTGCAACACCGCGACGTCGTCACCGAGGGCGGCCGCGAGCTCGGGCGCGACGGTGCCGTCGTCGCCGGGGAACTGCGGGCTGGCCAGTGAGCGGTCGTGTCCGTGCACCATCAGCCGAGCCGTCCCCGCAGGTAGGCGACCGCCTCACGGGCGTAGCGCCCGTCGCTGCCCTGGATCGCGAACAGCATGACCCGCTCGTCGTCCTTGGTCACGAGGGTCGGCCACGGCGCACCGGTGTTCATCGCAAAGCCCTCGATGTCGGACCACTGCACGCGGTGCCGGCGATAGCCGTTGAGCACCTCGAGGCCCTCGTCGGTCGCCCGGACGTAGCTGCGACCGACGCCGTGCAGCAGCGCGAGCACCGCCAGGATGAAGATCCAGAGCGTGACCGTCTCCGCGGTCGTGAAGTAGATCTCGTCGGGCAGCGCGTACGCGATGACCGCGGTGATCACCAGCATGATCACCGCGACGGCGTACGCGACGACGCGCGCGCCGCCGGGACGGAAGGTCCTCATATCCGGCACGCGAGGATGTCCGTGACCAGGATGCCGCGGGCACCCAGCCCGTAGAGCGCGTCCATGATCTTCTGGGAGGCGTCGCGCGGCACCATCGAGCGCACCGCGACCCAGCCCTCGCGGTGCAGCGGGGACACGGTCGGCGACTCGATGCCGGGCGTCAGCTCGACGGCCCGCTCGACCTGCTCGGCGCGGATGTCGTAGTCCATCATCACGTACGTCCGCGCGACGAGGACGCTGTCGATGCGGCGCTTGAACACGGCGAAGCCGTCGGGCTCGGGGGCGCCGTGGCGGGTGATGAGGACCGCCTCGGAGGCCAGGATCGGCTCACCGAACACCTCGAGGTCGGCCTGGCGCAGGGTGCTGCCGGTCTCCACGACGTCGGCGATCGCGTCGGCGACGCCGAGGCGCACCGAGGACTCGACCGCACCGTCGAGGCGCACGACGTCGGCCGAGATGCCCCGCTCGGCGAGGTAGGCGCCGACGATGCCCTCGTACGACGTCGCGATGCGGCTGCCCTCGAGGTCCTCGATCGACGTCATCGTGCCGATCGGCGCGGCGAAGCGGAACGTCGAGGCGCCGAAGCCGAGGGTGATGTTCTCGGTGGCGTCCGCCTGCGAGTCGAGCAGGAGGTCACGGCCCGTGATGCCCGCGTCGAGCGTGCCCTCCCCCACGTAGATCGCGATGTCGCGAGGACGCAGGTAGAAGAACTCGACGTCGTTGTCGGGATCGATCGTGACGAGGTCCTTGGCGTTGCGGCGCTGCCGGTAGCCGGCCTCGAGGAGCATCTGGGCGGCGGACTCGGCCAGCGCGCCCTTGTTGGGAACGGCGATCTTCAGCATGGGGTCTCTTCTCGGGAGGTCAGTGACGAAGGCGGAGGCACGGACGGGCTCGAACCCGCTCGGGGGCGTGCCGGTCCGTCACAGATGCGCGTAGACGTCGTCGAGCGAGATGCCGGAGGCGATCATCATCACCTGCGCGTGGTAGAGCAGCTGGCTGATCTCCTCGGCGGTCCGCTCGCGGCCCTCGTGCTCGGCGGCCATCCACGACTCGGCGGCCTCCTCCACGAGCTTCTTGCCGATCGAGTGCACACCGGCATCGAGCTCGGCGACGGTGCGCGAGCCCTCGGGGCGCGTCGCGGCCTTGTCGGCGAGCTCGGCGAAGAGTTGGTCGAAGGTCTTCATCGCAGGCAGTCTATCGGGGCGTCTCAGGAGACTGTGCGCAGGACGTTCCACGCGGACAGGGCAGCCTCGACGGCCTCACGGCCCTTGTCCTCCTTGCTGCCCTCCAGACCCGCTCGGTCCAGGGCCTGGGCCTCGTCGTCGCAGGTCAGCAGCCCGAAGCCGACCGGGACCCCGCTGTCGAGCGCGACCCGGCTGAGACCGTCGGTCGCGGCCGCCGAGACGTACTCGAAGTGCGGCGTGCCACCACGGATGATGACGCCCAGCGCGATCACCGCGTCGAAGCCCCGTCGGGCGTACGCCTGGCACAGGATCGGCAGCTCGAACGAGCCCGGGGCCCGCACCAGGGTCACGTCGCTGACGTGCGCCTCGGCGAGGGCCGCCTGCGCGCCCGCGATCAGGCCGTCCATGACCTGGGTGTGCCAGCTCGACGCCACGATCGCGACGCGCGCGCCGGTGCCGTCGGCCGCGAGCGCGGGCGCCCCGTGTCCTGCCATCAGATGTTCTCCAGTCCGGGAAGGTCGTGGCCCATGCGCTCGGCCTTGGTCTGCAGGTAGCGGAGGCTGTCCTCCGTCGGGGCGATCACGAGCGGAAGCCGCTCGCTGACCTTGACGCCGTACGCCTCGAGGGCCGTCGTCTTGTCGGGGTTGTTGGTCAGCAGGCGGACCGACGTGACACCGAGGTCACGCAGGATCTGCGCCCCCGCGGCGTAGTCGCGCTCGTCCTCGCCGAAGCCGAGCTCGAGGTTGGCATCGACCGTGTCGCTGCCCGCGTCCTGCAGGGCGTACGCCTGCAGCTTGTGCAGCAGGCCGATGCCCCGCCCCTCGTGCCCCCGCAGGTAGACCACTACGCCGGCGCCCGCGGCGGTGATCTCGGTCATCGAGAGCTCGAGCTGGGGGCCGCAGTCGCAGCGCCGCGAGCCGAACACGTCGCCCGTGAGGCACTCGGAGTGGATGCGCACGAGCACGTCCTCGGTGCCCGGGTCGCCGAACACCAGCGCGACGTGCTCGGAGCCCTCGATGCGGTCGCGGTAGCCGTGGGCCGTGAACTCGCCGAACTCGGTGGGCAGGCGCGTCGTCGCGAGCCGGTCGACCTGCGACTCGTGCAGACGCCGGTAGACCTGCAGGTCCTCGATCGACACCAGCGCGATGCCGTGCTCGTCGGCGAACTCGCGCAGCTCGGGCGCGCGCATGAGCGTGCCGTCGTCGTTGAGCACCTCGCCGATGACGCCGGCCGGGGTGAGTCCCGCGAGGCGGGCGAAGTCAACGGCGGCCTCGGTGTGGCCCGCGCGCTCGAGCACGCCTCCCGGCTTCGCGCGCAGCGGGATGATGTGGCCGGGCTGATTGAGCTCGAACGGCTCGGTCGCGGAGTCCGCGAGGACCCGGCACGTGCGCGCGCGGTCCGCGGCGGAGATGCCGGTGGTGATGCCGTCGCGGGCGTCGATCGAGACCGTGTACGCGGTGCGCATCTTCTCGCGGTTGTGCGGCGTCATGAGCGGGATCGCGAGCCGGTCCAGGATCTCCCCGGTGATCGGCGCGCAGACCAGTCCGCTGGAGTAGCGCACCAGGAACGCCATGAGCTCGGGCGTGGCCTTGCTCGCGGCGAAGATGATGTCGCCCTCGTTCTCGCGGTTCTCGTCGTCGACGACGACGATGGCCTTGCCCTGGCGGAAGTCCTCGACCGCGCGCTCGATGCTGTCGAGCCTCACCGATTCGTGCTCAGTCATGCGTCGTCCTCTTTCGGGTCGATCCGTTGTGCTGCGAGCAGACGCTCGACGTGCTTGGCGAGGATGTCCACCTCGAGGTTGACCCGGTCCCCCGGGCCCTTGGTGCCGAGCGTCGTGTCGGCGAGCGTGGTCGGGATCAGCGAGACCGAGAACCACGCCCCCTCCCCCGTGGACGCATCGGCGTCCGCGACCTCGACGACGGTCAGCGACGTCCCGTCGACCGTGATGGAGCCCTTGTCGACCAGGTACTTCGCGAGGCCGGACGGCAGGCCGATGCGGACGACCTCCCAGTGCTCGCTGGGCGTGCGGTCGATGATGCGGCCCGTGCCGTCGACGTGCCCCTGCACGATGTGCCCGCCGAGACGGGCCCCGGCACGCATCGCCCGCTCGAGGTTGACCTCGTCGCCGACGCCGAGGTCACCGAGCGAGGTCTTGTCGAGCGACTCCTTCATGACGTCCGCGCCGAACGTGTCGCCGTCCTGGGCCATGACGGTCAGGCAGCAGCCGTTGACCGCGATGGAGTCGCCGTGACCTGCGTCGGAGGTGACGACGGGGCCACGGATCGTGAGGCGTACGGAGTCGCCGAGCTCCTCCACCGCGGTGATGGTGCCCTTCTCCTCCACGAGGCCGGTGAACATCAGTCGAAGTCCTCTCGCTGCATGCGTCCTGGGGTGCCGATGATGCGGATGTCGGGACCGATCATGGTCAGGTCCTCGATGTGGATGGGCCGCAGGTCGGCGAGGGTCGTCGCCTCCCCCTCGAGCGCCGCGCGACCCGAGCCGAGCATCGCGGGCGCCATGTAGCCGATGATGCGGTCGATGACCCCGGCGTTCCAGAAGGCGCCGGCCAGGCGCGGTCCGCCCTCGAGCCACACGTGCCGGATCCCGTTGTCGACGAGCTTGGCCAGCACGACCTCGGGATCGCGGGACTGGATCATGAGCGTCGGGGCGACCCGGTCGAAGACCCGGAAGTAGTTGGGGATCTTGGTCTCGCCGACCACGACGCGCAGCGGCTGCTGGTCGTACGGCAGCGGCATGTCCTTGGCGTCACGGACCGTCAGGCGGGGATCGTCGGCCAGGACGGCACCCGTGCCCGCGACGATCGCGTCGGCACCGGCGCGGAACGTCTGCACGTCGCGGCGCGCCTCCTCGCTGGTGATCCACTTGCTGGTGCCGTCGGGGGCCGCGCTCAGGCCGTCGAGCGTCGCGGCGTACTTCCAGGTCACGAACGGGCGCCCCGACGTCACCGCGAAGGTCCAC
Organism: Aeromicrobium yanjiei; assembly: GCF_009649075.1. GTDB lineage: Bacteria > Actinomycetota > Actinomycetes > Propionibacteriales > Nocardioidaceae > Aeromicrobium > Aeromicrobium yanjiei. The sequence goes on from NZ_CP045737.1 coordinate 2,031,589, forward strand.
TCGACGTTGAGGTCGGTCGCCTCCTCCGCCATCACGCCCGGCTCGACCTCGATGCCGGCGGCGCGCAGGGTCGAGGCCCCGCCCGACGCGGTGCGGTCTGGGTCGATCTGCGCGAAGACGACACGAGCGACCCCGGCCTCGATCAGCGCCTGGGCGCACGGGCCGGTGCGGCCGGTGTGGTTGCACGGCTCAAGAGTCACGACCGCGGTCGCGCCGCGGGCGGCGTCACCTGCCTGCGTCAGCGCGTCGACCTCGGCGTGCGGCGTGCCCGCACCGTGGTGGGCGCCGACCGCGATCTCGGTGCCGTCCGGTGCCAGGAGCACACATCCCACGCGCGGGTTGGGCAGCGTACGGGCCGTCGAACGAGCCGCGTCCAGCGCGCGTCGCATCGCGGCGACCTCGACCTCTGATGCCATGTGCGTCCTCCGGGTGGTGGTCCTGGCTCACGCATCCCGGGGTGGGGCGACCGAATCGCCTGCAGGCCTCGGCGCACCGCACCGCGACCCACGCGCTCCTTCCATCCGGACTTTCACCGTCGGTGCCGGAATTCCACCGGCTCAACCGGGCCCCCTGTGAAAGCGGGACCGCGGGTCGCGGACTGTCACCGCCGGTTCGGACTCTCACCGACCCCGGAGCACGCGAGCTACTGCTCGTGAGGACATCCTATCGGGTGGGCCGCATCAGTGGACGTGACGTCCGCCGACGTCCCGCAGCTGCCTGACCATGTCCTCGGGATCGTCCGCGCCGAAGACCGCGGAACCGGCCACGAACACGTCAGCGCCGGCCTCGGCGCAGCGCTCGATCGTCTCCAGCGAGACCCCTCCGTCGACCTGCAGCCAGATGTCGCCGCCGTGCTTGTCGATCATCTGCCGGGCCCGGCGGATCTTCGGCAGGCACAGGTCGAGGAACTTCTGACCGCCGAAACCGGGCTCGACCGTCATGATCAGCACCATGTCGAGCTCGGGCAGCATGTCCTCGTAGGGCTCGATGGGCGTCGCAGGCTTGAGCGCCATCGACGCGCGGGCGCCCTTGGCCCGGATCTCGCGGGCGAGCCTGACCGGGGCCGCGGCTGCCTCGACGTGGAACGTGATGCTGCCCGCGCCCGCCTCGACGTACGCGGGTGCCCACCGGTCCGGGTCGGCGATCATCAGGTGCGCGTCGATGGGCTGCGCCGCGACCTTGGCGAGGGCCTCGATGACGGGCGCGCCGAGTGTCAGGTTGGGGACGAAGTGGTTGTCCATGACGTCCATGTGCAGCCAGTCGGCGCCGCTGATGCGCGCCGCCTCGGCCTCGAGGTTGGCGAAGTCGGCCGAGAGCATGCTCGGCGTGATCTGGATGCCCATGCCGTCAGCGTAGTGGGGGCGTGCGGCGCGCCTCAGGACGCGTCGGGGGCCCGCAGGATGCCAGCGATGATGATGTCGAGCATCGGGCGCGTCGCCGCCTCGTCCAGGCCGGCCTGGTCGGCGGCGCCCACGACCCCGCTCACGAGTCGGGTGACCTCCCGGGACTCGACGCCGTCACGCAGGGCGCCCCGTGCCGCGATGTGCTGGAGGACCTGGTCGTTCGCACCCACGAGCACCTGGCACTTGCGGTGGATCGGCGAGGCCACGTCGTCCATCGCGGACACCACCTTGGCGGCGGCTCCCCGGTAGATCCCGACGTTGGCCACGACGCGGTCGAACCACTCGACGAGCGCCTCCCGCGGCTCGAGCCCGGACGCGATCACGGCGTCGGCGTCGGCTGCGACCCGCTCGGCCCAGTCGCGCATGACCGCGGCGATGAGGTCGTCCCGCGTCGGGAAGTGCCGGTAGAGCGTGCCCGGTCCCACTCCTGCGCGCCGGGCGATGTCGTCGAGCGACGCCTGGGCGCCGTTCTCGCGGAACGCGGCCTGAGCGGCCTCGACGAGCTTGTCGTGGTTGCGCTGGGCGTCGGCGCGCATCGCCCGTGACGGGCGATCCTCGGCCTGAGCGTCCACGGCGTCGATCTCAGCTCCTCCGCACGATCGCGCAGAACATCGCATCGGTGCCGTCGATGTGCGGCCACCACTGCTGCGTGGACTCCACGACGACATCGGAGCGTCCACGGGTCACGGCCTCGACGACGCCCGTCGTCTCGCGCAGGTGTGGCGAGCACGTCGCGTAGGCCACCACGCCGCCGGGACGGACCAGCTCGAGCGAGCGCCTGAGCAGGGCCTCCTGCAGCGGCACGAGATCGTCCAGGTCCTCGGGCTTGCGGCGCCAGCGCGACTCAGGACGGCGGCGCAGCGCGCCGAGGCCCGTGCACGGGGCGTCGACCAGCACCCGGTCGAACGAGCCGGGCTCCCAAGGCCCTTCGCGGCCGTCGAAGACCGTCACCTCGACGTTGTCGAGCCGGCGCACGCCGTGACGCACCAGCTCCGCGCGGTGCTCCTGCATCTCGTTGGCCACGAGAGAGGCGCCGCGACCCGCCGCGAGGGCGCCGAGCAGAGCGGCCTTGCCGCCGGGGCCCGCGCAGAGGTCGAGCCACCGCTCGTCCGATCCCTCGACGACGGCATCGGCCAGGGCGATCGCGACCAGCTGGGATCCCTCGTCCTGCACGCCCGCACGGCCGTCGCGCACCTCGGCGATCGCGCCGGGGTCGCCGCCCTCGTCCAGGATGCGCGCGTACGGCGAGAGCCTGCCCGGGGTGCCGGGGAGCTGGTCAGGAGAGCTGAGGCCCGGCCGCGCGACGAGCGTGACGCGGGGCGGCACGTTGTCGGCCGCGAGCAGCTTGTCGATCTGCGCGGCGTGCCCCCCGAGCGCCTCCCGCAGGGCCTTGACGATCCACAGCGGGTGGGAGGCGCTGATCGCGCGTGCCTCGTCGGCGCCGAGGCCGGCGGTCACGAGGCCGATCCAGCCGTCGAGATCCTTCTGGCCGATCTTGCGCAGCAGTGCGTTGGTGAACGCGACCGGCTTGTGGCCGATCTCGCGGCGCACGACGTCGACAGTCTCCGAGACCGCGGCGTGCGCGGGCACCCGCATGTTGAGCAGCTGGTGCGCGCCGAGCCGCAGGGCGTCGAGCACCGGCGGGTCGATCGAGCGGACGCCCTTGCTCGCGACCCGGTCGATGATCGCGTCGTACGTGCCCTGGCGGCGCAGCGTCCCGTGCACGAGCTCGGTCGCGAAGGCCGCGTCGCGTCCCTCGATGTGGTGCTCGTCGAGCATCGCGGGCAGGACCAGGTTGACGTAGGCGTCCTGCTCGGAGACTGCGCGCAGCGCGTGGAAGGCGACGGACCGGACGGGATCGCTCATGAGAACCTCGGCTCGGTGTCGAAGCTCGTGCCGCGCGCCCAGTCGGCGGCCGGCATCCGCTTCTTGCCGACGGCCTGGACCTCTCCGAGCACGACGTCGGTCGTCGTCGTGCCGACGCGGACCTCGCGCTTTCCTACGCCGATCCGGCCGGGCTCGAGCGTCCGGTCCTCGGTGATGCGGGCCGGGCCGATCTTGACCCGGTCGTCACCGAGGACGGTCCAGGCGCCCGGCGCGGGCGTGCAGCCACGGATGTGGCGGTCGATCGCGAAGGCCGGCCGGTTCCAGTCGATGCGGCCCTCCTCCGTCGTGAGCTTGGGCGCGTAGGACACGTTGTCCTCGGGCTGCGGCACCGCGGCGATGTCGCCGTCCTCGATGTGGTCGACCACGTCGACCAGGAGCTTGCTGCCCCAGTCGGCGAGGCGGGCCAGGAGCTCGGCCGAGGTGTCGTCGTCGCGGATGGTCTCGGTGATCGTGCCCAGCACGGGGCCGGCGTCGAGCTCCTCGACCAGGCTGAAGACCGTCGCGCCGGTGACCTCGTCACCGGCCATGATCGCGCGCTGGACGGGCGCGGCGCCACGCCACGCGGGGAGCACGGAGAAGTGCAGGTTGATCCAGCCGAAGCGCGGGATGTCGAGCGCCTCGCGGCGGATCAGGGCGCCGTACGCGACGATCGGCACGCAGTCCGGCGCGATCTCCCTCAGGCGGTCCATGAAGTCCGGGTCCGACGGCTTCGCAGGCTTCAGCACCTCGATGCCGTGACGCTCGGCGGCCTGCGCGACCGGCGACGGGGTCAGCGTGCGACCACGACCCGCGGGCGCGTCGGGACGGGTGATCACCGCGACGACGTCGTGGCGGCTCGCGACGAGCGCCTCGAGGGACGGGATCGCCGTCTCGGGTGTTCCGGCAAAGACGACTCTCACGCCCTTGAGTCTAGGGCGTCGGCCGTGGTCGTCCCGGGCCGGTCAGAACGTCGGCGGATCGACCTGGATACGGGGCAGTGGCAGCTTGGCGGCGCTGCGCTCGGCGGCGTACGCCTTGAGGGCCGTGGCCAGCGCGGCGCCCTCACGACGCGGCGAGCGCAGGATGAGCCGCTCGCCCGCGTCGGGTGAGCGGACGTCGACCGGCACCGGACCCAGGACCTCGGTGTGCGGCGTCCAGGTGCGCGCCGCGAGCTCGGTCAGGACGTCGTCGGCCGCGTCGACCGCGACGAGGCGGGCGGTCGGCGGCAGGTGCGTCTCGGCCCGTGCGGCGAGCTCACGCGCCGCGAACCCCGTCGGATCGGCCCGCACGAGCGCTTGCAGCTGTGCGGGATCGCCGACGGCGACCGCCCGGGCACCCGGGCCGGCCAGGGCCAGCGCATTGAACCAGCGGCGGTGCGACTCCTCCTCGACCCGCACGTCGTCGCGCGCGAGCATCAGCCAGGTGTCCATCAGCACGACGAGGTCGTAGCCGCCGGCGACGTGCGGCTCGGCCCCCGGCGTGGAGAGCACGATGACCCGGCCGGCCGGCACCTCGTCGAGCACCGTGGCGCCGCCCGACGTGACGACCTCGACGCCGGGGAACGCCCGGGCGTACTCCTCGGCCGTGCGCAGCGCACCCACCACGGGCGAGCGCAGCCGGGTGCCGTGGCAGTGCGGGCACTGCCAGCGCGGGTGCTCGTGGGCACACCAGCGGCACACGACGCTCGCGCGCGCGGACGGCTGCACGAGCGGGCCTTGGCACGCCTCGCACCGCGCGGGCTCGCGACACTGCTGGCAGGCCAGCGACTCGCGGTAGCCGCGTCGCGGCACCTGGATGAGGACCGGGCCGGACGTCCGCCGGATCGCCGTGAACACCTCGTGCGGCAGCCGCACCGGCGCGGAGCCTGCGGTCACGCCGTCGGTCACGAGCAGCTGCGGCCAGGCCGAGCGGCGGGTCGCGCGATCCGCGACGATCTCGGTGCACCAGCCGCTCTCGACCAGCGACTGACCCTCGGCCGTGCGCGCGTGGCCGCCGACCAGCAGTCCGGCGCCGGTGGACGAGGCCCGCAGCAGCATGACCTCGCGGGTGTGCGGATAGGGCGCCCGGGGCTCGGCGTAGAGGTCGTCCCCGTCGTCCCACAGCGCCAGCAGGCCGAGATCGGCGACCGGCGCGAAGGCGGCGGCGCGGGTGCCGAGCACCACGCGGACATCGCCGCGGGCGGCCGCGAGGAAGGACCGGTAGCGGGCAGCCGGCTTCTGGGCGGCGGTCAGGACGACGTGCTGTCCTTCGCCGAGCACCGCGGCGAAGACCGCGTCCCAGCGCGCGACGTCACGGGCGTCAGGGACGCACACGATCGCACCGCGGCCCGAGGCCAAGGTCGCCGCGACGGCCTGGGCCACGCTCGTGGCCGGATCGTTGCCGGGCACTGCGGACCACCAGGCACGAGGGCTGGCGCCTTCACGCAACGAGGCGATGAGCTCGCGCCCGCCGACGTAGTCGGTCCAGGCCTCGTCGGTGGTCGACGTGGGAGCGGGCACCGGGGTGGGGCGGACCGCGGCCTCGGCGCGGGCGTGCCGCGGCGGGATCGCGAGCCGCAGGACGTCACCGAGCGTGCCGGCGTAGCGGTCGGCCACGAGTCGCGCGAGTGCCGCGACCGCGGGCGTCAGGACGACCTCGGGCGAGACGACCTTGGCCACGAAGGCCAGCCGTCCCTCGTGCGCCGTCGCCTCGACCCGCTCCAGGACGTAGCCGTCGACGAGCCGGCCGGCGAAGCGCACCTTGACCCGGCACCCCGCGACGGTCCGCTCGTCGAGCTCCGCGGGCACTGCGTAGTCGAAGGGCCGGTCCAGGTGCACGAGTCCTGAGTCGACGATCACCCGCGCGATCGGCAGCCGGGTCGCCCGCTCCATGACCGGCGCGGCGGGCGTGGCCCGACGGCGAGCCGCCGGGGACGGGACGAGCGCGAGCTGGTCCTCGTCACCCTGCTGATCACTCACGGTGCTGTTCTACCAGTCGCCACCCACACCGCGTCCGGACGCACGAGAGCCCCCGCCATGGCAGGGGCTCCCGTGGTGAGGCGGGGTGCGTCAGGCGCCGGCAGCAGCACGCAGGGCGTCGGCGCGGCTGGTGTCCTCCCACGGCAGACCCGGACGGCCGAAGTGGCCGTACGCGGCGGTCTCCGCGTAGATCGGACGCAGCAGGTCGAGATCGCGGACGATCGCCCCGGGGCGCAGGTCGAAGACCTCGAGGACGGCCTCGCGGATCTTGTCGACCGGGACGGTCTCGGTGCCGTAGGTGTCGACGTAGAAGCCGACCGGGTGGGCAACGCCGATCGCGTACGCGACCTGGACCTCGGCCTTGGTCGCGAGACCCGAGGCCACGATCGTCTTGGCGACCCAGCGCATCGCGTACGCGCCGGAGCGGTCCACCTTGCTCGGGTCCTTGCCCGAGAACGCGCCGCCGCCGTGGCGGGCGTAGCCGCCGTAGGTGTCGACGATGATCTTGCGGCCGGTCAGGCCCGCGTCGCCCATGGGTCCGCCGATGACGAACTTGCCCGTGGGGTTGATGTGCAGGCGGTAGTCCGAGGAGTCGATGTCGTACTGACCGAGGACCGCGTCGATGACGTGCTTCTTGAGGTCGACCGCGAGCTGGTTCTCCAGGTCGACGCCCTCCTCGTGCTGCGTCGACACGACGATGGCCTCGACCCGGACCGGCTTGTCGTTGTCGTCGTACTCGATGGTGACCTGGGTCTTGCCGTCAGGACGCAGGTAGGGCAGCGTGCCGTCCTTGCGGACCGACGTGAGCTGCTCGGCCAGACGGTGCGCGATCGTGATCGGCAGCGGCATGAGCTCGGGGGTCTCGTCGACCGCGAAGCCGAACATCAGGCCCTGGTCGCCGGCGCCCTGGAGATCGAGCGGGTCGACCGAGGACCCGACCCGGGCCTCCTCGGCCTTGTCGACGCCCTGGGCGATGTCGGGGCTCTGCGCGTCGAGGGTGACCTGCACCGCGCAGGACTCGCCGTCGAAGCCCTTGGTGGAGGAGTCGTAGCCGATCTCGAGGACCCGGTCGCGCGCGATGCGGGCGATGTCGACGTAGGCCTGCGTCGTGACCTCGCCACCGACCAGCACCAGGCCGGTGGTCACGAACGTCTCGGCCGCGACACGGCTCTTGGGATCCTCGGCCAGCAGCGCGTCGAGGATGCTGTCGCTGATCTGGTCGGCGATCTTGTCCGGGTGTCCTTCGGTGACGGACTCGGACGTGAACAAGCGGCTCACATTGTCTCCTGGGTTGATGGCTGTAGGGAAGTGTAACGAGCGGAGTGCCCGGCGGGCCCGTTCAGTCCAAGCGATGGACGACGGCGTCCCAGATCTGGTGCGCCAGGGCGGACTTGGGCCCGTGGGCGAACTCGGTCACCGAGCCGTCGGCCCCGAGCAGCACCGCCTCGTTGTCGTCCTGGCCGAACACCTTGCCGGCGCTGACGTCGTTGACGACGAGCAGGTCGCAGCCCTTGCGGGCGAGCTTGGCCCGGGCGTGCTCGATCACGCTCGCGGTCGCATCGCCGGTCTCGGCGGCGAACCCCACGATCACCGGGCGCTTGCTGGTGCGCGCGGCGACCAGCTCGACCAGGATGTCGGGGTTCTCGACCAGGTGGATCTGCGGAGCGACGCCGTCAGGCGCCTTCTTGATCTTCGCGTCGACGAACTCGGCCGGCCGGAAGTCGGCCGGCGCGGCGGCCATGACGACCGCGTCGGCGTCGGAGGCCGCCAGGTGCATCTGGTCGCGGAGCTCCTGGGTGCTGACGACGTCCACGACGTGGGCGCCCGCCGGACGCGGCAGGGTCACGTTGGCGGCCACGACCGTGACCCGTGCGCCGCGGGCGATCGCGGCCTCCGCGAGGGCGAAGCCCTGACGTCCGGACGAGCGGTTGCCCAGATAGCGCACCGGGTCGAGGAACTCCCGGGTGCCGCCGGCGGACACCACGACGTGCCGGCCGGCCAGGTCCTGGCCACGTGCGGCCATGACGTTGAGCGCCGCGGCGTAGATCTCGGCCGGGGCCGGGAGTCGTCCCTTGCCGGTGTCGGCTCCCGTGAGCCGGCCGACGGCAGGCTCGAGCACGACGTGCCCGCGGTCCCGCAGGGTCGCGACATTGGCCTGCGTCGCGGCGTTCTCCCACATCTCGGTGTGCATCGCGGGAGCGAACATCACCGGGCACCGAGCGGTCAGCAAGGTGTTGGTGAGCAGGTCGTCGGCGAGGCCGTGGGCGGCCTTCGCGAGCGTGTTGGCGGTCGCGGGGGCCACCAGCACGAGATCAGCCGACTGGCCGATGCGCACGTGCGGCACCTCGTCGACGTTCTCGAACACGCCGACCTGGACGGGGTTGCCGCTCAGGGCCTCCCACGTGGCAGCGCCCACGAAGTGCAACGACGACTCGGTCGGCACCACGCGGACGCTGTGACCGGACTCGGTGAAGAGTCGCAGCAGCTCGGCCGCCTTGTAGGAGGCGATGCCACCGGAGACTCCGAGGACGATCGATGCCATGGGCGGCCCCGCGAGGGGGATCAGGCCTTCTCTGCCGCTGCGGCTTCGGCCTCGGGGTCGATGTCCTCGACCGTCAGCAGCCCGTCGTTGATCTCGCGCAGCGCGATCGAGAGCGGCTTCTCCTGGACGCCCGTCTCGAGGAGCGGTCCGACGTACTCGAGCAGGCCCTCACCGAGCTGCGAGTAGTACGCGTTGATCTGACGAGCGCGCTTGGCGCTGTAGAGGACGAGCTTGTACTTGCTGTCCGCCTTCTCGAGCAGGTCGTCGAGGGGCGGGTTGGTGATGCCGATGGCAACCGAACGTGTCGTGGACACAGAGCCTCACAGAAAGATCTAGGAACGTACCCGACTCGTGCCGGATCTGAACAAGTCTACCAATTCTTCGCAAGCAGTCTCGACATCGGTGTTGACGATCGTCACGTCGAACTCCGACTCGGCCGCGAGCTCGGTCCGCGCGGTCTCCAACCGTCTGGCCCGCTCCTCGGGACCCTCGGTGCCGCGACCCACCAGACGACGCTCGAGCTCCTCGAAGCTGGGCGGCTTGAGGAAGCACATCAGTGCGTCGGGCATGCGCTCGCGCACCTGCCGGGCACCCTGCAGATCGATCTCCAGCAGCGCCGGGACGCCGGCGGCCAGGTGCTCCTCGACGGGCGCGCGCGGCGTGCCGTAGCGGGCTGCGCTGTGCACGACGGCCCATTCCAGCAGGCCGTCCTCGGCGATGAGCCGGTCGAACTCCTCGTCGGTGACGAAGTGATAGTGCACGCCGTCGACCTCGCCGGGCCGGGCACGTCGCGTGGTGGCGGACACCGAGATCCAGATCTCGGGGTGCGTACGACGGACGGCGGCGGCGACCGTGCCCTTGCCGACCGCGGTGGGTCCGGCGAGCACGACGAGACGTGAGCGGGCGGGGCTGGTGGACTCAGGGCCGGTGGACTCAGGCACGACCGGCACGTTCCGCCCGGTCGCCGAACTCCGCGAGGAGGGACGACACCTGGTTGGCACCGAGACCGCGCAGCCGACGGCTGTGCGCGATGCCGATGCGCTGCATGATCTCCTGCGCGCGTACCTTGCCCACGCCCGGCATGGCCTGCAGCAGGTCGACCACCTTGAGCTTGGCGATGACCTCGTTGGCCCGCGCCTCCTGGATCACCTCACCGAGGCTCGCGGTCGAGCTCTTGAGCCGGCTCTTGACCTCGGCCCGCAGCTGTCGGGCGACGGCTGCCTTCTCGAGGGCCGCCGCACGCTGCTCTGGGGTCAGCTCGGGGAGTGCCACTTCGTCACCTTCCTTGAACCGGGTATGTGGTCATCACAGCTCGACGCTGCACTCGGACTTCACGTTGGCCTCGACGCGCTTGCCGTGCTTGGCCACCGTCTTGTTGAACTGGTCGTACGCATTGTTGAGGCTCTCGCTCTGCTCGACCGGCAGCTCCGCGACCGACGAGACCGAGACGTCCTCCAGCTTCAGTCCTACCGCCTTCTGGGCGTCCAGGACACCGCTCAGCGCAGTGGTCAGCGCGGTCCAGTCCTTCTTGGCCTCCGCAGGGGCCAGTGCGGCGAGCGACCGGGTGGTGCGGCGGTACTTCGCGAAGTCGTCGTTGGTGCGCTTCTTGGCGAACGTCTCGAGCGTGGACTGGTCCTTCTTGACCGCCGCGCAGTAGTCGCTGTCGCCGCCGCACGCGGACAGGGTCGTGGCGGCGACGACCGTCGCGACCAGCAGGGCTGCTGTCTTGCGCATCGAAGAGCTCCTCGGGCGATCGGCCATGAGCGGCGTCACGACCCTACAAGGTCGGCGTTGACGCGAGCCGCAGAATCGCGGAGGCCCTGCACGTCCGGTCCTGCGGCGAGCACACCGCGCGACGTCGACGCGATGACGTTGTCCAGGACCCCGCCGAACAGGCGCCGGATGTCGTCCGGAGTGCCGCCCTGGGCGCCGAGCCCTGGCACCAGCAGCGGCCCGTTGATCGCGAGGTCCTCGTCCGCCTCGCCGATCGTCGCGCCCACGACCGCACCGTACGCGCCCATCGGCGTGGCCCCGGCATTGAGCTCGGCGAGCTGGCGCAGGATCCCGCCCGCAACGGTCTCCCCCGACGCACCGCCCGCGGCGTCGGGTCGCAGGGCGTGCTGCACCTCGGGGCCTTCGGGGTTGGAGGTCAGCGCGAGGACGAACACCCCCGCGTCGTTCTTCTCGGCCACCTCGAAGAACGGCGCGAGCGAGCCGAAGCCGAGATACGGGCTGACCGTGATCGCATCGGCCGCCATCGGGGCGTCGTCGTCGAGGTACGCATCGGCGTACGCCTGGGCGGTCGAGCCGATGTCGCCGCGCTTGACGTCGAGCACGACCAGCGAGCCCGTGTGCCGCAGGTCCTCGATCGTGCGCTCCAGCACGACCACTCCCCTGGCGCCGAAGCGCTCGAAGAAGGCTGACTGCGGCTTGACGAACGCGACCCGGCCCGCGAACGCCTCGACGCACGTGCTGGCGAAGCGGTCCAGGCCCTCGACGGAGTCGGGCAGCCCCCACTGCTCGAGCAGCGACGGGTGCGGGTCGATGCCGACGCAGGCAGGACCGTACGCCTGCATCGCGACCCGCGCGCGGGACCCGAAGCTCATGCCCGGGCCTCCGTCACCCGGCGACCCCACTCCTGCAGGGACGTGACGCCGATGCCCCCGCCGATCAACGCCTCGATGCCCTGCACCGCGGCCGCGAGTCCCTGGACCGTCGTGATGCACGGGATGCCCTCGGCGACCGCCGCGGTGCGGATCTCGTAGCCGTCGATGCGGGGGCTGCCGCCCGTGGTGACGCCGTGCGGGGTGTTGATGATGAGCTGCACGTCCTGCTCGCGGATCTTCTCCACGATCGTGCTGCGCGACTGACCCTCCAGCGGCTCCTCGTGGATCTTGCGGATCACCGTGGACTGCACGCCGTTGCGGGCCAGCACCACCGCGGTGCCGCTGGTCGCGAGGATCTCGAAGCCGAGGTCCGCGAGCCGCTTGACCGGGAAGATCATGTGCCGCTTGTCGCGGTTGGCCACCGACACGAAGACCTTGCCCGAGGTCGGCAGCCCGTTCTGGGCGCCTGCCTGCGCCTTCGCGAATGCCTGGCCGAAGCCGGCGTCGAAGCCCATGACCTCACCCGTCGAGCGCATCTCGGGGCCGAGGAGGGTGTCGACGTAGCGGCCCTCGTACGTGCGGAAGCGGTTGAACGGCATGACCGCCTCCTTGACCGCGATCGGCGCGGAGTCGGGCAGCCGCCCGCCGTCCCCGGTCGCGGGCAGGACGCCGGCAGCACGGAGCTCGGCGATCGACTCCCCCAGCATGAGCCGGGCCGCGGCCTTCGCGAGCGGCGTCGCGGTGGCCTTGGACACGAACGGCACGGTGCGCGACGCGCGCGGATTGGCCTCGATGACGTAGAGGATGTCCGACGACAGCGCGAACTGGATGTTGATCAGTCCCCGGACGCCGACGCCCTTGGCGATGGCTTCCGTGGACTCGCGGATGCGCTGGATCTCCAGGTCGCCCAGCGTGATGGGCGGCAGCGCGCAGGCCGAGTCGCCCGAGTGCACGCCGGCCTCCTCGATGTGCTCCATGACGCCGCCGAGGAACAGGTCGGTGCCGTCGTAGAGCGCGTCGACGTCGATCTCGATCGAGTCGTCGAGGAACCGGTCGACCAGCACCGGGCGCTCGGGAGAGATCTCGGTGGCCCGGCCGATGTAGTCCTCGAGGGTGGCCTCGTCGTAGACGATCTCCATGCCGCGGCCGCCCAGCACGTACGACGGGCGCACGAGCACGGGGTAGCCGATCTCGTCGGCGATGTCCTTGGCCTCGGCGAACGTCGTCGCCATGCCGTGCTTGGGGGCCGGGAGGTTCGCGTCCTCCAGCACCTTGCCGAACGCGCCACGCTCCTCCGCGAGCTCGATCGCGGCCGGCTGGGTGCCGACGATCGGGACACCTGCGGCCTCGAGCCCCGCGGCCAGGCCCAGCGGGGTCTGGCCGCCGAGCTGGACGATGACGCCCGCGACCGGACCGGCCTGCTGCTCGGCGGCGACGATCTCCAGCACGTCCTCGAGCGTCAGCGGCTCGAAGTAGAGGCGGTCGGACGTGTCGTAGTCGGTCGAGACGGTCTCGGGGTTGCAGTTGACCATGATCGTCTCGTAGCCGACGGCCGACAGGGCGAGCGCCGCGTGCACGCACGAGTAGTCGAACTCGATGCCCTGGCCGATGCGGTTGGGGCCGCTGCCGAGGATCAGCACCGCGGGCTTGGTGCGCGGCTCGACCTCGGTCTCCTCGTCGTACGAGGAGTAGTGGTAAGGCGTGCGGGCCGCGAACTCCGCCGCGCAGGTGTCGACCGTCTTGTAGACCGGACGGACGCCGAGCGCGTGGCGCACGCCCCGCACGACGTCCTCGCGCATGTCGCGCAGCCCGGCGATCTGGGCGTCGGACAGGCCGTGGCGCTTGGCCTTGCGCAGCAGGGCGGGGTTGAGCTCGCTCGAGTCGCGGACCTCGGTGGCGATCTCGTGGATCAAGAACAGCTGGTCCACGAACCACGGGTCGATCCGGGTCGAGTCGTGCACCTCCTGCGGGGTCGCGCCGGCGCGGATCGCGTCCATGACCAGCGTGATCCGGCCGTCGTGCGGACGCGCGATCGCGGCCAGCAGCTCGTCCTTGTCGCCCGGCTCGCCGGCCCAGTCGAAGCCCGCACCCTTGCGGTCGATCGAGCGCATGGCCTTGCCCAGCGCCTCGGTGAAGTTGCGGCCGATCGCCATCGCCTCGCCGACCGACTTCATGTGGGTCGTCAGGGTCGAGTCGGCGTGCGGGAACTTCTCGAACGCGAACCGCGGCACCTTCACCACGACGTAGTCGAGCGTGGGCTCGAACGACGCCGGCGTCTCGGCGGTGATGTCGTTGGGGATCTCGTCGAGCGTGTAGCCGATCGCAACCTTCGCGGCGATCTTGGCGATCGGGAACCCGGTCGCCTTCGAGGCCAGTGCGGACGAGCGCGAGACGCGGGGGTTCATCTCGATCACGACGATGCGCCCGTCGGCCGGGTTGACCGCGAACTGGATGTTGCAGCCGCCGGTCTCGACGCCGACCTCACGGATGATGCCGATCGAGATGTCGCGCAGCCGCTGGTACTCCACGTCCGTGAGCGTCATCGCCGGCGCGACGGTGATCGAGTCGCCCGTGTGCACGCCCATGGGGTCGAAGTTCTCGATCGAGCACACGATCACGACGTTGTCCGCCGTGTCGCGCATGACCTCCAGCTCGTACTCCTTCCAGCCGAGGATCGACTCCTCCAGGAGCACCTCGGTGGTCGGGCTGAGCGCCAGGCCGGAGCCGGCGATGCGGTGCAGGTCCTCCTCGTCGTACGCGAGACCGCTGCCCGAGCCGCCCATCGTGAACGACGGGCGGACGACGACCGGATATCCGCCGAGGCCCTCCACGCCGTCCAGGCACTCCTGCATCGTGTGGCAGATGACGGAGTTGGCCGACTCCGCGCCCCACTCGGGCGGGAGGGTCGCGACGACCTGCTTGAAGGACTCGCGGTTCTCGCCCTTCTCGATCGCCTCGATGGACGCACCGATCAGCTCGACGCCGTACTTGTCGAGGATGCCGAGCTTGTCGAGCTGGATCGCGGCGTTGAGGGCCGTCTGGCCGCCGAGGGTCGCGAGCAGCGCGTCGGGGCGCTCGATCGCGATGACCTTCTCGAGGTACTCCGGGGTGATCGGCTCGACGTAGGTCGCGTCGGCGAACTCGGGGTCGGTCATGATCGTGGCGGGGTTGGAGTTGACCAGGATGACCCTGATGCCCTCCTCGCGCAGCACGCGGCAGGCCTGGGTGCCGGAGTAGTCGAACTCCGCCGCCTGCCCGATGACGATGGGTCCGGAGCCGATGACGAGGATCGACTCGATGTCAGTACGCCTGGGCATCAGGCCTCCACCTTCGCTGCGTTCATGAGGTCGACGAACCGGTCGAACAGGTAGGCCGCGTCGTGCGGACCGGCTCCTGCCTCCGGGTGGTACTGCACGCTGAACGCCGGGGCGTCGAGCAGCGCGAGGCCCTCGACGACCTGGTCGTTGAGCCCGACGTGGGTCACGCGGGCCGGGCCGTACGGCGTGTCGAACGAGCCCTCGAGGGGTGCGTCGACCGCGAAGCCGTGGTTGTGGCTCGTGATCTCGACCCGTCCGGTCGTGAGGTCCTGGACCGGCTGGTTGATGCCGCGGTGGCCGTACTTGAGCTTGTAGGTGCCGCGGCCGAGCGCGCGGCCGAACATCTGGTTGCCGAAGCAGATGCCGAAGAAGGGCATCCGCCGCTCGAGCACCTGCTGCAGCAGGGCCACGACGTCACCGGCGGCGGCCGGGTCGCCGGGGCCGTTGGACATGAAGACGCCGTCCGGCGACACCGCCAGGACGTCGTCGATCGTCGCGGTGGCCGGGAGCACGTGGACCTCGACACCGCGCTCGGACATGCGCCGCGGCGTCATGCCCTTGATGCCAAGATCGATCGCCGCGACCGTGAGCCGCTTCTCCCCCACCGCCGGGACGACGTACGCCTCGGTCGTGGAGACCTCGCCGGCCAGGTTCGCGCCGGCCATGCTGGGCGCCGAGCGGACCGCGTCCAGCAGGGCGTCCACGTCGGTCGAGACCGAGCTGATGCCGGCCCGCATCGCGCCGGCCTCGCGGAGGTGCCGGGTCAGGGCCCGGGTGTCGACGCCGCTGATGCCGACGACGCCCTGACGGTCCAGCTCGTCCGCGAGCGGGTGCGTCGAGCGCCAGTTGCTCGGCACGCGGGCAGGATCGCGCACGACGTAGCCCGCGACCCAGATCTTGGACGACTCGTGGTCCTCGCCGTTCACGCCGGTGTTGCCGATGTGGGGAGCGGTCATCGCCACGATCTGGCGGCGGTACGACGGATCGGTCAGCGTCTCCTGGTAGCCGGTCATGCCGGTGTTGAAGACGATCTCGCCGACGGTCTCGCCGACGGCTCCGTACGACTCGCCGCGGAACACGCGGCCGTCCTCGAGCACGAGGATCGCGTCGGTCGTCATGAGGTCACACCTTTCACGAGTGCTCGGTCCTGGACGGTCGGCCTGCCACGCAGGAAGGTCGCCACGACCTCGCCGGGCAGGGTCAGTCCGGCGTACGGGTTGTTGCGCGACAGCGATGCCGTGTCGCGCGGATCGATGGTGCGGGACGCGTCGGGGTCGACGAGCACCAGGTTGGCCGGCTCACCGACGGCGAGGGGGCGGCCCTGGTTGGTGACCCGGCCGATCTCGGCGGGCTTGGTCGACATCGCGGTCGCCACCTGCTCCCAGCTGAGGCGGCCGGTGTCGACCATCGTCTGCTGGACGACCGACAGCGCGGTCTCCAGGCCCAGCATCCCGAAGGCTGCTGCCGACCACTCGCACTCCTTGTCCTCCATCGGGTGCGGGGCGTGATCGGTCGCCACGATGTCGATCGTGCCGTCGGCCAGTCCCTCGCGGACCGCCTCGACGTCGTCGTTCGAGCGCAGCGGCGGGTTGACCTTGTAGATCGGGTCGTAGCTGCGCACCAGGTCGTCGCTGAGCAGCAGGTGGTGCGGGGTGACCTCGGCGGTCACGTCGATGCCGCGGCTCTTGGCCCAGCGGACGATTTCGACCGATCCGCGGGTCGACAGGTGGCACACGTGCAGGCGCGAGCCGACGTGCTCGGCGAGCAGCACGTCGCGGGCGATGATCGCCTCCTCCGCCACGGCGGGCCAGCCGGTCAGGCCCAGCTCACCCGAGAGCGGGCCCTCGTTCATCTGGGCACCCTCGGTCAGCCGCGGCTCCTGCGCGTGCTGGGCGACGACACCGTCGAACGCCTTGACGTACTCGAGCGCCCGGCGCATGACGACTGCGTCGGAGACGCACTTGCCGTCGTCGGAGAACACCCGGACGCCGGCGGCCGAGTCGGCCATCGCGCCCAGCTCGGCGAGCTGCTGGCCCTGGAGCCCGACCGTGACGGCGCCGACGGGCTGCACGTCGCAGTAGCCGCCCTCGCGACCGAGGCGCCAGACCTGCTCGACCACACCGGCGGTGTCGGCGACCGGCTCCGTGTTGGCCATCGCGTGCACGCACGTGAAGCCGCCCCGCGCGGCCGCCTGCGATCCGGTGAGGACCGTCTCGGCGTCCTCGCGGCCCGGCTCGCGGACGTGGGTGTGCAGGTCGACGAGGCCCGGGAGGGCCACGAGACCGGCGGCGTCGATCTCGATCTCGCCGGTCGCGCCGGCGCCGATCGCGGTGATGATCCCGTCCTCGAACGCGATGTCGGTGGGATCCCCGCCCAGGAACCTGGCCTGGCGGATGACGTACGAGGTGGTCATGCACGTTCCTTGTCGCTGGAGAGTTCGTCGGAGCTGCCGTCGGCTGCGCCGCCGAGCAGGAGGTAGAGGACGGCCATGCGGACGGCCACGCCGTTGGTGACCTGCTCGACGATGACCGAGCGGTCGTGGTCGGCAACGTCTGCCGTGATCTCCATGCCTCGGTTCATCGGGCCGGGGTGCATCACGATCGCGTGGTCGGGCAGGCGGTTCATGCGTGCGGTGTCGAGCCCGTAGCGGCGCGAGTACTCGCGGGCGCTCGGGAAGTACGACGCGTTCATCCGCTCGGCCTGGACGCGCAGCATCATGACCGCGTCCGCGCCCTCCAGCGAGGCGTCCAGGTCGTACGACGTCGTGACCGGCCAGCGGTCGACGCCCACGGGCAGCAGAGTCGGGGGGGCCACGATCGTGACGTTCGCCCCGAGCGTGTCGAGCAGCAGCACGTTGGAGCGCACGACCCGGCTGTGCAGCACGTCGCCGACGATCGTGACGTTCTTGCCCTTCAGGCTGCCGTCGCCGTCCGCGGCCAGGTGCCGGCGCATCGTGAACGCGTCCAGCAGCGCCTGCGTGGGGTGCTCGTGCGTGCCGTCGCCCGCGTTGATGACCGCGCCCTGAGTCCAGCGGGCCTCGGCCAGCCGGTGCGGGGCGCCGGACGAGGGGTGGCGGATGATGACCGCGTCCGCACCCATCGCCTGCAGCGTCAGGGCGGTGTCCTTGAGGCTCTCGCCCTTGGAGACGCTCGACCCCTTGGCGGAGAAGTTGATGACGTCGGCGCTGAGCCGCTTGGCGGCCGCCTCGAACGAGATGCGCGTACGGGTCGAGTCCTCGAAGAACAGGTTGACGACCGTGCGACCGCGCAACGTCGGCAGCTTCTTGATCGGGCGGCTCGCGATGCCGAGGAGCTCCTCGGCGGTGTCGAGGACTTGGATCGCGTCGGCGCGGTCGAGGTCGCCCGCGCTCAGGAGGTTCTTGATCATGCGGTCCCGCCGTTCGTCGCCATGGCCTGGATCGTGACCGCGTCGAGACCGTCGGTCTCGGCCAGCGACACCTTGACCCGCTCGACGAGCGAGGTGGGCAGGTTCTTGCCGACGAAGTCAGCCCTGATGGGCAGCTCGCGGTGGCCGCGGTCGATCAGCACCGCGAGCTGGACGGCCCGGGGCCGGCCCAGCTCGGTCAGCGCGTCGAGCGCGGCCCGGATCGTCCGGCCCGAGAACAGCACGTCGTCGATGAGCACGACGACCTTGCCGTCGATGTCGTCGGGGATCTCCGTGTGCTCGAGGGCGCGCGCCGGCTTCATCCGCAGGTCGTCGCGGTACATCGTCACGTCGAGCGCGCCGGCCGCGATCTCGCGACCCTCGACCTCGGACATGCGCTCCGCGATCCGGCGTGCCAGGTGCACGCCTCGGGTGGGGATGCCCAGCAGGACGAGACCGGCGGAGTCGCGGTTGCGCTCGAGGATCTCGTGGGTGATGCGGGTCAGGGCCCGGGAGATGTCCTGTTCGTCAAGGACCGTCCGGGCGGCGCCTGCCGCGGGGGGTTCGTGCAGCTTGTCAGCACGCGCTACGTCATCGGACGCACTCATGACTGACCTCCTTCTCCGCCTCTCGGGACGGCCGTTAAAGGATGTCGTTGGATCCCCCGAAGACTATCAGCGCGCAACCGTCCCTCCCGACGCGGCGCCACGCTCCCCGCGATCCCAGCCCGAACCCCCCGGCGCGCCCCAGGCGGGACGAACGATGAGGGCTTACGGCAGCGTCAACTACCGCAAACCCTCACCTCCCGTCACCCCCGCACGCGGCCGGGACGAACGATGAGGGCTTGCGGCACCCCCAGCAACCCCAAACCCTCACCCCCCGTCGCCCCCGCACCCGGCCGGGACGAACGATGAGGGCTTGCGGCACCCCCAGCCACCACAAACCCTCACCCCCCGTCGCCCCCGCACCCGGCCGGGACGAACGATGAGGGCTTACGGCAGCGTCAGCTACCGCAAACCCTCATCGTGTGTCCCGGCTCAGACGCGGGCGCGGCGCCAGTAGTGGGGCAGCACGTACTTGACGAAGACGGGCAGGCACTCCACGAAGTAGCGGCGGAAGAGCCGACGGGGCTCCTGCGCGAGGCGGTAGAACCACTCGATCTTCATGGCCCGGACCCAGGTCGGGGCCATCGCTGCGTTGCCGGTGGCCATGTTGACCGCGCCGCCGACGTTGACCACGACCCCGCTGAAGCCCGCCTTGCGGACCTCCTCGCCGATCATGTCGCCGAACGGCGGGGTGACGGCGACGATCAGCAGGTCGACCCCGTACTTCTGCAGCTTCTTGGCCAGCCGCTTGGGCTTCCAGTCGCGCCGGTTGCCGTGCTCGCGGAAGACGACGTGCAGGCCCGAGTCGTGCAGCTGCCCGCGGAAGTCGTGACCCACGTGGCGATCCGCCCCGAGCAGCGCGGCCTTCTTGCCGTGGAACTGGCGCCCCGCGAGCATCCGCTCGATGAACTCCGAGCCCGTGACCCGCTCGGGGTCGATGCCGCGCGAGCGCATGAGCGACACGATGGGCCAGCCGTCGGCGGTGATGTAGTCGGCCCGCTCGATCGTCCGGGCGAAGTCGTCGGACCTCGCGGCCAGCGCCAGGTGGTGCAGGTTGACCGTCTGGATGCGCTTGGGCTGATCGTCGAGCACCGCGGCGTCGAAGTCCTCGTCGTTCAGGATGCACTTCTCGGCCATGAGGTCGATCAGCTCGTCGGTGATCACGCGCGTTCCCCTGTCTCCCAGCGAGACCTGTGGGCCTCACCATGGAAGAGGACGCACCACGCCGATCATGACGCGGGACGACGGACGACCTCAGCCGATCAGCGTCGGCTTCAGCTCCACGATCCGGCTGAGCAGCCCGTTGACGAACGACGGCGACTCGTCGGTGGACAGATCGCTCGCGAGGTTGACCGCCTCGCTGACGGCGACCGCGTCGGGGACGTCGTCGAGGTAGAGGATCTCGTACGCGCCGATGCGGAGCAGGTTGCGGTCCACGGCCGGCATGCGGTCGAGGGTCCAGTCCTTCGCGTTGTCGCTGATGATCTGGTCGAGCCGCTCACGGTGCGCCACGACGCCCTCGACGAGCGCCACCGCGTACTCGTTGACCGGGTACTCGGTGTCACCGACCCGGTCGGGCAGGGTCCCGCCGGTCGGGAGGTTCTGCGCCTCCGACTCGAAGAGGATGTCGAGGGCGCGCTTGCGTGACTTCGTCCGTGCCGACATCAGGCCTTCACACGACCGAGATAGCTTGCGTCACGGGTGTCGACCTTGATCTTCTCGCCGGTGGTGATGAACAGCGGGACCTGGATCTCCTTGCCGGTCTCCAGCGTCGCGGGCTTGGTGCCACCGCTCGAGCGGTCGCCCTGCAGGCCCGGGTCGGTGTGCTGCACGACGAGCTCGACCGAGGCCGGCAGCTCGACGAACAGGACGCGGCCCTCGTTGGTCGCGACGACCGCTTCCTGGTTCTCCAGCAGGAAGCCGACGGTGTCGCCCATGACCGCGGGCGAGACCTCGGTCTGCTCGAACGTCGTGGTGTCCATGAACACGTAGCTCGTGCCGTCGTTGTAGAGGTACTGCATCGTGCGCTTGTCGACCGTCGCGGTCTCCACCTTCGTGCCGGCGTTGAACGTCTTGTCGACGACCTTGCCCGACTCGACGTTCTTCATCTTGGTCCGGACGAAGGCCGGACCCTTGCCGGGCTTGACGTGCTGGAACTCCACGATGGACCACAGCTGTCCGTCGATGTTGAGCACCATGCCGTTCTTCAGGTCGTTCGTGGTGGCCATCAGCCAATCTCCAGGAGGTCTTTGGTCATCGTGGTGAGCACCTCGGGGGCACCCGCGGTCACGAGGACGGTGTCTTCGATACGCACTCCCCCACGGCCGGGCACATAGATGCCCGGCTCCATCGTGAGGACGGTGCGACTGGTCAGTTTACCTGCGTGCGTGCCCGACACGAACGGGTCCTCGTGGATCTCGAGCCCGACGCCGTGCCCGAGCCCTGTCGTGAAGGCCTCCAGCCAGCCCGCAGCCTCCAACGAGGCGCGTGCGGCGGTGTCGGACGCCGCCACCGCGACGCCGTCGCGCAGCAGCTCCAGACCCGCCGCCTGCGACTCGCGGACCGCCGCGTGCACCTCGCGCTGCCAGTCGTCCGCGCGCCCGAGCACCACGGTCCGGGTGCAGTCCGCGTGATAGCCGTCGACCCTCGCGCCGAAGTCGGCCTTGAGCAGGTCGCCGGTCGCCAGGACGCGGTCGGTGGGGCTGTGGTGCGGGATCGCGGTGTTCGGTCCGGATGCGAGGATCGTGTCGAAGGCGATCGCCTCGGCACCGAGGTCGAGCATCGTGTTCTCGAGCTCGCGCGCGACCTGGCGCTCGGTACGTCCGACGAGGCGTCCGGCCAGCACCTGCTCCAATGCACGGGTCGAGATGTCGCAGGCGGACCGCAGCGCCGCGACCTCGGCGTCGTCCTTGACCTCGCGCAGCGACTCCACGACGCGTCCGGCGCTGCGCAGGGAGCTCGCCGCCATGAGCTCGACCAGGCGGGCGTGCGCGTCGACGCTCAGCGTGTGCGACTCGATGCCGTACGTGCCGGGGTGCGTGCGCTCGGCCATGCCGCCGAGCAGGTCGCGGGTGATGACGTGCTCGAGGTCGGGCAGCTCCGCGTCGGCCTGGTCCCGGTAGCGGCCGTCGGTCAGGAACACCGCGTCGCCCTCGGCCGGCACGAGCAGCGCGCCGTTGGAGCCGGTGAACCCCGTGAGGTAGCGGACGTTGACCAGCGTCGTCACGAACAAGCCGTCGAGACCGCGGTCGGCCAGCTCGCGCGCAAGGCGCGTGCGCCGGGCCGCCGTGCTCATGACGAGATCGCCCGGTAGGAGTCGACCAGCACCGACTCCTCGGGCCCCGCCAGGATGGTCGGCTCCTCGAGCCCGTCGAGCACCACGAAGCGCAGCTGGTCGCCGCGGGTCTTCTTGTCCATGCGCATGGCTGCCAGCAGCGGCTCCCAGACGTCCGGCCGGTACGTCGTCGGGAGCCCGATGATCTCGAGCACCGAGCGGTGCCGGTCGAGCAGCCCCCGGTCGATGCGGCCCACCCGGTGCGCGAGCTCGGCGACGAACACCATGCCGATCGCGACCCCCTCGCCGTGCCGGATGCGGTAGCCCTCGAAGCGCTCGATCGCGTGACCGAGCGTGTGGCCGTAGTTGAGCGCCTCGCGGCCGACCGAGCCGTCCGCCCCGGTCTCGTGCAGATCGCCCGCGACGGTGCGTGCCTTGACCGCGATGCCCTTGGTGATCAGCTCGGCAACGATCGACGACCGGGGGTCGGCAATGGTCTCCGGCGCGGCCTCGATGAGCTCGAGGATGGACCGGTCGGCGATGAAGCCGCACTTGGCGACCTCGGCCAGGCCGCTGCGCATCTCGGCGGGCGGCAGGGTCTGCAGGACGTCAAGGTCGCACAGCACGCCGGCCGGCTCGTGGAACGCGCCGACGAGATTCTTGCCCTGCGCGGTGTTGATGCCGGTCTTGCCGCCGACCGCGGCGTCGACCATGCCGAGCACGGTGGTCGGCACGTTGATGAACCGCACCCCGCGCAGCCAGCTCGCGGCGACGAACCCGGCCAGGTCGGTCGTGGCTCCCCCGCCGAGACCGACGATCACGTCCGAACGGGTGAAGCCGGTCTCCCCGAGCACCTTCCAGCAGAACGTGAGGACGTCCGCGGTCTTGGCCTGCTCGCCGTCGGGCACCTCGATCAGGTGCACGTCGAGGTCGTCCTCCACGAGCGGTGCGCGCAGGATCTCGGCCTGCCGGCGCATCGACGGTGCGTGGATGATCGCGACCCGCAGCGCGTCCGGGCCGACGAGACCGGGCAGCTGGTCCTGGACGCCGTTGCCGATCACCACGTCGTACGGCTGCGCGGTGGGGACAGTCAGGCGGGTGGTCATCGGTCCTCCTCCACGAGACGAACGACCTGGTCGACGACCTGGGTCGGGTCGAGGTCGTCGGTCACGATCGTGAAGCGGGCCACCTCGTCGTACAGGGGACGTCGACGGTCCATGAGTGCCTTCATCTGCGAGCGCACGTTCCCGAGAAGGAGCGGGCGGTTGCCGTTCATACCGACGCGCGAGACCCCGGCGGCGAGGCCGACGTCGAGGAAGACCACCCGGTGACCCGCCAGCAGTGCGCGGGTGGCGTCGCTGAGGACGGCTCCCCCGCCGAGGGCCAGGACGCCGTCGTGCTCGGCGAGTGCGGCCGCGACGGCCTCCTCCTCGAGCGTGCGGAAGTGGGCCTCGCCCTGGTCGATGAAGATCTCGGACACCGGGACACCCGCGCGGGCCTCGACGTCGGCGTCCGTGTCACGGAACCCCACGCCCAGGCGAGAGGCGAGCGCCTCGGCGACCGTCGACTTGCCCGCCCCGGGAGGACCGACGAGGACGACGAGGGGGCTCAACGGAGCCTCAGGTTGGCGAGGTAGCCCTCGACGTTGCGCCGGGTCTCCTCCACCGAGTCCCCGCCGAACTTCTCGACGACGGCGTCGGCGACGACGAGCGCGACCATCGCCTCGGCGACGATGCCGGCCGCGGGGACCGCGCACACGTCGGAGCGCTGGTGGTGCGCGCGCGCCTCCTCGCCGGTCTCGACGTCGATCGTGCGCAGAGCCCGCGGCACCGTGGCGATGGGCTTCATCGCAGCACGTACGCGCAGCAGCTCGCCAGTGGTCATGCCGCCCTCGGTGCCGCCGGCGCGACCGGACAGGCGACGGATGCCGTCCTCGGTCGGGACGATCTCGTCGTGCGCAAGCGAGCCACGGGTGCGCGCGAGCTCGAAGCCGTCGCCGATCTCGACGCCCTTGATGGCCTGGATGCCCATGAGGGCCTGTGCGAGGCGGCCGTCCAGGCGCTTGTCCCAGTGCGTGTAGGAGCCGAGTCCCGGCGGCAGTCCCTCGACGACGACCTCGACGACACCGCCCAGGGTGTCGCCCTCCTTGTGCGCGAGGTCGATCTCGGCGACCATCGCGGCGCTCGCGTCGGCGTCGAAGCAGCGCACGGGATCGGCGTCGAGCGCTTCCACGTCCATGTGGGACGGGATCACGCCGGCCGGCGCGCGGACCGTGCCGAGCTCGACGACGTGCGAGACGATCGTCGCGCCGGTCGTCTGCTGGACGAACTGGGCCGCGATCTCGCCGAGCGCGACGCGGGCTGCGGTCTCGCGGGCGCTGGCCCGCTCCAGGACCGGCCGGGCCTCCTCGAAGCCGTACTTCTGCATGCCGGCCAGGTCGGCGTGGCCGGGCCGCGGGCGCGTCAGGGGCGCGTTGCGCTTGAGGCCGTCGAGCACCTCGGGGTCCACCGGGTCGGCGGACATGACCTGGTCCCACTTGGGCCACTCGCTGTTGCCGATGCGCAGTGCGATCGGGCTGCCCATCGTGATGCCGTGCCGCAGGCCGCCGACGATCTCGAGCTCGTCCTGCTCGAACGCCATGCGGGCGCCGCGGCCGTAGCCGAGGCGGCGGCGGGCCAGGGCGGCCTGGATCTCCTTGCTGGTCACCTGCACACCCGCCGGGAGCCCTTCCAGGACGGCGACGAGCGCAGGGCCATGGGACTCACCAGCGGTCAACCAACGAAGCATGGGGCGATTCTTCCACGCCCCGTGCTGCACGTCGGACCCGTGTCGTGCGGCGGACGGTCAGGTGGCGTGGACGACCGGTCCCCACGCCGTGCCGATCACGGCCCCGGCGACCATGTAGGGCCCGAACGCGTAGCCCTGCGGGTCGACGATCCGCAGCCTGGCCAGCACGACACCGAGCACCGCACCGAGGACGAAACCCGCGTAGATGCCGACGAGCACCTCGCTGCGTCCGAGGGCGCCGAGCGCGAGGGCCAGCACACCCGACAACCGCACGTCCCCGTAGCCGAAGGCACCACCGAAGAACCGGCTCCCGGCCCAGTGGAGCACCCGGAAGATCACGTAGACGACCACATTGGCCACGATCGCGTGCACGAGCACGTCCGGGTCACCCAGCAGCAGCGCGCCGACCGCCACGAGCAGCAGGGTGCCCAGGTAGAGCCGCGAGACCACCGCGAAGGGCAGCAGCCGCGTGTGCCAGTCGATGTACGCCAGCCAGCTGCCGACGCCCGTCACCAGCACCCACACGGGCACGAGCTCGGGATCGTCGATCGCCCACGCCGCGACTCCCGCCATCGGAGCGGCCGCTGCGGCGAGCGCCCACGACACGAGCGGACGCGCGGCCAGCACGGCGTATGCGATCTTGTCCGGGTCGCGGTCCGGCTCGGGCGGCTCGGGCAGTCGTCGCAGCACGAGTGGTCCGGCCGCACCGATCAGGGCGGCGACGACGACGGCGAGGGCGACGGTCACCCCCTGACACTAGCGAGGAGACAGGGCGGACAGGGCGGCGTCGCGGAGCAGCTGTGGAGAGACGATCGAGCCGGTCATCAGCTCGACCTGGAGGGCGGCCTGGTGGGCGAGCAGGTCGATGCCCGAGACCACCGGCAGGCCGGCCTCGACGGCGGCCCGGCCGAGACTGGTCGGCCACGGGTCGTACACGACGTCGAAGACGGCCCGGGAGGAGTCGGCGAGCTCGTACGAGCGGGAGCCGACGGCCTCATCGGGCACGGTCGACACCAGCAGGTCGACCTTCTCGATCAACGGCTCGTCGATGTTGCGCACGTGGACCTCGATCCCCCGTCCACGGGCGACCTGGGTGGCCTCGACCGCGCGCGCGGGGTCCCGCACGACGAAGCTCAGCTCCTCGACGCCGAGCCGTACCAGCGCCAGGGCCATCGAGGTCGCCGTCGCGCCGCCGCCCAGGACGCGCGCGGTGCGGGGCGCCTTGACGCCGACCTCCTGGATCGCGGCGATCGCTCCCGGCACGTCGGTGTTGTAGGCCGAGAGCATCCCGTCGTCGACGACCAGCGTGTTGGCCACGCCCAGGGTCTCGACGACCTCGTCGTGCTGGTGCGCGGCGGCCGCGGCCTCCCGCTTGAGCGGAGCGGTCACGGACAGTCCGCGCACGTCGTCGCCGAGCGCACCCACGAACGCGCCCAGCTCGCCCTCGTGGACCTCGACCGCCTCGTAGGCCCAGTCCAGCCCGAGCTCGGCGTACGCCGCACGGTGCATCACAGGTGACAGCGAGTGGGCGATCGGCGAGCCCACGACGGCACAGATCATCCGCAGACACCCTCCGGAGCCGTCTTGCAGTACTCCTGCAGCTGCGCGACCGCCTTGTTGTGCTCGCCGAAGGTGTCGGAGAAGACCGTCTCGCCGGTCTCCAGGTTCACCGCGACGAAGAACAGCCAGGAGCCCTCGGCCGGGTTGAGCGCGGCCTCGATGGTCTTCTCGCCCGGCGACCCGATCGGTCCAGGCGGCAGACCCGCGTTCTGGTACGTGTTGTACTTCGACGGGTCGGCACGCTCCTCGGGCGTCGTGAAGACGTCGCCCTTGCGCTTGCTGACGTACGACACGGTCGAGTCCAGCTGCAAAGGCATGCCCTGGTCGATGCGGTTGTAGAGCACGCGCGCGACCTTGGCGTAGTCCTCCTCGTTGTTGGCCTCGTACTCCAGGATGCTCGCGACGGTCAGCACCTCCTCGCCGGTCAGGCCGAGCGCCCGGGCCCGGGTGCCGATGTCGAGCGACTTCGCGACATCGAGCGTCTTGGCGACCATCTGCTTGAGCAGGTCCGTCGCGGAGGTGCCCGGCGGGATCTCGTACGTCGCGGGGAACAGGTAGCCCTCGGGGTTGAGGTTGGCGACGTCCGGCAGGCCCAGCGTCTCGGGCTTGTCGAGCGCGGCCAGCAGGTCCTTCTCCTTGATCTCGCTGTTGGCGGCGATCAGCTCGACGATCTGGCCGACCCGGGCGCCCTCGGGGATCGTGACCTTGCCCTCGACCCGGTTGCCCTTGTCGATCAGGGCCACCAGCGCGGCCTCGGCGGACATCTTCTTGCGCAGGGAGAAGTAGCCCGCCTGCACCGACTGGAAGCGGGAGTCCTTGATCGCGAGCTGGTAGAACGCCTCGGCGCTCTTGACCACGCCGGCGTCCTTGAGGATGGTCGCGATCTGCTGGCCGCCGGCTCCCGACGGGATCTGAACGGTGACCTTGCCCGTGCCCTGGCCCACGTAGTCCTCGGGACCGCTCATCATGTCCGAGATCTTCTGGTAGCCGAACCACGCGGCGAGCAGGAGCGCGACGACCACCACGAGCGCCACGAGGCGGCGGCCCCACGGCTTGCGGGGAGGGCTGCTCGCGCGTCGGCGGCCGGGGCCGGGTGGCTGCTGTGCCTGGCCGTCCGTCATCAGGTCAAGTCCACTGTCACTCATACGTCTGCCGTCCCTCATGTGCTCTCGCCCGGTGCAGAGCCACGGGTCCGTTCGGAGTCCAATGCCGTTTGGAGGATCACCGTAGCGGCAGCCTGGTCGATGATGCCCCGCGTGGTGCGGGACGAGCGCCCGCCCTGGCGCAGCAGGCTGTGGGCGCTGGTGGTCGTCATCCGCTCGTCGAACAGCCGGATCGGGACCGGCGAGATGGCCGGGAGCAGCTTTGCGCAGAACGCCCGCACCTTGGTCGCCGCAGGCCCCTCACGGCCCGACAGCCCCATCGGCAGGCCCACGACGCACTCGAGGACGTCGAGCTCCGCGACGAGCTCGGCGATCCGCGGGATCGCGCCGGGCCCGGCCGCCACGGTCTCGACGGGCGTCGCCAGGATCCCGTCCGGATCGCTCACCGCGATGCCGATCCGGACGTCACCGACGTCCACGCCGAGCCGTCTCCCGCGGCGCATCAGGCGAGCGCCGCCTCGACCGCCGCGAGCGCGGCCGGGATGCCGGCGACGTCGGAGCCGCCGCCCTGCGCGACGTCCGCCTTGCCGCCGCCCTTGCCGCCGATCTGCTGGCCGACGACCTTGATGAGGTCGTTGGCCGACAGTCCACGCTCCTGGGCCGCAGGGTTGAGCGCCACGACCGCGGCGGGCTTGTCGCCCGCGTCGCCGATCACGACGACGACCGCGGGACGGTCGGCGAGGCGCTTGCGGATGTCGAGCGCGATCGTGCGCACGTCTCCCCCGCCCGCACCGGCAGCGTGGTGACCGACGTACGCGACGCCGCCCACGTCCTTGGCCGATGCGGCGATGTCGCCTGCGGCGCCGAGCAGCTGCGCGGCCTTGATCTTCTCGGCCGCCTTCTCGGCTGCCTTGAGGCGGTCCATCAGGTCCTGCACGCGGCCGGGCACGTCGTCGGGCTGGGTCTTGAGGATGTCGGTGAGCTGGCGGACGACGTCGCGCTCCTTGGCGAGGTACTGGAAGCCCTCGATGCCGGTGAGGGCCTCGACGCGCCGGTTGCCCGCGCCGACCGATCCGTCGGACGTGATGACGACCGTGCCGACCTGCGAGGAGTGGTCGACGTGGGTGCCGCCGCACAGCTCGCGGGACCACGGTCCGCCGATCTCGACGACGCGCACGTCCTCGCCGTACGTCTCGCCGAACAGCGCGAGGGCTCCCCACTCGCGGGCCGCGGCCAGCGACATGATGCGTGCGGTGACGGGCAGGTCCGCGCGCAGCGCGCGGTTGGAGACCTCCTCGACGCTGTGCAGCTGCTCGGGCGACAGCGCGCCGCTCCAGCCGTAGTCGAGGCGCAGGTAGCCGGGCCGGTTGTAGGAGCCGGACTGCAGCGCGGTGGGGCCGAGCACCTCGCGCAGCGCCGCGTGCACGATGTGGGTGCCCGAGTGCGCCTGGCGCGCGCCGAGACGCCACTCCGGGTCGACGGCCGCCTCGAGCGTGGCGTCGAGGGTGAGCTCACCGTCGAGCACACGCACCTGGTGCACGACGAGACCGCGCACGGGACGCTGCACGTCGAGCACCTCGGCGCGTCCGCCGTCCCACACGAGGTGGCCGGCGTCTGCGTTCTGGCCGCCTGACTCGGCATAGAACGGGGTGCGGTCGAGCACGACCTCACCGATCGTGCCGGCGGCGATCGCCAGCACGGTGGAGCCTGCCGCGATGAGCGCGAGCACGCGCGACTCGGTGGTGAGCGTCGTGTACGCCTGCCAGTCGGTCGGGCCGTTGGCGTCGAGCGCGGCGCGGTAGACCGTGGTGTCGGCGTGGCTGCCCTTCTTGGCCCTGGCGTCGGCCTTGGCGCGCGAGCGCTGCTCGGCCATGAGCGCGCGGAAGCCCTCCTCGTCGACGCTGAGGCCCTGCTCCGAGGCCATCTCCAGCGTCAGGTCGATCGGGAAGCCGTACGTGTCGTGCAGGGCGAACGCCTGGTCGCCGGACAGCGAGGTGCCGCCCTTGTCCTTGACCGCGACGGCTGCGCTCTCGAAGATCTGCGTGCCCTTGCCGAGGGTCTGGCGGAACGTGTCCTCCTCCGCGTACGCGATCTGTGCGATGCGCGGGAAGTCGGCCTCGAGCTCGGGATAGGACGCCTTCATGCGCTCCAGGCTGACCGGCAGCAGCAGCGGCAGCGCGGGGTCCTCGAAGCCGAGCAGGCGCATCGAGCGCACCGCGCGGCGCAGCAGCCGGCGCAGGACGTACCCGCGGGCCTCGTTGCCCGGCGTCACGCCGTCGCCCATCAGCATCAGCCCGCTGCGGACGTGGTCGGCGATGACCCGGAAGCGCACGTCGTCGGTGTGGTCCTTGCCGTAGACGCGACCGGAGACCTCCGACGCCTTCTCGATGACCGGGAAGACCTCGTCGATCTCGTAGAGGTTGTGCTTGCCCTGGAGCAGGTACGCGACCCGCTCCAGGCCCATGCCGGTGTCGATGTTCTTGTTGGGCAGCTCGCCGAGGACGTCGAACTGGTCCTTGGCGCGGACGTTGGTGATCTCCTCCTGCATGAACACGAGGTTCCAGATCTCCAGGAAGCGGTCCTCGTCGACGATTGGTCCGCCGTCGGGGCCGAACTCGGGGCCACGGTCCACGTAGATCTCGCTGCAGGGTCCGCCCGGTCCGGGGACGCCCATGTGCCAGTAGTTGTCGAGCAGGCCGCGGTCCTGGATGCGCTCGTCGGGCAGCCCGGCGACCTTCTTCCACAGCGCGCGCGACTCCTGATCGGTGTGCAGCACCGTGACCCAGATCTTGTCGGGGTCGATGCCGAGGCCGCCCTCGTCGACGGATCCGGTGATCAGGCCCCACGCGTGCGTGATGGCGCCTTCCTTGAAGTAGTCACCGAACGAGAAGTTGCCGTTCATCTGGAAGAACGTGCCGTGGCGGGTGGTCTTGCCGACCTCCTCGATGTCGAGGGTGCGCACGCACTTCTGCACGCTCGTCGCGGTGTGCCACGGCGGGGTCTCCTGGCCGAGGAAGTACGGCTTGAACGGCACCATGCCGGCGTTGACGAACAAGAGGTTGGGGTCGTCGAACAGCAACGGCGCCGAGGGCACGACGGTGTGTCCCGCCTTCTCGAAGTGGTCGAGGAATCGGCGGCGGATCTCCGCGGTCTGCATCAGGTTGCCTTCTTGTCGGGTGCGGCCTCGTCGGGGCGGTTCGCCTCGAGGCTCAGGGAGGACTGGGGGTCGTCGGTCAGCCGACGGATGATGTCGCGCTCACGGGTCTGCATGCCGTCCTGCATCTCGGCACTGAACGCCCGCCAGCCGAGGCCGAGCGCCGCGGCCTGGTCGACGAGGCCGGGTGCCGACAACCGGTAGGCGGCGCGGCGGGTCTTGACGGTGCTGTAGATCCCGGCCGCGGAGCCCGCGACGAACCACACGATGCGCGACCTCATCAGGACCCCAGCCATTCGTCGGAAGGTGACGACGGCCGGGCCGAGCGCACGGCCCGCCGGCCGGCCTGCAGGCGTTCGCGCCGACGGCGACGGAACTCGCGGCGCATCATCGCGGCGATGCGGTCGCGGCTCTCGGCCCGCAGGGCGTGCGCGAAGCCGTGGGCGTACACCGACAGGCGGACGCCCGGGCGACCGAGCGCGGCCTGCACGACCTGCTGCTCGCTCGGAGGGACGACGAGGCGCCCCTCCACGACACGTGGGACGAGCTCGTCGGAGACGACCGCGGCCGGTGCCTCGGGCTCGTGGAGCACGATCTCCGCGGGCCGGGTCACCGCCGGCTCGGGAGCCGGCAGTGCGGTCTCGGCGCGCGTGATGCGGCGCACCGCGCGCACCGCGATCAGGGCAGCGCAGATCGCGACCGCAGCGAGCACTGCGGTCGCCACCAGGATCACGACCTCTGTCGACACGAGGACGAGCCTATCGCGACGACGGCGAGGATCAATGCGCTGGCCGCGGGGCTCAACGGTCGCGCAGGATCTTGCGGATCATCGCGAGCCGTTCGCTGACCCGGGCCTCGAATCCGTGGTCGCCGGGCTCGTAGTAGGTCGCGCCGTCGACGTCGTCGGGTGCGTACTGCTGACCGACCACGCCGCGCGGGTCGTTGTGCGGGTAGCGGTAGTCGTGCCCGTGCCCGAGCTTCTTGGCCCCCGAGTAGTGCGCGTCACGCAGCGCGGGCGGCACCGTGCCGACCTTGCCCGCGCGGACGTCGGCCTGTGCGCGGTCGATCGCGACCACGACCGAGTTGGACTTGGGGGCGGCCGCGAGGTGGATCACGGCCTGGGCCAGCGGGATCCGGGCCTCGGGGAAGCCGATCATGGCGACGGCCTGCGCGGTCGCGGTGGCCAGCGGCAGCGCGGTCGGGTCGGCCATGCCGATGTCCTCGCTCGCATGGATCATCAGCCGGCGGGCGATGAAGCGCGGGTCCTCCCCCGCCTCGATCATCCGCGCCAGGTAGTGCAGCGCGGCGTCGACGTCGGAGCCCCTGATCGACTTGATGAACGCACTGATGACGTCGTAGTGCTGATCGCCCTGCCGGTCGTAGCGGACCGCCGCCTTGTCGACCGCGAGCGCCGCGTCCTCGACGTCGATCTCGGCCTTGCCCTGGGTCGTGGCGGCACCCGCGGCGGCCTCGAGGTACGTCAGCACGCGCCGGCCGTCGCCGCCCGCGAGGCGTACGAGATGGGACCTGGCCTCCTCGGTCAGCGTCACCGCACCACCGAGACCACGCTTGTCGGTGAGCGCGCGGTCGACCAGCACGCCGATGTCGTCGTCGGTGAGGCTCTCCAGGGTGAGCAGCAGGCTGCGGCTCAGCAGCGGCGAGATCACGCTGAAGTGCGGGTTCTCGGTCGTCGCCGCGACCAGCGACACCCACCTGTTCTCGACACCGGGCAGCAGGGCGTCCTGCTGGGACTTGCTGAACCGGTGCACCTCGTCGACGAACAAAACAGTCTCGACACCGGTCTGCGCGAGGGCCCGGCGGGCGCCGGCGATCGTCTCGCGGACCTCCTTGACGCCTGCGGACACCGCCGAGACCTCGACGAAGCGGCGGTCGGTGTGGGCGCTCAGCAGGCTCGCGATCGTGGTCTTGCCCGTGCCGGGCGGGCCCCACAGCAGGATCGTGAGCGGCTGGTTGCCGTCGATCATCTGCCGCAACGGGGAGCCCGGCGCGAGCAGGTGCTGCTGGCCCACGAGCTCGTCGAGCGAGCGCGGCCGCATGCGTACGGCCAGCGGCGCCGAGGAGTGGGTGTTGCCGCTGAGGCTTCCCCCACCGCTGCCCGTCGTCGGCGGAGCGTCCGGGATGTCGAACAGGCCGTCGGAGCTCATGCCCCGAGCCTAGTTGCCCCCACCGACCCCCGCCCCCGCCCATCACCCGATTCCCAGGAGAACCCCGGTTTCCTCACCGGGTCACGCAGGAACCCGGCACCTCTCCCCTGTCGCAACAGGGGTGAGGTGCCGGGTTCCGGGGTTCTCCTGGGAATCCGCGCCCGAGGTGCGCCTCAGGCGTCGGGAGTCTCCGCCTTCGGCTTCCAGTCGACGCCGGCGTCGCGGCGCTGCTCGGGCGTGATCGGCGCGGGCGCCGCGGTCAGCGGGTCGTAGCCGCCGCCGGACTTCGGGAAAGCGATGACCTCACGGATCGAGTCCGCACCGGCGAGCATCGCGCAGATCCGGTCCATGCCGACCGCGATGCCGCCGTGCGGCGGGGCGCCGAACGTGAACGCGTCGAGCAGGAAGCCGAACTTCTCCTGCGCCTCGGCCTCTTCGATGCCCATGACCGCGAACACCCGCTTCTGGATGTCCTCGCGGTGGATACGGATCGACCCGCCGCCCAGCTCGCTGCCGTTGCAGACGATGTCGTACGCCCAGGCGAGCGCGTTGCCCGGATCGGTGTCGAACGTCTCGAGGTCCTGCGGCGAGGTGAACGCGTGGTGCACCGCGGTCCACGCGCCCTTGCCGACCGCCACGTCACCGGACGCCACCGCGTCACCGGAGGGCTCGAACAGCGGCGCGTCGACGACCCAGACGAACTCCCAGGCGTTCTTGTCGATCAGGCCGCAGCGCTCGCCGATCTCCAGGCGGGCAGCGCCCAGCAGGCCCCGAGTCGCCTTCGTGGCACCGGCGCCGAAGAAAATGCAGTCGCCCGGCTTCGCGCCGACGTGGCCGGCCAGACCGGCCCGCTCGGCGTCCGACAGGTTCTTGGCCACCGGACCGCCGAGCTCGCCGTCCTCGGAGATCGTGACGTACGCGAGACCCTTCGCACCACGCTGCTTGGCCCACTCCTGCCACGCGTCGAACTGACGCCGCGGCTGGGAGGCTCCGCCCGGCATGACGACCGCACCGACGTACTCGGCCTGGAACACCCGGAACGAGGTGTCCTTGAAGAACTCGGTGCACTCGACGAGCTCCTGGCCCATGCGCAGGTCGGGCTTGTCCGAGCCGAAGCGGCGCATCGCGTCCGCGTACGTCATGTGCGGGATGGGAGTCGGCACCTCGTAGCCGATGAGCGACCACATCGCGCGGATGATGTCTTCCATCAGCTCGATGACGTCGGCCTGCTCGACGAAGCTCATCTCGATGTCGAGCTGGGTGAACTCGGGCTGGCGGTCGGCGCGGAAGTCCTCGTCGCGGTAGCAGCGCGCGATCTGGTAGTAGCGCTCCATGCCGCCGACCATCAGCAGCTGCTTGAACAGCTGCGGGCTCTGCGGCAACGCGTACCAGCTGCCGGGCTTGAGCCGGGCCGGGACGAGGAAGTCACGGGCGCCCTCAGGGGTGGAGCGGGTCAGCGTCGGCGTCTCGATCTCGACGAAGTCGCGCCCGGCCAGCACCTCACGGGCCGCGGCGTTGACCTTGCTGCGCAGACGGATCGCCGCTGCGGGGCCCGAGCGGCGCAGGTCGAGGTAGCGGTACTTCAGGCGCGCCTCCTCGCCCACATCCACGTGGTCGTCGATCGGGAACGGCAGGGGTGCCGCGGCGCTGAGGATCTCGACGTCGTCCGCGATGACCTCGATCTCACCGGTCGGGATCGCGGAGTTCTCGTTGCCCGCGGGCCGCTGCTGGACGGTGCCGACGACCTTGATGCAGTACTCGGCGCGCAGCTGGTGCGCGACCTCCTCGCGGACGACGACCTGCACGACGCCCGAGGCCTCGCGCAGATCGATGAAGGCGACACCGCCGTGGTCTCGCCGACGCGCGACCCATCCGGCGAGCGTGACCTGTTGGCCGATGTTCTCGGCGCGCAGGCTTCCGGCGTCATGGGTGCGGATCACGTGTTCTGCTCCTTGGGGGAGATCGAGGGGGTCAAGTCGATGGTAGGTGGCATCCACTGGTCCGGGTCGGCGTCGACCTGGTCACCGCTGCGGATGTCCTTGACGGCGGACGGCGGGAACCAGACGTACGGGATCCCGCGCTTCTCGGCGTTCTGGATCTGCTTGCCGAACTTGTCGGCCTTCGCGGCGACCTCCGTGGGGATGCCGCGCGCCCGCAGACGTCCGGCGATCGCATTGCTCTCGGCGCGCGAGTCCTCCGAGTCCACCGCGACGAGCACCGCGGACGGCACCGAGCGGGACGCCGACAGGCCGAGCGGCACGAGCAGGCGCGAGACGCCGAGCGAGATGCCGACGCCAGGGTACGTCGAGCGGCGGTCCTGCGCGAGCTGGTCGTAGCGGCCGCCCGAGCAGATCGAGCCGAGGTGCTCCCAGCCGGCCAGCCGGGTCTCGAAGACCGTGCCGGTGTAGTAGTCCAGGCCGCGGGCGATGCGCAGGTCGGCCGTGACGATGACGCCCTCGACCCCTCCGGCGCCCTCGACGACCTGGGCGAGCTCGGACAGGCCCTCGGCGAGCATCTCGTGCTCGACGCCGAGCGCCTCGACGCGCGCCACGAAGGAGGTGTCGGTCGTGACGATCTCGGCCAGCGCCAGCACGCGATCGGCCTGCGTCCCGTCGAGCCCCTGCTCGAGCAGGAGCTCGCGGATCTTGTCCGCCGGCACCTTGTCGAGCTTGTCGACGACCTGCATGACGGCCGCGGGCTGCTCGATGCCCAGCCCCAGGTAGAAGCCCTCGAGGATCTTGCGGTTGCTGATCTGGAGGGTGGGCGTCGGGATCGGCAGCCCGGCCAGCGCCTCGGCCATCACGCGGGCGACCTCGATGTCGAAGTGGAACGGCAGCACGTCCCGCGCGACGATGTCGATGTCGGCCTGGGTGAACTCGCGGAAGCGACCCTGCTGGGGACGCTCACCGCGCCAGACCTTCTGGATCTGCCAGCGGCGGAACGGGAACTCGAGCTTGCCCGCGTTCTCCAGGACGTACCGGGCGAACGGGACCGTCAGGTCGTAGTGCAGCGCGAGCTCGGCCGGCTCCCCGTCCGCGGCGGCCAGCCGCTTGACGGCGTAGACCTCCTTGTCGATCTCGCCCTTGCGCAGCAGGACGTCGAGCGGCTCGACCGCGCGCGTCTCGATGCCCGCAAAGCCGTGGAGCTCGAACGTGCGGCGCAGGTGGTCCAGCACCTGCTGCTCGACGATCCGCTCGCGCGGCAGGAACTCGGGGAAGCCCGACAGCTTGGTCGCCATCAGGACATCAGCTCCTCGAGGAAGGGGTTGGTCGCGCGCTCGCGGCCGATCGACGTCTGCCCGCCGTGCCCGGGCAGCACGACGACGTCGTCGGCCAGCGGGAGGACGCGGTCACGCAGGCTGTCGAGCATCTGGGGGTGTGAGCCGCCGGTCAGGTCGGTGCGCCCGATCGAGCCGGCGAACAGGAAGTCGCCGGAGAACATGATCTGCGAGACGTCCTCGGGCCCGTCGTAGTCGACGCGGTAGAAGACCGTGCCCGGGGTGTGACCCGGCACGTGGTCGACCGCGAAGGTCAGCCCGTCGACCTCGATCTCGGCGCCGTCGACCGCATCGCGCACGTCGGCCGGCTCGGCGAACTCGGGCATCTCGGTCATGCCCAGCTGGCTCCGCAGCATCGCGGCGGACTGGCCCGAGATCGCGGCCATCGGGTCGCTCAGCAGGTGCCGGTCATCGGGGTGGATCCAGACCGGGCAGTCGTACGTCGCCGCGACGTCCTGGGCGTTCCACATGTGGTCGAAGTGCCCGTGGGTGATGAGGACGGCCTGGGGCCGCAGGTCGTGCTCGGCGACGACCTGGCGCACGCCGTCCATCGCGTCCATGCCGGGATCGACGATCGCACAGCCCGTGCCCGGGCCACGTGAGACGAGGTAGCAGTTCGCCTGCAACGGACCGGCAGGAAATGACGTGAGGAGCACGTGGCACAGGGTACGCGAGGCGGGTGAGATGCCCCGAGCGCGCCTGCACCTAGACTGTGGCTCATGAGCTCTGCGCCCACGAACCCTTGGGGTCGTGTCGACGATGACGGCAACGTCTACGTGAAGACCACCGACGGTGAACGACTGATCGGCCAGTGGCCCGGCGGTGACCCCGCCGAGGCGATGGCCTTGTACGTCCGACGCTTCGAGGGACTCGAGGTCGAGGTCGACCTCCTGGAGAAGCGGCTGGAGGGTGGCACGCTGTCCCCCGACGACGCCGCCAAGGCGATGACGAAGGTGCGTGCGCAGCTCGTCGACGCCCAGGCGATGGGAGACCTCGACTCGCTCGTCAAGCGCCTCGACGCCCTGCAGCCGGCGATCGACAAGCACCGCGAGGAGCGCAAGGTCGAGCGTGCGGCCAAGGTCGCCGAGGCCGCGACGGAGAAGACGCGCATCGCCGAGGCGGCCGAGAAGATCGCCGCGGGCAATGACTGGAAGGCCGGCGCCGACAAGCTCCGCGCCCTGCTGGAGGAGTGGAAGGCGCTCCCCCGTCTCAGCAAGTCCGCCGACGACGAGCTGTGGCACCGCTTCAGCTCGGCGCGCACGACGTACACACGTCGCCGCAAGAGCCACTTCGGCGAGCAGTCGACCCTCCGCGAGGCCGCCAAGGTCACCAAGGAGCGGCTCATCGCCGAGGCCGAGGCACTGTCGACGTCGACCGAGTGGGGTCCGACAGCGGGCAAGTACCGCGACCTGATGGCCGAGTGGAAGAAGGCCGGCTCCGCACCGCGCAACGTCGAGGACAAGCTCTGGAAGCGGTTCCGCGCCGCCCAGGACGCGTTCTTCACCGCGCGGGACGAGGCCAACGCCGAGCTCGACGCCGAGTACGAGGTCAACGCCGAGAAGAAGCTCGAGATCCTCGCCGACGCCGAGAAGCTGCTGCCGATCACCAACGTGGACGCCGCCCGCAAGGCGTGGCTCGACATCGCCGACCGCTGGGAGGCCGCGGGCAAGGTGCCGCGCGCCAAGATCAGCGAGTTCGAGGGCCGGATCCGCAAGATCGAGCAGGCCGTCAAGGACGCGACCGACAGCCAGTGGAAGAAGACCGATCCGGAGAAGTCCGCCCGCGCGGACGACATGATCGGCAAGCTGCAGCGCGCGATCGACGAGGTGGGCGAGAAGATCGCGGCCGCCGAGGCGAAGGGTGACGCCAAGAAGGTCAAGGACCTGACGGCCGACAAGGAGTCCAAGGAGGCCTTCCTCGAGATGGCCAAGAAGGCCCAGGCCGACTTCTCCTGACCCCCGTCCGCTGAGGAGGGGGTTACCGCCCGCTGACGAGGGGGTTACCGCCCGCTGAGGAGGGGGTTACCGCCCGCTCGCGAGGCGGCGCCCACCCCTGTGGACGGCGTGATGGACCGCGCCGGGCTGCATGTACTTGCATCCCCACATGGCGACATTGATCAACGACGGGTTTCCGTTCACGACGGCCCAGGCACCTGAGCTGGGCCTCACCCCGAAGATGCTGCGGCTCCGACTCGACCAGGGACTCGTCCGTCGCGTCTTCCGCAGCGTGTACGTCGATGCCGCCGTACCCGACTCCCGCAGCGGACGGGTTCGTGCCCTGACGCTCGTCACCCCCGAGAACGCGATCGTCTGCGACGAGACTGCTGCCTGGGTCCGCGGTCTCGACGTGCACGCGCCCGGACGTCGCCGGGACCTCACGCCGTCCATGGTCGTCCGGCACGGCATGGCGAGGGTGGAGCGGCCCGGGAGCATGGGCCGGCAGGCGATCATCTCCAGCGACGACATCGAGTTCGTCGACGGACTGTTCGTCACCACGTCGCTGCGCACCACGTCGGACCTGCTGAGGCGCATGTACCGCCCGTACGCATTGGCCGCCGCGGACGCCTTCGCCCACGCAGGACTGATCGACGTCGACGAGCTCGCTGAGTACGTCGCTCGGCTCAAGGGATACCGGGGCATCGTCCAGGCACGCAGCCTCGCCGCGCTCGTGGAGCCCAAGACGCAGTCGCCCGGCGAGTCCTGGCAGCGGCTGCGCATCCTCGATGCCGGCCTGCCACCACCTGAGCCCCAGTTCGAGGTCATCGACGACTTCGGCCGGTCCTACTTCATCGACCTGCCGTATCCGGACGTGCTCATCGGCACCGAGTACGACGGCCGTGAGTTCCACACAGACGAAGTTCACCGTCGACACGACCAGGGACGCCGCGACTATCTCTCGGAGCTCTACGGATGGCAGTGGGTCATCGGCACACGAGAACGCATCTTCGGCGACGACACATCGTTCGAGCACGAGCTGGGCGAGGCGCTCGGGATCACGCCCTTGTCCCGGTGGTGGGGAACGGGGCAGCGGCGCCCTCGCCGCAGGGCGGCGCGGGCCTCGTGACGGGGCCGGAACCCGCTCCTCGCGGGGCGGGAAGGGCCTCGTCAGCGTTGTGTCATTGGGTGAGGCGGTAGACGTCGAAGACGCCTTCGACGGTGCGGACGGCGCTGAGGACGTGGCCGAGGTGCTTGGGATCGGCCATCTCGAAGGTGAACTTGGACTTGGCCACCCGGTCGCGACCTGTCGACAGGGACGCCGACAAGATGTTGACGTGCTGATCGGAGATCACGCGCGTGATGTCGCTGAGCAGACGGGGCCGGTCGAGTCCCTCGACCTGGATCGCGACGAGGAACGTGCTCTTGCCGGTCGGCGCCCACCGCACGGCCACCAGGCGCTCGGGCTGGCTCCGCAGCGAGATCAGGTTGGCGCAGTCCGCCCGGTGCACCGACACACCGTCGCCGCGGGTCACGAAGCCCTCGATCGCATCGCCGGGCACGGGCGTGCAGCACCGGGCGAGCTTGACCATGACGTCGTCGCCCTCGAGACCCTCGACGATGACTCCGGCGTCGCGCGGATCGGCACGACGCCTCGAGCCGATGCTCGGCAGGGTCGTCGCCTCGGCGAGATCCTCCTGCGCACCCTCGCGGCCGCCCGCGAGGTCGATCACGCGCTCGACGACGCTCTGCGCGCCCACGTTGCCCTCACCGACGGCCGCGTACAACGTCGACACGTCGGGCAGGTGGAGCTCGGCAGCGACGGTCGCGAGCGTCTCGTGCTTGAACAGGCGATGGAGCGGCAGGCCCTCCTTGCGCATCTGCTTGGCGATGAGGTCCTTGCCGCGCTCGATGGCCTCCTCGCGACGCTCCTTGGTGAACCACTGGCGGATCTTGTTGCGCGCACGGGGGCTGACGACGAACTCGAGCCAGTCGCGGCTCGGGCCCGCGTCGGGCGACTTGGACGTGAAGATCTCGACGACGTCGCCGCTCTCCAGCGTCGACTCCAGCGACACCAGGCGTCCGTTGACCCGCGCGCCGATGCACGCGTGCCCGACCTCGGTGTGCACCGCGTACGCGAAGTCGACCGGCGTCGCCTTGGCCGGCAGCTGGATCAGGTCGCCGCGCGGCGTGTACGCGTAGACGCCTGCGTTGTTGATCTCGAAGCGCAGCGAGTCCAGGAAGTCGACCGAGCTCTC
The DNA here is from genome assembly GCF_009649075.1 of Aeromicrobium yanjiei. Classification (GTDB taxonomy): domain Bacteria; phylum Actinomycetota; class Actinomycetes; order Propionibacteriales; family Nocardioidaceae; genus Aeromicrobium; species Aeromicrobium yanjiei. Next base: position 2,071,781 of record NZ_CP045737.1, read on the forward strand.
GGTCTCGGACTGCCAGTCGAGCAGCTCGCGCAGCCACACCATGTCGCTGCTGTCGGGGGCCTTGCCGCCGGTCTTCACGCCGCCGGCCGCATCCTCCTTGTACTTCCAGTGCGCCGCGACGCCGTACTCGGCCCGGCGGTGCATCGCGTAGGTGCGGATCTGCAGCTCGACGGGCTTGCCCTGCGGGCCGATCACCGTGGTGTGCAGTGACTGGTACATGTTGAACTTCGGGACCGAGATGTAGTCCTTGAACCGTCCCGGGATGGGGTTCCACCGGGCGTGAAGCACGCCGAGGACGCCGTAGCAGTCGGCCACGGTGTCGACCAGGATGCGCACCCCGACGAGGTCGAAGATGTCGGAGAACTCCCGGCCGCCCAGCAGCATCTTCTGGTAGATCGAGTAGTAGTGCTTGGGCCGGCTGGAGACCGTGGCCTTCAGCTTGACGTGGCGCAGGTCGGACTCGACGTCGCTGACCACCCGCTCGAGGAACTGCTCGCGCGACGGCGCGCGGTCGGCGACGAGCCGGACGATCTCGTCGTAGACCTTGGGGTGCAGCGTCGCGAACGCGAGGTCCTCGAGCTCCCACTTGATCGTGTTCATGCCGAGGCGGTGGGCCAGGGGCGCAAAGATCTCGATCGTCTCGCGCGCGATCCGCTCCTGCTTGTCCTGACGCAGGTAGCGCAGCGTGCGCATGTTGTGCAGGCGGTCGGCGAGCTTGATGACCAGCACGCGGATGTCGCGGCTCATCGCCACGACCATCTTGCGGATCGTCTCGGACTGGGCCGAGTCGCCGTACTTGACCTTGTCGAGCTTGGTCACGCCGTCGACCAGCTGGCGCACCTCGTCACCGAAGTCCGCGGACAGCTGGTCCAGCGTGTAGGGGGTGTCCTCGACCGTGTCGTGCAGCAGGGCCGCGCACAGGGTCGGGGCCGTCATGCCGAGCTCGGCGAGGATCGTGGCCACCGCGAGCGGGTGGGTGATGTACGGGTCGCCGCTCTTGCGCTTCTGCCCGTCGTGCATCTGCTCGGCGATCCGGTACGCCTTCTGGAGCACCGCGATGTCGCCCTTGGGGTGGGTCGACCGGTAGATCTTGATCAGCGGGTCGAGCACCGTGTCGGGCGAGCTGCCCTTGCTGCCGCCGATGCGGGCGAGACGGTTGCGGACGCGCGCAGACGCGGGCGCCGAGTCGTTCTTCGACTCGACCGCCGGTGCTTCGGTGCGATCAGCCACGCGCTCTCCTCACTGTCTGTTCAGTCTAGTCGGCCGCCGGTCATGCAACGGTCAGAGGAGCTCGCCGAGCAGGGTCGCTGCGGCGCCGAGCACGAGGATCGCGACCAGCACGAGCGCAACGATGCGGACCTGGTGGGGGTTCATGGCTCTCGATTCGTCGGGGGTCAGTACGTGCGGAGGGCTGCGCAGCCGGTCGGCGCGAGCCGTTCGGCCCCGCCGAGCTCGGAGATCTCGATCAGGACGAGGTTGCCGGCCACGACTCCCCCGGCCTGGGTGACCAGGTCCGTCGCAGCGGCCATCGTGCCGCCCGTCGCAAGGATGTCGTCGACCACGAGCACGCGGGATCCCGACACGATCGCGTCGAGGTGCATGTGCAGCGAGGCCGAGCCGTACTCCAGGTCGTACGACGTGGAGTGCGAGGCGGACGGCAGCTTGCCGGGCTTGCGGACCGGGACGAACCCGGCTCCGATGCGAAGGGCGATCGCCGGTCCGAAGATGAATCCGCGCGCCTCGATGCCCAGCACTGCGTCGACCGGACCGAAGCCCTCGGCGAGATCGACCAGCCCGTCGACGACCGCGGCGAGAGCCTCGGCGTCCGCGAGCAGCGGGGTGATGTCACGGAACGTGACACCCGGCTCCGGCCAGTCCGGGATCTGTCGTACGAGCCGGTCGATCGTGGCATCCAGGTCGGTCATGCAGGTCCTCTCGCGGGCGGGTGCTGGGCGATCGGGCTCGTCGGAGCCCACCGTCCAGGGTACGAGCCTACGAACCGCCCTTGCCGCGCTGGGACCGGGGCTTGCGACTGGGCTGCGCCCGCTTGGCCGCGGCCGACGGTCGCACGGTCCGTGCGGGCGCCGGCGCGCCGGCCGGGACGGGGGTCTCGCCCTCCCGGGCCTCCTTGGCCCGCCGCGCCATGACCCTCGCGGCCTGCGCCTTGATCGCCGGCTCGCGCTCCTTGAGCTGCGAGGCGAGCGGCGTCGCGATGAAGATCGAGGAGTACGCACCGGCGAGCATGCCGACGAACAGTGCGAGCGCGAGGTCCTTGAGCGGACCGGTGCCGAGGATGAAGACACCCGCGAACAACAGGGCAGCGACCGGGAGCAGGGCCGTGATCGAGGTGTTGATCGATCGGACCAGGGTCTGGTTGAGCGCCAGGTTGGCCTGCTCGGCGTACGTCCTGGTGGTCGAGGTCAAGATGCCCTTCGTGTTCTCGCGGACCTTGTCGAACACCACCACGGTGTCGTACAGCGAGAAGCCGAGGATCGTCAGCAGTCCGGTGACCGTCGCCGGGGTGACCTCGAAGCCGGACAGCGCGTACACGCCTGCGGTGATGACCAGGTCGTGGATCAGGGCGACGATGCCGGCCACCGACATCCGCCACTCGCGGAAGTACGCCCAGATGAACACCACGACGATCAGCAGGAACACGATCAGGCCGGTGAGGGCCTTGGTCGCGACCTGTTTGCCGTACGTGGGGCCGATGAGGTTCTGGCTCACCTCGGTCGCGCCGGCCTTCTTCAGCGAGTCGGTGACCTGGGTGGCCTCGTCCTGCGTCAGGGCGCGGGTCTGGATGCGGATCGTGTCGTTGCCGGACGTCTGCACCGTCGGGTCGCCCGCATCGGGCACCCCGGCGTCCTCGACGGCCTGGATCATCGCGTCGGAGGACTGGACGTCGGCGACCGCGACCTTCGCGGTGAACTCGACACCGCCCTTGAACTCCACGCCGTAGTTGAAGCCGCGCACCATGAACGCGAGCGCTGCGACGACGACGATGGCCGCCGAGATCGCGTAGAAGAGCTTGCGCCGGCCGATGAAGTCGAACGACACGCGTCCTTCGTAGAGGTTGTGCCCGAACGTGCTGATGCGGCTCATCGGCTGACCTTCTCTGCCTTGTTCGGTTGCGTGCGCGCGATCTCGGTGACCTTGCGGCCCGTGATGCCCAGGTGACTCGCGTCGAGCCCGGACAGCTTGTGGCCCTGGCCGAAGAACTTCGTCCGGGCGAGCAGCGAGACCAGCGGCTTGGTGAAGAAGAACACCACGAACACGTCGATCAGCGTCGTGAGGCCGAGCGCGAACGCGAATCCGCGCACGACACCGATCGCGAAGATGAACAGCGTGATCGCGGCGATGATCGAGACCGCGTCGGCGGCCAGGATCGTGCCGCGGGCGCGTACCCAGCCGGCCTCGACGGCCAGGCGCAGCGACTTGCCGTCACGCACCTCGTCGCGGATGCGTTCGAAGAACACGATGAACGAGTCGGCGGTGATGCCGATCGCCACGATCAGTCCCGCGATGCCCGGCAGCGTCAGGGTGAACCCGACGCCCTTGCCGAGCAGCAGCACCATGACGTACGTCAGGGCCGACGCCACGGCCAGCGAGCCGATGATGACCAGGCCCAGGCCGCGGTAGTAGAACAAGCAGTAGACGATGACCAGGAGCAGGCCGATCACGCCCGCGACCAGACCGGCATCGAGCTGCGTGCCGGCAAGCGACGGGCCGATCTCCTCGCTGCCGTTGACGGCGAACGTCAGGGGAAGAGCGCCGAACTTCAGCTGGTTGGACAGCGCCTTGGCCGAGTCGGCGTTGAAGCCGCCGGTGATCTGCGAGACGCCGTTGTTGATCGGCGCCTGTGACGCGGGCGCCGTGATCGTCTCACCGTCGAGCACGATCGCGAACCGGTTCTGGCCCGGGGTCAGCGCGGTGGTGACGGTCTTGAAGGCCGACTTGCCCTCACCCTTGAGCTCGATGCGCACGCTCCACTCGGCACGCTGCGCGTCGTACTGGGGCTCGGCGCTCTTGATGTCGGAGCCGGGGATGACCGTCGGGCTGAGGATCTGCACCTCGCCGTTGGACGTGTCGCAGGTGACCAGAGGCTTGCCGGCGACATCGTCGACGTCGACGCCCTCGGGGTTGCACACGAAGCCGGCTGCCTCCTTCTGCAGCGCGGCGATACCGGCCTGGTACGCCTTGGGCAGGGTCTGGACCCCCTGCAGCTCGGCCTGGATCATCTGGTCGAGCGTGAGCTTGCTCCAGTCGATGCCGTCGATGATCTTCTGCTGGGCCGCAGCGTCCTTGGCCGCGAGCGGCTTGGTCGCGCTCGGCAGGTTGCCTGCCCAGAGCAGTCGGAACCGCAGCTGGGCGGTCTTGCCGACCTCGTCGACGATGCCGGCCTTGCGCTCACCGGGGATCTCGATGATCACCTGGTCGTTGCCCTGGGTGGTCACCTCGGCCTCGGTCACGCCTGTCGCGTTGACGCGCTGGTCGATGATGTTGCGCGCCTGGTCGAGCTTGTCCTTGGTGACGTCGCCCTCGGTGGCCTTGGCCTGCAGGCTGATGCGCGTACCGCCCTCGAGGTCGAGCCCGAGCCGGGGCTGCCACGCACTGTCCTCGCCCTTGTCGGTGCCGAGGTTGATCAGCGCGACCAGCGCGTAGAGCGCCAGAAGCACGACCAGGAACAGGGTGAGCGTCCTCTTGGGACGAGGAAGCGAAGAGCTGCGCTGCGGGGATTTTGCCATCAGCTGTCTGTGCTCGATTCAGGCTCGGTCTCGATCTCGTCGGCGATGATGCGCGAGACCGCGTGGCGGTTGACGGTGATCACGGTCCCGGGTGCGACGAGCAGCTCGACGGTCTCGTCACCGATCGTGACGGTCTCACCGAAGATGCCGCTGGCCAGCATGACCCGCTGACCCGGAGCGAGCTGGCTCTGCAGCCCTTGGAAGTCGCGCCGTTGGGCACGTGCCGGCCGAAGGACCAGGAACCAGAAGGCCAGGACCAAGATGGCAATCGGCAGCAGGGTGGATGCCCAGTTTTCCACGGTGGATCTCCCGTAACGGTGGTGTGACCCGACATCGTCGGGCATGGCCGGAGGGCCGCCGGATAGTTTAGCCCGGCAACCTTCGCAGCATGACACGCGTCACGGTGTGGCGTTACGGCGAGTCGTCGGGCAGCGGGAGCTGATCGAGTCCCGCAGGGGCCGACAGGCCTAGATGGCGCCAGGCCGCGGGCGTCGCAACGCGTCCGCGCGGGGTGCGCGCCAGGAATCCGAGGCGTACGAGGAAGGGCTCGGCGAGCTCCTCCACGGTCTCGCGCTCCTCGCCCACCGCGACCGCGAGGGTCGACACGCCCACCGGCCCGCCGCCGAAGCTGCGGCACAACGCGTCGAGCACCGCACGGTCGAGGCGGTCCAGGCCGAGCTCGTCCACCTCGTAGAGCGAGAGAGCGTCGCGGGCCACGTCGTGGTCGATGACTCCCCCGGCACGCACCTCGGCGAAGTCGCGGACTCGGCGCAGCAGCCGGTTGGCGATGCGCGGGGTGCCGCGCGAGCGGGAGGCGATCTCGCGCCCGCCATCGTCACTGACGTCCAGGCCGAGCAGCCCGGCCGACCGCACGACGATCCGGTGCAGCTCTTCGGGGTCGTAGTAGTCGAGCTGCGCGGTGAAGCCGAACCGGTCGCGCAGCGGGCTGGGCAGCAGACCCGCCCGCGTCGTCGCGCCGACCACCGTGAACGGCGGGATCTCCAGTGGGATCGCGGTCGCGCCGGGACCCTTGCCGACGATGACGTCGACGCGGAAGTCCTCCATCGCCATGTAGAGCAGCTCCTCCGCGGGCCGCGACATGCGATGGATCTCGTCGATGAACAGGACGTCGCCCTCGTTGATGCCGGACAGGATCGCCGCGAGGTCGCCCGCGTGCTGGATGGCCGGTCCGCTGGTGATGCGCAGCGGCGCCGAGAGCTGGGTCGCGATGATCATCGCGATGGTCGTCTTGCCGAGCCCGGGCGGACCGGACAGCAGGACGTGGTCGGGGGTGCGTCCGCGGCCCATCGCCGCCTCGAGCACGAGCGACAGCTGCTCGCGCACGCGTTCTTGGCCCACGAGCTCGTCGAGCGTGCGGGGACGCAGGGCCGCCTCGAACGCGCGGTCCTCGGGGCGCGCCTCGGCCACGATCGCCTCGAAGGCCCCGTCGTCGTACGCCTCGTCGTGATCGCCGTGCATCAGCGGGTCTTCGCAAGCGAGCGCAGGGCGTCGCGCAGGATCGAGGAGACGTCGGGGTCGGCGCCTGCAGGCAGGTCGGCGGACACCCGGTCGAGGGCCGCGTCGGCGTCCCTGGTCGACCAGCCGAGGCCCAGCAGGGCCTCGTGGACCTGGGACCGCCACGCGGGCGCTCCGGCGGCCACGGTCGTGGTGACGCCGACCCGGTCCTTGAGCTCGACCACGATCCGCTCGGCACCCTTGCGGCCGATGCCGGGGACCGTGGTGAGCGTCGCGAGATCGCCCTGGCCGATCGCCTGACGCAAGCGGTCGGGATCGAGCACGGCCAGCATGGCCTGGGCGACCTTGGGGCCCACACCGCTCGCGGTCTGCACCAGCTCGAACATGTCGCGCTCGTCGGGGGTCGCGAAGCCGAAGACGGTCAACGAGTCCTCGCGCACCACCATCGAGGTGGACAGCTGCACCTCGGTGCCGATGCGCAGCGTCGCGATCGTGCCAGGGGTGCACATGATCTGCATGCCCACTCCCCCGACGTCGATGACGGCGGAGGTGAGGGTGACGGCGGCGACCGGGCCGCGGACGTGGGCGATCATCGGGGACCTCTCGTGGGGGTGGCGCGGGCCGCGGCGACGGCGAGCTCGAGCCGGTTCTTGGCGCCACCGCGCCAGATGTGGCAGATCGCGAGCGCGAGCGCGTCGGCCGCGTCCGCGGGCTTGGGCGCCTCGGTGAGCCTCAGCAGCCGGGTGACCATCTGCGTGACCTGGGCCTTGTCGGCGCGGCCGCTGCCGGTGACGGACGCCTTGACCTCGCTCGGCGTGTGCAGGTGCACCGGGATGCCGTGCCGGGCTGCGACGAGCATCGCGACACCACTGGCCTGGGCCGTGCCCATGACCGTGCTGACGTTGTGCTGGCTGAAGACGCGCTCGACCGCGACCACGTCGGGACGGTGCAGCAGCACGTCCTCCTCGATCGCCTGCTCCAGCCGGTGCAGCCGCCGCGCGGTGTCGAGGTCGGCGGGCGTGCGGTAGACGCCCACATGCACCATCGTCAGCGGACGTCCCACCGTGCCGTCGACGACGCCCACACCGCAGCGGGTGAGACCCGGATCGATGCCGAGGACCCTCATGCGGGACCCGTCCCACAGATAGAACGCATGTTCGACAGCCTAGACCGCTCCCCCGTCACGCGGACGGCGACGCGCCGCAGGGCAGCCGCCCCGGGATCACTCGACCTGCGCCATGACCTCGTCGGAGGCGTCGAAGTTGGCGAAGACGTTCTGCACGTCGTCGCAGTCCTCCAGCGCGTCGATGAGCTTCATGATCTTGGTGGCCGCCTCGACGTCGACGTCGACCGTCATGGAGGGCACGAACGACGCATCGGCCGAGTCGTAGTCGAGCCCGGCCTCCTGCAGCGCGGTGCGGACCGCGACCAGGTCGGTCGGCTCGCTGATGACCTCGAACGATCCGTCGTGGTCGTTGACCTCCTCGGCACCCGCATCGAGCACCGCGAGCAGGACGTCGTCCTCGTTGGTCGGACCGCCCTCCTGCTCCCGCGGGACCATGATGACGCCCTTGCGGTTGAACATGTAGGACACCGAGCCCGGATCGGCCATCGTGCCGCCGTTGCGGGTCATCGCGGTGCGCACCTCCATCGCGGCGCGGTTGCGGTTGTCGGTCAGGCACTCGACCAGCAGCGCGACGCCACCGGGCGCATATCCCTCGTACATGATCGTGGTGTAGTCGACCGCGTCGTCACCCACACCGCCGCCGCGCTTGACCGCGCGGTCGATGTGGTCCTTGGGCACCGAGGACTTGCGGGCCTTCTGGATCGCGTCGTAGAGCGTGGGGTTGCCGTCGGGGTCAGGACCACCGATGCGCGCAGCGACCTCGATGTTCTTGACCATCTTGGCGAACATCTTGCCGCGCTTGGCGTCGACGATGGCCTTCTTGTGCTTCGTGGTCGCCCACTTGGAATGGCCTGACATGGCGCTGCCCCTTACGTACGGATGACGGTCTACGACTGCTTGACGAGGTCCACGAAGTAGCGATGAATGCGATCGTCGCCCCCCACCTCGGGGTGGAAAGAGGTCGCCATCAGGCTGCCCTGTCGGACGGCGACGATTCTACCGGCTGCCTCGCCCGCCGGGATCGTGGCAAGTGGTTCGACGCCTTCGCCGAGGTCCTCGACCCACGGTGCGCGGATGAACACCGCGTGCACGGGATCGCCGAGCCCGTCGAAGTCGAGCTCCCCCTCGAACGAGTCGACCTGCCGGCCGAACGCATTGCGGCGCACCGTGATGTCGAGGCCGCCGAGGGTCTCCTGACCCTCGGCGGCGTCCTCGAGGCGGTCGGCCATCATGATCATCCCCGCGCAGGTGCCGAACGTCGGCATGCCCGACCGGATGCGGTCGACCAGCGGCTCGAACAGCTCGAACGTCCGCGCGAGCTTGTACATCGTCGTGGACTCCCCACCGGGCAGCACGAGGGCGTCGCAGCGCGCCAGCTCCTCGGGACGGCGGACGCGGACGGCGTCGACGCCGAGATCGTTCAGGACACGCAGGTGCTCGCGGACATCGCCCTGGAGGGCGAACACACCGATGGAGGGGGAAGGCACGCGGCAAGCGTACTGAGCGGGTCCGCGTGACGACGGCGGCGGCGTGAGAGACGAGTCTCCAGGGGATACGCCACCGCCGCCGCTCCCTCACGGAATTCCCTCCCGATCGGGTCCAGCGGAGTGAGTGACCCGGCACGAACGACTGGCGTCCGGCGGATCGAGCTCCCTCTTGCGCCAGCACATGAAGTGAGGCACTCCCATACCCCGCACGTGCTGACGTCTCGCAGCATACTCCCGCGACGTGAAATTTTCGCTACACGCCGCGAGAAGTCGGGCGGACTACCAGCCGCGCTCGGCCAGACGGTGCGGCTCGGGGATCTCGTCGACGTTGATGCCGACCATGGCCTCGCCCAGCCCGCGCGAGACCTTCGCGATGACGTCGGCATCGTCGAAGAACGTCGTGGCCTTGACGACCGCGGCGGCCCGCTCGGCGGGGTTGCCGGACTTGAAGATGCCCGAGCCGACGAAGACGCCCTCGGCACCCAGCTGCATCATCATCGCGGCGTCGGCCGGTGTCGCGATGCCGCCGGCGGTGAACAGCACCACCGGGAGCTTGCCGGCCTCGGCGACCTCCTTGACCAGGTCGTACGGCGCCTGCAGCTCCTTGGCCGCGACGTACAGCTCGTCCTCGTTGAGCGACTGCAGACGGCGGATCTCGCCACCGATCTTGCGCATGTGCATCGTGGCGTTGGAGACGTCACCGGTGCCGGCCTCGCCCTTGGAGCGGATCATCGCCGCGCCCTCGGTGATCCGACGCAGCGCCTCGCCAAGGTTGGTCGCACCGCACACGAACGGGACGGTGAAGTTCCACTTGTCGATGTGGTTGGCGTAGTCGGCCGGGGTCAGGACCTCGGACTCGTCGATGTAGTCGACACCGAGGGACTGCAGCACCTGCGCCTCGACGAAGTGGCCGATGCGGGCCTTGGCCATGACCGGGATCGAGACCTGCTCGATGATCCCGTCGATCAGGTCGGGATCGGACATGCGCGCCACGCCGCCCTGCGAACGGATGTCGGCGGGCACGCGCTCGAGCGCCATCACGGCGACTGCGCCGGCGTCCTCGGCGATCTTGGCCTGCTCGGCGTTGACGACGTCCATGATGACGCCACCCTTGAGCATCTCCGCCATGCCGCGCTTGACGCGGGAGGTGCCGACCGTGGTTGCCTCAATGCTCACTGCAGTGTCCTTCGTGATGTCACCCGGGATGGTGCTGGAAGTCTACTCCCGATCGCAGCGCCACCTCGACGAAGGACAACTGACGGGACGGGACAAGGCCCCCACCGTCACCCCCGGCTGCGGCGTCGCCGGGTGGCGGGTGCCGCGTGGGCGGCGACCTCGAGCATCTCCCCCACGTCATCCATCCGGCGGCGCGGTCTGCCCTCACGCACACCGGCCGCCCGCTCGTGCCGGTCGATCTCACGCCAACCGCGGACCCCGATCGTCGAGCCCACCCGGGAGCGCACGAGTCGCCGCAGATCTGCCGCGCTGCCGACCGGGACGTCGAGGGCCCCGGCGTTCGCGTCGCCGATCAGGCGGTCGACGGTCTCCTGCGCGCACGTCTTGTTCGTGCCGATGAAGCCGCTCGGACCCCGCTTGATCCATCCCACGGCGTACGTCCGCGGCATCCCGGCGACCCGGCCGAGCTCATGGGGCACCACCGCGCGTGCGTCGTCGAACGGCAGCCCGGCCAGCGGCGCGCCACGGTAGCCGATCGACCGCAGCACGAGGCCCGTGCTGATCGCCTCGACGTCGGAGGTCTGCACCGACGTGACGACTCCCGTCGTCTCGACGAGGTCGTTGCGGCACACCCTGACCGCCTCGACGCGTCCGTCACCCTCGAGCTCGAGCGGCGACGTCGCGAACCGGAAGACGATGCGGCGGGCACCCGGGCGCGCCGGACGCGACTGTGCGGCCCGCAGCGCAGCCAGCTTCTGCTGCACGATCGGGTCACCGGTCACCGCGCGCAGGTCGTCACCCTCCACGACGATCTCGATGTCGTCGCGGGCGAGGAGCCCGACCAGCTCGGGCAGGGTGAACGCCGCCTGGGCGGCGCCGCGGCGCCCCAGCAGCACGATCTCGCGCACCGCGCTGCCGCGGAGCACCTCGAGCGCGTGGTCGGAGATGTCGGTCGTGGCGAGCCGCTCGGGGTCGGTGGCGAGGATCCGCGCCACGTCCAGCGCCACGTTGCCGTTGCCCACCACGACCACCCGCTCGGTGCTGAGGTCGAACGTCCGGGCCGCGTGGTCGGGATGCGCGTTGTACCAGGCGACGAAGGCCGTGGCTGTGTCGCTGCCGGCGAGATCCTCCCCGGGGATGCCGAGGCGGCGGTCCCGCGAGGCACCCGTCGCGTACACGACGGCGTGGTGATGAGCTGCGAGCTCCTCGTGGGAGAGGTGGGTGCCGACCTCGACACCCAGCAGGTACGAGAACCCGTCCTGCTCCTCGATCTGCCGGAACAGCCCCTCGATGGACCGGGTGCTCTGGTGATCCGGCGCGACGCCCGCGCGCACCAGCCCGTGCGGTGTCGGCAGCCGGTCGAGGACGGTCACTCGCGTACCGGGCCGCTTCAACAGCTCGTCCGCGGCGTACAGCGCCGCGGGGCCCGCGCCCACGATCGCGACGCGGAGCTCGTCCGTGGTCGCCCGCGGGACGACCGCGGGCACGGGAGCCTGCGCCGGGTGGTCCCGCGGGACGTCGTGGAACATCGCGTTGATGTCGACGAACGGCAGCTGCGCGTCGGTCAGCTTGTCCTGCGGAGCGATCGCCCCCACCGGGCAGGCCGTCACGCAGGCACCGCAGTCGACACACGACACCGGGTCGATGTACAGCATCTCCGCGAGGCCGAAGTCGGGCTCGTCGGGCGTGGGGTGGATCGCGTTGACCGGGCACGCGAAGACGCACGACGCGTCGCCGCAGCAGGCCTGGGTGACGACGTGGGGCACCGCTCAGGCCTGTCCTGCAAAGGCGACCGGGGGCTCACTGCGGTAGCGGGAGGGACGGCCGTCGATGCGGCACAGCTTCCACATCCAGCGCGCCGTCCGCGTCTCGCGCAGGCCGGCCTGGTCGGCGAGCATGCGGACATCCCCGAACAGCTCCTGGAGCCGGGCCCGGGACGCCGGCGACCGCCACCACAGGTCCTTCATGACGCGCCGCGGGATGCCGAACTCCCGGCGGAACGACGCCGACGGCACCATGATCACGTCGCACAGCACCCGCATGATGACCGGGAACAGCATCGCCATCACTCGCTTCTCGATCGGTCCGAGCCGCGGGGCGTTGCGGCGGACGTAGTGGTGGGCGAACGAGATGTGCCGGGCTTCCTCGGCGACGTGGATCTCCATGACCCGCGACAGCACTGGAGGCAGCTCCTCACCGCTGCGCAGGATCGCCTTCTGCGTGTGGTCGATCGGCTCCTCGCCGGCCAGCACCCCGATGAAGAACCCGAAGGGCGCTGCCGACGCCGCCCACGGCAGCAGCCCGGCGATGCGGCGCATCAGCCACGGCATGCCCTCGACCGGAGCCCCGATGCGGTTGACGGTCTCCTGGAACATCTGCGTGTGGTGGCACTCCTCGGTCGCCTCGTGCGTGAGGTAGCGGTACTCCGGGGAGTCGTTGGGCAGCGTGAAGACGTACTGCATGATGCCGCGGATCAGGATGTTCTCGAACTGCAGGCCGACCTTGAGGATGTTGGCCTGGCGCCACTGCCCGATCGCGATGCGCCGCTCGAGCGACTGCGCCTGGTACCACGGGTGCGCGCCGAGGGGATCCACATCCGCGGGCAGGACCCATCGCGGATCGTCGGACCGGACGGCGAAGTCGGGGTGCTCCCACGGGACGTCGACGAACGCGTCGAAGTGCCGGTCGACCGAGGCCTGCGAGAGCGCCCGGAGGATGTCGGCGTACTGCTCGGGCGACACGTCGACGGGGATGTCGGGCAGATCGGCACTGGGCGGGTTGATCGTCTGGGACATCGAGGCTCCTCGGGCTCGGCGGACCGCCAGCATCGCCCATACCCGGGGTATGTGTCAACGTCGATGTCACATAGTTGATGTCACGGTCCGGCCGCCGGAGGGGCCCGGGCTACACGGTGCCGCTCAGGCGCCCGTGGCGCTCGGCACTCGCCTGGTTCAGCCCGATGATCTGGACGGACGTGCCCCTGCGCTCGTACTTGGTGGTGATGGCGTCGAGGGAGGCGACCGTCGAGGCGTCCCAGATGTGCGACTGCGACAGGTCGATGACCACCGTCTCGGGGTCGTGGGCGTAGTCGAACTGGGTGTAGAGCTCGTTGCTCGAGGCGAAGAACAGCTCTCCCGTCACGGTGTAGACCGCGCGGGACGAGCCGTCGTCGTCCTGCACGATCGTGCGCTCGGTGTGGGTCAGGTGCGCGACCCGGCGGGCGAACAGGGTCATCGCCGTCAGGACGCCGACCGCGACACCGATCGCGAGATTGCGGGTCAGCACGGTGACGACCACCGTCACGAGCATGACGGCCGTCTCGCTGCGCGGCATCCGACGCAGGGTCGCGGGCTTGATCGAGTGCCAGTCGAAGGTGCCGACGGACACCATGACCATGACTGCGACGAGCGCCGCCATCGGGATGAGCGCCACGACGTCGCCGAAGCCGACGACCAGGACGAGCAGGAAGACGCCCGCGAGGAACGTCGACAGGCGGGTGCGCGCCCCCGAGACCTTCACGTTGATCATCGTCTGGCCGATCATCGCGCAGCCACCCATCCCGCCGAAGAGTCCCGTGACGATGTTGGCGGCCCCCTGGCCCCACGTCTCGCGGGTCTTGTCCGAGCGGCTGTCGGTGATGTCGTCGACGAGCTTCGCGGTGAGCAGTGACTCCAGGATGCCGACCAGCGCCATCGCGAGCGCGTACGGCGCGATGATCGCGAGCGTCTCCAGGTCGAACGGGACGTCCGGGACGAACCACGCGGGCAGGCTGTCGGGCAGATCGCCCTGGTCCCCCACGTCCGGCACGTCGACCGCCCCGACGACCGTGAACGCCGTCAGCGCGACGATCGCCACGAGGGGCGCCGGCACCACCGAGCTGACGCGCGGGAGGCCGACGATGACCGCGATGCCCACCGCGGTCATCGGGTAGACCGCCCACGGCACGTCGATCAGGTGATCGACCTGCGTCTCGAGGATCAGGATCGCCAGGGCGTTGACGAAGCCGACCATGACCGAGCGCGGGATGAACCTCATGAGCTTCGCGACCCCGGCGAGCGCGAGCAGGATCTGGATGAGGCCGCCGAGCAGGACCGTGGCGATGAGGAAGTCGTAGCCGTGGTCCTTCATGACCGGGGCGATGACCAGGGCGACCGCGCCGGTCGCCGCCGAGATCATCGCGGGACGTCCGCCGAGGAACGAGATCGCGACCGCCATCGTGAACGACGCGAACAGCCCGACACGTGGGTCGACTCCGGCGATGATCGAGAACGAGATCGCCTCCGGGATCAGCGCGAGGGCCACCACCAGCCCAGCCAGCACCTCCACGCGGAGCAGGCGCGGGGAGCGCAGGGCGTTGCGGACGGTCGGCTCGAGCGGGGCGTGCTCGCCGGTGGAGGGTGGAGAGGTCTTCAAGGGGTTCGTCGGCCGCCGTCAGGACTCGAGGCCGGGGCTGTCGACGGTCTGCTTGTAGACGATGCGCATGCGCTGCAGCACCGTGATGAGGCTCGCGAACGCCAAGACCCACAGCGTGAGCTCTCGCAGGATCGGCAGGTCGAACAGGCCGGCCAGACCGGTCATGACCAGGATCGCGACCAGACGGTCGGAACGCTCCGCGATGCCGCCCTTGGCCGTCATCCCGAGCGACTCGGCGCGCGCCCGGGCGTACGACGTGAGGTTGCCGAGGACCAGGCACGCGAGGCTCAGGTAGAGATAGATACGGGTGTCGCCGAGATCCGCCTCGGCGTCCGACGTCGTGTAGTAGAGCACGAGACCGCCGAACACGGCAGCGTCACCGACCCGGTCGAGGGTCGAGTCCAAGAACGCGCCCCACTTGGACGGCTTGCCCAGCTTGCGGGCCATGTAGCCGTCCATCATGTCGCTGAAGACAAATGCGGTGATGACCAGGACGCCGACGAAGAACTGACCGCGCGGGAAGAACCACAGTGCGCCCGCGCTCACGCCGATCGTGCCGACGACGGTCACCTGGTTGGGGGTGACGCCGAGTCGCAGCAGCAGGTCGGCGAGCGGGGCCCAGACCTTCGTCCAGAAGTCGCGGAAACGTTCGAGCATGGGTTCGTCTACTCCTTCGGCCAGGCGGCCGCGAGCATCTCGCGGGTGTCGCCCAGCAGCTGCGGCATGGTCTTGGTGTGCCCGATGACGGGCATGAAGTTGGCGTCGCCACCCCAGCGGGGAACGATGTGCTGATGCAGGTGTGCGGCGATGCCCGCCCCTGCAGCCTGGCCCTGGTTGAGACCGAGGTTGAACCCCTGCGGGCTCGTGACCGTGCGCATGACCCGCATCGCCTGCTTGGTCAGCGCCGCGACCTCGGCGGT
The DNA here is from genome assembly GCF_009649075.1 of Aeromicrobium yanjiei. Taxonomy (GTDB): domain Bacteria; phylum Actinomycetota; class Actinomycetes; order Propionibacteriales; family Nocardioidaceae; genus Aeromicrobium; species Aeromicrobium yanjiei. Next base: position 2,087,124 of record NZ_CP045737.1, read on the forward strand.
CTCCTGATCGGTCAGCTCGGTGTAGTCCGCGACGTGGCGGTAGGGGCAGACCAGCAGGTGGCCGGCGTTGTACGGGTAGAGGTTGAGCACTGCGTACGCGGACTCGCCCCGGTGCACGATCAGGCCGTCGGCGTCGTCCAGGGACGGGATCCGGCAGAACGGGCAGTCCGCGGCCTCGGAGGACGCGGGCTTGTTCTCGCCCTTGATGTACGCGATGCGATGGGGCGTCCAGAGACGCTCGAAGGCATCGGGGTCGCCCACGCCGTCCTGCTCGTCGCGCTGGTCCGTCACGCCAAACACCCTAGTCGTCCGCACGTGCTCCCCCGGCACCGACGTGCGGCGCGCCACAGCCAGCGGGATCGCTCCTGCCCTGCCCCACTGCCGGTAGCCTGCTGTTTCCGTCGTCAGGGGGACTGCGCCAATGAGAAGGACCGTGACCGCCGTCGTGTGCGCCCTCACGGCGTGCGCGGCACTGGCACACCCCGGGCGCAGCCAGGACGCGGGCGCGACCGCCGCCGAGGACGTGCGGCAGGCCGCCGCGACGCCCGCACGCGCCACCATGGTCGTCATCGGCGACTCGATCAGCGCGGCCTACTCCGACACCGGCGCACCCGAGCGGCGCGCGTGGTGGAGCATGCTCGCCGACACGATCGACGTCGACCCGATCGTGGTGGCCGAGGGCGGAGCCGGCTACCTGCGCCGCGGCACCCGTTGCCGTGGCAGGAGCTTCCAGCAGAGCATCGATGCCCACGCCGCGCTCATCCGCGCCGCCGAGGTCGTGGTCATCGAGGGCGGGGTCAACGACCGGTCGTACTGCCTGACCCGCCGCCGCAACGGGCACGGCGACGCGCCGAGCTCGGCCCAGCAGGTCTCCCGTGCCGTACGCCCCGCGCTGCGCCGGGTCGCCGAGCTGGCCGGCGACGACGCGACCGTGATCGTCACCGCGCCGTGGGGCGGGGCGAGGAAGATCGCCCCGAGTGGGCGCTGGATCCCCCGGATCATCGAGGCGGCCGCGCGCGAGAACGGGCTGGAGTACGTCGACACCGCCACGGACGCGATCCGCCCACGGCACCGCACGCTCGACGGCGTCCATCCCAGCCTCTCGGGCAGCACCTCGATCGCCAAGCACGTCTACTTCCGCAGCAGCCTGCACGAGCGCTAGGAGCCCCAGCGCCCGTGCAGCGAGGTCTCAGACCTGGGCGCGGGTCCGGATCGCCTCGACGATGCGCTCGATCGCGTCGTCGACCGCGACGCCGTTCTCCTGCTCGCCACTGCGGTAGCGGAACGACACCGCGCCGGCCTCGACGTCGTTGTCGCCTGCGATCAGCATGAACGGCACCTTCTGCAGCTGCGCGTTGCGGATCTTCTTCTGCATCCGCTCGTCGGAGTCGTCGACCTCGACCCTGATGCCGAGGGCCTTGAGCCGCTTCGTGAGCTCGTAGAGGTAGTCGGCGTGGCGCTCGGCCACGGGGATGCCGACGACCTGCACGGGCGCGAGCCACGGAGGGAACGCGCCCGCGTAGTGCTCGACAAGGACGCCCATGAATCGCTCGATCGAGCCGAACTTGGCCGAGTGGATCATGACGGGCTGCTGGCGGGAGCCGTCCGCCGCGACGTACTCGAGGCCGAAGCGCTCGGGCGAGGGCATGTTGAAGTCGTACTGGATCGTCGACATCTGCCACGAGCGACCGATCGCGTCGCGCGCCTGCACCGACACCTTCGGGCCGTAGTAGGCCGCTCCGCCGGGATCGGGGACCAGCTCGAGACCGGTCTCGAGGCACACGTCCTCGAGCACCTTGGTCGCATTGGCCCACTCCTCGTCCGAGCCGATGAACTTGTCGGGCTTGGAGTCGTCGCGGGTGGACAGCTCGAGGTAGAAGTCGTCGAGACCGAAGTCGCGCAGCAGGCTGAGCACGAAGTTCAGCAGGTGACGGATCTCCCCGGGCGCCTGCTCGGGGGTCACGTACGAGTGCGAGTCGTCCTGGGCGAAGCCGCGCACACGGGTCAGGCCGTGGATGACACCGGACTTCTCGTTGCGGTAGACGTGCCCGAACTCGAACAGGCGCAGCGGCAGCTCACGGTACGAGCGCTGGCGCGAGCGGAAGATCAGGTTGTGCATGGGGCAGTTCATCGCCTTGAGGCGGTAGTCCTGACCGTCCACGTCCAGCGCCGGGAACATGCCCTCGCCGTAGTACGGCAGGTGCCCCGAGGTGTAGAACAGCCCCTCCTTGGCGATGTGCGGGGTGCCGACGTACTCGAAGCCCTCCTCGATGTGCCGGCGGCGGACGTAGTCCTCCATCTCGCGCTTGATCACACCACCCTTGGGGTGGAACACCGGCAGTCCCGAGCCGATCTCGTCGGGGAAGCTGTAGAGGTCGAGCTCGGTGCCGAGGCGACGGTGGTCGCGGCGCTGGGCCTCCTCGATGCGGTGCAGATGGGCGTCCAAGGCGTCCTTGGACTCCCAGGCCGTCCCGTAGATGCGCTGCAGCTGCTTGTTCTTCTCGTCACCGCGCCAGTACGCCGCGGCGCTGCGCATGAGCGTGAAGGCCGGGATGCGCTTGGTGGTCGGCAGGTGCGGGCCGCGGCACAGGTCGCTCCACGCGACCGATCCGTCGCGCTTGAGGTTGTCGTAGATCGTCAGGCCGCCCTCACCGACCTCGACACTGGCACCCTCGGCCGCGTCGCCCGCGGTGGACTTCAGGCCGATCAGCTCGAGCTTGTAGGGCTCGTCGGCCAGCTCGGCGCGCGCGTCGTCGTCGCTGATCTCCCGGCGGTCGAACTTCTGACCCTCCTTGATGATCTTCTTCATCCGCGACTCGATCTTGGCGAGGTCCTCGGGGACGAAGGGCTCCGCGACGTCGAAGTCGTAGTAGAAGCCGTCGGTGATCGGGGGGCCGATGCCGAGCTTCGCCTCGGGGAAGAGGTCCTGCACGGCCTGCGCCATGACGTGCGCGGTCGAGTGGCGCAGGATGTCGCGGCCGTCCGCGGAGTCGATCGCGACGCCCTCGACGGAGTCCCCGTCGGCCAGCTCGTACGCGAGATCCTTCAACGTGCCGCTCACCCGGGCCGCGATGATCTCGGGGGTGTCGGCGAAGAGCTGCCACGCCTTCGTGCCCTGCTCGACGGATCGGGACTCGTGGTCGACGACGATCTGGATGTCCGGCACGGTGCTACCTCTGTTCGGGTCGACGCGCCCTACGGATGGCGCGTGCTGGTTCGGACCACCGTATCGCGGGGGTCCGGGCGCGAGATTTCGGCCTCGCAGTGCAGCACGGGACCACTCAGCCCTTTAATCTCGTACATATGGACAACCGCTTGCCGACCGTCGTGGTCGTCGACGACGCACCCGAGGTTCGAGCACTGGTCCGTACGCACCTCAGGCTCTCGGGCGCCTTCGAGGTGGTCGGCGAGGGCGCGGACGGAGCCGACGCGATCGAGCTCGTCCACCAGTTCCGCCCCGATCTGCTGGTCATGGACATGTCCATGCCCGACCTCGACGGCATCGACGCGCTGCCGGGGGTGCTCGCGGTCTCGCCCACCACCCGGGTCGTGGTCTTCACGGGCTTCGAGGGCGAGGGCCTGGCCGAGCTGGCCCGCTCGATGGGCGCCTCGGCGTTCCTGGAGAAGTCCGTCTCCCTCGACGTGTTGGTCGATCGGTTGCGCGACGTGCACGAGGGCCGGGCCCCTGCGGCGCCACCAGCGCCCGCATCGTCCCTTGCGGCTGTCGGCGAGCAGGTGACCGAGACCGACCGCGAGGTGCTGGACGAGCACCTCGAGCGCTTCCGGGAGGTCTTCGACGAGGCGGCCATCGGCATGGCGACGCTCACGCTGTCCGGCGGCATCGTCCGCGCCAACCGCGCCCTGGGCAAGCTCATCGAGCATCCTCACGAGGACCTGGTCGGTGTCGACTACGCCGCGTTGATGGCCGGACACGGGGAGCTGCTCGACGAGGCGCTCGCCGAGATCCAGCACAAGCAGGTCGACGTGATCCGCGTCGAGCACGGCGTCTCGGGGCTCAGGGAGCGCAAGGTCATGTCGACGCTGGCGCCCGTGCGCGACCGCGCCGGTCTGCCGCTCTACGTCTTCCTGCAGGTGCAGGACATCACGGAGCAGCGCGCCGCAGAGGACGAGCTGCGCCGCAGCGAGGAGCGCTTCCGCCTGCTCGTGGAGACGGTGGAGGACTACGCGATCTTCATGCTGGACCCCCAGGGGCACGTCGTGAGCTGGAACGCCGGCGCCGAGCGCGCGAAGGGCTACCGCGCGGACGAGATCATCGGCCGGCACTTCCGCACCTTCTACAGTGCCGAGCTGCAGGAGTCCGGGCACCCCGAGCGCGAGCTCGAGGCCGCCCTCCGCGACGGCCGCTACGCGGAGGAGGGCTGGCGGGTCCGCAAGGACGGGTCCCGGTTCTGGGCCAATGTCCTCATCACGGCGGTGTTCGACGACGGCGGCAACCACGTGGGCTTCGCCAAGATCACCCGCGACGTGACGTCCCGGCTCGAGTCGGAGGAGTCGCTGCGCCAGAGCGAGGAGCGCTTCCGTCTGCTCGTCGACGCGGTGAGCGACTACGCGATCTTCATGCTCGATCCCGACGGTCACATCGTCAGCTGGAACGCCGGCGCCCAGCGCACCAAGGGCTACACCGCCGACGAGATCATCGGCCGGCACTTCCGGGTGTTCTATCCCCCGGAGCTGCAGGAGGCCCGTCATCCCGAGCACGAGCTCGAGATAGCGCTGCGCGAGGGTCGCTACGGCGAGGAGGGCTGGCGCGTCCGCAAGGACGGCTCGCGCTTCTGGGCCAATGTGCTCATCACGGCCGTCCACAACGACGTCGGCAAGCTCGTGGGCTTCTCCAAGGTCACCCGTGACACGACCACCCAGTACCTCGCGCAGCAGGAGCAGGAGCGCGCCGCCCAGTCCCTCGCGGAGGCCAACGAGGCCCTGCAGACCCTCAACATGCAGCTGCGGCACGCGGCGTCCGACCAGTCCCAGTTCCTCGCGGTGACCGCGCACGAGCTCCGGACGCCGGCCACCGTGCTGGGCGGCTCCGCCGACGTGCTGTCCAAGCACTGGGGTGCCCTGGGCGAGGACGAGCGTCTGACGCTCCTCGACGGCATGACCACCAGTGCTGAGCGCATGCGCCGGCTGCTGTCCGATCTGCTCACCGCCTCGCGGCTCGACGCCAACGCGCTGCGCCTGTCCCCCGAGCCGACGGCGCTGCAGCCGCTGCTCCAGGCCGCGGCAGCCACGGCGCTGCAAGCCGCGAGCAATCAGGTCGTCACGGTTCAGGCGCCCGACGACGTCACGGTCATGGCCGACGGTGCACGACTGGCCCAGGTCGTCGACAACCTCCTGGACAACGCCCTCAAGCACGGTCGGTCGCCCGTCCACGTGGACGTCACGGTGGCCGGGGACCAGGCCGAGATCCGCGTGGCCGACGCGGGGCCGGGCGTACGGCCCGACGTCCGCTCACGTCTCTTCGGCAGGTTCGCGACGGGCGACGAGCTCGGTGGCACGGGCCTCGGCCTGTTCATCGTTCGCGAGCTGGCCCGCGCCCAGGGCGGCGACGCGACGTACGAGGATCCGACGCCCGAGCGACCGGGCGGCGCGTTCCTGGTGACCGTCCCCCTGGCCTGAGCCGCGACGCGGCGGTTCCGCCCCACCTGGACGGCCTTCTGTGCCAGATTGTCTCCATGAAGAAGATCATCGGGGTGGTCGTCGGCACGATGCTCGCCGCCACGGGATGCACCAGCGCCGGCAGCGACGACGGGGAGGACAAGAAGGACGCGGCCGCCAAGGCCGCGGCGAAGCAGCTCACGCGGGACGCCACGACCGTGAAGCCTGCGTGGACGGTCAAGCAGAAGATGCTCGGCCAGCCCGAGGTCGTCGGCCGGACCGCCGTGGCGATCGTGAAGGCTCGCCAGAACGAGCTCGATCTCATCGGCGTGGACACCGCGACCGGGACCGTGACCTGGAAGCATCCGTACAGTCCCGGTGCTCAGGCTCCCGGCTATGCCTTGTCGCCGGTCATCTCCCAGGACAAGAACGGCACCGCGTCGGTTGTCCTGCTCGAGCCACCGCGCCCGCTCAGCCTGGACAATCCCGGCTACTGGCTCACGCCCATCGTGGCGCTCGACCCGGCCACCGGGAAGGAGCGGTTCCGCACCCGCAACGTGCTGGCGGCCGTCCCGCTTGAAGAGTGCGACGACGAGGTGGATGCCTGCCTGCGCGCCTCCTACGGTTCCGGCACCGACTACCAGAACCTGCGTCTGGACCTCGAGACCGGACGCCTCGCGGTCGACCGGGATGGCCTCGCGGCCAACCGCCGTTCGATTGCGGACGGAGGGCTGTTCTCGACCGACGACCGCCCCGGCGAGCTGATCGGCGTCGAGAGGGACGGCAAGACCCTGTGGACGACCCCGGTCGAGGAGCTGGCGGGAAAGCACCACACCTCCGACACGGGCTGGAGCGTCGACTGGGACGAGAAGACGGACCGTTACACCGGCTACATCGGCATCGGCATGCCGAAGACCGTGAAGGACCGCGCTGCGGCCGGCAAGTCCTATGACTTCGACCTGGCGTGGAGGACACAGATGTCATTCGACGGCAGGACAGGTGAGCTCATCTGGCGCAAGGACGGCGTCAGGAAGCCGTGCCTGGGCGAGGGCGACGACTCCGATGACTCCGACAACGCCACGCGCGATCCCGTCAGGTGCGCCGTCTCGGGCACGCTGCACTTCGTCAAGGGCAAGCTCCGCACGCCCTCCGGCACCTCCGTCACGGTCCAGGGCTACGACCCGGTGACCGGCAGGACCCGATGGTCTGCGCCCCTCGACCAGGACGCGGCCCACGCATTCCTCCAGGGCGACAACGCGGACCTGACCACGGCTCCCGGCACCCTCGTCGTGCCCACCGCCAAGGGGCCCCGTCTGTACGAGGCCAGGACGGGCACGTCGGTCGCCATGTCCACCGATGACCTGTTCGCCTGCGAGGGCAAGACGGCCACCATCAAGTACGTCATCCCCTTCGACGCCGGCGGGGAGAACGAGAACCGGGAACGCTACGGCGACCCGATGATCGAGCAGTGCAGCCCCGACGGCACGGTCGTCGACCGGCCGATGACCGTCGCGACCGTCAAGGACAGCGCCCAGAAGGTGGATTCCTCGACGTACGTCCTGTCCCGCTCGTCGGGGCTCGTCGGCTACACGCTGCCGAAGGGCTGAGCCCGGTCAGCGGGGCGGGACGACCGGGACGGGCAGCAGGAGGGCCGCCGGCGCCCCCTCGGGCACGGCGGGGCGGACCGGCGCCACCGGGGCCACCCGCTCGTACGGCTGCCCGAGCGGTGGCCGCGGGTCGGCCTCCCCCTTGTTGGGCCACAGGGACATCGCCCGCTCGGACTGCGCCGTGATCGTGAGCGAGGGGTTGACCCCCAGGTTGGCGGTGATCGCCGAGCCGTCGCTGATGTGCAGCCCCTCGTGCCCGAAGACGCGCTGGTAGGGGTCGACGACACCGGTCTCGCGACTCTCGCCGATGACGCAGCCACCGAGGAAGTGGGCCGTCAGGGGCACGCCCGCCAGCTCGCCGATCGAGCTGCCGGGGTGCCCGCCGATCCGCTCGGCGATGTCCCGCGCGACCCGGTCCGCGACCGGGATGTACGGCGGGTTGGGCTCGCCGACTCCTTGCTTGCTCGTCAGCGTGCGTCCGAAGGGTCCCCGCTTGAGGTACGTCGTGATCGAGTTGTCCAGCGACTGCATCACGAGCACCACGATCGACTGCTCGGCCCAGCGCCGCGGCTTGTGCACGCGCAGCGCCCCGCGGAGCCCCAGGACCCGGTAGCCACGGACAACGGCACGCAGGCGGCCACCGGGGCCGGGACGATCGGGCAGCGCCATGTTGATCAGGGCCAGCGCGTTGGACCCGTGACCGTAGCGGACCGGCTCGACGTGCGTGTGCTCGTCGGGGTGGAACGACGACGTGATCGCGACGCCCGGGGTGTAGTCGGCGTCCTTGTCCGCCGAGCGGGCCGACAGGACGGCCTCGGAGTTGGTCCGGCTCAGCTCGCCGATCCGGTCCGAGAGGTGCGGGAGCGAGCGCCGCTTGAGCCGGTGCAGCAGGTTCTGGGTGTTGAGCGCATTGCCGGCGAAGACGACCTGGTCGGCCGTGAAGGTCGCGCGGCGCAGCCGGTTGCCCGTGCGCTGCGTGCGCACCTCGTAGCGCGGTGCCCCGCCCTCGACACGGGGCGCGATCGGCCGCACGTCCGTCACGGTCGTCATGGGGTGGACCTCGGCGCCTGCGCCCTCCGCGAGGTGCAGGTAGTTCTTGACGGTCGTGTTCTTGGCGTTGTGACGGCAGCCCGTCATGCAGGCCCCGCAGTCGATGCAGGTGCGCCGCGCGGGTCCCGCGCCGCCGAAGAACGGGTCCTCGACCTCGACACCCGGCTTGTCGCCGAACAGCACCCCGACGTCGGAGGCGTGGAAGGTGTCCTCCACGCCGTACTCCTTGGCGAGGGTCGACATCAGGTCGTCCGCCACGCTCGTCCCCGGGTACGCCGTGACGCCGAGCATCTTCTTGGCCTGGGCGTAGTGCGGGGCGAGCTCGTCCTTCCAGTCCGTGATGTGCGCCCACTGGCGGTCGCGATAGAAGGGGTCGAGCGGCTCGTAGAGCGTGTTGGCGTACACGAGCGAGCCGCCCCCCACCCCCGTCCCGCTCGCGATGAGGACGTCCTTGAGCAGCGTGAGCCGCATGATGCCGAAGCACCGGGCCCAGGGCGCCCACATGTAGCGGCGCGCGCGCCACGACGTCTCGGGCAGCTCGTCGTCGGCGAAGCGCCGACCCATCTCCAGCACCCCGACGCGGTAGCCCTTCTCGGTCAGTCGCAGGGCCGCGACGCTGCCGCCGAAGCCGGATCCGATCACGATCACGTCGTAGTCACGCTGAGTCATGGGTCACACCCTACGGGCTTGTTGACACTCTGCCAATAGCGGACGACACTGGTGCCGTGCCCGCCCCCCGACTGCGCCTCGCGCCCGCCGAGCGCCGCCAGCAGATCATCGACGCGGCGCGGGTCCTTTACTCCGATCGCGCCTACGACGACGTGTCGACCGCGGAGCTGGCCGAGGCCGCAGGTGTCGCCCGCGGGCTGATCAACCACTACTTCGGCGACAAGCGCGAGCTGTTCCTGGAGGTCATGCGGGGCTCGATCCTCATGCCGACGCAGGCACTGCCCGACTACGACGGCCGCACACTCGAGGAGCGGGCGCGGCTCACGATGGACTGGATCCTCAACGCCGCGACCACGTACGGCCAGGCGTGGGTGGCCGCGAGCGGGGCGGCGAACCTGCATGGCGCCTCCGACGTGCAGGCGGTGGTCGACGAGGCGGACGACCGCGCCGCCCGGCTCGTGCTCGACGCCCTCGGGCTGCCGGACTCCCCCCACCTGCGCGCCCGGCTGCGGCCGATGGCGGCGCTGACCAAGGCCGTCTGCCGCGAGTGGCTGCAGCGCAAGACGTACTCACGCGACGAAGCCCTCGACCTGCTGACCGACAGCGTCCTGCTGTTCGTCCACGACCACGCTCCCACGAAGGAACTTCCATGACCTCGATCGGCATCATCGGATCCGGCTTCGGCGCGATCGCCGTCGCCGTCGAGCTCAAGCGGTCGGGACACACCGACCTGCGCCTGTGGGAGCGCTCGGACGACCTCGGCGGCGTCTGGCGCGACAACACGTACCCAGGTGCCGGCTGCGACGTGCCGTCCCCGCTGTACTCCTACTCGTACGAGCCCAACTCCCAGTGGACGCGGCGCTACGCCCTCCAGGAGGAGATCCACGCGTACATCCGCTCGGTCGCGGACAAGCACGGCATCACCCCGCTGGTGCGCTTCGGCGCCGAGGTGGTCGCGGCCGCGTGGGACGAGGACGCCGCGCGCTGGAGCGTCACGTTCTCGGACGGCACCGTGGAGACCGTCGACCTGCTCGTCAGCGCGGTCGGACAGCTCTCGCGGCCCAGGCTGCCCAGCATCGAGGGAGTCCAGTCGTTCACGGGGACCTCGTTCCACTCCGCCGAGTGGGACCACTCCTTCGACGCGACCGGCAAGCGCGTCGCGGTCGTCGGTGCAGGCGCCAGCGCGGTGCAGTTCGTACCCCACCTGGCCAAGGACGCGGCGCAGCTCGTGATGTTCCAGCGCACCCCGAACTACCTCCTGCCCAAGCCCGACAAGCCCTACACCGCGTGGCACCGCGCCCTGTTCAAGGCGCTGCCGATCAGCCAACGCATCGAGCGCGGCGGCATCTGGACGATCATGGAGCAGTTCGCCCGCGGGCTGGACGAGAAGTCCAAGGTCGGTCGCATCAACAAGGCGATCGCGATGCGTCACCTCAACAAGCAGGTCACCGATCCGGAGCTGCGCGCCAAGCTCACCCCCGACTACCCCATCGGCTGCAAGCGGATCCTGTTCAGCAACGAGTTCTATCCCGCCCTCGCCCAGCCCAACGTCGACGTCGTGACCCACGGCGTCACCCGGGTCACCCCGACCGGAGTCGTCGACGACACGGGCGCGGAGCACGAGGTCGACGCGATCGTCTACGGGACCGGCTTCGACGCCCAGGACTTCCTGGAGTCGATCGACATCACCGGCGTCGGTGGCCAGAAGCTCGCGACACACTGGACCGACGGGGCGCACGCGTACCTCGGCATGTACGTCCCCGGGTTCCCCAACCTGCTCGTCACGTACGGCCCCAACACCAACCTCGGCGGCGGCTCGATCATCTACATGCTCGAGGCCCAGGCGCGCCACATGCGCCAGGTCGTGGACCGCCTGGAGGCCGGCAGCTATCGCTCGGTCGTCGTGACCGAAAAGGCCGAGCGGGACTACGACCGCGAGCTCACCCGCCAGCTCGACAGCTCGGTGTGGAGCTCGTGCGACAACTGGTACCGCCACCCGTCAGGTCGCATCACGTCCAACTGGCCCGGTGCGACCCTCCCGTTCGCCAAGGCGACCAAGCACCTCGAGCCGGAGGCGTTCGAGTGGGCGTGAACGCATACCCGGCCGAGCCGTGGGACCTGCACGGCCACGCGTACATCGGCGTGTGGCTGGTGCCGGTCAAGGACCTGCCCGCCCCCCACTCGTCCGCGACGCGGCCCATCACCGTGCTCGGACGCGGGATCGTCTCGGCAGCGTTCTTCGTCTACGAGCGGCCCAGCCCGCTGACGTACGACGAGATCATGTCGACCGTGCTCGTCCGGCAGGGCTGGCGCCCCCGGGTCTCGATCACCCACATCTGGGTCGACAGCGCGGCGTCCCGCGACGGGGGGCGTGAGCTGTGGGCGATCCCCAAGGAGCTCGCGGACTTCGACGTCGAGCCCCATCACGCGTACGACGCGCACGGCATCGGCACGCTGACCGTGCCGCGGGTGCGCCACTTGCCGTTCCGCCTGCCACTCGGGTTCACCATCGCGCAGGACCGCGCGGGGACCCTGCAGGTCTCCCCCGTGCGCGGCCGCGTCCGGCTCGGCGTCACCCGCGGCCGCTGGTCGTTCGCCGCGGGCGGACCGGTCGGCTTCCTCGCCGGCCGCCGACCGCTGCTCACGCTCGCGGCGCGCCCGTTCCGCCTGATCTTCGGCCGCAGCTGATCGGCACTACGCTCGAGGGATGCGCCGACTTGCGATCCTGACCGCGACCGCCCTCCTGCTCGCCGGCTGCACGTCGGGCGGGGACGACTCGTCGTCCGACGGCGCCCGTGGCGGTGACACCGAGACGAAGGAGTCGGGCAAGCCGTCCGCGACCCGGACGACACCGGTCCCCACCGGACCGGACTGCGCCGACGTCTGGAAGGCCGGGGCGACCCTGCCCCAGGACTACGAGCAGTGCCTGCAGGACGGCGAGCCCGGCCCGCAGGACGAGACGCCGTGCCTCGACGGCTCGACCCTGGTGATCTTCGACGACGCGCTGTACGCCGTGACCGGCGGCAGGATCGTCGAGCCCGAGGCCTCCCCGCTGCAGGACACCGAGGAGTTCGGCGCCGCCTTCAGCGCGTGCACCGGCGAGGAGTGAACCTCACCCGGCCGTCGTGACCGCCGTCGCGCGGCGGATGGGGGTGACGGTCGCCGACCGCTCCCCGGCGCCCACCGCGGGTGTCGCGACCGCGCTGACCTCGCCGTTGACCTCCTGGATGTCCAGGTAGACCGCCATGCAGGCCCTGCACGTCTCGAGGTGGGCGTGGACCTTCTCCTGGTCCCGCCGGGACGCGGTGCGACGGACCACTGCGGCGAAGTGCTCGCGGACGAAGAGACACGCCTGTCCGGCCGAGTCGTCCGTCGAGCTGACGTGCTGCTGCAGATAGGCCTCGCGCAGCCCGGCTCGGGCCCGGTAGACCAGCGCCGAGACGCTGTTGGGCTTCAGGCCGAGGGCATCGGCGAGCTCCTGGGGCTTGCGACCCTCGACGTCCAGCTGCCACAGAACCGTGCGCCAGCGCTCGGGCAGCGACTCGTACGCCGCGCGGACCGCGTTCCTCTCGAAGGAGTCCAGCTCACCGGCGCCGAACGGGACGGCGCTGTCGATGACGGTGTCGTCGTCCGTCGGCACGACGCGCTTGACGGCCTTGGCCCGACGACCGCACTCGTGACGGACCGCGGTGAACAGATAGGCCCGAAAGGCGCTGTCCGGGCCCTTGCCGCGCTGCAGCAGGCCGAAGATCTGCGCGAACGCGTCGGAGACGACGTCGTCGGACTCGTCGCGCTGGCCCAGGTGCCGGGCCAGGCGGCGCGCGCTGTACACGTACCGGTCGTAGAGGGCGGCGTACGCCTCGGTGCTCCCCTGCCGGGTGAGCTCGACGAGCGCACCGTCGTCGAGCTCCTCGAGCGTCATGTCGAGGGCAGACGAACGATCAAGATCGTGTTCAACCATCACAAGTAATTCCCCTGGGAGATGAGGATCCGACGGGGTGGTGTCGTCACCTCGATGTAACGGCCAGTTGCAGCCAGGAAAATACTTGCACGTAACCGCCGTCTCCGCGCGGTAACCGGGTGTGACGCAGCACTCCCCCCGCCGGCGGATCGGCTCCGACGTGCCAGGGACCGACGACTCTGCCGTAGACCGAGTGCAGGCGGCAGTGTGCTGGCGAGAGGTGCGGTCACCCGGACCGTGACCGTACCGGGGAGGGACGCGGCGATGACCCCGGAACCGGCGCGGGACGTCCTGGCGATCCGCACGCACGGGCTGGTCAAGACGTTCGGCTCCTTCCGCGCTCTGGACGGTCTGGACCTGGAGGTCCGGCGCGGCGAGGTCCACGGATTCCTCGGGCCGAACGGCGCCGGCAAGTCGACCACGATCCGGGTCCTGCTCGGCCTCCTGCGGGCCAACGGCGGCTCCGCAGAGCTGCTCGGTGGCGATCCGTGGAGGGACGTAGTGGAGCTCCACCGCCGGCTCGCGTACGTGCCTGGGGACGTCGTGCTGTGGCCGGCGCTGTCCGGGGGCGAGGCCATCGATCTGCTCGGCCGGCTCCGCGGGGGCCTGGATGAGACGAAGCGCGCTGCGCTGGTCGAACGGTTCGAGCTCGACCCGACCAAGCGGGGCCGCCAGTACTCCAAGGGCAACAGGCAGAAGGTCGCCATCGTGGCCGCCCTGGCGTCCGACGTGGAGCTCCTGATCCTGGACGAGCCCACCTCGGGGCTCGATCCCCTGATGGAGTCGGTCTTCCAGGACGAGATCGCGAAGGTCAAGTCGGCGGGGGCGACGATCCTGCTGTCCAGCCACATCATGAGCGAGGTCGAGGCGCTTGCCGACCGGGTCAGCATCATCCGGTCCGGCACCATCGTGCAGACCGGGGCGCTCGAGGACCTGCGGGGGCAGGCCACGGTCTCGGTCAGGGCGACGCTCGCTCGCCCACCCGGCGACGTGTCGACCCTCAGCATCTTCCGCGATGCGCACGTCGACGAGCACAGCAGGTTCACCGGCAGCATCGAGTCCACCCGCGTCAGCGAGGCGATGGCGGCCCTGCTGCCGTACGAGATGAGTGGCCTCACCGTCACCCCACCTTCGCTCGAGCAGCTGTTCCTCGAGCAGTACGTGACCGCACCGTCCGGACCAGCCGGGCGATGAGCGCCTTTACAGGGACGAGACCGCTGCTCCGGGTGTCGGCTCGCCAGGACGCCCGCAACATCGCACCGTGGATCGCCGGTGTCACGGCGCTCTCGGCCTCGTCGGTGCTGGCCTACGCCTGGATCTTCCCGGACCGGGAGGACCGTGAGGCGCTCGCGCGGGCGCTGGGCGGCAACCCGGCCCTGTCATTGATCTTCGGTCCGGCGCGCGACCTCCTGACCGCCGACGGCTTCAACGCCTGGCGAGCCGGCGGCCTCGGCGCATTCTTCGCCGCCCTCATGGCGATCCTGGTCGTGGTGCGCAACAGCCGTGCGGCCGAGGACTCGGGCCAGGCCGAGTTGCTCGCCTCGGGGGTCATGGGCCGTCAGACCCGGCTGGGCGTGGCGGTGACGCTCGGCGTGGTCGCGTCCGTGGCGCTCGGAATCGTCTCGTTCCTCGTCACAGTCGCCTGCGGGGGCGGCGCGGCAGCCACGTGCATCCTCTGTGCGACGTTCACCGGCGCGGGACTGATGTTCACCGGCGCGGCCGCGGTGACCGCCCAGATCTCGTCGGACGCCCGCACCGCGACCAGCCTGGGGGTGGCGACCGCGGGTGTGCTGTACGTGCTCCGTGGCTACCTCGACTCGAGCGGGGCTCCGGGCTGGACCGACTGGGTGACCCCGTTCGGCTGGCTCGAGGCGACCCATCCGGCGACCGACAACCGCGTGTGGCCCCTGCTGCCGGCAGTGGCACTCGCGGTCGTGCTCGTCGCCGTGGCCTTCGCGCTGCAGGAGCGCCGCGACTTCGGGCAGGGCGCTGTCGCCACCCGCCCCGGCCCGGCGCGTGGCGGCTGGGTGACGTCCCCCTGGGGCCTCGCCGTGCGTCTGCATCGCGGGCCCTTGGTGGCCTGGTTCATCGCGTTCGCCGCTCTCGGCGTGGTCTTCGGCAACCTGGCCTCGTCGATCGGTGACGTGCTCGCGGCCAACCCCGCAATGGCCGAGACGATCGCGGGCGGGGCAACCGGCCAGCGGGCCGCGACGCTCGGTTTCATCGTGACCATCCTGCATCTCACCGGCATGATCGCTGCGGTGCTGGGCGTCCAGGTGGCGCTGCGGATGCGTTCCGAGGAGGTCGACTACCGGGTCGAGCCGCTCCTGGCCGGATCGCTGCGGCGCAAGGTCTACCTCGCGAGCAACCTCGTGGTCGCCTTGGCGGGATCCGCACTCGCCATGGCGCTCGCCGGTGTGACCATGAGCATCGTCGGGCCGCGGGAGGACATCTCGGCTCGGGACATCATCGGGCAGGCCCTCGCCACGATCCCGGCGGTCTGGCTGCTGGTCGCCATCGCGTTCGCCGCAGTGGGCGCCGCGCCTCGCATCCGCCTGATTGGGTGGCTGGGCATCGTGGCCTCGTTCGGTCTCACGATCCTCGGACCGACGTTCAAGCTGCCGGACTGGGCGCTCGACATCAGCCCGTTCCGCCACGTCCCGGCTGTCGCAGCGTCCTCGACGGACTGGTCCGGTCTGGCCTGGCTGTGCGTGGTGGCCCTCGCCCTGATGGCCGTCGCCTTTGTCGGCTTCCGCCGTCGCGACGTGCTGTGAGTCCCCGTCGCCGAGATTCAGTCGCGGCCCGCCTGCTCGAACAGCCAGTCGCGGACGGCCGGGATCTTGTAGGCGGGCTCGAACGAGGCCATGTGCTCGGCGACGCCGCCGGGTCCGGAGGCGTCGGTCTCCTGCCCGTCCGCCTTCAGCACGGTGCCGGGCTCGAACGTCGCGAAGTTTGCCGTGTCGCCGTCCCCCAGCAGCTTGTTCGCCGCCGCGTCCAGCCGCCGCTCCGACCACGTCGCGTCCCAGGTAGCCGTGCCGAACGGCACCTTGGCGCGCTTCAGGAGGGCCTGCAGGTCCTTCTGCCCGTCCGTGGACCGGGTGTCACCGCCGGCCGCGATGTAGAGGAACGTCTCCGCGGCCATCCCTTCCAGCTGGCTCTTGTCCCACTGGCCCGACACGAGGAGCTCGGCAGCGAAGAGGTCGGGATACTTCGCCGCCAGGTACAGGATCGTCATGCAGCCCATCGACTGGCCGGTGCCGTAGACCTCGTCGTCGTCCACGCTGTAGGTGTCCTCGATCGATTCCATGAAGCGTGCGGTCATCTCGACGTACTCGGTGGTCGAGTAGCCGTCGCGGTCGTCGATGATGACGCTCGGGTACTCGGGCACCAGCACGATGCTCTCGTGCTCCTGCTGGTCTCTGTCACCGGCCCAGACCAGGGCGCCGTACTGCGAAAGCGGCGCCGTCACGTCCTGCCCCACCAGGCTCGCGTCCCCGATGAACAGCACCACCGGGTACTCCTTGGTCGTGCTGTAGCCGTCGGGCAGGAAGATGTTGTAGGGCAGCGTCCGTCCGGTCTCGGCGTCCTTGTAGGTCTTCTGCTTGAACTTGCTCTTGACCTGCGCCGCGAGCTCGGTGGCGTCGGCGCTGGCCGACGGGGTCTGCCCACCCGGCGGGCCGGTCGACGTCGAGGCGGGAGCGCGCGACGGCTGGTCGGAGTCGCCGTCGCTCGAGGAGCCGCACGCAGCGACACCCAACAGCAGGGCGCTGCAGGCAGCCGCGGTGAGGCAAGGACGGGAGAACCATGAACGTGTCATGTCGGACTTCCTGACGATCAAGATCGGGGAAGCGGTTCACCACCCCCCGTCCGCCCGCAGGACGAGCAGACCACTTGACTGTCCCGCGGTACCGCGCCGGGCAGGCAGAGGACGAAGTCCTCGCCGCCCCGGGCGCTTGGCCCACGGCAGCGAGCAGGCGCCGTGAGACCTCAGTCCCTCGACGGCTTCTCGCGGCGAAACCAGCTCCAACCGAGCACGGCAGCCGCCAACACCCAGTTGACAACGATCACCCATCCTCTGGATCTCTCGTCGTCCAGCGCCCACGCGAACGTGACCAATGCGGCGAAAACTGCAAGAGGCACGGCATCTCGCCACCACGCCCGCGGGCGCGGCACCCGCCCTCGTTCTACCCACCACGTGGATCGCCGAACGTCCGACCGGTCATTCGGCTCGAGGGACGGCATGTCGTCAGCATCACGGGGTGACGATGCCGTCGCAACCACTGGACTGCCGAAGATCCGGACCCCGATGGGAGCGCATGGCTAGTGCATCGCCTTCCAGTGGCGTCGAGCGTTCAGGAAACCGATGACGCCCACCACCGCGCCCACGCCTGCCCCCAGCCACGACTCCCGTGTGAGTGAGAGGACTGCGTAAACGGTGAACGAGGCTCCAGTCACCATGCCGATCCAGAACAACGGTCTGTCGTGCGGCGAGTAGTACGCCTCATCGGGCATGACGTCACCGTATCGGTCCGCGCCCCCGATTCCCTCGAATCAGGGTCTCGCGCAGCCCCCTTGCAGTCGAGGCTACTCGTCTGGGAAGTCGCTGAACCGGTCCACTACGCGGCCCTCGCCGTCCTGGACAACCATGAGCCAATGGGTTTCCCGCTGGCCGCCTCGAGCAGCGCCCGTAGGCGTTCCTCCTGAGGATCTTCGGCACGTGCGGCGTGGACGACGGCTCCAACTGGTAATCCGCGTACACCAGAAACGGCTCGCTGCCCACGCTCAGGACGGACTGTCGGACATCCGCCGCCGCGTCATCGAAACTGCCCCATATGGGCCCAATCATGTTGTCCCACTGCTCGGGGGTCTTCACGATCTCGACGTCGCGTCCTCGCGCAGCCTCAGGGTGATCCGACCGGGCGCAACTTCTCGCGCTGAGCCGATGCCGTCGAGAAACGTCAACAGTCGAGTCCACTGTGCCGCCACGTGGCGATTCCCAGCATCGCCATCCGCGTCATGGGTTCTCACGAACCCATTCATCGTCGGAGAAGGTGGGAGGTCAAGGCCGCACCGGTTCACGTCGGTGGCGCCAAGCCCCATGAGCGGCGATGCGGTGCAGGTAGCCCGATGGAGAAACGAGAGACCCTCTGACCGGCGATGATCGCTGATCAGAGGGTTCTGTTGCGGTGGGCGATACTGGGTTCGAACCAGTGACCTCTTCGGTGTGAACGAAGCGCGCTACCACTGCGCCAATCGCCCGCGGGGTGCGTCCGAAACTCTAACCTATAGCTCCTCGGCACCTCGACCCCGGTGACCTACGGGTCCATCCCCCGCGACACTTCACGCGCCCAGATCGCCTGCACGCGCTGCGTGATCGGCCCCGGCGCCGGGAGCTCCCGGTCGTCCACCTTCGCGATCGCCTGCACGTTGCGCGTCGTGCCGACGAGGATCACCTCGTCCGCGGTCTGCAGCACCTCGATCGGCGCGTCCTGCTCCGCGACGTCGATCTCACCGGCGCACCACTCGAGCACGAGCGCCCTGGTGACACCCGCGAGCGGGCCGGCCGCCAGAGTGGGTGTGAGAAGTCTCTCCTCCACGACGTAGAAGATGTTGGAGCCCGTCCCCTCGCAGAGCTGGCCGCGCGTGTTCGCCATGACGGCCTCGGACGCGCCGCGGGCCAGTGCGTGCTCGACCATGAGCGCGTTCTCGGCGTACGACGTGGTCTTCAGCCCCGAGAGCGCGCCTCGCTCGTTGCGGGGCCACGGGACCGTCACGACGCTCGAGACGTCGGGAGGACGGTGGCACGGCTCGGAGATCACCACGTACGTCAGGCCTTCGGAGCCGCGCGGAGAGCCGAGCGGCCCACGGCCCGAGGTCACGGTCACCCGGATGCGCCCGAACTCGATGTCCTGGCCGTCCATCGTCGCTTCGACGCCCTCACGGACTGCGCCGACGTCGGGCGTGCCGATGCCGAGCCCTTCCGCGGACCGCACGAGCCGGTCCAGGTGCCGCGTCAACGCGAACGGCTCGTTGCGGCTGATCTGCACCGTCTCGAAGACTCCGTCGCCGACGATCATGCCGTGATCGAGCGGGCTGATCACTGGCTCGTCAGGGAATTTCAGCAGCTGGCCGTTGACCCATGTCTTCATGATCGAAGGCTACGCCGACCCCGGTTTTGGGTCTGCGGGAACCATCGGCTAATGTTTCATCTCGGCCTCCGGTAGAGGCCAAGTGCGGACATAGCTCAGTGGTAGAGCATCACCTTGCCAAGGTGAGGGTCGCGAGTTCGAATCTCGTTGTCCGCTCGGAGAGGGTCTCCATACCCATCCTGCGGTGGGTTGGCCGAGAGGCGAGGCAACGGACTGCAAATCCGTTTACACGGGTTCAAATCCCGTACCCACCTCGAACGTCACAACTTCATAAGCACCAGCAATGGGCGATTGGCGCAGCGGTAGCGCGCTTCCCTGACACGGAAGAGGTCACTGGTTCAAACCCAGTATCGCCCACACGGAAGAAGCCCCCGGAATCCCAACAGATTTCGGGGGCTTTTCGTCGTTCTCGGGAATGTCGAGGCGGTGGGCCTTGGCCCTGACAGAATCGGCGCATGAGCCAGCCCGCTCCCCCGCACCTCTCGCATCCAGGGAAGCCCAAGACCCGCAGGAGCCCGGTAGGCGGCCCGTTGGGCGTGGTTCTGGTCCTCGGCGTGCTGGGCATCGGCGCTTCGATCCTCTTCGTCGTCATGAACGCCGGTTCCAGCTCATCCGGCGAGGCGTCGGGTGAGAACGGCGCCCTGGGCGCTTGCGAGACCTTCGTCAAGCAGGAGCTCCAGAGCCCCTCCACCGCGGTGTTCAGCGGAGCTGCCGCCGAGGGGAAGACACCCGAGTGGGTCGTCCATGGAGCAGTCGACTCGATGAAGAGCGTCGGGGCGACCATGCGTACGTCGCGCAGCTACTACGAGTGCCCTGTGCGTCGGGTCGGGGACGACACGTGGCAGCCGGCTGGCCCCGTACGCGTCGGCGACGCTCCCTACCGACGCTGAGGACGTTCTTCGTGCCCCCGGAACGCAGCGACCGACCCCGGACGGCAATCGAGACAAGCGTTCGATAACCTTCCCGCCGTGGACAAGCGAAGGCGTTCGATGACCGTGGGAATCGGTGTGGTCACTGTCGCGCTGGTCGGTCTCGGCGCCGCGGGCTCGCGGGCCGAGGAGCGCGGCGTGTGTGTCGACCGCTCCAGCGACGTGCGGGTGGCCGACGACCAGTGCGACGACGACAGCGCGTCGTCCGGCGCCGGCTACGGCGGCTACGGGTGGTACTACATCCCCGCAGGCCGGCGTGCACCCGCAGAGGGTCAGGCGGTCGCGGGTCAGGGGTCCTTCGTGACCCCGACCAACAAGTCGTTCACCAAGGGCGGGGTCGCTGCGGACGGCGGCACGGTGACACGCGGCGGATTCTTCTCCGGCAAGGGCTCCTTCGGCGGATGAGACGTGTGCAGACGACGGCGCGGCCGGACTGGCTGAGCCTCGTGGAGGAGCAGGGCCTGACGTACGCCGTCGATCGCACCGGGGACGGGAGCGAGGTGCCGTACTGGGACGAGACCGCGTACTACGAGTTCACCGAGGACGACGTCGACTACCTCGAGCGCGTCACGGACGAGCTCCACACAATGGCCATGCAGGCGGCCGCGCGCATGGCGGACGACGCCCAGCTCATCCAGCGGCACAAGCTGCCTCCGGGCGCCGGCGACCTCCTCGCCCGGTCCCTGCGCGACGGCGCGGAGACGTCCATCTACGGCCGGTTCGACCTGGCCTGGGACGGCACCGGCCCCGCCAAGCTGCTCGAGTACAACGCCGACACCCCGGCCGGGCTCGTCGAGGCCGCCGTGTGCCAGTGGATGTGGCTCGAGGACCTGCACCCCGAGCGCGATCAGTGGAACATGCTGCACGAGCACCTGGTCAAGCGGTGGGACGAGTTCCGGCGGACCACGGGAGCTGAGATCGTGCACTTCGCCGTCGGCCAGAACGAGCCGACGGAGGACTGGGCCACGGTCGCCTACCTGCGGGACACCGCGCAGGAGGCCGGCCTCGAGACCGTCGGCATCACGATCGAGGAGATTGGCTGGCACCACGAGCGGCTGACGTTCGTCGACGTCAAGGACCTCGAGATCGCTCACTGCTTCAAGATGTACCCGACCGAGTGGATGCTGGACTCCACGTTCGGCCCGCTCGTGATCGACGGCTCGTCCCGCACGCGCTGGATCGAGCCGCCGTGGAAGCTGCTCCTGGGCTCCAAGGCGCTGCTCCCCGTGATGTGGGAGATGTTCGCGGGCCACGAGAACCTCCTGCCCAGCTACTTCGACGCCCCGTACGCGATGCGCGAGTACGTGACCAAGCCGCTGTTCGGGTGGGAGGGCGACGGCGTCGAGATCCACACCCCGCACGTCCGCGAGGCGGTCGAGGCGACGCACTCGGCCGGCCAGGAGCTCGTCTACCAGAAGTACGTCGAGCTGCCCGACTTCGACGGCAACCACCCGGTGCTGGGCACGTGGGTCATCGGCGGACGCGCGGCCGGGCTCGGTGTGCGCGAGTCGAGCAACCGCATCACCAACACCGAGGCGCGCTTCGTCCCCCACCTCATGTCCACCGCGCGGTCCTCCCCCGAGCAGGTCGCTGCCTGGCTCGCCGAGACCGGGCACACCCTGTGACCGCACGCGTCCCGATCAAACCGCACCACCTAGGAGAACCATGGACCTGCTGAGCTCAGTTGGATACGCGCTGGCCTACGCGGCGATGGGCCTCGCGGTCCTCGGAGTCGGCTATCTCGTGCTCGACCTGCTGACCCCGGGACGGCTCGGGGAGCACATCATGCAGAACGCCTCGGTGAACGCGGCCATCGTCACCGCGGCCGGCATCCTCGGGCTCGGCGGGATCGTCTTCACCGCGATCTGGACCAACGGCGACTCCTCGTTCGGCGCCGCCCTGGGCTGGACGATCGCGTTCGGGCTCGTCGGGGTGGTGATGCAGGCGGCAGCGTTCCGTCTCCTCGACCTCATCACGCCCGACGACCTGTCCAAGATCGTCACGCTTCCCGGCTTCCACCCGGCCTCGCTCGTCGCCGCGGCCACCCAGGTCTCGGTCTCGCTCGTGATCGTGGCCTGCATCGCCTGACATTCGCGAGACGATCCGGGCCGATCTGACATGGTCCAGACATGAGGCTCCTGTCATCGGCCTGTGCCGTCCTCGTTGCTGCCACGCTCGTCGGGTGCGAGACGTCCGGCGGCTCGTCTCCCGGTCCCCCACGCACTGGAAGCCGGACCGCTGGCGTGACGCCGGACCGCGCCGCTGAGCCCTGCCCCGACAAGCTGCCGCAGCCGACTGCGTCGACGCAAGGCCCCGACTCGTCCCGCCCGGCCGAGCGCAGGCCGCGGCTGCCCCGGCTGGAAGCCGCCTGGGTGTGCGTGTATGGGGCGTTGACCCCCACAGGTGACGGAGCAGCTCTCGAGTGGACTCGGCAGCGGCCGCCCATGCGCGTCCCGCCGGGCCAGCTGCGCCGTTACCAGCGTGACCTGGACCAGCTGGTGCCCGCCGATCGCGAGCGCGCATGTCTGGCAGACCTCGGCCCGCGCTACCTCTTGGTCTACGCGTACGACGCGGGCCTCGCGGGCGTGACCGCCGACGCCTTCGGGTGCGAGGACGTGCGACTCACGGACGATCCCGCGGAGACGGCGCCCGGCGAACGGGGCGCGCCCGGCTCCGTTCCCGGCATCCTGCAGTCCCCCTCCGGGCTCCTGGACGCTCTCGAGGCCACCGCGAACGCGTCCGGCACCTAGTCGCTCGCGCCGTGCGGGCCTGCACGCGGCCGGCGTGCGACCCCGACCTGCTGGCCGTACGGTCTGGGTCATGCGAACGAGTGTGAAGGCCGATGACGCCACTTCCC
The DNA here is from genome assembly GCF_009649075.1 of Aeromicrobium yanjiei. Lineage (GTDB taxonomy): Bacteria > Actinomycetota > Actinomycetes > Propionibacteriales > Nocardioidaceae > Aeromicrobium > Aeromicrobium yanjiei. Next base: position 2,109,962 of record NZ_CP045737.1, read on the forward strand.
CCGACCTGATCCGCAAGATCGAGGCGGCCGACGAGTCCCTGAGGATCAGCTTCTCGGGCATGCCGATCGACGAGGTCGTGCCAGAGGTCGAGCGGTCGCTGAGCGAGCTCGATCTCGACCTCCCGGAGGCCACGGTGCAGGACTGGGCCCAGCACGTCGTGGACCGCGCGGACTACGTCCTCGAGATTCGGTGAGCTGAGCCCGCCACATCTCACGATCCCGGACATCTGGCGGGCTCAAGCCGCCAAATCTTGGTGCCGGCGGGGTCAGCCCCAGCGGGCGTCGTCGACGGCCTGCTCGACGGCGGCGTTGATCGCGGCGCCGATCAGGACCGAGATCGACAGGACGTACAGCCACAGGAGCACCGCGATCGGCGCGGCCAGGGGGCCGTAGATGGACATCCCGCCGGTGGAGAAGCCGAGCGCCCAGCGGACGAAATAGCTGCCGAGGATCCACAGCACGAGCGTGAAGACCGCACCCGGCATGCCCACCCGCCACTTCTTCCGCACGGGCACCGCGAGGTGGTACAGCGTCGTGAGGAAGCCGATCGACAGCACCACCACCGCGGGCCAGTAGAACACCCGCAGGAACGACCAGCGGTCCGACAACGCATCGGCTGCGAGCTGGGGACCGGTCAGCACGAGCGGCACCAGCACGATGCCCACCATCAGGGCCGCGACGTACAGCGAGAACGACAGCGCGCGGGTCTTGATGATGCCGCGGTGCCCGCCCAGTCCGTAGATGATCGAGATCGTGTCGAGGAAGACGTTGAGCGCCCGCGACCCCGACCACAGCGCGAGCACGAAGCCGATCGAGATGACGTCGATGCGCCCCCCGCCCAGCACCTCGTCGAGCGTCGGCGCGATGACCTTGTCGACCGTGCTGTCGGTGAGCGCCTTGGACGCGAGGTCGATGATGCGCTCCTTGAGCACGTCGACCTTCGCGACGTCGAAGCGCTCGGCGATGAATCCGATCGTCCCCGCGAGGCCGAACACGAGCGGTGGGAGCGACAGGATCGCGAAGAACGCCGCCTCGGCCGCGAGGCCGGTCACGCGGTAGCGAAAGCAGCTGCTCACCGTCCGCGCGACGAGCTTCTTGACCTCTTCGGGGACGCCCGGTCGGTCTACCGGTTCCACCGCCATGGCTCTACCGTAGCGACATGGATCCCCTCCAGCGCGCACCCTCGAACCAGGCGTCGCCGCTCGTCGGCCACAACGTCGCGACCGGGGACCAGGCCCTCATGGACGCGGTGTCGGCGTTCGGCGGCGAGCACTCCCCCGCGATCATCGAGGCACTCACTCCCATCGGGTCCCTGGCCGGATCCGCGGAGGCCCGCGAGCACTGGCACCTCGCCAACGAGAACGAGCCGGTGCTGCGGACGGCCGACCGGTTCGGCACCCGGATCGACGAGGTGGACTTCCACCCCTCGTGGCACTGGCTCATGACGCAGGGCGTCGGGTTCGGCCTCACCGCCGAGCCGTGGGTCTCCCAGAGCCCCGTCGCCCACCTGCAGCGCGCTGCGGGCTTCCTCGCCTGGGGACAGGTCGAGCAGGGCCACATGTGCCCCATCACGATGACGTACGCCGTGGTTCCCGCCCTGCGCGCGGACGACGCTCTGGCGAAGCAGTGGACGACCGGACTGGCGTCCCGCACGTACGACTTCGGCCTCCGGGCTCCCGAGCTCAAGGCCGGCCTCCTCGCGGGGATGGGCATGACCGAGAAGCAGGGCGGCTCCGACCTGCGCACCACCACGACCCAGGCGCGTCCGACCGAGACGCACGGCGAGTACCTGCTGACCGGGCACAAGTGGTTCACGTCCGCGCCGATGAACGACCTGTTCCTCGTGCTCGCGCAGGCCCCCGGCGGCGTCAGCTGCTTCGTCGTGCCCCGGGTGCGCCCCGACGGCACCCGCAACGCGTTGTCGATCGTCCGGCTCAAGGACAAGCTCGGCAACCGGTCCAACGCGTCCAGCGAGCTGGAGTTCACCGACGCCTGGGCCGTACGCCTCGGCGACGAGGGCCGCGGCATCCGCACGATCATCGAGATGGTGTCCGCGACCCGTCAGGACTGCATCCTCGGCTCGGCCGGCATCATGCGCAAGGCCGTCTCGGAGGCCGCGTGGCACGCGTCCGGCCGTGCAGCGTTCGGTGCGACGCTGGCGGACCAGCCCGCGATGATCAACGTCCTGGCCGATCTCGCGGTCGAGAGCGAGGCCGCGACCATGGTGGCGATGCGACTGGCCTCGGCGGTCGACAAGCCCCACGACGCCCACGAGCAGGCGCTGCGGCGCATCGGCCTGGCGCTCGAGAAGTTCTGGGTGTGCAAGCGGACCCCGTTCATGGTCGCCGAGGCCCTGGAGTGCCTGGGCGGCAACGGGTACGTCGAGGAGTCCGGCATGCCGCTGCTGTTCCGCGAGTCGCCGCTCAACTCGATCTGGGAGGGCAGCGGCAACGTGCAGGCCCTCGACGTCCTGCGCGCACTGAGCCGTGAGCCGGAGAGCCTCGAGGCCTGGGTCACCGAGGTCGGGACGGTCCGCGGCGAGAACCGTCACCTCGACGCGATGGCCGAGACGGTCCTCACCGAGCTCGCCGACCTGACGGACATCGAGACCCGGGCCCGACGGATCGCAGGACAGATGGCCGCTGTGCTCCAGGGCACGGTGCTGCTGCAGCACGGCGATCCCGACGTGGCCGACGCGTTCTGCGCCTCCCGGCTCGGAGGTGACTGGGGCGGTACGTTCGGCACGCTCCCCCACGGGCTCGCGCTCGCGGGCATCGTCGCCCGCACCACCCCACACCTGGAGTCTTGATGGGCCGTCCCCTCTCGATCGCCGCGCTCACGTCGGCGATCATCACCATCGTGTCCGCGCTCGCCCTGCGCGCCGCCGAGGCCACGCTCGCGGTCGCCGCGGTGGCCGGGGTCGCCGTCCTGGTCACCTGGTACGCCCAGCTGCACGCGACCGAGGACAGCGGCGCCGGTGGCCTCGTGAACCCGGCGTCCGCCGTGGCACTGGCGGTCGTCGGTCGCGGGCCCTGGTCGACCCTGCTGCCGGCCGTCGCCGCACACGCGGTCGGGGCGGTCCTGGGCGGTCTCGTCGCCCTCGCGCTGGACGACCGGCTCGGCGACACCCTGGTCTTCGCCGACCCTGATCTCGTGGTGGCCGGCATCGGGGCCGCCGTCGTCGGGCTCGTCGCCGCCTGGGCCACCCTGAGCATCGACGGCGGCGGGCCCGAGGGCCTCGCCGCGGTGCCGGCCGTCCTCGGCGGGGCGGTCCTGCCCCTCGGGCTGCTCGCGGTCTTCCACCCGGCCGCCGTCATCGGCCTCGCCACCGCCGGGATCGTCCCGTGGGACGCGGCGCTCGTGGCCGCCGGCGCCACCCTCCTGGCCGCTGCGGCCGGCGCGTACGCGGTCTCGGTCCTCGTCCCGGCCGAGTGACGCAGGCCACACGCGGGGGCACATTTCCCCGTCAACCAAGGCAGTCTGACCAGCATGTGGACAGCCGTCTCAACTGTCGAGACTCATGCTTGTCGTGTGCGCGCCGGCTCACCAGACTGAGGACATGCTTTCGGCACAGACACTCTGGCTCGTGGGACGTCTCCACGTTGACCTCGGTCGTGCCCGCAACATGATGTGTCGCTGATCAACGCGCGACCTCTGCACTGATCTCAGCAATCAATCCAGGCGCGCGGCGACCCCCGTGACGAGCCTGTCGTGATCGCCGTGTGCCCTGCCCCAAGGGAAGTTCATGGCTACAGCCACCGGCACCAACGCCGCCCGCCGCCCCCGCCCCAAGCGCGGTGAGGGCCAGTGGGCTCTGGGCTACCGCGAGCCGCTCAACGCGAACGAGCAGTCCAAGAAGGACGACAACCCGCTCAACGTCCGCGCCCGCATCGAGAACATCTACGCGCACGGCGGCTTCGACTCGATCGATCCCGGCGACCTGCGGGGCCGGTTCCGCTGGTGGGGCCTCTACACCCAGCGCAAGCAGGGCATCGACGGCGGGAAGACCGCCACCCTCGCTCCCGAGGAGCTGGACGCCGACCGCTTCATGCTGCGCGTGCGCGTCGACGGCGGCCAGCTCGACCTCGAGCAGCTGCGCACGATCGCCGACATCTCGGTCGACTTCGCGCAGGACACCGCCGACCTCACCGATCGCCAGAACGTGCAGTACCACTGGATCGACGTCCGCGACGTGCCGATGATCTGGCAGCGCCTCGAGGCGGTCGGCCTGTCCACCCAGGAGGCGTGCGGCGACTGCCCGCGCGTGATCCTGGGCTCGCCCGTCGCCGGCATCTCCGCCGACGAGATCATCGACGGCACGTCGGCGATCGACGCGATCGAGAGCACCTTCATCGGTGACCGGAACTTCTCCAACCTCCCCCGCAAGTTCAAGAGCGCGATCAGCGGCCACCCCGACCACGACGTCGTCCCGCAGATCAACGACGTGGCGTTCACGGGCGCGATCCACCCCGAGCACGGTCCGGGCTTCGACGTGTGGGTCGGCGGCGGCCTGTCGACCAACCCGATGCTGGCCCAGCGGCTCGGCGCCTGGGTCTCCCTCGAGGACGTCCCCGAGGTCTGGAAGGGCATCGTCAGCATCTTCCGCGACTACGGCTATCGCCGCCTGCGCACCCGCGCACGGCTGAAGTTCCTCGTGGCGGACTGGGGCATCGAGAAGTTCCGCGAGGTCCTCGAGACCGAGTACCTCGAGCGCCGGCTCCCCGATCTCGACGCCCCCGCGATGCCCGAGACCCCGGCCGACCACGTCGGAGTGTTCCCGCAGACCGACGGGAAGTTCTACGTCGGCGTCGCCGCCACGGTCGGTCGCATCTCCGGCACCCTGCTGAACCAGCTCGCCGATATCGTCGAGGCACACGGCAGCAATCGCATCCGGACCACCCCGATGCAGAAGCTCGTGGTGCTGGACGTCGAGGAGGACCGGGTCGAGAGCCTGGTCGCCGCGCTGGCCGAGATCGGCCTCCACGCCCGCCCCTCGCAGTGGCGCCGCAACACGATGGCCTGCACGGGCATCGAGTACTGCAAGCTCGCGATCGTCAACACCAAGGACACCGCACGGGTCCTCATCGACGAGCTCGAGCGCCGCGTCCCGGACCTCGACACCGCCATCACGGTCAACGTCAACGGCTGCCCCAACTCGTGCGCCCGCATCCAGACCGCCGACATCGGCCTCAAGGGCATGCTCGTCAACGACGCCGACGGCAACACGGTCGAGGGCTTCCAGGTCCACCTCGGTGGCGCTCTGGGACTCCAGGCCGGGTTCGGCCGCAAGCTGCGCGCGCACAAGGTCGCGGCCGACGACCTCCCCGACTACGTCGAGAAGCTCTCCCGGACGTACCTCGAGCAGCGTGACGTCGAGGAGTCGTTCGCCCGCTGGGTCGCCCGCGCGGACGAGGAGGTGCTCCGATGAGAGGCATCCCCTACCACTGCCCGTACTGCGCCGACGAGAACCTGCGTCCCCATGGCGAGACGCACGGCGAGTGGGAGTGCCGCTCATGTCTGCGCGCATTCCGGCTCGGCTTCATCGGCCAGCTGTCCCCCACCGATCTGACCACCATCGCACCGCCCATCGCACCACCCCCTGGAAGGAGGCAAGCATCATGACCGCACCAGCACTCATTGCTCTTGCGCACGGCAGCACCGATCCGCGTTCTGCCCAGACCATCACAGCCCTCACGGAGATGGTGGCGTGCATGCGTCCCGACCTCCGTGTCCAGCCGGCCTTCCTCGACCACGTGGGGCCCTCGTTCGACGAGGCCGTCGACCAGCTGGTGGCCGAGGGCCACCAGGAGATCGTCGTCGTCCCGCTGCTGCTGAGCGTCGCGTTCCACGCCAATGTCGACGTCCCGCGTGCCGTGGCGGGTGCACTTGCCCGGCACGACGGCATCAAGGTGCACGCGACGGGCGTGCTCGGCATCGAGGCCGCGTTCTTCCACGTCCTCGACAAGCGGCTGCGCGAGGCCCTGTCCAAGAACCGCGTGCGAGAGCTCGACGCCCTGGTGCTGGCCGGCGCCGGCTCGTCCGACCCGATCGCCAACGCGGCGATCTCGCGGGCGGCCCGGGCGTGGGGCTCCCACCACAAGCTGCCGACGATCGCGGCGTTCGCGTCGAGCGTCCCGCCGGCAGCCGGCGAGGCCGTCCGTCAGCACCGCGCCGACGGTCGACGTCACATCGCCGTCGGTCAGCTGTTCCTCGCTCCGGGCGTGCTGCCCGACCGGGTGACCGAGCTGGCGTACGAGGCCGGCGCCGTCGCCGTCGCCGAGCCACTGGGCGTCGACGTCGAGGTGGCCCGGGTCATCCTCGCGCGCTACGCGGTCGGTGCGGTCGACCTCGTCCCGCTGGAGGCGCTCTTCGCCTGACCTGCCGGGCCGGCCGGGGCGCTCCCCGGCCGGCTCGCGCACGTCCTACGTTGGGTGGGTGAGTTCCAGGCCCAGCCGCGAGTCCGTGGTGTCGTGGACGATCCTCGCGGCGCTGGTGGCCGGGATCTCAACGGTCCTCGGCCTCCTCGGCTTCCCCTCGGCCGTGCTGTTCGGGGGCCTCGCCGGCGGACTGGCGTTCTCCCTCAGCACGGGGCGGACCGTCGACGTCCCGAGCTGGTCGTTCACGATCGCCCAGGCGATCATCGGCGTCACGGTCGGCGCGGCCGTCGACTTCCAGACGCTCGCCGACCTCGGGAGCGACTGGCCCGCCGTGATCGTGATCTCGGTGGTCACGCTGGTGCTGAGCGTCGTGGCCGGTCAGCTGCTGCGGCTGCACCGCGGGGTCAGCCCCGTCACGGCCTCGTTCGCGTCGGTCGCGGGTGGCGCCTCCGGCATGACCGCGGTGGCGCACGACCTCGGCGCGGACGACCGCGTGGTCACGGTCATCCAGTACCTTCGCGTCCTCGTGGTGCTGCTGGCCATGCCCGCCGCCGTGTCCGTGGTGTTCCATGCCGACACCGGGACCGCCGCGGGGGTGACCGCGCCGGCCACGTCGGCCGCCGGCGTCGCGTACTCGGTGCTGGCCGTCGCCCTGGGCATCGGCGTCGGTCGGGCGCTCCACCTGCCTTCCCCCGCGGTGCTCGGCGCCCTGCTGGCCTCGATCGCCCTCGGCGCGGTGCCTGCGTTCGCCGACGTCGACGTCCCGCCCTGGGTGCAGGCCGCCGGCTTCGTGCTCATCGGGCTGCAGGTCGGGCTGCGGTTCACCCTCGACAGCCTCCGGGCGATCGGCCGGATGATCCCGACCGCGCTGCTCGTCATCGCGATCATCATCGGCGCGTGCGCCGCGTTCGGCGTCCTTCTGGCCCGGCTGACCGGCGTGTCCGAGCTCGACGCCTACCTCGCGACCACGCCCGGCGGGCTGTACGCAGTGCTGGCCACGTCCGCGGACACCGGGGGCAACGTCACGTTCGTGACGGCCGTGCAGATCATCCGGCTCCTGCTGGTGCTGCTGGCCGCTCCGCTGCTGGGTCGGTGGCTGACCCGCCGCAGCGGCTAGCTACATCGCGGCCAGCCGCTTCTTCTCGGCCTCGACGTCGAAGTCAGGCGCCGGCCACTGGAGCTCCAGCGCGCGCAGCTGCTCGAGCAGCAGGGTCGCCACCGCCCAGTTGCGGTACCACTTGCCGCCGCTCGGCACGAGGTGCCACGGCGCCGCCTCACCGCAGCGCTCGATCGCGATCGCGTACGCCTCCTGGTACCCGTCCCAGAGCTCGCGCTCGTCCAGGTCGCCCGGGTTGTACTTCCAGTACTTGGTCGGGTCGTCGAGGCGCGCGGCCAGACGCTCCTTCTGGTCGTCCTTGGTGATGCGCAGGAAGCACTTGACCAGCACGCCCCCGGAGCCGGTGAACTCCTGCTCGAACGCGTTGATCGCGTCGTAGCGCCGCTCGATCTCCTCGGGCGGGGCGAGCTCGCGGACCCGGCCGATCAGGACGTCCTCGTAGTACGAGCGGTCGAAGATGCCGATCATCCCGGGCGCCGGCAGCGCCTTGCGCACCCGCCACAAGAAGTCGTGCCGGAGCTCGGCCCGAGTCGGCTTCTTGAACGACGTGATCGACAGGCCCTGCGGATCGGCGAGTCCCGCGACGTGGCGGACGATCCCGCCCTTGCCGGCGGTGTCCATGCCCTGCAGGACCACCAGCAGGCGCGTCGTACCGGCCCCGGTGCGTCCGCCCGCGAACAGCCTCTCCTGCAGATCGCTGAGCTCGTCGCCGAGATCCTTCAGCGCCAGCTTGGCGTCGGCCTTGTTGCCGTCGAAGCCGGGCGTCGCGCGCGAGTCGTACGTCGACAGGTCGATCGCGCCGGACACGGACAGCTGCGAGCTCAGGGACATGTCGGCAGTATGCCCCCGGGTCGGACGGCCCACCACACGTGCGACATACGCCCTAGGGTGGACCCGTGAGCTTCGACGACGACGAGATCCGCCGGTTGTACGCGTATCCCTCGTCCGACCGGCCGTGGGTGCGCAGCAACTTCGTGGCCACTCTCGACGGCGCCGCCCACGACGCCGGTGGCCACTCGGGCCCGCTCGGCGGGGACGCCGACACACACGTGTTCCACGTCCTGCGCTCCCTCGCGGACGTGGTCGTGGTCGGCGCAGGCACCGCCCGCGCGGAGGGCTACGGCCCGTCCTCGGTCCCGATCGCCGTGGTGAGCCGCAGCCTCGACGTGCCCGAGCCGCTCGTCGTACCCGGGCAGATCGTCATCACCACCGCGGACGCCCCCGCCGACGCCCTCGCCCGGCTTCGCGAGACCGTCGACGTCATCGCGCTGGGCGAGGGCGAGATCGACTGGCCTGCCGTCCTGGACCAGCTCGGCTCACGTGGGCTTCGGCGCATCCTCTGCGAGGGCGGTCCCACGCTGCACGGCGACCTCGTCGGTCTGGACCTCGTCGACGAGGTCTGCCTGACGATCGCCCCCGTGCTGGCCGCCGGCGACGCGCCCCGCATCGCCCACGGCCCGCACGCCGTCGACCGCGCCATGACGCTCGGGCACGCGGTCGAGCTCGACGGCGTCCTGTTCACCCGATGGGTGCGCGAGCGCACCTAGACCGCACGTACTCTGGCACCAACGAAGGGACATCGCACATGTACGACGTGGCACTGCTCATCGAGCGCCAGCTCAACGATCTCGACGCCGACCAGATCATTGCGCTCCACGAGGGGCTCGACGACACCGTCCGCTACCACCTGCTCCTGCCGGTCGAGAACGACGCAGCCGTGCTCGCGTCCTCGATGGGTGCCCTCGGCGGCCAGGTCGTGCCGTACACCGAGCCCGACGCGATCGACGCGGTCGAGAAGCAGATCGTCCGCGCGGGACAGGACGAGCTCGACGCGAGCGCAGCGCTGCTCGTCGAACGCGGCCAGCAGGTCACCGCGACCCTGACCGAGGACGACCCGGTCGACGCGCTGCTGGAGCTCGTGAAGCAGACCGGCTCCTCCGAGGCGATCATCTTGACAGAGCCCCACGTCGTGAAGGAGTTCCTGCACATCGACTGGACGTCGCGGGCGCAGCGCAAGCTGGACGTCCCGAGCGTCCGCCTGCTCGAGCACGTGCCTTTCGACGCCCAGCGCTGAGCTCGTCCGGCTGGCCCGCCGACGTACGCTGGGGGGCATGACCCAGCAGAGCGACAAGACGTACGCCGTCGACAAGACCGACGAGCAATGGAAGGCCGAGCTCAGCCCGGAGGAGTACCAGGTCCTGCGCAAGGCGGGCACCGAGCGTCCCTTCACGTCCTCCTACGAGACCGACCCGACCGTCGGCGTGTACGCGTGCCGCGCGTGTGGGACCGAGCTGTTCCGCAGCGAGACCAAGTTCGACGCCCACTGCGGCTGGCCGGCGTTCTACGCGCCGCTGGCCGAGGACCGGGTCGAGTACATCGAGGACCGCTCGCTGTTCGGTGGCGTCCGCACCGAGGTGCGCTGCGCGACCTGCGGCTCACACCTCGGACACGTCTTCGAGGGCGAGGGCTTCGCGACCCCGACCGATCAGCGCTACTGCATCAACGGCATCAGCCTGACGCTCCAGCCCGACGCCAAGTAGCCCGCGGAAGACCGATCTTTCGGCGTTTGCGCCGCCCTGGCGACGCAAACGCCGAAAGATCGGTGTCCGGTCAGGGCCAGAGCTCGGTGAGCTCGGCGACGGTGTGCGCCTTGCCGGTGTAGAACGGGATCTCCTCGCGGACGTGCCGGCGGGCCTCGGTCGCCCGCAGCTCGCGCATGAGGTCGACGATGCGGTGCAGCTCGTCCGCCTCGAAGGCCAGCAGCCACTCGTAGTCGCCGAGGGCGAATGACGCCACGGTGTTGGCGCGCACGTCCGGGTAGTCACGGGCAGCCATGCCGTGCTCCTTGAGGATCGCGCGGCGCTCGTCCTCGGGCAGCAGGTACCACTCGTACGACCGCACGAAGGGGTACACGCAGACGTACGACCGCACCTGCTCCTCGGCCATGAACGCCGGGATGTGCGAGCGGTTGAACTCCGCGGGGCGGTGCAGTGCCATCTGCGACCACACGGGCGCCATGCGCGAACCGAGGGCCGTGCGGCGGAAGGCGTTGTACGCCGCCTGCAGGGCCTCGCTGGTCGGCGCGTGCCACCAGATCATCAGGTCGGCGTCGGCGCGGAGGCCGCTCACGTCGTACGTGCCACGGACCACCACGTCGTCGGCGGCGAGCTTGGTGATGAGCGCATCGACCTCGGCGGCCTCGGCCTGGCGGTCGGCGTCGCCGAGCACGCGGTCCAGGCGGAACACCGACCACATCGTGTAACGGATGGTCTCGTTGATGTCCTTGGCGAGCTTGCCCTTGTTGGGGATCGGCGCAGCAGCAGTCATGACTCCATTGTCCCAGCGTCGAGCAAGCGGCGCGCAGCCGCCCGGCCCGATGCGATGACCGCCGGGATGCCGACCCCACGGTATGCCGCGCCGCAGACCTCCAGGCCGGCCACCTCGGCCACCGAGCGCTCGATCGTCTCGACCCGGTCGAGGTGCCCCACGTCGTACTGCGGCAGTGCCCCGCCCCAGCGCTGCACGGCCTGGTCCGCAGGCTCGGGCAGCGATCCGAGGGCCTGCCGCAGATCGGCGAGGGCCCGGGCGGCGAGCTCCGCGTCGTCGTGCTGCAGCAGCGTGGACTCCCCTGCACGTCCCACCGAGGCCCGGATGACCGTACGGCCCGAGTCGCCGAGCCAGCCCCACTTGTTGGACGAGACCGTGGCCGCCTTGATGAACGTGCCGTCCACGGGCGGGACCAGGAATCCGGAGCCCTCCGGGACGTCGGCGTCGTCCAGCACGAAGGTCACGATCGCCATGCTGGCGTAGTCGATCGCCGCGAGTGCGAACGCTGCCGCCGGCGCCTCGACCGCGAGCAGGCGCGCGGCAGCCGGGGCCGGCGCGGCGACCACGACGGCGTCCGCGTGCACCGACTCGACGTCCGTGGTCGGACCGACGGACAGCCGCCAGCCGTCGCCCGTACGCGCGACGGCGCGCACCGTCGCGTCGAGGCGGACCTCGATGCCGGGGGTCGCGGCGACCGCAGCGGGAAGCTGTCCGATGCCACCGACGAGCCCCGCGAAGACCGGCCCGGTGCGCGTCGCGGCGGCTCGGTTGGCCGCGGCGGCGGCGATCAGGTCCTCGCCGAGATCCGCGATCTGCGGCGTCGTGGCACGCAGCGACAGGTGCTCGGTGCTGCCGGCGTACACGCCGCCGAGCAGCGGCTCCACCAGACGGTCGAGCACGTCGCGGCCGAGCCGCTCGGAGACGAACTCCGCGACCGAGACGTCGTGATCGGGTACCGGCAGGATCCGTGGCGTGGGCATCTCCGCGATGCCCGAGGCGGCCAGCGCAGCCGGGTCGGCCGGGATGCCCATGACCGTCGGCGGCATGGGACGCAAGGCGCCGTGCGTCCAGATCGCCGCGGTGGTGGTCGCGGGGTGGACGACCCGGTCGTCGAGGCCGATCGCGTGGATCAGGTCGAGCCCCTCCGGACGGCGGGCGAGGATCGACTCCGCGCCGAGGTCGACCGTGAGCCCGCCGACGTCGCCGAGACGCAGCTTGCCGCCGAGCCGGTCCGAGCCCTCCAGCACGACGACCTCGGCCCCTGCGGACGCGAGCTCGTACGCGGCGGCCAGTCCGGCCATTCCTCCACCGACGACGGCGACCCTCACTGCCTACGCCGTCTCGTAGCCGTGGACGAAGTCGACCAGGCGCGCCAGCGCGTCGGGGTCCGTGGCCGGCAGCACGCCGTGGCCGAGGTTGAACACGTGTCCCTCAGCCGCACGACCCGCCTCGAGGACCTCGGCCGCACGCGCCTGCATGAACTCCGTCGGGGCGAAGACGACGGTCGGGTCGAGATTGCCCTGCACCGCCTTGCCCGGACCGATGCGACGCACGGCCTCGTCGAGCGGGACGCGCCAGTCGACGCCCACGACGTCCGCCCCGGCGTCGCCCATCGAGTGCAGCAGCTCGCCGGTGCCGACGCCGAAGTGGATGCGCGGCACGTCGAGATCAGCCACGGACGCGAGCACGGCCGCCGAGTGCGGCTTGACGTACGTCTCGTAGTCCGCGAGCGACAGCGCACCGGCCCACGAGTCGAACAGCTGGATGGCGGACGCGCCGGCCTCGACCTGCGCCCGCAGGAACTGCCCGGCGATCGCGGCCATGCGTCCGAGCAGCGCATGCCACAGATCGGGATCGGAGTACATGAGCTGCTTGGTCAGGCGGTGGTCGCGGGACGGACCGCCCTCGACGAGGTAGGACGCGAGGGTGAACGGTGCGCCCGCGAAGCCGATCAGCGGGGTCGCGCCGAGCTCGCCGACCAGTGCCGTGACGGCGTCGGTGATCGGCGCGATGTCGTCGGGCTCGATGTCACGGAACTGCTCGAGCTGCGCGTGCGAGCGGATCGGCTCCGCTACGACCGGGCCCGTGCCGGGGACGATGTCCAGGTCGACCCCGATGGCCTTGAGGGGGACCACGATGTCGGAGAAGAAGATCGCCGCGTCGACGCCGTAGCGGCGGACCGGCTGCATCGTGATCTCGACGACCATGTCGGTGCGGAAGCAGGAGTCCAGCATCGTCGTGCCCTCGCGGATCGCGAGGTACTCCGGCAGGGAACGCCCGGCCTGGCGCATGAACCAGACCGGGGTGTGGGCGGGGCGCTCGCCGCGGCAGGCCTGCAGGAACGCGCTGTCGGTCAGGGTTGGGGTGCTCACCGATTCAGTCTCTCAGGTCGTGCGGAGTGTCGAGGCCCAGCCCTGGCCCGGACACGCCTACCATCGCAGGGTGGCAGTCAGAAGCGAGATCGACCGCACGCCCGCCCAGTTCACGGATGCGGTCGCGCAGGTGCGAGGTGCCGTCCTGCGACCCGAGGTCGTGGTCGACGAGATGCCCGCACCCCAACGCATCGCCCCGCACGCATTCGCGATGAGCGGTGACGTGCTGGTCGGCGAGGACGAGCTCGCGACCGGGCGCTTCATCCTCCTGCACGATCCGGCCGGCAACGACGCATGGGGCGGTACGTTCCGCTGCGTCACGTTCGCCCGCGCCGACATCGAGGCCGACATGGCCGCCGACCCCGTGCTCCCGAGCGTGGGGTGGAGCTGGCTGACCGAGGCGCTCGACGCGTTCGACAGCGCGTACGCCGCAGCGAGCGGCAGCGTCACCGTCGTGCGATCCGAGGGATTCGGCGAGATGGCGGCCGACGGCGGTGACGCACAGATCGAGGTGCGCGCGTCCTGGACGCCCTTGGTCGAGCAGCCCACGTCCGACATGGGCGGGCACGCCGCCGCCTGGTCCAACCTGCTCTGCGCGATCGCGGGCCTCCCGCCCCTCGCGCCAGGCGTCATCCCCCTCCAGCGCAGGCGTGGTGCGCGTTGACCACTCCCCCCGAGACCGGGCCCGACGAGACCGCAGGCGCGGCGGAGGAGACTCCCGAACCGGTGGCACCCGAGGCGCCGCGGCTGCAGCTGCGTGACCCGCTCCCCCCGGTCGTCGACACCCCGCAAGCCCTGCAGGACACGTGCGAGCGCATCGCGGCGGGCACCGGCCCGATCGCCCTGGACGCCGAACGTGCCTCGGGCTACCGCTACTCCCAGCGCGCCTACCTGATCCAGATCCGTCGCGAGGGCTCCGGCACGCACCTGGTCGACCCCACGGCGTTCGACAGCCTCGTGCCCCTCGACACCGCCTTCGACGGCAACGAGTGGATCCTGCACGCCGCGACGCAGGACCTCATGTGCCTCGCCGAGGTGGGCCTGTACCCCGAGGCGTTGTTCGACACCGAGCTCGCCGGGCGACTGCTCAACCTGCCGCGGGTCGGGCTGGCCGCCCTGGTCGAGCACTACCTCGGGCTGAGCCTGGCCAAGGAGTTCTCCGCCGCGGACTGGTCGACCCGCCCCCTTCCCGAGCCGTGGCTGGTCTACGCGGCACTCGACGTCGAGGTCCTGATCGAGCTCCGCGACCTGATCGACGCCGACCTGCGAGCAGCAGGCAAGCGTGAATGGGCCGCGGAGGAGTTCGAGGCGCTGCTGCTCTTCCAGGGGCCGCCCGAGCGCAAGGAGCCGTGGCGGCGGGTCTCCGGCATCCACAAGGCTCGTGGGCGTCGAGCCCTGGCCCTGGTCCGTGAGATCTGGGAGGCCCGCGACCGCATCGCCGAGGCCCGCGACACGACTCCCGGTCGGGTCCTGCCCGACAGCTCGATCCTCGAGCTGGCGACGTCGCCACCCCAGGACGTCACGGCGCTCAAGAACATGCGCATCATGCGCAACCGAGGTCCCCGCCGGTTCGCGAGCGAGTGGTTCGACGCGGTCGAGCGCGGCCTGGCGCTCGCGGAGATCAAGCTGCCCACCACCAACCAGCGCGTCGACGGTCCCCCACCGCCGCGCGCATGGGCGGACAAGAACCCCGTCGCCGCAGATCGCCTCGGCCGCAGCCGCGAGGTCGTGACCGCGATCGCCGAGGAGCACGACCTGCCGACCGAGAACCTCATCTCGCCGCAGCTGGTGCGCAACCTCGCCTGGGAGCCTCCCGCGGAGATCACGACTGAGGCCGTCGGCGCAGTCCTGCGCGAGCAGGGCGCCCGCGGCTGGCAGGTGGGGCTCGTCGCCGCCCCACTCGCCGAGGCGTTGGCCGACACTTCTTCGTGATCTCACAGGTCCTACGCAACCAAGGACAGGCATGCCTGCCCTTACACTCATGAGGTGCTCGCCAACTTCCTCATCGGTCTCAGAGAGGGTCTGGAAGCCAGCCTCGTCGTCAGCATCCTGATCGCGTACTTGGTGAAGACCGACCGGCGGCACCACATCCGCTACATCTGGATGGGGATCGCGGCCGCGGTCACCCTCGTCCTTGTCGCGTTCACCGCGATCAACATCGCGATCGGCTCCCTCCCCTTCCGCACGCAGGAGCTCGTCGGCGGCACCTTGTCGATCCTCGCGGCGGCCCTCGTCACGTGGATGATCTTCTGGATGCGGCGCACCGCCCGCGGGCTGAAGAAGGAGCTCGAGAGCGAGATGGCCGACGCCGTCACGCTCGGACCGCTCGCAGTCGCGTTCGTCGCCTTCCTGACGGTCGGGCGCGAGGGCCTCGAGACCGCCGCGATCATGTACGGGACGGTCGCGGACGCGTACACCGCAACACCCTTCATCGGCGCCGCAGGAGGGCTGCTGGTCGCGGTCGTCCTGGGCTACCTGATCTATCGCGGGGCGATCACGGTCAATCTCGGCAAGTTCTTCACGGTGACGGGCTATCTGCTCATCGTGGTCGCCGCGGGCGTCCTGGCCTACGGGATCTACGACCTCCAGGAGGCGGCGTTCCTGCCCCGGCTCACGTTCGAGGTCGGCGGCATCTCCGACCTCGGCAACGCAGCCTTCGACATCTCCTCGACCATCCCGCCCGACAGCTGGTACGGCACGCTGCTCAAGGGCACGGTCAACTTCCAGCCGAACCCGTCGTGGCTGCAGGTCATCGGCTGGGCCTGCTACCTGTTCCCCGTGCTGTGGCTGTACTCCCGCAAGCCCGCGGCCCCGAAGGCCGCCGCCCCGGCCGATGCCCAGGTGGACGTCGCCCGGTAGTTGATTCCCGCCGCTAACGTGGGCGCATGACATCGGCCCCCCGCGCAGCTCGATGAACGACTACAAGAAGCCGTCCCTGCCCGGTCCTGCCCTGTTCGAGGCGCAGGCCGGAGGCAGCGATCCCGCCGAGGCGACGGCTGCCGGTCATCGCATCGCCACCCTGCTCGTCCGTGGGCCGCGCACGGTCGACGACCAGGGACTCGTCGACCGGGTGCTGCACCTGGCCGACGAGGAGGGCCTCGGGGTCATCGCCGAGCTGTGGTCGCACGCCGCACCAGACACCGTCGCCGGAGCGCTGTGGCGGCTCTACCTGCTGCGCACGTCGGTGCACCGCCTGCCCGAGCAGGCCGCCCGCGAGTTCGCCGCCGGCAAGGCGTACGCGCCCGTGCACGAGGTGCTGGCCGGCGTCATCGACCCGCCGGGTCCCGACGAGGTGATCGCACTCGTCGACACCGTCGTCCGCGGCATCGTCGGCTCCCACTTCGACGTCACGCTGGACCGCGCCGCGGCGTTCGCGCACATCGTCGGGGTCGGTCGCGCGCAGCTCGAGGGGGGCGACCCCCACAGCGCCGCGAGACTCGTCGACACCGCCCTGCACCTGCACAAGGCAGCCGAGCTGGAGCGCACCGGCGAGCTCCACTGAACGTCACACCGTCGGTGCTTGTGTGGTCACCGCGCTCGGTTAGGCTTGAGGTCGCGTCGGGCTGCGGTAGCCCCGGGTCCCAAAATTAGCCGCTTCGAGCGGCCATGCGCCGTGAGGCGCTTCCCAGCCCGGCGTGACCCCCTCTCCGTGACCACTCGGCATGGTCACCACGGACCAGATCGGCCGCGCTTTCGGTCGTTCCGGCCCCAGCCCGCCGTCCTGCGCCTAGCCTCATGACTGCGGGGACCGTTGAGCCCCCGACCGCCGACCGGCATCGATCCAGGGCGAAAGCCGGTCGGCTCGGTCGGCTATCTGGGTGCGTACGTCGTGTATGACTGCCGCGGACGACCGATCTGCGCCAGCTCGTCCAGGTCGTCCTGCGACGGGACCCAGGCGGCCGCCGCGGCGTTGGCCGCGACCTGCTCCGGCCGGGTCACCCCGGCGATGACGCTCGACACGGCCGGCTGGGCCGCCAGACCACCGATCGCGAGGTCCAGCACGGTGATGCCACGGGAGTCGGCGAAGGCCTCGAGCTGCTCGATCCGGTCCCAGTCGGCAGTGCGCAGGCGTTCGGCCTGCGACGCCAGCTCGAGACGCGACCCGGCGGGCGGGGCCTGGTCCCGGCGGTACTTCCCGGTCAGCAGGCCGTACGCGAGCGGGAAGTAGGGCAGGATCCCGACGCCCAGCTCGAGGCACGCGGGGACGAGTTCCACCTCCGCGGTGCGGTTGTAGAGGGAGTACTCGTTCTGGGCGGTGACGTACGAGGCGAAGCCGTTCGTCCGCGAGATCCACGCCGCGTCGACGACCTGCCAGGCCTGCAGGTTCGACGAGCCGATGGCCCGGACCTTGCCCTCGACGACCAGCTCGTTCATCGCACCGAGGGTCTCCTCCATCGGCGTCGTCGGGTCGGGGGTGTGGAGCTGGTAGAGGTCGATGTGGTCGGTGCCCAGCCGGCGCAGGCTCGCCTCGACGGCCGTACGGACGTAGGCCGCGGTGCCCCGACGGCCGCCGTCATCACCGTTGACGCCGCCCATGTCCATGCCGAACTTGGTCGCCAGCACGACCTCGTCACGCCTACCCCGCAACGCCGTCCCCAGCAGGGTCTCGCTCTGGCCGCGACCGTACGAGTCGGCGGTGTCGAAGAAGGTGACGCCGTGCTCGAGTGCCGCGTCGACGACTGCGGTCGTGCGGTCCTGATCGATGCGCGTGCCGAAGGCGTTGCAGCCGATGCCGAGCGCGGACACTGCGATGCCGCTCGAGCCGAGGGTGCGAGAGGGGGTCGTCATGCTGCCACCCTAGGCAGAGGCGCGAGCGTGCACTTGGTCACGTACGACCCACGGTCCTTCCTCTCCCGTAGACTGGGAAGCATGCTCATGAGGTCCGCGGCGCGCAGAACCGCTGCTGTCCTCATGGTGGCGCTGGTCGCCATGCTGCTGGTCGCGACCGGCGGACCCGCGCGCGGCGCGCACCAACGGGTCAGCGCCGGCACCGGACACGCGACGGCCGCCGGCGTGCAGAGCGGGCGACACCTCGACGTGCAGGCCCCGACGCCGCAGCACGACCAGGCGTCCCATCTGCTCGACCTCGCGTCCACTCCCCCGTCCCCGGCCCCTCAGCGGGTCGATGCCGGCTGGACCACCCTCACGACCGACACCGCGACGTACGTCGGCGCTGACGCCGTGACCCCGACCGGACGGGCACCGCCGGCTCGCTGAGCCGCGCCCACCCGTCCGATCCACGCCTCCCGGCGTCACCCCGAAAGTCCTCCATGACCTCCCGTGCTCCCTTGTGGCGGGCGATCGCTGCCTTCGCGATCGTCGCTGTGTCACTGCTGCTCGCCCTCAAGCTCGACGCCAAGCTCGGCCTCGACCTCAAGGGCGGCACCCAGATCGTCCTCGAGACCCGCGACTCCGAACGCGTCAAGGCCGACGCGGAGTCGACCGACCGCGCGCTCGGCGTCCTGCGCGGACGCGTCGACGCCCTCGGCGTGGCCGAGCCGACCCTCGCCCGCTCGGGCGACAAGCGCATCATCATCGAGCTCCCGGGCGTCCAGGACCCCCGCGAGGCGGCAAAGGTCATCGGCCAGACCGCCCAGCTCTCGTTCCACGAGGTGCTTGCGGTCCCCGAGGCCGACGCCAAGCCCGGCAAGGGCGAGAAGATCGTCGAGGACGAGGACGGTCGCCCCATCCTCATCGGCAAGCAGCTCCTGGACGGCAACGGCGTCAAGGATGCGAACGCCGGCCAGAACGAGCAGTCGCTGGGCCAGTGGATCGTCAACATCGAGTTCAACAAGGACGGCAGCAGCGGCTGGAAGCAGCTCGTGTCCGATGCGTGCGCCAACCCGGCTGCGGGTCAGCGCATCGCGATCCTGCTCGACAACGAGACCATCTCCTCGCCCGCCGTCCAGCCTGACCTCTGCGCGTCCGGCGGTGGCGGCTCGACCCAGATCACGGGTGACTTCGACTCCGAGAGCTCCAAGGACCTCGCCGCGCTGATCAAGGGCGGCGCACTCCCCGTCCCCGTCGACGTGATCGAGCAGAGGACCGTCGGCCCGACGCTCGGCAAGGTCGCCATCGACGCCTCGATCGAGGCCGCCATCATCGGCATCATCCTGACCGGCCTGTTCATCATGTTCGTCTACCGACTGGTCGGCTTCCTCGCCACGATCGCCCTCGCGACGTACGCCCTCATCGCCTTCGCCCTGCTGGTCTGGCTCGGGGCGACACTCACCCTGCCGGGCCTGGCGGGCTTCGTGCTCGCGATCGGTCTGGCGATCGACGCCAACGTCCTGGTGTTCGAGCGAGCGCGGGAGGAGTACGCCGAACGACGCTCGGCGGGCCTGTCCCCCGCGCTGACCACCGGCTTCAACAAGGCCTGGTCGGCGATCCTCGACTCCAACGTCACGACCCTGCTGGCCGCGGGGCTGCTGTTCTTCTTCGCGTCCGGCCCCGTCAAGGGCTTCGGCGTCACGCTGTCGATCGGCGTCATCGCCTCGATGGTCTCGGCTCTGGTCATCGCACGCGTGCTGTGCGAGTGGGCCATGCGCCGTGCGTTCGTCCGCAACCGTCCCCAGATCAGTGGACTGGCGGGCACCGGCCGCATCCGCAGGTGGCTGACCGAGAGCGGTCCTGACCTGATGAAGCGCAGCGGCACGTGGATCGTGATCACGCTGGTCGTGGCCGTCGTCTCCGTCGGTGGCATCGCGATCCGCGGGCTCAACCTGGGTGTGGAGTTCACCGGCGGACGCCTGCTGGAGTACTCGACGTCCAAGTCCGTCGACGCCGAGGACGCCCGTGTGGCCGTCAGCGACGCCGGGTTCACGCAGGCCGTCGTCCAGTCGTCGTCCGGCGAGGACGGCCGCGAGAACATCAGCGTCCGCCTCGACGAGATCACCAACGACGAAGCGGTCGAGGTCGAGAAGGCTCTCGCGAGCGTCGCGGGCGACGTCGAGAAGGAGCGCGACGAGCTGATCGGCCCGAGCCTCGGCAAGGAGCTGCGCGACAAGGCACTGATCGCCTTCGCGATCGCCGTGGCGGCACAGATGCTGTACCTCGCGTGGCGGTTCCGGTGGACGTACGCGGCGGCCGCCGTGCTGTCGATGTCCTCAGTCGTGCTGACGGTGGTGGGTGTCTTCGCCTGGTGGGGCAAGCCCATCGACGGCGTGTTCCTCGCGGCGGTGCTCTCGATCATCGGCCTGGCCGTCAACGACACGATCGTGGTCTTCGACCGCATCCGGGAGCACACACGGGAGAACCGCAAGCGGCCTCTGCGGGACGTGGTCAACGAGGCGATCCTGCAGACCATCCCCCGCACGATCAACACGGGCCTGGGAGCGATGTTCATCCTGGCGGCGCTGGCCGTCCTGGGTGGGGACTCGCTCACCGACTTCGCGATCGCGCTGCTCATCGGTCTCTCGGTCGGCATCCTCTCGACGATCTTCACCGCCTCGGCGCTGGCGGTCGTCCTGGAGGAGCGCTTCCCGCACGACCCGGACGCGGCCCCCAAGAAGGTCATCGACCCGTACGCCTCGGTCGACGACGGGCGGTCGACGGGTGCCGTGATCTGAAGCGCGTGCGCAGCGCGGCGGGATAGGCATATCGTGTCGCCATGAGCGACATCGGGGAGGTACGTTTCGGCGGGCGCGCCAAGTGGGGCGCCGTCGCAACCAACCTGATCATCGCCGCGCTGGGCACGTTCCTGGTGGTCGTGGCCTTCGTCGCGGTGCCGGCAGACGTCCACGCGCTGCGGGCGCTCGGCTGGTACACCGTGGCCGCCACGGTGCTCACCGTCGCTCTCGCCGTCGCGCTCGCCGCGACCGGCCGGCTGCCGACGGTGGACCGCGTCGACCTCGACGGCGAGGAGGCGCGCGGGGTCGAGTCGTGGCCCTGGCAGTGGCGCTACGACCTGGTCATCGACCTGGGACTCGGTGCCGCACTCCTCACGGTGGCCGGTATCGGTCTGGTCGAGGGAGGCTCGTGGCTCGTCCCGAGCGTCGCTGTCGGTCTTGTCGGCATCTGGTTCCTGGTGCGCGCGATCTTGTCCGCGAGCGGTCGCCGCCGCAACGAGGCGCTGTGGCTCACCTCCAGCGAGCTCGTCCACGACACGGTCAACGGGCGTGAGCGCTGCGGTCGCGCGAGCGTCACCCGGGTCGCGGCCATCGATCAGTACGTGGTGGCTGACATCGAGGGCAGGACCCGGCATCAGCCTGCGCCCCCGCCCCGGCCCTGGCGCCGTCGCCGCCGGCTGGACAACCCGCGCACGGTCGTCTTCGACACGACCCTGACGGGCCACACACCTCAGCAGATGGCCGACTGGCTGCGGACCGAGCTCGAGCTCACCGACCGCCAACGGCTGCGGCGCTGACCCACGACCGGGCACGACACGTCGACACACAGGGGATGACGATGAGCACGAGCACCACCGAGTCCGCGACCGGGCGCGCCATGCCGCCGGTCGTCTACGTCCC
Source organism: Aeromicrobium yanjiei (assembly GCF_009649075.1). GTDB lineage: Bacteria > Actinomycetota > Actinomycetes > Propionibacteriales > Nocardioidaceae > Aeromicrobium > Aeromicrobium yanjiei. Next base: position 2,131,623 of record NZ_CP045737.1, read on the forward strand.
GACGACGGACGACCCTGACCCGCACCAGCGGCACATCGTGATGCACCACGTCGAGGACGGCAGGACTGCCCTCTACGCGTACTCGGCACCCGACCGGCTGGAGGACTTCTATCTTCCGGGCAGCCCCTGGGTGCTGTGCGACATCCCAACGCTTCAGCGCATCCACGACGAGACGCCCTACGACCTGCTGTTCGTCGACGTCGATCCCGGTCTGCGCGAGGACACGTCGGAGGTGACCGCATGACCGGCCGGCTTGACGTCGACCTGGCCGCTCTCGCGTCGATCGCGGCGACGTTGGACCGCGGCGCGAGCGGGCTGGATGAGCTGTCCGGCTCGGTGCCGGCAGGTGTCGATGCCGGTCCCATGACGGGCGTCATCGCGAGCATGCTGAGCCAGGTCGTCGACAGTGCGGGCAACGTGTCGTCCGCGTCGAGCGGCGCAGCCGACCTCGTCCGGCTCAGCCGGGACTACTACCAACGTGCTGACGCCGAGGCCGAAGCCACGTTCGCCGACATCAAGAAGGCGACCGAGCGGTGAGCGTCGACACCGAGATCGAGGGCTCGCCGTCGTCCGTCGAGTCTGTCGCGACCTGGCTGCGCAACTCACTGGCGCCCGAAATCGCTGACGCCGCCGACGGCATGAACGACGCGCGCAAGTCCGCCGACGACTCCTGGCAGGGTCCGGCGGGCGACCAGTTCTCGTCCTGCATGTCGGGCGCCCGCGACAAGACGGACTCGCTGGAGAGCGCCGCGAAGAAGATGGCCGAGGACCTCGACGACTTCGCCGAGAAGCTGCGCGGCTGCCAGAACGACATGGCCACGATCCGCAGCGACGCGACGGCCGCCGGCCTCACCGTCGTCGGCTTCATGGTGCAGGACCCCGGCCCCGGGCCGGAGCGCCCGCCGGACGGCTTCACCGGCACGCCCGAGGAGGTGACGGCGCACAACGCCAAGGTCACCGCGTACGACGCCCACCAGGACAAGATCCGGGCGTACAACCACGCCTCGAGCGAGGCCGCACGCATCGACCGCAAGTACGCGACCGCGTGCCGGTCCCTCCAGGACGACTACACGGTCGGCCAGCACGCGTCGTGGCTGCTGACCACCGCCGACATCCTCGGGGACGCCGCGGTCGGCGCCCTCGGCGTCGCCGTCGCGGGCAAGCAGAGCAAGCTCAACAAGCGCGCGGCGGATCTCGTCGACGAGGCTCGCCGCGCGATCGACGACCTGCAGGCCCATCCCGAGCGCTACATGAAGCGCAAGTGGATCTTCTTCAAGAGCCTCGACACGGCCAAGCTGGAGGCGGACCGGCTCGCCCTGGCAGGCAAGCTCGACGAGGCGGAGGACCTGCTGCGGCAGAGCCAGCTCGCAGGCGAGGGCAAGGTCCCCAAGGTGCTGGGCCGGTTCGGCAAGGTGCTCGGTCCGATCGGCCTGGGTCTCGGTGCCTACAACGACTACCAGGAGGGCGAGACCACGACCCAGATCGTCGTCTCGCAGGGCGCGTCGACCGGCGCGGGTCTGCTCGTCGGTGCCGGCGCCACGGTGGGGACGAGCGCGCTCGTCGGGGCCACGATCGGCTCGGTCGTCCCCGGAGCAGGGACCGCCGTCGGAGCGGTCGTCGGAACCGTGGTCGGCGCGGGCATCGCGATCTTCTCCGACGGCGCCATCGACTCGTTGTTCGAGAACGGTCCGGACGTCGGCAAGGCCTTCGACGAGGGCGTGGACGCGCTGAAGGACACAGGAGGCGCGATCAAGGACGGCGTCTCCGGCGTCGCCGGCAAGATCGGCGGACTCTTCGACTGATCCGCTGCTTCGGCGCCGCACCCGGGCAGGTTGTGCACAGATCTGGTCCCAGGTCTTACCGAATCGCTGGTATTTCGGTAGTTTCCGAAGATGCGATTCGGGGGAATTGTCCTGGCGACGGCGTTGGCCCTCGGTGCCTGCTCGTCTTCTGACCCGGCGCCGATCGAGCCCCGGCGCTCGGCAACGACCCCGACGCCGACCGCCACGGCCCCACCCATGCCGGACCAGGCCCGCCAGGACTCCCCCGAGGGTGCCGCCGCCTTCGTCAAGCACTACGTCGACATTTAGTGCTGAAAAAGACTATGGCGTGTGACTGCTCATCCGGTCACACCGACGCGAATCCGACTCTTATGCCATTTCGGTGGCCACGGTTCTTCAAGACCGTTCGAATAGTTGGAGGAATATCATTTCCGGGGTCTAGTACCTGGACCACGCCGTCGCCGATGTGGAATCGCGGCAGAAATCCTGGAAGACGCTCCACGAGATAATCGGTCAAGTCGTTGATGAAAACCTGTTCAACGATTTCGTCGTCGCGCGATCTCCCGCGCAGATGACTCATTTCACTGACTTCGGACGCTACCGTCTCCCAGGCCTGCTGTCTGGTGGCGGCAAGATCCTCGTCATCACGATCGCGATAAAAAACGGAGTCGCCACGTTGCGCTATCCGGCGATCCAGGTGATCCATCCGGTCCAACAGGAGATCCATCTTGGCGTCATGAGGTGACCCGTTAGCGGTTGGCTCCTCCGCCTTAATCGACAGACCGAACCTCTGCCACAGCGGGTTCTTGTCATTGCAGGTCTCGACGCACCTAGTTATGTGAGTCGCGAGTTGATCGACGTCGCTCTCGTTCGACCACACGTTGATGGACGATCCGTAGCTATGGGTATTCATCCCCCCAAGATCGAAGGGGATGCTCGTCAAATTGTCTTTGACCAAGGCCACGGGCAGATCGAGGGACGTTCTCACACCCAGCTCGAAAAACACGTTGGGGTTATGCCCGCTCAGGTCGCACAAGACCATCGTGGACTCGGATAGATGTTTAACGATTTCTGCGTGAATCATGCTGGAGCCGCTGGTGACGGGCCGGATAGCTTCGTATCCGGCTGCTTCGATTGCCGGGACGAATAGATGTTCCATCACGTGGTTCCAGTGTTCGGTATCGCCCCCGTACCGAGCAGCCTCCTCCTTGTGAGTGGTGATCGGCATAGCGATGAAGCAGGTCCCCTTGTTCTCAGTCACCGTGCGATCATGCCAGCGTTGCGGCTCATTCGGCACTCGTTCACGTCCTTCACGCCGCGAATGGATGCCGCTCAGGTGTGGGCCAATCCAGGTCCAACACGACGATGCCCATTTCCATTGCGTGCTTGATCTGAAGCAGGAGGTCTGCGGCGGCGAGGTCGTCTGGGATGCAGAACTTGGCCGTGACGACGGTGCGCGTTTTTGTCGGTGTCATATGAGAAGCACATCATGAAACGCCGACACAACTGCCGGCCTGACCACAGTCGGTCGTCTGCGATCAAGCTGCAAAGGGGTGCTGGAACTCGGGCTTCGGCCACTCCCAGCCTGCGACGGTCACCCCCAATTCCTCTGCGTACTTCAAGAGGCAGAGAACGTCCATGGAGGCAATGCTCTCGGGGAAGCGAATGGTTGCGGTTACAAGGTTTGTGTTCATGCCGAAAAGGAGACCACATATCGTGTCGTCACCAAGACGACACCACACCGCACAGGGCGTGTGCGCATAGCCCCCGAGGCTGTCGATAGCTGGGCTTGTCAAGTCCACTTCTTCCTGGGTGGTTCTGTGCATTAGTTCGGCAAACCTTGGAAGTGCAGGGGTCGCGAATAAATGTTCTTTTGACACGTCATCCACGGTGGATGGTGGACAGATTGTCGAAATAGCGATGCTAAGGATGGACTTCTCGCGCACGATGTGCTCGATGTGAGGACCCAGGAGAGGGTGAAGGGACCAGCAACTCTCCCCCTCCTGGGGGCTAGGGGGACACGACCTTGACGTTGCGCAACCGCGCGAACTGGCCCGTGGTCGTGTCGTAGTTACGGGTCAGGTGGAAGTACCTGCCGCGGTGGGTCGTGTTGTTGACCGACAGGACACCGGAAGGTGTGCCGTCGAGCCGCTGGCGGCTCACGCTCGTGGTCGTCACCGTGAGGCGGAACTTGACCCAGGTCCCAGCCGTGATGGCCGTGACCGTAAGAGACGACCCCAGCTGTGTGCCAGCGCCAGGCCCAGGGGCATCCGTGTAGATGCACGTGCGACGATAACCGCGTGAAAGCCGTTCTCTATGCGCTCCCACTGCTCATGCTCGGAGTTGCCATTGGGGCGGCTCGTGCTCGGCGTGGCAAGCCCACACCGTGGGACGCCTGGCCTCGCCCAGCTCTGCTCATGATTCTTGGGCTTTGCCTTCTTATAAGCGTCGGGATCACATCGCTTGCTGGGAACGTCGAGTCCGATGCTGTTGGACTGTCGCTCTCGATTGTTGGGATCGCATTTATCCCCGCTGGCCTGTACGTCTTACTTACGGGCACCCAGCGGCGCTAGAGCCTAGAACAAGCTGCAAGGTCCGCTTGGGATTCGTCTCGGTCCAGTAGAGAGCTTGGATCGTGACGATGACACCGTCGATGTCAGAGATGCTGGCGTCCTTGGCGACCGGCAGGGCTCCCCTACGTTCTTACGCCGGGCACGCGGCATCTGGACCCGCGGCAGCTGATCATCGGCGTGAGTCACCTTGCCGCCCACGATAGCGGCGTAGCCCACCGAGCACGCCTGCAACTGGTCACCCAAGGTCATCAACTTGACGTCGAAGCCGCGTTCCTGAAGGCGCTTGCCCAGGGCTCCGAGCTGACGACCGCCTACCACCAATGACGCGGTGTGCTTGAACGCCAGCACGATGCACAGCGCCTCCAGCTGGTCCAGGTTCGACTTGTTGGTGCTTGCGACCAGCTCGGTGTGCAGCACGCCCTCATCGTCCCTGGACGCAGCGACGACGCTGCCGTACTCCCCGCCGAGCCTCGGCCCTGGCGCTGTCGCAGCCGGCTCGACGACCCGCACACGATCGTCTTTGACGCGAGCCTGAACGGCCACACACCAAGCAGATGGCCGACTGGCGAAGGACCGAGCTCAAACTGGCGGACCGTCAACGGCTGCGGGACTGACCGCGAGCATCAGCACTACCGCCCGCGCCGTGGCGGTCGTCGTCCACAGATGTCGCGTCAGGGCTTACCGAATCGCTGTCGTTTCGGTAGTTTTCGAAGATGCGATTCGGGGGAATTGTCCTGGCGACGGCGTTGGCCCTCGGTGCCTGCTCGTCTTCTGACCCGGCGCCGATCGAGCCCCAGCGATCGGCCACGACCCCGACGCCGACCGCCACGGCCCCACCCATGCCGGACCAGGCCCGCCAGGACTCCCCCGAGGGTGCCGCCGCCTTCGTCAAGCACTACGTCGACGTCTTCAACTACGCCGCGGCAACCGGGGACGTGGAAGAGCTCACCCGCCTCTCGGCCCCCACGTGCGAGGGCTGCCAGAGCTACATCTCGCTCTACCGCGACACCTACGCCGCCGGCGGCTACTTCAAGGGTGGTCAGTGGAGTCTCAGTGAGATCGAGGTGGAGCAATCCAGTTCAACTAGACGGGTATTCGCCCATCTCGATGCGCCAGCAGGTACGCAGCGCGTAGACGAAGCCAACGATCCCGGGCCAACGTCCCCAGAGAACGCAGAACTTGCCTTCCTCGTCACGTCCACATCCCAGGGTGAGAATCAAGTGTCCAAACTCGTGAGGGCCGAGCCGTGAAGTTTGCCGTTCTTATCCTGGCACTCGCGGTGCTCCTGCATCCCTCGGTGGCAGTTGCGGACATAGACGTTGACCCGAACCGTCGGAATACCTCGATCAGGCTCGACGCGCAGAAGATTCTTCGACCCAGCGCCCGACACAATTCTCCAAACGTGCCGGTCAACGGATCCGGCGATGCGGCGCCTGTCAACGATCCGACGTATGACCGGATCTACATGCAGTGTCGGGTGGATCCGGTGAACGCGATCTACGGCTGCCGCACCCAGACGCCGGAGGACCCGGACGAGCCCGAGGCTGAGGAGCGGCGCGAGCTGACTCCGGGCGACGTCCTGCGGGCGGCGCGGGAGATCGGGCTGCCGAGCCTGCAGGTGCAGATCCAGCCCGGCGACGAGACGTTGGTGAACGTCGAGACGATCTTCTACGCGCAGCCGCAGGCGTTCGAGCGCAGCATCGAGCTGCTCGGCTACGACGTCGACCTGGTCGCGCAGCCCGTGACCTATCACTGGGTGCACGGCGACGGCACGACGCGATCGACCTCCACACCGGGCAAGCCCTATCCCGCGATGGACGTCACGCACCGCTATCGCGAGCCTGCGGACGACGTACGCGCGCGGGTCGACGTCACGTATCGGGTCCGATATCGCGTCGACGGCGGTGCGTGGCAGACCATCGGCCAGACGCTCGTGGCATCGGGTCCGGCCGCACAGCTCGACGTGAGGGAAGCGGCCCCCGTGCTGACGAGGCGTTGAGTGCAAGAATGGCCGCATGCCCATTGCAAGCCATATCGTCGAGCTGATCGGCAACACCCCGCTGGTCCGCCTCAACTCTGTCACCACGCCCGGATCGGCAACGGTGGCCGCCAAGATCGAGTACCTGAACCCCGGAGGCAGCGCCAAGGACCGCATCGCGGTCAAGATGGTGGACGCCGCGGAGGAGTCCGGTGCCCTGAAGCCCGGCGGGACCATCGTCGAGCCGACCTCCGGCAACACCGGCATCGGCCTGGCCCTCGTCGCCCAGCAGCGCGGATACAAGTGCATCTTCGTGTGCCCCGACAAGGTCGGCGAGGAGAAGCGCAACGCGATGAAGGCGTACGGCGCGCAGGTCGTCGTCTGCCCGACGGCAGTGCCGCCCGAGCACCCCGACAGCTACTACAACGTCTCGGACCGGCTCGTCCGCGAGACCGAGGGCGCCTGGAAGCCCGACCAGTACTCCAACCCCGCGGGTCCTGAGAGCCACTACGAGACCACGGGCCCCGAGATCTGGGCGGACACCGACGGCAAGGTGACGCACTTCGTGGCCGGTGTCGGCACAGGTGGCACGATCACCGGCGTCGGGCGGTTCCTCAAGGAGAAGAACCCCGACATCAAGATCATCGGCGCCGACCCCGAGGGCTCGGTCTACTCCGGTGGCACGGGCCGCCCGTACCTCGTCGAGGGCGTCGGCGAGGACTTCTGGCCCAGCGCGTACGACCCGAGCATCCCCGACCAGATCATCGCCGTCTCCGACGCCGACTCCTTCGACATGACCCGTCGCCTCGCGCGCGAGGAAGGTCTGCTCGTCGGCGGCTCCTGCGGCATGGCCACGGTCGCCGCACTGAAGGTCGCGGCCGAGGCCGGCCCCGACGCGCTCGTCGTGGTGCTGCTGCCCGACGGTGGCCGCGGCTACCTGGGCAAGATCTTCAACGACGACTGGATGTCGTCCTACGGCTTCCTGCGCGAGCCCCTCGACGGCACCTCCCACCAGCTCTCGGTCGGTGACCTGCTGCTGAGCAAGACCGGCGGTCTGCCGGCACTGGTCCACACCCACCCGTCCGAGACGATCCGCGACGCGATCGAGATCCTGCGCGAGTACAACGTCTCGCAGATGCCGGTTGTCGGTGCCGAGCCGCCCATCGTCATCGGTGAGGTCGCCGGCAGCGTCAACGAGCGCGCGCTGATCAGCGCCGTCTTCGAGGGCCGCGCCCAGCTGACCGACCCCGTGTCGCGTCACATGGAGCCGCCGCTGCCCCTGCTCGGCTCCGGCGAGACGCTCGACGACGCCCTCAAGGCGCTCAGCTCGAGCGACGCCGTGATGGTCGTCGAAGAGGGCAAGCCGCTGGGTGTCCTGACCCGCCACGATCTGCTGGGAGTGCACGTCTGATGGGCAACGACGAGAGCGCACGCGACGAGGGCCGGACGCACGGATTCGCGACCCGGGCGATCCACGCGGGCTACGAGCCCAACGCCGAGAACGGCGCGGTCAACGTGCCGATCTACGCCAGCTCGACGTTCGCGCAGGACGGCGTGGGCGGCATGCGCGGCGGCTACGAGTACGCCCGCACCGGCAACCCGACCCGCAAGGCACTCGAGGGCAACCTCGCGGCGCTGGAGAGCGGGACGTACGGCCGCGCGTTCAGCTCGGGCATGGCCGCGACCGACACCGCGCTGCGGTCGCTGCTGCGTCCCGGCGACCACCTCGTGATCCCCGACGACGCGTACGGCGGCACGTTCCGCCTGATCGACAAGGTGTTCACCCAGTGGGGCATCACCTACACCCCCGCCGCGGTCAACGACCTCGACGCGATCCGTGCCGCGGTCACCCCGGCCACCAAGGCCATCTGGATCGAGACGCCGACCAACCCGCTGCTCAACATCGGTGACATCGCCGCGATCGCGGAGATCGCGCACGCGGCGTCCGCGACGTTCGTGGTCGACAACACGTTCGCCTCGCCCTACCTGCAGCAGCCGCTCACGCAGGGCGCCGACGTCGTCCTGCACTCCACGACCAAGTACGTCGGCGGCCACTCCGACGTCGTCGGCGGCGCGCTGATCACCGACGACGAAGAGCTCGACGCCGCGTTCGCGTTCCTGCAGAACGGCTCAGGCGGTGTGCCCGGTCCGTTCGACGCGTACCTGACGATGCGCGGCGCCAAGACGCTGGCCGTGCGGATGAACCAGCACTGCGACAACGCCGAGGCGGTCGTCGACTTCCTGCAGGGACACCCGTCGATCTCGTCGGTCCTGTACCCGGGTCTCCCCGAGCACCCCGGCCACGAGGCCGCGGCACGCCAGATGCGTCGTTTCGGCGGCATGGTGTCCGTACGCCTGAAGGATCGGCAGTCGGCGCTCGACTTCTGCTCGCGCACCGAGCTGTTCACCCTCGCCGAGAGCCTCGGTGGCATCGAGTCGCTCATCGAGCACCCCGGCGCGATGACCCACGCCTCCACGGCGGGCTCGTTGCTCGAGGTGCCCGACGACCTCGTGCGGCTGTCGGTCGGCATCGAGGACGTCGCGGACCTGATCGGTGACCTCGAGCAGGCCCTGAGCTGAGCGCGACCCACCGGCTCGCGCTGCTCGGCGCAGCCCTCTGGACGCTCCAACCGCTGTACGTCGTGACCGAGCTGGTGGTCTCGCGTCACACGTCGGCGGACTACTCGCTGGCCCACAGCACGATCAGCGACCTCGGCAACACCGCGTGCCGGACGATCCGCGGCGACGTGCTGTGCTCGGACTGGCACGCGGGCATGAACGTCGCGTTCGTCTGGTTCGGCCTGGCCCTGCTCCTCGGCGCGCTCCTGCTGGGCCTGCGCGCCCTTCCCGGGCGGGCCGGGCGGGCCTCGGTCGCGCTGTGGTGCGTCTCGGGCCTCGGCACGATCGGGGTGGGCCTCGCGCCGGTCAACGAGGACGGCGCGCTGCACAGCCTGGTGGCAGTGCCGATCTTCGTGGCCCAGCCGCTGGCGCTGCTCCTGATGGGCATCAGCCTGCGCTCCCGCAGCACGATCGTCGTCGCCGGGCTGTCGTTCGTCGGGGTCATCGGCTTCGCCACGCTGCTGCTGACCGACGCGACGTCGTACGTCGGGGCGTTCGAGCGGCTCGCGCTGTGGCCGGGCTACCTGTGGGTCGCGGTCATCGCTCTCGCCGTGTCGGGCCCGAACGCCGGACGTACGACCTCGGGGGCTGCCAGAATCCCAGCATGAGTCGTGTGATGCTCCTGCTGGCCCACCCCCGGTCGACCAGCTTCTGTCATGCCCTGGCCGAGCGGGTCGCCGAGCAGCTGATCGAGCTCGGGCACGAGGTCCGCTCGCACGACCTGTACGCCGAGCGGTTCGACCCGATCCTCGCGACGTACGAGTCCCACACGACCGGTGACGAGACCGAGTCGGCGCTCGCGCGCGAGGAGGATCCGCTGATCAGCCTGCACCGCGCGGAGCTGCGCCAGGCCGACGGGCTCGCGGTCGTGCACCCCAACTGGTGGGGCATGCCCCCCGCGATCCTGACCGGATGGGTCGACCGGGTCGTCGTGCCCGGGGTCGCGTACCGGCTCGCCGACGCCACCGGCCACCCCGAGCCCCTCGCGCCGGTGCAGCAGCTCTTCGTGGTCAACACGTCCGACACCACGGACGAGCGCGAGGAGACGCTCTACAAGGACCCCCTCGCGTCGATCTGGGGGCGCTGCATCGCGCCCTATCTCGGCAGCCCAGCCGTGACTCGCCGCGTGCTCCGTCCCGTGGCGGGCTCCTCGGACGAGCAGCGCGCGGCATGGCTCGACGAGGTCGGCGTGCTCGCCGCCGAGACGTTCGGGGCCGTCTCCTAGGCTGGAGGACATGTCTGAACGTCGTGGTCTGTTCGGTGAGATCTCCTGGCTTCAGGTCGCAGGCAGCGTCCTGGCCGCTGTCACCTCCGCGTGGCTGGCGTCCCGGCTGGGTGTCGCGGGAACCATGATCGGCGTGGCGCTCGGCAGCTTCATCGCCACCGTCGGCTCCGCGTTCTACGCGCGTACCCTCGACAAGGGCAAGACCCTGCTCGCCCAGACCGCGTCGGGTGCGCTCGTGGAGCGGACGGTCCAGGACGGCGAGATCGCCGAGGCCCTCGACGAGATCGCGGAGGCCGAGCACTCCCCCGTCCGCAGCGCTGAGGTCGTCGACAACGACGGACCCGTCCTACGCTGGAAGGCGGTCATCATCACGACCGTCGTGGTCGCCCTGCTCGCGCTCGCGGCCATCACGACGTACGAGCTCGTGTCGGACAAGACCCTCGGCGGGTCGAGCGGCACCACGATCGGCGACACGTTCGGCGGCAGCAAGAGCGACAAGGACGCGCCCGGCAAGGACGATGACAACAACAAGGACGACGAGAAGGACGAGGACCCGGATCCGGCGGTGACCCCCGACAACCGCGACCCGGCACCGGCGCCCACGGCCACGAGACCCACGCCGACGCGGACGGCCACGCCGGAGCCCACCCGGCCGAGCCCCTCGGTCGGCGAGACCGCCCCGACCCAGGACGCGCCGGAGCCCACCGATCCCGCTCCCGAGCGGGTGGAATGAACGCCTGCCTCGCGGCGTTGACCGCACCGACTTCTGAGAGGAGCGCAACATGACCATCTACATGACCCCCCACATCACGGACGACAAGATCGCCGCGATGGACGTCTTCGACGCCTTCCGTCTGGGTGAGGAGCTCCTCGACTCGCGCTTCCCGAGGGACGCTGCCCGCGTGCTCCGCAAGGTCGTCGACGCCGAGCCCGGCCACGCCGGGGCCTGGGAGCTGCTCGGGCGGGCGCACTTCGCCGCCGCGCAGCTGTCGCCGGCCGAGGAGTCGTTCCGCCGTCTCGTCGACCTCGAGCCGACCAGTGCGTGGGCGCAGACCGCGCTCGGCCTCGCGCTGGACCGGCAGAGCCGTCATCGCGAGGGCGTAGTCCACCACCGCATCGCCGCGGCGATGGGCGCGTCCCCGCGGGACGCGACCCGGGTCGAGCTCGTCGACCGTCCGACAGGCTGATCCCCTGGACCCCACCTGGGCGGCAGCGGCGGCAGCCGTCGTGCTGATCGCCCTGCCGCCCGCCTGGTCCGTCACCCGTCACGTGGTGACCCTCGTCCACGAGGCCGGCCACGCGGGGGTCGCGGTGCTGACGGGCCGGCGACTCAACGGCATCCGCCTGCACACCGACACCTCGGGCCTCACGGTCTCCTCGGGCAAGCCGCGCGGCCCCGGCATGATCGCGACCGCGGCGGCCGGCTACCTCGCTCCCGCGGCCCTGGGGCTGGCGTCGGTCGCCCTGGTCGAGAGCGGCCGGACCGCGTGGGCGCTCTACGCCGGACTCGGGACCCTCGCTCTCATGCTGGCGTTCATCCTCAACTGGTTCGGTCTGCTCGTCGTCGTGCTCAGCGCGGCCGCGGTGTCCCTGCTCGTGTGGCGGGCGCCGGAGCGGGTCCAGGACTTCGCCGCGCTCACGTTCGCGTGGTTCCTGTTGCTGGCGGCCCCTCGTACGTCGATCGAGCTGTGGCCGCACCGACGTCGCGTACGCACGCGCACCAGCGATGCGGACGTGCTCGCGCGCCTCACGATCCTGCCCGCGGCGGTGTGGAACGTCGTGTTCATCCTGCTCACCGGCGCCGCCCTGGCCGCCGCGGTCTGGCTCGTCGGACCGCCCTGATTGGATGGGGGCATGTTCTCCGTCGGCTCCCAGCTCGAAGGTGCCCTCGGTCGTACGGGCACCATCTCCACCCCCCATGGAGAGATCCGCACCCCCGCGTTCATCCCCGTCGGCACCCGGGCGACGGTCAAGGCCGTGCTCCCCGAGGCCATGGCCGATCTCGGCGCGCAGGCGCTGCTCGCCAATGCGTACCACCTCTACCTCCAGCCCGGCGCCGACATCGTCGACGAGGCCGGCGGGCTCGGGACGTTCATGAACTGGCCGGGCCCCACGTTCACCGACTCGGGCGGCTTCCAGGTGCTGTCGCTCGGCGCCGGGTTCCAGAAGACCCTGTCGATGGACGCCAAGGGGGTCACCGCCGACGACGTGATCGCCGAGGGCAAGGACCGGCTCGCCGTGGTCGATGACGACGGCGTGACGTTCAAGTCGCACCTCGACGGCTCCAAGCACCGGTTCACCCCCGAGGTGTCGATGCAGATCCAGCACCAGCTGGGCGCGGACATCATGTTCGCGTTCGACGAGCTGACGACGCTGATGAACACCAAGGACTACCAGGTCCAGTCGCTCGCCCGCACCCAGGCGTGGGCGCGGCGGTGCCTCGTCGAGCACCAGCGGCTCGACCTCGAGCGCGCGCACAAGCCCCGGCAGGCGTTGTTCGGGGTCGTCCAGGGCGCCCAGCACGAGGACCTGCGCCGCCAGGCCGCCCGCGGGCTCGCCGACCTGGAGATCGACGGCCTCGGGTTCGACGGCTACGGCGTCGGTGGGGCGATCGAGAAGGAGAATCTCGGCACGATCGTGCGCTGGGTCAACGAGGAGCTGCCCGACGACAAGCCGCGGCACCTGCTCGGCATCAGCGAGCCCGACGACCTGTTCACCGCGGTGGAGAACGGCTGCGACACGTTCGACTGCGTGTCGCCGTCGCGGGTCGCGCGATCGTCCCGCGTCTACGCGATGACCGGCCGCTACAACCTGCTGGTCGCGGCCTCACGTCGCGACTTCGGGCCGATCGACCCGGAGTGCGACTGCTACACGTGCGCCCACTACTCCAAGGCGTACCTGCACCACCTGTTCAAGACCAAGGAGTACATCGCCGCGACGCTCTGCACGATCCACAACGAGCGGTTCACCGTACGCCTCGTCGACGACATGCGCGCCCACATCGAAGCCGGCACCTTCCCCGACTTCCGCGACGACTTCCTCGCCCGCTTCTACGCCTGACCCCTCCGCCGGTTGTCGGTTTCCCACGGGACCGTGGGGTTTGTGCACTTCCCTAGCGTCACAACACGAGGGAAGTGACCAATTACCACGGTCCCGTGGGAACCCGACCACGGGGAAACGGGGGCTGGGTGGGCGGGTCACTGCCAGTAGGAGGGCTCGCGGCGCTTCAAGGCTCGGATGACGACCATCGTGAGGGGCATGACCAGCAGCTCGACGGCGCACTTGAACAAGAAGCCGACGACGAAGTAGTTGAGGAACGCGCCGAAGCTGTCGACACCGATCGCCGAGGCGGCGATCGCGCAGAAGATCAGCGTGTCGGCCGCCTCGCCGACGCCGGTCGAGCCAGCCAGCCGTCGCCAGAGGCCGGGCTCGGCGGAGCGGGCCTTCATCCGCACCAGGACGTACGAGTTGAGGAACTGCCCCACGAGGTACGCCACCAGGGACGCCGCCACGATCTGCACGCCTGACCAGACGACGCTCTCGAACGCCTCCTGGTTGTCGTAGAACTCCGCGCTCGGCAGCTGCATGACGATCAGGAACGTCACGAACGTCATGATCGCGGTGCCGAACCCCACGAGGATCGCCCGCCGGGCCGCGCGCAGGCCGTACACCTCGGAGATCACGTCGCCGATGATGTACGCCAGCGGGAACAGGACCGCGCCGCCGTCGGAGAACACCGGGATGATCTGCACCGGACCGATCGACACGTCGCCGGAGAAGAACTGCGTGCCCTTGGTCGCCGCGATGTTGGACACGACCAGGACGACACAGAACACCGCGAGCAGGATGTCGTAGTAGGACGATCCGCGAGAGGCGAAGTGCACCTCGCGCTCCGCCCGGGCCGAGGTGTCCGCAGAGCTCATGTGCCCCATCCTGCCAGCCGCCGACCCCTCTGGGAGAATCGCTGCATGACCGCGCTTCCGACCCGCACCGACGTGCTCGTCGTCGGCGCCGGTCCCGCCGGATCCGCGGCCGCCGCCTGGGCGTCCCGATTCGGCCTCGACACCGTCCTCGCCGATGCGGCGACGTTCCCGCGTGACAAGACCTGCGGCGACGGACTGACGCCCCGTGCGATCGCCGAGCTCGAGCGACTGGGCCTCGGCGACTGGGTCCGCGGCCACGGCACCAACCGCGGATTGCGCGCCGCGGGATTCGGCCAGGAGCTCCTGCTCCCCTGGCCCGGCGGCTCCCTGCCCGACTACGGCTCGGCGGTCCCCCGCACCGAGCTCGATGACAAGCTCTTCCGGGTCGCGGTCGAGGCTGGTGCGACCCCGTTCGAGGGCGCCCGGGCAGTGGACGCCGTCCGCGACGACGCCGGCCGCGTGACCGGTGTGGTCTTCCACGTCGGCCGCGAGCGCACCCCGCACACCGTCCACTGCGACCGCCTCGTGGTCGCCGACGGCGTACGTTCGCCGCTCGGTCGCGTCCTCGGGCGCGAGTGGCACCGCGACACCGCGTACGGCGTGGCGGGCCGGTCGTACGTCAAGTCCGGCCGCAGCGACGATCCCTGGATCTCCTCGCACCTCGAGCTGCGGGGCCCCGCCGCCGACGGATCGGGCGACATGGTGCTGCCCGGCTACGGCTGGATCTTCCCGCTCGGCGACGGCGAGGTGAATCTCGGCGTCGGCGCGCTCGCGACCGCCAAGCGTCCCGCCGACCTGCAGATCCGTCCGCTCATGGAGCACTACGCAGGCCTCCGCCGCGAGGAGTGGGACCTGAGCGGCGAGCTGCGCATCCCCACCAGCGCCCTGCTGCCGATGGGTGGCGCCGTCTCCGGCGTCGCCGGGCCCAACTGGGTGCTCGTCGGGGACGCCGCGGGGTGCGTCAACCCGCTCAACGGCGAGGGCATCGACTACGGCATGGAGACCGGGCGTGAG
The DNA here is from genome assembly GCF_009649075.1 of Aeromicrobium yanjiei. Lineage (GTDB taxonomy): Bacteria > Actinomycetota > Actinomycetes > Propionibacteriales > Nocardioidaceae > Aeromicrobium > Aeromicrobium yanjiei. Next base: position 2,146,736 of record NZ_CP045737.1, read on the forward strand.
GCCGCCGAGCTGCTGCGGTCCGAGACCGATCTCGCCGCCGCATGGCCCGCTCTGCTCACCGCCCGCTACGGCGAGGCGTTCTCGATCGCCCGCCGGCTCGCGGGACTCATCACCGTCCCCCGGCTGCTCCCCACGGCGGGCCCCGTCGGCATGCGCTCGCACCACCTCATGACCTTCGCGCTGCGCGTGATGGGCAATCTCGTGACCGACGAGGACCGCGACCTCACCGCCCGTCTCTGGCGGTGGGCCGGACGCCAGTCGGTACGCCTGGACGACCGGCCGCCCTTCACGTCCTGAACGCCGCGCGGGTGGCGGGCCGGGCCACTACGGTCATGCCATGAGCGACCAGCCGCCCTCCCACGGCACCCCGTACCCCTACGCGTACGGCCCGCCCAGCTACGCCGCGCCCCCGCCGTTCCGCATCCCCGACGCGTTCGGGTGGTCGTGGGACATGTTGCGGGTGCACCTCAAGGTGTTGCTCGCCGCGATGATCCCTACGGTCGTGGTGGGCCTGGTTCTCTACGCGATGTACTTCTGGCGGCTCGTGCCGATCTGGATCGACATGGCCGAGCCCACCACCAGCTCGACCGTGCAGCTCGACCGGTTCCAGGACCTGTGGGCGACGGTCGGCCTCTTGTACGCTGCGGCGCTGGTCGTCGCGATCCCGCTGTCGCTCTTCCACGGCAATCTCGTACGGATGTGCCTGCTCATCGCGGACGGTGGCACCCCGTCGTACCGGATGATCCTCAGCACCCGCCGTGCCGGCCGGGTCATGGTGACCACCGCCGTGCTGCTCGTGGCGGGTGTCCTCGGCACGATCCTGTGCCTGCTGCCCGGGATCGCCTTCGCCGCCTTCTCGATGTTCACGCTCCCGCTGCTGCTCGACCGGGACCTCGGGACGTTCGCGGCCATCCGCGGGAGCTTCGCGCTCGTCCGCGCCCACCTCGGCCTGTGCCTCCTGACGTTCGGCCTGCTCATCGCCGTGGCCTACGCCGGCACGATGCTGTGCTTCGTCGGCATCGCTGCGTCGATGCCGCTCGGCACCCTCATCCTCGTGTACGCCTACCGGTCCCTGCAGGTCACCGGCCGGACAGTCTGAGGACGCACGAAGGGCCCGGCCGAGGCCGGGCCCTTCTGGTGCAGTGTGCGATCAGCTCGCGGGCGGAGCCGGGGGGGCCGGCGGCGCGGGCGGATTCTGCGGCGCAGCCGGGGGCGGCGGCGTCTGAGCGGCGGGCGGCGCAGCCGGGGGCGGCGTCTGAGCCGGCGGCGGCGTGTACGACTGCGGTGCCTGCGGTGCCTGCGGTGCACTGCCGGTGCCGTTGCTGCTCTTGTTGATCTCCGGGATCTTCTCGCCCGAGTCCTTGAACAGCAGCGCGACGAAGACGACGAAGGCGATCACCGCGACGAACAGGATCCATCCGGACCAGCCCGGGCCGACCGAGATGTCGTCCAGGAAGTCCGGGACGTCGACCGTGAACGGCTTGATGATGAGGATGAGTGCCGCGATGACGGCGAGTGCGAGCGCGATCAGCGTCCAGGGCACCTCACGCGGGAGGGTGTCCCCCGCGAAGGCCTTCACGATGACGAGCGCGAAGGAGGCGATGAGCAGCAGGCACGCCAGGGTTCCCCAGCCGTCCCACGCGTTCGTGACGTTCTCCGACTGGCCACCTCCGCTGATGCGGATGTAGGCCCCGAAGAAGGTCAGGATGATCGCAAGGGCGCCCGATACGAGCGCTCCCTGGGTGTTGATGCCTAGAGACTTCAAGTCAACGGCCATGACAAATTTCTCCCAACGATGAATGATGACGCCCCTGAACATAGTGCTGATGAGTCACCACAGGTAGTCATTTCACCCTCGAAGGGCCCGGCGAGTCGGTTTGTCTCCTGTGGTATTGCGGCCCTTACGCAGCCGCGTCGACCGCGCTTGGCGGGCCGACGGCACCCGCGTACGACACAATCGCGGCATGGAATCTGATGTCATCGTCGTCGGCGCCGGCCTGGCCGGGCTCGTCGCCACCGCTGAGCTCGTGGAGGCCGGCCGCAGGGTCCTGCTGATCGATCAAGAGGGTGAGCAGGGCATCGGCGGTCAGGCGTACTGGTCGTTCGGCGGGCTGTTCTTCGTCGACTCACCGCAGCAGCGGCGCATGGGCATCAAGGACTCGGTCGACCTGGCGATGCAGGACTGGCTGGGCAGCGCGCAGTTCGACCGCGACGAGGACCTCTGGCCGCGCCGGTGGGCCGAGTCGTACGTCCACTTCGCCGCCGGGGAGAAGCAGGCCTGGCTGAAGGAGAAGGGCCACAGTGTCTTCCCCGTCGTCGGTTGGGCCGAGCGCGGCGGCGGACTGGCGGGCGGCCACGGCAACTCGGTCCCCCGCTTCCACATCACGTGGGGCACCGGCCCCGGCATCGTCGAGCCGTTCGAGCGAATCGTCCGCGAAGGGCATGCCAACGGACTCGTGCAGTACGCCTTCCGGCACCGCGTCGACGAGCTCGTCGTGACGGACGGGGTCGTCACCGGCGTGACCGGCCAGGTGCTGGAGCCCACGGACGCCGAGCGAGCCGCGCCCACCTCACGCATCGCGATCGGCGACTTCACCGCGTCCGCCCAGGCCGTCATCGTGACCTCCGGCGGCATCGGCGGCAACCACGACCTGGTCCGGGCCAGCTGGCCCGAGCGCCTCGGCACCCCGCCCCGACACATGATCTCCGGCGTGCCGCAGCACGTGGACGGCCGGATGCTCGCGATCGCCGAGAAGGCGGGCGCCAGCCACATCAACCGCGACCGCATGTGGCACTACGTCGAGGGGATCAAGAACTGGGACCCGATCTGGCCCATGCACGGCATCCGCATCCTGCCGGGCCCGTCGTCGATGTGGCTGGACGGATCGGGGCACCGGCTGCCCGTCCCCGGCCTCCCCGGGTTCGACACGCTCGGCACGCTCAAGCTGCTGCGGCGCAGCGGCCACGACCACTCGTGGTTCATCCTCACCCAGGCGATCATCGAGAAGGAGTTCGCCCTCTCCGGTCAGGAGCAGAATCCGGACCTGACCGGCAAGAGCGTCCGCACACTCCTCAAGGAGCGACTGTCCAAAGGGGCGACCAGCCCGGTCGAGGCGTTCAAGCGCCACGGCGAGGACTTCGTCGTCGCCGACACGATCGAGGAGCTGGTGGCCGGCATGAACGGCCTCACCCCCGAGGCCCCGGTCGACCTGGAGCTCGTACGCCGGCAGGTGCTGGAGCGTGACCGCGAGCTCGACAACGACTTCACCAAGGACCTGCAGATCACCGCGCTGCGGCAGGCGCGGTCGTACCGCGGCGATCGGCTCATCCGGGTCGCCAGCCCGCACAAGATGCTCGACCCCACCAAGGGCCCGCTCATCGCGGTGCGCCTGCACGTCCTGACGCGCAAGTCGCTCGGCGGGCTCGAGACCGACCTGGACTCACGGGTGCTGGGCGCCGACGGTCAACCGTTGGAGGGCCTGTACGCCGCGGGCGAGGTGGCCGGGTTCGGCGGCGGAGGTGTGCACGGCTACAACAGCCTGGAGGGGACGTTCCTCGGCGGCTGCCTGTTCAGCGGACGGGCCGCGGGCCGCGCCGCGGCGGCCCAGGTGAGCTGACCGGCCTCGCCTGGCTTGTCGAACGCGCCGGCGGACGTACGGTTGAGGCATGACCCTTGCACCCCTCGTGGAGCTCAACGACGGGCGACAGATGCCCGTCCTCGGCTTCGGCACGTACTCGATCGACGACCCGGCGATCTTCACCGAGGCGATAGCCGCCGGCTACCGGCTGCTCGACACCGCGACCCGCTACGAGAACGAGACGGCCGTCGGGCAGGGCATCGCCGACTCCCCGGTCTCGCGCGACGAGCTGTTCGTCACGACCAAGCTGCCCGGCGACGGCCACGGCAGCGAGGGGCCGCGTCGTGAGCTGGAGGCCTCGCTCGAGCGGCTCGGCCTCGATCACGTCGACCTCTACCTGATCCACTGGCCCAATCCGAGCGCCGACCTGTTCGTCGAGACGTGGAAGGCGTTCGTGGGGCTGCGTGAGGAGGGGCTGACGCGCTCGATCGGCGTGTCCAACTTCCTGCCCGAGCACCTCGACCGCATCGTGGCCGAGACCGGCGTGGCACCCGCGGTCAACCAGGTCGAGCTGCACCCCTATCTGCCGCAGACCGAGCAACGCGCGGCCGACGAGCGGCTCGGCACGATCACCCAGAGCTGGACCCCTCTCGGCCGCAAGAGCGACCTGCTCGAGCAGCCCGTGCTCGCCGAGATCGGCAGCAAGCACGATCTCTCCCCCGCCCAGGTCGTGCTGCGCTGGCACACCCAGATCGGCGCGGCACCGATCCCGAAGTCGGCCACACCCGAGCGGTTCCGCAGCAACCTGGACATCTTCGACGTCGAGCTCGACGCCGACGACATCCAGCTGATCGCGGGCCTCGAGAACGGTCAGCGCATCGGCGGAGACCCGCGGACGCACGAGGAGTACTGAAGCGCGCCTAGCCCCTCGCGGCCGCGACGACGTCGAGCGGCGGCAGCGCGTGGCTGTAGCGGAACCCCTGCGCCTCGTCGCAGCCGCGCTCGCGCAGGTACGACTCCTGGGCGTCGGTCTCGACCCCTTCGCCCACCACTGTCATGCCCAGGGTGTGGGCCATGACGATGATCGAGTTGACGATTGCGGCGTCGGCGGCGTCCACCACCACGTCGGCGATGAACGAGCGATCGATCTTGATCTTGTCGATCGGGAACCGGGTGAGGTAGGCCAGGCTCGAGAAGCCGGTGCCGAAGTCGTCGATCACGATGCCGACGCCGAGCGACCTCACGGTGTTCATGACCTCGACGACGGCTGCGGGGTTCTCCATGAAGATCCCCTCCGTGATCTCCAGCTCGAGGCGGTCGGCGGGCAGCTCGGAGTCGCGCAGGGCCTGGTGCATGACGTCGAGCCACGAGCGGTCGTTGAACTGGCGGGGTGACACGTTGACCGCGAGCTTGAGCGGCCGGCCCATCTCGCGGGACATCGTCACGGTGTCGACGCAGGCCTGCCGCAGCACGCGCTCCCCCAGGGCGATGATCAGGCCGTTGTCCTCGGCCGCCGGGATGAACAGATCGGGCGTGATCTCCCGTCCGTCGGACGTGTGCCACCGGGCCAGCGCCTCGACACCGATCACCTCGTCGGTGACCAGGCTGATCTGGGTCTGGTAGGCCACCGAGATCTCGTCGCGGTCCAGTGCGTGCCGCAGCCCCGCGGCGATCGCGAGCTTGTCGTTCGTGGCGTCCAGCATCGAGAAGTCGAAGTAGCGATGGCTGTTGCGGGCGCTCGTCTTGGCCTGGTACATCGCGGCGTCGGCGTGCTTGAGCAGCGTCGTGGGGTCGCTGCCGGCGAGGGGGAACATCGCCACGCCGATGCTGGCCGTGACGGTCAGCTCGTGACCGCTGCACACCATCGGCTCCAGGACGTCGGCCAGCACCCGCGAGATCCGGCCCTCCACCTGGTCCTCGCTGTGGATGCCGGTCAGGACCAGCACGAACTCGTCGCCGCCGAGGCGCGCGACCATGTCGTCGGGACCCATGTGCCCGCGAAGACGCTCGGCGACCTTGACGAGCATCTCGTCACCGACGTGGTGGCCGAGCGAGTCGTTGACCCGCTTGAAGTGGTCGATGTCGACCATCGCGACCGCCACGCCGCGACCGTGACGCACCGCGAGGCGCAGGTCGTGGTCGAGCCGCTCGAACAGCTTCGTCCGGTTGGGCAGATCGGTGAGGAAGTCGTAGTGCGCGACGTGGCGGATGAACGCCTCCGCCTGCCGGCGCTGGGTGATGTCGTACGCCACGGAGAGGAATCCGGTGACCTCGGCGTCCTCGCTCGCGATCAACGAGATCGCCTCGTTGACCGGGATCGTGGAGCCGTCCTTGCGGAGGTAGTCCACCTCGCGCTCGTCGACCGCGTCGGGACGGGTGGCCAGCAGCGGCATGTCGCTGCTCGCGCCCTGGCGCAGCGAGCGGATGGGCGTGCCGACCAGCTCGCCGCGGGAGAACCCGAGGAGCCGCTCGGCGGCGGGGTTGGCCGTCACGATCGTGCCGTCGGGATCGGACGCGATGATGCTGAACGGCAGGCTGTCGAGGATCGAGCGGCGCAGGTGATCGGCGTTCTTCGCGCTCTCGACGGCCTGCACCAGCAGGCGTTCGGTGATGTCGATGACCGAGGCCAGCACGTGCTGCTCGTCGCGGATGTGGATCGGGTTGAGCCCGATCTCGACCGGCACCTCGCTGCCGTCGCGACGCCGTCCGAACAACTCGCGGCCGGCTCCCATCCCGCGGCGTGCGGGCGCCGCGAAGAAGCCCTCGCGGGTCGAGCGGTGCCTGGCCCGCAGCCGCTCGGGGATGAGGTCCTCGATGCTCATCGCGAGCATCTCCTCACGGCTGTAGCCGAACAGCGACTCGGTCTGGGAGTTGACGAGCGTGATGCGTCCGCGCGGGTCGACCATCAGCATCGCGTTGGGGGTGGCCTCGATGATCTGACGCAGCATGGTGGTCTCGTCGTCAGCGCGCTCGACGACCATGCGGGACCTCTTCGACGACGTGACAGGACACCGAGGCGGCCCGGCCGGACCATTGTGCCCGCTCGGCCGGCTCAGCGGGACCAGATTTCGGCCAACTGACGGCTCGCGCGTCGGAGGGCCTCGTTAAGGTGAAGCCGTGCTTCGTATCGCGACCGTCAACGTCAACGGCATCCGTGCCGCCCACAACAAGACCCGAGGCCAGTCGGCCGGCCTGAGCGAGTGGCTCGCCGAGCGCGGCGCCGACGTCGTGACGCTGCAGGAGGTGCGCGCGCCCGACGAGATCGTCCACCAGATCCTCGCCGACACCGGCTATCACATCGTCCACACGGAGGCAGCCGCCAAGGGGCGCGCGGGAGTGGCAGTCCTCAGCCGCAATCCCCCGACCGCTCACCGCATCGGCAACGGCGACGACTTCTTCGACGACTCGGGTCGGTGGATCGAGTCCGACATCCCGCTCACCGACGGCTCGACGTTGACCGCGGTCTCGGCCTACGTGCACTCCGGCGAGGTCGGCACCCCGCGCCAGGACGAGAAGTACCGGTTCCTCGACCAGATGGTGGTGCGCATGGCCGAGATCCGCGCCACGGGCGCCCACGCGGTCGTCACCGGCGACCTCAACGTCGCGCACACCGAGCGCGACATCAAGAACTGGAAGGCCAACCGCAAGAAGGCCGGCTTCCTGCCCGAGGAGCGGGCGTACTTCGACCGGTTCATGGGTGAGCTCGGCTGGGTCGACGTGCACCGCAGCCTGGCCGGTGACGTGGACGGCCCCTACACCTGGTGGTCGATGCGCGGCAAGGCGTTCGACACCGACGCGGGCTGGCGCATCGACTACCAGCTCGCGACGCCCGAGCTCGCGGCCACGGCGCAGTCCGCCGCCGTCGACCGGGCGATCAGCTGGGCCGAGCGCTGGTCCGACCACGCGCCGCTGGTCATCGACTACGACATCTAGGCCGAACGGCGGAGGCAGGGCCTGGCCGCAGGAGCGGAGACATGCTCGCGAGCTACTCGGCGATGAACGCGAGGATGTCGCCGTCGAGGGACTTCTGGTAGTCGCCGTAGATGCCGTGCGGCGCACCCGGGTACACGACCAGCCGGCCGTCCTTCACCAGGTCGATCGACTTCCGCGCGGCGGCCGCGATCGGGACGATCTGGTCGTCGTCGCCCTGCGCGATCATGATCGGTACGTCCAACGCCTTGAGGTCCTCGGTGAAGTCGGTCTCGGAAAACGCCTTGACGCAGTCGAAGGCGGCCGCGAGGTTCACGAGCATTCCTTGGCGCCAGAAGTCGTCCTTCGCACCCTGGGAGACCTTCGAGCCGTCGCGGTTGGCTCCGAAGAAGGGATCCGCCAGCTCCTTGTAGAACTGCGAGCGGTCGTTCAGGACGCCGTCGCGGATCCCGTTGAACGCCTCGATCGGGGTGCCCTCGGGATTGGAGTCCGACTTCAGCATGATCGGCGGAACGGCGCCTGCAGTGATGATCTTGACGACCCGCCCGGCTGCGTGCCGAGCGGCGTAGCGGACGACCTCGCCGCCTCCGGTCGAGTGACCGATGAGCACGAGGTCCCGCAGGTCGAGGGCGTCCACCAGCTGCGCGAGATCGCTGGCGTACGTGTCCATGTCGTTGCCCTCGTACGTCTTGGAGGACCTGCCGTGGCCGCGACGGTCGTGGGCGATGGCCCGATAACCGGCGTCGGCGAGAAGCTTGAGCTCGACCTGCCAGGCATCGGACGACAGCGGCCAGCCGTGGCTCAGCAGGACGGGCTGGCCCGCGCCTTGCTCGGTGTAGTAGATCTCGGTCCCGTCGGTGGTGGTGATGTACGGCATGGTGTCTCCTTCTGGTGGCGTGTCGGACTCGTGACATCCACTCTCGTCCTCCGCGGGCGGTCTGTCGACGGTGCTGACAGCCAACCTGCGGGCCGGCCGACCAGCCCGCGACCCCAAGCCCGATCACCGGCCGTCGTGCTCGGCAGCATCCCGTTCTCGCCACGGGCCACCCGGGACGCACGAAAGGGGGCACGCATCGTCTGATGCGTGCCCCCATCGTGAGGGGGGTGCGAACGTGAGGAGGGACGCCCACCCCCCGATGAGCGTCCCCCCGTCCTTGGGGAAGGTCTAGTTGAACTTGACCTTCATGCTGGTGCCCTTCTCCTCCAGGACACGCATCTTCACACCGGCCGCGGGCAGCTTCACCCCGTGGTTGGGCAGCTCGGCGTACCAATACTTCTTGGTGTCGTCGAACAGCGGCTTGGCGGCCTGGCCACGGATGTAGCTGGGCTTGCCATTGGTGTGCAGCGTCATCGAGTCAGCCTTGTGCAGCGAGAACGGCGCGTCGTACATCTGGATGCGCGCTCGCCACGGGGCGCCAGTCACGATGTTCGTGATCGGCTCGGGGTTGGCGTCGATGATGAGGTTGCGGCCCGTGCCCGGGTGCACGTTGGTGTTGTTGTCCGACTGGGACGTGTCCCAGTAGGACACGAGCAGGCCGTGACCGTACTTGTAGTGCTCGACGAAGTCGGGCTTGGTGTTGGCGTAGCCGAAGTTGTACGGCCCCGTCTTCAGGTACTTGTCGTACGAGACGTACGACCGGTGCCCGGCGATGTAGTAGTTGTCCGCCTTCAAGGTCGTCGTGGCTCCGACGATCGAGAAGCCATCGAACGTCCAGGCGGTTCCGCCGGTCTCGGCGCCATCGGTCAGCAGCGACTGGCCGCCGGCCGTGACAGCGATGTCGTCGACGAACAGTCCAGCCTCGGCGACGCCACCATCGGTCTTGTAGTACACACGCAGCTTGATCTTCTGGCCGTCGTAGGCGCCGAGCGGGACGTTGAGGTCCGCCCAGGTGGCCTGCTCGCCGTCGATCGCCGGCGAGCCGGACGGATCACCCGGGATGGCCTTGCCGTTGATCGTGCCGGCCAACGCCTTCCACGTCTTGCCGGCGTCGGTCGACGCCTGCACGTACGCGTAGTCGTAGCCCTTCTCGATCGAGTACCGCACCTTGGCCGTCATCGCCGCGCCGGTCTTGCCGGTGAGGTCGACGTCGGTCGTCATCGAGTTGGCCAGATCGTCCCCGGAGCCGGAGAAGAACTGCTTGGTGCCCGACGCCGGGGCGCCGTTGTCGACGAAGACGTCCTTCTGCGGCAGGACGACCACCGCGGCCTGCGCCTTCTTGGAGTTGTACTCCTGCGGGCCGAGGTTCAGTGTCTTCTTCTGCTTGTCGGCGATGACCTCGTAGTCGAGCCAACCGAGCTGCAGCTTGTTCCACGCTCCGAGGTCACCGGCACGGGTGCCGAGGGCCTCGCCCTTGGCGTTGAGCCGGGACTGGGCCATCAGGGTCCAGTACTCGTTGTTGTTGTCGCCGCGGCCGGAGGTGTCGTAGTCGTCCGGCAGACCGAGGTCGTGACCGAACTCGTGAGCGAAGACCGACAGGCCGCCGTTCTCGGGCTGGGCCGTGTAGTCACCCACCCAGATGCCGGTGTTGCCGACCTGGGTGCCGCCAAGACGGTTCTGGGCCGGGCCGGTGAGACCGGCGTCGGTGCCGAACGCGTACCAACGGTGCGACCAGATGGCGTCCTCGCCCTGCTGCGGGTCACCGTCCGCCTCGTCGCCACCGGCGTGGACGATCTGGAAGTGGTCGATGTAGCCGTCGGGCTCGTTGAAGTCGCCGTCGCCGTCGAAGTCGTAACGGTCGTACTTGTCGTACGAGGCGATCGTCTTCTTGATCTGGGCGTCGGTCTTGCCGGCGGCCTTCTGATCGGCGACCCACGCGGTGAGCGAGTCCTGGATCAGGTTCCAGACCGTCTTGTAGGACTCGTCGCGGCCGTAGCGCGCCTCGTTGTAGGGCACCTTGACCCAGTCCTGGACCTGGCCGTCGACCGTGTAGCGGCCCGACGACTGCGTCTCGTAGTAGGTCTTGACCGACTCGACGCCCTTGCCGGTGCCGAAGTAGAGGTCCTGGTAGTGCTTGCGGTTGTAGTTGCTCTGCCAGACCGTCGAGTTGTCCTTGGTCCGGTCCGGAGCGGGGATCTTGTTGTGCAGGGGGCCGTCGAACGTCGTGGGACCCTCGACGGTCGGATCGGTGTCCTGGTCAGGGAAGTCCGGGTGACGCTCGTTGCCGAACTCGGTGAGGATCACGAAGATCTTGTCGGCTCGCTCCTGGCTGAGCTCGACGTACTGATCCTTCTGCTTCTTGCCCTGGATCGCCTTGCGCTGCTTCGACGATGCCTTCTTGTTGGCCAGCGCGGCCGCGTCAGCCGGGCTGTAGCCCTTGCCGACCTTGACGACGGAGCTGCCGGAGCGGTTCTGCGCCTTGGCGTCGCCGTCCAGGACCGAGGTGATGCCGGCCTCGCGCAGCGCGCGGCGCTTGGACTCCAGCGGGTTGGGCAGGTCGTCCTTGCCGATCTTCGACGGCTTGTCGTTCGCGTTCACCGATGGTGCGGGTGCCGCCGTGCCCGGTGAGGCGTATGCCAGACCGAGTGAGGCTGCGAGTGTGAGGCCTAAAAGGCCCGAGGTCACACGCTTCACTGTTCCCCCTTGAAAGAACTTCCGAGATGACGGCGGCACGATCGCGCCCCCGCTGGTGAAGCCCGCCCTTGTGGGGCGGGCTGGATGCAACGTGAGCCAACTTAGGCAATTTTCAGGGGGAACGGCAGTCTTGACTTTTAGCCACAAGTAACCATCTGCAACTAGTTCTTTCTGACCAGAGCGGCCAAGGCGTTACGGTGGGCGGATGAACCGCACCCGCAGGTACACCGTTCGTACGCTCGCCGTGACCGCACTCCTGACGTTCGCAACCGTCTCCCCCGCCGCGGCCGTCTCGTCATCGACGTACGAGAAGCAGGTCATCACCCGCACGAACCACTTCCGCGTCGATCACGACAGGGTCAAGGTCAAGGCGCAGTCCTGCGTGGACCGCTGGGCCGAGGGCCAGGCCAGGTGGATGGCCAAGCACGGCAAGCTCGAGCACCGCAAGGGCCGCCTGCAGCAGGTCCTCGACGACTGCAAGCTCACCGGGGTGTCGGAGAACATCGCCTACGGCTACGGATCGGGCAACAAGACCGTGAACGCCTGGATGAAGTCATCCGGTCATCGCCGCAACATCCTCGCCACCAAGATGCGCTACATCGGCGTCGGCGCGGTGAAGGACGACGACGGGGTCTGGTGGGTCGCCCAGGTCTTCGGCACCCGCAAGTAGCCGGCAGCGAGCAGCTGACTCGTCGCCAAATCAGATGTCCCGGACGATTCCTCTCCCCAAACCCGGTTCCGGTGCCCTAGGCTCTGGGCCAGTTGCACGACGTTGGCCGTACGAATGAATGAGTTTCACTCTCGGGTGTCGAGTTCTTCTTGAAGGTTGGATGTACGTCGCGACCGCCACTCGCGAGAGGCGCGGGGGGTATCTCGTCAATGAGGAGCAAGACATGGCAACAGGCACCGTGAAGTGGTTCAACGCCGACAAGGGCTTCGGCTTCATTGCACCCGACGACGGCAGCGAGGACGTGTTCGCGCACTTCTCGGCCATCCAGTCGAGCGGCTACCGCTCGCTCGACGAGAACCAGAAGGTCGAGTTCGACGTCGAGCAGGGCCAGAAGGGCCTGCAGGCGGCGAACATCCGCCCGCTCTGATCAGTCCACCCATGACACAACCCCCGGAGCGCTGCTCCGGGGGTTGTGTCGTTCTCGCGGGAGAGGGACGAACGGGCTACAGGCGCCCGGCCTCGTCCCATGCACGCCGGGTGAAGTCAGTTCCCGGGCTCGACGCCAGATAGCTGACGTCACCTGAGGGCCTGGCCTCCGTGGGCGCGAGCCGGCGGGCCGGGAAGCGGCGCGAGGCCTCGGCCAGCTGGGCGGAGTCGATGTCGAAGGACGTCTCGTCCATGGCGGTCTCCCTCGGTAGGCAACGTTGACATGAGGATATCCTCATGTTTGCCCCGTGGGGACCCTTACCGGGCGGTAGGTTGCGTGTCCCCTGTCGAGGAGACTGCTGCAGGCGCGTCGCCCGACATGGTCGAGACGTTCGTGGTGGTCACGCTGATCGTGAACAGCGTGAGCAGGCCTGTGGCGACCATGAGACCGGCTGGCTTGCGCATGACGATTTACCCCCTTGGTGAACACGCTTTGCCGCACTCCACCGAGTGGGACGCGTAGACACTAGCGTCACTGGTCGGCCGGCGCTGAGAAAAAAATAAAATGATCCGATCCGTGCGTGACTCGTCAGCGTCCGTGCGTGACTCGTCAGCGTCCGTGCGTGACTCATCAGCGTCCGTGCGCGACTCGTCAGCGTCCGTGCGTGACTCGTCAGCGTTGGGTCAGACGGTGACGCGCAGGATGCGGTCGTCGCCCTTGCGGGGGTCGCCGCGACCGTCGGTGTTGCTGGTCGTGACCCACAGCGCACCGTCGGGGGCCACGGCGACCGAGCGGATGCGTCCGTGGTCACCGGCGAAGTGGGCGACCGGCGTGCCGGCCCGCTCACCGTCCAGCGGCACCTCGAACAGGCACTCCCCCTGCAACGCGCCGACGTACGCGGTCGACTTCGTGACGGCCACGCCCGACGGGGAGCACTCGTCGGTGCCCCACGTGACGACCGGGTCGATCAGCCCACGGCCGCCGCCCTTGCCCTCGACCCGCGGCCAGCCGTAGTTGCCGCCCTTCACGATCAGGTTGAGCTCGTCCGCACTCTTCTCCCCGAACTCGGCCGCCCACAGCCGCCCCTCCTGGTCAAAGGCGAGCCCCTCGATGTTGCGGTGCCCGTAGGACCAGGTCCGGTTGCCGAACGGATTGCCCTTCGCGGCCCGGCCGTCCTGGTCGATCCGCAGCACCTTGCCGGCCAGCGAGTCGCGGTCCTGCGCGAGCTCCCCGTTGCCGGAGTCGCCGGTCGAGACGAACAGGGTGCCGTCGTCCCCGAACAGCAGCCGCCCCCCGTGGTGCCGCGAGCCGATCGGGATGCCGGTGAGGATCGGCTCGACCTCACCCAGCGAGCTCCCGTCGATCGTGATGCGCACGACCCGGTCGTCGGCGGCCGTCGTCACGTACGCGAACAGGGTGCTGTCGTCGCCGGGGGCCAGCGCGATGCCCAGCAGACCCCCCTCGCCGCCGGGCACGCCGTTCGCGCCGGCGACCGATCCGAGCGTCGTGGTCCTGCCGTCGGCGCTCACCCGCACGATGCTGCCGGCGTCCCGCTGCGAGACCAGGGCGTCCCCGCCGGAGAGGAATGCGATCCCCCACGGCACGTTGAGCCCGGTGACGACGGTCCCGGCGATCCGGGGGGTGCGGGCACCAGGAGTCGACGACGCGGTCGGCGCGGGAGTCGTCGACGGATCGGACGGGGCCGGTGCCGGACGCTCGTCCCGCTCGCGGCTGCAGCCCAGCAGCGAGACGGTACCGATGGCAGCCAGCCCGGTCAGCAGTGCGCGACGTTCCATGAACAGATCATGCCGGTCACGGTCAAGTCCCGCTGCGACCGTCGGCGGCGGATCAGGCGATGCCGCTGCGCATCTGGCCGAGACGGGTGCGGTACTCGGTCGCCGGTGAGCGGTCCACGTTGAGCGGCGGATCGAGCTCGTCGACGACCTGCTGCTCGAGCTCGCGGAGCGCACCGGGCTCGGCCCCCACCCAGCACGACACCGACAGGTGCTCGAGCATCCAGTCGGTGAGTCGATCGTCGTCGAGACTCGTCATCCGCAGGTGGGCGCGCAGCACCGTCGCGAGGTTCATCCGGAACGTCGAGGACCGGGCCAGGCCGTGCAGCTGGACACGTTCGATGTGATCGCGCAGGTTGAGCACCGGATCGGCGAGCGAGTGCCAGCTGGACCCACCGACCTGACCGACGAAGATCAGGCCCGCTCGCACGGGCAGGCGCAGGCACCGGTTGAGCTCGCGGGCGCCGGCCGGATCGACGAACCAGCCGTACAAGCCCCTGCTCTGCGGCAGTCCGGAGAGGTCCGAGGCGGGCATCGCGCGGCGGGGGTCGGCCAGGGCGTGGGCGATCGATGACGCCGAGCCGATCTGGACGACCGGCGCGAGATCGGGCTCCTCCGGCTCCTGCGCGACGGGCTCCTCCGGCTCCGACGCGACGGGCTCCTCCGGCTCCTGCGCGGGCGCCGGGGGCGCACTGTGCGTGATCGAGGGGATCACGTCTCCCGACGACACGACGGCCCCGGCCTCCTGCAGACCTGCGAAGAGTGGTCCTGCGAAGGCGTTGGGCGCGTCCAGCCGGACGTGGACGCCCTCGAGGCAGCCCACGAGCGACTCGAGCCGGGTGACCACCCAGCTGGCCCACACGACCCGGTAGTCCGGATCCAGGTCGGCCAGGGTGCGCGAGTCCGGCGATATCCACTCGTTCGGCGCCACGAGACCGTGCTCGGCGGACAGCACGAACCACTCGCGACCCCACTGCTCGGCGTCGATCCGGCCGAGCTGGAAGGACATGTCGCGGTAGACCTCCTTGGCCGGTGCCGGGACGTTGACCCGCTCCCCCACGCTGCCGAGCAGGATCACGTCGGGGATGGCGGGCGTCTCGTCGTCGCTGGACTCCTCCGCGACCTCCGGGTCCTCGTCGTCGCTGTCGTCGCCGACGGCCTCGGGCGGGACGGGCGCGCTGTCGCCCGTGGCCACAGGGGGCTGTCGGCGGGCAGCCGAGGGCGCGTGCAGGTGCGCACCGTTGCCCGACATCTTGATCTTGCTGGTCGAGACGGGTGGGGGGCCGGGGTCCTCCCCCCGTTCGTCGACGGGGATGGGTGCGTACTCGCCGCGGGCCACCCGGCGGAAGACGGGCGAGCGCTGGGCGAACTGCACGTGCTTGGCGCGTCCCCCGTCGGTCAGCCCGATGAGATGGGCCCGGATCGTCGCCTCGTTGACCTCGGGGTAGTTGGTGGTGAACCAGCTGCGGACGTCCTCGTAGCGGAACACCGGCGGCATCGCGTCGGCACACCGGTGCATGATCTGCCACACAGGCCTGTCGTACTTCACGACCCAGCTCCCGTCCACGATGACGCTCCCTTGGCCCCACGGCCTGACGCAGTGCGTCGTCCACGTGTGAAGAGCAGTCACGCGCGCCGTCATGACGCGATCTGCACGACAAGTTCGCCCGGCCGCGGTTGCGCACGGGGAATGCGGGCACCCCACTGGCCGTTGTGCACGATGTACGGAGTTTTCCAGCGAGAGGCAATCATGAGCACCGTCACCCTGACCAAGGACACCATCGACGAGGCGCTCGGCGCCGAGGGCATCACACTGGTCGACTGGTGGGCATCCTGGTGCGGCCCGTGCCGCCAGTTCGCCCCCGTCTTCGAGGCCGCGAGCGAGACGCACCCGGACGTCACGTTCGGCAAGATCGACACCGAGGACCAGCAGGAGCTGGCCGCCGCCGCGCAGATCACCTCGATCCCGACCCTGATGGCGTTCCGCGACGGAGTCCTCGTGTTCTCCCAGCCCGGCGCGCTTCCGGCCGCCGGCCTCGAGCAGGTCATCCAGGCAGTCCGCGATCTCGACATGGACGACGTACGTCGCCGCGTGGCCGAGGCCGAGGCCGCCGAGACGCAGGCCTGAGGCGCGGCGAGATGATCTTCATCGTCGTCAAGTTCCGCACCAAGCCCGAGTGGACCGATCGGTGGCTGGAGCTCGTGCGCCCCTTCACCGAGGCGACCCGCGCGGAGCCCGGCAACCGGTGGTTCGACTGGTCCCGCAGCGTCGACGACCCCCACGAGTTCGTGCTCGTCGAGGCATTCGACGACGACGCCGCGGAGGCGCACGTGACGAGCGCGCACTTCCAGGAGGCCATGCAGACGATGCCGCAGGCGCTCGCCGAGACGCCCCGCATCGTCAGCCAGACCGTCGACCAGGACGGCTGGAACGAGATGGGTGAGCTGACCGTCGCCTAGGTGGCGGGCAGATCAGACGACATCGGCGTACGCCGAGGCGGTCCTCGCGATCTTCTCGGCGTACGCCGTGCTCCGGTTGTACGTCAGCACGGCTCGCGACCAGCCCGTGGAGGTGCTGAGGTCGCGGCCCGCGTGGCACAGGTAGCGACCGGCACTCAGCGCGGCGTCGTCGATGTCGTGAGGATCAGGCTCGCCGCCGCTGGCGGAGGTCCCCCACCGCTGCCACGTGGTGGGAATGAACTGCATCGGCCCGACCGCGCGGTCCCAGGTCGTGTCGCCGTCGAGCGCGCCCCCGTCGGTGTCGCGGATCGCACGGTTGCCGCCGGTCCCGTCGAGCGGCACCCCGAGGATGCGGGGAGATGCCACGCCGCTCCGGTCCAGGCGCGCACCGCCGAAGGCGCCGTGGCTGCTCTCGGAGGCGCCGATGCCGGCCAGCGTGTTCCACGCGAGACCGCAGCGCGGGTGCGAGCTCTTGAGCGACTCCGCGGCCTTGACGTACGCCGTCAGGGCCCGACGCGGGATGCCGGCCTCACGTGCCGTCCGGTTCAGGCTGTCCGGGGTGGCTGCGGGCGTCGGCCGATCGACCACCGGCAGATCCGCCCTCGGGTCGCTGTCGGGCCTGGTCACGATGATCAGGGCCAGCGCGACGGCGAGCGCCGCGACCAGCACGATCAGTGGGGTTGAGCGTCTCACCCCTTCAGTGTCCGGGCCCGGCCAAGCCTGCTGCCTCGATCTCGGGACCGCCGCCGAGCGGCACGGCGTACCGGCGCGGCAACCCCTGGTCGGGACAGCGGCCGAGCACGCGCCGCATCGCGTCGCGCTCGGCAGCGGTGACCCAGAGGCCGTAGGCCTGCTTGACCGCGATCTGCCGGGCCACGTAGCCGCACCGGAACGCAGCGCGCGGCGGCAACCACGTGGCGGCGTCCCCGCTGCCCTTGGACGCATTCGTGTGCATGTCGGTCGCGCGGAGCTCGAGGACGTCGTTGGCGAACTGCTCGCGCTTCTCCCGCGTCCACTGCTGGGCACCCTTCTGCCAGGCGTCGGACAGGGCCACGACGTGGTCGATCTGCACCGCGCGCGACGTCGTGGTGCCGCGGACGAAGTCGACGACCTCCCCGGAATAGGGAGACGTGAGGGTGCCCGTGAGCACGAGGCACCCGCGCGTGCCGGCCTTCAACGTGATGTCGCGCAGGTCGCGGCGCAGCACGTCGTTGCGCTGATCGCACCCGTTGCGGTCGAGATCTCGCCAGGCCCGGCCGAACTGCTCGCGGGAGTATCCGGTCCGCGGCGCCCGGCCTTTCACTGTGAGCTCCTCCAGGGCGCTCGCGGCCTTGCCTCGGGCCACCGGCGGCCCCGCGACGGACGGTGTGGTGGCAGAGGGCGTCGGCGTCGGCGCCTCGGTGTCACGTCCGTAGGACGTGCCGATGAGCACAAGCGCCACGACCGCCACCAGGGCCATGACGGGGCCACCTCGACGTGCAGATCCCACAGATGACCCCTCTTGCCCGACTCGACACCGGGCAGAAGTCTCACACGAGCGGTCCGGCGGCCCGCGCGTGGCCGGCCTGCGCCCGTCAGACGGTCACGAACGACCGCATGCTGATTGAGCCCATGTCGATCGAGCTGTTGAAGAACGAGATGTCCTCGCCGTCCTCGAGCAGGCTGAGCGCCGCGACCAGGGGGCGGTAGTGGTCGTCGGTGGGCACCGCGAGGCGGGCCTCGGCCCAGGTGCCGTAGGGGTCCAGGAGCTTGCCGACCTGTCGCTCACGCAACGCCTCCGCCGTGTCGGCGTCGAACTGCTCGGCCCAGTCCCAGGCCGCCCCGCCGTCCCAGCGGGCCCGGCCGAGCGCGTGCACGATGTTGCCGCTGCCGATGAACAGGACGCCGCGCCGGCGCATGGCCCGCAGGCGGCCGTAGAGCTCGTAGAGCTGCGGCAGGGGCATCGAGTAGTCGATGCTGATCTGCAGGACCGGCACCTCGGGCCGCGGGGCGAGGAACGTCAGGATGCTCCACGTGCCGTGGTCAAGACCCCACTGCTTGTCGAGCTCGGCCTCGTAGTCGACGAGCTGTCGGGCCAGCAGCTGGGCGACGTCGGTGTCGCCCACCGAGTCGTACTGCACGCGGGACAGCTCGTCGGGGAAGCCGCCGAAGTCGTAGATGATCGGATTCCTCGGGGCGTCCGTGATGTGGGTGCTCCCCGGAGTCAGCCAGTGCGCGCTCACCACGACGACCGCCTGGGCCGCAGGGAGCTCTTGGCCCATGCGGGTCCACGTGCGGGTGTAGCTGTTGTCCGAGATCGCGTGCATGGGGTTGCCGTGGCCCACGAACAGCACCGGCATGAGCGCGCTGGGGCTCAGGCGGTTGTCGAGATCGGCGATCGAGTACGTGGCCATGACGCATCCTTCAATAGTTGACGCTTCAACTATATCACCGCCCGCCGGCGCTCGTCGTCGAGATGCGTGCGGGCCCGCATCACCGCCCGGCGGGCGAGCAGCAGGGACTGCCAGTGCTCGTGGGGCACCAGGTGCCGGTTGCGCAGGTCGGTCACGAACCGGCTGATGACGCTGACCTGCATGCGCGCCTCGGCAGCAGAGGTGGGCAGCTGGTCGTCGGTGAGGAAGCCCGGCAGGCAGCGCAGCACGCCGTCGAGACCGAGCACGGTCCACAGCGCCCCGTCACGGACGAACTCGCGCTCCGCTGCCAGGAGGGTCGCGTCGTCGGGATCCAGCCACTGCGTCATGTCGTCGACGTCGAGGAAGTCGTACAGCCGCAGCCGCACGCGCGCGTAGCGACGCACGGTCTCGGCCTTGCGGCCCTCGGCCAGGCGCAGGAAGAAGTCGTCGATCAGCGGCCAGCCGGGCTCCTCGAAGTACATGCCTGCACTCAACCAGCGGGGTCGGACACTACTGCTCGAGCGCCGCCAGCACCGCAGCGGTGAACCCGTCGAACGTCACCCGGTCGGGCGTCACGGGCCGGGCGCCGAGACGTACGGCGACGACCCCCTCGCTCGGCACGACGGCCACGTACTGGTTGCCGTAGCCGAACGCCCAGAACGCGTCGGCCGGCACGTGCGGCGCGAGCCGCCCCTCGTACGGCGCGATGTCCGCGGGGAATCCGGCCTGCCGATGCACCTCGACGACCCGTCCCTCGGCGTTGACCCACCACAGCAGGCCGTACGCCGCGTTGAGCCGCGACGAGGGACTCGTCGCCTCCTGGACGAACTCGGCCGGGAGCAGGCGCCGGCCCTTCCACACGCCGTCGTTGAGCATGAGGTGGCCGATCCGGGCGAGGTCGAGGCAGGTCGACGTCATGCCCGAGAACGTCAACGCGTTGCCGGCCGGGTCGCGTCCCCACGTCGTGTCGCGCATGCCGAGCGGGTCCAGCAGCCGCTCGTCGGCGTTCGCCGCGACGTCGCTGGAGTCGTCCAGTCCGTCCAGCACCGACTCGAGGGTCTGGACCGCGGTGTTGTCGTAGACCCACGCCTCGCCCGGCTCGCGGTCCTGCCCGACCCCCACCGCGAACGCCGTCGTGTCGGCCTCGCTGCGGATCATCCGGGTGTCGGTGGCGTCGTCCCAGTGCCGGCCGGACGTCATCGCGAGCAGGTCACGCACGGTGATCGCCTCCGCCGGGCTCCCCCGCCACTGCTCGACCTGCCGGGACGCCGACTCGTCGAGGTCGACCGCGCCGTCGCCGACGTACGTGCCGACGAGCATCGCCGTCAGCGACTTCGCGATCGAGTAGACCTTGTGCTGCGCCGCGGGTGCGCCCCCGTTCCAGTACGCGTCGTGGACCAGGCGGCCGTCCTTGACGACCGCGACGCACGTCGACCCGTTCGCCGCGAGATCGGCGTCCAGCGCCTGCCAGCTCCCCTGCTCGGACCGCGCCCACTCCTTGCCGGGGTAGGTCACGGTCGGCGTCGGGGCAGGTGCGGGCGTGGGGGTCGACGAGGAGGCGGCCGGGGCGGGTCTCGTCCGCTCCTCGGCTGCCGGCGCGCTCCCGCCCGAGCACGCCGCGAGCAGCGCCAGCGTCGCGACGGCCGCGGCTGCGCGGGCCGTCACCGGCCGTCCGCGTCGGGGCCGGAGCGCCGGATCCGGATCGGTCCTCGCGCCGTGGCGAGGTCGACCGCCTCACCCTTCTGGGTGATGACGACCTGCCCGCGGTCGACGAGGCGTCCGGCCGCGTCTCGTACGGCGTCCATCAACGGGCGCCAGTCGTCCGGGGCGAGGTCGCGGGCGACGTCCGACGGGCAGATCGTGGCGGTCGGCGCGCGGGACGCGAGCAGCGCGAGGATGCGCTGCTCGAGCTCGTGGTCGGTGGGAGGCACGCACCCAGCCTCCCGTGCACGCCGCACGTCCACAAATGGTGACGTTCCTAACGGCACCGCCTCACCCGCAACTTGGACGCGTGGGCGACAATGGAGGGATGCCCTCTGCGATGGATCTGCGCCTCCTGCTGCGCTATCCGGTCGAGTTCGTCGCGAGCGAGGACCCGGCCGACTCGCGGTTCGTCTTCCACACCCCCGACGGCGACCAGACGGCCACCGCGAACGAGGCCGTCGGCCCGCTCAGCCAGGGCATCCGGGTCATGTCCGCGGACAAGTCCGTCCGCGCCTGGGCGACCCCCGCGATCCTCGCGCTGCGCATCATGGCGCGCGGTGCACTGGGCTCCCCCGACGCCACGGAGATCAACCAGCTGCAGAACGCCGGCGCCGCGATCGGTCCCAATGCGGGCGCGGGCCAGGCCTCGATCAACGCCTTCCTCAAGGCTCTCGCGGTGGACGCGCCCGCCGCGGCGTCGACCCCGCAACAGCGTCAGCCGTACGTCTCACCGCACGCCGCGCCCCAGCGCACGCGCGAGACAACCTTCTCGTGGACGCTCATCGTCTCGTTCCTGGAGGAGCCCACGCCGAGCCAGGCCGCGGTCGTACGACTGCGCGTGCATCCCCGGTCGGGATCGTTCGCGGCCTTCGACGCGGGTGACCTGTTCGGCGGCTCCTCGCACCCCATGGCCCAGGACGCCAAGGAGCCGACCGCGGCGATGCTGCGCCGGCTCGAGCCCTGGTGGGCGTCCGCCGCGACCCTGCGCGATCCGCACGCGCGCGGCGCCGTGACCGTCAGCCCCGACGATCTCGCGCGCCTCGGTGACCGCACCCTCGCACCCACGCTGATGGCCAACCGCATCGAGGTGCGCTGGCCGCCCGAGCTCGTGCGGGAGCTCACGACGTCCGCCGTCGTACAACGCCGCGAGACGCCCGGCTCCGACCGGCCCTCGGCGTTCACCCAGGGGCAGCTGTTCTCGTTCGACTGGCAGGTGGCGCTCGGCAGCGACGTGCTGTCGGCCGCCGAGCTCGATCAGCTCGCGCAGTCGCAGAGCGGGCTGCTCCGGCTGCGCGACCGCTGGGTCTTCGTGGACAAGTCACAGCTCAGCAAGGTGCTCGAGCAGCGCACCCACGACATCTCCGCCCTCGAGGCGCTGCGCGCGGCCGTGACCGGCGAGCTGGAGATCGACGGCCGCCGCACCGAGGTCGACACGGTCGGCTGGCTCGAGGACGTGCGCCGGCGCCTCGCGGTGCAGGACCGCGACATCCAGCCGGGTCGTCAGCCGAGCGATCTCGAGGGGCACCTGCGCGACTACCAGCTGCAGGGCCTGCAGTGGATGACGCAGCTGGTGGATCTCGGCCTCGGCGGCATCCTCGCCGACGACATGGGTCTCGGCAAGACCGTCATGCTGATCGCGCTGCACCTGCAGCGCGCCGTCGAGACGACCGCCCCGACCCTGGTGATCTGTCCCGCCTCGGTGCTCGGCAACTGGGAGCGCGAGATCCAGCGCTTCGCCCCCGGCGTCCCGGTCCACCGCTACCACGGTGCACGACGCACGCTCCAGGACGTCAAGGACGGCTTCCTCGTCACGACGTACGCCACGATGCGCGCGGACGCCGACCTCCTCGCCGAGCACGAGCCGGGCTGGGGACTCGTCGTGGCCGACGAGGCGCAGAACATCAAGAACCCCCACGCGCGTACCGCCCGCGCGATCCGGGACATCCCCGCGGTGGCGCGTCTCGCGCTCACCGGCACCCCGGTCGAGAACAACCTCTCCGAGCTGTGGGCGATCCTGGACTGGACCACGCCGGGGCTCCTCGGGACGTACGAGCAGTTCCGCCGCACCTGGTCGCGCGCGATCGAGTCGCGGCGCGACACCGAGCGGGCCACCGGCCTGTCGCAGCTCATCCGGCCGTTCGTGCTGCGCCGCCGCAAGTCCGATCCGGGCATCGCGCCCGAGCTGCCGCCCAAGATCGAGACCGATCACCGCATCAACCTCACCCGCGAGCAGGTCGGTCTCTACGAGGCGGTCGTGCGCAGCACCATGGCCCAGATCGAGCAGGCGCAGGGCATCCAGCGTCGGGGCCTCGTGGTCAAGCTGCTGACCCAGCTCAAGCAGATCTGCAACCACCCCGCGCAGTTCCTCCGCGAGCCGGAGTCGCGGCTCACCGGGCGCTCGGGCAAGCTCGGCGTCTTCGACGAGCTGATCGAGGAGATCGTGTCCGAGGAGGGCGCGACGCTCGTGTTCACGCAGTACGCCCAGATGGGACGCCTGCTGACCCGCCACCTCGACGAGAAGAAGATCGCCAACCAGTTCCTGCACGGCGGCACCACTGTACGCGGACGCGAGAAGATGGTGCACGAGTTCCAGGGCGGCCAGGTGCCCGTGTTCGTGCTGTCGCTGAAGGCGGCCGGTGTGGGCCTCAACCTCACCCGGGCCGACCACGTGATCCACTACGACCGGTGGTGGAACCCCGCCGTCGAGGACCAGGCGACCGACCGCGCGCACCGCATCGGGCAGACCAAGAACGTCCAGGTCCACCGCCTCATCAGCGAGGGCACGATCGAGGAGTCGATCGCCGAGCTGATCCGCTCCAAGCGGTCGCTCGCCGACGCCGTGGTCAACGGCGGCGAGGGCGCCCTCACCGAGCTCTCCGACGCCGCCCTGGCCGACCTCGTCCGCCTCAAGCGCTAGCCCCGCACCGCGCGCCGCGCCCCAGGACCGAGATTTGGCGGCTTCAGCCCGCCAAATGTCGCCGGACGCGCGATGTGGCGGGCTCAAGTCGCCACATCTCGGTCTGCGCGGGGTGGGTCAGCGGAAGCACTTCTTGAGCTGGGAGACCCGGTAGAAGTAGCCGTTGCCGATCTCGGATGGCCGGCACGGGCCGGCGAGCTTCACGGGCTGCTCGTTGTGACGGATGGTCACCAGGACCGATCCCGAGGAGTTCTTGTAGGCCGCCCACTCGATGTTGCCGGCCATGCGCCCCACGACGTAGCCGCGCCACGGATTGCTGCCGTAGGAGAATGCGGACCTCGCCTGCGTCTGGCTCCGCGGCAGCCGCATCTGCGCCGCGACCGGCATCGTCACCTCTCCGTGCGAGTGACGGAACACCGCGGCGGTCCGGCCGCCCTTGGCGCGCTGGTCGAGCCGCGCGAAGAAGTCGTCCACGACCGGATCGGCCTGCTTGAACGAGCTGCGCTCCCCCACGACGCCGGGACCGTACCGGTAGAAGTTCTGCGCGTCCTTGACCTCCGCGAGCTTCTTGGCCGCCGAGAGCGGGACGTAGTCGGCGAAGCTCACCCTGGTGTCCTGGCTCATGCCGGCACCGATGCAGTACAGGAGGTAGACGTCCAGGGCAGCGTCCACCGGATCCTTGATCGTGGCGACGTACGCGGGTCGGTAGATCCGCAGCAGCACCTTCCTGGCCGCCGCGCGCACGCTGGAGCGACGCTCGACCGCGGCGATCGCGGCCTTGCCCTTCTTGGACGAGCCGTCCTCGATCAGCAGCGACGGGTCGGTGACCTGCTTGGCATGACCGAGCTGTGGGAACGCCTTGCGCAGGCTGGTCTTCATGTAGTGCGCACTCTGCCGGGTGCGGTAGATCGGCGAGTTCGTCATCGCGACCTTGTCACCGGCCTTCACGACGCCGGCGAAGAAGTCGCCGTACGAGGCGGCGGTCCGTCGCCCGATGCCTCGCCACTCGTCCTTGCCGATGGTGCTGAGCCGCCCGTAGCCGAGCTTCTTCTCGGCCTTGCCGAACGCCCTCAGGTCGTTGTCGAACCGCTTGCCGCGCGTGGTCAGCTGGCCGCGCCGCGACGCGGTGGACCACACGGACAGCGCCCGCTTCTCGGCGTTGGGGTTCGTCATCGCGCGTGAGCCGTGGCGGGCGACGGTCTCGAGGAAGAACATCTCGTACCCGCTCGGCGGGGCGACGGTCTTCGCGCTCGCGGGGTTCCCGTACGTCGTCTGGTTCGAGTAGTAGCGGGCGTTGCTGACGTCGGCGGCCACGGACGTCGCCGGCAGCGCCACCGCGAGACCGGTGAGCAGAACGAGCAGACGCCAAGATCGCATCGTTCCACTGTAGGCCGATCAGCGGCGAAGTGGCGGGTGCAGCGTCGTGACGTCACCGAGCGTGTACGTCTTGGCGGGGCGTCCGCGTCCCTCGGAGACCACGTCGCCGGTCTCGCGGACGAATCCCTCGACCGACTGGACCTTGCGCTGGAAGTTGGCCGGGTTGAGGTGCTTGCCCCAGACGATCTCGTAGACCCGGCGCAGATCACCGATCGTGAAGACCGGTCGGCAGAAGGACGCCGCGATCGGGGTGTACTCGAGCTTGGAGCGGGCCCGTTCGATCGCGTCGGTCAGCATCTGGTGGTGGTCGAACGGCAGATCGGCGGCCAGCAGCTCGTCGACCGGCATCCAGATCGCATCGGCGTCCTTGCCCGTCGATCCCTCCGGCAAGTTGGGCAGCACCGCGAGGTAGAGGACGGCGAACGTCCTCGCGCGGGGGTCGCGGTCCGGCGCGCCGTACGTCCCGACCTGCTCGAGGTAGTCGACCTCGAGACCGGTCTCCTCGCGCAGCTCGCGCCGCGCAGCGGTCTCCAGGTCCTCGTCGAGGTGGATGAACCCGCCCGGCAGCGCGAGGCCGCCGCGATTGGGCTCCCCCGCGCGACGGATGGCCATGACCTTGAGCTGACGGTCACGGATCGTCAGCACCACGACGTCGACCGCGACGTACGCCCACGGGCGCTCCGGCGTGGACTGTGTCGTCACCGGCTCACCTCTCCACGGACAGGCGGTTGCGGGGCGTCGTGCAGGTCATCTGCTCACCAGCCTCTGGGCTTGACGACGTTGTCGGGCGCGTCGGCGAACAGGGGCGCGACGTCGGGGTCGGTGAAGCCTGCGTGCCCGCAGCCGACCCGCGTCAGCCAGAAGACCCGGTCGGGGTGGTCGGCGGCGAACTCGAGGAACCGGGCCGCGGCTCCCGCGAGGACGTCGAAGCCCTCCATCGTCGGGATCGCATAGCTGTCGCCGCGCAGTCCCTCGCTGACGCCGCGCTCGGCCCCGAACCGCTCGACCGCGAGCCGCGCGGCCCCGCCGGTGTGGCCGCCGGCCGCACCGCTGCCGAAGACGAAGACGCCTCCCGGCTCCAGGGACGTGACGGCGTCCGGGGTCGTGCGCGGCCGCGTCGTGCCGTCGTTCGCGATGCCGTAGACGGCCTCGAGCATCGGGCCGCAGTCGCGGGCGTACTCGGCCATCGCGTCCAGCGTGGTGTCGAGCACCTCGGCCGTGACGCCGTCAGGGTGCAGCCGCGCGCTCAGGAAGACAGCGCCCTCGTCACCGAGGATCACCTTCGCCCAGATCATCGCGCTGTTGAGGTGGTTGATCTCCGCCCACGCCTCGGTGGAAACCTGCGTCGCGATGCGCGTGAACACGTGGACGTGCGGTCGCGGGTCCTCCACGACTCCCACGTAGATCTGCGTGCCCTGGACGTCGATCGGCCAGTCGCCGTCGTCGTCCACCGCGAGGTGGTCGACTCCGCAGGCCTCCTTGAGGGCCTGCTCGGCGCGATCTCGCATGTCGCTGTCGCTCATGTGCACCATCTCCTTCTCCACCAATGTGCCAGACGGGTCCGCCATTATTGGTGCGAGTGAGTATTAATGTGTTGACGGGTGAGACAGGAGGTGATCGCCATGCTGACGACCCATTCCCACGATCGGGCTGCCGGGGTGCTGCTCGGACAGGCGTGCGGCGACGCGCTCGGCGTGCCGTACGAGTTCGGGCCGGCCCTGCCGGAGTCGACAGTGCCGCAGATGACCGGCGGCGGACCGTTCGGCTTCGACCCTGGAGAATACAGCGACGACACCGCCATGGCCGTGTGCATCGCCGAGGTGGCCGCGACCGGTGCCGATCTCACCTCCGACGCGGCCCTCGACGAGATCGCCGAGCGCTTCCTCGCATGGGGTGCGACCGCCAAGGACGTCGGCAACCAGACCCGCGCCGTCTTTGCCGCCACCGGACGCCGTGAGGGCCCGCGCGGCCGGGCGATGCGTGCTGCTGCCGCCGAGCACGCGGCCGAGCACCCCGGCCGGGTCGGCAACGGCGCCCTCATGCGGACGTCCGCCGTCGCGCTGACCCGTCTGGACGACCGGTCGGCGACCGCGGAGGCGGCCCGCGCCGTCGCCTCGCTGACGCACGCCGATCCCCTCGGCCTCGAGTCCTGCGTGCTGTGGACCGAGGCGATCCGGCTCGCGGTGACCACCGGCCGGCTCGACGTCCTGGCAGGTCTCGACCTCCTCGACGCCGGCAGCCGCGACCAGTGGCGCACGTGGATCGAGGCGGCGACCGACGTCGACCCGCGGACGTTCGCCAGCAACGGGTTCACGGTGTACGCCCTGCAGGCCGCGTGGGCGGCGATCACGTGGACCCCGCAGCCCGCCCTCGACCCGCAGGCCGGGACGTTCCCGGCGCAGCACTTCGCACTCGCCCTCATGAACGCGGTCCGCGCGGGCGACGACACCGACACGGTCGCTGCGATCGCCGGAGGCCTGCTCGGCGGGTACTGGGGATGGTCTGCCATCCCCGCACACTGGTCGAGGCGGGTCCACGGCTATGGCGGTCACCGCGCCCGCGGCCTGGTCACGCTGGCGCTGCGCACCGCCGACCGCGGCACCTCCAGCGACCAGGACTGGCCGGTCGGCCCGGCCATGACGTCGTGGAGCTATCGCAACGCCCCGGACGACCTCGCGACCCACCCGCACGACGATGGCGTGATGCTCGGGACCTACCGTTCCCCCGCACACGCCTGGGACGCGGTCGTGTCGCTGTGCCGGGTCGGCACGGCTGACTTCCCGGGTGTCTCGGACCGGGTCGAGATCCGGCTCATCGACTCCGACGCACCGGACGACAACCCGCACCTGGACTTCGTGCTCGCCGATGCCGCCGCCGCGATCAAGGAGCTGCGCGACGAGGGCAAGACGGTCTTCGTGCACTGCGTCGCGGCACACCAGCGGACCCCCTCGGTGGCAGTGGCGTACGCCCGGCTGCTCGGCGTCCCGGCCGAGGAGGCCCAGGCCGACGTCCGCCGGGTGCTGCCGAGACTTCGCGGGCACGGACGGCTGTGGGAGCGGGCCGCCCTCGTCAAGGCGGCCGAGCACGGCTGATCACGGATCGGCTCGCCCACCGCGGATGAGCCGCAGCGCAGGCCGCCCCGGCGCCGGCGCGTCCTGGGGCGGCTGGCCCAGCCCGCAGCGGGCCGCCTCGATCGCTGCCTCCGTCTCGTGGGCCGCGCAGCCGACGAGGTCCTGATCCAGGAGCCCCGACCGCTGGAGCCAGGCGGCCAGTCGCCCGGCCAGCATGACCTGGGCGCGGGCGTCCGTCACCGGATCGAGCAGCCAGTCGTCATCGACGAACCGACCCAGGCACGCCAGCACCTCCTCGAGGCCGAACACGCCGAAGAAGCCATCCCCTCGTGCCCGCGTCGCGGCGAGCTGGGCGTTCTCCTGCAGATCCAGGCATCTGCTCATGTCGGCCTCGGCGAGGAACTCCATCAGCCGGTCGTGCACCCGGTCATGACGCATCCGCGTCGCGAGGGAGGCACCGCGGGACTGCTGCTCGAAGAATCGGTCGAGGGCCGGGAGCGCCTGCTCGCGGCGGCTCCTCTCGGACGGACGGTTCATGCCCTCGACGCTAGGCGCCGCGAGCCCCCGCGCGTACGGCCTGCCGGACCGCTGTGGACGCACCGACAGCGCGCCCTCGGCTGTGGAGAGCCCTCTTTTGCCACGGCGACAGCCCCTACGCTGCGCGGGGTTGTTGTCGCAGGAAGCGGGCGTGACGGCGAGGCACCTGCTCGGGATCGACCCGGGGCGGTGGGACCACCTCGACCACTCCGTCCGGCGCCATGCGCGCGGACCACTCCCCCTCATGCAGCAGGTGGTGGTGGAAGTGGCACAGGAGCGCTGCGTTGTCGAGATCGGTGGGACCGTCCTCGGACCAGAAGGTCAGGTGGTGCGCCTCGCACCAGGACGGCGGCCGGTCACACCCGGCCCACACGCACCCTCGGTCGCGAGCGGCGAGGGCGAGGCGCTGATATCGGTCGTAGAGCCGCTTGGACATGCCGAGATCGGCGACCCGGGAGTCCGAGTCGAGGTAGAGAGTCACCAGGTGCGCGTTGCACGCGATCCGCTGGGCGGTGGCGACGGACACCTCGGCACCCGACGACGTCGTCGCGGTGCCGAGGCCCGAGCGGAGCTTGTCGAGGTCGACGTTGATCGTGACCGTCGCGGCGAGGCCGCCCGCCTGCGGCAGTGCGTCCTTGCGCATGTGCTCGATGAGCTCGAGGAAGGCCAGCCCGAGACGTTGAGCGTGGGGCAGGGACGTCAGGTCATCGATCGACATGGCGTGCCGGACGGCGTTCTCGGCGTTGCGCCGCGGAGCGGCGATGCCTTCGACGGCCGCACGGAGCGTGTCGGCGAACTGGTCGGGGATCACGAAGGTGCCGCGGGTGGTGCCGTCGCCTCGTGCCCGCATCGCCAGCCGGGTCGCGTCCCACGCCCGCTTCTCCTGTTCCGCCAGCTGCTTGCCCAGCACCTCGTCCGCGCCGTCGGGATCGATCACCTCCAGGACCCGGTTGGCCAGCCGCTTCAGATCGTCCAGGTTGTGGTGCCCGGCCAGCTGGATCAGGTGGGCCTCGGCGTCACCGCGCTCCTCGTCCCCGCACCAGTCGGGCAGGGCGTCGATCGCCCGCATGATGACGCCGGCCTGATCGGTCGAGATGGTCCCTGCAGCCCAGGCGGCACGCGTCGCCTCGGTGTTGCTGGTCGTGACTCGGGCGAGCCCGACCAGGCGGCCGGCCTCAGCCTTGGAGACACCGGTCAGGTCCGCGAGCCAGGCCGACGTCGACGCCGCGCCGTCCTCCTTGGGCAGCCCCATGGCCTCCGCAGCCCCGGCCAACCGGGACGCCAAGGCGTCCAGCCCTGTGCGCGTGCGCTGGACCGCGGTGGCCACCTCTCGCAGCTCTGCTGCGGTCAGTGACCACGGCTCGATGGCAGCAGCATCCTCGCTGAGTGATGACAGCTGATCGAGGAACATGGCCACTCCGATAAGGACTAGAACGTATGTTCGATCTTACTCCGCGACCCACCCCTCCCGCAAGACCTCGAGGCGACTTTTTCCTTGATATCTCAGTGTTTTTCGCGCGTCATGCGGGTGGCACTCCCAGCCTAGAGCGGCCCTCGGACAGCGTCCGGAGCGTCCTCAGCCCTTGCGGTCCGCGACGATCGCGGCGACGTTGAGGGCGGCCCAGGTGAGGGTCGCGCCGAGCACCTTCGCCTTGCCGCCCGCAGTCGTGGCCTCCGGTGTGAGAAGCGCGGCGTCCGTCAGGTCCAGCACGACCCGGGCGATCATGGCCTGCTCACGTCCCGCCTCAGTCGGGGCGAGGATCGCGAGCGCGCTGACCGCGAGGTCACGGGGTCCGAACAAGCGGGCCACGACGTCGTAGTCGGCCTGGCGCACGGGGTTGCTCGTCAGGGCCTTGCCGAGGTGGCGGGGCCTCACGAGGGCGTACACCGCGTAACCGGCGGTCGCAGCGGACAGGATCGTGCTGTAGGTCGGCTTCGTCATGCCCCGACGCTAAAGGGACGCCGGGGCGCCCGCACCCTGAGATCAGGGGCTCAGACCACCTGCGGGTACGCGACGAACAGCACGATGGCCAGGACGGCCGCCCCGAGGTAGACCGCCGACATGAACATCGCACCGAGACGCGGTCGCAGGCGGGTGATCCCGCGCAGCGCCAACGCGACGGCCGCCGCGGGCATCAGCACCCAACCGAGACCCCACCCGGTGCCGAGGACGTCGTCCGGCCAGACCCCGCCCGAGGCGCCCACCAGCGCGGCGACGGCGACGACGTACCACGGGAAGAGCATCGGGATCGAGCCCCGCAGCGCGGCACCGGCGGCCTGCCACAGACCCGCTCGCATGGGCGCGTCCACGAGCCGGTCGGGTCGTGGGCCGCCGACCGGTGGCCCACCGAGCGCCGCGAAGAACGTGTGGCGCCGCAGCAGGAGGTACGCCGTGGCGACGGCCACCGCGAGCATCCACCACGGCGTGCCAGACGCGTCACGCCACGCCGACGGCCGGTAGTCCTGGGGCACGAACGCGGTGGTCGTCCACACCAGCCCCGGCACGAGGGCGACGATGAAGGCGCTCAGCACCAGCCCGACCGCGAACGTCCCAAGCTTGCTCCAGCGGGTCACGACCGGCCCGCCGACCCCGCCCGCCACCGGCGCGGAGGGCAGCCCCCCGGCGGCGGGCACGACGCCGGTCGTGGTGCCGGTCGGCGACGCCACCGACAGCGGCTGGGGGGACAGATCGGCCGCGGCCAGTGCAGCCAGCATCTCCTCGACCGACTGGTAGCGGTGGTCGGGCTCGACCGCCATGGCTCGCTGCACCACGCCGGCCAGGGACCGGGACACCTCCGGGGCCAGCGCACGCGGATCGGGCCGCGGGTGGTTGCGGTGGGCCATCAGCTGGGCCGCCATCGTGCCCTCGAACGGCTGCTTGCCGGTGAGGCACTCGTACAACAGGCAGCCGACGGAGTAGATGTCGCTGCGCTCGTCCGAGCGCCCGTCGAACTGCTCGGGCGCCATGTAGTGCGGAGTGCCGGCGACCGTCGCGGTCGCGTCGGACGCGGCCCGGGCGATGCCGAAGTCGACGATCTTGATCGCCCCGTCGGGCGTGACGAGGACGTTCGCGGGCTTGATGTCCAGGTGGAGGATGCCCGCGTGGTGGCAGGCCGCGAGCCCCTCGAGGACACCGCGCACGACAGTCACCGCTCGCAGGCTCGGGCCCTGGGACGCGAGCAGATCGCGCAGGGACGTGCCCTCGACGAGCTCCATGACCAGGTGCGGGGTGATCTCACCGTCACCGTCGGCCATGTGGACGAGGTCGTGCACCGTGACCACGTGCGGGTGCGAGACGCGGGCGAGGGTCGCGACCTCGCGCCTGATGCGGCGCATCGCACGCGGATCGTCGGCCACGAAGTGCGAGAAGCGCTTGATCGCGACCTCGCGCTGCAGCTGGCTGTCACGGGCGCGGAAGACGACGCCGTGGTTGCCCGCCCCGATGCGTCCCAGCAGCTCGAACCGCTGCTCGACCGGGACAGTTCCCGTGCCCGTGCGGTCCGGCGCGGGCTCGGTCGTGGCCGGCGGCAGCGGCACCGGGGACGTGACCAGGGGATCTGGCATGTGGCTGATCCTCCTGCTCGGGATGGGCGGAAACCTCATCGTGACGGTTCGTCGTGCGGGTCCATTGTTCCTTGTCCCCCCTAGCGTCTCCTAGCGCCTTGAGGCGTCCTGCAGGTGCACGGTGCCGGCGGTGTCGATCGAGGCGGTGACCCGTACGCCGGCCAGGGCGATCACCGAGCCCTGGTGGATCGTGGTCCAGTCCTCGCCGTCGATGCGCCGGCCGTCGACCGTCGTGCCGTTGGTGCTGCCGAGATCCTTCACCTGCCACTGGACGCCCTGCAGGCGGATCGCGAGGTGCCGGTAGGAGACCTCCGGCTCGGCGAACGCGACAGGGCTCTCGGGCAGCCGGCCGAGCACCGTGCCGGCGCGCTCGATCGCGTATGTCCTGCCGTCGCGCTCCAGGCGCAGGCCGCTGGAGACGTTCATGGTCGGTGCGGCGTCTTCGATGTCGCGGACCAGCGCGGGGTAGTTCACGGTCGCGTCGGGGTCGAGCGCGGGCTGGATCTTGGCCGGGCGCAGCACGGGGGGCACGGCGGCCGGGCGGGGCGCGGCCGCCTCCGGGACGGCGTCCCAGCCGACGGCCGGCCTGGCCTCGCGCTGCGCGGGCTCGGCGCGACCGCTGCCGCGGGCCGGCGGGATCCAGCCGGAGCGGAGCCCGGGGTCGACCTCGACCGTCACCCGCACCTGCCGCGGAACGGCCCAGCCGCAGCGCTCGGCGTGGGCGGCGTACAGCCGGGCGCCGTCCTCGCCGAGGCGCTCGAGGTCGCCGTCGGGATCGAGTCGCTCGAGGTCCTCCGGCGCGACCCGCACGGTCAGCTCGCCGAAGGCCAGGCGCTCCCCGCTCGGCATCACGACGTGCTGCCCGGTCAGGGCACGGACGAACCGGCGGCGCAGCACCGCTGACGATCCGGTCGGGTACGACACGAGCTTCGCGGCGACCTCGGTCGCGGCGGCCTTCTTCGAGCTCGTCCCGAAGATGCTCTGCGCGATCCGCAGCCCCACGTACACGACGACCACGAAGACGACGACGATCAGCAGGTTGACGGTCAATGCGGAGAGAGTGCCCATGGCATCATCGTCAGGGTCGTCCGTGGCCGGAGTCGAGCCACGGCGGAACACGTTCCAGAGCTCACGGAGGGGTCCCGGTGCTGCACATCGCCTGGTCGGCCGGCGAGCAGTACGCCGGCGAGGCCTCGCTCGACGTGGGCGCGGCCTTCGTCCTGGCGCGACGGATGAACCTGCCGGAGCAGCAGCCCCTGGTCGCCCAGACCATCGACGGGTCGACGTACGTGTTCGTGCGCCTGCCCTACGTCAGCGACCCCGCTCTGGTCATCACCGCGACGCCCGGCCAGCCGGTCGTCCATCGTGGCCAGCGCGACAACGGCGCGATCGTCGAGCTCTCCACACCCGGTGGCGGGTCCACCACGCCCGCACCGGGGCAGAAGATCTCGCTGACCCACAGCGGGTCGCGGGTCGAGCTACGGGTCCCCGATCTGAGCTTCAGCGCCGTCGTCACGTTCGACGCGCCCGCGGCGCCCGCCCCCGACTCGGGCACGATGCAGCTGGACCTCGAGACGCTGCAGCGCTCGGACGCCTGGCTCGTGGGAGCGATCGCGGTGGCGCTCTCCCCCGAGCACGGGGTGGTCGCCCACGGCGATCTCAAGCAGGCTTTCGCGGCGTGGCGCGGCATCGAGGTGCCGAGCGACGGCTGGTTCGACCGCAATGCGTTGCGGCCCGCGATCGAGTCCCGCGGCCTCGACATGCCCGGGCCCCGTCTCAACAAGATCGTCTATCTCGTCGAGCGCTGCCGGCGCACCTCGGAGTTCCCGGCACGGCTGCTGGCCGACGTACGCGCGCGGCTGGATGCGACCAGCTGACGTCCCCACCGGGCTGAGAGAATCGAGCCATGAACTGGGACGAGCTGTGTGACGCCCTCGACGAGATCGATTCCGAGCCCCAGCGGGAGCAGCGACTCAGCGAGTACCGCCGCATGCTGGCCACCTTCGCCCCCGGGCAGGAGGGACGCGCGGAGACCCTCAGCCGCATCGCCGACGAGCTGGCCGCGGACGATCGACTAGACGAGGCCCGGTCGACGTACCAGGAGGTGCTCGACGACGGCGGCCGGACGATCCTCAGCCCGCTCGCCGGTCTCCTCGACGTCGCCCTGCAGCAGCAGGACGAGGCTCGTGTCGACGAGCTGCTCGCCCTCCTGCTCGTCCGCAGCCGGGCCGACGAGCTCGTCGTCGGCGACTACGAGTGGATCGCCGAGGCGCTCGAGGAGGCCGGCCGCCTGCGCCCCGCGCTGCGCTGGTTCACCATCCCGCTGCGCGACATCCAGCCCGGCGACCTGGACCTGATGCCGATCGTCGCGCTCGAGGGCCGGTGGCGCGTGCGCCGGGCGCTCGGCCTGCCCATCGACGCGTACGACGACGCGCGTGACGTCTGGCACGAGATCAACGACCAGGCCGAGGCGGCTACACCGTGAGGACGATCTTGCCTCGCGTGTGACCCTCCTGGCTCAGGTCCCACGCCTTCTGGGCGTCCGCGAGCGGGAACGTCGCGGCGATCTCGACCGCCAGCAAGCCGTCGTCGAACATGGCGGCCAGCTCGTCGAGATCGGTGACGTCGGGGGCCACGAAGACGTAGCGCCCGCCCATGTCCTTCACCCCGGTGTCGATGATCGAGGCGATCCGGCCGGCCGATGACTCCGCGAGGAGCTCGGGGCTGACGGCCAGGTCGGCCCCGTTCAGGTCGAGCACCGCCGTGACACCGTCCGGAGCGATCGCGCGCACCCGGTCGACCAGGCCGTCGCCGTAGACGACGGGCTCGGCCCCCAGCTCGCGCAGGTAGTCGTGGTTGGCCTCCGAGGCCGTGCCGATGACCCGCGCTTCGAGGGACCTCGCGATCTGCACCGCGAACGAGCCCACTCCTCCCGAGGCGCCGTGCACCAGGACGATGTCGCCTGCGACGACGTCGAGGACGTGGACGAGGCACTGGAACGCCGTCAGGCCGGCGAGCGGGATGGCCGCCGCCTCGGCGAAGCTCGCGTTCGCAGGCTTCTTGGTGACCGTACGGATGGGAGCGGCGACCTTCTCGGCGTACGTGCCGCCGTGCACCGCGTCCTTGCGGACGTAGCCGAACACCTCGTCGCCCGGTGCCAGGGTCGTCACCGCCGGCCCGACTGCCTCGACGACACCCGACACGTCCCAGCCCGGAGTGACCGGGAAGAACGTGTCCAGGGCACCGTCCAGGCCACCGGCGGCGACCTTCCAGTCGACCGGGTTCACCGAGGACGCCTTGACGTCGACCAGGACCCAGTCGGGGCCGATCTTGGGCTCATCGACCTCGGTGAGTGTCAGTTCTTCCCCGTACGCGCTGAAGGTCGCAGCCTTCACGCATCGCCCCGACGATCCCCGGAGATCGGCTGATCGGCCACGTCGGTGTCGACGAGCTCGTCGATCGACTCCTCGATGTCGGGTCCGGAGGTGTAGACGATCTCGTCCTCGATCGCGACGTGGTCGTCGGCCAGCAGCGGGTTGACGGCGGCGCTACCGGCCGCGGGTCCGGCCGCGGGCATGTCAGCGGGGCTGGGCGCCGAGGAGCTGGGGGTCGAGGAGCTGGGGGTCGAGCTGTGCTTGCCGGCCGGCGCGTCGTCGGAGGAGGAGGACGTCTCGGAGGAGGACGACTGGTCGTCCGAGCCCTTGAACCCGGCGTCGCGCAGGACGTCCTCGCCGCGCTCGACCACGCTCTTGATGCGGGGGTCCTCGGTGACCTTCGTGGCGGCCTCGCGGACCCGGTCCTCGGCCTGGGCGGTGGCCTGCTGCACGCGGGGGTCGGACTTCACCTGCTGGGCGGCCTGGCGGATCTGCTCGTAGCGCTCGCGGCCGGCCTTGGCCCCGAGGACGTAGCCGCCTCCGAAGGCGGTCAGGAGGGTCAGCTTCTTGAGGGGGTGCTTGAAGATGCGCATGGCCGGTGCGTACCCACGATGCGCCGACTCACGCACCCAACAAGCCGCGGATGTCATCGCTGCTGAGCGCTCCCGACAGAGCCGCCCCGTCGTCCATGACCGCGTCGAACAGCGCCGCCTTGCGAGCCTTGAGCTGCATGACCTTCTCCTCGATCGTGTCGACCGAGACCAAGCGGTAGACCATCACGGGGCGGATCTGGCCGATGCGGTGGGCGCGGTCGACGGCCTGAGCCTCGGACGCCGGGTTCCACCACGGGTCGAGGACGTAGACGTAGTCGGCCTCCACCAGGTTGAGACCGAATCCTCCGGCCTTGAGGCTGATCAGGAAGACCGAGGTCTCCCCCGCACGGAACGCATCGACCGCCCCGGCGCGGTCGCGGGTGCTGCCGTCGAGGTAGGAGTAGGTGATGCCGGCCTGGTCGAGCCTGGACCGGACACGGCCGAGGAAGCTCGTGAACTGGCTGAACACCAGCGCACCGTGCCCCTCGGACGTCACCTCCTGCAGGTGCTCGACCAGGACGTCGATCTTGGCCGAGCCCACGTCGTCGTGCTCCTCGTCGATCAGGGCCGGGTCGAGGCTGAGCTGACGCAGCTTGGTCAGCGAGCTCAGCACCTCGAAGCGGTTGCCGTCGGCGTCGTCGGCGAGCAGGCCCAGCACCTTCTGCCGCTCGCGCTGCAGGTGGGTCTGGTAGATCCGGGCATGCCGTGGGTTGAGGGCGACCTCGAGGACCTGCTCGGTCTTGGTCGGCAGGTCCGAGGCGACCTCCTCCTTGGTGCGGCGGCGCATGAGCGGGCGGATGCGGCGCTGCAGCAAGGCCAGGCGCTCGCGACCCTCGCCGCTCTCGATCGGCTTCTGGTAGTGCTCGACGAACCGCTTGGGGTCCGGGAACAGCCCCGGCGCCACGATCGACAGCATGGACCACAGGTCCATCAACGAGTTCTCGAGCGGCGTGCCGGTGATCGCGAGCTTGAACGGTGCGTCGAGGCGGCGCGCGCACTGATAGGTCTTGCCCTGGTGATTCTTGACGAACTGCGCCTCGTCCAGCACGAGCCCGGACCACGTCCGGGCGGCATAGGCGTCGTTCTCGATGCGGAACAGGGCGTACGACGTGACGACCAGGTCGGCGTCCTTGACCGCGTCGTCGAGCTCGGTGCCGCGCCGGGCGCGGGACTGGGTGATCGCCGCGACCCGCAGCCCCGGGGCGAAGCGGTGCGCCTCTCGCTCCCAGTTGGACACCACGCTGGTCGGTGCGACAACGAGGTAGGGCCCCGAGCCGCGCTCGACCTCGCGGACCATCAGGGCGAGCGTCTGCAACGTCTTGCCCAGGCCCATGTCGTCGGCCAGGATGCCGCCGAGGCCGTGGTCGGCCAGGAAGCAGAGCCACGCGAAGCCTTCGCTCTGATACGGGCGCAGCTGTGCGTCGATGCCCTCGGGCACCTCGGGCCGGCCGAGGTCGTCGATCTGCTGCAACGAGCCGACGGCCTTCTGCCACGAGGCGGACTGGCGGTCGACGGTGCCGAGGTTGACCAGCTCGTCCCACAGGCCCGCGTGGTAGCGGTTGACCCGCAGCTGCTCGCTGCGCCGGTCGGTCAGCTGACGGGCCTCGTCGATCAGGTCGCGCAGGCGCAGCAGCTCGGGCCGGTCGATCAGCAGGTAGGTGCCGCTGGGCAGCACGAGGTGGGTCTCGCCCGCCGCGAGCGCTGCGAACAGCTGCTCGAACGGCACCTTCTCCCCGTCGATCGTCACGGTGACCGCCAGGTCGTACCAGTCGCTGCGCCGGTCGGGTGCGTCGTCGAGGGTCACGTGGACGACCGGCTCGGACTCACTGAGCCGGTAGTCGGGGCGGGTGCCGATCACGTGCACGTCGATGCCGAGATCGTCCAGTGCGGGCAGCAGCTGCTGGCTCAGCACCGCGGCCTCGTAGCCGTCGACCTTGACCCGCGGCACGACCTTCGTGCGCCCGGCGGCGTCGACGTGGGTCAGCGGCAGGCCGACGTCGGGCGGGACGAGCCGGCCGACCAGCTCGCGCTCGGCCCGGACGTCGCGGAAGGGCTCGGCGCCCGCTCCGAGCGGCACGCGCACGATCGAGTCGTCGATCACATAGGCGAAGCCCCACCGCAGCTCGGCCGCGAGACCGTCGTGCGTGACGGTCACGGACAGCCGGGGAGGGGCGATCTCGGGCACCGGGATGCGCGGGTCGACGCTGACCAGGTCGACCGCCCGGGCGATGCGCGGGTAGTAGTCGCGCAGGAACTCCGCAGCATCCTGCGGCGGAATGTTGACCGAGCGGCGGTTGGCCAGCAGCATGCGCACCGTGTCGGCGATCGTGTGGTCGAACCGCACGAGCCGCAGGACGGTCGGGTGCTGGGCGTCCCAGGTGGCGATCCCGTGGGCCGGCTGGCCGATCAGGCTCGTGTGGCCCTGCTCCCAGTCATCCGACAACGCGTCGTCCCTCAGGGTCGCGCGCACGTGCAGATCGCCCGAGTGGTCCTGCACGATCTCGAGCCCCGCGGTCACCGGCTCGGGCCGGATCTCGACCGCCGCCTTCGCAGGGCCCAGCAGGGTGACCCCCGACTCGACCACCCGGTCGAGTGCTGCCCAGGCGTGCGAGGTCAGGTCGGCGAGGTCGATCTCGGCGGACGAGCTGCCGTAGCCGTACGCGTACGACGTCTCCTGCACCGACGCGCGCAGCTCGGCCAGCGCCGCTGCCTGACCGGAGTCGACGCCGGCCAGCGCCGCCTGCTGCACCTCGCCCCAGCTCGCGCCGGACTTGACCCAGCCACCGCGCGCGCCGCGGCGCATCGGACGTGCCGACAGCATGCGGATGCCGTACGTGCCGGCCCCGGTCAGGTCGATCTGCAGCGCCCACTCGGTGCTCGCCCGCGACCCCGATCCGCGGGCCGCGAGCGGACCGAGCGTCGTCTTCCACGACGGCTGGATGATCTGCGCTGGCCGCGGCGCGGGGCGGTCAATCGGCTCGGGCTCCTCCTCGACCGCGTCGGCGGGCTCGATCGAGCCGCGTACTGCGAGGATCAGCGCGACCGCGTGCTTGCAGTCGATCATCACAGGGCACGAGCAGCTCGCCGAGATGCGGACGCCTGCGGGGGCCTCGCTCAGCCTCACGGTCGTCGAGTACGCCTCGCTGCCGCTGCCGCGGACCTCGCCGCGGGCCACCCGGCCGTCAGCCTCGATCTCGCGGACCGTGACCCGGCCCGCGTGCGCGTATGGCTTGCCCCGGCTCAGCGCCCCGGCGTCGAAGGCGCGACGCAGCTCCGACTCGGTGAGGGAGGCGATCGTGGTCACCCTCACGAGGTTAGTCGGGCCCGGCGACACCCGGTCCCACGATCTCGACCCCGGCCCCCGGCCTCCGCAGCCAGTTTCCCAGGAGAACCTGGGAATCTGGCAGATCACCCCGCGGGCGACCCGTGCCACGTGCCAGATTCCGGGGTTCTCCTGGGAAACCGGGCGCCGGGGGTCAGGCGCCGAGTGCGCGGTCCAGGCGCTCGGCGAGGCCGCTGGCGCGCAGCACCGGGGTGTTGATCGCGGCGCGCACGGCCCCCTCGGAACCCAGCAGGGTCACGCTCGACTCGGCACGGGTCAGCGCGGTGTAGAGCAGCTCTCGGGTCAGCAGCCGGGAGTCGTCGTCGGGCAGCAGCACCGAGACCCGCTCGAACTGGCTGCCTTGGCTGCGGTGCACCGTCATCGCGTACGCCGTGTGGACCGCGCCGAGCCGTGACGGCGCGAACGTGCGCCGCTCGTCCTCGGCGATCAGGACCTTGAGCCCCTCGCCGTCGGGGATGGTCATGCCGGTGTCGCCGTTGTAGAGCCGCAGCCCGCGGTCGTTCTCGGTGACCAGCACCGGCCGTCCGGCGAACCACGGTCGGCCGAGGGTGTGGCCCGCGTCCGCGTCGAGCCAGCGCTCGACCTGCTGGTTCCACGTCTCGGCCCCGAACGGGCCCTCGCGGTGGGCACACAGCAGCCGGTGCGAGCCCAGGACGCGCAGCGCCCCCTCCCCGTCGCCGACGCGGGCGAGCTCGGCCATCGAGCGCGCATCGGGCAGCAGCAGCTCGCGGATCGTCTCGGGCAGACGGTCTCCTGCGACGAGACGGACCGACGGATCGCCGGACCGCAGGATCTCGATCGCGGCGTCAGCATCGCCGTCGCGCACGGCCGAGGCGAGGTCGATGATCGCCCCGCCGAAGCGGTGACCCGAGCGCAGGTGGGTCACCGGGGACGACGGCGCGCTCCCCCAACCACGCACGAGATCGCGCAGCACCGTGCCCGCCTCGATGGACGACAGCTGATCGGGATCGCCGACCAGGACCAGCCGGCTGTCGTGGCGCACGGCCTCGACCAGACGTGCCATGAGCGTCAGCGACACCATCGAGCTCTCGTCGACGACCACCACGTCGTGGGGCAACCGCCGTCGCCGGTCGTGGCGAAAGCGGGTGCCGTTGTCGGGCCGGAAGCCGAGCAGCCGGTGCATCGTGGAGGCGGTCAGCCCCTTGAGCCAGGCTCGTTCCTCGTCGGTGAACCCGTCCTGGTCGGCCACCGCCGCGACGGCTTCCTTCATGCGGGCCGCGGCCTTGCCGGTCGGCGCGACCAGCGCGACCCGCAGCGGTGGACGTCCGGTGGCCCGCGCCTGGGAGGCCAGGACGGCGAGCAGCCGGGCCAGGGCGGTGGTCTTGCCGGTGCCGGGACCACCGGTCAGCACCGTCGTCCAGCCCCGCGCCGCCCGCTCGCCGGCCGCACGCTGCTCGGCGTACGACTCCCCCGGGAAGAGCCGCGCGAGATCGGCCGCCAGCAGCTGCTCGTCGGGCTCGGGTGCGGCGTGCTCGTCCCGCCCGACGAGATCGCGGCACAGGTCGCTCTCGAGCTCGAAGTATCGGTCGAGATAGATGAGCCGTCCCTCGACCCGCATGACCGGCACGTCGGCGTCGACCAAGGGGCTGGCCGCGACCTCGGCGTGCCAGGCCTCGGGCTCGGGCCACGGCAGCTCAGGGTGCTGGGTGCTGCGGACGAGCTCGGCCAGCGAGATGCACGTCGAGCCGCCACGCACCGACCGCACGGCCAGCGCGAGCGCGAGACGTACGGCCTCCGACTGCTCGCCCACCAGCTCGGCCACGCGCACGGCGATGCGGATGTCGGCCGCAGTCAGCAGCTCGGGCACGTTGAACTCCGCGAGCAGGCCGCCGACGCCGACCGCCACGTGCCGGTCGTGCCGGTCCTCGAAGACCAGGGGCTCGGTCATGGCAGGACTCCGTCCAGCAGATCGGACATCGCGACGATCAGCGACGCCGGCGGGTGCCAGGCGAACACGCCGTACGTCTGGCCGTCCGCGCGGGGGGTGTCGGGGCCGGCCATGCCGCGGACGTAGAGGTAGAGGGTGCCGCCGAGGTGGCGCTCGGGGTCGTAGCCGGGCTGGCGCCAGCGCAGGAAGCGGTGGATCACGACCGAGTAGAGCAGCGACTGCAGCGGATAGGTGCCCGACAGCATCGCCGCGGTCAACCCCGCCGGACTGTAGCCGTCGAGGGTCAGCGGCTGCTGGAAGTCGCCCAGCCAGTTGGTCTTGTAGTCGACCACGAGGACCCGGCCGTCGGGCAGGCGCAGCCCGAGGTCGATCGAGCCGGACAAGTAGCCGCGCAGCCCTTGTGGCGCGAGCCCGGGTGAGCGCAGCCGGTCGGCGAACGCCCGCATCGGGTCGTCGGCGGGCAGGTGCTGCTCGAGCAGGGGCGCGAGATCGCCCAGGCACGGCTCGCGACCGCCCGAGCGCGCCTCGGCACTGTCCCCGCCGGCCAGCGGCAGCTCGAAGTCGAGCTCGCGCAGTTGCCGGTCGGCCAGCAGCGTCTCGAGGGTCAGGTCGTCCGCGAGCGGCCCGAGCGGCGTACGGCAGACCGCGACGAGCGCATCGGCCAGCACCTGCGGATCGGCGTCGACACCCCAGTAGGCGAGCTCGCCCTGCACCAGCGAGACGAGCTCTGCGCCCAGATCGCCCGCGGTGACGTCGAGGTCCTCCAGGACGCCGTGGACCAGGCTGCCGAACGACGCCCCGGTCGGCAGGTCGGCCATCGGCGACGGCACCCCGACCGGCTCCTCGACCGCGACGGTGACAGGCTCGTCGTCCTCGTCGGTCTTGCCGAGGTCGGGCACCTCGCTGTCGACCGTGGGCGCGGCGTGGTCGTCGCGGGTCAGGCCGGTGTAGGACGTGCGACGCCAGGTCGTGTCCACGACCCGGTCGAAGCTGCGGATCGCGAGATCTCCCGCGGGCTCGTCGGCAGGCACGGCGGTCCGTTCGCGCGGCAGCGCCCGCTCGAGCACCGGCCCCCCGCGAGCCTGCCACTCCCCGAGGATGCGCACGGTGTCCTCGTCGCTCGGCACCTGGACCTTGTCGGGCACGGCCGCCTCACCCGGTCCGCGGCCGAACAGTAGCCGCGTGAGACCCGCGTTGCCCGCATTCCAGCTCGCGCCCCACCACGCGACCACCTGCGACTGGGCGCGGGTCGCCGCGACGTACAGCAGCCGCAGCTGCTCGCCGCTGTCCTCGAGCTTCGCGGCCCGCTCGCTGTCGCGGAACGTGGGACTCGCGATCTTGCCGCCGATGTCGAGCACCCGCTCGCCGTCCCGGTGGAAGCGGACGACCTCGTCGGTCGGCACCCAGCGGTCGAAGACGTACGGCAGGTAGACGACGGGATACTGCAGGCCCTTGCTGGAGTGGATCGTCACGACCTGGACCGCGGCCGCGTCGCTGTCGAGGCGCCGGGTGCGCTCGGACGAGCCGGCGGTTGCGTCGTCGCGCTGGCCGCGCAGCCAGGCCAGCATCGCCGCAGGCCCGAGGCGGTCGCGCTCGGTGGCCTCGTGCAGCGCCTGGGCGACGTGGCGCAGATCGGTCATGTGCCGGCGTCCGTCGGGACGCTCCAGCACGCGTCGGGCCAGCTCGCCGTGACCCGAGGTCGCCTCGAACACCGCGGCGATGCCCCGGTCGCGAAGCAGGTCGGCCAGGTCGCGGACGTGGGTCGCGACCGCGTTGGTGAGGTCGTCTCCCGACGTCGCGAGCTCGGCGGCGGTGTGACCGAAGAAGTCCGTCAGCGCGGCGGCCCGCACCCGCGGGCTGCTCTGCGGACGCTCCATCGCCTCCAGCAGCGTGAGCCAGGCGTCGCCGGCCGGACTCGTGAAGACGTTGGTGCCACCGGTCAGCACCGACGCGATGCCGTGCTCACCCAGCACACGCTGGATCTGGGCGGCGTTGGCCCCGGAGTAGACCAGCACCGCGATGTCTCCGGCCTGCAGCGGCCTGCCGTCGAACGTCGTGCCGCCGGCCAGCGACGCGGCGATGTCGGCGGCCAGGTCGTGGGCGATGCGATCGCGCAGCACGTCGATGCTGATGGTCTTGCCCGGGTCGACGCCGCAGTCGTGGCGGGTCAGCACGCGCAGCCGGAACGGGTCGGTCGCGGTGGGACCGGCCAGCCGGGAGCCCTGGTGGTCGGCGTCGACGTGGTGCACCACGATGCGTGGATCACCCAGCGCGGCACCCTCGAACGGCACCAGGAGGGACGTCACCAGCGGAGCGTCGCTGCGCCAGTTGGTCGACAAGGTGGCCTGCTCGCGCGCGGTCGCGGCTGCCTCGAGATAGGTCACCACGTCGCCGCCGCGGAAGGCGTAGATCGCCTGCTTCGGGTCGCCGATCAGGACGAGCGTCGCGTGGCCGCCGAACGCGCGCTCCAGCACCTGCCACTGGACCGGATCGGTGTCCTGGAACTCGTCGACCAGCACGACCTTCCAGCGCCGTCGCATCTGGTCGCGGGCCGGTGACGCGTCACCCTCGAGCGCCGCGGCCAGCCGGCTCAGCAGGTCGTCGTAGCCGAGCAGTCCGAGGGCTCGCTTGCGCCGGTCGAGCTCGTCGCGGACGGCCTGAGCGAAGCTGACCCGGTGGCCAGCCAGTGACTCGGGGTCGGCGTCCTCGGGCACGAGCCGGGCCTGCGGGTCGCCGACCGCCCAGCGCGCGATCGAGAGCGCGGTGTCGATCGTGAACGGCGGCTGGTCGGTGAGGCGGTAGCGGGCGAGGTAGAGGTCGTCGACGATCTGCACGACCACGTCGTCGAGGCTCTCGACCAGCTCGGCGCTCGCGTCTGCGTCGCCCGCGGTGCCGAGGCTGCGCAGCACGATCTGGCAGAACTGGTGGGTCGTGGCGATCGTCGCCCCGTCGAAGTCGGCCAAGGCCGCACGCAGTCGCTCGCGTCGCTCGGCCACGACCGCCTCGTCGCCCTCGGCCAGCAGGGCGATCACCGCATTGGGGTGCTTGGCCGCGGCGTCGCGGTCGGCGAGCTCGCGCTCGGCCTCGACCAGCTGCTCGCGCACGCGCTCGCGCAGCTCGCGGCTGGCCGCCCGGCCGAACGTGATGATGAGCAGCTCGTCGAGCCGGGCGACACCCTCGGCGACGTAGCGGGTCACGAGCGCGCCGACGGTCCAGGTCTTGCCGGTGCCGGCGCTGGCCTCGAGCAGGGTCGTGCCGGTGGGCAGCGGATCGCGGATGCTGAAGGACCTCACAGGACGTCCATCCGTTCGAAGGTGAGCAGCGGGTCCCACAGGCGCTGGGCCAGCACCGCGAACTGGGCGCCGGAGTCGTCGCGGTCGAGGATCGCCTCCAGCGGCGCCCCCTCGCCCCAGACCAAGGCGTGGTGGGGGTCGTGCGCCTCCTTCTCGATCACCGCTCCGTTCTTGAGCCGGGCGAGGTCCCACTCGTCGCGCGCTGCACGCAGC
This sequence comes from Aeromicrobium yanjiei, assembly GCF_009649075.1. Classification (GTDB taxonomy): domain Bacteria; phylum Actinomycetota; class Actinomycetes; order Propionibacteriales; family Nocardioidaceae; genus Aeromicrobium; species Aeromicrobium yanjiei. The sequence continues at coordinate 2,191,453 of NZ_CP045737.1, forward strand.
GCGATGTCGTGGGGGCGGTTGCGGCGCGCCTCGACGTACGCGAGGGAGGTCTTCAGCGGCAGCGGCAGCGGCTCGCACAGACCGAGGTCGCGCAGTGCGACGAGGTCGGCCAGGTGGGTGCGGGCAATCTCGTTCAGCGGCCCGACCTCGGCGTGCATACCGCCGGGGCCCCTGCTGCGGCCGATCGCGTGCGCGACCCACGGCACCTCGGGCTCCGACGCGGACAGCGCCAGCAGGTTGAGCCACGACTGCAGCCGGTGCTTGGCGGCGAGACGCGAGTAGGTGACCGCGACCGCGCTCTGGCCGTGCACGTCGGCAACCGTCCCGGTGATGCGCCGGCCGTCGTCGAGGGTGACCTCGATGTCGACCGAACGAGCCAGGCCGCTGCGCAGCTCGGCGGTGCGCTGCATGAGCGGCTCGATGTTGGTGACCACCTCGTCGACGACCTGGCGACCGAGGTGGCCGGGCGGCAGGGTGCCGCGGAGGTATTCGGCCATGCGCGCCTCGCGCGGGTCGGCGCCGGCCAGGGCGTCGCGCAGCACACGGTCGCCGACGGACCACTTCTGCAGACCGTCCAGGTCGATCGGCACCTCGTCGACGAGGGCGTCGGCCTCGCTCAGCACGCCGACGTCGAGGCGCTGGCGCATGAACGCCTTGACCGGGTGGACCACGAAGTCGACGAGATCGCGCAGCGCGATGTCGTCCTGCGGCGGCGGGTCGAGCCGGCCCGGCATGAACGTCGTGGGGGCCTCGGGGCGCGCCGTGACAGTCGCCCCGGCCAGCGCCGCGGGGTCGAAGCTGAAGGGCTTGCCGGGCACCAGCGCACCCGGCAGCACGTTGCGCCGGTCGAACGGCTGCAGCGGGTGGTGCACGACCACTGAGCGGCGTACGTCGCCGGACGCGGTGCGCTCAAGCTGGTCGATCAGCTCACCGAGCGGCACCGCCGGCGGGCGCGGCTGACCCGTGCGCTCGTCGGCGCCGGTGTAGGTGATGACGAGCGTCTCGGTCGCGGCCATGACCGCGTCGAGCAGCAGCTGGCGGTCCTCGGTGCGCACGTCGCGCTCCCCCGTCATGGGGTCGCGCGCCAGCACGTCGTCGCCGTGGACCGCGCCGACCCGGGGGAACTCGCCGTCGTCGAGGCCGATCATGCAGACGACGCGGTGCGGCACGGAGCGCATCGGCACCATCGTGCAGACCGTCAGGGTGCCGGTGCGGAAGCTCGACCGGGTCGGCCTCGAGCCGAGCGTGCTGTCGAGCATCTCGCTGACCTCGGCCAGCCGCAGCGGCGTGGTCGACCCGGCACCGCTCTCGGCGAGGCGGCCCAGCTCGTGCTCGAGCTGTGACAGCTGCCAGTCGTCACGCTTGGGCGTCGCGGCGAGCGAGGTGATGCCGTCGAGCAGGGTCTCGACCCAGCCCGCGAGCGGCCGCTCGACGGCCATCTCGTCGATCGTCGTGCGCAGGCGGTGCAGCAGCTCGGCGAACCGGCCCGCGAGGTCGAGATCGCCGCTGCTGACGTCGTCCAGGGGCATGACGGTGTCGATCCAGCGTCCGCGCTGCTCCGCGACGGCCGCGCCGAGAAGCACCCGGTCGAGGCCGAACTGCCAGGTGTTGGCCTTCAGGTCACCGAGCCCGAACGGCTCGCGGTGCGCCGCGTCGAAGCCCCAGCGGGCACCGGACTGCTCGGTCCAGCGGGTCAGCTGGTCGATGTCGTCGTCGGACAGCGCGAACCGCTGGCGTACGGGCGCCAGGGCCACGAAGTCCATCACCTCGGTCGCGGTCGTCCGGCCGGTCGTCGCGAGGTCGAGCAGGGCTCGCGCGACCCCCACGAGCGGGTTGGTGCCGGCGGTGCCGCGGTCTGCCAGGCGTACCCGCAGCTGGTGCGCGGGGTGACCACCCTCGACCACGCCGATCAGCCCGAACGCGGCGCTGATCAGCGGCGCGTACGTGTCGATGTCGGGGCACATCACCAGGATGTCGCGCGGCTCGAGCGTGGGATCGTCCTCGAGCAGCCCGACCAGCACCTCACGCAGCACGTCGACCTGACGGGTGCGGCCGTGGCACGCGTGCACCTGCACGCTGCGGTCGGCGCGCTCGTACGCTCGTCCGTCCTGCCCGCTGCGGTCGTGGACCAGGTCGTCCTGCAGCCACCCCAGCATCGTGCTCGGCGCCGGCCGGTCGAGCGGCGCGAGGTGCTCGTGCACCACGTCGGCCACGCCGCCGAGGGTGCGCTGCATCTCGCGCACGTCGCGTCCGAGCGAGATCAGCAGCGGGTTGGGGGCCTCGGTCGGCGCGGGATCGTCGCTGCGGCGGACCGTGCCGACGGCGCCCCGCTCGGCGAGCGTGCGCCACAGCGCGGGCGACGGGTGCGGCACCCACGCGTGGACGTCACGCCGCTGCCCGAGGGCGTCGAGCAGCCGGACCTCCCCGGCGGACAGGCGGGTGTGCCCCACCAGCGAGATGCGGGCCGGCAGGTCGAACGAGTCGGGCTCGTCCTGAAGCCGGGTGATCGTCTCGGCGAGCCGCACGTCGGGCGTCGGCGCGTCCACGACGGCGGTGAGCCGGCGCCACAGCTCGGCCTGCCAGCGGACGTCGGCCTCGAGCACCTTGCCGGCGCCGTCCTCGTCACGGTGTGTGTTCCACGCGGTGATGAGCTCGGGCCGCTGCGTCGCGTACGACGCGAACAGCCGCGCGAGCCGGCGGGCCACGCCGTAGCGCCGGCTCTGCCGCAGCTCGCGCTCGACCCCGGTGTGCTCGTGCCCGAGGTGTCGCGACAACGCCTGGCACCACGGCTCGCCCAGCGACGCGTCGATGACGTCGAGCAACGGCCAGACCACCCGGTCGGGGTCCCACGGGTCGTCGCCCTCGATGCCGAGCAGCTCGGCGACCAGCGAGTGCGGGGAGGCGAACCTGATGCCGGCGCACACCCCGTCCTGCCGCCCCTCGCCGGTGCCGAGCCGGTGACCCAGCTGCTGCGCGAGCCAGCGCTCGACCCCGCGGGCCGGCACGACGACGATCTCCTCCGCGAAGGGATTGGGCAGCGGGTCTGCCAGCAGCTCGGCGAGCCCGACGACGAGCGTGTCGAGCCGCTCGGCGCGATGGACGTGGAAGGTCACGCCCTGAGCCTAGAGCCCGGGCGCGACATCACGTCCGCCATCCTCATGCCGCCGCTGCGTCGGCTCGGAATCTGCCGTTGCGCAGACGCCTGCGCCGCGGATCGAGCGATGCGGGTGGGATGTAGTCGGGATAGCCGTCGGCGGCGAACTCGATGTCCCAGTCCTGGGTGTGGACGACCCGGTGGTGGTGGGCGCAGATGAGGACGATGTCCTCAAGGTTGGTGGCCCCTCCGTCTGCCCAGCGCTTGCGGGCGTGGTGTCCGACGCACCAGGCGGGCGGCCGGTCGCAGCCCGGGAAGGTGCAGCCGCGGTCGCGTCGCTCGGCGGCCCGACGCTGCGCCCTGTTGAACAGTCGCTGCTCGCGTCCGCAGTCGACCGGAAGCGGCTTGCCGTTGAACACCATCGGCAGGAGCCCCTGCTCACATGCCATCCGGCGCACCTCGGTGGCCGAGACGCGGCAACCAGTGGACAGCGTGCCGGCCTTGATGCCGTCGATGAGGCTCTTGAGGTCGATGTTGACCGTGACGGTCACCCCCACGCCTGCCACGTCGGGCAGTCGGTCGGCCGGCAGGTGCTCGATCAGCGTCATGAAGGCAACCGCCATCTGCTGGCCGTACGACGGCTTGTCGTCCAGCACCGCCAGCGCGGGGTCGTCCTCGGCCTTCTTGACCTGCGGGGCGTTGAGCGCCTCGAGGCAGTTCTTGAGCATCTCGCCCTGCGCCTCGGGGATCACGAACTCGCCCTTGTAGGTGCCGTCCTTGCGGTCGGCCATCCAGAAGTAGGACTTCCTGCGCGCCTCGGCCTCGCGGTCGCGGATCGTCTCGTCCTCGTGGGCATCGACGTCGTCGGGGGCGAAGGTGTCGGTGATGCGGTCGGCCCGGCGGCTGAGGTCTTTCAGCGACATCTTCTTGGCGTCGTCGAGCAGTTGCGTCTCGCAGCCATCGCGCTGCGCCGGCGACGGGTCACCCGGCAGTGCCTTGAGCTTGTCGGCAATGAGCTCGGCCTGCGCCAGCGTCACCTCGCCCTTGGCCAGCGCCTCCTGGGTCGCGGACGCGGACTCGAGCTTCTTGGCCTGCTTGACCATGCGCCCCGCCGCTACGGGATCGCCGCCGAACGCGCCGGCCAGCATCGCCCCGGTCGACGTCGCGCCCACGGTGGAGGCGGCCTTCGACCGGTCGGCGGCCCCGGCCGCAGCCAGCTGGTGGGCCTTGACCCGGGCCTCGAGCCGCGCCAGCGCCTCGCACGCGGCGATCTGCTCGGGCGCGGACATCAGGTCGTACGAGTCGAGGCGGACGGCATCGAGTGCCTCACCTGCGGCTCGTATCGACTGTTCGAACATGTGTTCTAGTCAATCAGAAGTCGGATACCAGGTCAAGCACTCTGAGCAACTTTTTTCCTCTGATATCAGGCAAAATCTGACGTCACGGAGCCGCCACCCCAAGCCTAGTCCTCCGCTGAGACACCCGATGGAGCCATAATGGTGACATGCAGACTCGTTCACGTCTCGTCGCTCTCTGTCTGCTCTCGGTCCCCGTCCTGACGGCCTGCGGCGGAGAAGCGGCTCCTGCACCGAAGCCCCCCTCGTCCGCGTCTGCCGGCCCGACGAAGGAGGAGCTCAAGGTGAGCATCTGCACGACCACCGACCAGGCTGGGCGGCGGGCGGTGGAGATCTCGAACCGCACCGGCACCGCCGACGACGCCACGAAGGTCAAGACCTTGAGCGCCAAGGGCCTGGCCCTCGTCGAGTCGCTCGAGACGCTGTATCCGGGCGACCCTGACACCGACATCTTGAAGACATGGCTCGTCGCGGTCAGGGACGTGGTGCCGAAGCCTGACACCCCTGAGGACGAGTTCAGGGCGCTGGAGGCCACGTCAAAAGCCTGGGCCACCATCTGTCGCAGCAGGCTGTAGCCAGGTCCGCGAGTCCCGAGCATTCACAACTTCCCACATGCACAATCGCAGTCGCTCTTCGCCCATCGGCCTACCCACCGCGGGAAGACGAGGCGCCAGCGAGGCCCGCGAGATGCACTGCCCAAGCAGGATGATTGACCGGCTGGCTGGTGGGGCTGCTCGGCAGGCCGACTCGCCGATGAGGTGCAGCTGAAGGCCCAGCCGTCAAGTGGTCGTCGATGCCGGCGCGAACCAACGCGGCGCCCATCTGCGGCTTCCGATTCCTGCTTGGAGCTTTCCCGGTGTCGCAGCGCGGTTCTTGCCCAGCTCGCGCCCGCCCACGCTCACAGATCAGGCACGAATACTCGCTCTTCAGCATGACCTCACCCGAAAGGAGCCGAACCAGAGCTTTTTTCAAGAGGCCTTGTCCACATACTTCCACCTGGGTTACTTTCATTTGAAACTACCCACTTGGAGGAACGATGCCCGAAGTCATCTTTGAAATCGACCGCGACCTGTCCGTGTCCATGAGGGACCAGAGGGTCCCTGGACACAACCGGTGGCACCCTGCAATCCCTGCGGCTGCCGTCATTGCACCGGGCAATTCCTACCGAATCGAGTGCAAGGACTGGACCGACAACCAGATCCGCAACGATGACTCGTCCGACGACATTCGGGACATGGACATCGACCCGTGCCACATGCTGAGCGGTCCATTTGCCGTCGAGGGCGTCGAGCCCGGCGATCTACTCGTCGTGGACATCTTGAACATCGGCCCTTTCCAAGAACAGGAATGGGGCTACACCGGCGTTTTCGCCAAGGAGAACGGCGGTGGCTTCCTCACTGACTACTCCCCCGGTGCTTCGAAGGCAATTTGGGATCTTGACGGCGTGTGGGCCAGCTCGAGGCACGTGCCCGGCGCGCGCTTCATCGGCAACTCGCACCCCGGCCTGTTCGGGTGCGCCCCCTCCCCCGAGCTGTTGGCCGAGTGGAACCGACGCGAGCAGGCGCTGATCGACCTCAATCCAGATCGCGTGACCGGCGACATTCCCGCACACGACGGGAACATCTCCGGGGCGCCACAGATTCCCGCGCTGGCGCTTCCGCCACTCTCGAGTGGCGCATTGCTCGGCACGCTCAGCGGAAACGAGTTCGAGCGCGCTGCATCGGAAGCGTGCCGAACCATCCCGCCACGCGAGCACGGCGGCAACGTCGACATCAAAGACCTCGGTGTAGGCAGCCGAGTCTTCTTGCCCGTCTTTGTGCCTGGAGCCCTGTTCTCCATTGGCGACCTTCACTTCGCCCAGGGTGACGGAGAGATCACATTTTGCGGCGCAATCGAAATGCCGGGGTTCATCGATCTGCACTTTGACGTCATCAAGGGAGGGATGGACAAGTACCAAACCACCATGCCGTTCTTCAAGCCCGGCAGGGTCACCCCCAACTACTCAGAGTTCCTGACCTTCGAGGGCATCAGCGTCGAAAACAGCCGCAACTACTACTTGGATCTGACTGTTGCGTACCGGCAAGCGTGCCTCAACGCCATCAACTACCTGATGCCCGCCATGGGATGGACATTCGAGCAGGCGTACCTGTTCTTGGGTGCGGCTCCGGTCGAGGGCCGGATCGGTGGAGTGGTCGATATTCCGAATGCTGCTGTTTCCCTGAGCATCCCGCTCTCGATTCTCGATCGGGACGTCCTTCCAAGCGCAGACGGGCGGTAGGAGCCATGCCGTCGTACGAATTTCGGTGCGCGACCTGCGGCCCCTTCCAGATCGGTCGAGCCCTGGACCAAGCCGGCGATCCGTGCTTGTGCCCGCGATGCTTCGAGGCCGCGAAGCGAGTGTTCACGCCCCCAAGCCTGACGATCCCTCGCGGGGCGTTGCGTCACGCGAGCAAGACGGGCCGTCGAACCATCGACAGGGCGCTGAGTGGAGAGCCCACAACGACTGGTGGGCCCACCGGGCGCCGCCTACCTTCCGCCGGCCACAGCCACTAGGGACGAGTTGTGGGGCCCGCGGCGGGACGTCCGAAGACAACACACCCATTCGCAGAATCAATGAAATGAGCCCTGATGAACGCTAGAACAGAATCCGTCGGGGGCGAGTCCGACGAGACAAGTGAACACAGTCACCAAGCTGGCAAGAACAGCAAGGGAGAAAAGACCGAGGACTACACCGCTCGCTACACACCACGCAGTTATCGGCGTTGGGGCACAGCCTCGGTGGCAACGACGGCGCTCGGAGGCATGGCATATCTCGCCGACTTTGCCATCGGTGCGAGCATCGGCATCGCCCACGGGACGATCAATGCTCTGGTTGCCATCGTGGTGGCGGCGGTGATCATTTTCATCACAGCGCTTCCTCTCGCGTACTACAGCGCCAGATTCAACATCGACCTGGATCTGGTGACACGCGGATCCGGGTTTGGCTACTACGGATCAGTCTTGACCGCCGCCATCTTCGGCTCCTACACGTTCATCTTCTTCGCCCTTGAGGGCTCGATCATGGCGCAGGGTCTCCGACTGGGTCTGCACGTACCCCTCTGGCTCGGCTACCTGCTATCGACCTTGATCGTCATTCCGCTGATCATCTACGGCATGAACACGTTGACCAAGGTGCAGCTCTGGACCACACCGCTGTGGCTGTTCCTCATGATCGCTCCGGTGGTCTACCTTGCCGTCAGCCACCCGTCCTCGGTGTCGGACTTCTTCTCATATGCGGGAGAGAGCGGCAATGAGAAGTTGAGTTTTGCCTCCGTGATGCTGGGCGCAGGCGTAGTGCTTTCCCTGATCGCCCAGATCGGGGAGCAGAACGATGTCCTGCGATTCATGCCCGCTCGAACCGAGGAAAACAAGCGGGCATGGTGGCTGGCAGTTGTGCTCGCCGGTCCTGGCTGGGTCCTCCTTGCCATTCTCAAGCAGGCGCTGGGTGTCTTTCTTGCGGTGTACGTTCTGGCGACGGTGTCACCGACGGTGGCCGCGGAACCGGTCGAGCAGTTCAGAGCCGCATTCTTGACCGCGGTACCCGCTTGGCTTGCGATCACGCTAGCCGTGATCCTGGTCGTCATCAGCCAGATCAAGATCAATGTCGTCAACGCGTACTCAGGCTCGCTGGCATGGACAAATGCCTACACGCGAGTCACGAAGCACTACCCCGGCCGACTCGTGTTCTTGGCGCTGAATCTTGCCGTCGCACTGGCGCTGATGGAAGGCGACATGTTCAGCGTCCTGAACGACATTCTCGGGTTCTACGCGAACTGCGGTATCGCTTGGATTGTCACTGTGGGCGCCGACATCATCATCAACAAGATGATCTTGAAGCTCTCCCCGATGGAGCCTGAGTACCGCAGGACGATGCTCTATGCCGTCAATCCCGTCGGGGTCGGTTCGTTCCTGCTGGCGACAGGCTTGTCGTGGGCTGTCTACTTCGGCGCCCTGGGCGGCGGAATCAAGCCTTACTCCGCGATCGTGGCCGTGGTCGTGGCGCTCGTCGCCACACCGTTGCTTGCGGTGCTGACAAAGGGCCGCTACTACCTGAAGCGAACGGACGACGGACTCGCTGAGCCTCGATTCGACGCCCAAGGCAATCCGTCCAGCGGGGACTACGTGTGCCACGTCTGCCACGAAGTGTTCGAACGCCCAGACATGATGAGTTGCCCGACCCACGGCGAACCCATTTGCTCTCTGTGCCTCGCAACGGACAGGCACCGCCAGCACGTCGAGTTCGCGACCCGCGTGGCAACTCGCTGAGTCGTCGGACATGACAGCGGCGGCACCCTGACGGGGTGCCGTCGCTGTCACAGCGAGGTGATCACGTCGAACTCGTAGTCGCTGGCCGCCGCAAGGTAGATCGGATGATCCAGGTGCGAGTTCCGCATCTGCATGACTCCGCGCGGGCTGTCGAAGCCTACGCACTCCGACACTGACAGGATGCGTCGCAGATCGAACGACTTCGCCCGTCGCACGAGGGCAGCTATCGTTTGAACGCCTTCGTAGCAGGATTCGGCCATGTTGTTGAGCGGCGGAGCGTCCGCACTGAAGGTCGAGACGTAATCGCTGGTCAAGTCCATTGCTCCGGCAGTGGCAAGCGAACGGAAGTACGAGGCGGCCACGTAGAGCCGCCTTGTGCTGCCTGGTCCGCTAGCGAGAAGCATGTTCTCTTCCATCAGCGGGCTGAACCGAGTCATGCGATGGTCGAGCCCTTGTTGAGCAAAGAGCCGATTGAAAAGGACAGCGTCCTGCCCCACCAACAGCATCAGAACTCCGTCGGCGTCACTTTCTTTCACACGCCGCATGGCCGAACTGAAATCGCATGTCCCGAACGGCACATACACCTCGTCGGCGATCTCAAGTCCCAGGCTGCGAGCGAATGAAACAGTTGCTGCGGCTGATTCTCTGGGCCAGACGTAGTCGTCGCCGACGATGCACCAACGTCGAAGGTTCTCGTTGTCGCGAAGCCACCGCAGTGCCGGCGCGATCTGTGTACGCGGAGTCTCACCAGAACAGAAGACACCCGTTGTGGTCTCTCCGCCTTCGTACAGCGCGGTGTAGACGTACGGAGCACGTCCACTGAGCATGGGGGCCAGCCGCTTGCGAACGGCCGAGATATGCCAACCCGTCACACCATCGATGCCACCGACGTCCAACAGAGCTTTGACCTCGTGCGCGACTTCGGATGGAGCCTTGCCTCCGTCCAGCACGTGCAGCTCAACTGCCCGCCCAAGCAATCCGCCTTCCGCATTCAACCGCTTGGCCGCGAGTGCCGCGAGGGCCTCGCATGAGGGCCCGAACATGCCTGCAGGCCCCTGCAGAGGCACCACGAGCGCAAGGCGAAACACGTCCGCCGCGCGTGACGGGCTGCGAGCCTGCAGTACGGCACTTGACACGGGGCTCCTTGAGATTGCGCGATCGTGCTATATCTTTGACTAGAAATGTTCCGATTGGAAGGGTTTCCGTGGACACAACTGGTCCTGTAGTTGACTCGACGTCGCGCAGGAGCGAGCTGGCGGAAGCGACCTCAGCAATGGACCGCTTTGTCCGACGCACGAACGCCCTGGTTGCAGCGCATGTGAAGGTGCGAGGGCTCACGCTGGAGCAGTGGCAGATCCTGGACTGCATCGTCCGGAACGAGAAGATCCCGATGACTGATCTTGCCTCCGCGGTCTTCATGCCGGCGGCCAGCGTGACCCGAGCTGTCGACAAGTTGGTCGCGAACGCCTTGGTGTATCGGCAGGCCGCCATGAATGACCGCCGTCGCGTTCTTGTTCGCGCGTCTCGCAGGGGCGAGGATCTCCGCGATGATCTCGTTGATGAATTGGCGCACTTCTATGGCTCGGCTTACGAGGTGCTTGGCGAGGCTGAACGATCCCAGCTCATCAAGCTGGCACGCCAGCTCTAGGCCGGTCCCGCCGACATCTCGACACTGGTCATACCCCAGACCGGACCCCCGGGAACGAAGCACCCGTCGAGAACTCACCATGGGCGGGAGGCTCCAGATGTCCCATCTGACCTATCCCGACGTCGGCTCGACGTCCGGCAATCTCCTGGGCGGCGACCACCACGTGCGAGCGTCCCTATTCATCGGCCACGAACGTGCTGCGTTCGAAACAGCCTCGGCCTCGCTGCTTCCTGGTCGAGATCGACCCGCACACGCATTCGGTGACGGCGACCATCACCGCGTTCTCGACGCCGACCACCCGGATCGTGCGGGCGGGCGGCCCCGCGCCGCGGCTCGTGCAGGCTCGCACGACCCAGCGCTACGTGCGATCACTGGATGATGGTCGACTCGTGCACTCGCCGAGCCCTGCATCGATGTCGTCCGAGACGCTGATCAAGAAGCCGCCACCAAGTCGCAGGACATGACGGCCCACCAGGACGCCCGCTGCGCCATGCCGGTCGACGATCGTTGAAAGCCGAGCCGGATCGTGATTGAGGACGTTGATCGTCCCGCGCTGCGTGCCCAACGTGATGACCCGCCCGGTGACGCCGAGGACTTCGACGGTGGTGTGCGGCCGAGGATCCTGCCGGGTGAGCCGCGCCTGGATCCAGTGCACGGAATGGCCTGGACGGAAGAGTCCGCATGCCGCGGTGGACGGGGTGCTCGGATCGTTCATGAGGTGCTCGTTCCTGGAGGCTGCGCCTCCGATCGCTTGTCGCGGAGGGTCATCCGTGACCTGCTCTTCTCCTGGGGCACCCACCACGTCGGGGGTTGCCGGACAGCCAGCCAGGTACTTGTCGCTGCCGCTCGTGAGCGTGAGGACGACACTACGCGCTGGACCTGACAGTTCCGGCTGAGGCGCCTCGAAGTGACCACATGAGTGGCTCGCTGTGGCCATACCGGCCAACTTCGGTCGATTCCGCCTCCGTGCCGGTCGATGCTGACTCGGCGGGCGGCGCAGTGCTGCCCCGATCGGAGGGACTCCCATGAACACTCAACCCCCTAGCGGCAGCACGCCGCCCGGCTTCTATCCCGACTCGTCCGGCGCCATGCGCTGGTGGGACGGCAGCTCGTGGACCGAGCACACCCAGCAGGCAACGCCTGAGCAGGTCGCGCCGCCGAAGAAGAGGCACACGTTCCGCAACGTCATGCTCGGAATCATCGCGGCGTGCGTCCTCTTCATCGCCGGATGCACTGCACTCCTCGGCAGCGCCGCCAATGAGGCCGGCAAGTCGATCGAGAAGGAAGTGGCCAAGGACAAGCAGCCCGGCGGCCCCGACAACCCGTTGACGATCGTCGAGGGCAAGAAGTTCTCCGTGTCGGGCTTCGACTACTCGTCCGGCTGGAAGGTCGACGAGGACGTGCTCGGCAGCATCGACATCGCCAAGCTGAAAGTCACGAACAACCGCGACAAGAAGGACTCGGCCCTCGTCGAGATCAAGTTCATGAAGGGCAGCGAGGTGCTCGCACTCGCCGACTGCACGACCGAGCCGGTAGCCATCGGTCAGACCACGACGCTCTCGTGCGGCAGCACGGACGAGCTGCCGAAGTCGTACGACCGCATCACGATCAACGACTCGTTCTGAGAGCGCGCATGACTGACAACGAAGCAGAGTCCACACCCACCCGGATCTGTCGCAAGTGCAGCGCCGCGAGCACGTCGCCGGGTGAGTTCTGTCCCGGCTGCGGCACTCCGTACGTACGCCGGTCGCGCCGGCCGTCTCCCAAGGTTGCTCTGGTCGCGGCCCTGGTCGTGCTTCTCGTGGCGGGCGTCACGGCGGCCATCGCCGTGAAGCAACATCAGGACGGACTGGCAGGCGACCGAGCGGCGGCAGCCGCGGAGCGGCAGGACCGCCGCGAGCGAGACGCCGCTGCGGACGCGCGGGAGCGGGCCGACGAGGCCGAGCGAGACGTGCGTCGTGACCTGGTGGAGGCACTCGAGAAGCAGATCACCAAGGACGCGAAGGAGAATGTCGCCGACGACCTCCTAGAGGGTCCGATCAAGTACACGAGCTGCACGGCTACGGGCGGCGGATCCACTGACGATCTCACCGCTCTCACCGGGACGTTCGAGTGCATCGCTGTCAACGAGGAGAACAGCGACGGGACGGCGTCGGGCTACCGCTACGCCGGCACGGCCGAGTGGGACACCGGCTCGATCACCTGGAAGCTCGGTGGGTGACACCGGACCGTCAAAAGACCGTAAAAACCCGACATTCGAGGACTTTCTGGCCTGCTGTTCTGCGCGCCTACGCCCGCCTGATGGGCTACTTTTTCAGAACCGCGGCCACCCCAGCCTGCCTCCGGGCTCGATGTCTGGGACTCCCACAGCCGCGCACTTCCAGAAAGCAGGGGAACCATGACGCCTCGGGCCCCTCGCGGGACGTTCCGCTTCTTGTCTGTGTTCGCAGCATTCGTGCTCGGCATTGGCGCGTTCGCGGCCACTCGAGACTTGGGCTGGCTCAGCCCGTTCGGGATCGAGTCGGAGAGCCACGACTCCCAAGTCATTCATGCGATCGAGCGCACCCAGGAGGTCTCTCTCCTCAGCCTTGGTGTCCAAGGCATCACCAATGAGAAGCGCTGCGCGGAGGCCTTCGGAAAGTGCATCCCTGGCAGTGCTGAACAGGTCTTCCTGCAGTACAACTTCAATGCAAAACTCGGGATCGATGGCGCCCAGGTCGACGTGACCAAGTCGGGAGAGAACTCATTTCGCGTCTCCATTCCGGACTTCACGTTCATCGGTTACGAGAAGCCCACCTTCAAGGTCGCAACAGAGGACGCTGGGGTCTTGGAGTGGTTCACCCCAGACATCGACAAGGTCGCGATGATCAACAAGATTCTGGACAGCGAGGCACGGACCAAGTACTTGGCGTCGAACAGCGCGCTCCTCAAGGACCAGACCGAAGTCTTCTACGACAGCCTGATCACCAGCATCGACCGCGATGCAGTCACGACCTACGAGTTCCGCTCGTAGCTGGCCAGGTGTCCGCGTCGTCTCGTCTCGCGCCGATCGGCCGCCAGCGCGTGCGCCCACCACGGGGGTTTGGCCCCGAATTTTGTGGGAAGGTCCTGGCGTACGCGCCGGCTGCACGCTCGACCGGAGGGGCAACCCCTCGGTCGATCACCGTGTCGACGACGACCTCTCACCCACGAGAACTCTTCGAGGTCGCTGGCCGACGAGGATCGTTCTGGGGCAGGAGGCCACTGATGGGTGAGAAGTCGGTGTAGCGCTCGGAGAACGTGCGACGCCAGTCGTCGTGGCCGTCGACGGCCTCGACGATCGACTGGATCGAGTGGAAGCTCAGTCCGGCAGTATCCACCAGCTGCTCCTGGACCTTGGCGGTCGCAACGCGCGCGGCCTGGTCCTCGTCGCACGCGACGACCACGCCGAACGCGCGGTCGTACGCCTCGATCTCGATGGTCGCCTGCGTGAGGAGCTGGTTGAACCAGAGCTGGCGGAGACCGTTCTTGTCCAAGTGGGATGCCGCATCCGGCCGCCACCATTGACTGCTCGTGTGCTCAAGGAACTTCTGTGCGGCCGGCTTGCGCAGCGTCGCTTTCAGATCTTCGTGGTACTTGCACTCCACCCCGACGAATCCCCGCTCTCCCGTCCCGGTCGTGTACTCGACGAATGCATCGAACGCAGAGCCGGAGAACGTACCTGTGCTCGGCGCCCACTCGATCCTGATGTCGTCGACGATGGATGCCTGATCGTCTATCTCCCGGATCCACGGCAAAATCGACGCCGGATCACTCGCCAGATGACCGAAGAGGTTGAAGCACAGCGGCTGCGACGAGAGGGCGTTGCGACGGAGGCGGTCCTCTTGGATCATCCCCGGACGCCCCTTCGAGTCGCTCTTGGCCCGGTGAAATGCCGCGCGGGCAGCGGGCGTCATCAAGTTGACGTCGAGGGAGACATCGAGCGGCAACATCGAACCGACGAGCCGACCCAGCTGGCCGGTCGCCGGACCGGCCGGTTGACCCGCGATCGTCTGGCGCCACCACGTCTGCTGAAGCCGGAGGCCTGCCTGCCAGCGGTTGTCCGATGTCTCTCGCCAGACAGGGTCGTCCCACGCGGCAGCTGGGTCCGTGCTCATCTGATCCCCCTCAGTCGCTTCAGGACGGCCGGTCCGCCCTGTGCCTCGATGTGCTCCGCGTCCCCGCAGACCACCAACAGGTCCCGAGCGCGGGACAGCCCGACGTACAGACGCTCCGTCGCTCGATCCCGTCCCGGCTGCTCGTTGACTGCGAGGATCACCGCGGGGCGTTCAAGCCCCTTGAATCCCGAGACGTGTCCGTAGAAGACCTGGTCCTTGTCCCAGAACGAGTCCCAGTACGACTGCCAGCCGGCCTCCTGCCGCGACTTCTGCTCCGGGTGCCGCGGGCCCGTGGTCAGCACCGCGATGTCGGACGGCTGCCAGCCCTCGTCGATCAGCTGGTCGACCATGTCGTCGGCCCGGTCGAGAGCGTCCTCATGAGAGCACTCGACGAAGCGGACCTCCTCGCCTTCGTGCTGACTCACCCGGAGCCGGTTGGGCGCCATCGGCGAGAACGTCTGCGAGATCTGCTTGGTGTTGCGCAGGTTGCGGTCGAGGATGAGCGGCACGAGCCCGGCCGGCGAGTCCCCGAAGCGATGGAAGATGCGCTGCCCCTCGTCGGTGAAGACGTAGAGGCCGCTGTCCTCGTACTTCAGGGCCTCCAGGACGACGGGCCACCACGAGTCGGCGAAGTCCTGAGCCTCGTCGATGACGATGGCGTCGAACAGCTCGCCCCACTCGAGCTCGCGCACGAGGCCGAGCATCTCCTGCGGAAGTCGGTTCTCCCAGAAGTCGGAGTCGTTGTCGTCACCCTCGGTGGCGCCCCACTCCGCGCCGAGCCCGTGGAACGTGCCGACGTACGCCGGCTGGTCCTTGTGGCCGAACGTGCTGAGCCGGCGCCCCATCCAGACGGACAGGCCGCGGGAATAGCTCATGAGCGCAACCCGCTGGCCGTCGCGCGCGAGCCTGCGTGCCTGCTCCACTGCGAGCCACGTCTTGCCGCTGCCCGCTCCCCCGCGGATCTCGACCTGGTCGACGTGCGCGATGAAGTCGAGGATGCGGGACTGCTCCAGGCTGAGTCGCTCGATGACGTCGTCGTGGTCGGCGACCCGGTCCGCCACGGCGTCGGACGGCAACGTCGCGGAGAACCGCTGAGGCAGGAACCGACCCTGCAGCGCCTCGTGGATCGCGACGATGTCCATCGCGTCGCACGGACGGGCGTCCCGCTCCTGCATCGTCAGCATGTTGCGAAGACGGCTCACGACGTCGTCCATGTCGGCTCGGTCCACCACCATCCACCGATGGCAGTCGGGCATGTCGAACTGCGGATCAAGTCGTACGTTCGGCAGCACGACGCCGTGCGCCCACAGGATCGGCCTCTTGCCGGCCCAGGCCATCGAGTCCTCGACCCACTTCTTCAAGACGTGTTTGGCCGTCATGGCCTGCTCGACGGGATCGCGGCGCTTCACGCCCTCGGGCAGCTCTTGGAACCACTTGCCGTGCTCGACCCAGACCTTCCCGCCCTTGATCTCGAGCACGACGACTCCGAGCCCTTCGAACACCACGGCGATGTCGAGCTCGTAGTCGCGAGCGTGGTCGGTGAATCGCTGGTTGGCGATGAGGAGATCGTTCTCGCCGAGCTGCTCTCGCAGAGCGGTCCAGACGCGCTGCTCTGCACCGCTGGCGAACTTGGGCTCTTCGGGCCACAGCATGGGAGTGGGCATAGCAGGGATCCTGTCACTGAAGTGGGGCAATTGCCCGGAAGGGAGGGAGATCTCGGGGTCGGCCGGCCTGGACGCCCTCACGCGGCAGCGCCGCTCTCGTCGGTGATCTCACCGATCGCGTCGTCCAGTGCCGAGACGACCTTGCGCCAGGCGATGACCTGCAGGAGGAGCGCGTCCTGTAATGCGCCCTCGGCCGAGGCGGTCCTGCGTCTCGCCAGCTTGCCTGCCTCGATCGCAGCGTCGCGCCAACGCCGCAGCGATCTCCGCGAGTCGTCCGCGAGGTCACGCGCCATGATGACCAGGTCAGACCGGCCCCCAGACATGCCGAAGAGCAGAAGCAGGTCCTCGTCGACGCCTAGAGCGACAGGCGTACCCGGACGCGGCCGGATCACCTTGGCGCGCACCCGGGCTCCTTCGTCCTGCAGAAAGCCGAAGGTCGAGTCGATGGCGCGGTCGAGATGTGCAGAGCAGAAGGGGGCGGCGTTCACCGTCGTCGCCACCACCAGGCTGTCGCCGATCAGCGAGAAGCAGAAGAAATGGAAGCGCCCATTCAGTTTCAGCAGGCGCTTGCGCGCCTTGCGGACGTCGACGTCACGGGCGACCACGGCCCACACCTCGACGACCGGACGGCTTCGGCTCACCCGGATGTCGACCCTGCCGGCGTCGCGTGCCAAGCCGATCGACCCATCGTCGCGAACCGGGGGCTCGAAGCCGAGGCGCTCGGACACGGCTCGCTCGACCCACTGCTGCAGATCGGCGCGGTCGAGTGGCGTCACGGACTCCGGTGTGGGCGTTCGTGGGGCCGGTGCGGAGGTGGGCTCCGCAGGGTCAGCAAGGACGAGATCGCCTGCGAGAACCTCGACGAACGATGGGTGGACGGCACCGGCGGACTCGAGCGCATCCGAGATCACGCGGGCGTACGCGTCGATGCTGCCGGGGCCGAACGCAATGCTGCGCCCGTGCCGCGCCTGGGGTCGGTCCTGCTCGTCGTCCCACTCCCAGAGCGCCTCGAAGCGCGAGTCGCGCCGCGTCACGACCAGCTCGACCGTCCATCCGTCGTCGGCATCGGGCAGGCCCAGAGCCAGGACGTCGTCAACGGGCATGTCGGCCAGGCGGTCAGCGACACGGACGCGGAACGTCAGCCAGGCGCCAGCGACCTCACGGTCGACCACCGTCTCCTCATAGCTGCCCATCGCGCATCTCCCATCGCTCGTCGTCGTGGTTGACGCTATGGACGAGCACCGACAGTTTTATGCAACGGGCTAATTCAGTGATGCAGACTAGTCACCGGCGGGCGTCGAGCATCCTCTGCATGGCCCGCTTCTGCACCTCGGCGAGGACGTCGAGCCGCTCCCCCGGATCGAACTCCTCGACCAGGTCGAGAATGTCGCCGATCAAGTCCTCGCGCGACCCGGGCGCGGCATGCTCGCCACCGCCACCAGGGGCAGACGCGACGCGGAGCTGCGACACCCCGGGGGGTGGCCCGCCGGAGAGCAATTGCTCTGAAAACTGCTGTGCTTCCCGCACTTGAGAGCGGTCCTTGACGTCGCCCGGGATCGTCCGTTCGAGCGCCTCGACGCTGAGGTCCAGCGCCTGCGCGATCGCACGAGCGGCATTGCGGGACGGTTTGCGCAGGCCGGTCTCCAGCTGCGAGATGTAGGGGTACGAGAGCTCAGCCGCTTCGGCCAGCTGTGACCGCGACATCCCCTTGCGGTCCCGCTGCTCCTTGATCACCCGGGCGAAGGGTGGAAGAGAATTCACGACAATGCTCCTTGCATAATCTCTACTCGATGCATTATGCTGCTTGCACAAGCCTAGACGAAAGGAGCCGAGAATGGAACTCACCACTCGACTCGATCGGGATCGCTTCACCTGGCTGACCCCGAGCCTCACCTCCGCAGACCGGGCCTCAATGCTCGTGGAGGTCACCGCGCCGCCGATGCCCGACAGCACCCGTGCCGTCCCCACCCAGCTGGTGGTCGTGCTCGATCGCAGCGGATCCATGGCGGGTCCTCCGATCGAGCAGGCGAAGCAGGCCCTGTGCGATGTCGTCGACCGCCTCGCGCCGACCGACACGTTCGGTCTGGTCACGTTCGACGACACGGTCGACGTCGTCGTGCCTGCCGGGCCCGTCTCCAACCGCTCCCTGATCAAGGCGATGATCCGGTCGGTACGCCCCGGGGGGTCGACCGACCTCGCCGCAGGTCTCGTCCGCGGGCTGAAGGAAGCGCAGCGCCTCGAGTCACACGACGGCGTACGCGTCCTGCTCGTGAGCGACGGGCACGCCAACAGAGGCGTCACGGATCCTGCCGTGATCGGACGACGTACCGGACAGTTCCTCGACCAGCGCATCAGCACGTCGGTGCTGGGGATGGGCCTCGGCTACGACGAGCTCCTGCTCGAGGCGGTCTCAATGGCCGGAGCCGGCAACAACTACTTCGCCGACGAGGCGGGCACTGCCGGCGAGGCCATCGCTGCGGAGTGCGGGGAGCTGCTCGCGCAGCGCTTCCTGTCGGTTCGTCTGACGGTGGTCCCGGGCAACGGCGTCCAGCGCACGTCGGTCCTGGGTGACCTCAACGTCACCGCCCACAACGACGGCGTGCAGATCGCTCTCGGCGCGTTCACCGCAGATCAGACTCGCAGCGTCGTGCTGCAGTTCGACCCGAAGCAGGCGCCCAAGCCCGGACGCCGCAAGGTCGCGACGGTCCGCCTGACGTACGTGCTGGCGGACGACCTCGAGGACTACTCGGTCTCGCACACGGTGTGGGCGCACGTCGTCGACGGCGACGCGAAGCCCGCCAAGGTCGATCGCGAGGTCACGGCCGAGGTGCTGTTCCAGGGTGTCCAGCGACTCAAGCGCCGCGCGACCGATGCGCTGCAGGTGGGTGACCTCGACGCCGCTCGTCGCCGGTACGAGCGCGCGCTGCGCAGCGTCCACCGGCACTGGGCGGACGTCCCGGCCCACCGGCGTCCTGAGTTCGAGAAGGATCGCGCCGTCATCGAGGACGCCTTGCGCCGGCTCAAGGCCGACTCGAGCCCCACGGGAATGACGTACGTGAGCAAGATGACGGTCACCGACACCGCCTTCAACATGCGCGGACGTGACCGTCGTCGCCCCAGCGCCGGCTGACTTGTTCGACGAACAGATAACGAGACACGGGTGTACGAGCACGTCGCCGCGAAGACGCCGGTGAGGCCGTGGTGTTCATCAACCGGCTCCCCCGGCTGGTCGTCGCCCCGGCGCGGTGCCCCGATGATCGCGGGTGGAACGCAGTCCGGATGAGCGCGGTCCATCTGCGCGTCGGACGGCCTCGTCCTACGCGATCCACCGGACGACGAGATCTCGGGACTCGTCGTCCGATGGTTCGACCCTACGAGAGCGCCCGTGAGCCGCCTCGTCGACGACGGACTGTCGGCGCGCGCCCCGACGGCTTGCTCGGCACCGAAGGCTTCACGCCCGTCCAGCTCGTGGCGGATACCCATCAGGCGTTCGGAGACTTCGACATGGACTCAACTCGGCGTTCGCCGGCTGCCATGTGTCGTCGGATCTGGGCCGGTTCACTTCGCCGTACCCAGCGCGAGCGGAAGACAACTGGTTATTGGACTGACAGCGACATGCCTAACGGGTTTGCCCTGTCAGGTGCACCGTGGCGTCTAAACAACCTTCCCTCCTGGTATCGCCACGCACCAAGATCGAACTCACGTCGTTCGATTTCGGCGAACCAAGGAGATCTGCGCTCAAGTCGGTCATGATCGTACAGAACCAAGGTCGCGAGGACGGAGCCAGCTTTGAGGTACAGCCAGCAGGAGGCGCCACAAGAGCACCCCCGTTCGTGCTGAATTCGCTGCCTCAAACCAAACACCTCGCAGGTAGCCAGAATGAACTCGAGCCTTCGCACCACCAGGGCGGCCGCAGGAGCGTTGATGAGCAGCTTTCCGTGCGGGATCGTCCCGCCCAGAACTTGACCAGCGCCGCCGGTCCATCACCACCCAGATACCAGGGCGAAGAGGCCCACACAGACGGGAATCCCACGCCGTGATCCGAGTTGAAGCGACCGACTACGGTTCAGGGGCCCTAGCGCGCCTGACGGATGTGGTCGCCCAGTTGAAGGGTGGCGACCCCATGAAGCCGGTAACCGTCCTTGCGCCCAGCAACGTCGCTGGCATCGTAGCCAGGAGGCACCTGGCAGCAGGGCTAGGCAACGGAACCGCCGGCGTCGCCGGCATGGACATCACAACCCTCCCGAGGCTCGCCGAACGCATCGCAGCCAACACCTTCGCCCCGCGTCGCCCGCAGACCCGGACCGTGTTGACCGCCGCCTGGCGCAAAGCGCTGGATGAGGACGCCGGCGTGTTCGGGTCCGTGGCGAACCATCCAAGCACAATCCGCGCTCTCGCCGAAGCACACGGTGAGCTCCGAGACCTCACGAAGGACGGGCTCGACGCCCTGTCCACATCGGCGAACCTGACTCCTAGCCTCGTGTCGCTCCACCGCCGGGTCTCAGCGCAACTTTCAGCTGACTGGTACGACGAGACCGCGTTGTTGGAGGCCGCGACCCGACGGATCGACGAAGGCTACAAAGTCTCCGCGATGATTCTCTACCTACCGCAGGAACTCTCCCTGGCGGAGTCTGCGTTTGCGCAGGCCCTTGGCCAATCCGGTGAATTGGTGGTCATCGCGGGCCTGACCGGTGCGCGGCGTGCTGACGAGCTGGTGCATCGCTCTCTTCGCCGCATCGGAGCGAGCACCGCTTGGTCTCCCAAAATCGCTACAGCCGCCAAGATCATCAATGCGTCCGACTCCGACGACGAAGTTCGAAGCGTCGTTCGCGAAGTTGTCGAGTCACTGCAGACGACTCCTGGACACCGCATCGCTGTGCTGTATGCCTCGGCGAGCCCCTACGCGCGCCTGTTGCACGAGCAACTTCTCACGGCGGGCGTGACGGTCAACGGGCCCGGAGTACGGGCAGTGCACGAGCGGGCATCTGCTCGTTTCCTGACGGAAGTCCTGGCTCTCGTCGACAATGACGTTCCTCGCGCCGACCTCTTTCGTGCGCTTGCCAATGCCCCTGCGTGCGACTTCACAGGGACACGTATCCCAGTCGGCGCGTGGGAACGAATCTCGCGAAGCGCCGGGGTCGTGGGGGGCACTGATTGGGACCAAATGCTGGCGACGTTTGCCAGGGACATGCTTCGTGAGGCGGATCGCGAAGACGAGTCCGGGGATCGGCCCTGGCTCGCCGATCGGCACCGGAATGATGCTGAGACAGCCTGTGCACTCCGCGCCTTTGTGACCGGGCTGCGATCGCAACTTGCTGACGCGACCGGGATCGCATCGTGGAGCGACCTAGCCGACTGGGCCGAGCAACTCTTCTCGGCTCTTCTCGGCGACGCCGGAGGCACGCTTCCCCCAGAGGAGCAGTATGCCGCCGTCACCATGTCCTCAGTACTACGTGGCATGTCGGTCCTTGAAACAGTGGATGGCTCGGCATCGCTTGGCGCCCTGCGGGACGTCCTTGACCTCGAACTCGCGTCCGCACTCCCCCGAGTAGGGAAATTCGGCCATGGGGTCTTAGTAGCTCCGATCTCGGCGGCCGTAGGTCTGGAGCTTGATGTCATCTATCTGGTTGGCCTCAGTGAAGACACCTATCCGGGCAAGCTTCGCGAGGATGCACTTCTGTCCCGCCGTGCCCGTGCGGCGGTGCCTGACGAACTGACTTCTCAACGCGACGCGTTGCACGCAAAATACCGCGCCCTCCTGATTGCTATGTCCAGCGCAAAGTCTGTGGTTGCGTCGTTCCCCCGGGGCGACCTTCGGCGGTCGACCCATCGTCTGCCGAGCCGCTGGCTGCTGTCCTCGCTTCGCGAGCTCAGCGGCAATCATCGTCTCCCCGCCACGGAGTGGGAGGACGCCGAATACGCCGGCGCGGTCGTGACATCCGGCTCGTTTGCTGGCGAACTGTTGACCACATCCGTTCTAGCCTCCGAGCAAGAGTGGCGAACGCGAGCCGCGATCGGCGGCGAACTCGACGAGGCCGCCGTGTCGTCGGCGCACGCACTGCTCGACGCCCGGGACAGCTCCGAGTTCACGAGGTTCGACGGCAAGGTGAGCGAGACCGGCGGCCTGCCTGACTACGCGCGCGGCAAAAAGGCTGTCTCTCCCACCGCCCTTGAGGCATACGCGTCGTGCCCTCACGCGTTCTTCGTCGAAAGGCTGTTGGGGGTGGAACCTCTCGAGCAACCTGAGGACTCAGTCGAGATCTCGCCGATGGACATCGGCAACTTGGTTCACGAGTCGTTCGACGCGCTCGTCACCGAGTTCGCTGACGCCCTCCCGGGCTATGGGCAACCATGGTCCGAGTCACAGCGCTCACGGCTAGTGGAGATTGCCCAGGCCAAAGCAACAGAATTCGAGGAGCGTGGCCTCACTGGGCATCCCACTCTCTGGGAACGCGAGAAGCACCGGGTCATCACTGACTTGACCAACATGCTCGACGTCGACGACGCGTGGCGCGCTGAGACCAACAGCGCTGTAGTTGCCAGTGAGCTGTCGTTCGGCACAGATGGCATTGCCCCGGTCGAGATTCTGGTGCCCAGCGGCACCGTCCTGATGAGAGGCAGCGCAGACAAGGTCGATGTGGCGGCCGACGGGACACTTCATGTCACCGACATCAAGACCGGTAGCAAGCGCAGGTTCAAAGAAATCACCCAGGATGAGCCAGACGTGGGAGGGACCAAGCTGCAGCTGCCTGCGTATGCCTACGCAGCGCGCAAGGTGTTCGGCTCGAAGGGAACGCCTGTGGTGACGGCTTACTGGTTCGTCCGGAAGGATCCTGGACGCGTCGAAATAGCTATGACTGCGGAGGTCGAAGACCGCTACCGGTCGACCCTCGAGGTCCTCGTCAAGTCCATCCGGTCCGGCTTGTTCCCGGCGAAGGCACCTGAGACCGAAGACTTCAGATGGGTTCAGTGCCCTTACTGCAACCCGGACGGCATCGGGCACGGCGAGGCACGTGAACGCTGGGAGCGCAAACGACACGACGTCAGCCTCTTTGATCTCGTCGCGCTGATCGACTCCGCTGCCATCACCAACGAGGACCCCGCATGAGTACACCGCTGAGCGACCAGCCTGATCGCGACCGCATCACCAACGACACCGCATCGACGCTGTTCGTCAACGCTGGAGCAGGGTCTGGTAAGACCACCGCTCTCGTTGACCGCATTGCCACCTTGGTCCTTCGAGATCGGGTCCCTCTGCAGTCGATCGCTGCCGTAACCTTCACCGAGAAGGCCGGCGCGGAGCTGCGAGATCGCCTGCGCGAGCGTTTTGAGGGTGCCTCCAAAGGCGATGATCCGGACCAGCGGCGGCTTGGCGAGGAGGCGCTCGACGATCTCGATGGCGCCGCGATCGGGACGTTGCACGCCTTCGCACAGCGCATCCTCATGGAGCACCCCATCGAAGCATCCCTCCCCCCACTGATCGAAGTGCTTGACGAGGTCGGCTCATCGGTGGCATTCGAGGAGCGGTGGGCAGAGATCCAGCGGACCATTCTCGATGACATTTCGGTCCGCGAGCCTCTCCTTCTAGGGATGTCCCTCGGCATGACCCTTGACCACGTCCGCTCCCTGAGTCTTGCGTTGGGCCGGGACTGGGACCTCATCCACGAACGCATCGGGTCATTCAACCCTCTTCCCCTGCGGGTCCCGGACCTCACAGGGTTCCTCGACGAAGCCACGCGAATCTCGCGGCTCCGTGACCAGTGCACTGCGGACGACGACCTGCTCCTTGTCAAGGTGCGCCTCCTTGAGGAACTCGCCGCACTGCTGGGTGCCGCTGGAGGCATCGAGGAAGAATTGGCCGTCATCGCAGACATTGCTGCGCTGTCGTTCACACGCGGGAGGAAGACGAATTGGACGATCCCCATCGACGAGTTGCGGGAGGCGGGCAAGTCTCTCGCCGAGCAGGCTGCGGCCATCACCGGCTTGGTGCTGGACCAGTGCCTGCGACAAATCACTCAATGGGTGGGTCAGACAGTTCTTGCTTCCGCGACGAGACGTCGCCAAGAGGGGCGGCTAGAGTTTCACGACCTGCTGGTGATCGCGCGCGAGCTGCTGCGCGACAGCGCTGCCGCGCGGTCAGCGCTTCATGATCGTTATCAATACCTCCTGCTGGACGAGTTCCAAGACACCGACCCCATCCAAATCGAGCTCGCCGTCAGGATCGCCGGCGGCGCCACCGCAGACCAGCAGCGCTGGCAGGACATCAACGTCACGGAGGGGCGTTTGTTCATCGTCGGCGACGCCAAGCAGTCGATCTATCGGTTCCGTCGGGCGAGCGTCGCTACATACCTGGAAGCCCAGCAGAACATCGGATCGACTGCGCGGTTGTCGACGAACTTCCGAACCGTTGAGCCGATCCTGGCGTGGGTCAACCAAGTGTTCGGCGCCCTGATCCAGCATCAGTCCGGGGCCCAGCCATCGTACGATCCACTCGACTGTCACCGCACCGAGACCGGAGCTGGGCCTGCCGTCACGGTGCTGGGAGCCACCCCTCACGGCGACCTGCCGAAGGCAGCCGCCTCGTTGCTGCGCGAGCGCGAGAGCACAGATGTGGCGGGCGTGGTCCGGCAGGCTCTCGAGAACAAGTGGCAGGTTTACGACCGCAAGACGAAGACGTGGCGTGATGCTCGTCCGGAGGACATTGCGATTCTCGTCCCAGCGAGAACCTCATTGCCGTTTCTCGAGGACGCGCTGGAGGACGCCGCCATCCCTTATCGGGCCGAGGCGAGCTCGCTCGTCTACCAAGCGTCCGAGGTGCGAAGCTTGCTGGCGTGCGCGCGTGTGCTTGCAGACAGCACGGATGCGCTCGCCCTTCTTACCGCTCTTCGATCGCCCTTGTTCGCTTGCGGGGACGACGACCTGTGGCACTGGAAGCGTGCTGGTGGGCGAATCTCTATCTATTCCGAGATCGACGACTACCCGTTGTCGTGCGGACCTGTGGGTTCAGCATTGTCCTACCTGCGAAGACTGTCCTTCGAGGCACGCTGGATGACGCCAAGCGAGGTGCTCGGACGCATCGCTGCTGACCGTCGCGTCCTTGAGGTGGCTGCGACCCGTCCGCGCGCTCGCGACGCCTGGAGGCGTATCCGGTTCGTCATCGACCAAGCCCGCGCCTGGTCAGAGGTTTCACACGGAGGTCTCCGCGGCTACTTGGCGTGGGCCGCACATCAGGGCCAGGAGACGTCGCGGGTCGCCGAGGCGGTCCTGCCCGAGACAGACGTCAGTGCAGTTCGCATCATGACGGTGCACGCTGCGAAGGGCCTCGAGTTCCCGATCGTCATCTTGTCCGGCATGACCTCGCGGCCATCGAACGGCCGAGGCATCCGCCTGCTCTGGCCGCCGAGCGGCGGGTACGAGGTCAAGCTCGCCAAAAGCGTTCAGACCGGTGATTTCGAGGCCGCCCAGCCGGTCGATGAGCAGATGGACCATCTGGAGAAGCTGCGCCTACTTTATGTCGCAGCGACCCGCGCTCGCGATCACTTCGTGGTCTCTCTGCATCGGGCGGAAGGATCGACAGCATCAACGTCGGCCAAGCTTTTGGCCGACGCAGGCGCGTCCACAGCGGCGAACCCTGCCCTTTTCACTGCATCGCCCCCGTTACCTCGCTCCGACCCGGGACTGGAGTGCGCGCCGGCTCCCCTGCCGCTTGCGGAGTGGCGTGAGTGGTGGGAGGCCGCTCATGAGAGCAGCGCGACGCCCTCTGCCATCAGCGCCTCGGGTCTGGAGGGCACCGAGCCCGCTGTGGCGCTCGCCAAACCCACGGATCTTGAGAGCGGCGCGGCCAAAGCGCCCCGTGATCTCGAGCTTCCACCGTGGTCCAAGGGACGCTATGGCTCTGCCGTCGGTCGTGCCGTCCATGCGGTGCTTCAGGTCATCGATCTCGTAAGTGGAGACGGGGTCGAACCAGCCGTCACTGCTCAATGCGTCGCCGAGGGCGTCTCCGAGCACTGGGACCTCGTACTGGCACTTGTCCAGTCAGCCTTGTCCAGTGAAATCGTCCAACGCGCCGCGTCCCGTGAGCACTGGCGCGAGTCGTACGTCGGGACCGTCCAGGACGATGGGACGATCCTCGAGGGGTACGTTGACCTCATTTATCGTGAGGACGACGGCTCGCTGGTCATCGTGGACTACAAGACAGATGCCGTGCCGACCGAGGCCATCGGATCACGGGTGGCGTACTACAGGCCTCAGATCGACGCATACGTCCGGTGCCTGGAATCGGCGACGGCTCACAAGGTGCGCGTTGCAGCGATGCTCCTTTTCCTACGCCCCGAAACCGCAGTCGCAGTAGTCGCTTCTGGGAAAGCTGTAGAAGCGTGACTCCGCCTGCGCTCCTTGGTAGGACGATAACGAGGATGAACAGATGACTTGGAATTCGAGCGACGAGTGGGCCAATGTCATGGGCGAGCAAGGCCCTTGGATCCGGCACGTCGCCGCCGCATGGCAGGCGGCCGCGACAGACGCGCCGGACGTGCCAATCCCCGCACGTCCATCCCTAGATACTGATCACGAAGACGTGATCGCCTACTGGGCTCCACTACTTCACCTGCTGGTCTATGGGCTGGGTTGGACGAGACCTGACCTTGGACTCGAGGCCTGGCGTCAAAAGGCGTGGCCGACCGAAGACCCCATCTTGCGTGTCGTCCATCGGTGGTGGGGTGAGGAGGGTGTCTTGGACGTCCTTGCCTGGACCGCCTCCAACGGCGGTATAGCGTTCGACCTAGTGTCCGTGAATGGCGCTTCCCAGATCGCGCATCACCTGATCAATCGTCGCGTCACCGACTCACCGGATCTTGAACGCCGCCGGGCGACAGCAGCATGGCAGCAAGTGTGGGGCGGCGGATGGGACTCGATGCATTTGACAATTCACGTCGATTCGCCGCTCCGGGCTCCTGACGACCATCAGCCCACGTTCTTCAACGCGCCCGTGGTGGGACCGGACCACCTCACCACCCCGCGTTGGCACATCTCGACGCCGACGTACGCTGGGTGGTACGCGAACTTCTTCCACTACATGCCGGGGACAGGGACGAACGGGCGCTCCGTCCGCACCGATATCGTCGTCAAACCGATCGGTTGGCTGGGCGAGTTCAGACAGCACAAGAAGACCAAGCTTTGGTTCCGTGGCCGGTCTTCCGTCCACCTCTGGGGACAGTGATTCCGCCGGGCGGTCTCATCACCCGCAGCATCACTCTTTGAGCCGACCGAACCTTTTTCTTGCAAGCGACCTCAGCAGTTCTTTCCGACCTTCGAAAAAGGCGTCGAAATCATGCACCGAGTCTGGAAGGTCCGGCAGCTGTTGGATCGCCAAATAGGCCGCTAGCTCTGCCTGCGAGCCATGCTGTGCGTTCGCCCACTCGCCTGGCATTTGGTCTAGTTTGTCGATATTCTCCGGCCCCTCGATGAGTTGAAGATTTGGCAGAAGGTCACGCTTCTTGTGCATCTCACTGACTTCGTCGTCGTTGAAGCCAGCTGTCTTGAGCGCGGCGCGGTTGAGCTTTGACCGCGGAAACACGTGGTCTATGTGGTGGATGTTTCGAGTGTTGATGTGCGGGAAGAGGATCGCCAGAGCAGCAAAAGTCCGCTGCCGGCCATACGAGAGACCTAGCAGATCGTCAATCTCCTCGTCTCCCATGACTAGGGACCTCCCTCGGGCTGCCATCCGCGCATCGATCGCATCGATAGGAAAGCCCTCGCTGCCATGCTCATCGATAGCTTTCCGGATGTCACTAAGGAGAGTGTCCAGCCCAGCTCCCCAGATGCCCTGTCGGACTTGACTCCTCAACACCCAGGATCGAAGCAGTGCTCTGTCTGCCTGGTGCCTCACAGCAGTTCGGTATGACTCGTCGAGACCTCTGTGATGCACGTAGTACGCAAGGGGGATGAGCACGCTTGCGGCCGGAAGCGTCGGCCCTGAAAGCCCGAAGTCACTGAGCAGCCCGACCGAGACCGTCAGTGACTTGCTGATCTCCTCCCAGTTCTCCTGGAGCAAGTCCATGTTCTGTGAATTGAAGTTTCGCACCTTGAAACCGATATCAGACACGCCGATGAGCACGAGGCCAGCTTTGAGAACCACGTCGCGACGAAATGAGAAGCCGGCGTGCCCGGTTCCGTTGAGAGAGTCAATTAGATCATTAATTTCTTTCCGAGCATCGCGCGACTTCCACGAGGCAGTCGCGATTGACAGCAACAGGTCCGAGTAGGAGAGAACAGTTCCTTGCGAATTGACGCGGATAAAGATGTCGAGGACGCGGTCAATCTCTTGCGACTCCTCGCGGTAGAACGTCACGAGTGGTTGCGTATGGAGGACCGAATGGAGACGGTAGAGGCGCTTTGACGCTTCCCTCATGTTTCCAATTCCGAGGTCGGCTACGAGCTCAGCAACATCTGCTATTTCGATGTCGTAGAGCTTTGAGACCGGCACAAGTACGGTTCGCGGAGCATCCTCCGCCCCCGGGTTGTCGCGTGAAAGCGCAGCCGTAACCTGCGATTCCGACAGCATACGGAAGTCGTACATCCGCCCATCCTCGTCATCCTCCAACTCCTGGATAGGGTTGAAGTACAGACGACGCACCGGATAGGAAGCCGCTCTCCCCGCCCACTTTCCTGGCGTGCGGTCCGCGAAGCTGCCGCGCAGCGCGATGTTGAGCGATGTGAGTCGCTGTTGCCCGTCGAGGACCGCGTTCACCGTCTCGGCGGGGAGATCCAGCTGGGTGTTGTGGGGGTCAGTGAGCTCGTTGTAGTCGCGCATGAAGTCATAGAACCTGAACAAGCCGGCCGTCTGAGGCTCAACTTTCCAGGATAAAAACTGTCCGATCGGATATCCGCGTAGCAATGAGTCAAATAGCATCTCGATCTGCTCGCCGTCCCAGACATACTCCCGCTGAATAGCCGGCAGCACCAGCTCGCGCTTCTGGATGCGACGGAGCACCTCTACCACCGTTGCCGAAGGTTCAAAGGGCATAACAATCTCCTGTTGGGGTCGGCCTATGACCTGATGTACGTGACGCTGAAAGACTTGACCTGGCGGTACTGCTGGAGCTTGACCGCGAGATCGAACGCGTCGCTCGCCACGTATTGGAAGATGTCGAGGCCACGACCGAGGTTGATGCGCCAGCCCGAGTTAGCGACGATCGAGCGGTCGTGGATCGTGGCGTCGAATTTCACCTCGAGGGTGATGCCCGCGACCTCAGCCGCTTGTTTGACGCGCAGCAGGTACTCCATCTGCTTCTGAAACTTCTCTGGGCCCTCGGTGCTTTCGCTCGTCACGAGCACGAGCTTCACCTCGTCCGCCGGGTCCTTCGCTACCGCGAGTGTCTCGACAAGTTCCATCAAATTGCGAGCTTGGTGGAACTGACGGACGTACGGGTCGGTGATCGTGATTTCGGTGGCTCCGCGCAGGTAGGGAAGCAGGAGCTTCTTGTAGGAGATCCCACGCTGGTTTTCCTGGAACTCGCGGTGTCCTTCGAAGAGTGGTTCGGGCTTCGTCGCGGAGGCGACGACAACCGGCTCTGGCCCCGCACCGTCAGGGACAACTGCGCCGCCCGTCGACTCCCCATTTTCGTCTTCGGGGTCTCCATGGCGAGTCTGGTTGTAGTGGGTCGGGTACTCGTCTTCTTCGAGGGTCGTGATGCTGTGCCAATCCCCCGCCTTGTCGCGGTAGCCGAACTTCACGTCGGCCATCGTCGAGTCGATGCGCAGGATCTGGTCCTTGACTCGCTTCCGGCCCTCGATCGCGAACCGAAGGATCTCGGCAATCTCGTCCTTCGTCGCTTCCCCGTGCGGATAGAGAATCTTCATTAGGCCGGAGAAAGTCTTGTGAATGCCGTCGCGGTCTCGTGTCGAAATGTCTGAGCCGAGCGTGAAGTGCTGCTGGTACCGGTCGGAGTAGTCAGCGTCGCGCATCGACTTGAGGACTTCGGCGATGTAGTCGACGACGAACCCGTAGCCGTCGGAGAACATCTCGGCGCGGATCGTGTCGACCTCCCAGCCCGGGATGTAGTGATGCAGACGGTCAAGGAAGGCTGAATCGTGATAACTCTCAGGCAGCTCCTCGAACAGGTCCGAGTGCTTGAGCATGTACGCCACGTTGCGGGAGGTGTTGCCGATGAACACCATCGATGCTTCGGCCCCGAGGGTCTCCACACCACGGGAGAACGACTTGTTCGCCATGTAGTTCTTCATGATGTCGACGAGCGCCTTGTCGGTGCGCTTCTTCTTGCCCGCGAACTCATCGAAGGCGACGACGTCCCAGTAGCCGACGAGACCGAGGCGGCCATTGGAGTTGTTGACGAATAACTTCGGGACCGTGACCTCGCCGCCAGAGATCAACATGCCATGAGGCGAGAACTCCGAGTAGATGTGCGACTTGCCGGTGCCCTTCGGGCCTAGCTCGACCAGGTTGTAATTCCTCTCGACGAACGGAATCAGGCGTACAAGCTGGATGAGCTTAGCTCGGCGACCGAACAGCTCCGGGTTGAAGCCAATCGACTGGATCAGGAGGTCGATCCACTCGTCGGTGGTGAACTCGCGACGCGATGCGACGTAGCCGTCGAAGTCGAAGTTGGAAAGTTGGATCGGCTTGATGGAGGCGAGAATCCACGGGACGACGCGAGCGTTGTCGCTGTGCTGGTACTCGATGTCGCAGATGCACCACACCCCGCCGACCAGGAGCTTCGGGTGGGTCTTGATCGTCGCCGGGGACACAAGCACCTGCTTGATGCCAAGATTCGCGAACTCGGCCTCGTAGGTGTCGTCCTTCTCGTTGAGCTGGACTTGCACCTTGTCGATGACGCGGTAGCGGCCCTTCTCTCGGATGTTCGACTTGATCAGCTCTGACTGGTTCCGGTGCACGTAGTGGTCGGCCAGAATCTTGCGAACGCTCTCAATGCCGGACTGGATCGTCGCCTCGTCATCAGATGCGGCGTACTGGCCGAGGAGATACTCGAGGACGAACGAGGGCACGATCGCGTTGCCCTTGACGGCCTTGACCAGGTCTTTGCGCACGACGGCGCCGCCGAAGACGTCGTTGATCTTCTGATCGAGGGCGGACTTCACAGGCGGACCCGCAGGAGCTGGCACGTCGTCGACGCCGTCGGGGAAATCGTCGACCGCCTCGGCAAGGTCGGTTTGTTCGGTCATCGCAGGAACCTCCTAGAACTCGAAGTCCGTCGTGAACGAACGCTTGATGGCGTAGTTGCCCTTCGAGAACGACTTCCACTGTGTCGTATTGGGGATGGGCTCTTCGAGACGCAACTCGACCGGGCGGTTGTTGAAGTCGTCAGCGTCCTGAGTGAGGTAGAGAGTCGTCGACTGGTAACGCTGGCGCTGATCTTCGGACGGGCTGTCGAAGGTGAGGATTGGCTGGTCGGAGATGAGCGTGTCACCGACATACAGGCCGAGGCGGACCTGGCGCGGCTGAATCTTGTCCGCCACCGGCTCCCGCTGGAGGAGCTTGACCGCAAGCTGGCCGGTGGTGATCTTGTCCGTCTCCGGCATGAGGTCGACGTTGACGCGCCGGACGTCGCTCTTGCGCTTCTTGTTGACCGTCACTACCGGGACGACGATCTCTTGGAGAGATGCGCCACCGTGGACGTAGCGGGTGCCGGCGCCCGGAAGTGGGATGCGGTGTATCGACTTCGGGATCTGGATGTCGATGTCACCAGCGAGACCTGCCTGGGCCGACGTGAACGTCATGAACGAAGGGGAAGATTTGAGCGCCCGACCCAGCACGTAGCGTCGGTTGATCTTCGTGACTGCATCACCCTGAGGTGACTCCGAGACGTAGTACGACTTCTCCAACGGGATGTCTTGATAGAGGAACCCGTGATCGGCGGTGACCAGGATGTTGGTGGCGTTGGCGTTCGTCCACTTCTTCACCAGAAGTAGCAGCTCCCGGAGGGTCTCCTCCGCCGCCTCGAAGACGGTCCGCTCGGTCGCCGCCTTGTCTCCGGCCGCGTCGATGCGATCGTGGTAGACGTAGAAGATCTGGTGCTGCTTATAGAGCTCACGCAGCTCGTCGCCAGGCATCGCGAGGACATCGGCGGCGGCGATCGCGTGCCCCTTGACCGCTTGGAGGACCTTGTCGCGGTTTGCGGTGCCGTTCGTCGGCTTCCCATCCGCGAGCACCGGTAGGGCGCTCGGATCGAGCTTCAGACTCGACTGCGGAAGTAGCGACGCCATGCCGAGTTGGGTGTAACTCGGCAGCGAGCCGAGCGCCGCCGAAAGCGATGCATCGAAGCGATCCTCGCTGCGGATCATGGACGCAAGTTCGTCAGCGACCTCGTACCGCATGCCGTCCGAGATGATGACGACCGCCTTAGTGCGTCCATCCTTCACGACAGGCGCGACGTGGCGCTCGAAGAACTTGGCCTGCGGCGCGAGTGCCGCAGACTTCCAATCGCCGGTGGGCTCAAGGGCCTGCTGCCAATATCCGCCGAAGTCGTAGAGGTACTTGTTGGCGTACTGCTTATCGACCTCGGCCTTGAGTGATTCGAGGGGCTTCTGGAAGTCGGCGGTCTGATAGGCGTGGGTGAACCAGCGGTACTGCTGGTCAATGCGGAACCAGTCGGATTGGTACTTCTCAAGCCCGAGATCGGCCGACGCGATCGCGCTCGGCAGACCGGCGATCGCAGCGAGAAGCTCCGATGCGCTCTGAATGGCCGCGTACAACTTGGCGTACTTGACTTTCCACAGGCTCTCCTGGCGCTGACGCACTACGTCGGAGACCTCACGCGGCGTCACTGACTGAGTAGCGACGGCTGCAGCTAGGTCGACAATCACCTTGCGGTCGATCTCCTCGAAGATCGTGACCTTGGCCAGGTCGCGATAGTCGCGGTGCTCGATCTTGGACTTAACGTCGAGCGCTTCGGCGGCCCGGGACGCGAGCGCCGTCATCATCTCTTGGCTGCGGACGTCGTAGCGGAGGCTGTTGAAGTCGCTGCGGACATTGCGGAACTCGTCTGGCGTGGCTGACGCGAAGTCTTCGATGGCCCGGCTGAACATCCACAGGATGAAGTCGTCCATCGTCGGGGACTTGCTCGGGTACTTGTAGATGCTGGCGAGTCCCTCCCAGAAGAACTCGTCGAGGCCAAAGGTGACCAGGTCGTCAAACTTGCCCGTCTTGCCTGCGGCGTTCTCGGCCAGGAGTTCCCGAGTGATGTCAGTCAGCTTGTTGCCTGATGCCTTCACCAGCACCTGGCACATCTTGGCGCGGAGGCGAGTCGCGTCGTCGCCCTCGGTCAGGAGCTTCTCAAGTGACAGTTTCCGGCTGCTCGCAGCGAAGAACTTCTGATGCTGCTCGATGACCGGAGCAAAGGCCGGGTCGTTGAGACCGAGTTCCTGCTGGAGCATGGAGGTCTTATCGGCAGTGAACACCCCGTAGGCGAGCTCCAGATCCAGCAGCCAGTTGCCCGTCCCACGCGGCGTGTCCCCCACGCGGTACACAAGGTGCGGGGTGACGTGGTCCGCAAGGAGCTTGCTCTTCACGTTGAACTCGTCGTCCTGCACACGGATGACGTTGACATCGCCGAGGTCGAGTGAGTCAAGGTCTGCGGCGTACTCGCCCCCCGGGTCATGCCAGAAGACAACTCGTTTGGCGGCGAGCCGGCTCCGGAGCGCGTCTCGAACGGACATCGTGTCAGCCACCGGAGGACTCCAAGCCTGTGATCTTCTTCAAGGCGGTGCCGAACTTCGGGTAGTTCACCTTGACACCGTCGTCGAGGTCGATGACCACGTTCTGGGACGCCTTCGGGTAGAGCGTGTCGTGCTCGTACTCGTTGAGCTCGACGAGAATCTTGCGGAGTCGGTCCGCTTCCTTCGCGTTCCCAGCGCGGTCTGCCTGCTGGAGGCTGGACTCAAGCTTGGTCACGTACTCACGTAGGTAAGTCAACACCGTCGAGACGGTGGAAGGCGTGTAGCGGTGCATGTAGATCAGGGCGTTGAACGATCCCTTGGGGCTGGAGAAGAGCCAGTAGATCGGGCGCTTCTTGTACCGCTGGACGTGGTCGTCGTAGAACTTCGACCTCCCGGCGCGGGTGATGAAGTAGTCCCGCAGGTTCTTCACGCCGAGCGATTCGGTGACGAACTTCAGGTTCTCCTCGAAGTGCTGGTCACCGAACGCCGTCCGCAGGAACCGGCGGAACAGCCCGACCACGTCGTCCTCGAACCAGTCGCCGTCCACGATCGGGATGACGTTGTCCTCGTCCGGCATGAACCTCGGGATCGGCACCTTCGCGACGTAGTCCTGCGAGGTCGTCCCCTGGTCCGCAAGGATCAGCCCCGGCTTGTCGAGGCTGTACCTGCCGAACATGCAGCCGACAGCCAGCGAGATCAGGTCCTTGACCACCGCGTTGTCCTGAACCTTTGGCTCCATTGCCAGGAGT
The DNA here is from genome assembly GCF_009649075.1 of Aeromicrobium yanjiei. Lineage (GTDB taxonomy): Bacteria > Actinomycetota > Actinomycetes > Propionibacteriales > Nocardioidaceae > Aeromicrobium > Aeromicrobium yanjiei. Next base: position 2,226,098 of record NZ_CP045737.1, read on the forward strand.
TCAAACGCATTGAGCGTCACTGATCGCGATGCCGCGTGCGCACCAGCATCGCCGACCAAGGCCGAATAGTGAGCGTCGAGCTTCGACTCCAGCTCGGCCATCCGATCTACGTCAGCTTGGGCTACGGTCAATTCCGCCCTCACGGTGTGGCGAAGCGACGCTGATTCCGGCTGCCCGCCAACCCTGGGCACGAAGGTCATTGAAAGCTCACTCGCGTCCCAGTCTCGGCGCGACAGTTGCACACATTCGGTGATCATCGAATCGGCGTCCGACGGACTCAGGACGCCATCTGGCACGGGAATCCGTCCTACCGGTCCCTGCGGGAAGTCGAGTGTCGGCGAGAGCGTCGTGATGATCCGGCTTGCCAGCGTGGAGTTGAGGTATCCGAGAAGGCGAGGGCTGTTCGCCTGGTCGGAGACGGCGAGGAGCGAACCTTTGGCATCGAAAATCGCGCCAGCGTCCGCTTGGCGCATCGCGAACTCGCCAGCGATCGTTGACCACGTCAGCCCCGGGCGGAAGTAGAAGTCCGTGTTCTGAGGACGCGAACGCTGGCGGCCATTCGGACCGAAGAAGTTCCTGATTTCGTGCCCATCGCGCGCCCAACGAACGACGTGGAGTTCGTTCCCCGCCCAGCGGCGCGGCGGCCCACCCTTCAGGTAGGGCGCCCAAGGCTGAGCATCAGTGACGTCTGCACCACGCGCCCCCTCGAACTGAACACGGCGGTCCGAAACCTCCCACCAGAAGCGCAGGAATCGGTCGTTGTCCCCCGTAATGAGTCCCTGCTTCGGGCTCGCATACCTGCTGAGCGGGGTTGCACGAGCTAGGAGATCAAGGACGTCTTGCCCGAGGCTGAATGCGATCGGCGCCCCATCGATCCGGAGGAATGAATCTTGTCGGACGACATACCGCTGATAGTTCGGATCCAGGAACAGCCGCTCAAGCAGGTCCCTCGAACGAACGTCGAGCGCGCGCTCGAACAGCTTTCGGTACGTCGCATGCGAATCCGCTGCGGGTGAGACATTGACGGCGACGTACGCAGCCGAGGCCCAGTCAGAGCCGAAGACACCCCGGCCGAACTGAGTCAACGTTGCAATGCGCGATCGCCCCAGGAACCGCTTGCGCCAGTCCGCGAACGACGACTGGAACATCCATCCGTGCGGCGTGATGACCCCCCAACTACCGCCGGGGCGGGTCAACCGCCACGCCCGCTCCATGAACATGCTGTAGAGGTCTGTCCTCGTGGCGCCGTAGTTCTCCTCGGCGAAGTTCGTCAGGAGATCGCCCATGTTCGCTGTGCCCATGTACGGGGGGTTCGCGACAACCGCTGAGTATCGAGGCGTGAGGTATTCGGCCTGAGCAATGACCCGCTGTGCGCGCTCGATCACCTGACCCGCGAACAAGTCTCCCTCCGGGTCGACGGTCGCCAGGTGCTCACGAGCGCCGGCAAGTGCGAGACCGTTGGGCTCGGTTAACGCGCCCAGGGTGTCTGAGTGTCGGAAGAGATTCCAGAACGCTTCCTCGCGCGCCTTGTCACCAGACCTCGTCAGCAGGAGCTCGAGTTCTTGATCCGTGAAGGCCGCTGGTTCGAGCACGCATACGTTCGGTTCGACCGGGCTCTTGAGGAAAAGTTTGCGCTTTGCACTGGCTTTCATCGTGAGCGCAAACGCAGCCAGTGCTCCGGCACGGGGGTCGATCTCGGTGCCATAGAGGTTGTTCGCGAGGATCAGGCCAGGAATCTCGGAGGGCGCGTACCCCTCTTCCTCGTAGATCGCGTAGAGGAGGTCAAAGGCGTACGTGAGCATGTGGCCCGAGCCGCAGGCCGGATCGATGACCTTGAGCTCCTCCGGCTTGCTGATCTTGAGGAAGTCGGTCTCTGCGGCGACCGGAGCGATGTAGTAGTCCATCTGGAGTTCGAGACCCGACGACGGGCGGTTGAGCATCCAGAGACGCCCCAGGGAGTTCTCGACGAGGTAGCGAACGATCCAGTGCGGGGTGAACAGCTGGGTGGCTGCGGGGATCTCGTCGGCACCGGCCTTCTTGTTCTTCTTGAACCCAGCGAAGACCTCGTCCTTCCGCTCCGAAATGTAGAACTGGTAGAGCCAGCCGATGACTTCGACGTCTTTGCAGACGTCTTCGGTCAGCACCGTGACGGACCGGCTGAGGACCGAGTCGTCGGCGAGCAAGTTCGCCGGAATGAGCAGCTCTGTGTAGTCGCCCTCCCGCTCGAACATGAAGGGCATGGCCGTGTTCCAGAAACGGCAGTAATCCGCAAGGAGCAGCGCGTACGCCTCGGCCTGGGCGTCGACGCCAGGGCGCGGCTGACGAGTGCCATTCAGCAGCCCTGTCACCGTGGCGATGCTGGTCCCCTTGACCACGTTGGTGTCGAGCTGGCCACGCTTGGCTGCGGCGAGCACCTCGGGCTGGCCGACTTGATCGGTCGCAGGCGAGACGACATTAATCCCTGTGTAGCCGTTGGCGTCCATGAACCGCAGCGCGATGATGCGGTTGAACCAGGTGTACGCGACCTTGTCGGCGACGTGCGCCTTCCCCTTGTCGCCTCCGCCGGCCCCGGCGATAGTCCGCTCCAGCGCGAGCACGGACTTGGGCTGCTCCACGCGCTCGGGCGAGCCCTGGGCGAGCACAGCGGTGATCCGCGCGCCCACCTCTCGGATAAGTTCGGTTCGCGCCGCGGTGGCAAACGACTTCAGCGGTGCGGTTTCCATCAGAGCGTGATTCGCTTTCCGTCGTTGAGGGTCTCGACGAGTGCTGCGCGGAGCGCGGCCAGGTAGTTGTCGACGTCGGCTTCCGATTCGAGCACTCCGGAGACGCCCGAGACGTGGATCGTCTTGACCGACACCATCTGCTTCGGTGGCGGCCCACCGTTACCCCCACCCTGCTGGGACGTGACCAGGCGGCTGAGCAACTCCGGGTAGTCGTCCTGCTCGAAGGTCGATCCCGTTTGCAGGATGAGCGCAATCTGGCTCTCGCCCTTGAGACGCGCGAGGATCTGGTCGATCCGGCCGACGGCGCTCTCCTGTGCGTCGGAGGTGGCGTTGGAGTAGTAGGCGCTGGCGAGGACCTCGGCCTTGCGTCCCTCGATCGCTGCGGCCACCTCGGCACGCTTCTTGGTGACGACGTCGTCGATTTGCCCTCGCAACGTGTCGGCCGCAGCTTTGAGCTGGTTCATCTTGTTACCGCGAAAGGCATTCGTGTCCGCAAGGAGCGTCTTGACCGGATCGGCGCTACCGGGGGGCAGGTAACCGAGATTCCCAGTGTTGGCGCTCAGGAGGACATCCGCCTCGTCGAAGATCTTGGCCTGCTGGCCGTTGAGGAAGGACTTGATCGGATCGACCAGGTCCTCCTTGGCCTCGATCAGCTCGTCGGCCTTGTCGAAGTCGCTGAGATACCAGTCGATGGGGTTGCCGACGACCTGGTCGAGCAGGGTGACGACGCCCGAGAGCTGGCCGACGAACGGATAGCGGCTACTGCTTACGAGGGCGTTGAGCTCGTCACGCTTGGCCGCAAGCTTGTCCTTGCCGAAGCGGGCCAGCTCGGTCGAGTCGCTTGGTACGGCGCCCTCGTCGAAGAAGTCGGTGCAGAACTTCTTGAACTTGGCGACCTTCGTCGCGTCGTACGCCTTCTGTGGCGCGACGACGGTGTGCTGCTGCTTGCCGGTGTTACGGATGATAGATGCGGCCTCGGTCCGCACGACCGGGTTCGCGTCGACCGTAAGCGCGACCTTTCCGTTACCTACCAACCAACCGAGCACGACCTCAATGGAGCCGAGGTCCCACCCGTAGGGCTTGGACTCGAACCGGTGTGCGATCTTCTTGACGGTGACCTGCTCCCCGAGGTTGGTCTGGGAGATGATCCACGACTCCATCTCGGTGCCGGGCGAACTGAGCGCGCTCAGCGATCCCGCACTGAACAGGCCCTGGTCATTCTGGACCGCCGCCGCGATCTGCTGCTCCGGGTAGACCTTCCCGCCGAGCAGGCCGAGGTTCGTGTAAGTCCGGTTGACGAGCTCTTGGAATCCGTCGCTCACGCGCGTGACTGCATCCTGGGAGCCGGAGGTGATTTCCGCAGCGTTGATGATCAGTTGCGCCTTGCCGACGGCCTGGCGGAGGCGCTCGATGAGCTCCTTCTCGCGCTCGGCGTTGAGCACCTGCTTGGACTGGAGGATCGCCTGGGTCGAAGGCAAGGCACCTGAGTTGGTGCGCTGCTTCGTGTACTTCTCCGTCTTGAGCAGCAGACGCAAGTCCGCGAGCAGCCGCTTGTCGCGGCCAAGGAAGACGCGTAGTTCGTCCTTGCCCATGCTCTGAGCGGCGATCTCGGTGTCGGTGTAGTTCGTCTCGGGCGTGATGAAGTGGACGGTCAGCTCGCGCTGGTTGCCCTGGACGATGTCATCGAGCTTGTAGCCGAACGGGAAGTCCTGGCCGTTCTTGGCGTACTTGAGCTTGTTCGTCTTGAGGATGTCGGAGGAGAGGTACTTGAAGAGCTTGCCTGATACCTCTGACGAGTCGACGTCGACCGACTTGATCTCCTTCTCGATCTCCTGTTCCTCATTCGTCAGGTACTCGTAGACGTTGCCATTGCGCTGGACGTACGACTGCGTCTCCAGCAAGTTGAGCGCCTCCTGCACCTGCTTGCCGAGCGCGTTGAGGTCGAGACCGAACCGGTCGTAGACGAGCACGGTGAGGTTGCGGGGCGTGGCCTTGAACGTGTCGACGTACTTGACCAGGAACAGCGCCTTCAACAGTCGGTTGGCGAGGATCGTGACGTCGGATCCCGGGTCGGGAAGGTGCTTCTCGGCCTGGAGGATGGCGCTCTGAGCTGCGGACTTCAGCGCCGCGCTGATCCCGGCGAACATCTGGTCAAACGTGGCCAGGTAGCTCACCTGCTCCGCGCCGATGCGCTTAGCGACCTCCTGAACGACACCGAGCATGGACCGCTCGCCAACCGAGCTGTTCTTGCCCTCAAACATGTTGTGGTCCGACAGCCCCTCGATGGCGGCTTGGAACATCGGGATCTGGTACGTCACGAACGGGTAGGTGCTGATGAAGCGCCCGCCGTCAACGTAGTTCCGGTAGGTCTTCGCACCGTCGACGAAGTCGAAGATCGTCTTGAAGTTCGCACTCTCCCTGGCGTGGATGGCCATGAGCTTGGCTGCACCCGCATCGTTCTTCTCAAGGAGGCGCTTGCTGATGACCTCCTCCACGTCCTGGCTGGTGAGCTTCACCTTCGCGCTGAACCGTGCCTGGATCTTGGAGAAGTCGTTCCCCTGCTGTCTGGTCCGGTCACCGATGACCTTGTCCATGTCCTCCTGGGACGTAACAAAGACCCACGACTGTCCCTTGCACTTCGTGTTGAGGGACTCGGCGATCGTCTGAAGGTTGAGCATGAGCTTCACGTCGTCGGCGATGAACTGGCCAACCTCGTCGACGAAGAAGTTGAGCCGGAAGCCGGGCTCCTGCTTGTCGATCCACGCCTTCACGGCCGTGGCGAAGTCTTCGATGGAGACGGCGTAGGACTTCTGGTACTGCGCGATGATGCCGGGGTTGGCCTCCCCGTTCACGTCGGCGAACGCCTTGTCGATGTTGTGGCCTTCGAGGGCGGTCTGCTCTCGTCCCTGCGCCCAGTCGATGCCGGCGTGCTTCACGAACGCGGCCTTGAACGCGTCGTACTGGCCGCGCTTGTCGAGATCCTCCTCGAAGCGCGCAACAGCTCCGTCGTTGCCGAAGTAGCCGCGGCTCTCGTCGAAGACCTTGACGAACACCTTGAGCAGCGCGTCCGTCTGATCCTTGGCGATTAGCGTGGCCTTCTGGTCGATGTTGAAGAGCAGGCTCTTCGCCGGGATGTCGGCGGCCTTCTTCAGTGAGGCGATGAGCATCGCGTCATCGGTCTTGCCCAGGAAGCTCTCGCTCACCTCATCGCGCGGAAACGCCTGACCCTCAACGTCGCCTAGGAGGTGGGCCAGCATCTTGAGGAGGTGCGACTTACCAGAGCCGAAGAAGCCCGAGATCCACACGCCATTGGCGTTCGTGTAGTTGGTGTACTCCTCAAGCAGCGGGGCCACGCCCTTGGCTGCGTCATTCGTGAAGACGTACTCCTCGACCTCGATGCCAAGGTGGTCGGCGTCGTCAGCCTTGACGACACCCTCGATCGATCGGGTGACGTCCTTGAGGAAGATCTCGTTGAGTTTCATCGGGTCATGCTTCCTGGTCGAGGATGCGCTTCGCGCGGTAGAAGGAGTCGTCCTTGAGCTGACCGAACAGAACAAGTGATGATCCCTGCGTGGCCGAGACTTCGTAACGACCTGGGAAGAACATCAGCATCGGTTTGTCGGAGACGACGGTTTGTAGGTTGTTGAGCACGGTGTGCGACCGAACGAACGGGAACACCTCGCCGATGCCCGTGAGGAAGAGGATCTGGAACGAATCGGCCTCGATGCGCGACTTGATGGCCGGCGCCAGGTGTATCTGAGGGTCCAGCATGTTCTGGAGCATCTTGAGGAAGTCGGGCTTGTCCATCGTCGGCTCGGCTGCCAGGACGCGATCCCAGACGTTGCGTTCCTTGAGCAGGTCGACGCAGAGATCGTAGAGGTTGATCTCGAAGACCTTGATGCCCAGATCGGTGCCGAGCTTGGTCTTGATGCGCTTCTTCGCTTGAGCGACGTCCAGCGCCCATGCAGGGTCATAGTCGTAGATGAAGTGGGCGACCTCGTTGCCCAATCCCTCCATCGTCAGAAAGCGCTCGCTGCTGAGCACCTTGAACAGGTGCTCCTCCTGTTGCGTCAGCGTCGTTCTTGGCTGCACGGCTCTCACGCCACTTTCGTCGGGAAGAAGCGGATGTCGCTTGGGGTGCGCTGGTTCAGGCACTCCGCGACGCGAGCTGAGAGAAGCGCAGGCTCGATGTGGCCCTGCTTGGTCAGCAGACCCGCTTCGACCATCATCTTGAACAGCACCTGCCGTAACTTTTGGTAGGAGTGGTCGGTGACCTCGTCGAGCTCGTCGTGCCACATGGCCTTCGAGCGGTAGAAGGAGTCGTACTCCTCGTACGTGAGCGTGCCCGCCAGGGTCAGGAACCGCTCGCGCAACACCTCCTCCGCGAACTCTCCGATGAGCGCGTAGAGGCGGCACGCGGCCACCCACATCAAGTGACCGCGCTCAGTGGAAGTCCCGTTGGCGACGATTTGAAGCTCGGAGTCCTCGAGGACTTGGAGCCGGGGGATCAACGCACCGAGCGTCCGAGTGCTTGACCTAGAGACCCGGGCCTGGAGCAAGTTGTGTTCCTTGACCAGAGCGCGCGTAGCCGCCCAGTCACGTTCCTGAAGATAGATCGGAGCCACCACGACCGCTTCTCCCGCGAGCAGGGTGCCGCTGGTGAATGACAGTGCGTAGCGCGATGCGCGTTCTCTTCCGCCCATCGGCGTCCCCTCTCGTCGATCCGGGCTCCTCAACTCACGTCGTCCGAGGGCACCCGGCATCAACGACGGCAAGCGCTCAAGTCGGTCGGAAGGAAACAATCGGCACGCAGGTAACCTCCGCGACGTCGCCATTCTACTCGTCCCGGGTGCGGCAAAGCGGGCTGTGCAGAAGGTGCCATTCGCCACGCTTTCCATCAGCCTGTTGGCCGCTGGAGCCATCATGTGAGACACCGGGGCGTGACCAGCGCGCCTGCGTGCCTGCTGCGCTTTCGAGCTCAAACCAAGAGCGCGCGGGACAACGGCGTAATTCTCCGATGAAGCGGACCCGCGCGTCACGCCCCCAATCGGGGAGTCCGAAGTCACGTGATGCGGTCCTTCGCAGTCGTAGCGTGGCCGATGGGCAGAGGTCGGACGGTGGTTCATCAAGAGCGCCATCCTCTTCGGCGCCTAGCGTCTCTGGTGACCCTACCCACCAGGCAGGGCATCTGCTCCTTGATCGGGACTTTTTGACTCGATCGAGCCATTTTCGCAGAGCAGCGGGACCATGATCCTTTTGCGACATATCGTCTGATGCATCCGAGCGCAGCCCGACAAATCTCCCAAACGTAGGCAGAATGCAGCTTCCTTCATACGACATCTACGAAGTCGGTCGTCTCAACATGTTTGGGCTGGAGCCCACATCAGACAGTCGGCCAACGCCAGACCTCACGGGTGCTATCGCGGCGACAGGAGCCCTGATATCTGAGCAATACCGGTCTGCCGCGGGCGCTCTGGATTGCTACGACGACGCCACCGCCGGCGCAAGTGCCCACATCGTCAAGGATGTCGGGGGCGCCCTCCACGCCCTGCCCAAATTGATAGAGGACGCGACGTCTCGCGCTTCCACGCGAGGTGAATCACCATTCCGTGTGGTCATGATGGGGCGAACCACTGCCGGCAAGAGCACCCTCCTCGAGTTCTTGAGCCACGGCGATGGCAACCGGATCGGCGACGGTCGGCAGCGGTACTCCCGCGATGTTTGCGCTCGGCTCCTGCCGGAACTGCCCGGCGTGACCTTGGTTGACGTGCCTGGAGTTGGCGCCGCCGATGGGCAAGTTGATTTCGACATCGCCTTCGGCGTGATCCCAGAATCCGACCTTGTCATGTGGGTCGGGGCGTCAGATAGCCCTCAGGAGGAGACCACCCGCGCTCTGCGAATCTTGGGCGCACATGGGAAACCGGTGGTCCTCGTGCTCAACTGCCGTGAGGACCTACATCATCGGGCGAAGCGCGCCGACTTCCTGGAAGGCACCGGCCGCACATTCGCCGACGCGAACGACCATCTGGACTTGCTCACCAGAGAACTGGCCAGCGCTGGTGGTCGGCCCGTTGCGGCTGTCGCCATCCACGCACGAGCCGCGTTCGAGTCGCTGCAGGACACCCGGGAATCTGAGGCATTGCGGCGCCAAAGCCGAATTCAGTCGCTCATCGAGCTCCTCTTGGTTCAGCAAATCAAAACCTCGGCCCAGCGTCGAATCTTCTCGCGGGTTGATGCCCTGCGAATGCCGGCGCTTGAGGCGCAAGGCATCTTGGCCAGCTGCGCCGCCAGTCTCGCCGCGCGGCAGTCCGAGTACGTCGAGCTAGCACGAGACCTCGATCGTCGGATGATCAAAGCGCTGGAGCAGAAGGGCGACTCTATGGTTGCCGACGCGAAAGACATTGCACGACGCAGACGAAGCTGGCACCTCAGCGTGGATCCGCGCAGCAAAGTGGAGCGGGTCTGGGAGAACGAGCGCGACACGATGGTTGATGAGCTACAGGCGCTCATGGACGAATGGGCCACTGAGATGGCAGAACTGCTTGACGCAGTTCGGGAACAGACAGTCAGAGATCACGACGCGCTTCCGGCGCCGGACCTGTCTATCGGAGACCTTCCCGGTTTTGGGTCGGCATACGCAAATCACCTCGCGCGTCTTGGCGTCGGGCTAGGCGAGGCCTTGGCAGGAGGCGCCATCTTCACAGCGGCCGTTACCGCTGGAGCGCAAGGCGCGATCATAGGGGCGCCTGGCGGACCTTTGGGCATTGTGGCGGGCGCTCTCGTTGGCACTCTTGCCAGCGTTGCACTCGCGTTCGCTATCCAACCGCTCAAGGACAGCATCGACAAGGTCTTCCGTGGCTCGGACTACGTTCTCAACAAACGCAGAGATCAACTCAGGCGATCTCTGGGTGGCGCGCTCGACAAGGCCGAAGCCGTCTTCGAGGCTCGCGCAGCGGCTCTTGTTGCACAGTTCAAGTCCGCCCTGGCCACACTCACGTCAGACCACGCGCTACAGCAACAGTCCCTTCAATCAGTCTCAGACTTATGGAGCGCCTGCGGGGCTCGTGTCAACGACTCCATCGGAGACCTCGACACGGCCACAGCGAAAGCTGTCCTGCATGAATGTGGACGGGTCCGTAACTCCGAGCAAGTCCGAGCTGCCGCACGTGCGCCTGGCTTCGGGATCGCGATCGAGATGACCGAAGTCGGTTACGCAGAGCTCGCCCTTTATCCGCCCCGAAACAGCATCGAGGCAATCGCTGCGACCCCTCCACGACTACCCGCATTTCCCGCCGGAGTCGCAGGGCACGCGCTCGCCGCGCTCGAGCCCCGCGCCAGACTGGTCAAGCTCAACGCACATGAGGCTTCCTACGCCGTATCTGCGGGTACCTCGGTAGCCAGGGGCCTGCTGGACCTTCTCGAGGAGTTGTGCGGTCGTTTCACCCGCTCGTCCGTTTCCATCGTCCAACTGACCGACTCTTCTGAAGGCACAGCATGACAAAGATCCTCATTCACGAGCTGCCCGCCCAGACTCGCAAACTCGAGACCCGACTGCGGGCCGCCATCGCGGCCATCGAGCACCCGGACCGCGACTCCCTTCTCAGTCGGCTCAGGTTCGGCGAGCGAGAGGTGCCCCAGCTTGTGCTGACCGGGCTTTACAGCAGCGGAAAGTCCAGTCTGATCAAGGCGCTGACAGACGGCGACGCGTCGGTAGATATTGCCGTGGACGTTGCGACTGACGCTGTCAGGGGATATGAGTGGGGCGGGGACGTACTGTTGGTCGACACACCTGGTGTCCAGGCAGGCCTAGAGGAGCACGACTCAATCGCGGAGTCAGCACTCGCGGCTGCCGACATGGTCCTGTTCACCGTGAGCGTTGACATGTTTGACGACACCTCTTCGGCGCACCTTCGCCACGTCGCATTCGAGCTCGGCAAGCTCGACCAGATGCTGTTGATCGTGACCAAGTCAGGAACCATGTCCGCGGCCGTCGGCATCCGGCAGTCAAATGCCGACGCCGCGCTGGGAGTTCCAGGACATCTTCGTGTTGTGGAGTGCGACTCGGTCGACTACATGACCGGCATGATGCATGACGACCCTGAACGGGCAAACGAGTACATCGAGGGCTCAGGTATCGACAATGTGCGACGGGCGATCAACGCGCTGGCTGAGACACGCGGACAGCTTGCGGTCGACCGTCAGCCGCTGCAGCTGATCCGAGCCCTAGCGATGGAAGCCGGCAGCTTCGTCACCGAAGACCCCAACGAATCAGCAGCATTGGCCTTGCTCGCACGACAACGCGGTGTTCTCGCGACACGACAGCAGCGAATCGAGAGACAAGTCGCGTCACTGCGGACCGCGTTCATGTCCGCTGCCATAGCGTCGGCGGAGCTGTTCGTCGATGCGATTGAGGATGCCGACGAACTGGCGCAAAGTGTCGGCGAGCGCACCGCGCTTGTCGACGTCGCCGAGGCCGACCTGAACGCCTCCCTCGACTTGGCCGCCGCGAAGTTCGGACAGGCGGTCACTCAGATGCTCAAGCTTCAGTTCGACAACCTCACTGCAGAGATCCGCGAGATCGAAAGCAGCCCGCACGCACGAGTGGTGTCGAACATCGGCGCTGGCGTGACAACCGTCGACACCACGAAGCGTTCGCGGTTCGTGGCACGTCGAGGCGCGAAGGCGGCCACCCATACCTCGGCGCCCCCCTGGACGGCCGATGTGCAGGACTACCTCAAGACGTTCCAGACTTTCTGGGGCGCCGGGACCGGAGTGAAGGCTTCATCCGGCACGGCGGGTCATAAGATAGTCACCGAAGTCGGGCACCGCTTCGGGGTCAAGTTCAAGCCGTGGCAAGCGGCTAGAACCTCGAACTACATCGGCAAGGCCGCGAAAGGGGCTGGCACTGCGATTCAGGTCGGACTAGTTCTCAACGATGCAGTCTTCGAAGAGCGTCGGCGCCGGGAGCTCGACCGCGCTCGTCGTACGCGGCGGGCGAACATGGTGAGTGAGGTGACCACCCAGGCCAATCTCATTGCGGCGGACCTCGTCGATGAGGTTCGCGGTCATCTTCGACCACTGTTTGACAGGGCCTTTGCTGACATCGACGCTGTCTACGGCGAGATCATCTCGAACCGGGAAGATCAAGGGGCCCTGTCAGTGGAGTTGTCCGCGATCGCGTCTGAGGCAGATTCTGCGCTTAGCGCTTCTTGAGGCGGGTGAGTTGAGGATGCGCAGTCGGACCAGGAAGTGGACCCCACCTTCCCAGCGCCTCTCCTCATGAGGCGCGAGCGAGTGCATGGGCTCATCCCGCAAGAAGATCCGAAGACACGGCCTGCTCACAGTCCACTGCTAATGACTGGGTTCTCAGGATGCTGGTAGCCGACGAACGAACCCTCCTCGGGCATCCAGTTACGCGCGAGGTCCGAACAGGCGATCAGCCACTTCAGCGATCCCTTCGAGCCGCTCCAACTGCCCCAGGGGGAGCACCCGAATGCCGCTTCGCTCGTTCTTGACCCCCTGCGCATTAGCTTTCGCGTGCTTAGCCGCGCGGTCACCCAGTGGCGGCAAAGGGTCCCCTGGCGCACCGCCGAACCAGCGGTACTCGATCTCTAGCGCGTTTTGGTCTGCCACTTTCGCCCACTCCATCCACACAACGCAGCCCGACGCCCGCTCGGCGAGCCTGGTGTTGATGTTGAGGCGCGCGTTCTTACCGCCCCTGCGCCGAGCCTTGAGCTGGACGTGCCTCAGTGCTCTGCTGGTCTCGAGCACCAGGTCGAAACCGAAGGCGTCGAGCGAGGAGTGCATGACGTCGACAATCTCGCCACGCCCGAACCACATTTCCCCGAGGAGGTCACGAAGGAACGCTGTCTCGATCATCTTCTCGAACGCAGACGAGTGGTTCATCTCGTTGATCTCCACAAAGGTCAGATCGAGGTCGTTGCTGTCTGCGCTCCACGTGTCGGTCATCCCGATCAATCTCGCATGAAACGGGGCGCGTCGCTCAGCTTCACCTAACTGACCTAGGGGCCCACTCGAACAGACCCTGCCGATGCACCGGACGTCGAACAAGTCACCCGGCGTGCAAACCGGTCAGTCGGCCACGGTTGCGATTCTATCTCAGGGCTTGCGGAAGATTCTTCTGCCAGACGATTGCCAGTTCGCGATTGGCGCGCGTCAGGCTTGTGTACAGCTGACCCGCCTTTCCGACATGTTGCTTGAACTTCGAGGGCTCGACCACCACAACTGCGTCGAACTCGAGGCCGCGGGCCGAAGCCGGTCCGTAGACGTTCAGTAACTGGCCACCGAGGACCCAACGGTGCACCGAACGGTCACGGCGCCACCCATGCCTCGCCATCCATTGGGTTAAGGCCGTTGGCTCTGCAGAGATGATCGCGACCATGCCGTCGCTGTACCTCGTCTTGAAGTCAACGGCGATGTCGACCGAGATCGAGAAGAGCTTCTGCGGGTTACTGGCCCAGATCTTTTGTACCCCTGGCCCGTCACGCTGGACCACCTCAACACCTCGTTGGGCGCGCGGCAGTAACTTGTCAGCAAGCTCAAGAATCTGGGCTGTGGACCGGTAGCCACGAGTGATGGTGGTCGCCTGGAACTGAGTGTCCCCCGACCCGATCCCCAGGTGGTGAGCAATAGCCTCCCAAGACTCGTACGACGTGTCTGATCTCCGTTGGTTCATGTCTCCAACCAGAGTCCACCGACCCGCCTTCGATTTCATCTGATCAAGGATGTTCCATTCAATCGGGCTCATGTCCTGGGCTTCGTCGACGACGATGTGGTCGTACTGCTCCTGCACAGTCGGCGCACGGAGAGCGAGCGCGCACTGTGCGAGCAGTGGCAGATACCGCCGCTGAGAACTCGCTAGCTCGAATGTAGGCAAGTTCTTGAGCCATGCGACTTCGGCCGGATTGTCTGTGAGTTGAGTCCTTCCCGATTGGCCGTTCGTTCTCAACAACTCATAAGTCGTCCTCAACCAGCGAGAGCGGACGTCCTTGTGCATAGCGAAGCGATCGAGTTGACGAACTTTGTGAGCTGCAATTTCGCATAGCCCGCGCGTGTGAGCATCCAGGTCGTCGTATCGACCCGCGAAGGTGTGTTCGAGGCTGGACTTGCTGGCGACGAAGTTGCTCAGGAGGCTTTCGATATGAGTTGCCTGTATGCGTCCTTCGGGATCGTGCTGACGAAGAATTCCTTGGACGTGATTGACGTACTGCTTCGTCGGCCCAACTAGGAGCACGCGGCTGGCTGAATTTCCTTCCCGATCAGGGTCCACCAGGAAGGCAGCGCGATATGTAGCGATGATCGTCTTACCTGTGCCTGGGTGACCTTGTACGACCAGATCCTGGCGAGGATCAGAGGTCGCCATCTCGTACTGATCCGGCTGGAGGGTCGCAAGCACCGAGGTGAGTTGCGAACTCCGCGGGGCTGACAGCCTGCGGCGCACTGCCTCGACCGCGCGCATCCCTACTGGCGACCGAGTGCCTAAGGGCGGACGGACAATGTGTGTGTGTTCAGCAGTCGCGACCTTGGCATCGTCCTGGACGATCAACAACTCTGGCTGGGTCGGAGCGTCTCTTTCGCGGTCGAGTGTGAATCGACGCCTCGGCCGATGGACTGGCGCGGCTGGCACCCCGAGCTTCCTTGCTGCGAACGGTGATTCCATGACGTCACGAACCCATTCATCGTCAGCGGCAACTACTTCGCGGTGGCGAGCCTCGAAGGTTCGACGAACAACAACGCTCTCGTGTCCCTCGAAACCACCTCCATCGGGCTGATAGAAGAGCTTGGCGACTTCTGCGAAGCAGCTGTACACCTCTACCCCGCCCACGACGAGGCGACGCGGACCGATGTAGAAATCAGTCCCCAGCAACTCGTGGGGACTTTCGAGGCCAACCCGGCCGATCAACGGGTGCAGGTCGTCCGGCGAGAACGGAAGGGTTACCCCGCCTGGGTTTGCCCACGCCTCATTGCGCGCTATGCCGATCTCGATCCGCGTCTTCAGTTTCTTTTCGAGCGCAACTAGGTATTCGGCGTTTTTGGCACGCTCGTATGGGACGTCAGGGCCAGCCCTCATCCGCGGACCACCACCAAGCACGCCGCCAGGTCCCTCATCTCCAGACTCGGATTGTCCGCGCGCACGAGATCCTCGGCCTGGGCTTCGAACCGAGCGCGTTGTTTACTAATACGGGACTCAGTCAGTCGGACACCCTTGGCGCGCTTGCGTGCGCGGTTCGTCTCAAGCTGTTCCCTGAGGGTCTTCATTCGTCGCTCGTGCACCTGCTCGTAAGACGTTCGTCTCATCGACAGGAAGGCAGCGTTCTCCCGCTCGAGATCCGTCACTCGGTCGTTGCCGTCATTTGCGAGATACATCTCGGCGAGCGCAACCACGTCGTTCAAGTCGCGGTCCACAATCCAAGGGCCTGGCTTCAGCGCGCCTCGCGCCAGCTCGGCCAGGACAGCTTGGCCGAGGCCCGGTCCTGTTGGTGTGCGGCTGCTCAGATCCACGCCAGCCGACCAAACCTCACGCAGAGGCCGCACGCCGGCCCACTCAGCTGTCGCCAGTACGGCCAGGTACTCCCCCGGCTCCAACCCGGACCCCTCCGATGTCATCTCCAGAACGGTGTAGCGAGCCTGGCGGTGTCCGGGGATCTGGAGCGCCGCCCGGGTCAATGGATGATTGGCTGTTAGAAGCTCCAGTCCGGACGTGCGGGCCACCTCGTGATCGATCGAAACCGTCACCCATTGGTCGCCCCTCATCGCAGCAAGGATGTGGTTGACCTCGTGACTAGCGCGTTCACCTGTTCGGACTAGTGCTTGCACTTCCTCGGCCATCTCCATGTTCCCGCGCAGCCTCAGAACAGTAGAGTCCCGCTCTACCGTGCCACCACGTGTCCCCGCCCAGTCCTCGATCAGTAGAGCCAGTTCCTGCTGCCCGACGTAACGACCCGACGCCTGAAGCTCCCCGTCGAGGCCATCAATCTCGACTCCATCGCTGCTGACAAGCATCGGAGCAGCAGTCTCGACGTCTTTCAGCGATAGCGCTTGTTCCTCGAGAGCAAGCGCGGCATCGCGCTCGCGCTGGGCACGCTGCTGCGGCGTGAGGTTGGGCTCGAACAAAAGCTTCTGCACCGCAGGCCACTGTGACTCAAGAATCGGTTCCAAATGACCAATCGCGTGCGTGAAGATCTGGATTCGGTCGAAGACGGCCATCAGGATGTCGGTCTCGATCGTCCCCGGGGTATAGAAGTTATAAATGGCAAGGGCAGCGTCTTCCTGCCCGATGCGGTCGATTCGGCCGATACGCTGTTCGATCTCCATGGGGTTCCACGGCAGGTCGTAATTCACTACCGCCGAGCAAAACTCGAAATCAAGTCCTTCACTTGCGACCTTGGTAGCGATCAACACCTGGTATTTGCCGGCACGGAAGTCCGCCATAATCCGGTCTCGGTCTCTGCGAGGGACGGAGCCCATCAACACGGCCACACGTGCATCGTTCTCGAGCCGGTGATGGAGATACCTCAGCGTCCGACGAGAGAACGTGAAGACGAGGGCTTGACGACCCTGACTCACTAGGCTGTCAATCGCAATCTTGAACTGGTCGAACTTGGTGTCTTCTCGCAATCCCTTGGCCAAGTCGACGAGCCGCGCGCTCGGGGCCACAGCTGGCGAGGCAGACCCGAGCTGGAATGCGCTTGAGCCCACGGGCTCGTCATCGGGCTCAGATAGCACCGATTCCTTCCCGTGCCACCACTCCAACACCGAGCTCGCTGCTTCCGGCAGACAACTGCCAGCGAGACGCAACGGCATTTGCATGGCAAAGTGGAGCGGCATGTCGACGGACTCAGCTCGGTCGACGCACCATTGTCGGAAGGCCTCGTAGAACTCGTTTTCTTTGTCTGTCCACTCAACCGGAATAGGCACCGGCTTTCTGAGAGCCTTGAACTCCTGCACGTCCATCTTTCGGGTGCGCGTCACCTGGCCCGATAGTGCGTGAAGTTCAGCGCAAAGTCGCTTCACCTGCGCGGCCGCCGTGGCGTCGAGCTCGTGTCGCAAGAGCACCTCGCGGAGAAGCTCGAAGTCAGGCCGCTCTGCGAGGGCAGCGCCAAATATCTCCGATCGCACTGCTTCCAACCAACCCAGCCGGTCCACGTTCGTTACCGCGGGATCGGTCAATGATTCGGTGATCCTGTTGAGCGCGCTGTTCGGCGCAAGCCTCTCTTCAAGCGACTCGAGGTCTTCGAACTCACCCGGGACTAGAAGCCCCAGCAGGTTGAACAGGTCACGATTACGCAAGTTGACCGGCGTTGCAGAGAGCATCACGAAGGCGTCGGCCCACTCAGAGAGTAGTTCTCCCAGCTCGTGACTTCGTGTCTCGCTGTTCCGGAAGGAGTGAGCCTCATCGACGATCACGAGATCAAACTGGAGACCCAAGTCGTTGGCCTGTTCCAGCCCGTCCCACGTACGCAATCGCTCGATGCTGCAGATGTAGGCCCGCCGCGCAGGCAGTGTCCCTCGTTCTAGCCGCTCGTTCACCTCAGACAAGCGATCGCTGGTGAGCTCGGTGAGCTCGACACTGAATCTCTCCTCCATCTCGCGCTTCCATTTCGAGACGAGGGAGGATGGACACACCACCAGCACCCTGTCTGCCTGTCTCCGCGCCTCCAGCTCGGTCCACACCAGTCCTGCTTCGATGGTCTTGCCCAGGCCGACTTCGTCGGCGATCAGCAGCCGAAGCGTGTCGGTGTTCAAGAGCTTCAGCACTGGCTTGAACTGGTAGGGCCTAAACACCGTCCGCGTGGCGCTGTACGAATAGAGCGTGTCGCGAAAGTTCATGTTGAGCTTGGCCCGGGTGAGGGTTGCGGCGAAGCGAGCGGGTGACTCCGGCTTGAGCTGAACCCAAGCCGACGCGTCGTCTGAAGACGGTCGACGCGAGATGTCCGCTTCGCGTAGCCAGCTGAGCCCGCCCGCGGCGAACACGCGGTACCGCCACCCCGCCTGCGCGTATTGCCGACTCCGGATGATTCCGTCTTGCCCCGAGGCCCGCATGATTACGTCCCCGCCAACCTCGTAGAGGGCCGCGGGGACGGGTGCAGATGCGTTCCACAGGTGCTCGAACCAGTCAGCTGCCGAGGCGAGGGGCGAGCCTTCGGACACATCCGAGCTGAGATGTCGCTCACTCGCGCCGGCAGGAGCTCCGGTAACCACTTGAAGTAGCGAGTTCAGGCCGGCGCCAGAGAACCAGTAAGTGCCGGACGGAAGCACGGCGATACTCGTATTGAGTCGAACCGCCGCATTGCCCGTATCGAAGTCCTCGAACCCGGGCGCAACAATCAAGATCTCGTCGAACGCAGACGCCTGAGCTATTCTGGTGGCGTCAGTCGACACCGGATGATATCCCCAGTGGTCCGCAACCTGCTCAGTCGTAAGTGTGAACATCATCCCCCGTGGAGCGCCGACATTTCTTGCGTAGACGATATTCGCCGCGCGGGTCGCACGAAGAGATTTGCAAGTATATGGCTCGGTCGAGCTACCAAAGACGGGAGCCGAACCACAGGAGCTGCCGCCGCGGAGCGGGCGTACGGTAACGCCGGGGAACGTGCCGAGAGTCTTTCGGGTACCCGCCGTCGATTAGTTGAGAAGAGCCAGCACTACACCCAGGAACGCAAGGACCGCCGCCGCCCCCACCACGCCAACCACCAGCGCCAGTCGATTTTCCAGCCGGTCTGAACGCACCGCTGCGTGCTCCAGCTCCCGCCGTGGGCTGGGAGCGAGGGAACTGGATACACCCGCGGAACTGTTATCAGGGTCCAGTTCGATCGACCATCGTGCCTTTGGCCCGAGAGTGGCTTGTGGAAGTTGCCTGTGATTCTTCCGTTTGCCCGCGGGGCGTAGGTCGCGATGAGAAGCTCTGTGGCGTGCCAACCCTCAGAACCGAATATGTCCAGGATGAATTCGTTGCCTCTGCGGAGTACCAGCGGGTCCACGACATCAGCGACAAGCTGCTGGAGCATCTGAATGAGCCAGCTGCCCGCGAACTCTTGGTAGCGGCCAACATGCCTGGCACGTCAAGTGCCATGGTTCAGAATTCGTTCGGTCGCTTCAGCGCTGACCTTGGATTCGTGGACGAGGCGAAGGGGCTCTTTGCTGAGTATCCCAACAAGGCGCTGCGCCCCGACTTCTTCCTTCGTCTTGGCGACACAGGGATTCTCATGGAGGTCGAACGAGGCAAGACAACCACGAACAACATGGACCTCCTCGACATGTGGAAGTGCCATCTGTGCGTGCATGCCCACTACCTGTTTCTCATGGTCCCGCAGGCGCTCATGCACAACGCCAGCATGAGCCCGAAGAAGGAATACAACTACGTCGTGAAAAGGCTCGAGTCATTCTTCGTAAAGGGAAACCACACGAACGTCAGAGCAGTGCACATCTTCGGTTACTGACAGACGCTTACGGGGGCCGACCAGAAGAAGGCAGCTCAGCCCATGAACACGTCAGCGAACAGCTCGGCCGACCGCAGCCGCTGCTCGACCCGCGGGCTCTGGTGGGCGACGATCAACTCGTCCGCGCCGGTCTGCTCGGCGAACTCGGTGACCAGCTTCTTCACGACGTCGGGGGTGCCGGCGGCGCTGTAGGTCATCATCTGGCGCAGGTGGCCACCCTGCGGCGAGGCGAGGATCTGGTCGGCCTGCTCGTCGGTGTACTTGGTGCCGGGGCGCACGAGCAGCGCCACGCGGCTGCGCAGCACCTCCTGCTGCTGGCGCTCGGCGTCGGCCTGGTCGTCAGCGGCCAGGACGTTGAACGCCGCCATCAGGTAGGGCTTGTCGAGCTGCTCGGACGGCTTGAACTCGCGGCGGTACAGCTCGATCGCGTCGTGCAGCGCGGCCGGGGCGAAGTGGGACGCGAAGGCGTACGGGAGGCCCAGGGCGGCGGCGAGGCCAGCGCCGAACAGCGAGGAGCCGAGGATGTAGAGCGGGACGTTGGTGCCGTCGCCCGGGTACGCCGAGACGTCCGGGATGCGCGACTCACCGCGCAGGTACGCCTGCAGCTCGAGGACGTCCTCGGGGAAGGTATCGGACGACGTGGCGTTGCGCCGCAGCGCGTGCATCGTGTTCTGGTCGGTGCCCGGCGCGCGACCGAGTCCAAGGTCGATGCGGCCCGGGTGCAGGGTCTCGAGCGTGCCGAACTGCTCCGCGATCTGCAGCGGCGAGTGGTTCGGCAGCATCACTCCCCCGGATCCAAGGCGAATGGTGTTGGTATGGGCGGCCACGTGGGCGATCAGCACTGACGTCGCCGACGAGGCGATCGCGGCCATGTTGTGATGCTCGGCGTACCAGACCCGCTTGTAGCCGGTCTTTTCCGCCGTCTGGGCCAGGGCGACGGTGCCCGCCAGCGCATCGGCGACGGACTGGTCGCGAGCGACAGTGGCAAGGTCGAGGATCGAGACCGGCACAGACATGAAACACCCTTCGTCGACAAGCAGGCGGCTAGTGAGCGCCGCCTTCTAGTGATGACAACCACGCGGGGGTCGGATCTCATCCCGGGGGCGTTGTCGGGAATGTCTCGCTGGGGCGGTTGGGGTTTGTTCGCCTCGGGCTTCGCCCTCACGGTCGCTGCGCTCCCTGGCGAACGAAGTGGCTCGCGTTGTTCGCCTCGGGCTTCGCCCTCACGGTCGCTGGGCTCCCTGGCGAACGAAGTGGCTCGCGTTGTTCGCCTCGGGCTTCGCCCTCACGGTCGCTGCGCTCCCTGGCGAACCAAGTGGCTCGCGTTGTTCGCCTCGGGCTTCGCCCTCACGGTCGCTTCGCTCCCTGGCGAACGAAGTGGCTCGCGTTGTTCGCCTCGGGCTTCGCCCTCACGGTCGCTGCGCTCCCTGGCGAACGAAGGGGCACAACGGGGCCGGCCCGGCACTCCGTGAGGAGCGCCGGGCCGGTCTGTTGACTGCGAGCCAGAGATTCAGCTGCAGCCGCTGGTGCTGCCGCAGCCCTCGCACACGTGGCAGGAGCCGGCGGGACGCATCTTGGTGCCGCAGGTCATGCACAGCGGCGAGTCGACCGCGGACCCGGTGATCTGCTCGAACAGCTCGGCGCTGGTGTGCGCGGTGGCCGGGGCGGGCTTGGCCGCGGCTGCCTCGTGGCTGTCGCCGGAGACGCTGATGTCCGCGGAGACGTTGACGTCGCCTCGGGCTTCGCCCTCACGGTCGCTGCGCTCCCTGGCGACCGAGGGTGCGGCGCTGGCGACCGAGGTCTCGAGCGAGTCCGGGGCATCGTCGATCAGCTCGGCGGCGGTGGTGCCGGCCGAGATCGGCTGGTGCGATCCGGTGTCGAGGTAGCGCTGACGCTCGTCGGCCGAGAAGATGCCAAGCGCCGAGCGGGTGTCGAAGTCCAGGTAGTCCAGGGCCAGGCGACGGAACGTGTAGTCCATGATCGACTGGCTCATGCGGACGTCCGGGTCGTCGGTCAGGCCGGCGGGCTCGAACTTCATGTTGGTGAACTTCTGCACGAAGGTCTCCAGCGGCACGCCGTACTGCAGCGAGATGCTGATCGCGATCGAGAAGGCGTCCATCATGCCGGCCAGGGTCGAGCCCTGCTTGCCGAGCTTCATGAAGATCTCGCCGAGCGAGCCGTCCTCGTGGGCACCCGAGGTCATGTAGCCCTCGGCGCCACCGACGGAGAACGACGTCGTGATGGCCTGGCGCGACTTCGGCAGGCGACGACGGATCGGCTTCTCGACGATGACTTCCTTGATGACTTCCTTGACCTCGGTCGAACCGGAGGACTTGGCCTCCTTGCCGTCCGACAGCGGCTGGCCGACCTTGCAGTTGTCGCGGTAGACCGCGAGCGCCTTGAGGCCGAGCTTCCAACCCTGGAAGTAGACGTCCTGGATCTCCTCGACCGTGGCCGTCTCGGGCAGGTTGACCGTCTTGGAGATCGCACCGGACAGGAACGGCTGGCAGGCAGCCATCATCTTGACGTGGCCCATGGGCTTGATCGAGCGCTGGCCCATCGCGGTGTCGAAGATCTCGTAGTGCTCGGTCTTGAGACCGGGCGCGTCGACGACGTGACCGTTCTCGGCGATGTACTCGACGATGGCCTCGATGGTCTCGCCGGTGTAGCCGAGCTTCTTCAGCGCTGCCGGGATCGTCTGGTTGACGATCTGCATCGAGCCGCCACCGACGAGCTTCTTGAACTTGACCAGCGAGAAGTCCGGCTCGATGCCGGTCGTGTCGCAGTCCATCATGAAGCCGATGGTGCCGGTGGGCGCCAGGACGGACGCCTGGCTGTTGCGCCAGCCGTTCTTGGCACCGATCTTGAGGTTGTCGGCCCACTGCTGCGCAGCGGCGCGGTGCACGGCGATGTCCATGCCGTGGACCGTGCGGATCTCGTCGTTCGCGGCCTGGTGCTTGCGCATGACGCGCTCGTGAGCCGACGCGTTCTGGGCGAAGCCGTCGTAGGGACCGACGACGCCGGCGAGCTCGGCCGAGCGGCGGTAGGACGTACCGGTCATCAGCGACGTGATCGCACCGGCGAGGGCGCGGCCGCCGTCGGAGTCGTACGCCAGGCCCGATGCCATGAGCAGCGCGCCGAGGTTGGCAAAACCGATGCCGAGCTGACGGTACGCACGCGTGGTGTCGCCGATTGCCTCGGTCGGGAAGTCCGCGAAGCAGATGCTGATGTCCATCGCGGTGATGATCAGCTCGGTCGCCTTGACGAACGTCTCGGTGTCGAAGGAGCCGTCGTCCTTGAGGAACTTCAGCAGGTTGAGGCTCGCGAGGTTGCAGCTGGAGTTGTCCAGGTGCATGTACTCCGAGCACGGGTTGGACGCCGTGATGCGGCCGGCCTCGGGCGAGGTGTGCCAGTCGTTGATCGTGCCGTCGTACTGGATGCCCGGATCGGCGCACGCCCACGCGGCCTGCGCGATGTCGGTCCACAGCTTGCGCGCGTCGACGGTCTCGATGACCTCACCGGTGGTGCGGGCGCGAAGACCGAACTCCGTGCCCTCCTCGACCGCGTGCATGAACTCGTCGTTGACGCGGATCGAGTTGTTGGCGTTCTGGTACTGCACCGACGTGATGTCGGCGCCGCCGAGGTCCATGTCATAGCCGGCGTCACGCAGGACACGGATCTTGTCCTCCTCGCGCGCCTTGGTGGCCACGAACTCCTCGATGTCGGGGTGGTCGACGTCGAGGACGACCATCTTGGCCGCACGACGCGTGGCGCCGCCGGACTTGATGGTGCCCGCGGACGCGTCCGCACCGCGCATGAAGGAGACCGGACCCGACGCGGTGCCGCCCGAGGAGCGGAGCAGCTCCTTGGACGAGCGGATGCGCGACAGGTTGAGGCCGGCGCCCGATCCACCCTTGAAGATCAGGCCCTCCTCCTTGTACCAGTTGAGGATCGAGTCCATCGAGTCATCCACCGCGAGGATGAAGCAGGCGCTGACCTGCTGGGGGCTGGACGTGCCCACGTTGAACCACACCGGGCTGTTGAAGCTGAAGACCTGGTGCAGGAGCATGTGCGTCAGCTCGTGCTCGAAGACCTCGGCGTCGGCGTCGCTCGCGAAGTAGCCGTGCTCCTTGCCGGCCGCGGTGTACGTCAGCACGACGCGGTCGAGCAGCTGCTTGAGGCTCTGCTCACGCTCGGGGCTGCCGACGGCGCCGCGGAAGTACTTGGTCGTGACGATCGTGGAGGCGTTGACGCTCCAGAAGTCGGGGAACTCCACACCGCGCTGCTCGAAGACGTTCTCGCCGGTCTTCCAGTTGGTCTGGACGACGTCGCGACGCTCCCAGGTCACGGCGTCGTACGGGTGCACCCCCGCCGTCGTGTAGACGCGCTGGATCTTCAGGCCCTTGCCTGAGGTCTTCGCGGCTGCCTTGCGAGGGGACCCCGTGGGGCCGCTGACCGTTTCCGTCATGGAGATGCTCCTGTGTGTGCGGGTGGGTGTACGTGCTGTGGTGCCGGAGTTTCAGGTGTCTCGGGCGTGCGGCGGGGTCACCTGTGTCAACAACCCCGGGCGGCTGGGTGTTTCGTCAGCCGTCGTGCTCGTGGGTGGAGTCGCGCGACTCCTCGGCCAGCTCTCCGTCGGCCGAGGCGACCATCAGGCTCGCGATCTCGGCGGCGAAGTCGTCGACCGACTCGAAGGACTTGTAGACGCTCGCGAACCGCAGGTAGGCGACCTCGTCGAGGGCCTTGAGCGGCTCGAGGATGGCAAGGCCCACCTCGTGGGCCGGGATCTCTGCAGCGCCACGATCGCGCAACGCGTCCTCGACCTGCTGGCCGAGGCGCGCCAGGTCGTCGGCCGAGACCGGACGACCCTTGCACGCCTTGGCGACGCCGGCGATGGCCTTGTCACGGACGAACGGCTCGGTCGCGCCGGACCGCTTGGAGATCATGAGCTGCATCTGCTCGATCGTGGTGAAGCGCTTCTCGCACTGCGCGCAGACGCGGCGACGCCGGATGGCGCCACCCTCGTCGGCCACACGGCTGTCGAGCACCTTGGTGTCGGTGTTCTTGCAGAACGGGCAGTGCACGACGGCGCTCCTTCCGGTGGCGGCTTGGGGATGAATCTGTGGACCCACCTGTGCACTCGACGCGATATCTGTGCATCGAGGACGACTTCTGTGGACCAACATGTGGAGAACTACATCCGTGTAAGTACTAGATGTAGTGGTAACCATACGCCGCGGGTACGACGCATGCAATCGACTCTGGCAAACAGCGGTGACATTTCTGGGGTATGTCCCGGGGTCCCGGCAACTGCGCAGGTCAGGGGTAGTACGAGTCACACCAGTCACACGTCGAGGGCGTGTCGCTCGGGCGGTTTCCGGCCCGTGGACCCCCTCCCCACCTAGGATGAGCGAGCCCGCCCCCCTCCGATCGGAGTGCCGCATGCAGACTTCCTCGGTGGCGCCCTGCGCCACGGTGGACGCCGCCGGCAGGATCGTCGACGCGGACGCACCGTTCGTCTCGCTCCTGGCCGACGGCAGCGCCGACCTGATCGGGACCACGCTCGCCTCCCTCGGTCGTACGCCCGACGACGCCGACGGCATCGAGGAGTGCCTGCGGGCCGCCACGGCCACTCGCTCCTGCACCCACGTGGTCGTGCGCGTGAGGACTCCCGGCGGCCACGACCTCGACACCCGTCTCGTGCTGACCCCGACGGCGGACGACCGGCTGACCGTCGTCGTGATCGACGAGACCGACCACCGCGACTCCGAGCGCGAGGTCGCCCGGCTGCAACGCCACTGGCTGGCCCTGCTGCGCGGGTCGACCGACATCGTCTTCACCGCCGACGAGTCCGGCACCCTCACGTCGGTCACCTCCTCCCTGTCCGAGCGACTCGGCTGGGCCGTCGAGGACGTCGTGGGGCGCAACGGGCTGTCCTTCGTCGCCGAGGACGACCGGTGCCGGACCCACCAGGTCTGGCTCGACGTCGTGTCGGGAGGACGTACGGGCGCGACCTTCGAGACCCGCCTGATCCACCCGGGCGGAGGCACCAGCTGGGCTCGGGTCGTCATCCGCGATCTCCGCGGCGACCCCGACGTGCGCTCGATGGTCGGCAACCTCACCGACATCACCGAGCAGAGGGAGCAGGACCGCCGGCTCCGCGAGGAGGAGATGCGATTCCGGGCCCGGTTCGACCAGTCCCCGCTCCCCCAGGTCGTGCAATCGCTCGAAGGCACGTACCTGGCCGTCAACGACGCCTTCTGCGCACTGGTCGGCCGCGACCGTGAGGCACTGATCGACACCGCCGCGGCCTCGATCACCCACCCGGACGACCCCGGCGACGCCGAGCGCGTCCTCGCCGCGCTGAGGCACGGAGCCACCGAGTGGGCGCAGGTCGACCGCCTGCTCACGGACGCCGACGGCCAGCCCGTCCCCGTACGCATCGACGCGACCCTCCTGCGCGACGCGGACGGGCAGCCCAACGGCTGCGCCGCGGCGCTGCAGGACCTGCGGCCGCTCCGCGACAGCGAGCAGGCCCGCAGCCGCCTGCAGAGCACGTTCGACATCGTCGCCTCCCGATCACGCGACTTCATCACGCTGTTCGACGCGGAGGGACGCAACGTGTACGCCTCCCCGGCCGGGCTCGAGATGTTCGGCGCGGACTACCTCGGCTCGCTCACCGATCCGTGGGCCTCGGTGCACCCCGACGATCGCGCGGAGGTCAGCCGGAACTGGACCCAGGCCATGTCGCAGCGTGCCTCCCACAGCTGGCGCTACCGCATACGACGGCCCTCCGGCGAGTGGATGTGGGCCGAGCAGACGTCCACCAACCTGCTGGACACCGAGGCCGCCGTCGTCGTCACGACCATCCGCGACGTCACCGCGCACGTCGAGGCCGCCAACGCGCTGCGCGACTCCGAGGCCCGTTATCGCGCGATCGCCGACACCGCCGAGGAGGGCATCATCGTGATCGGCCCCGACGGTGTCGTCACCTATGCCAACACCCAGTTCTCCGTGATGCTGGGACTGCCGCCCGCGGATGTCACCGGCACCGTGGCCTGGTCGATGTTCGACGAGGCCGGCGCGAGCGAGGTGGCCCGGCGGGTCAAGGAGCGCGCCCTGCGGGGGCCCGAACGCTATGAGCTCGCCTACCAGCATCCCGACGGCACCGCGCGTGCCCTGTGGGTCGCCGCCTCGCCCATGCCGGACGTCGACGGCGTGCCCCAGGGATCGCTCGCGATGGTCTCCGACATCACCGAGCAACGTCGCAGCGAGCGCGAGCTGCGGCACGCAGCCGAGCACGACGAGCTCACCGGCCTGGTCAACCGCACGATGCTGATGGAGCACCTCGCGAGCCCCGACGCCCCGGGCACGGCCGTTCTCTTCATCGATCTCGACCACTTCAAGGACGTCAACGACGGCCGCGGCCACACCGCGGGCGACGGGGTCCTGCTCCAGGTCGCCGACCGGCTGCGATCGGTCGTACGCTCCGAGGACCTCGTCGCGCGGTTCGGCGGCGACGAGTTCGTGGTCGTGCTGCACGAGACCACCGAGGAGGCGGCGTCCGCGACGGCGCACCGCCTGCTGGACGTGCTGGCCAAGACGTACCGGATCGATCATCACCGCATCCGCATCGGCGCGACCATCGGCATCGCGATGTCCCCCGCGCCGTCCGCGGAGGACCTGCTGCGCTTCGCCGACACCGCGATGTACGCCGCGAAGGCCAGCGGTCGCGGCCGCGCACGGATGTTCGACACCGCCCTGGCCGAGCAGGCCGAGGAGCGCTACACGCTCGGTGCCGACCTGCTGACCGCCCTGGCCGACGACAGTTTCGAGATGCACTACCAGCCCGTCGTCGACATCAGCACCGGCGAGGTCGCAGGAGTCGAGGCGCTGGCCCGCTGGCAGCACCCGACGCGCGGAGAGGTCGCACCGTCGCGCTTCATCGCTCTGGCCGAGCAGAGCGGCATCGCGGCCGAGCTCGATCGCTGGGTCATCCGTCGCGCGCTGCGCGACGTCGCCGAGCTCAAGGGCGACTGGACGATGCCAGAGAGAGCGACGCTGGCGGTCAACCTCTCGGGGCAGAGCCTCATGGAGGGGCTCGACACGTACATCATCGAGGCGGTCGAGGAGGCGGGACTCGACCCCGCCGGTATCACCTGGGAGATCACCGAGAGCGCGATCATGGCCGACAAGGACGTCGCGATCGACGTGCTGCAGCGGCTGCGCGACCACGGCTTCGGCATCGCGATCGACGACTTCGGCACGGGCTACAGCTCGATGGCGTACCTGCGCGACCTGCCGATCACGGAGCTCAAGATCGACCGCGGGTTCGTGCACGGCATCCCCCACGACGCGCACTCCCTCGCGATCGTGACGACGCTGATCGAGCTGGCCGGCTCGCTCGACCTGGTCGTCGTCGCCGAGGGGGTCGAGACCGCCGAGCACCTCGACGCGCTGCGGGCCCGCCGGTGCCCCCTCGCCCAGGGCTGGCTGTGGGGTGCCGCGATGTCGCCCGCCGAGCTGCGCGCCACCGGCGCCCTCGACCAGCGGTTCGACACCGGCGGGACGACCGCGACCTCGAGCTGAGGGCTACTGCTCGACGGCCCAGCGCAGGAACTGCGCGACGTGGAACAGGTCCTCGAGGTCCTCGCCCACGAGCTCGACCAGGAGGTCGTTGGTCCACACAACAAGCCGGCCGACCGTCCAGGAGCCGACTCCGGCGGCCGGGATCTCGACGCCGTACACCGCCTCGGCGATGCGCCGCTTCTCGTCGAGCGACAGGATCGGCAGGAACCGGTGGGGCTCGGCGATCGCGAGCGTCTTGGTCAGCAGCGCCTCGCCGAATCCGGGCATCGACTCGGCGTACGTCCCCTCGGCGAGCTCGGTGAAGCGGTCCTCGACGTCGCCCGGCCCGCGCAGCAGGTGCTGGATCGTGGCCCGTACGCGCCGCGCGCCCTCGAGCTCGCCCATGAGCGTCCAGGCCTTGTCGAGCTCGGTCGTGCTGCCGGGGTCGCCGCCGGTCCGGTCGTGCACGAACTGCTGCAGGTCGTAGTTGGCAGCGCGGTCCAGGCCGTCGGCCGAGAACACCCACTGATACTTCTTCCAGTGCGCCGCGACTGTGGGCGCGACCGCGTACGGCACCGTCGCGAGGAACTCGTGCTTGCGCATCAGCGCCTGCTGGACGCGCTCCAGGGGCGCGTCGGCGGCGGTCGGGAACTGCTTGCGCGCCACCACGATCGGCAGCACCGACGGCTTGACCGGAGCGGCCGTACGCGTGCGGGGGGCGGCCCTCGTCCGGGTCGCGGCAGGCTTGGGCGCCTCGACCGGAGACCCGTACGTGAAGACGAAGTCGCAGTCGTCGCACCGGGCCTCCTTGCGACCGTCCGGCAGGGTGCGGATCAAGAAGACATCGTCCTCACGGACGCACAAGGGACACACGATCAAGGCCACACCACCAATCTATGCCTGCCCGCCACACCCCTGCGGCCCAGCCACGGGGACCACCGCGCGCGAACGTCTGGTAGCCCCGGAACGCGAAGGACCGCCCCTCGCAGGCGAGGGGCGGTCCTTCGTGCGTACGGCGGGGTCAGACCTTCTTGCGACCCGTGATCGCGTTGTAGGCGATCAGCGCGACGATGGCACCGATGATCGAGCCGATGATGCCGGCGGCGGTCAGGTCGGCGGGGCCGTCACTCAGCAGCGAGCCGAGGAAGCCACCCACGAACGAGCCGATGATGCCGAGGATGATCGTGCCGATGATGCCGAAGTCGTCCTTGCCCGGGACAACTGCGCGGGCGATGAATCCGGCGATGAGGCCGACGACGATGAATCCGATGATTCCCATGGGGTTCCCTCCCTGGAGATGTTGCCGTTGCGGGTGCGCCTTGTGGGCGCGCAACAGCGGTGAAAGACACTAACGGGCTTCGACCGCAGATGCACATCGGCTCTCAGATGTGTGAAGACCTCTCAGATGGGTACGCACCGGCCATGGCTACTTCCACTCCGAAATTCACGATTCCCGGCCTCAGCAACGCTGAAGGCAAGAAGCTCGCCGGCATCCTGCAGGAGCGCCTCAACGCCCTGAGCGACCTGCACCTGACGCTGAAGCACGTGCACTGGAACGTCGTCGGCCCCCACTTCATCGCCGTCCACGAGATGATCGATCCCCACGTGGACGAGGTCATCGCGATGGTCGACGAGACCGCGGAGCGCATCGCGACGCTCGGCGTCTCGCCGATGGGCACCCCCGGTGCGATCGTCGCCGGCCGCACCTGGGAGGACTACTCCCTCGGTCGCGCCACGACGAACGAGCACCTCGGCGCGCTCGACGAGGTCTACATCAACCTGCTCCAGGACCACCGCAAGGCGCTCGACGCCGCGGGCGAGCTGGACCCGGTGACCGAGGACATGCTCGTCGGTCAGCTGACCAAGCTCGAGCTCTTCCACTGGTTCGTCCGCGCCCACCTGGAGAACACGGGCGGCGCGCTGTCGACGCAGGGCGCCAAGACGGAGAAGTCGGCGGCGAAGGCTGCGCACGAGGCAGCTGACGTCATCAAGTAACAACCCCACGGACGCGGAACCCCGACCCACGCGCTGAGTCGGGGTTCCGTTCTGTCCGCAGGCTCAGCGACGGGTGCGCGGGCGGGGCTTGGGGCCGGACCGACGCTCGCCCGGCGCCTTGTAGGTCCCGTCCGCGACGCGCGCCATCAGCAGCTGCTGGTCGCCCTTCTCGGCCTCGCGCACGAACTGGTGCGCCCGCTCCCCCCGCAGCACCGCGGCCTCGACGCCGTGGTGGGAGATGACGATCTCCTTGCCGCGGACGGTCCAGTCGTAGCCGCTCGGCCGGCTCATCGGGCCACTCGCAGGTAGTCCAGGGCCGCGTCGGTCAGCAGATTGGCCAGGTTGCGGGCCTTCGGCGCGTGCACGTACGCCTGGCGGATCAGGTCCTTCGGGTCCTCGCCCGTGTCGCCGAAGTAGCCGTCGCGGACCCAGCGGGCGTACGTCTGGGGCGTCACCTCGGGATGGAACTGCCAGGCGATCGCCCTGGCCCCGAATGCGTCGTCGATGAAGCACTGCGGGCCCCGCCACGACGTGCCGAGGACGCGGGAGGTCGGGCCGGGCGCGAAGACGTCCGTGTGCATCTGCCCCCACGGGCCCTCGGGGCACAGGACCGGGTCGACGGTGTCGACACGTGCCCAGCCGAGCTCGGCCCGGTCCGAGCGCCATGACGTGCCGCCCAGCGCGCGGGCCATGACCTGGGCGCCGTAGCAGATCCCCATCACGGGAGTCCCGTCCGCAAGCGCCGAGCGGATCAGCTTGACCTCGGAGGTGACCGCGTCGATCCAGCGGTCGTCATGGGCGGACTTGTCAGAGCCGAGCAGCAGGATCATGTCGCTGCCGCCGAGCGCGTCGTACGCCGTGAGGTCGTCCCGGTCGAGCTCGACGATCTCGCCACCATGCTCGACGAGCCGATCGACGACGTAGCCGCCGTCGCGGTCCGACGCATCGGCCACCACATGAATTCGCATGCGGCCATTGTCCCCTACCGCAGACATGACGAAGCCCGGCGTGGTCACCTTCCCTTGTGACCTCGCCGGGCTGCGTCTGGTGGCGTCGGCTACTCGTCGTAGACCGGCACCGCGATCTCCGAACCCATCTGCAGGGCGGAGGCGTTGGGGAGCGAGTTGAGCTCGATGATGTCGTCGACCGTCTTGCGGATGTCACCGTTGGGGTTGGCCTCGGCGGCGATCTCCCACAGGGTGTGACCCGACATGACGCGCACGGACGTGGTGGCCCCGGGAGTGCCGGCCTCGCTGGTCGCGGTCGAGGACGGGCCGAACATGACCGCCAGGACGGCGATCGCGGCCACCGTGATCGCCAGGATGACGGCCTTGCCGCGCCGGGTCAGGCGTACGTGCGCGGCGGGCTGCTGCTGGCTGCGGACGCTGCGCACCGGGCGCATGTCGCGGGCGTCGAACTGGCTGAAGGTGATGGTGCTCATGGGTGCCTCCGTGGGGGAAGTGAGACGGTGTGGGGGTCTAGGTGGTTCGAGCGAACGCTGCTCTCGATGTCATTCGATGGTGCGAACAGGCGTTCGATCGAACACACGTACGACAATAGGGCGCACCTCCGACAAAAGGAAGCACCTGTCGAACACAATTTCGAACGCGTGGCGTCGTCTGCTGCAATACCGGCCAGAAATCGTCGGAGAATTGTTGGGCAGTCCGACTCAAGACGGCCTCGGCAGGCACGTGTCCCCCGCCGCCACTACGTTCGACGCATGAACGCGAAGACCACGATCCTGACCGCGTGGAAGCAGGCATCGGCCCATCAGGCCCCGCTCCTGGCGGCCGGTGTCGCGTTCTACACGTTCTTGTCCCTGTTCCCCGCGCTGATCGCGTCCGTCCTCGTGTACGGCCTGGTGGCCTCCCCCGAGACCGTGTCGCGCCAGTCCAAGGAGATCGCCGACGCGCTGCCGGCCGACGCCGCCTCCCTGGTCATCGGCCAGCTCGACTCGCTGACCCAGACGTCCAGCGGCTCGCTCGGTCTCGGACTGGTCGTCGCGGTGGCACTGGCGTTCTACAGCGCGTCCGGCGGCGTCGGCAACCTGGTCACCGCGATCAACGCGATGTACGGCATCCGCGACAACCGCAACTTCGTCAAGAAGAAGGCGCTGGCGCTCGGGATGACGGTCGGCGCGATCGTGTTCTTCCTCGTGATGATCACCCTCGTCGCCGCGGCGCCCGCGTTCTTCCAGCTCTTCGACGTCGTGCCGGGCGTGCGCGTCGTGCTCGACGCCGTGCGTTGGGTGCTGCTGCTCGCCGCCCTGGTGGTCGCGATCGGCGTGCTCTTTCGCATCGCGCCGGATCGCTCCGAGAAGACCCCGCTGGTCACCAAGGGTGTCCTCGTCGCGAGCCTGATGTGGGTCGCGGTGTCCCTGGCCTTCTCGCTCTACGTCGACAACTTCGGCAGCTACGGCAAGACGTACGGCGCCCTCGCGGGTGTGGTGGTGCTGCTGCTGTGGCTCTGGATCGGCCTCTACGCGATCCTGCTCGGCGCCACGATCGAGGCGGTGAGCGAGGAGATCGTCACCCCCGACACCGTCGCCGAAGATGCGGAGATCGCCGACCTCCGGGGGTCCGAGGCCGACGGCGACGAAGTCCACGTCGAGATCGTCGAGGAGCCCGAGGTCGTCGAGGAGCCGCGCAGGACCCCGGTCTTCAAGCGCCTTCGCAACCCGTTCCGGCGCACCTGACCCGTCAGTGGCGCAGGCCGGCCTTGGTGAGCCGGCGGGCACCCAGCCTGCGCAGCAGTGGGTCCGCCCACAGGGCCAGGGACGGCCACAGCGTCGCGAGGCGGCCGATGGCTCCTCGCCACAGCGGCACGGTCTTGTAGATCCGACGGGTGCCGAACATCCCGACCAGCTCCTCGGCCACCCTCGTCGGGGTCAGCATGACGCCCGCCGCGAGGATCTCGCGCGCACCCCCGTTGACGTCGAAGCCCTCGACCATCTTGGTGTCGACGCCGTCGGGGCAGATCGCGTGGACCCGGATGCGGTCGGCGTGCAGCTCGGAGGCGAGCGACGTGGTCAGCGACAGCACCGCGGCCTTCGTGGCAGCGTACACACTGAGCCCCGGCACCGGGGCGTGCGCGCTGAGCGAGGCCAGGATCCCGATCTCGCCGCCACGGATCCCCTCGGACGCCTGGTTGCGGAACGCGTCGGCTGCGGCGCGTACGCCCCACACCACGCCGAGGACGTTGACGTCGACCATCAGGCGTACCTGGTCGACCGACAGCGAGGTGAGATCGCCGTCCGCGCCGACCCCCGCGTTGCAGACCCAGGCGCCGAGCGGCGCGATCTCCCGGGCACGCTCGGCGATCTCGCGGTTGGCGGCCGGATCCGTGACATCGAGCCGCATCCCGGCAACCGCCCCGATCTCGCGCGCCGTGCGCTCGGCGCCCTCACCGTCGACGTCGGTGACGAGGACCTCGTAGCCGCG
Organism: Aeromicrobium yanjiei; assembly: GCF_009649075.1. GTDB lineage: Bacteria > Actinomycetota > Actinomycetes > Propionibacteriales > Nocardioidaceae > Aeromicrobium > Aeromicrobium yanjiei. The sequence goes on from NZ_CP045737.1 coordinate 2,259,284, forward strand.
ACCCACGAGCTCGATCGCGATGGCCCGGCCGATGCCCCGCGCACCTCCCGTGACGACGGCCGAACGAGGACTACCGGGCTTCACGAGGGTCTTGGGCACCGGCCAACGATAGGGGCAGGGCGTCGCGACACGCCATCGAACATATGTTTGAACATCGGGTGTGATCCGCGTTAACCTCTAGCCATGACCGATGATCGCAACGCAGACGTCACCGAGCTCCCCGACGGACCCGCCGACTCCTCCGGACTGACCGCGCGCCAGCGCAAGGTGCTCGAGTTCCTGCGCGACGAGATCGAGAAGCGGGGCTACCCGCCCAGCATGCGCGAGATCGGTGCCGCCGTCGGCCTGACCAGCACGTCGTCGGTCGCCCACCAGCTGCGCGCACTGGAGGGGCTCGGCTACGTCAAGCGCGACCCCAACCGTCCGCGGGCACTGGAGATCTTCCTCCCGGACGTCCTGGCGGCCCGGCGCTCGATGAGCGCGGCTCCCGAGCCGGCCGACAGCTCGGCACCGTTCGACGAGACCGGCATCAACGACGCCGCCCCGTCCGCGGTCAACATCCCGATGGTCGGTCGCATCGCCGCCGGTGGCCCGATCCTGGCCGAGGAGCGGGTCGAGGAGATCTTCCCGATGCCCAAGTCCCTGGTGGGCGACGGTACGCTGTTCATGCTCGAGGTCTCGGGCGACTCCATGATCGATGCGGCCATCTGCAGCGGCGACTACGTCGTGATCCGCCAGCAGCCCGACGCCGAGAACGGTGAGATCGTCGCCGCGATGCTCGACGGCGAGGCCACGGTCAAGACGTTCCAGCGCAAGGACGGCCAGGTCTGGCTGCTCCCGCACAACGACGACTACTCCCCCATCGACGGCACCCACGCCACGATCCTGGGCAAGGTCACCGCGGTCATCCGCCGGGTCTGAGGCCCTGCCCACCGCCCCATCCCCGGGGCGGTGGATCCGCCACCGTTTGAGGCCGATTTCGAGCTCAGACGGTGGCGTATGCACCGACCCGGGGCGGGCGCGGGGTGGGCAGGCGCTCAGCCGGCGTGGGCCTGGCGGGCTTCCCAGGCGCTGGAGACCATGTCGGCCACCGAGTGGCGCATGGTCCAGTCCAGGTCGCGGGACGCCAGCTCGCCCGAGGCGACGATGCGCGCGGGGTCGCCCGGACGCCGATCGGTGATCTCGGGCTCGAACGCGATGCCGGTCGCGTCGGCGACGGCGGTCATGATCTCGCGGACGGAGACGCCGTCGCCGCTGCCGAGGTTGTAGACCGGCTCCAACGTCTCGCCGGCGAGCAGCTTCTGCGCCGCGACGACGTGGGCGTCGGCCAGATCTGCGACGTGGATGTAGTCGCGGACGCACGTGCCGTCGGGGGTCGGGTAGTCGTTGCCGTTGATGCGCGGCGTGCGCCCATCGAGCAGCGCCTCGATGACCAGCGGGAACAGGTTGTGGGGGCTCGTGTCGTAGAGGTCCGGCACCGCGGAGCCGACGACGTTGAAGTAGCGCAGCGACGTGTGGTGCAAGGGGAACGCCCGGGCGGCATCGCGCAGCAGCCACTCCCCGATCAGCTTGCTCTCGCCGTAGGGCGACTCGGGCGCGGTCGGCGTCTGCTCGGTGACCAGCTCGACGTCGGGGGTCCCGTAGACCGCGGCGCTCGAGGAGAAGACGATCTTGTCGACGTCCGCCTCGTGCATGGCCTGCAGCAGGCTGACCGTGCCCTGGACGTTCTGCTCGTACGTGTGCAGCGGACGCTGCACCGAGACGCCCGCGTACTTGAATCCCGCGAGGTGGACGACCGCGTCGACGTCGTGCTCGACCATGGCCTTGGCGACGACGGTGGTGTCCAGGATGTTGTGGTCGATCAGCACGACGTCCTCGGGCACGAACTCACGGTGACCGCTGGAGAAGTCGTCCACGACCACGCAGTCCAGGCCGGCGAGCCGGAACGCGCGGACGATGTGTGAGCCGATGTAGCCGGCGCCGCCGGTGACCAGGACTGTCATGTCACCACCCTCTCAGGTTCGCGGTCACCCCTTGAAGCGCAGGGTGCCGACGTTGTAGCCGCGGCCGGCCTTCACAGTGATCGAGTGGCGGCCGCTGAACGTGCGCCCGATGCCGCGCCACGAGTCGGAGTTGACCGAGATCGTCCACTTGCCCGACGGCAGACCGGCGACGTAGAAGACGCCCTTGCTGTCGGTGATGTCGGTGCGGATCACGCGGGTGCCGGCCGAGGACGAGAGGCGGACCATGATCTCCTTGTTGGTCTTGCCCTTCGCGCGGGTGACCCGGCCCTTGACGACCGCTCCGATCGGGTTGCGGCTCGTCTTCTTGGTGACCGTGCGGCCCGTGCCGGAGATGTCCATCGTGTTGACGGTGCCCGCGCCGTGCGCCTTGCAGTAGCCGCGGTACATCCAGCCCTTGTAGCCCCGGACGATCTTGTTCTGCTCCGCGCCCGTGGCGGGGTTGGGCTGGACGGTGCGCGCGATGCGCTCGAAGCCGCCGTTGGCGTTGCCCGACAGATCGCGCAGGCGCTTGAACGCCTTCCACTTCTCCGAGCCGCGGTCCAGGCCCTTGAAGTACAGGCTGTTGTCCTTGAACTTGCTCGGGTACCAGTCCGAGCAGCCGGTGCGCCGGCCCACCTCGACCCAGTAGCGTCCCGGTGCGAGGTTCTTGAACGTCCGGTTGCCCGATGCCGACGCCTGTCCCTCGGCCACGACGGGCGCGTCGAGCACCGGGACGTTGGGAACCTTCTCGCGCAGCCGGATCCAGCGGTCGCCCTGACCTGTGGGCTTGTACCTGGGCGAGAACGATGCGTTGACCTTGACGGTGTTGTTGCTCTGCGAGGCGCCGAGCGTCTTGCCCACGACCGGCGCGGTCAAGGTGATGAGGTTGGCACGGGACCGCTTGTAGTTGGTCGCGTCGTGGCAGCTGCCGTAGCGGGTGCTGTCCTTGCCGTACCAGGCCTGGGTCTTGCTGTTGCGCGCGCCGACCATGTAACGGTTGTTGCCCGACGACGTCATCGGCAGGAACGTCACGGCGTACGCACCGCTGCCGGACGCCTCGGTGCGGCCGAACACGTTGGCGCAGTACGGGAGGTCGAGCTCGCGCGTGACGACCGTGCCGCCACTGTAGGTGGCCGGCGGCGAGGCGACCGTGACGTCGGCTCCCGCGGCGGTCGTGCCCGAGATCGAGCCGTAGCGGAAGTCCGCCACGAAGTCCTTGGTCTTGGTGGCCTGGACCGCCATCGCCTCGCGCAGGTGCGCGCCGCCGCCCGTGGGCTTGCCGTCCTTGCCGCGCCAGTACCAGGAGCGGCGGATGCCGTCCTGGTCCTTGCCGCTGATCCGGAGCCGGTACGCGGTGCTGGGCGAGTTGGCGGCGCCCAGGTTGACCGCCAGTGAGAAGCGCCCGCCGTTGCCGCTGATGTCCTGGCCCTTGACGAGCTGGGTGTTGCCTCCGCGCAGCAGCTTGACCAGGTCGACGCGGATGTCCGAGGCCAGCACGGGGCCGTAGCCGGTGACCCGTCCGGTGATCTGCTGGCGCGAGACGAGCGTCTCGGTGGTGATCTTCTTGTAGTAGTGCGTGGTGTTGCGGGGCTTGTCCTCGTCGACCTTGACCGACACGTTGCTGACCGACTTGTAGTCACGCCCTGCGACGGCCGGGGCGTTGTGCGGGTTGACCGGCGCGTTGTTGTGCATCGCGATCGCGATGCGGGTCGTCTTGCCGCCCTTGACCGAATATTTTCGGGTGCGCGGCTTGCCCGTGTCGGCGGTGAACGACACCTTGCCCTTGCACGTGCTCCTGGAGCTGCACTTGACCAGGACGCTGCCGTTGCCGCTCGAGGAGATCGCGATGCGCGAGGACTTGACGTAGAGCTTGTAGCTCGCCGCCTCGGCCGGGGCTGCGGTCAGAAGGGCCGCGATCACTGCTGCTGCAGCTGACGCGATGACGGGTGTGCGCAGTCTCATTCGGATTCCCCGAGAACATGGTTGCGAGCAGTCGGTCCACCGCAGGCTATCAAACTCTCAGGGGGTCACCCCCGCCGCGAGATCAGCCCCGGAAGCGCAGCGTCCCCACGCTGTAGGACTTGCCGCGGGAGACGGTCACGGCCTTCTTGCCGTTGAACGTACGCCCGATGCCGCGCCACGAGTCGGTGTTGACCGAGATCGTCCAGCGGCCCGAGGGCAGGCCCACGACCGAGAAACGGCCGCTGCCGTTGGTGATCGTGGTGCGGATGACCCGCTTGCCGTCGGTGGACGACAGGCGCACCATCATCTCCTTGTTGGTACGCCCGCCGGTGCGCTTGACGCGCCCGGTGACCGTGGCGCCCTTGGCCGAGGTGACCGAGATGCGCCTCTGGTCGGCGCCGGTGTTTCCCGTGCCGGTGATGTTGACCGTGGTGTAGTTGCCGGCACCGCGCGCGCCGCAGACGCCGCGGTACATCCAGCCCGCGTAGCCGGCCGGCTTCTTCTCCTGCGCCTTGCCGGCGGGGTTGGGGCGGGCATTGCGGGCGATGCCCTCGAAGCCGGAGTTCTTGCCGCCCGACAGCGAGCCGAGCGTGCGGAAGGCCTTCCACTTCTCCGACGAGCGGTCGGCGCCCTTGAAGTACGCGCTGTTGTTGGGGTAGCGGCTCGGGTACCAGTCCGAGCAGCCCGTGCGGCGACCGATCTCGACCCAGTACTTGCCCGGAGGCACGTTGCTGAACAAGCCGTTGCCCGCGGACGTCGCCTGGCGCTCGGCGACGACGGGGGCGTCGAGGATCGGGACCTTCGGGACCTTCTCGCGCAGGCGGAGCCAGCGGTCACCCTGGGCGGTGGGCTTGAAGCCCGAGAACTTGCCGTCGACGTACAGCTCGTTGTTGTTGCCGCTCACGCTGGCGTCGCGCACGGCCGGGCCGGAGCCGTTGACCGCGATGAGGTTGCTGCGGGAGTACGTGTAATCCTGCACGTCGAAGCAGCTGCCGAAGCGCTCGCTGGTGCTGCCGTACCAGGCGTCGACCGAGCCCCTGCGGGCCGAGATCATGTAGCGCTTGTCGCCTGCGGTGCTGTTGTACGGCAGGAAGTCGATGCGGTAGCGACCACCCTTGGCCTTGGTCTCGCCGAAGACGTTGGCGCAGCCGACGTAGTCGAGCTCGCGACGGACGGTCGCGCCGCTGAAGCTGCGAGGCTGGCCGACGGCGGTGATGCTCGTGCCGTCCGAGGCCGCGCCGGCGATCGAGGAGTAGCGGAAGTCCGCGTCGAAGTTGCTGTTCTTGGTGGCCTGGATCGGGGTCGCCTCGTTGATGTAGCGACCGCCGCCGGTGAACTTGCCGTCGGCGCCGCGCCAGAACCATGCCCGGGCGATGCCGTCCTGGTCCTTGCCCGTGATGCGCAGACGGTACGTCGCGGAGGGCGAGTTGTTGGCGCCCAGCGGGACCGTGAACGCGTAGCCGTCGCTCAGGTCGTTGTCGAACTTCTTGACCAGGGTGTTGCCGCCGCGCACGACCGTGAGCAGCTCGACGCGCAGCTGGCTCACGGTGCTGCCGGCGACGCCGGCGGCGGTGCCGGTGATCTGCTGGCTGGACTTGCGGGTCTCGGTCGTGACCTTGTGGTCGTGCGTCTTCTTCTTGGGCGACGTCTCGGCGACGCGCAGCGTCACGCCCGTCTTGCGCTTGTACTCGCCGTTGACGGACTCGCCGTTGAACGGGTTGGCGGCCGCGCTGTCGTTGAGCGCGACTGCCTCGTAGGTCGTCTTCTTGCCCGGGACGCTGTAGCTCGTGGTCTTGGTCGACCCGAGGAAGCGGAGCTTGCCCTTGCAGGTGCTCTTGGTGCGGCACTGGATGGCGACCTTGCCCGTGCCCTTGGACGAGATCGCGATGCTCTTGGACTTGAGCGTTGCGCTGTTGCTCGCCGCCTCCGCGGGGCTCGCGATGAGCAGCCCGCCGACGAGCGCCGTGAGCGCAGGGGCGAGCAGGATGATGCGGTGCTTCATGAAATCCCCGGGACTTTTGTAGGTGGGCAGCCTGAGCACGGTATCAGTGCACGCCTGTCACCGAGGCATTTGCGGCATCATCGAGACGTCGCAGTGCCCCGAGGGCGACCTCGCGGTCGGTCGTGCGCCACATGTCGGGCAGTGACGCGGCCAGGAACGAGCCGTAGCGCGCCGTGACGATCCGGGGATCGAGGATCGCGACGACCCCCTTGTCGGTCGAGCGCCGGATCAGGCGCCCGGTGCCCTGCGCGAGCAGGAGTGCCGCGTGGTTGGCCGCGACGGTCATGAAGCCGTTGCCGCCGCGCTTCTCCACCAGGCGCTGCCGCGCGCTCATCAGTGGATCGTCCGGGCGCGGGAACGGGATGCGGTCGATGATCACGAGCTGACAGGTGTCGCCGGGCAGGTCGACCCCCTGCCACAGGCTCAGCGTGCCGAACAGGCAGGTGCTGGGCGTCTCGGCGAACCGGCGCGCGAGCTCGGGCAGCTGGGCGTCGCCCTGGCACCAGATGTCGATGTCGGGCAGCCGCTCGCGGACCTCCTCGGCGGCCTTCTCGGCACCGCGACGCGACGAGAACAGGCCGAGCGTACGTCCGCCCGCGGCCTCGATCAGCGCGGTGATCTCGGCCAGCTGGGCCTCTTCGAGACCGTCGCGGCCGGGTGCCGGCAGGTCGCGGGCGACGTAGAGGACGCCCTGCTTGCGATAGTCGAACGGCGAGCCGACGTCGAGCGCCGACCACGGCGGATCGTCTCCCCACAGGCCGAGCGAGCGGGCGACGGGCTCGAAGTCGCCGCCGAGCTTGAGCGTCGCGCTGGTGAGGATCACGGTCTTGTCGCCGAAGAGCTTGTCGCGCAGGGCCCCCGAGACGTCGATCGGGGCGATGTGGAGCTGCTTCTCGCCGCGACGGTTGTCGGTGACCCAGAGCACCTCGGTCTCGCCCTTGGCGGCCATGCGCTCGGCGATCTTGCGGACGTCGTCGACCATGCCGCGGGCCTGCAGCTTGGCGGCGTCGGGCTCCCCCTTGTCCTTCTCCTTGGGGAACGCGGACAGGCACGCGCGCGCGTTGTCGCGCACGAACGCCAGCACCTCCTGCAGCGGCTGGGGCGGCACGTCGACACGGCCCTCCTCGGTCCGCGCGAGGACGTCGGCGAGGGCGTCGGCGGCATCGGACAGGTCGTCGGCCTCGGGGCCGTCCACCTGCGCGCGGGCCCGCCGGGCGGCGCGCTCGACGATCGACGGGTCGAGCTCGTCGGTCGAGGCCTGGGTGACCCGGGCGGCGAGCTCGTGGGCCTCGTCGACGACCACGGCGTCGTACTCGGGCAGCATCGGCACGCCCTCGATCGCGTCGATCGCCAGCAGGGCGTGGTTGGTGACGACGACCTGGGCGGTCTGCGCGTCCTCGCGCGCCAGCTCCGCGAAGCACTGGAGCGCATGGGCACAGCGTGAGGCGCCGAGGCACTCGCGGTGGTTGACGCTGACCTGTCGCCACGCGCGCTCGGTGTGGGAGGGGGCGGAGTCGCGATCGCCGACGTGGCTGCCCGTTGCCTGCTCCTCGGCCCACTCGCGCAGCTCGAGGACCTCGGCACCGAGCGATCCGTCGGGGACGTCGATCAGCGTGCCCTGGTCGTCAGGGGCTCCCTCGCGCACGCGGTGCAGGCACGCGTAGTTGCTGCGGCCCTTGACCACCGCGTGGTGCGGCACCTTGTCGAGGGTTGCCCGGGCCGCCTCCTTGAGCGCGGGGATGTCGCGCTCGACCAGCTGGTGCTGCAGGTTGAGCGTCGCGGTGGCGACGACGACCCGCTTGCCGTGCAGGAGGCTCGGCACGAGATAGCCCAGCGACTTGCCGGTGCCCGTGCCGGCCTGGACCAGCAGGTGCTCGCGACTGTCGAGCGCCTTCTTGACCGCCTCGGCCATCTCGATCTGGCCGGGGCGGTCGGCGCCTCCGACCGCCTCGACCGCAGCGTGGAGGACGTCACGGATGTCGACGGAGGGCATGCCTTGAGGTTATCTGCGTGACCCGCAGATCAGACAATCTGCGTCCACAGCCCTCGGTCAGCGGGCGTACGGCTCGAGCTCGGCGGCCAGGCTCCCGTTGACCCGGCCGACGACGTGGGTGCCCTCGGCCTCGTGGTCGAGCGTGTCGATCTCGCCACCGGTGTGGATCTGGTTGAGCAGGTCGCCCCGCGAGTAGGGCAGCAGCACGTCCACCTGGACCGCGGGCTGCGGGAGATCGGCCTCGATCGCGCTGAGCAGCTCGTCGATCCCCTCCCCCGTACGGGCGCTGACCACGACGGCGTGCGGCTCACGTGCGAGCAGCTGCTTGACGACCAGCGGATCGGCGGCATCGGCCTTGTTGATCACGAGGATCTCGGGCAGCTCGCCCGCCCCGGCCTCCATGATCACCTGGCGCACGGCCGCGATCTGTCCCTCGGGGTCGGGGTCCGAGCCGTCCACGACGTGCAGGATGAGATCGGACTCGGCCACCTCCTCGAGCGTCGAGCGGAAGGCCTCGACGAGCTGGTGGGGCAGGTTGCGGACCAGACCGACCGTGTCCGAGAGCGTGTAGACGCGCCCGTCGGAGGTCTGCGTACGGCGCGTGGTCGGGTCGAGGGTCGCGAACAGGGCGTTCTCGACCAGCACGCCCGCGTCGGTCAGCCGGTTGAGCAGGCTGGACTTGCCGGCGTTGGTGTAGCCCGCGATCGCCACCGACGGGATCTCGTGCCGCTGGCGGTTGCCCTTCTTGGTCTCGCGGGCCTTGCCGAGCTCCTTGAGCTCGCGGCGCAGCTTGGTCATCTTCATCTGGATGCGACGACGATCGGTCTCGAGCTTGGTCTCACCGGGACCACGACCGCCGATGCCCTCGCCACCTGCGGCCTGCCCGCCCGCCTGGCGCGAGAGGTTGCCGCCCCAGCCGCGCAGACGCTGCGTCTGGTACTGCAGCTGGGCGAGCTCGACCTGCGCCTTGCCCTCTTTGCTCTTGGCGTGCTGGGCGAAGATGTCGAGGATCAGCGCGGTCCGGTCGACGACCTTGACCTTGCAGCGGTCCTCGAGGTTGCGCAGCTGGCTGGGCGCCAGCGCACCGTCACAGATGATCGTGTCGGCGCCGGTCGCCTCGACGGCCGCGCGGAGGTCCTCGACCTTGCCCGAGCCGATGTACGTCGCGGGGTCGGGCTTCTGCCGGCGCTGGATGAGGGCGTCGAGCACCTCGGAGCCGGCCGTCTCGGCGAGCAGCTTGAGCTCGGCCATCGAGTTCTCGGCGTCCTCGGCCGTCCCCTCGGTCCACACACCGACCAGGACGACGCGCTCGAGGCGCAGCTGGCGGTACTCGACCTCGGTGATGTCCTCGAGCTCGGTGCGCAGGTTGGCCACCCGCCGCAGCGAGTTGCGCTCCTCGAGGTCGAGCCCGTCGACGCCTTGCGCCTGGGCCGGCCCGTTCACTGAGTCAGTTGACGTGTCTGTCATGCAGTCCAATCCATGGTGCCCCGCGCGACGATCTCGGCGGGACCGGTGAGAACGATGTGGTCATCTGCGCCCCACGTGACGTGCACGGTGCCGCCGGGGACGTCGACCCGGTAGGTGCTGGGTCGCTCGGCTCCGTCGGCCACCGCGGTGGCCACGGCCACGGCGCAGGCGCCGGTGCCGCAAGAACGCGTCTCCCCCGAACCTCGTTCGTGCACACGCATCGCCACGTGGCGCTCGCCCTCGCGGACGACGAACTCGATGTTGACGCCTTCGGGATAGATCGACGTGTCGTAGTCGGGCTCGGTCAGCAGGGTGCCGGCGTCGCCCAGCCGATCGACGAAGGCGACAGCATGGGGGTTACCTGTCCTAACATCCTGCGCCTCCCACGTGTTCCCGTGGGCGCTCACCTTGGAGACCCCCTGCACATGGGGGACGCCCATGTCGACCGAGATGAGCGGTCCGCCGGCCGAGGAGGTGTCGAACGTGACGATCTTGTCGCCGTCGCGCGTGCCCACCACGAATGGAGCAGAGGGATCGGCGAGCCCCTCCTGCACGAGGTGGAGCGCGAAGACCCGCACGCCGTTGCCGCACATCTCGCTGATCGACCCGTCGGCGTTGCGGTAGTCCATGAACCACTCACCGGCCGACTCGACCTCCGGCAGCGCCGCGGAGCGGATCACTCGCAGCACACCGTCGGCGCCGATGCCGCGGCGGCGGTGGCACAGAGCGGCCACGAAGGACGCGTCGAGGTCGCCGTGGAGCGTGCCGTCATGGTCCGGGAGCAGCACGAAGTCGTTCTCGGTGCCGTGCCCCTTGAGCCATGGAAAAGACATGGCCTTGAGTCTACTCGTCCGCGGGGACGCCCACGTGATGCAGCGCACGATCCACCAGGTCCTCGGCGTCGTACGGCAGCCAGTGGATGCGCGGGTCCTTGCGGAAGAGCCGGTCCTGGCGGCGGGCGAACTTGCGGGTGCCGGTCACGGTGGCCTCGCGGGCCTCCTCCTCTGTCATCTCCCCACGCAGGAAGGCCAGGATCTGCTGGTAGCCGAGGGCACGGGACGCGGTCCGGCTCTCCTCCAGGCCGAGCGGCAGCAGTCGGCGCACCTCCTCGACGAAGCCGTCGGCCCACATCTGGTCGACCCGCTGCGCGAGGCGTACGTCCAGGACCTCGCGCGGCACGTCGAGGCCGAGCATCACGAGCCCCGCATAGATCGAGTCGTGCCCGGGCATCGTGGCGCGGAACGGCTCGCCGGTCAGCTCGATGACCTCGAGCGCCCGCACGAGGCGGCGGTCGTTGGACGGCTGGATCTGCGCCGCGGCCGCCGGGTCCCGCCGGGTGAGCTCGGCGTGCAGGGCGTCGGCCCCGCGCGACCGCAGCTCGGTGGCCCAGCGCTCGCGCACCGCGGGGTCCGTCCCGGGGAACTCGAGCCGGTCGAGCACCGCGCGGACGTACAACGCCGAGCCCCCGACGAGCACCGGCGTGACGCCACGTGCGTGGCAGTCGTCGATGACGTCCCGCGCCCACGACTGGAACTCCGCGACGCTGGCGGCCTCCGCGACGTCCAGGACGTCGAACAGATGGTGCACGACGCCCCCGCGCTCGGCCTCGGTCGGCTTGGCCGAGCCAATGTCCATGCCGCGGTAGAGCTGCATCGAGTCGACGTTGACGACCTCGGCGTGGCCGAGCCGCCGGGCGATCTCGACCGCGAGCGACGACTTGCCGGACGCCGTCGGGCCGACGACGGCGACGACGCGGTGAGGCACGGGCATACCGGAATTCTCGCAGTAGGCTGACGGTCAACGAGGGGCGGTCGCACCCGTCCCTTCTCTCTCGGACATCAGGAGCGCACCCATGGGATTTCTCGACAAGCTGACCAAACGAGCGCCCGAGCTCAGGGAGAAGGCGGCCGACCTCGCCGCGACGCATCACGACAAGATCGAGCAGGGCATCGACAAGGCCGCGGACCTCGCGGACCGCGCGACCAAGGGCAAGCACACGAGCAAGGTCGACGGCGCCGCGGCGAAGGCCAAGGAAGCCGCCGACAAGCTCGGCGAGGGCCGGCAGCAGTAGCTACAGCACCCAGTCGGCCACGAGGTAGCCGACTCCGAGCGGCGCGGCGTCGAAGCGCAGGCGGGCGGTGACGTCGGCGCCCTTCGTGAGCTCCCCCAGCGTCCGGAGGGCCGGCACCCCGCCGGCGGCGAGTTCCTCGGCGAGGCCGAGATCGAGCGCAGTGAGCGCCTCGGGGTCGCCCGCCGCGAGCGCCGCCGCGATCGAGGCGTCGAAGCCCTCGGCGCGCTCGTCCAGGAAGCCGGGGGCCTGCAGGCTCCGCTTCGCGCTGCCGTCGGCCATCACGAGCAGTGCGACGCGCCCGTCGACGTCGGGCCGGCCCGTCGAGTACGTCCGCGGGCCGGTCCAGCCCGCGCGGTCCAGCAGCCAGGCACCGATCGTCAGGCTGAGCGGCAGCACCGTGGTGGGACCGCCGGCGTGGACGGCGGCACCGTACGCCGCGAGGGAGCCGCCGGCGTCCTCGTCGAGATCGTCGGCGGAGGGGCCCGGGCCGAGGACGACGACGCGCTCAGGCGCCACGTCCAGCAGGGCACGCACGGCCTCGTCGGCGGCCCGGCGGACGGGGCCCAGCTCGGCGTCCGTGCCGGGGCTGACCTCGGGGAGCAGCGCCGGCGGGTGAGGGCACACGGCAGCGGCGAGGATCACCTGGCGAGCCTAGACCAGGGCACCACGGCGAGCCCCGCGACCACGGACAGGCCGTCGTCCGTCCGGCATGACACGATGAGCCGGTGCCGGACACCGAGGAGCTGCCGCCGTACCCGCCGGCACGCGATGCGTGGCAGTTCCCGCCGCCCCCCGTCCACCGCAGGTGGAAGTGGGTCGCGATCTCGGCCGGCGCACTCGCCCTCGCCGCCGCGGTCTTCCTCATCACCGCCGTGGTCGAGCTCGAGGGCCGCGACGCCCCGGGCCTGATCGAGGACGAGGAGCTCGTGTCCATCATCGACCGCGAGTGCGAGCTCATGAGCTCGACGGTGGCCTCGATGCCGGTCACCGGCACCCCGCGCGAGCAGGGGCAGACGATCATCGACCAGAACCTCGCGATCAGCCGCATGCTGAGCGCGATCGAGGGTCGTGCCGGCGACCGCATCGACGCCGACCGTCCGGCCCGGATGTGGCTCGACGACTGGACCACGCTCGTCGACGCCCGCAACAGGTACGTGCTCGCGGAGCTCGAGGACGGCTCCGCCCGGTTCCGGGTGCCGCGGGACCCCGACGGCCATCCCCTCCCCGAGCGGATGAACGACGCCTTCCTCGACGACGGGACCTGCGCGGTGCCGAAGGCCCTGCTCTCCCCGTATCCGGCCGGCCGGACCGCAGACGTCTGAGCCTAGGAGGTCGGCTCGGTCACCGCGACCAGCAGCGTGGGCAGCGTGATCTTCAGGAGCTCGAGGTCGATCGGACGGTCCTCGAGCAACGACTCGCGGAGTGCGGCGTCGTACGTGCCCATGAGGATCGACGCGACGTGTGACAGGTCGACCGTCAGCCGCAGCCCCAGTGCCTCGAGCGCGGACGCCATGAAGCTCTCGAAGTCGGCCCGCACCCGCCGCGAGGCCGCCACGAACTCGCGCCCCACCGCGTCGTCGCGGACGCCGCGCAGCTCGAACTCGGCGTGGACGAGATACCACTCGCGGTCGTGCTGCTGGCCGACCAGGAAGCGATCCATGATGACCGCGACGGCGTCGAGCGTGTCGAGGCCCTCGAACGAGGCGGGGTCGGCGGCCTCGCGCAGCGCCGCGAGCATCAGCTCTCGCTCGCGACCGAACAGCGCCAGGACCAGCTCGTCCTTGCTGGAGAAGTTGGAGTAGAACGCCCCGCGGGTGAATCCGGCCTGGTCGCAGATGTGCTCGACCGAGGCGCCCTGGATGCCCTCCCGGGCCAGCACCGTCCGGGCCGCGTCGAGAAGTCGCTCGCGCGTCGCAGCCCGCCGACGCACCGGGCGATCGATCGCCGTCTTCGCCATGGCACCTTCCTGTGTCGCGCCACCATCTGTGTGACGCACAAGTCTACTCGATACATTGACGCACTGGATACACAAACGTATCGTCAAGTCGTGTCCACCTCCCTGTACGCCCTGGGCCGCTGGGCCTTTCGCCACCCCCGTCGCGTGCTCGGCGCATGGCTGGTGATCCTGCTCGTGACCGGCGTGGCCGCGCTGGGCCTCGGCGGCGGCACCAAGAACCAGTTCGACATCCCCGGCACCGAGTCGCAGGAGGCGATCGACGCGCTGGGCAGGACGTTCCCCGAGCTCAGCGGCGCCTCGGCCTACCTGGTCGTCGTCGCGCCCGACGGCCGGACCGTGGACGATCAACGCACCCGTCGCCTCGTCGACGACGCGATCGCCGGGATGTCGAAGGTCCCCGGCGTGTCCGAGGTCGTCTCCCCGTACGCCCGGACGAACAAGATCGGCGTCTCCGAGGACCGGGCCGCCGCCCAGGTGCAGGTGCAGTTCGACCGCGACCTCACCGAGGTCACGTCCGCGGACCGCGCGCAGCTCATGGACACCGGGGACGCGCTGAAGAAGGCCGGCTACACGACCGCGTTCGGCGGTGACGTCTTCGCCAGCACCGGTCCCCAGCTCTCGATCATCGAGGTCGTCGGCGTCGTCGTGGCGTTCATCGTCCTGTACGTCATGTTCCGCTCGCTGCGCGCTGCCGTCATGCCGATCGTGACCGCGCTGCTCGGCGTGCTCGTGACGATGGCGATCACGATCGCCGCGACCGGCTTCGTCACGATCTCGTCCACCGCTCCCCTGCTCGCGCTGATGATCGGCCTCGCGGTGGGCATCGACTACGCGCTGTTCATCGTGTCCCGGCACCGCGAGCAGCTCGCGGAGGGGCTCGAGCCCGAGGAGGCAGCGGCCCGGTCGGTCGCGACCGCGGGCTCGGCCGTCGTCTTCGCCGGTGTCACGGTCGTCATCGCCCTGCTGGGCCTGTCGATCGCCCGCATCCCGTTCCTCACGATCATGGGCGCCGTCGCCGCGCTCTCGGTCGTCATCGCGGTGGCCGTCGCCCTGACCGTGCTGCCTGCCCTGCTCGGACGGGCCGGGCACCGCCTGACGCCCGACGCCGAGCACCCGACGGGAGGGTTCTCCCGGCGGTGGGTCGAGGTGACGACCCGCTTCCCACTGATCGCGATCGTCCTCGTCGTGGTCGGGCTCGCGATCGTCACGATCCCGTCCAAGGACCTGAAGCTGGCCCTGCCCGACAACGGCACGGCACCGGCGGGCAGCACCCAGCGCGTCGCGTACGACCTGGTGGACGAGCACTTCGGCCCCGGCTACAACGGACCGCTCCTGGTCAGCATCGACATCATCGCCACGACCGATCCCGTGGGCGTTGTCGAGGCCATCGCGGACGACCTGCGCGGGCTGGACGGCGTCGAGGGCATCGGCCTGGCCACCCCGAACCGTACGGCCGACACGGGCATCGTCCAGGTGATCCCCTCGACCGGTGCGACCGACGAGCGCACCACCGACCTGGTCCGGGAGATCCGCGAGCGCGAGGCCGGCTGGCAGGACCGATACGGCGTCCCGGTCTCCGTGACCGGCCTGACCGCGGGCGGCATCGACGTCTCGGACCGCCTGCAGGAGGCGCTGCTGCCGTTCGGCGTCGTGGTGGTGGGCCTCTCGGTGCTGCTGCTCATGATCGTGTTCCGCTCGATCGTGGTCCCGCTCAAGGCGACGCTGGGGTTCTTGTTGTCCACCGGCGCGTCGTTCGGGGCGGTGGTCGCGGTCTTCCAGTGGGGCTGGCTGAGCCAGCTGGTTCACCTGGACCAGACCGGCCCGCTGATCAGCTTCCTGCCGATCATCCTCATGGCGGTGCTGTTCGGGCTGTCGATGGACTACGAGGTCTTCCTCATGGCCCGCATGAAGGAGGAGTACGTCCGCTCCCGCGACCCGCACCGCGCGATCGCCGACGGGTTCGTCGGCAGCTCCCGGGTCGTGACGGCTGCGGCCGTGATCATGCTGGCGGTGTTCGCGGCGTTCGTGCCCGAGGGCGATCCCAACATCAAGCCGATCGCTTTCGCCCTCGCGATCGGGGTCTTCGTCGACGCCTTCCTCATCCGCATGCTCTTCGCCCCCGCGGTGCTCGAGCTGTTCGGTCGGCGGGCCTGGACGCTGCCCGGATGGCTCGACCGACGGCTGCCCCACATCGACGTCGAGGGTGAGGCGCTGCACCGGCAGGTCGAGCTGCAGGCGTGGCCCCGTCCCGGATCGACGGCCGCGATCACCGCGGCCGGGCTGACGACGTCCGGGCCCGAGGGGCCGGTCCTCAACGACGTGTCGGTCGAGGTCGAGCGCGGCGACTGGCTCGTCGTGCACGGCAGCGACGGTGCGGGCAAGACGGCGCTGCTGCTGACGTTCGCCGGACGCATGCCCTTCGACAGCGGTCGCCTGCGGGTCCACGGTCATCTCCTGCCGCAGGAGTCAGCCGCAGTGCGCCGCAGCGTCTCCCTCGCCGAGCTGGCCGGGTTCAACGACCTCGACGACAACCTGACGGTCGACCAGCACATCGCCGAACGGCTCTCGATCCGGTCGTTCGGGCTGTGGGTCAGCCGTCGCCGGGTGGCCCCGGTGCGCGCCGAGCTCCGCCACGCCCTCGAGCGCGCGTACGAGGACGCCGGGCTGCCGTGCACGCCCGTCGAGGGCAATGCCCTGGTCTCGTCGTTGTCGCGCCTCGAGCGCAAGCTGCTGGGCGTCGTGCTGGCCCTGACCGAGGACCCCCGCATCGTGGTGGTCGACGACGCGGACGACGTGCGCGCGGCCGAGCACGTCGACCTGCTGTGGTCTGCGCTCGCGTGGCTGCTGGAGGACCGCGACGTCACGCTCGTCGCGAGCGTCCAGTCCGCGTCCTCGGCGCCCCCTCCTTCCGACCGGCTCCACCATCTGGAGCTGGACACCTCCCGCACCCCCCACGAGTTGATGCTCTGATGATTCCCTCTCCCCCGCTGCCCTGGTTCGAGCTCGCCCGGTTCCGCCGCAGTCGGCTGACGCGCGCCGCCGTGCTCGCGGTGATGCTCGTGCCCCTGTTCTACGGCGCGATGTACGTCTGGGCCAACATCAACCCCACCGGGCACCTCGACCAGGTCAAGGCCGCCGTGGTCAACGAGGACGAGCTCGTCGAGATCACCGGCCGCGACGGCGAGAAGCAGCCCGTCGCGATCGGTCGCCAGCTGGCCGGCAACCTGGTCAGCGACGACGGCGACGACAACTACGACTGGGTGCTGACCGACGGCAAGGACGCCCGGCGAGGGCTCGCGGACGGCACCTACAAGGCGGTCCTGACGATCCCCGCCAACCTGTCGAAGGCGGCGACGTCGACGAGTGGCGACCCGGCGAAGGCGATCCAGGGCCGGCTCGACCTGCAGACCAACGACGCGGTCAACTACATCAACGGCACGATCGCGCAGACGATCCTGCGTGCCGCCAAGGGCGCACTGAACGCGCAGGTCACCGAGACGTACCTCGACAACGTCTATCTCAGCTTCACCGACATCAAGGGGGCGCTCGACGACGCCGCCGACGGCTCCGACCGACTGGCGGACGGCGCCGTGCAGCTGCGCGACGGAACGGCCGAGCTCGGTGACGGTGCGGACCAGCTCTCGGACGGGGCCGGCCGGCTCGCCGACGGAGCCGGACAGCTGGACGACGGCGCGGCGACGCTCGCCGACGGCCTCGACCAGCTCGACTCCCGGACGTCCGCCCTGCCTGCGCAGACCCGGCGGCTCGCCGACGGTGCCCGTCAGGTGGCCGACGGCAACGCCGAGCTCAACGACACCGTGCAGCAGGTCACCCGCGACCTGCTCGGTGCCAGCGAGGACGCCAACGCCGACATCGACGAGCTCGCCAAGAGCCTCGGAGCGATCGCCGAGCAGTGCGAGGCTGCGCAGCCGGTGGGGGTCGACTGCAGCCTGCTGCGCCAGGCGGCGGGCCGCTCGGGCGAGCTCAAGGAGCTCGTCGGCGGGATCCGCGGGCAGGCCGAGCAGCTCAGCGCCGGCACGAAGCAGCTCGCCCAGGGCTCGGAGCAGGTCGCGGACGGCAACGCCGAGCTGGCCCGGGCCGTCCCCCAGCTGGTCGACGCGATCGGCCAGGCGTCCGACGGCGCCGGCCGCCTGGCGAGCGCGACCGGCCAGCTCAGCGACGGAGCCGATGAGCTCGGCACCGGCGCCGACCAGCTGGCGGCGGGCGCGGGACGGCTCTCCGACGGAGCGGACGATCTCGCCATCGGCGCGCTCGAGCTGACCAACGGGCTCCGCGACGGCAGCAAGCAGGTGCCCGACTACGACGAGTCGGAGCGCGAGACCTTGGCCAAGACCGCCGCGACCCCCATCCAGGACGCTGCCGAGCGGGTCAACGGGGTCAAGAACTACGGCGAGGCGCTCGCGCCGTACTTCATCTCACTGGCCCTCTGGGTCGGAGCGATGGCGATCTACCTGCTGCTGCGGCCGCTCTCGGCTCGCGCAATCGCATCCAGCGCGGGTAGCGTCCGCACGGCGCTCGCCGGCTACGTGCCGGGCCTCGCGATCTCGGTGGTGCAGGTCGGGCTGCTGCTCGCGGTGCTGCAGGGCTTCCTCGACCTCCGGCCGGCGAACCAGTGGCTCCTCGTCGGCATCGCGCTGGCGACAGGCGCGGTCTTCACGGCGATCAACCAGATGTTCATTGCCCTCTTCGGCGCGGCCGGACGCTTCGTCGCGCTGGTGTTCGTCAGCCTGCAGCTGACGTCGGCCGGCGGCACCTATCCGATCGAGACGTCGCCGCCGTTCTTCAACGTGCTGCACGACCTGCTGCCGATGACGTACGCGGTGCACGGTCTGCGCGCGGCCCTGGCCGGAGGCAGCGACGGCGTGCTCCGGGACGTCCTGGTCCTGGGCCTGTTCACCGTGCTGGCGCTGTCGGTCACGGTCGTGGCGGCGCGGCGGAAGCAGACGGTGACGATCGCCCGACTGCACCCCACGTTGGTGGTCTAGCAGGCGTCCTCGGTGTCGCTCAGCCCAGCGCCTGGGCCTGCACGCCGCGGACCAACGGCGCCACCGGCGAGAACAGCAGCGCCTCGGGCAGGACAAGCAGGACGTCGCGGCGACCCGAGAGGCGGACGAGACCGTCCCGCGCCGCCGTGCGCAGGTCGAGCAGGCCCTCCCACACCTGGTACAGGACGCCGAGTGGTGCCTCGACGAGGACGTCGACGTCGTACCCCGGATCGGTGAAGCACAGGGAGACGTCTCCGCGATCCACCACGAACCAGAACCGGGTGCGCCGCCCCTCCGACAGGACGACGTGGAGCACCGTCCTGCGCTGCCCCCAGACGTCGGGATCGATGCCCGCTCGGATCCACCACATGAGAACCGTGGGGTCGAGCTCGTCCTCGCGCGGCTCGCCGAAGGCCCAGCGGGCTCCCCACTCCGCCAGACCGAAGATGATCGGCCTCAGCTCGTCGCAGGCCTGGGTCGGACGGTAGCGGTCGTCCTCATGGACGAGCAGGCCGGCGCGCTCGAGCTGGCCGAGCCGTTTGCTCAGCAGAGCACGGGACATCCCCGGCAGGCCGCGAGCCAGCTCGTTGAAGCGGTCCGCGCCGAGCACGAGATCGCGCACCACGAGCAGGGTCCACCGGTCGCCGAGGATCTCCAGCGACCGGGTGATCGGACAGTACTGCCCGTACCGGGACATCTCTCGATGATGCCCTCCCGGGTTCAGTTTGTGAACTAGTCACCGCTCGGCGACGGGAGGACGCTGCGAGGATGACACTCACAGATCCCGTCGTCGCGCAGACGACCACCATCACCGATGACGACGTCCTCTCCCTCGCGACCCAGGTCGGCCGGGAGGCAGCCGCGTACGAGGCCGTCCACGACCACGACGCCACCTTCGTCAGCGAGGCGTACGACCTCATGAAGTCCGTGGGCTACCTCGGCCTGCCGGTCCCCGTCGAGCTCGGCGGCCGCGGCGCCAGCATGCGCCAGATGGTCCTGGCGCAGGAGGAGCTCGGCCGCTGGTCGGGCGCAGCGGCCCTGTCCTCCACGATGCACCTCTACCTCACGTTCGTGCAGCGCTTCCGCCACCGCAAGGGCGCTCCCGACGCCGCCGGCGTCCTGACCAAGGTCGCCCGGGACGGGCTGGTGATGGCGACCAGCGGCGGCTCCGACTGGGTCTCCCCCAGCACCGTCGCGACGCAGGTCGACAGCGGGTACGAGCTGACCGGCCGCAAGGTCTTCTGCAGCCAGGCCCCTGCGGCCGACGTCCTGTCCACGTGCGGGGTGCTCGGGGAGCCGGGGCCGGACGCGACCGTGCTGCACATGGGCGTGCCCATGAGCTCGCCCGGCATCAGCGTCGTCGAGACCTGGGACACGCTCGGCATGCGCGGCACGGCCAGTCACGACATCGTCTTCGACCGGGTGTTCGTGCCGGCCGAGAAGATCGTCGGCACGCGTCCGTACGGCTCGCTGTCCGGTCCGCTGCTGGTCGCGGTCATCCACTTCTGCCCCCTCGGCGGGGCGGCGTACCTCGGCGTCGCGCACGGGGCGCTCGACGAGGCGACACGTGTCGCCCGCTCGCGCGGCGAAGCCACGGCGTCCGCGATCCGCCAGGTCGGGGACATGACCGCGCGGCTGCGGACCGCCCGGTGGGCGTTGCTCGGCGCGGTCGACGAGATGGGCGACGACCCGACCATGGACGAGGCCACCCTGGAGACCGTTCTCACCGCCAAGCGTCAGGCGGTCGTGGAGGCACGCACGATCGCCGACACAGCCCTCGAGGTGGCGGGAGGCGGAGCCTTCTTCCGCTCGTCGCCGCTCGAGCGCGCGTACCGCGACGTCCGCGGCGGACCGTTCCACCCGCTCCCGCCCGAGGCGACCCTCGAGCTGATCGGGCGGCGGGCACTCAGCGACTGACAGGGATCAGACGGCGCACGCGGGGGCCGGCGGCAACGGTGCCGGCACACCGAGGGACGGCATGCCGAGCCCGACGGAGCGCACCTCGGTGCGACCCTGCCGCGACTCCCACGCATCGCCGGCCTTGGTGCGGCGGAACGAGATCGGCGGCTCGTCGCTGACCAGGTGGTGCGGCGCGGCGTACGTGACGAGGACCCGCACCATGTCGCCCGGGCGCACGTCGTGCTCGCCCGGCACGAAGTGGACGAGCCTGTTGTCGCGGGCGCGTCCGGTCAGCCGGTGCGTCGCGCCGTCCTTCTTGCCCTCGTGGTCCGCCACGAGCAGCTCGACGATGCGGCCCTCCTGCTTCTTCGCCTCGTCCCACGCCACCTGGTTGACGACCTCGATCAGTCGCTCGTACCGCTCCTGCACGACGGCCTTCGGCAGCTGGTCGGGCAAGGTGGCGGCGGGAGTGCCGGGGCGCTGGGAGTACTGGAACGTGAAGGCACTGGTGAACCGGGCCTTGCGCACGACCTCGATCGTCTCGGCGAAGTCCTCCTCGGTCTCGCCCGGGAAGCCCACGATGATGTCGGTCGTGATCGCCGCCTCCGGCATCGCGGCCCGTACCCGGTCGATGATGCCGAGGAACTTCTCCTGGCGGTACGAGCGCCGCATGGCCTTGAGCACGCGGTCCGAGCCCGACTGCAGCGGCATGTGCAGCTGCGGCATGACGTTGGGCGTCTCGGCCATCGCCGCGATGACGTCGTCGGTGAAGTCCTTGGGGTGCGGGCTGGTGAACCGCACGCGCTCGAGCCCCTCGATCTCGCCGCACGCGCGCAGCAGCTTCGCGAACGCCTGCCGGTCGCCGAACTCGACGCCGTACGCGTTGACGTTCTGGCCCAGCAGCGTCACCTCGACCACGCCGTCGTCCACGAGTGCCTGCACCTCGGCGAGGATGTCGCCGGGGCGGCGGTCCTTCTCCTTGCCGCGCAGGGCCGGGACGATGCAGAACGTGCAGGTGTTGTTGCAGCCCACGCTGATCGAGACCCACGCCGCGAACACCGAGTCGCGCTTGGTGGGCAGGGTCGACGGGAAGACCTCGAGCGACTCGAGGATCTCGACCTGCGACTCCTCGGCGATGCGGGCCCGCTCGAGCAGCACCGGCAGCGAGCCGATGTTGTGGGTGCCGAAGACGACGTCGACGTACGGCGCGCGCTTCGTGATCGTGTCGCGATCCTTTTGCGCGAGGCAGCCACCCACGGCGATCTGCATCCCGGGGTTCTTCTCCTTGACCGACGCGATGTGGCCGAGGTTGCCGTAGAGCTTGTTGTCGGCGTTCTCCCGCACCGCGCACGTGTTGAACACGACGAGGTCGGGTGTCGCACCCTCCTCGGCGCGCACGTAGCCGTCCGTCTCGAGCAGGCCGCCCAGACGTTCGCTGTCGTGGACGTTCATCTGGCAGCCGTAGGTGCGCACTTCATAGGTCTTCGTCATGACTGCTCAATCGTACGTGGAGGTTCGGCCTCCCCTGTCCGGCGGACGCGTCCCCCGGGGGCGCGGTGTTTCTGCCACCGTTTGGAGGCGTCCCCCGGGGGCGCGGTGTTTCTGCCACCGTTTGGACGCGTTCTCGGCTCCATATGGTGGCGGAAACACCGCGCCGGGCGTATTCGGTGGCAGAAACACCGCGCCGACGGAAACCCGATCTCCGCTCACCGCTCTCGTCAGGACCGGCATCACTGATCGCAGAACGTCGAGCGCAAGGCATCGAGATCCGTGGTGGTCGGACGTTCGGTCTCGACCCTGCTGTCCCGGTCACCGCCGATGAGCCACTGGCCGTCGTCGAGCGCGTCGAGCTCAGCGGTCGTGAACCCGACCGACCCCATGGTGTGGTCGGTGTCCCCGCCCGCGGACACGGAGTACGTCGCCCGCGGGTCCAGGTCCTCCAGGGCATCCTTGACCTCCCAGTCCCCACCGGGATCAGCGGTGTCGAGGACGACGACATCCTGATTGTCGATGTCCGTGATCCACCGTGCGTCGTCGACGCGCTCCCTCGGCCCGTCGGTCCGCAGGGGCCCCGCGTGACTGATGGCGACGCGCTCGAGCGCGGTGTCGTCGCAGCGCATCACCGCCACCAGCAGGTGCCCGTCGCGCTGCGACAACGCCACGATCCCGACCTGCGCGGGACTGCACCCGGACAGCAGCACCATCGCGCCGGCGGCCAGCAGGACTGCCACGACGAGTCGGTCAGCTACGGCCATCACTCCCCCGATACATCGTCGTGGATGCTGAGTTTGCCGGACATCGAAGCCTGGCAGGGCGAGTATGGAGAACCCAGCCACGAACCATCGGGAGACATCATGCTTCGCCAGATCACCACCGCCGTCTGCACCGTCGCCATCGCCGGCGTCGGCGTCGTTGCCGTGACGTCGCCTGCCGAGGCGGCGAGCAAGACGTACAAGAACTGCACGGCACTCAACAAGGACTACAAGCACGGTGTCGGCAAGCCGGGAGCCAAGGACAAGACGTCCGGCACCCCCGTCACGAACTTCAAGCGGAGCGCGAAGATCTACAAGAAGAACAAGAAGTCCGACCGCGACAAGGACGGCATCGCCTGCGAGAAGAAGTGACACCAAAGATGCTCGGTGATCTCGACGGTCGGCGTCGTGGCGGCGGCGATCATCATGTGAAGTCCGTTGGGCGGATGAGGCCTTCTCGGTGACGAAGATCGGTAGCATCGGCGAATGAGCGCCGCGCCTGACATCGATGAGATCGCAGCCCACGAACTGATCGAGCGATTCTCCGAGGCAGTGTTCGAAAGGAAGTCATTCCGTCAGGCGATGACGCTCATGACTCCCGGCAGCCGGCGAGAGTGGGCGAACGATTGGGTGATGGGTGAGCTCGAGTGCGGTCGCGATCTTCTGCAATGGTCAGAGCGAAAGGACGATACCGAGGCTCTGGCGTCGATGGACAGCGATCATCGTGTCTGGCAACTGTTCGCGGACGAGACCTTGGAGACGTGGCAGGAGCAGTGGGCCGCGCTTCCGGACGTAGTTCACGGGCAAGGTGACGCAGTCCTCTCCTTTCGGCGCCATCGCACGTTGGCGGAGCTTTCCGCGCTGGGCGGGCAGTGGATGGCTCACAAGCCACCGCGCACCGGGCCCGTCCAGATCTGGGTCGATGTCGAGGACATCGACTGGGTCCTCCATGTTGCCGACGTCGTCATCGACGACTGACGAAGGACTATCCGGCACGGTTGGAGCCCGCAAGTGGTTGACCAGCCCTCGCCTGCGGTGGACACTCGGCCCACCCGGTCGCAGGAGGTCAGGTCGTCGTGATCAGCACGTCCCGCAAGGCTCGCGCGGCAGCGCTCGTCCTGCTGCTGCCCACTGCTGTCCTCCAGCCGGTCCTGTTCGCACCCGGTGCCGCTCAGGCACAGCCGGCAGTCACCCCCGAGCCATCGGCGCCCCAGCCGACGTCCGCTCCCGCACGACGCAGTCTCGCCGTGCCGATGCCAGAGGTTCGCACCCTCGAGGCCCTGCCGATCCCTCAGTTCCGGCCGGGCAAGCCGTGGCAGGACGAGCTCCCTCCCCCGGTGCCACCCCGGGTGGCTCCGGCACCGGACGCGGGCGGGCCATGGCGTGTCCACTGCACGGCCTGCACCCATGCGCGCCCCACCGTCCTGCCGTAGCGAGCCGCAGCTGCCGCGGCGTCGTGTCCGCAAACTGACAAAGCCGCGCCCGCCCCAGTGGGACGGACGCGGCTTGCCGAGCCTCACAGCCGCTTCAGGATGCCCTTCAGACGGCTGATCTCGACGGTCTGCGTCGTGGCGACGTCGGCCGCGAACGTACGGTTCACGGCGTCGGTGCCTTCGTTCAACGCGGCGTCCGCCATGGCCAGTGCGCCCTGGTGGTGCGCGATCATCTTCTTGACGTAGAACGTGTCGAAGGCGTTGCCGCGCAGCGTGCCGAGCTTCGCGAAGTCGGCCTCGGTCAGCATGCCCTGCATGTGCATCGCGTGGTGACCGGTGGCCTTCAGCGGAGCCTTCGGGAGCTTGCGGGCCTCGAGCCACGCCTGCATGGCATCGATCTCACCGCGCTGGGCGTCGCCGATGCGCGCCGCGAACTCGCCGACCCGCTCATCCTTCGCGTACTTCTTGGCGAGGGCGGCCATCTCGACCGCCTGGTGGTGGTGAGGCACCATCATCTCGACGAAGTCCTTGTCGGCGTCGTTGAAGCTCTTCTCGCCGGACGGGACGTCCGACTTGTCGATCTTCTGGTTGGGCTCACCCGGTGCGCCGGCCCGGACGGCGACGCCCGAGTCCTTCGCCTCACCATCACTGCTGGAGCAGGCGCCGAGCGCGATCACCGCAGAAGCGATGACCGCGCCCAGCACCCGGGGACGAACAGATGTCACTTGACCACCTTGAGGGTGGCGTTCGTGCTCTTGCTCGACCCGATGTTGCCCGTGCCCGGGTAGAAGACCCGGACGGTGTACGTGCCCTTCTTGAGCTTCGGGAAGGTCACGGAGACCTTGCCCTTGACCAGCGAGCCGGTCAGCGACTTCGACCCGATCCGGACCGTCACGTCGCCGGTCGGCGTGACGTTGCCGGCCGTGACCGTGACCGAGACCTTCGGCTTCGTCGAGGTCTTGATCGTGCTCGTGAACTTGCGGCTGACCTTCGACGCAACCTTGGCAACGGTCACCTTGGTGGCTGCCGACGACGATCCGAGCAGCTGGGTGCCGCTCGGGACGAACTCGGCCGTCAGGCTGCGCGTACCGGCACGAGTGTCGGCCGGCAGCTTGATCGTCGCGGTGCCGTCCTGGACCTGGACGCCCTTGGCGATGACCGTCGAGCCGTCCTTGAACGTCACGGTGCCATCGATCTCGCCCTCGGCCGCAACGGTCGCGGTGAGCGTGATGGACGACGTGCCGTACGTCTGCTTGGTCGAGCTGGCCTTCAGCGTCGTCGTGGTGGCGACTCCCTCGACCTCGACCGAGAAGCCGTACAGCTTCGCGTCGAGCTTGGTGTCGCCACGGACCACGTAGGAGACCGTGCCGGGCGCGACGTCGTCGGCCTGCTGGAACGACAGCTGGATGCTGCCGTCCGCGGCGGCCTGACCGTTGACGATCGCCTCGGCGTCGTCGCCGGTCGACCAGATCTCGACGTACTCGCCCTTGCCGAACGTGCCGGCCGGGGCCGTGACCGTGATCTCGGCGCCCTGTCCGGCGGTGGTGCTGGCAGGCGTCGCCTCGAGGGTCTCGAGCTCGCCGCTCACCTGCGGGGCGGTCTTCCACGGCCAGCTGATGACCTGCTGGGTCGCGGGGTTGCGGACGTCCTGGCGGTGACGGTTGGCGTCGGCGAACTCATCGCCCACCAGCTTGAAGACGTCCAGGCCGCGAGCGATCTCGCTGCCGTAGAGGTAGCCGTTGTGCGAGTAGACCGCCCAGTAGCCGCCGGTGACCAGCGAGGTGTTGCTGATCGGCCCGCGATCGAAGTAGCC
This sequence comes from Aeromicrobium yanjiei, assembly GCF_009649075.1. GTDB lineage: Bacteria > Actinomycetota > Actinomycetes > Propionibacteriales > Nocardioidaceae > Aeromicrobium > Aeromicrobium yanjiei. Next base: position 2,285,142 of record NZ_CP045737.1, read on the forward strand.
GATCTCCTTGGGCTTGGACGTGTTGCTGAAGTCGATCAGCGAGGCGCCGCCCTGGTACCAGGCCTGGACGAGGACGTCCTTGCCGTCGACCTGCACGATGTTGCCCTCGTGGCCGACGCAGTTCTCGGTCGTGGCCTGACGCCGCGGGATCTTGTAGTAGCTCTTGAGCGTCAGGTCGTTGCCGGCGAGATCGAAGATCGCGTTGGCGCCGCGGTACTGCGGGGTGCCGGGAACGCAGGTGGCCGAGCTGCCGCCGCCGAGCTCGTCCTGGAAGATGACCGAGGTCGCCGCATTGTTGAACTGGGCGGTGTGCCAGAAGGCGTAGTTCTCGTCGCGCACGCGCTCGGTGACCGCCGGGTTCAGCGGATCGCTGATGTCCAGCAGCAGCCCGTCACCCATGCAGGCCGCTGCGAGCAGGCCCTTCTCGGGGTACGCCGTCAGGTCGTGGCAGCCGGTCGTGACCGACGTGTTGGCGCCACCGTTCGGGCGATCGGCAGCGGTCAGCGCCGGGTTCTCCGCATCCCAGAGCTTGACCTCCTTGGCGATGGCCGCGGTGCTGGGGTCGTCGAGCTCGACCTCGATGATCTCGATCTGCTCGTGCGGGTTCTTGCAGTACGCGGCGCTCGTGGAGGTGTCGTAGGAACCGTTGTAGAGGTACACCTTGTTGGCGTCGTCCTTGTTCGGGACGAGCGTGTGGGTGTGCGATCCGCAACGGGTCTTGACGGCGTTGACGTACTGCGGGTTCTCCTGGTCACTGATGTCGTAGATCCGGATGCCCTCCCACGCGTCGGGGCTCGAGGCGGGCACCGACGGCGCGCCGCACTCGTTGCCGTTGCGCGGCTGGTCCACGGAGAAGAACAGCAGGTCTCCAGCGATGGAGAGATCGCCCTGGTAGCCCGGGCAGATGACCTCACGGACGACCTTGGGCTCCTCGGGGTTGCTGACGTCGTACACGGCCAGGCCGTTGTAGCTGCCCTGGTAGACGTAGTCACCCTTGAACGCGAGGTTGCTGCGCGTCGCCATGCCGGGGGTGCTCGCGGCGGGGAGCGAGGCGACCTTCTGCAGGTTCGCGGTCGACTCCTCCTTGTCCACCTCGGTGATCCGCTCGTAGTTCACGTCGAACGGAACGTACGGGACCTTCGTCCCCGGCGCGAGATTGCCCGGCGCCTCGTCCTCGGGCGCCACACGGGTGGCATTGCTGCCCTCCCCGAGACGCTTGGAGAGCTCGGTCGGCTCCGGGATGCCGGGATCGGCCATGGCCGGCGAGAGCAGGCCCAGACTGAGTGTCGTCGTGGCCAGCACCACGAGCGAGCTGCGGAGGAGACGTCTATGGGTCACAGGGTTCTCTTCTTCACATAGTGGACAGGGTGACTGCACCATGACAGAACCCCTTCGCGCGGCGCCAGACATCGTGTCGCACCATTTTGGGTGCAGCCTGCAACCACCCGATCACTCCCTCGCCGAACGACAAGAAACCCCCGCAGACGCAGGACGAAAGGCCGGTGGGAAGGCCTCTCGTCCTACGCACTGCGAAGGTTACGATTCGATGTAGTTGGAACTCGGAGCGTCATGAAAGCGCCGGGGCGGTCTCCGCCCCTCACCTCACCGGCTGAAGATGGCGATCACGATGACCGTGCCGATCACCGAGATCGCCAACGACCCCAGGCAGCCCAGACGATTGCTGAAGAAGAGCACGTCAGCCGACGATGCGCTTCGCGAGGCCCTTCTTGACCTCGCTCGGGCGCTCCTGCTCGCCGGCGAACGAGCTGATGACGACCAGGGCCCCCGTCACCCCCGGGATGGCCCACTGCAGCAGGCGCAGCTGCTTCTGCGCCGCGGCGACGTCGGGCGGGGTCGAGGGCGCGGGACGGGTGCCGGACGCGACGGGCACCCGCTGCTGCTCGGCGACCTTGCGACCCAGCACGCGGCCGTACGCGGTCAGGCCGAGGGCAGCCGCGGTCAGGCCGGTCTTGGCGAGGGCCATCTGGGCGACACCCTCCTGGTCCTTGATGCGCGCCTTGTTGCCCTTGATCTGACCGATGCTGCCGATCAGGTGCGCGCCGATCGCGGCGGCGTTGACCGGGGTCCACCGGTCCCAGCCGACGTTGGCGACCGCGCCGGTGTCGGTGTCGTGCTGCGCCGTGGAGGCCGCGGAGTTGAGGGCGACGGCATTGGCCAGCGTTCCACCGAACCAGGCCGAGAGACCGAGGTCGTGCAGGGAGCGCGAGAGGGTGTTGCGAGTCATGGTTCTCCTGAGTTGGTGACGGGAGGGGCGAGATACCCCCTGCGCCGCAGGGCCAAACACGACCGCGAGTCGGTCTGGACCGGGTCGTTACATTTTGGTGACACCCGGATCGGGTACGAATGGCTCCCACGAGCGCCGACGAGATCCGGCTAGGTTGTCCCGCATGGCTGACACGATTCCCATGGTGGCGATGCACGACGTGCAGAAGTGGTTCGGCGACCTGCACGTCCTGCAGGACATCGAGCTGGAGGTTGCTCCCGGCGAGGTCGTGGTCGTGATCGGCCCGTCCGGCTCGGGCAAGTCGACGTTGTGTCGTGCGATCAACCGCCTCGAGGTCATCCAGGAAGGCACCATCGTCGTCGACGGCAAGCCGTTGCCCGACGAGGGCAAGGAGCTCGCCCAGCTGAGGGCCGACGTCGGCATGGTGTTCCAGTCGTTCAACCTGTTCGCCCACAAGACCGTGCTGGAGAACGTGACCCTCGGCCCGATCAAGGTCCGGGGTCTGAAGAAGGCGGACGCCGACAAGCGAGGCATGGAGCTGCTCGCCCGTGTCGGCGTCGACTCGCAGGCGGGCAAGCTGCCGGCCCAGCTCTCGGGAGGTCAGCAGCAACGCGTCGCCATCGCCCGCTCGCTAGCGATGGACCCGAAGGTCATGTTGTTCGACGAGCCGACCTCGGCCCTCGACCCCGAGATGATCAAGGAAGTCCTCGACACGATGGTCGACCTGGCCAAGGGCGGCATGACCATGGTCGTCGTGACGCACGAGATGGGGTTCGCCCGCACCGCCGCTGACCGTGTGTTGTTCATGGCGGACGGCCGCATCGTCGAGGAGAACACTCCCCAGGCGTTCTTCACCAACCCCCAGACTCCCCGCGCCAAGGACTTCCTCGCCAAGATCCTCACCCACTGACGCACGTGACCGTTCACCACATCGAGGGAAGGTAACCCATGAAGTTCACCACCACACGATCGCGTCGGGCCCGTTGGGCTGCCGTCGCCGCCACCGCTGTGCTTGCTCTGTCCGCCTGTGGCAGCGCCGGTGAGGACAGCTCCGGCGACGATGACGTCGACGTCTCCTCCAACGCCGCCTCCTCGTTCGAGGACGGCACCCGCATGAAGGAGCTGGCCGAGGCCGGCACCGTCAAGATCGGCGTCAAGTTCGACCAGCCCGGTGTCGGCTTCAAGGCCGCCGGCTCCAAGACGCCCACCGGTTTCGACCCCGAGATGGGCAAGGTGATCGCGGGCAAGCTGGGCATCTCCCCCGACAAGATCGAGTGGGTCGAGACGATCTCGGACAACCGTGAGCCGTTCCTGCAGAAGGGCACCGTCGACTTCGTCCTCGCGTCCTACTCGATCACCGACGAACGCCGCCAGGTCGTGGGCCAGGCCGGCCCCTACTACGTGACGGGCCAGAGCCTGCTCGTGGCCGCGGACGACGACAGCATCAAGGGTCCGGAGGATCTCAAGGGCAAGAAGGTCTGCTCGGTCACCGGTTCGACGTCGATCAAGACGGTCGAGGAGGAGTTCGGCGCCCAGCCGGCCGGCTTCGACACCTACTCCGAGTGCGTCGAGCAACTCAAGAACGGTTCAGTCGACGCCGTCACCACCGATGGCGCGATCCTGCTCGGCTACGCCGCCGAGGCACCCGACCAGCTCAAGGTCGTCGGGGAGCCCTTCTCGGAGGAGCGCTACGGCATCGGCTACAGCAAGGACAGCCCCGAGCTGTGCGAGTTCCTGAACGACACGCTCACCGAGTCGTTCGACGGCGGCGAGTGGAAGAAGGCGTTCGACGCGACGCTCGGCAAGTCGGGCAACGAGGCGCCGGAGACCCCGACCCTCGATCCCTGCAGCTGATCGACATGACGGCGGGCGGGTCGCGACGACCCGCCCGCCGCCCCCTACTCATGAGGAGGTGACGCATGGACGCACTGACCGACAACCTCGACCTGATCCTCAAGGGATTCCTCGAGACGCTGAAGCTGCTGCTGTCGTCCGGATTGTTGGCGCTGGCGCTCGGAACCCTGATCGGGGTGTTCCGCCTCAGCCCGGTGCCGATCCTGCGCGGAGTGGCCGTCGCTTACGTCACCATCTTCCGCAACACCCCGTTGCTGGTCCTGATCCTGCTGACCTACTACGGGTTGCCGCAGCTGGGCATCGACTTCGGCTTCTTCTGGAACATCACCCTGGCGATGGGGTTCTACACCGCGTCGTTCGTGAGCGAGGCGATCCGCTCCGGCGTGAACGGCATCCCCCTCGGTCAGGCGGAGGCCGCCCGATCCATCGGCATGCCGTTCGGCATGACCATGACCCAGGTGCTGCTGCCCCAGGCGTTTCGGCTCGTCGTGCCCCCGCTGGCGAGCGTGTTCATCGCGTTGACCAAGAACACCTCGCTCGCCGCGGGCTTCGGCATCGCCGAGGCAACATTTCGGCTCAAGGGCCTGCTCAACGACCACGCCACCGAACGGGTCACGATCTTCGTGGGCATCGCGATCGGCTACATCATCATCGTCGAGCTGATCTCGTTCGGCGCCCACCTCTTCGAACGCAAGTACGCGGTGACCCGATGAGCAACGTCCTGTTCGACGTCCCCGGCCCCCGCGCCGTCCGCCGCCACCGGATCATCGGCGTCGTCACCGTGGTCGCGGTGATCGCGATCATCGGCGCCGTGATCTGGAAGTTCCAGGCCGAGGGCCAGCTGAGCTATGCGAAGTGGGAACCGTTCTTCACCCCCAGCCTCGTGCAGCTGATCCTGGAGGGCCTGGTCAAGACCATGCTCGCCGGCGCACTCGCGATCGTCCTCGCCGTTCCTCTGGGCATGATCATGGGCGTCGCCAAGCTCTCGGACCACCGGATGATCCGCTGGCCGGCCTGGCTGTTCGTCGAGTTCTTCCGTGCTGTGCCCCTCCTGATGCTGATCATCTTCATCTGGTCGATGCAGGGTTTCCCGCTCGGCACGATCTTCCCTCTGGTGCTCGGCCTGCTGCTCTACAACGGCTCCGTGCTCGCCGAGGTGGTCCGCGCGGGCATCAACGCCGTCCCGGCGGGCCAGGCCGAGGCGGCCTACGCCATCGGCCTGCGCAAGCACCAGGTCATGCGGATCGTCCTGCTCCCACAGGCGATCAAGATCATGCTGCCGTCGTTCATCAGCCAGTGCATCGTGGCGCTCAAGGACACCAGCTTGGGGTTCTACATCCTGGCTCCCGGCCTGACCTTCGCCGGCCGCGAGATCTACCGCACCTTCGGGAACTACCTGCAGACCGCGATCGTGCTCGCCGTCATCTACATCATCCTCAACCTGCTGCTGGGCCTGCTCGGCGAATGGGTGCAGCGACGGTTCGGCGGTGAGTCGAAGATCGAGCTGGTCGGCGGCATGGTGCAGGCACAGCCGGTCGGCGGGGCCGGCCGAGCGTAGAGCAGCTCTTCGTCGCGCGACTGACCGTGCGGCCCCGATGGTGCGGCCAGACGGCCTGTCTCGTAGTCTCGTGCCGCCACTGACCCGAGGAGACCCATGTCCGGCACCTTCGTCCTGACCCTGTTGTTCCTGGTCGTCGCCGTCGGCGTGCTGCTCGCCAGTGGCGCCGCACAGCCTGCGCTCAAGCGAGTGCTGCGGCTGGTGGCGTTCGGAGCGTTCGCGCTCACGGCGCTGTGCCTGGTGCTGTCAACCTTCACGGTCGTGCCGACGCGCGACATCGGCATCGTCACGAGCTTCGGCAAGCCGGTCGGCAACCTCGACAACGGCATCCACGCCAAGCTGCCGTGGGAGAAGGTCAAGACGCTCGACGGTGCGATCCAGACCGACTCGTACCTGGAGCGCAACAGCGACGGGTGCACCGAGATCCGCATCGGCAACGAGTCGACCGCGTGCGTCGACAACTCGATCCGTTGGCGCATCAAGCTCGAGGCCGGCGAGACGCTCTACCAGGACTACCGCGACATGGACAACATCCGTCGCTCGCTCGTGACCCGTGAGCTGACGGCCGCCCTCAACGAGGTGCTGTCGGACTACAACCCGCTCAGCCAGATCCAGGACGACAGCGCGAATGCGACCGGGCCCAATCTCAACGAGTTCTCCCGCCAGGTCGCCGAGAAGCTGCGCGCGCAAGTGGGCGACCAGATCGACGTCAAGAACGTCATCATCCCGCTCATCCACTTCGACAAGCCGACGCAGAGCAAGATCAACCTCTACCAGGCCGAGGTGGCCAACACGCGCATCGCCCAGCAGCGCGAGAAGACCGCCACGGCTCAGGCCCGGGCCAACGACAAGCTCAAGTCGTCGGTCAGCAACAACCCGAACGTGCTCGTCAGCCAGTGCCTCGACACGTTCAGCGAGATGGTCAAGGAGGGCCAGACGATCCCGATCGGGTTCAGCTGCTGGCCAGGTGGCGCTGCGAGCTCGGTCGTGATCCCGCAGAAGTAGCCGGTCAGTGGCACACGCCCCACGAGGCGCGCGTCACGACCCAGCCGCCCCCGGACGTACGGGTGACCTCGACGATCCAGACGGGTGCCGTCGAGTTGGTCATCGTGACCTTCGTGCCCTCGTCGTCGGCAGGCAGCCGCTCCCAACCTGCGCCCGGGACCGGCGGCACCTGCGCGGCCTCACTGGCTCCCCAGGCCTTGATGGCCGCGAGCGGGCTGCCCGCCCCCGCGCCGTTCGGGCTCAGGTCGTAGTCGATCGTCTGGCACGGCGGCAGGTCGACGGGCGCGACCGAGGGCGGCTTGCCGGTCGGGGACGGCGGCGACGTCGTGGCGGACTCGCTGGCCCTGGCGGGGGTGGGGGGCTCGGCCGACTGGTCGTCGCTGGACCCCGAGCAGGCAGACCCGGCCAGCAGCAGCGCCACGAGCGACGTACGTACGGTCAAGGACATCATGCTCAAGGATGTCTCACCCGGCCCCTTGTGTCTCGCCGCCCGCCCCCGCGAGTGGCGCAACCCGAGCCGCGAGTGGCGCAGAAGTCGACGACACGCCGTCCCATTTTCTCCAGCTTGCGCCAGTCGCGGGTTGGGGTCGCGGGTTGGGGGCGGGGCGGATCAGGGCTTCTTGGGGACGACCCAGAGGTGGATGGTGCCCTCGACCGTGACGGTGCCGTCGGTCGTGACGGCCCTGACCCGCACCGGGACGTCCGGGGCGGCGGCCCAGTCGGCCTCGGTCGTCTCGGCGATGCAGGTCAGTGCGGTCGTCGACTTCGCGAGATAGCTGACCTCCATCCCCTTGGGCAGCCAGCGCATGTCGGGCGGGCAGGTGGCCTCGGCCAGCAGTCCCATCGCGGCCTCCAGCCCGTTGCACGCGGCGATCGCGTGGACCGTGCCGATGTGGTTCTTGACCGATCGGCGCTTGGGGATCACGATCTGCCCGAGATGCGGCCGCATCTCCTGGACCCTCATGTGGATCGAGGCGAAGTAGGGCGCCTTCTGCCCGTACAGGAGCGAGAACAGACGCTTGCCCAGCGGCAGCGCGGTGACACGGGTGTAGAGGTCCAGGGTGGATGACATGCCCGAATGTTACCGGCTGGTAACCCCGGGTGTCCGCAGGCGCGTCAGATCGACGTCGCGCGAACGGTGCAGACGTCGGGCAGTCCGGTGCGCACCTCGGCCCAGGTGCCGCCCTCGTCGTTGCTCACCCACAGCGCTCCGTGCCGGGTGCCCAGGTAGAGCCCGACCGGATCGGACCGGTCCGTCGTGAACGCATCGCGCAGCACGACCGTCCACGCCTCCGACGGGAGCCCCGGGCCGGTCTCGTGCCAGGTCTGCCCCGCGTCGTCCGAGCGCCAGACCGCAGGCTTGCCGTCCGGTGGGAATCTCCTGACGTCGGCGGTGAGCGGGAAGACGTAGATCGTCCCCGGCCGGTGGGGATGGGCGACGATCGGGAAGCCGAAGTCGGCCGGGAGTCCCTCATCGATCGCCTGCCAGGTCTCCCCCGCGTCGTCGCTGCGGAACACGCCCCCGTGGTTCTGGGCGTAGAGGCGGTCGGGGTCGCCGGCGTCGACTGCGACCTTGTGGACGCACTGGCCGAACTCCGGAGGCTCACCGGGCACGAAGTCGGCGCGGATGCCGTGGTTGTGCGGCGTCCAGCTCGCTCCACCGTCCTCGGACCGATAGACACCGCCGGTCGACATCGCCACCGTCACGATGTCCGGATCGCTGGGGTGCGGGACGATCGTGTGGATGGCCTGCCCGCCGAATCCTGCGGCCCACTCGGGGCGGTGCGGGTGGTCCCAGAGGCTGCGGACCAGCTCGAACGTCCGGCCGCGGTCGGTCGAGCAGAACAGTGCCGACGGCTGGGTGCCGGCCCAGACGACGTCGGGCTCGGCCGGGGACGGGCAGAGCTGCCAGACGCGCTCGACGCTCGCTCCGAGATCGTCGGGAAACCGGACGGGCGACGGATCGCTGAGATCGAACGACCGGCCGCCGTCGGCGGACCGGTAGACGGCTGGCCCGAAGACGACGTGCGTCGAGCCGACCAGGACCAGCGGATCGTCCTCTCGGGGGTCCGCAGCGACCGCGTAGACCTCCTCCATCGGGAAGGCCGGGGCGTCCCACGCCCAGTCCGCGCGGGTCGCATCGGACCGGCCGATGAACAGGCCCTTGCGGGTGCCCGCCAGCAGGATCGTCTCGGACATGGACATCGCCTCCGTCGTATTCCTAACTGGAACAGTACGCTAGGAGCGTGACCACTCCCTTGTCAACGACCTCCTACGCCCTGCTGGGCCTGCTGATGTTCGATCGCGCCTCGTCCGAGGACGGCCTGACGGGCTATGAGATGAAGCAGCGCGCCGACCGGACGCTGCGGTTCTACTGGGTCTCCCCCGCGATGAGCCAGATCTACACCGAGCTCGACCGCCTGCGGCGCGAGGGCTACGTCGAGGCCGTCGACGACACGTCCGGACGCCGCACGACGCGCCGGTTCGTCATCACCGAGGCGGGCCGCTCGGCCCTGACGACGTGGCTGCACACCTCGGAGCAGGACTTCCCGGTCCTCAAGCACCCGATCGCGCTGCGTCTGCTGATGGGCAGCCTGATGGGACCGGGCGAGGTCGCAGCGATGCTCGACGCGTACGAGGTGGCGCTGCAGGAGCGGCGCCGTGAGCTCGAGGGCGTACGCGAGCTGCTCGGGGACAATGAGGCCCTCGCCTTCCCCGCGCACGTCGCGGAGTGGGGCCTGGCCTACTACGACTCCGAGCGGGAGATCGTGGACAAGCTGCGCAAGAAGCTCTGAGGCGCAGCAGTACGTCAGAGGCTCTCGAGCGGCGCGGGCTCGGCCCCCAGCTCCTGGCGCACGACGTCGAACGCGATCTGGGGCGAGTAGCCCTTGCGGGCCAGCAGCCCAGTCAGGCGACGGATCTTGGTCGTGTCGTCCAGTGCGCTCATCGAGCGGAGCTTGGTCTGGACGAGCCGGTGCGCCGCCTCGAGCTCGACCGCGGGGTCGAGCTCGTCGAGCGCCTCACGGGCGATCTCCTCATCGACGCCCTTGCGTCTCAGCTCCATCGCCAGCACCCGCGAGGACAGCCCCTTGCTGCGCTGGCGCGACTGCACCCACGAGCGCGCGAACTCCGCGTCGTCGACCAGTCCGGCATCCTCGAACTTGTCGAGGATCGCCCGGGCCACCTCGGCCGGCACGTGCTTCTTGGCAAGTGCCTGCTCGAGGTCGGCCCGGCTGCGCGCGGTGACGGCGAGCCGGTCGTAGACGATCTGCCGGGCCCGCGACATCTGCTCGGCGACGTCGTAGTCCTGGCTGTCGGCCTCGTCCGGGGACATGACGATCAGAACTCGGTGGCCGGGAGGTCCGGCTCCACCACCTCGAGGGCCGGCTTGTCGGCCTGCGGGCCGATGCCCTTGGCCTCCATGATGCGCTTCTCGAGCTCTTCGGCCAGATCGGGGTTGTCACGCAGGAACGCGCGCGACTTCTCCTTGCCCTGGCCGAGCTGGTCGCCGTCGTAGGTGTACCAGGCGCCGGCCTTGCGGACCAGCCCGATGTCGACGCCCACGTCGATCAGGCTGCCCTCGCGGCTGATGCCCTGGCCGTACATGATGTCGAACTCGGCCTGCTTGAACGGCGGGGCCAGCTTGTTCTTGACGACCTTGACGCGGGTGCGGTTGCCGACCATGTCGGTGCCGTCCTTGAGCGTCTCGATGCGTCGCACGTCGAGGCGGACCGACGCGTAGAACTTCAGCGCCTTGCCGCCCGTCGTGGTCTCGGGCGAGCCGAACATCACGCCGATCTTCTCGCGCAGCTGGTTGATGAAGATCGCGGTCGTGCCCGAGCCGTTGATGGCACCGGTCATCTTGCGCAGCGCCTGGCTCATGAGGCGGGCCTGCAGGCCGACGTGGCTGTCGCCCATCTCGCCGTCGATCTCGGCGCGGGGCACCAGGGCCGCCACGGAGTCGATCACGATGATGTCGAGCGCACCCGAGCGGATCAGCATGTCGGCGATCTCGAGCGCCTGCTCACCGCTGTCGGGCTGCGAGATCAGCAGCGCGTCGGTGTCGACCCCGAGCTTGCGGGCGTAGTCGGGGTCGAGCGCGTGCTCGGCATCGATGAACGCCGCGACCCCACCTGCGCGCTGCGCGTTGGCCACCGCGTGGAGGGCGACCGTCGTCTTTCCCGAGGACTCCGGGCCGTAGATCTCCACGACGCGGCCACGGGGCAGACCGCCGATGCCGAGCGCGATGTCCAAGGTGGTGGCACCCGTGGGGATGACCTCGATCGGTGCACGGGCCTGGTCGCCCAGGCGCATCACGGCACCCTTGCCATGGGCACGATCGATCTGGGCCATCGCGTTCTCGAGGGACTTGTCCTTGTCCTTGCTCGTCGCGAGGGAGCTGTTGGGCTGTGCCATGGTGGATCCGTTTCTGCTCGTGGGTGGCCGGTCATCGACGACGCTAGAAGGACCCTCAGACATATGTGGGCCTCGTCGACCCGCCTGTGGATGTCGTCCTTCTCACGTCCAACCTGTGCACCACTCTATACGAACACGTGTTCGACACCCGCCGACACGCCGACAGCTCAGAGCACTCCCGGACGGGGCTCCATCCCCGCTGCCCGATACGTCGCGTCGAGCAGGTCCATCGTGGACACCGCATCGTCCAGCCCGAGCGGTGGCGCGGCCCGGCCGCGCACCGCGGAGTCCAGGACCGTGAGCTGACGGGCGTACGACGTGGGGCCCTTGACCCACTCGCGGCGCTCGTCGCAGCCCGTCACGACCTGCAGCCGCTCGTCGAGCTGCGGCAGCACGAAGCACGGCGCCTCGATCCGCCCGCGCGAGCCGGTCACGACCAGGCGCATGAGCATCTCCGGACCGGCCATGTGGGTCAGCAAGGACGCCGTCGCACCCCCGGGCAGGCCCACCTCGGCCTGCACCCACTCATCGACGCCCGGTCGACCCCTGCGCTCCCCCGCACGTGCGGACCGCACGACCGGCACCCCGCCGAGCCAGCCGGCCACCTGACTGAACGCATGGAGGCCGTAACAGCCAAGATCCATCAACGCTCCCCCGGCGAGCTCGAGCGACCATCGGGGGTCGTCGTCCGCCGGCGCGGGGATCATGACGGTGGCCTCGACGTGCCGCACGTCGCCGATCTCGCCGCTCAGCACGATCTCCCGGATCCGGCGCATCATCGGGTGCATCGCGTAGTGGAAGGCCTCCATCACGACCCGGTCCGTCGCGCGGGCCGCATCGGCCACCACGCGGGCCTGCGCGCCGTTAGCCGCGAAGGGCTTCTCGCTCAGCACGTGCTTGCCGGCGCGGACCGCACGCAGGTTCCATGGCGCGTGCTGGCTGTTCACCAGGGCGTTGTAGACCACGTCGACGTCGGGATCCGCGAGCACCTCCTCGTACGATCCGTAGGCCCGCTGGACGCCGTGCCGGGTCGCGAACGCCCGCGCGCGGTCCAGGTCGCGGGCGCCCACGGCGACCACTCGGTGGCCCGTCTGCCCCGCCGGGACGATCAGCGCGCTCTGCGCGATGCGGGCGGCGCCGAGGACACCGATGCGCAGGGTCACGGCGTCGTCCTGGCCGTGCTGGCACGAACGATGAGCTCGACGGGCAGGACGAGCTGCTCGGGGCTCTGCTCATCGGCGTCGACGTGCCGCAGCAGCATCTCGGCCATGGCCCGGCCGAGCCCCGTCAGCGGCTGGCGCACCGTGGACAGCGGCGGATCGGACGTCTCGGACGAGGGGGTGCCGTCGAAGCCGATCACGCCCACGTCCTCCGGCACCCGGCGACCGTGCGCCCGCAGCGACCTCAACGCACCCATGGCCATCAGGTCGCTGGCCGCGAAGACGCCGTCGATGTCGGGCCGCCGCGCCAAGAGCTCCTGCATGCCGGCCCACCCGCTCTGCTCGCTGAAGTCACCCTCGACCACGAGCTCCTCGTCGTACGCCAGCCCCGCCGCCCGGAGCGCCTCGGCGTAGCCGTCCAGGCGGTCCCGGCCCGAGGCCATGGCCCGCGGTCCCGAGACGGTCGCAATCGTGCGACGACCGGTGTCGGCCAGGTGCGCGACGGCCTGCCGCGCACCTGCGACGTTGTCGACGTCGACGAACGAGCCGGCCCACTGCGCGGAGCGGCCGCCCACCACGACCGGCAGGCCCCGCGCGGCCAGGTCCACCGGGAACGCCTCGTCGTCGTGCAGGGACAGCAGCAGCACGCCGTCGACGTGCTGGCGCGTCAGGTAGGCCCCGAGGCGTTCGGCCTGGTCGGTGCTGTGCACCAGGGACAGCACGAGCTGGCGCGATGCGTCGTTGAGGGCCGAGGAGATCCCACGGACCACTCCCGCGAAGAACGGCTCCCCGAAGATGCGCTCCTCGGACTCCGCGATGACCAGCGCGACGGTGTCGGTGCGCCGGGTCACCAGCGTGCGGGCGGCCTGGTTGGGCACGTAGCCGAGCTCCTCGACCGCCTGCATCACGATCTCGCGGGTGCGCTCGCTGACCTGCGGCGACCCGTTGATGACCCGCGACGCCGTGCCGCGCCCGACCCCGGCCCGCGCCGCGACCATCTCGAGGGTCGGCTGCTGGGCGCGGGTCTCGCCCACGCTCATGCGCTCGTGCCCGTCACGTTCACGTGCCCAGTATCCCGGCGCGGTGGCGACGGATGAGACCGGCATACCAATGTGCGCTGTCCTTGGGCGTACGCACCTGGGTCTCGTAGTCGACGTGGACGATCCCGAATCGCTTGTCGTAGCCCTCGGCCCACTCGAAGTTGTCCATCAGCGACCACGCGAAGTAGCCGCGGACGTCCATCCCCCGCTCCCGCATCGTGACGAGGGACGCGATGTGGCTCTCGAGGAATGCGACGCGGTCCGCATCGTGCACGATCCCGTCGACGACCTCGTCGTCGAACGCCGCGCCGTTCTCGGTCAGGTAGACCGGGATCGCCGGGTAGTCGCGCTGCACCTGGCTGAGGATGTCCACGAGACCGTCCGGGTCCACGTCCCACCCGGTCGCGGTCCGCGGCAGCCCGTTCTCGAGCTGGAACCGCGACGCGGCGGTCCCCGGCCACAGCCCCGCCCCCACGACGTGCCGGGTGTAGTAGTTGACGCCGAGGAAGTCCAGCGGCTGCGCGATCGTCTCCGTGTCGCCGTCCAGGATGAACTCCGCGTCGGTGACCGGAGCCAGGTCTGCCAGCACGTCCTTGGGATAGCTGCCCTTGAGCAGCGGGTCGAGGAACCACCGGTTCATCAGCCCGTCGATGCGGCGCACCGCGTCGTCGTGCCGACCCGACTCGTCGACCGGCGTGACCGGGTACAGGTTGACCGTGACGCCCACCTGCGCGTCCGGGACGATCTCGCGCAGCCGCTGCACCGCGAGCCCGTGGCCGAGCAGCAGGTGGTGGGACGCGGCGACGGCCTCGGCCGGATCGGCCCGTCCCGGGGCGTGGATGCCGCTGGCATAGCCGAGGAACGCCGAGCACCACGGCTCGTTGAGGGTGATCCAGTGCTTGACCCGGTCGCCCACCGCCTCGGCGATGATCGCGGTGTAGTCGGCGAATCGCTCGGCGGTGTCGCGCACGGGCCATCCCCCGGCCTGCTCCAGCGCCTCGGGCAGGTCCCAGTGATAGAGCGTCGTCCACGGCGTGATGCCGCGCTCGAGCAGGCCGTCGACCAGTCGGTCGTAGAACGCGATGCCCGGTGCGTTGCCGGTGCCGATCCCGTCCGGCTGCACACGGGGCCACGCGATCGAGAACCGGTACGCGCCGAGGCCCAGCTCGGTCATCAGGTCCAGGTCCTCGCGCCAGCGGTGGTAGTGGTCGATCGCGACCGCCCCGTCGTCGCCGCCCGCGACCCGTCCGGGGGTCGCGGCGAAGGTGTCCCAGATCGACGGGGTGCGGCCGTCCTCCTCCACGGCACCCTCGATCTGGTACGACGAGGTCGCCGCGCCCCAGCAGAAGTCTCCGGGAAGCCCCGAGATGTCGAGTGTCATGCCTTGAGTCCACCTTCCATGATGCCGCCGATGATCTGGCGACCGAAAACGATGAAGACGACCACGAGCGGCAGGGTGCCGATGAGCGTGCCCGCCATGATGAGTGACTGGTCGGAGTAGTAGCCGCTGGACAGCCGCGACAGCGCGACCTGCACCGTCGGGTGCTCGGCGTCGAGCGTCAGGTAGGGCCACAGGAAGTCGTTCCAGCGCTCCATGAACGTCAGCAGCCCGAGCACCGCTGCAGCAGGTCGCAGAGCGGGGAACACGATGCTGAAGAAGATGCGGAACGTCGAGGCACCGTCGACCCGCGCGGCCTCGATCATCTCGTCGGGGATGGCCTGCTCCGCGAACTGGCGCATCATGAACACCCCGAAGCCCGCGACCACGAACGGCAGCGTCACCGACGGCAGCCCGCCGTTGAGGCCCAGCTTGGTCATCAGCATGTAGAGCGGGATCAGGCCCAGCTGGACCGGCACCATCATCGTGCCGATCACGAACAGCAGCAGTGCGTTGCGCCCCCTGAACTTGAGCTTGGCGAAGGCGAAACCGGCCAGGGAGGACGACACCACGACGCAGACCGTGGCGACCGTCGCGACCAGCAGGCTGTTGACCAGCGCCTGGCCGAACAGGACGTCGGGATTGTCGAAGACCCGGTCGACGTTCGGGAAGAGCTTGTCGCCCAGCGTCAGCGGCGGGGGCAGGGACACGATCTCGTCGTTGGTCCGCGACGCCATGACGAGCATGAAGTACAGAGGCCCGATCGAGAGCAGCACCGTCGCGACGAGACCGACGTACAGCAGCGGGTTCTTGGTCTTCATCAGTCCACCGACTTGATCCGGCGCAGCAGCGCCACGTTGATCACGGCGAAGACCGCGATGAGGATGAACAGGACCCAGGCGACCGTGGACGCGTAGCCGAAGCGCTGGCCCGTGAAGGCCTGCTGCACGAGATACATCGCGACGGTCTGGAACTGGCCGGTCGAGCCGCCCGCGATCGCGTTGACGCCCGATCCGAACAGCAGCGGCTCGGTGAACAGCTGGATGCCGCCGATCGTGGCGACGATCGAGACGAAGATGATCGTGGGTCGCAGCATCGGGACCGTGATGGACCAGAACTGCCGCCACGCCGAGGCGCCGTCGATGCGCGCGGCCTCGTAGAGCTCCTTGGGCACCGCCTGCAGCGACGCCAGCAGGATGAGGGCGTTGTAGCCCGTCCAGCGCCAGTCGACCATGACCGAGATCGCGAGCCAGGACGACCACCGCTCGCCCCGCCAGTTGATCGGCTCGACGCCTACGTGGCCGAGCGCCCAGTTCACGATGCCGTAGTCGCGGGCGAAGATGAGCCCGAAGATGATGCCGACGGCGGCGACCGACGTGACGTTGGGCAGCAGGACCCCCATGCGCCAGAACGTGCGTGCCCGCAGCTTGCCGTTGAGCACCTGCGCGAGCACCGTCGCGAGGATCAGCTGCGGGATGGTGGCCACCACGAAGATGCCGATCGTGTTGGTCAGGGCCCGCCAGAAGTCCGAGTCCTGCATGAGCTCGCGGTAGTTGGCCAGCCCGACGAACCCCTGGTCACCCGCGAGCAGGCTCCAGTCGTGCAGGGAGACCCACAGCGTGTAGAGGAGCGGGAACAGCCCGAAGATCGCGAAGACGATGAAGAACGGGGAGACGAAGGCGTACGGCGCGACCTTGGCCTCGGCCTTGGTCAGCCGGTCCCGCAGCCTCAGCGGACGTCTCCGGACCGGTCCGGCGCCTGTACCCGCTGGAGGACGAGTACGGGCGCCGGAGTCCTGGGTGCGAACGGTCACTTACTTCGCGGCCTTCTGTGCGGCCTTGACTGCTTCCTTCCATCCGTCGCCCTCGGACCGCTGCCCGTTCTCGACGCTGCGAAGGACGTTCTCGAACGCATCGCGGACGGGCACGTTCTTGGCACCGAGATAGACCGGCTTCAGGTTCTTCGCGCCGGCCACGAACAGCTGGCCCGTCGGGGCGTCGTTGAAGTAGGGGTTCTTGGCGTCCTTGAGCTCAGGGGTGTCGTAGAGCGCCGGGAGCGACGGCAGCCGTCCCTCTGACTTGAACGCCCCGAGCTGTCCGGTCTTGCCCGACAGGAACTGGATCAGCTCGACCGCCTCCTTCTGGTGCTTGCTCGACTTCGGCACGGCGAGCCACGAGCCGCCCCAGTTGCCGCCGCCACCGGGCACCGTCGCGATGTCCCACTTGCCCGCGAGGGCGTCACCGGCCTGGCCCTTGATGTATCCGGTCATCCACGCGGGGCACGCCACGGTCGCGAACGACCCGTTCTTGAAGCCGGCGTTCCACTCGTCCGAGAACGCGACGAGCTTGGCGGTGAGCTTGGCCTCGATCATCTGGTTGGCCAGGTCCCACGCATTCTTGACGGCCGGGTTGGACTCCACGACGAGCTTGTTGTCGCGGTCGAAGTACGTCTCGTCGCCGCCCTGCATGAGGATCGAGTTGTACGTGTTGGTGGCCGCGTCGACGAAGTGCACCTTGTCGTCGCCGATGCCCGCCTGGAACTTCTCGCCCGTGGCGATGAAGTCCTCCCACGTCGGCCAGAGCTTGGCCACTTCTTCACGATCGGTCGGCAGACCGGCCTTCTCGAACAGGTCGCGGCGATAGCACATGGCCAGGCCGCCGACGTCCGTGCCGAGGCCGATCGTCGTCTTGCCGTCGACGGTCGTCGTCGCGTCGGCCACGAACGGCAGGTAGTCGTCCTTGATCTCCGCGAAGCCCTGGTCCTGCAGGTTGACGAACTTGTCGGCGGTCTGCAGGAAGTTGACCGTCTGGCCCTCCTCGATCGCGACCACGTCGCCCGCGGACGCATTGGCCGCGATCTGCTGGCTGAGCTTGGTGTTGTACTTGCCCAGGTCGCCCTCCGCGGTCTCCACGATCTTGACACCGGGGTGCTCGGCCTCGAACTGCTTGTACAGGTCCTTGTAGCCGAACTGGCCGAACAGGTTGACCCGCAAGGTGACGGGCCCGTCGGACCCCTCGTCACCCGATCCTCCGCAGCCGGCTGCGAGCACTCCCACCACGAGGGATGAGACCGCAGCGGCGGCGATGCGCTGTGTGCGATTCACGTCATGCCTTCCTCCGACTCCCCCGGTGGGAGCGCTTCCATGGGAGTATGAGCCAGGTCACATCGCGTCGTCAAGAGATTTTTGGGAGCGTTCCCAAATTTGTTGTTCGAAATGACTAATGGCCTCGACACGGCTCGGTCGGGGACGTACGGTGTGACCACCATCACTTGGATCGTCCGGCACGTACCCGCCGGTGAAGGGACCCACCAGCCATGTCAACCGTCACGTTCGACCGCACCACCCGTGTCTATCCCGGGCAGGAGGCCCCCGCCGTCGACCAGCTCGACCTGGAGATCCAGGACGGGGAGTTCCTCGTCCTCGTCGGCCCGTCGGGCTGCGGCAAGTCCACGTCCCTTCGCATGCTGGCCGGGCTCGAGGAGGTCGACGCCGGACGCATCCTCATCGGCGACGAGGACGTGACGCAGCTGCCCCCGAAGGCCAGGGACATCGCGATGGTGTTCCAGAACTACGCCCTCTACCCGCACATGAGCGTCGCGGAGAACATGGGCTTCGCGCTCAAGATCGCCGGCACGCCCAAGAGCGAGATCGCCACACGGGTCAAGGAGGCGGCGGTCCTGCTCGACATCGAGCAGTATCTCGGCCGCAAGCCCAAGGCCCTGTCAGGTGGCCAGCGCCAGCGCGTCGCGATGGGTCGGGCGATCGTCCGGCAGCCGCGGGTGTTCTTGATGGACGAGCCGCTGTCCAACCTCGACGCCAAGCTGCGCGTCCAGACCCGGACACAGATCGCGCAGCTGCAGCGCCGGCTCAACGCGACGACGGTCTACGTGACCCACGACCAGGTCGAGGCAATGACGATGGGCGACCGGGTCGCGGTGCTCAAGGACGGGGTCCTGCAGCAGTGCGCCGCACCGCGCGAGATGTACGACCGGCCGGCCAACCTGTTCGTCGCGGGCTTCCTCGGCTCGCCCGGGATGAACCTCATGGAGCTGCCGGTGATCGACGGCGGTGTCCAGTTCGGCGACCGGGTGGTGCGCGTCGCCCGCGACACCCTGGCCGGCGCCGGGGCATCCACCGTGATGCTCGGCGTGCGCCCGGAGAACCTCGAGGTGGGTCAGGCGGGCATCAAGCTCGAGGTCGACGTCGTCGAGGAGCTGGGAGCCGACGCGTACGTCTACGGCCGGGCCGACGTGGGACACGACCAGCAGACCATCGTGGCCCGGGTCGACTGGCGGCACCCTCCCGCCAGGGGCGAGACGATCAACGTCGCCCCCGTGGACGACACATCCATCCACGTGTTCGACACGTCGACGGGACGCCGGATCGGCTAGCGCTCCGACGCGGGCAGGCCGCGGGTCGCGTGCACCGCACGCCACACCGTCTTGGGGTCCTCACCCGCGTCGAGGGCCTCGGTGACGGTGCGTCCGCCGAGGATGCTCATGACGTGGCTCTCGGCCCAGACGCGCGCATAGCCCGCGCCGAGGTGGCGATCCATCCGCTCCCAGAACTCGCTGTGCCTCATCGGCGGTGCTCGATGGCGCGCAAGGCTCAGGCGGCCGAGACCGACACGTCGGACGGGCCGATCGAGGAGATGCTCGCGATCTGGTCGACCGACGCCTCCTCGAGCTCGAGCATCGCACTGACGTCGAGAAGCACCTTGGACAGCGGGACGTCCAGGGCGGCCGCCAGGGCTGCGAGCAGCTCGGAGCTGGCTTCCTTCTGGCCCCGCTCGACCTCGGAGATGTAGCCGAGACTGACCCGGGCCTTGCCCGAGACGTCACGCAGCGTGAGGCCCTGCGCCATGCGCCGGGCACGGAGCACCTCACCGACGAGCTGACGCATCGCGGTCATCGGGCACCTCCGTTTGCTGTCATGACATGTTCAACCCCGATCGGATCGGGATTCTTCCCCCAGCCTAGCGACCAGCAACGACAACAGCGCAGCGACCGTCCCCGTGCGGATCGTTTCGCGGTCACCGTCCAGGTGCAGCAGAGCAGTCTCCACCCCGCCCGGACCGGCCACGCCCACGTGCACCGTGCCGGCCGGCATGCCCTCGCTCGGACCGGGGCCGGCCACACCGGTCGTCGCGAGGCCGTACGTCGCACCGAGGCGCTCGCGCACGCCCAGCGCCATGCTCGACGCGACTGCGGCGTCGACCGTGCCGACGCGGGAGATGAGCTCGGCGTCGACGCCGAGCAGCTGTGTCTTGAGCTCGGCGGCGTAGGCGACGACTCCCCCGCGGACGACCGTTGAGGCACCGGGGACGCTGACGAGCGTGGCGCAGACCAGGCCACCCGTGAGGGACTCGGCCGTCGCGACGGTCGCTCCCGCGGCCCGCAGGCCCTCGACCGCCTCGGCCGCGACACTCACGCCTCTGCCGCGGCCTTCGCGGACCGGCGCAGCTCGATCGCGTCGCGGACGTACTGGACGCCGGTCGACAACGTGATCGCGACGGCGCCCGCCATCAGGAGGTGGGTGATCCAGCGCAGGATGTCGCAGGGGACGTTGTCCCACAGCTCGAAGGGCAGGATGTAGCCGCCGAGGGCGAGCACCTGCAGCATGGTCTTGACCTTGCCGCCCTGGCTCGCCGGCATGACGCCGTACTTCTTCACCACGAACCGCATCGCGGTGATGCCCCACTCGCGCAGCAGCACGACGATCGTCACGGCCCAGAAGAGCCAGCTGTCGTAGATGATCGCCAGGCCGATGAACGCCATCCCGGTGAGCGCCTTGTCGGCGATGGGATCGGCGAGCTTGCCGAAGTCGGTGACCAGGTTGTAGCGGCGGGCCAGGTCACCGTCGATGCGATCGGTGATCATCAACAGGGCGAACAGGACCCAGGCGGCGACGCGCAGGCCGATCGACTGGCCGTCCTCGGCGAGGAGGAGCCAGCCGAAGAACGGGACGCCCGCGATGCGCACGACCGTGAGGACGTTCGCGATGTTCAGGTTGCTCGGCGGCGTGGCCGTGTTCATGAGTCCCTCTCGGTGGGGTGAAACGACTCCTCAGTATGCGGCAGCGGGTCGGCGCTGCGCCAACTGAACCTCCGCCTCGCCGGGCGAGACATTCGTCGCAAGACCCAGGGGCGCGGTGTAGAACCGCTGGCCGTCGGTGCTGACGACCTTGATCCGCGGGTCGTGGATGAGCCCCTCGCGACGCTCGACCCGGATCTCGCCGAGCTCGCTCCACAGCAGGCCGACCCAGCCCTGCTCCGCGCGCAGCCGGATGCCGTGGTCGTCCGCGACGAACAACGGTGTGCTCCAGTCGCCGATCCCCCGCAGGTGGCCGAGGCCCACGGCCGCCAGCACGACGGCCGGGACCACCAGGACGTACTGCTCACGGTCGTACGCGAACCAGCCGAAACCCGCGGCCAGCGCGAGGCAGACGAGACCGAGCAGCGTGAACAGCCCGGTCCGCCGGCGCACCTCGAATGCGTCCTCCATGCTCAGCCCGCCTGGATCGTGGCGAGGACCTGGTCGAGCTCGTCGGGCTTGACCAGGACGTCACGCGCCTTGGAGCCCTCGCTGGGCCCGACGATCCCGCGGCTCTCGAGGATGTCCATGAGGCGGCCGGCCTTGGCGAAGCCCACACGCAGCTTGCGCTGCAGCATCGACGTCGAGCCGAACTGCGTCGTCACGCACAGCTCGATCGCCTGCAGGACGAGGTCGAGGTCGTCGCCGATGTCGTCGTCGAGCTCGCGCTTGGCAGCCGCGACGGCCGTGACGTCCTCACGGTAGACCGGCTGCAGCTGCGTCTTGCAGTGCTCGACGATCGTGTGGATCTCGGCCTCGGTGATCCACGCACCCTGCATGCGCATCGCCTTGTTCTGCCCCATGGGCAGGAACAGGCCATCGCCCTGGCCGACGAGCTTCTCGGCGCCCGGCTGGTCCAGGATGACGCGGCTGTCGGCGAGCGACGAGGTCGCGAACGCCAGACGGCTCGGCACGTTGGCCTTGATCAGACCCGTCACGACGTCGACCGAGGGCCGCTGGGTCGCGAGGATCAGGTGGATGCCGGCGGCTCGCGCGAGCTGAGTGATGCGGACGATCGAGTCCTCCACGTCACGCGGCGCGACCA
Source organism: Aeromicrobium yanjiei (assembly GCF_009649075.1). GTDB lineage: Bacteria > Actinomycetota > Actinomycetes > Propionibacteriales > Nocardioidaceae > Aeromicrobium > Aeromicrobium yanjiei. The sequence goes on from NZ_CP045737.1 coordinate 2,306,936, forward strand.
TCATCAGGTCGGCGAGCTCGTCCACCACGACCAGGAGGTACGGATAGGGGGCCAGCACGCGCTCGCTGCCGGCGGGCAGCTTGACCTTGCCCGCCTTGACGGCCTTGTTGAAGTCGTCGATGTGGCGGTAGCCGAAGTTGGCCAGGTCGTCGTAGCGCATGTCCATCTCGCGCACGACCCACTGCAGCGCCTCGGCGGCCTTCTTGGGGTTCGTGATGATCGGCGTGATGAGGTGCGGAACGCCCTCGTACGCGGTGAGCTCGACCCGCTTGGGGTCGACCATGATCATCCGGACCTCCTCGGGCGTCGAGCGCATCAGGATCGAGGAGATCATCGAGTTGACGAACGAGGACTTGCCCGAGCCGGTCGCGCCGGCGACCAGCAGGTGGGGCATCTTCGCCAGGTTGGCCACGACGTAGCCGCCCTCGACGTCCTTGCCGAGGCCGATCACCATCGGGTGGTGGTCGCTGCGCGCCTTGGCCGAGCGCAGCACGTCGCCGAGCGACACCATCTCCTTGTCGACGTTGGGGATCTCCACGCCGATCGCGGACTTGCCCGGGATCGGGCTGAGGATGCGCACCTCGTTGGACGCCACGGCGTACGAGATGTTCTTGGACAGGGCCGTGACCTTCTCGACCTTGACCGCCGGGCCCAGCTCGACCTCGTAGCGGGTCACGGTCGGGCCACGGGTGTAGCCGGTGACCCGGGCGTCGATCTGGAACTGCTCGAGCACCTCGGTGAGACGCTCGACGACCTCGTCGGACGCCTTGGAGCGCGCCTTGTGCGGCGAGCCCTCCCGCAGCATCGCGCTGTCGGGCAACGAGTAGACGACGTCGCCCGAGAGGGCGAGCTGCTCCGCGCGGGCCGGGATCGGCTCCATGGGCGGCAGCTCGGCCTCGACGTCGTCCTCCGGCTCCGGCTCGGGCTCGGGCTCGAACACGCGGACCGGGACCTGGCGATCCTCGTCGGGACCGTCGACCAGGGGGTTCTCGAACGGCTCGTCGTCGGTCACGAGGGTCGTCTTGGGGTGGCGCCGCTTCTTGGGCTCGGGCTCGGCCGCCTCAGCCTCGGGATCGGCCTTGCGGCCGAGCGCGGTGTCGCGCAGCTCGCGGACGCGGTCGGGGACCGCGTAGACGGGCGTGTTGGTGACGACCAGGACGCCGAAGGCCACGACGAGGACGAGGATCGGGGAGACCACGTACGCACTGTTGAGCAGGTCCATCGGGATCGCGGAGAACAGGAAGCCGATCGCTCCACCGGCCTCGCGCATCGCGTCCGGATCGGGATCGCTCGGGCGCGGCACGTCGTGCGCGATGTGGACGAGACCGAGGACGCCGCCGCAGATCGCGGCCCAGCCGATGACCTGGCGACCCGCGGGTCCGTTCTGGTCGGGGTGGCGCAGCGTGCGCCAGGCGATGACGACCAGGACGATCGGGACGGCCCAGGCCAGCAGGCCGACCGCACCGGCCGTCACGTCGCGGACCGCGTTGCCGACCCCGCCGGGCATGTCGGACCACACGGACCCGGCCACGATGATGCCGAGCGCGAGGATGCCGAAGCCGACCCCGTCACGGCGCTGCTCGGGGTCGAGGTCGCGAGCACTGTGCCCGATGCTGCGGGCCACCGCGCCCACGACACCGGCGAGACCGAGCCACAGGGCGGTCGAGGCGCGCAGGACCGCGCCGAGCACAACAGCAAGGGGGCCAGGACCGGTTCTGCGTGCCGCGGGCTTGCGAGCTGCAGGCTTGCGGGCCTGTGGCTTGCGCTTGTTCGCGGCCGGCTTCTTGCGGGCCTGGCTGCCGGACGGCCGCTTGCGCGGCGGGGAAGTCGTTCGGGTCGCCATGGTCAAAGGGTAAAGCACGACTCGAAGGTTGGGCGGGAATGAGGGTGTGGCGGCCCCGGCGCGGTGGATTCGCCACCGTCCGGGCCCGACATCGGGCTCAGACGGTGGAGGATGCACCGCCCCAGCGGGGGACGGCGTCGAGGCCCGCGGCTGCCGGGACGCGGGCGCGTGCGAGCACCAGTGACACGAGCCGCGGATCGGGCGGCCCGCCGTCGAGGAACGGCTGCGTCACCACGTCTGCGCCGGCCTCCCCCATCGCCTCGTGGGCGGCGCCGTGCGAGAGCAGATAGCTCGAGACCACGACCCGCCGGCCGTACGCCCGTGCGACGTCGACCGCATCGGCCAGGGGCGTGTCGGGGCCACCGAGGGTGCCGACGTGGACCCGGCCGCCCCAGACCGCGCTGAGCAGCCTCGCGGCCTTGCCGACGTCGGAGACCGCCCGTTCGTCGCTCGCGGTCGCCGCGGCGAGGACGATCGTGTCGTCCGAGCGGGCACCGGCCTCGAACAGCCGGCGGACGCCGACCTCGGCCAGCACCCAGTCCGGCCCCAACGGCGCCGTGACGCTGACTGCCGGGTCGAGGTGCGATGCCTGCACGATGTCGACGCTGACCGGACGGTCGTACGCCAGCAGGAGCGGGACGACCGCTCGCGGGCCGGAGGTCTCGCGCACGACCTCCGCGACGAGCGGGACCTGCTCGTCGATGAAGGCATCGACGACGTCGAGGTCCTGCGCCTCGCGGCGGACCGCGTTGACGAGACCCGCGAACGCCGCCCTCCCCCGTGGGGCCGTGGACCCGTGGGCGCACAGGATCAGCGTGCGGTTCATCCGGACCTCCCAGGTCTGCCAACCGCGGAGCCCGAGATGTCCGCGGTGGGTCGAGACGGGTGGCGAGCTGCCGTCGGAGTGCACCGGGCGGCTCCGCCGGCAGCTCGCACCTCCCTGACGTAGCCGGTCCCCGGTCGCCTCGTGACCGATGCGTGAACGGTCGAGGGCGCCGCGGGCCCGACGTGCCGACGAGGATCCGACGACGTCGAGGTGCCACGGTCGAGCATGTGCCACCCCTTCGGATCGACGGATCAGGGTCTCCCCGTCAGCACCTTCAGGTTCCGTGACCGCTGTTTCGCGCCGGTTAACGCAGGCGCGGGGTTTGGTTACAACTGGCGGTCCGTCAGGTCGTCGCGCGCCAGAGCGGCTCGAGCACCTCGAGCGACTGGCCGGTGCGCGCGCCCTCACGGGGGGCCACCAGCAGGCCGTCGGACGCCGAGAGGCCGCGCAGCATCGACGACGAGCTCCACCCGGTCGGCACCGCAGCGCCGTCGACGCGGGCGAACGGCAGGACGCGCGTGGCGCGCGGGAACGGGTCGAGGTCCACCCCCAGGACCTCCGAGGGCGGCGCGGCCGCCCGGCGTCCGGTCATCTCCTGGAGGGCGGGATGCACGACCGCGAGGAATCCCACGACCGCGGCCAGGGGGTTGCCGGGCAGGCACGCGACGAGTCGGCCGTCGGGCAGCACCGCGAGCAGCGTCGGCCCGCCGGGGCGTACCGCGACCGTGTCCACCGCGAGGGTCGCGCCCACGATCCCGAGCGCCTCGCGCAGGTGGTCGGCCTCCCCCACCGCCGTGCCACCGGTGGTGACCACGACGTCCGCGGCTGACGAGCGCAGCAGGCGCACGAGCTCGGGCAGGTCGTCGCCCACCAGCGTGACCTGGCCGGGGGCCGCTCCCGCGCCGCGCGTCATGCCGGTGAGCAGCGGGCTGATCGAGTCGCGGATCGTGCCGGGAGCGGGGACCCCGCGCCGGACGACCTCGTCCCCCGTGACGAGCAGGTCGACGACCGGTGGGCGCGAGACCTGCACCGCGTCGTGGCCGGACGCCGCGCTGACCGCGAGGCACACGGGGTCCAGCGGGGTGCCTGCCGGCAGCACGATGTCGCCCACGCGCAGCTCCTCGCCCCTGGGCCGGACGTCACCGAGCGAGGGCTGCTCCCCGTGCGGCCCCGTCCAGTGCAGCAGGCCGTCGCGGACCGTCCCGTGCTCTCGGCGCACGAGCGCGGTCGTCCCCTCGGGCACGACGGCGCCCGTGCCGATGCCACGGGCCTCCCCCGGGCGCATCGGCCCGCTCGGCGGACGGCCGTTGACGATCCGGTCGAGCACGGTCCACGGACCGTCCCCTGCCGCCGCCCAGCCGTCCATCGCGGTGACGTCGGCCGACGGCAGGTCGACCAGCGACCGCAGGTCGTCGGCCAGCACCCGTCCGCCGGCACCGGCGAGGTCGACGAGCTCGCTCGCGACCGGCTTGGCCAGCCCGCGGGCAGCGGCTCGCACGTCGTGCCAGTCGCCGCGGACGAGCGCGGTCACGGCCCCTCGTCCTCGTCCCACCCGGCGATCGCTGCACGGACCCGCTCGAGCACCTCGGCGACCCGCGCGGGCTCGCCTCCGGCCTGACCGACGGCCACGCCCACCAAGTACGTCGTGAGGGGCGCGGCGGGGCGCATCACGCCGTGTGCGGCGTCCGCCGCGAGGTCGAGCACCTCGTCGACGCCCAGCACCTGCTCGATGCCGAGATCGCGGGCGAGCCCCTCCGCCCATCGCGGCAGCGGTCGTTCATCCATCACGGTCCTCCTCGGTCAGGCGTTCCAGGTCGCTCGGGGAGTCGATGTCGGCCAGCACCTTGTCCGGCAGGTCGATCTCCATCAGGTGCATACCCCGCGTGACCTGTCCCACGCCCCGGTCGGTCAACGGGACGTGTGCGGCCAGGGCTGCGCGCAGTGCCGCGGACCGGTAGACCGCGAGCAAGGGCTGTCGGTGTCCATCGGACGACCGGGCCACGACGCCGTCCGCCTCGCCGCCGGCGGCGGCCGCCAACAGCGCGGGCACCGCTTCGACGGCACGGGGCACGTCGGCCGCCAGCACCGCCACCAGGTCGGCGGGATCGGCCGCGAGGGCGCTCATCCCCGCCCCGATGGCCGCGGCCGGACCCGCGAACCTCGGCTCCTCCCGCACGACCGTGGCCCGCGGCGGCGTGCCGGCAAGCCCGTCCGGACCGACCACGACGAGTCGCCTCGCTCCGCCGACCGCCTCGCACGCGTGCGCCAGGAGGGGTCGTCCGTCGACGACGATCCCGACCTTGTCGACCCCGGGCATGCGGCTCGACCGACCGCCCGCCAGGACGATCGCGTCGTACGGGATCGCAGCGGGACGGCCGGGCACGAACGACTCAGGCCTGGATGACGACCGGGAGGATCATCGGACGGCGACGCAGGCGGCGTCCCACGAACGAGCCGAGCACGCGACGGATGACCTGCTGGAGCTGGCCGGAGTCGCGGGTGCCGTCGGAGATGGCCTCCTCGAGCGCCGAGATGATCTTGGGCATGATCTCGTCGAACGCCGAGTCCTCCTCGGCGATGCCGCGGGCGTGGATCTCGGGCCCGGACAGGATCTTGCCGGTGGCCGAGTCGACCACGACGACGACCGAGATGAAGCCCTCCTCGCCGAGGACGCGACGGTCCTTGAGCTCGGAGTCCGTCAGGTCGCCCACGGACGAGCCGTCGACGTACACGTAGCCGCAGTCGACAGCACCCGTGATGGACGCGTGCCCGTCGACCAGGTCGATGACGTAGCCGTCCTCGGCCAGCAGCACGTTGGGCACGCCCGTCGCGGTCGCGAGCTTGGCATTGGCGTGCAGGTGCCGGATCTCGCCGTGCACCGGCAGCACGTTGCTGGGCTGGACGATGTTGTAGCAGTAGAGCAGCTCGCCGGCCGAGGCGTGGCCCGAGACGTGCACGAGCGCATTGCCCTTGTGCACGACGTTGGCACCCAGCTTGGTCAGGCCGTCGATCACGCGGTAGATCGCGTTCTCGTTGCCGGGGATGAGCGAGGAGGCCATGAGGACCGTGTCGCCGGGCTCGAGGCTGACCTGCTGGTGGCTGTTGTTGGCCATGCGCGACAGCGCGGCCATCGGCTCGCCCTGCGAGCCCGTCGACATCAGCACCATCTTGTGCGGCGGCGCGGCGTCGATCTTGTCCACGACGACGCCGTCCGGCACGTGGAGGTAGCCCAGCTCGCGGGCGATCTGCATGTTGCGGACCATCGAGCGGCCCACGTAAGCGACCTTGCGGTCGTGCTTGGCCGCGGCGTCGATGACCTGCTGGACGCGGTGGATGTGCGAGGCGAACGACGCGACGATGATGCGCTTCTTGCTCGACGCGAAGACCGCGTCGATCGCCGGCGTGATGTTGCGCTCGGACGTCGTGAAGCCGGGGACCTCGGCGTTGGTCGAGTCGGTCAGGAAGAGGTCGACCCCCTCCTCGCCGAGCCGGGCGAATGCGCGCAGGTCTGTGATGCGGCCGTCGAGCGGCAGCTGGTCCATCTTGAAGTCGCCGGTGTGCAGCGCGACGCCGGCCGGCGTCTTGATCGCGACCGCGAGGGCGTCCGGGATCGAGTGGTTGACAGCGACGAACTCCAGCTCGAACGGGCCGAACGTCTCGACGTCGCCCTCGGACACGACGTACTTGGGGGCGTCCTTGAGCCGGTGCTCCTTGAGCTTGGGGTCCAGGAACGCCAACGTCAGCTGCGAGCCGATGACCGGGATGTTGCCGCGCTCACGCAGCAGGTACGGCACGCCGCCGATGTGGTCCTCGTGGCCGTGGGTCAGCACGATGCCGACGACGTCCTTCAACCGGTCACGGATCGGACCGAAGTCGGGCAGGATCAGGTCGACACCGGGCTGGTTCTCCTCGGGGAAGAGGACGCCGCAGTCGACGATCAGCAGCTTGCCGCCGTACTCGAAGACGGTCATGTTGCGACCGATCTCTCCGAGTCCCCCGAGGGGGATGACGCGCAGGGCGCCTTCGGGCAGGGTGGGCGGAGCGCCGAGCTCCGTGTGCATGTGGCTCATGTGGCCTAGCTTTCGAGAAGGCCCGACGCCATGAGTCCGTCGCGAACGATCGCGACCTCGTCGTCAGTGGCATCGGGGAGCGGATCACGCATCGTGCGGTGCTCGAGCACGCCGAGGAGCTGCATGGCAGCCTTCGCCGTGATCGCGCCCTGCGTGTGATTCATCATCGCCGAGACGGCGGGAAGCAGCTGGTGGTGGATGGCCCGGGCCGTGGGCAGGTCGCCGGCGTCGACGGCCGCGACCATGTCGGCGTACTGACGCGACGCGGCGTGCGCGACGACGCTGACGATGCCGCTCGCTCCCATCGCGAGCCAGGGCAGGTTGAGCGGGTCGTCGCCGGAGTAGATCTTCAGGCCGGTCTCGTTCATGAGCCAGGAGCCGCGGCTGAGATCACCGACGGCGTCCTTCATCGCGACGATCTGCGGGTCGTCGGCCATCGCGAGGTAGGTCTCGTCCGCGATCTTGACGCCGCTGCGGCCGGGGATGTCGTAGAGCATGACGGGCAGGTCGTCACCGGCCCGCGCGACCTGCGTGAAGTGCGAGAGGATGCCCGACTGCGGCGGCTTGCTGTAGTAGGGCGTGACGACGAGGGTGCCGTGGGCGCCGGCCTTCTTGGCCTGCTGGGCCAGCGCGACGGAGTGACGCGTGTCGTTGGTGCCGACGCCGGCCACGACCGTGGCGCGGTCACCGACGGCCTCGAGCACGGCGACCAGCAGCCGGCCGTCCTCCTCGACGGTCGTCGTGGGCGACTCGCCGGTCGTGCCGCTGATGACCAGGCCGTCGTTGCCGTGGTCGACGAGGTAGGTCGCGACCTTCTGCGCGGCGTCGAGATCGAGCTCACCCTCGCGGGTGAACGGCGTGACCATGGCGGTCAGCACACGCCCGAAGGGCGCGGCCTCGGTGGCGAGCGGCGACGTCATGCCTCCGAGGCTACCGCCTGCCGACCTGTCGCCGACGACCGGCAGGATGGCGGCGTGAACGAGCGTACCGACGAGGACATCTACGACATCGACACGGCCTCCGCGCCTCGCGGCGACGGGATCCGTGACCTGAGGCTGACCGACCGGTGGAACACCCCCCTCGGCAAGCCCAACGGCGGCTACATCCTCGCCGCGATGTTGCGGGGACTCGGCGACGAGCTCGGCTCCGGCGACCCGCTCGTCGCCTCGATCACGTACCTCGCCTCCCCCGAGACCGGTGCGGCCGAGCTGCGTACGCGCCCCCTGCGGATCGGACGCCGCGTGCAGACCGGCACCGCGTCGCTGTGGGAGGGCGAGCGCCACGTCGCGGAGATGACCGCGAGCTTCGGTGACCGCTCCGGCGGCGAGAGCCACGAGCTCGGCACGCCGCCCGAGCTGCGTCCCCCCGACGAGTGCATCGATCCCCGCGAGCACGGCGCGCCGGGCGGCGGTCTCTTCGACCGCGTGGACTACCGGATCGACCAGGTGCCGGGCTTCTTCGTCGGGCGCCCGAGCGGCGATCCGACGATGACGGCCTGGCAGCGGCTCAGCGGCGGTCGCGAGATCGACTTCCCGGCGCTCGGCCTGCTCTGCGACTCGTTCGTGCCGCCGATCGTCGAGCTCGGCGAGGGATTCAACTCGATGACGGTCCAGCTCACGGTGCACCTGCACCGGCTGCCCCGCCCGGGGTGGGTCGCGACCCGGCTGACCACGCGCCACGTGGTCAACGGCTTCCACGAGGAGGACTGTGAGCTGTGGGACGAGGACGGCAACCTGCTCGCGCAGAGCCGCCAGCTCGGCATCCTGCTCTGAGCCGGGTGTCCGAGGCGCGGGCCGCTCGCCGGGTCGCCCGATAACGTGGTGCGCACCTGCCCCCGGATGAAGGAGACACCCGATGGACCTGTTCGAGACCGAGAGCACGCAGCGCCTGTCCCGCGAGGCCGCGGCCGAGCGCCTGCGCGCGCTGGCCGACGCCCTCTCGCGGCACAACTCGATCGAGCTCGAGCGCGGCGGCCACCGGATCACGGTCGACGTCCCCGACGAGGTGAGCTTCTCCCTCGAGGTCGAGGTGGGCGACGAGAACGAGATCGAGATCGAGCTCAGCTGGTGACCCGCATCCGGGCCGACCGGGCGCGTCCTGCGCACGATCGGCCCGGACTTGCGACCATGGGTCCATGAGCGACCCCTGGAAGGACTTCCTCCCGACGATCGGGATCGCGCTGCTCAACGCGTTGGTCCTGGCGGTGATCGTCGCCCTGGTCACCCGCCGGATCGGTCGCCGCTCCCCCGTCGCGCGCTATCTGAGCCGCGCCGCCGCGATCCCGTTCCGCATGCTGCTGGTCGTCGTGGCGTGCGCGATCGCGGTCTCCCGCAACGCGCCGTGGTCCGAGCGCGAGGACCTCGGCCGCTGGGTCGAGCTCGGCATGCGGGTCGCGATCATCATCACCGCCGCGTGGCTCGTCGGCGTCATCGTGCTGTCCCTCGAGGACATGGCCCTGCGCCGCTACCGCCTCGACGCGGTCGACAACCTCGCCGCCCGCCGCGCCAAGACCCAGACCGCGGTGATCCGCCGCGTCACCCTCGTCGCGATCGTGTTCCTGGCCGCGGCTGCGGTGCTGCTCAGCTTCCCGGGGGTCAGCGCGGCCGGCGCCAGCGTGCTCGCGTCCGCCGGCATCATCTCGGTCATCGCGGCGGTGGCCGCACAGTCCACGCTCAGCAACGTGATCGCCGGCCTGCAGATCGCGTTCAGCGGATCGATCCGCTACGGCGACGCGGTCATCGTGGAGGACGAGTGGGGGTGGATCGACGAGATCACGCTCAGCTATGTCGTCGTACGCCTGTGGGACGACCGCAACATGGTCCTGCCGGCGACGTACTTCACCACGACCCCGTTCCAGAACTGGACCCGCAAGCACTCAGAGCTGCTGGGCTCGGTGGAGTTCGACGTCGACTGGCGGGTCAGCCCCGACGGCATGCGCGCCGAGCTCGACCGCATCCTGCCGACCACCGACCTGTGGGACGGGCGCACCAAGGTGCTGCAGGTGACCGACGCGGTCAACGGCTGGGTGCGGATCCGCATCCTCGTGACCGCCAAGGACGCGCCCACGTTGTTCGACCTGAGGTGCTTCGTGCGCGAGCGGATGGTGGACTGGCTGCAGAGCGCCGACGAGGGCGGCCTGCCCCGCTTCCGGGTCGAGTCGGTCCCGCGCCGCGCCCCGCGCCGGGCCAGCGAGGAGGAGGCGACCGGCCTGTTCAGCGGTGACCAGCAGGGCGACGACCGGGCGGCCCGCATCACCGGTCAGCTGCCCGCCGTCGACGAGGACGGGCTCCCCCGCGAATGACCGCCACCGTGCGCTCGCGCCTCGCCCTGCTCTCCGCGGCGGTCCTCGTGGTCGGCGGACCCGCTGTCCCGGCGGCGGCGAAGGCACCCGTCAACGCCACCGGCTACGCGCTCCAGGGCTCGGCCAGCCCTTCCGACGTGACCCGCGACGGTCGCTACCTGCGCACGATCGCGATCTCCGGTGTCGCGCTCGACGGACCCGCCCGCATCTCCCCCGTCAGCGCCGACGTCGCCCAGCTGCGTCGCGCCGCGCACCGGCACGGTCGCAAGGCCGTCCTGCTGCTGAGCAACTACAGCGACGACCTCAAGGACTTCGACGAGCGCGTCGCCCACCGGATGCTGACCTCCGGACCGGCGCGCGCGGCCGTGATCCGGGCGCTCCGGAAGGCCACGCGCGGCTTTGACGGGCTGCAGATCGACCTGGAGTCGCTGAGGTCCCGCGACATGGCGGGGCTGGTCGCGTTCACCCGCGAGCTCGATGCGGCCCTGCCCGGCAAGACGTTGTCGATGGCGTTCATGGCCTCGACCGATCGCCGCGGCTATCTCGCTCGCGGCTATGACCTCGCGGCCCTCGCGCCGAGCCTGGACCGCATGGTCCTGATGGCGTACGACCAGCACGGCCCCGGCTGGTCGCGTCCCGGTCCCGTGGGCTCGCTGTCGTGGGTCCGGCGCGAGCTGAGCTACTTCGCGAAGGTCCTGCCCAACCGCAAGATCGACCTCGGGGTGGCCGCGTACGGCTACCAATGGGGACGCGGGAGCCGCACCCTCACGGTCTCGCAGGCCCGCAAGCGCGCAGGCGACAAGGCCCGTTGGCGCGCCAAGCAGGGCGAGTGGTCCGCGAAGCTGTCCGGTGGGCGGACGATCTGGTGGTCGGACCGCCGCTCGCTGCGGGCCCGCGAGAAGATCGCCCGGTCGTACGGCCTGCACGGCGTGTCGATCTGGGAGATCGGCTCGTCGGGCCGCCTGCGCTAGGGCCTCGCGCGGTCGTACGTGACGATGTCGTAGCCGTCGTGGGCCTCGCGGCCGGTCTCGTACCAGCGGGACCAGTCGACCTCGGGGAACCACGCGTCGCCGTCCGGCGCCAGGTGCACCCGGGTGACGACCAGGCGGTCGACGACGTCGGCCTCGATCGCGGCGGCGTAGACCTGTGCGCCGCCGATCACGAACGCCTCGTCGTCGAGCTCGGCCGCCCGGGCGAGCGCAGAGCGAAGATCGCCTGCGGTCTCGACCCCCTCGGCCGACCAGGACGGGTCACGCGTCAGCACGATCGACGTACGTCCCGGGAGCGGCCGGCCGATCGACTCGTACGTCGCGCGGCCCATGACCAGCGGGTGGCCCATCGTGAGGGCCTTGAACTGCGCGAGGTCGCCGGTGGGCGGCCACGGCAGGTCGCCGTCCTTGCCGATGACGCCGTTGCGGCCGATCGCGACGACGACGGTGACCGTCATACGGCGATCGGAGCGGAGATCCGCGGGTGCGGGTCGTAGCCGGAGACCTTGACCGAGTCGAGCGTGAAGTCGTCGATCGAGGTGACGGCCGGGTCGAGCCACAGCTCGGGGAGCGCGCGCGGCTCGCGGGTGAGCTGCTCGCGGGCCTGGTCGAGGTGGTTGAGGTAGAGGTGCGCGTCGCCGAGCGTGTGGACGAAGTCGCCGACCTCCAGGCCCGTGACCTGGGCGACCATGTGGGTCAGCAGCGCGTACGAGGCGATGTTGAACGGGACCCCGAGGAACACGTCTGCCGAGCGCTGGTACATCTGGCACGACAGCTTGCCGTCGGCCACGTAGAACTGGAAGAACGCGTGGCACGGCATGAGGGCCATCGCGTCGAGGTCGGCGACGTTCCACGCGCTGACCACGTGCCGGCGGGAGTCGGGGTTGGCCTTGATCTGCTCGATGACGTCCGCGAGCTGGTCGATGTGCCGGCCATCCGGGGCGGGCCACGACCGCCACTGGTAGCCGTAGACCGGTCCGAGATCGCCGTTGTCGTCCGCCCACTCGTCCCAGATCGAGATGCCGTTGTCGCGCAGGAACGCGGTGTTGGTGTCGCCCTTGATGAACCACAGGAGCTCGCCGACGACCGACTTGACGTGGATCTTCTTGGTGGTCACCAGAGGGAAGCCCTCGGACAGGTCGAAGCGCATCTGGTGGCCGAAGACGCTGCGCGTGCCGGTGCCCGTGCGGTCACCCTTCGCGACGCCTTCATCGAGGATGCGCTGGACGAGATCGAGGTAGGCCCGCATGCTCGCAGACTATCAATCACCACGCATCGATCGTGTGCGAAACTCTGTCCATGCCGCGTGACGAGTTCGACGCCAGTCCTGCCGAGGTGCGCAGCTTCGCGCTCCTGCAGGTCGGCCTCACCGCAGGCTTCTTCGTGCTCCTGTTCTTCATGCTCGGCGGCTCGGACGCGGACTACCCGCCGACCTGGATGGCCGTGGCGCTCGTCGTCCTGGTCGGCGTCGGCGCCGTCCTCGCCGAACGGGTCTGGATGTCGGCCGCGCCCCTGGACCCCGATCTCGCCCCCGCCGACCAGCACCGGCTCGCGGTCGGGGTCTTCGCCGGCCAGACCGTCCGCCGGCTCGCGTTCTGCGAGGCACCGCTGCTGATCGCGGTGCTCGTCACGTTCGTCACCGACCACGGCGGGTGGCCCCTGGTCATCGCGGGCGTCCCCGGTCTGCTCGTCCTGGCCTGGGAGATCTGGCCCAGCCTGCGCAACACGTCCATGACCGCCGCGATGCTCGACTCCCGCGGCGCGGACTCCCAGCTGGTGGAGAGCTTCATCGAACGTCCGGTCGCATGACGACGGCCGACGTCAGCGCCCGTCTCGCCTGGCCGGACGACGCCGCCGCGATCGTCCGCGTGCAGCTCGCGTCGTGGCAGGCGAACGACGCCGTGCCCGCCCCCGAGCTGGAGGCCCTCGATCCCGCGCTCCTCGCCGAGCGGTGGGCCACGCTCGTCAGCTCACCTGCGGACGCGCGGCTGCGGGTGCTCGTCGCGCTCGAGCGGGCGGACGTCCGCGGCTTCGCACTGGTGCACCCGTCGTACGACCCCGACAGCGACCAGGTCACCGACGGCGAGATCGGCGAGCTCGTGGTCGACCCCGGTCACCAGCGCGCCGGGCACGGGTCACGGCTCCTGCAGGCCGCGGTCGACACCCTCGCCGCCGACCGGTTCACCCGCGCGCGCTGGTGGGTCACGTCGACAGACGATGCACTCCGGTCGTTCGTGACCGAGTCCGGCTGGGCGCCCGACGGTGCCCACCGTGAGCTCGCCGGCGACAGCGGGGCCACGGTCAAGCAGCTGCGGCTGCACACGACCCTGGCATGACCAGCGACCGATCGGTCATCGTCGACTCGCTCGGCGTCGGCCTGGCCACTGGCGCGTACGGCGTGTCGTTCGGCGCGATCTCCACGTCGTCCGGGCTCAGCGTGCTGCAGACCTGCCTCATCTCGCTGCTGGTCTTCACCGGCGCCTCGCAGTTCGCGTTCGTCGGGATCATCGCGTCCGGCGGCAACCCCCTGACGGGCTCGCTGACCGCGATCCTGCTCGGCAGCCGCAACCTGTTCTACGGGGTCAGCATGGCCCCCAAGCTCGAGCTGACCCCCGCGCAGCGGCTCGCGACGGCGCACTTCGTGATCGACGAGTCGACTGCCATGGGCGTCACGCGCCCGACCAGACGCCAGGCCCGGCTCGGCTTCTACTGGACCGGGATCTCGATCTTCGTGCTGTGGAACCTGTCCACCGCCGCGGGCGCGTGGGCCGGCAACGCGATCGGCGACCCGCGGACATACGGTCTGGACGCGGCTGTCGGGGCCGCCTTTCTCGGCCTCCTGTGGCCGCGGCTCGCCTCGGCGAAGGGGCGCCTCGTCGCGCTCGTGGGCGCCGCGGTGGCCCTCGGCCTCGTCCCGCTGACCAGTGCCGGGATGCCGATCATCCTCGGCGGTGGCGCCGCCGTGCTGCTCGGCCTGCTGTGGCGACCGGGGCGGGCCTCGTGACGGCGCTGTGGGGCGGCATCGTCGTGATGGCGGTGGGGTGCTTCGCCCTCAAGTACGCCGGGCTGTCCGTGCCCGAGCGGGTGCTGCAGCACCCCCTGACGGTGCGGGCGGTCGAGCTCATCCCCGCGGGACTGCTCGGCGCCCTGATCGCGGTGCAGGTGTTCGCCGACGGCACGTCCGTGCAGGTCGACGCCCGCCTGCTCGCCCTCGGTGTCGCCGCAGTCCTCCTGGCCCTGCGCGTCCCGTTCCTCCCCATGGTCGTCGCCGCCGCCCTGGTCGCCGCCCTCGCCCGCCAGCTCTGACCCCCCCCGTCCCCCGTTCCCCGTTGCCGGTTTCCCACGGGACCGTGGGAATTGCGCACTCCCCTCGCGTCTTAACCCGCGGGAAGTGACAAAGAGCCGCGGGAAGTGACAGATCTTCCTAGGGAAGCGAGCAGCACCCGCGGTGAGTGACGGTTTCCCACGGGACCGTGGGAAACCGTCAGAGGCCGAGGACGTCGTCGAGTCCCACGGTGAGGCCAGGACGGCTGCCGGCGCCGCGGACGGCCGCGACGACGCCGGGCATGAACGACGTACGGTCGTGCGAGTCGTGGCGGATCGTGAACTCCTCACCGGCCCCGCCCATGAGCACCTGCTGCGAGGCGACGAATCCGCGGGCCCGGACCGAGTGGACGGGGATGCCGTCGATCTTCGCGCCGCGGGCGCCGTCGGGATCGGTCGTGGTCGCATCGGGCAGGCCCGGCGACCCCGCCTCGCGGCGCGACGCAGCGATCAGCTCGGCAGTACGCACGGCAGTGCCCGACGGTGCGTCGACCTTGTCGGGGTGGTGCATCTCGATGACCTCGACCGACTCGAAGAACGGCGCCGCAGTCGCTGCGAAACGCATCATCAAGATCGCGCCGATCGAGAAGTTGGGCACCACCAGCACCCCGCTGGCAGGTGAGTCGCCGAGCGCCGAGCGTACGGCGGCGATGCGCTCGTCGTCGAAGCCGGACGTGCCCACCACGACGTCCACGCCGTGCTCGATGCACCACAGGACGTTGTCGAGGGCGACGTGGGGCTGGGTGAAGTCGAGCGCCACCTCCGCCCCGGCGGCGGTGACCTGGTCGAGGGAGTCGCCCAGGTCGATCTCGGCCACCACCTCCAGACCGTCGGCGGCGTTGATCGCCCGCACCGACTCCGAACCCATGCGCCCCTTGGCGCCCAGCACCGCAACCCGTGTCATGTCGCCGATCGTACGAGACGCGATCCGTGACACGCCCGCCGACTCGGGCCTACCATGGGCCAGCCTCGGGGCCCCGATGAGGAAAGGACCCACCATGCCCGAGGGCACACCGCGACCGATGAGTTGCGAGACCGATGACATGCTGCTGATCCACCAGGTGTTCCGCCGCGAGTTCCGACTGGCGGGCCCCATGGTCCGCCACGTCGATGCCGGCAACACCGCGCAGGCCGCGCGCGTCGCGACCTACCTGGCCGAGATCGTCACCGCACTGCATCACCACCACCACAACGAGGACGAGATCCTGTGGGACACCCTCGTCGACCGCTCCCCCGGGTGCGCGCTGCACGTCGGGCAGATGAAGGCCCAGCACGCCGCGGTCTCCGATCTGCTCGACCGGGTCGAGGAGATCATCCCGGCCTGGACCCCTGCCGCGGACGCCGAGTCCCGCGAGCGGCTCGCCGCCGCGCTCGACGCGGTGTCGTCCGCGCTCGACACCCACCTCGGGCAGGAGGAGGAGGTCATCCTGCCGGTCGCGGCCATGTCGCTCTCCCAGGCCGAGTGGGACCGCCTCGGCGAGGCCGGGATGGCGTCCGTCCCGCGGAACCGGCTCCTGGTCCAGCTCGGCTACATCCTGGAGGACGCCACGCCCGAGCAGCGCAGCATGGTGCTCGCCCACGTCCCGCTGCCGGCGCGGGTGCTCTACCGGCTCACCGGCCGGCGGCAGTACGAGAAGGAGATCCGCACGTTGCGCGCCCCGGTGTGAGACCTACTCCGCGAGCCCGACCAGCACCGCGATGCCCGCGGCCGCCTCCGCGAACGACGTCGTCAGCGGCGACAGGCCGAGGCGGATCAGGTCGGGCTCGCGGAAGTCGGGCACCACGCCGCGCTCCACCATCTCCTCGGCCAGGCGCCGCGCGTCGGGGTGCCGTACGGTCACGTGGCTGCCGCGCAGCGCCGGCTCCCGCGGGGTCACGATCTCCAGGCCCGCCTCGTCGAGCAGCTCGATCGCGTACGCCGTGAGCGCCTCGGACTTCGCCCGGATCTGCTCGACGCCGGCCTCGGCGATCAGCCGTACGCCCTGCTGGACCGCGAGGATCCCGGCCACCGGCGGCGTACCGCTGAGGAGGCGGCGGATCGTCGGGGAGCTCTCGTACGTGTCGGACATCGCGAACAGGTCGGCAGCGCTCCACCAGCCGGCGATGGGCTGCTCGGCGGCTGCCAGGTGCCGCTCCGCGACGTACGCGAAGGCCGGCGCGCCCGGGCCGGCGTTGACGTACTTGTAGGTGCAGCCGACCGCGAAGTCGACCTCGAGGGCGTCCAGCTCGATCTCGACGACGCCCGCGGAGTGGCAGAGGTCCCAGATCACGACGCCGCCCGCCGCGTGGACCTCGGCCGTCAAGGATGCGAGGTCGAGCAGCGTGCCCGACCGGTAGTCGACGTGGCTCAGCAGCACGACAGCGGTCCGCTCCCCCAGCGCCGGGCGGAGCACCTCCACGGTGACGTTGTCCACCAGGTCGGGCGTCACCCACCGCACGGTCATGCCGCGTGCCCGCGCCACCGACTCGACGAGGTAGCGGTCGGTCGGAAAGTTCGTCGCGTCGATCACGATCTCGTCGCGGCCCGGGCGGACCCCGGCCGCGGCGTGCAGGAGCTTGTAGAGGTTGACCGACGTGGAGTCGGCGATGACCGTCTGTCCAGCGGCCGCGCCCAGCAGGGCCGCGCCGAGCTCGTCGCCGACGGTCACCGGCAGGTCGACCCAGCTCTCGGTCCAGCCGCGGATCAGCCGGCCTCCCCACTCCTCACGCACGAACGCCGCGAGCCGCTCCTGTGTCGCCTTCGGCAGCCGGCCGAGCGAGTTGCCGTCGAGGTACGCGACGAGGTCGTCATCGATCACGAACCGGTCGCGGAAGCCGTTCAGGGGGTCGGTGGCGTCGAGGTCGTGGGGCGTGGCCATCAGGCGATGCTCTCACGCCCCTCGCGCCCACCTGCCGACGAGTCACGCACGACCGCCGGCGAGTCACGCACGACCGCCGAGGAGTCACGTATGGCGTCCCACGAGTCACGTACGGAGGCGGGAATTGTCCACACGCGACTCGTCACCGTCCGTACGCGACTCGTCACTGTCCACACGCGACTCGTCACCGTCCGTACGCGACTCGTCACCGTCCGTACGCGACTCGTCAGCGTCCGTACGTGACTCGTGGGCGGGTGGGGGAAGCGGAAGGGCCCCGCTGCCGAAGCAGCGGGGCCCTTCACGGGTGCGGATCAGGCGTCGGCGTCAGCCGGCTCCTCGGCGGGGGCGGCGTCGCCCTCGCCCTTGTCCTCGATGACGGGGATCAGCGAGAGCTTGCCGCGGTCGCCGAGCTCGGCGATCTCGACCTGGATCTTCTGACCGACCGAGACGACGTCCTCGACGTTGTTGACGCGCTGGCCACCGTTGAGCTCACGCAGCTTGCTGATGTGCAGCAGGCCGTCGCGACCCGGGGACAGCGAGACGAACGCGCCGAAGTCGACCGTCTTGACGACGGTGCCGAGGTAGCGCTCGCCGACCTCGGGCATCGTCGGGTTGGCGATCGCGTTGATCGCGTCGCGCGCAGCCTCGGCCGCCTCGCCGTTCTCGGCGCCGACGTAGACCGTGCCGTCGTCCTCGAGCGAGATGTTCGCGCCCGTGTCGTCCTGGATCTGGTTGATGATCTTGCCCTTGGGGCCGATGACCTCACCGATCTTGTCCACGGGGATCTTGATCGTGATGATCCGCGGGGCGTAGGGGCTCATCTCGTCGGGCTCGTCGATGGCCTCGGCCATGACGTCGAGGATCGCGACGCGAGCGCCGTACGCCTGCTGCAGCGCACCGGCCAGCACGTCGGCGGGGATGCCGTCGAGCTTGGTGTCGAGCTGCAGTGCGGTGACGAACTCACGCGTGCCGGCGACCTTGAAGTCCATGTCGCCGAAGGCGTCCTCGGCTCCGAGGATGTCGGTCAGCGTGACGAACTTCTGCTCGCCGTCGACCTCACCGGAGATGAGACCCATCGCGATGCCCGCGACCGGCGCGCGCAGCGGGACACCCGCGTTGAGCAGACCGAGCGTCGAGGCGCAGACCGAGCCCATCGACGTCGAGCCGTTCGAGCTCAGCGCCTCCGAGACCTGGCGGATCGCGTAGGGGAACTCCTCGCGCGTCGGCAGCACGGGCAGCAGCGCACGGCCCGCGAGGGCGCCGTGACCGATCTCGCGACGCTTCGGCGAACCGACCCGGCCGGTCTCACCGGTCGAGTAGGGCGGGAAGTTGTAGTTGTGCATGTAGCGGCGCGACGTCTCGGGCGAGAGCGTGTCGAGCTTCTGCTCCAGGCCGAGCATGTTCAGCGTCGTGATGCCCAGGATCTGGGTCTCGCCACGCTGGAACAGTGCCGAGCCGTGGACGCGGGGAACGATGCCGACCTCGGCGCTGAGGGCACGGATGTCCTCCAGGCCACGGCCGTCGATGCGGACCTTGTCGCGCAGGACGCGCTCGCGGACGACCTTCTTGGTGACCGCGCGGATGGCCGCACCGATCTCCTTCTCGCGACCCTCGAAGTCGGCGCCGATCTTGTCGATGACGTCGGCCTTGATCTCGGACTCGCGCTCCTCGCGGTCGGCCTTGCTGACGATCGTCAGGGCCTGGGCGAGGTCGTCCTTGGCAACGGCCTCGACCGCGGCGTAGACGTCGTCCTCGAAGTCGAGGAAGACCGGGAAGTCGCGGACCGGCTTGGCGGCGGTTGCGGCGAGCTCGGCCTGGGCCTCGCACAGCTGCTTGATGAAGACCTTGGCGGCGTCGAGGCCACCGGCGACGATCTCCTCGGTGGGCGCCTGGACGCCGCTCTGGACGAGGTCCCACGTGGCCTCGGTGGACTCGGCCTCGACCATCATGATCGCGACGTCGTCACCGGCGACACGGCCGGCGACGACCATGTCGAAGACCGCGTTCTCGAGCTGGCTGTGCGTCGGGAAGCCGACCCACTGACCGTCGATCAGGGCGACGCGGGTCGCGCCGACCGGGCCGCTGAACGGCAGGCCCGAGATCTGCGTCGACGCGGACGCCGCGTTGATCGCGAGCACGTCGTACGGGGTGTCGGGGTTGAGCGCCAGGACCGTGATGACGACCTGGACCTCGTTGCGCAGACCCTTCTTGAACGTCGGGCGCAGCGGGCGGTCGATCAGACGGCACGTAAGGATCGCGTCCTCGCTGGGACGTCCCTCGCGACGGAAGAACGATCCCGGGATGCGGCCGGCGGCGTACATCCGCTCCTCGACGTCGATCGTCAGGGGGAAGAAATCGAAGTGGTCCTTGGGGTGCTTGCCGGCCGTCGTGGCCGACAGGAGCATCGTGTCGTCGTCGAGGAACGCAGCGACCGAGCCGGCCGCCTGCTGGGCGAGGACGCCGGTCTCGAAGCGGATGGTGCGGGTGCCGAAGGCACCGTTGTCGATGACTGTCTCGACGGAGTGAAGTTCGGACATAGATGTCCCTTCCGCAGACGTGTGTCTGCCTGTAGGGACGAGAACCGGGCGGGCGGTGAAACCATGCCGGTCTTCGATCGAGGCCTGCGGGCCACCCTGAGGCGCTCCCGAAGGCCACTACCGAGGACCGAGCGCGTCGTGTCCGAGGGTTCTCGTCTGTTGTGTTGCGACTGTGCAGTTGTGGGTCGTGCGAGGTGCCCCTTGCGGGGCGGGGCGGCCACCTCGTGTGAGGTGACCGCCCCGGCGAGCTAGCGGCGCAGGCCGAGACGCTCGATGAGCGAACGGTAGCGCTCGATGTCGTTGTTCTGCAGGTAGTTCAGCAGGCGACGACGCTGTCCGACGAGGAGCAGCAGACCACGACGGCTGTGGTGGTCGTGCTTGTGCTCCTGCAGGTGGCCGGTCAGGTGGGCGATACGAGCGGTCAGCAGCGCGATCTGGACCTCGGGGGATCCGGTGTCGCCGTCGCTGAGTGCGTACTGCTTGATGATGTCTTCCTTGGCGACGCCCGCAACTGTGGGCGCAGCAGTCTTCTTCGACACTTTTTCTCCTGGGGTTCCGTTGCACGGCGCGCCCGGGCACATCCACCGGGGCACTCTCTAGTCCGTGGCCGATCACACGGCAACGTCCAGACTATCAGCGCGGGGCGTCCGGCCGGAAATCCGTGTCACGGCCCCGGGGGTAGCCTCGCACATCATGCCCCGTACACGCCCGCTCCTCGCCGCCCTCGCCCTCATCGCCGTGACCTCCGCCTGCAGCTCCTCCGACGGCTCCGCCGACCGCTCCTCCGCCGACACCACGACAGGTGCCGGCTCCGACACGGCTGCCACGGGACCGCGCTACGTCGCCCTCGGCGACTCCTACACCGCGGGCCCGCAGCTCAACCCGACCGACAAGGCGTCGGACACCTGCCTGCGCTCGACCAAGAACTATCCGCACCTGCTGGCCGAGGCGATCGGCGCCGCCTCGTTCACCGATGCGAGCTGCTCGGGCGCCACGACCGACAACGTGCTGGAGTCCGTCGCGACCGTGGGCGGCGGCAAGGCCGTGCCGGCGCAGATCGAGGCGGTCGACAAGGACACCCAGCTCGTCACGGTCGGCATCGGCGGCAACGACTCGTCGCTGTTCTCGAGCCTCTCGGTGGCGTGCACCCAGCCGGGCACCGCGTGCGAGGACTACCTCGACGACAAGGTGCCGGGCATCCTGCGCGACACCGGCAAGAACATCGCCACGGTCCTGGAGGCCGTCAAGGAGCGCGCCCCCCAGGCCCGGGTCGTCCTGGTCGGCTACCTCGGGGTGACACCGGCCGACCGAGGCTGCGACGCGCTCGGCGGCGACGCGCTCGACACGGCCGGCGTCTCCGCGGGTGAGCAGAGCATCGACCGGACGATGGCCGCCGCGGCCAGGACGGCCGGCGCGACGTACGTGTCGATGAACGCCGCGTCGAAGGGTCACGACGCGTGCGCGGGCGACGAGGCGTGGACCAACGGCCTGTCCCCCGCACTCGGTGACGGCGCCGTCCTGCACCCGCGGGCCGCCGGCATGGCGGCCGTCGCCTCCGCCGTCGAGAAGGTCGTCGCGTCCTGAGCTAGATGCCGAGTGCGGCGCGTGTACGCACGACGTCGTCGGCCATCTGGGCGATCAGCGGCTCGATGCCGTCGTAGCGGACCATCCCGCGCAGGCGGTCCACGAGCTCGACCCGGATCTCCTCGCCGTACAGGTCGAGGTCGGTGCGGTCCAGGACGTAGGACTCGACGCGCCGCTCGACCCCGTCGAACGTCGGATTGGTGCCGACCGAGATCGCTGCCGGGAGCCGCTCGCCATGGGCACGCACGACCCAGCCCGCGTACACCCCGTCCGGCGGCACCGCGTACGCCTCGTCGACCGGCACGTTGGCAGTCGGGTAGCCGAGCTCGCGGCCGCGCTGATCGCCCTTGCGGACGACGCCGGAGATCTCGTGCGGACGTCCGAGCACCTCGGCCGCCTCGCGCAGACGGCCTTCGGCGATGTAGCGACGCACCAGCGTGGACGAGAACGGCTCGGTGCCGCCGTCGAGCCCGAGCCCGTCGACCGCGAAGCCGGCCCGCTCCCCCGCCTCGCGCAGGAAGGTCGTGTCGCCGCTCGCGCGGCGGCCGAAGCGGAAGTTGTCGCCCACTGCGACCAGGTGGGTGTGCAGCTGGTCGAGCAGGACCCGGTCGACGAACTCCTGCGGGCTCCAGGCCGCCATCTCGCGGGTGAAGTCGAGGATGCGGACCTCGTCGACGCCGGCCGCGTGCAGCAGCTCGACCCGGCGACGCATCGTCGTGAGGCGCTTGGGCGCGCGGTCCGGTGCGACGACGGCGAGCGGGTGCGGCTCGAAGGTGATCGCGATGACCGGCAGGCTGCCGGCGAGCTCACGGGTGCGGGCGATGACGTGCTGGTGACCGCGGTGCACGCCGTCGAAGTTGCCCACCGTCACGGCTGCCGGATCGGTCCGCGGAGCCGTCGATGCCCCGGGGAAGTCTCGCCAGATCGTCACGGGGAAAACTGTGCCACACGTCGCCGCGGGCGCCCGCGGCGAGCCGGACCTAAGAACACTCTCATGCGGGTCTCATCGACCCCCTTGCCCACATCGGGCAGGGTGGAGCCCATGAACTGGACGAGGCGCGCCCCTGCTGCGGTCCTCGCGGTCGTCGCCGTCGCACTCCTGGTCGTGATCGGCGCGCGCGTGTCGGCCGGCGCCGACCCCGCGCCGCAGGACACCTCCCCCATCGAGATCGCGCCCACGCCCGCGGCGACGCCCTCCACCCCGGTGCCCTCGCGCACCACGCCCGCGCCGAGCACCGTGTCACCCAGCACCGTGTCGCCGGATGACGTGGACGACGACGATGACGACGACTACGACAAGTCCTACCCCGAGCCTCGGGACTACGACGACGACAACGATGACCACCGGGGCCGCGACCACGACGAGGACGACTGACCCTCGATGGCACCTCCCTCGTGGTCGCGCCTCACGGTGCGGCAGCGGCTCACCGCCACGGTCGCCCTGCTGACGACTCTTGCCCTCGTGGCGGTCGGCGCGACCCTGTACGTGCTGGAGTCGCGGCGCATCGACCGGGCCATCGAGTCCGGCATCAGCCAGGAGCTCGGTGAGTTCCGGGCGCTGCGCTCCGAGCCCGATCCGGACACCGGCAGGCCGTTCGCGTCCGCCGAGCGGCTCCTCGAGGTCTTCCTCGAGCGCAATCTCCCCGATCCCGACGAGCAGCTGTTCGCGTTCCCCGCGCAGGGTCGGCCGAGCTATCAGGGCGAGTACGACGCCCGGCTGCAGCGCTCCGCCGAGTTCCCCGCGCTGGTCCGACGGCTCAGCACGACCGGCGGCACGCGGACGCTGCGCATCGACGGCCACACGTACCGGGTCGCGGTGCAGCCCGTCAGGGTCGGCTCCTCGACCTCGGCATTCGTGGTCGCCCACGACGTGTCGGCGAGCCGGGCGTACCTGCGCGAGCTGCTGGTCACGTACGCCTTGCTGGCGGCACTGTCGGTCATCCTCGTCGCAGGTGTCGCGTCGTGGAGCGCCGGACGCCTGCTGAGCCCCGTGCGGCGGCTGCGCGAGACCGCCCAGGGCATCAGCGACGGTGACCTCGGCGGGCGGATCGAGGTCACGGGTCACGACGACCTGTCGGACCTGCAGCGCACGTTCAACGCGATGCTCGACCGGCTCGAGGCCGCGTTCGCGGCGCAGCGACAGCTGCTCGACGACGCCGGGCACGAGCTGCGCACCCCGTTGACCGTGCTGCGTGGCCACCTGGAGGTGCTGGACGTCGACGACACCGAGGACGTCGCCGCGACCCGCACCCTGCTCCTGGACGAGATCGATCGCATGTCGCGCCTCGTCGACGACCTGCTGATGCTGGCCAAGGCACGCCGTCCCGACTTCGTCCGGACCCGCGCCGTCGACGTGGAGGCGCTGACCCTCGGTGCGGTCGACCGCGCGCGGGCGCTCGCGGACCGCTCGTGGGTCCTCGACGGCGTCGCGCGCGTCAACGCCCGGCTCGACGGTCAGCGGATCACCCAGGCGTTGCTCCAGCTGTCCGAGAACGCCGCCCGTCACACCCAGGAGGGCGACGAGATCGGCATCGGCTCCAGGCTCCACGAGGGCCGGCTCGAGCTGTGGGTGCGCGACACGGGCCCCGGGGTGGACCCCGCGCTGGCCCCCACGATCTTCCGGCGCTTCGCGCAGGGCGAGGACGCCCATGAGGGCTTCGGTCTCGGCCTCTCGATCGTCAGCGCGATCGCCGAGGCCCACGGCGGCGACGTCGTGCTGGACCCCACCGATGCGGGCGCCACGTTCCGCATCCGACTACCCATGGAGGCTGCGACATGAACCGGATCCTGATCGTGGAGGACGAGGACCGGATCTCCTCGTTCGTCGCCAAGGGGCTCAAGGCCGAAGGGTTCACGACCTCTGTCGTCCGGGACGGCGTCACGGGTCTCGACTACGCCCTGACCGGCGAGTTCGATCTCATGGTGCTGGACATCGGGCTGCCCGGGATGGACGGCTTCCGGGTCCTGGAGCGGGTGACGGCGGAGCGCCCGAGCCTGCCGGTGATCGTCCTGACCGCACGCGACTCGGTCACCGACACGGTCGCCGCGCTCGAGGGCGGCGCGGCGGACTACATGTCCAAGCCGTTCAAGTTCGGTGAGCTGCTCGCCCGGGTACGGCTGCGGCTCCGTCCCCCCGGCGGGGCCGCCCCCGAGCAGGACCTCACCGTCGGGGACGTCCGGCTCGACCTGAGGCACCGCAGGGCGTACGTCGGCCGGCGGGAGGTCGAGCTGTCGGCGCGCGAGCTGACCCTCGCGGAGGTGCTGATCCGCAACCGCGGCCTCGTCCTGTCGCGGGAGCAGCTGCTGTCCCAGGTGTGGGGCTACGACTTCGACCCCGGGTCCAACGTCGTCGACGTCTATGTCGGCTATCTGCGCAAGAAGCTCGGCGCCTCGCTGATCACCACGGTCCGCGGCCTCGGCTACCGCGTCAGCTGATCCCTCAGAGCTTGATCCTGAACCCCGAGAGGTGGGCCCGCGGGAGGTTCGCGAGCAGCGGCTCCAGGCGCTCGGCCACCTCGTGCGGCTCAGGACGGTGCTCCGCCCGCGGCGCCAGGCAGTCCAGGATCAGGTCCGCGACGGCCGGCGGCACGACGTGCGGCAGGCCGAAGGGGGCCTGGTCGAGCTGTGCCCACCGGCGCTCGCGGTCGTACGCCCGGAAGCCCGCTGCGGCGCGGAACATCGTCGCCCCGAACGCCCACATGTCGCTCGCGTGGCCGACCGTCCCGAGTTCTCCCGGCCGGCACTGCTCGGGGGCCATGTACTCGTCGCTCCCGACCGGGTCCGTGAGGTCGGCGGCCTGCTTGGCGTCCATCGCGACGCTGAAGTCGATCAGCCTGGCCGGGGCGCCCATGATCACGTTGCTGGGCTTGAGATCGAGGTGGCAGACGTCCTGCTGGCGCAGGTAGTGCAGCGCCGAGCACAGCTCGAGCCCGAGCGGGAGGAGCTGGTGCAGCGGCAGGTAGCCGTGTGTCGCGATCAGCGTGGACAGGTCGGGGCCGTCCACGTTCTCCAGCACGAGGTACGGCCGTGGCCCCTCGTCGTCGTAGGAGAACAGCCGGGCGATCCCGGGGTGGCTGAGGCGCGAGAGCATCTCCACCTCCCGCACGAGCCCGGACCGGGACGCGTCGCGGTCGACGTGGCCAGGGCGCACGATCTTGACGACCACCGGCGCGTACAGCCGGTCGTCGAAGGCCAGCCAGGCCTCGTAGACGTCACCGCCGCCGACCGGGCGGACGGCCGTGAGGCCGGGGGCGATCGCGTCGCCCCCGGCCAGGCCCCAGGTGTCGCTCATCAGGCGGCGCGCCCGTCGCGCGTGCCGGTGGGCGTCGTGTTCTTGGTCGGCGCCGTGTTCTTGGTCGGCGCCGTGTTCTTGGTCGGCGCCGTGTTCTTGGTCGGCGCCGTGTTGACCGTCTTCGACGTGTTCTTGGTGTTCTTGGTGTTCTTCGTCGGCGTCGTGTTCTTGGTGTTCTTCGTCGGCGACGTGTTGACCGTGTTGCTGGTGGGTGAGTCCCCCGAGCGAGCGACCCGGTCGTCATCGTTGTCATCGGGGTCGTCGTCGAGCTGGACCGACTGCACCCACGAGCTCGACGTGTCCTCACGCTTGAGCACGACGTCCTTGGACGCGGCGGAGCCGGCCGGCTCGGCCTGGGCGCTCGCGACCGCGAATCCCACGGCGCCGAAGGCGACCGTCCCGGCCACGGCCATGATGCCGGTGCGTACGTACTTGTCCATGTTCTCTCCTCGGTCAGGTGTGCTGATGAGTCGAGACTGTCGGTCACGCATGAGCCGGACGTGAGCCCCAGGTGAGAGGACTCTCATCCAGCGCCGGGCAGGTCAGAGCAGCGGACCCAGAGGGCGCAGGATCGCCTCGTAGATGCGCGCCAGGGCCGGACGGGCCATCCACTCCTCGAGCGTCAGCTGCTCACACCTGGCGCAGTCGTCCGCGAACACCTCCTGCATGCCCCGGGCCAGGCCCGGGTCGAGGATCTCGAGGTTGATCTCGTAGTTGCCGAGCAGGCTGAGGCGGTCGATGTTGGCCGTGCCGATCGTGGTCCACTCGCCGTCGATCGTCGCCGTCTTGGCGTGCACCATGTGGTCGCCGTAGCGGTGGATCTCGACCCCGGCGCGCAGCAGGCGCCCGTAGAACCCCCGCGAGAGCCAGTCGGTCACGACGTGGTTGGAGATCTTGGGCACGATGATCCGCACCCGCACGCCGCGCCGGCGGGCGTCCAGCAGCGCCGAGAGGATGTCACGGTCGGGGATGAAGTACGCCGCGGTGATGTCGATGCTCTCGTGCGCCCGGTCGATCGCCTCGAGGTACATGCCCCGGATCGGGTACATCAGCTGCCGCGGCACGTTGCGGTGCGCCCGGATCGCCGGCCGCCAGCCCGCGGACGGCATCTGGTCGAGCATCGGGGTGTCCCGGCGGGGATGCGTGTTCCAGAAGTCGACGAAGGCGTTGTCGAGGTCCCACACCGCCGGGCCCTCGATCCGCAGGTGCGTGTCGCGCCACTCCGTCGCGTACGCCGAGCCGATGTTGTAGCCGCCCACATACGCCACGTGGTCGTCGACGACGAGGATCTTGCGGTGGTCCCGGCCGAGGTGCCGCGGGCTGAGGAACTTCCACGACGAGATGACCGGGTAGACCAGCACGTTGACCGCGGACGGGAACGTCAGGAAGCTGCGCTTGACCACCAGGTTGGCGAACTGGTCGTAGATGACGTAGACGTCGACGCCACGGTAGGCCGCGTCGATCAGCGCCTGCTTGAAGCGTTGACCGACCGCGTCGCCCTTGATGATGTACGTCTCGAGGAGGATCCGGTGCTTGGCGCCCTCGATCGCGGCCAGCATGTCGTCGAAGAGGACCTCGCCGTACGTGTACGTCGTCGCGACGCTGCCGTCGCTGATCGGGTGGGAGACCGGCTCGGCCGGCGGGAGGTCCGGGACCTTGCGTCCGCGCAGCAGCCGTCTGAGCCGGTCGGCGCCCATGAGCGTCGCCACCGCGGTGAGCTGTGCGACGAACACCGAGAGCAGACCCTGGCCGACCAGGCGGCGCGTGTTGCGGCTGAGGCTCATGGGAGGACCTTACCGATCAGACGAACACGGCCACCGGCTTGGCGACGCCTCCACGCTGCTCGTACAACGCCAGGAACTCCCCCGCCGGATCGAACACCGCGACGGGCCCGGGCGCTCCCAGCTGGATGCCGGTCAGCGCGCGGCCGAAGCGCACGTCGCTCGCCTCGCGCTCCCCGAGGTCGTACGACGCGAAGCTCGTCCGCGCGACGTCGTCGAGCCCGATCACGATCAGCTCGGACTCCAGCTGCTCCAGCGTGCGGGCAAGCGACAGGCCGAATCCACCGACCCGCGTGCGACGCAGCATCGTCAGGTGACCGCCGACGCCGAGATCGGCCCCGAGATCGCGGGCCAGCGCGCGGATGTAGGTGCCGCTGGAGCACACGACGCGGATGTCGACGTCCACGAGGTCACCCTCGTGACGCACCGCGTCGATCTCGAACGTCGAGACCTCCACGGGTCGCGCCTTGAGCGCGACCTCCTCGCCCGAGCGCACCTTGGCGTACGACCGCACGCCGTCGACCTTGATCGCCGAGACCGAGGACGGCACCTGCATGATGCGCCCGGTGTACGCGGGCAGGATCGCCCGGATCGCGTCCTCCTCGAGGTGCGCGGCCGAGGCCGAGGCGGTGACCTCGCCCTCCGCGTCGTCGGTGACGGTCGACTGGCCCAGCCGGACCGTCCCGACGTACTCCTTGTCGGCCATCGTCAGGTGGCCGAGCAGTCGCGTCGCGCGGTTGATGCCCAGCACGAGCACGCCGGTCGCCATCGGGTCGAGCGTGCCGGCGTGGCCGACCTTCTTGGTGCCGGCCAGGCGGCGCATCCGCCCCACGACGTCGTGCGACGTCCAGCCCGAGGGCTTGTCGACGATGACGAGCCCCGACTGCTGGTCGCTCACGCGTCGTCGTCCTCGTCGTCCTCGTCGGCGACCGGCTTCTTGTAGGGATCGGCGTCACCCGCGTACTGCGCGCCCGCCGAGCGCGAGGCGACCTCCTCGTCGGAGGCCTTGACCTTGGCGAGCAGGTCCTCGATCTCCTTGGCCGTCTCCGGGACGGCGTCGAGGTAGAACGTGACCGAGGGGGTGATGCGGGTGCCGAGCTGCTTGCCGACCTCGGAGCGGATGAGCCCCGTGGCGCTCTTGAGTGCCGCGGCGGTGTCGGCGCGCTGCGCCTCGTCGCCCATGACGGTGTAGAACACCGAGGCCTGCTGGCCGTCGCCGGTCATGCGGACGTCCGTGATCGTCACGAAGCCCAGTCGCGGGTCCTTGACCCGGCGCTCGAGCATCTGCGCCACGACGACCTTGATGCGGTCGCCGACCTTCGCGTTGCGCGGTCCCGCCATGTTGTTCCATCTCCCCAAATCAGTGGGACGTCACCTGCGTACGAGCCCTGAGGGCTGGTACGCAGGTGACGTCCCGGTGGTGACTCAAGCGCGAGGCTTCTCGCGCATCTCGAACGTCTCGATGACGTCGCCGACCTTGATGTCGTTGAAGCCCCTGAGCACGAGACCGCACTCGAAGCCTTCGCGGACCTCGGACACGTCGTCCTTCTCGCGCCGCAGGCTCGAGAAGTCCAGGTTGTCCGCCACGACGGTGCCGTCGCGGAGCAGGCGTGCCTTGGCGTTGCGCTTGATCGTGCCGCTGGTGACCATGCAACCGGCGATGTTGCCGATCTTGCTGGAGCGGAAGATGTCGCGGATCTCGGCGGTACCGAGCTGCGCCTCCTCGAACTCCGGCTTGAGCAGACCCTTGAGCGACGCCTCGATCTCCTCGATCGCGTTGTAGATGATCGAGTAGTACTTGATCTCGACACCCTCGCGGTCGGCCAGCTCCGTCGCCTTGCCCTGGGGGCGGACGTTGAAGCCGATGATCACGGCGTTGGACGCCGCAGCCAGCATGACGTTGGTCTCGGTGATCGCACCGACGCCGCGGTCGATGACGCGCAGGGCGACCTCGTCGCCGACGTCGATCTTGGCCAGTGCGTCCTCGAGCGCCTCGACCGAGCCCGATCCGTCGCCCTTCAGGATGAGCAGCAGCTCGTCGGTCTCGCCCTTCTCCATCGAGGACATGAAGTCCTCGAGGGTCCGGCGGCCCGTGCGCTGCGCGAGCAGTGCGTTGCGCTCACGCGCCTCGCGCTTCTCGGCGATCTGACGGGCCAGGCGGTCGTCGGCGACGACCATGAAGTTGTCGCCTGCACCGGGGACGGCCGTCAGACCGAGCACGAGTGCCGGCCGCGACGGGGTCGCCTCCTCGATGTTGTTGCCGAACTCGTCGAGCATCGCGCGGACACGACCGAACGCGGGGCCGGCGACGATCGAGTCGCCCACCTTGAGCGTTCCGCGGTGGACGAGCACCGTGGCGACCGGACCGCGACCGCGGTCCAGGTGCGCCTCGATGACCAGGCCCTCGGCGTTCTGCTTGGGGTTGGCGCGCAGGTCCAGCGATGCGTCAGCGGTCAGGATGACCGCCTCGAGCAGCGCGTCCAGACCTGTGCCGGCCTTGGCCGAGACGTCGACGAACATCGTGTCGCCGCCGTACTCCTCGGGCACGAGTCCGTACTCGGTCAGCTGGCCACGAGCCTTGGTCGGATCGGCGTCGGGCTTGTCGATCTTGTTGACCGCGACCACGATCGGGACGCCGGCGGCCTTGGCGTGGTTGAGCGCCTCGACCGTCTGCGGCATCACGCCGTCGTCCGCCGCGACCACGAGGATCGCGATGTCGGTCGCCTGGGCACCACGGGCACGCATGGCGGTGAACGCCTCGTGACCGGGGGTGTCGATCAGGGTGATGCGACGCTCGGTGCCGTCGACGTCAGTCGCGACCTGGTAGGCACCGATGGTCTGCGTGATGCCACCGGCCTCCTTGTCCACGACGTTGCTGCTGCGCAGCGCGTCGAGGAGCTTGGTCTTGCCGTGGTCGACGTGACCCATGACGGTGACGACCGGCGGACGCGGCGCGAGATCTTCCTCGGCACCCTCGTCCTCGCCGAACTCGATGTCGAACGACTCGAGCAGCTCGCGGTCCTCGTCCTCGGGCGAGATGACCTCGACGTTGTAGTTGAGCTCCTCACCGAGGAGCAGCAACGTCTCGTCGTTGGCCGACTGGGTCGCCGTGACGATCTCGCCCAGGTGGAACAGCACCTCGACGAGCGATGCCGAGTCGGCACCGATCTTGTCGGCGAAGTCGGCCAGCGAGGAGCCACGGGTCAGACGAACGGTCTCGCCATTGCCCTTGCGGACGCGGACGCCGCCGATCGCGGGCGCCTGCATCTGGTCGAATTCCTGACGCTTCGCGCGCTTGCTCTTGCGTCCACGACGCACCGGACCACCGGCGCGACCGAAGGCGCCCTGGGTGCCGCCGCGGGTGTTGCGACCGGCAGGACCGCCCGTACGGGGCGGGCCGCTGAAGCCGCCGCCACCGGGACGACCGGGTGCACCGCCGCCACCGCCGGGACGACCGGCGAAACCGCCGCCGCCACCGGGTGCGCCACGACCGGGTGCCCCACCGGGGCCGCCACGGCCCGGAGCGCCGGGGCGTCCGGGAGCGCCACGACCGGCCGACGGACCCGGGAGGCCCGACTGGCGCGGCATCATGGCCGGGTTGGGGCGCGGCATGCCGCCGCCACCACCGGCAGCCGGAGCGGCGCCGCCGCCACCCTCACGGGCAGCGGGGGGACGCGGGTGTTGCGCTGCATGCCCTGCGTGGACGAGAACGGGTTGTTGCCGGGGCGAGCGCCACCGGCGGACGGACGCGGTCCGGGCGTGGGGCCCGGGGTGCGTGTGGGTGCCTCGGGCGCCGGGGTGGCAGCAGCCGCGGGCGCGGCCGGGGCTGCAGGTGCAGCCGGGGCCTGCTTCGCGACGGGTGCCGGCTCGGGAGCCTTGCGGGGTCCGGGGACCGGGCCGGGACGCGCCGGGGCTGCAGGTGCAGCCGGAGCGGATGCCGGTGCCGCGGGGGCAGCGGGTGCGGCCGGAGCCGCAGGCGCAGCCGCCTCGGTCGGTGCAGCCGCGGGGGCAGGAGCCGCCTCGGCCTTCTTGGCGGGGGCCTTGCCACCGGACTTCTTCGCGCCCTGCGCACGCAGGGCCTCGCCGTGCTCCTCGTTGAGGCGCCGGACGACGGGTGCTTCTACGGTCGAGGAGGCCGACTTCACATACTCACCCATGTCTTTCAGGGTGTTGAGGACGACCTTGCTCTCGACGCCGAACTCTTTGGCGAGCTCGTGGACTCTGACAGCCACTTTTCTCCTTCAGGGGGGTCCGACCCCGAAGGAGGATCAGACCACTAGTTGACGAACGTGCTCATTGCGCAGTACTCATCGCGCAGTACTCATCGGCTGGTGCCGATCTGTGTGGTCATGAGCGGGCTCCGATTTCGTGTCATGGGAATCGTCGCGGGTGCGACGCCCGGGTGGTCGAGCTGATGTTTCATTGTTCCGCGACGACATCGGTCACTGCGCTGAGGTCCAGCGGCCCTTCTGCTCGAAGGGCCCGGCCGAACGCCTTGCGACGTGTCGCGAGCTCCAGGCACCGGGTCGTGGGGTGCAGGTGCGCCCCTCTCCCCGGAAGCGTTCCGCGCAGATCCGGTGTCACGACGACTGTCGTGGACTCCTGCACTGCGACGACTCGCACCAGAGTGGTCTTGTCCGCACGTTGCCTGCAACCGATGCACGTCCGGACGACCATGGCCAGTCTACCCGTTTCGCGAAGCGCTTGCGCCATCGGTCACGAGCCCGCCTGCGTGGGCGCCTCGGTGTCCGATCGGATGTCGATGCGCCACCCCGTGAGCTTGGCGGCAAGACGGGCGTTCTGGCCCTCCTTGCCGATCGCGAGCGAGAGCTGGAAGTCCGGGACGACCACCCGCGCCGAGCGTGTCGCGGCGTCCACGATCGTCACGCTCTTGACCTGGGACGGCGACAGGGCGTGTCCGATGAACTCCGCCGGGTCGTCGCTGTAGTCGACGATGTCGATCTTCTCGCCGTGCAGCTCGTGCATCACGTTGCGCACCCGCGAGCCCATGGGGCCGATGCACGCGCCCTTGGCGTTGATGCCGGGCGCGGTGGCGCGCACCGCGATCTTGGTGCGGTGACCCGCCTCGCGAGCGATCGCGACGATCTCGACCGAGCCGTCGGCGATCTCGGGGGCCTCCAGCGCGAACAGCAGCTTGACCAGGTTGGGGTGGGTGCGTGAGACCTTGACCCGCGGACCCCGCAGGCCCTTCTCGACGTCGTAGACGTACGCCTTGAGGCGCTCGCCGTGCGCGTACTTCTCCTCGGGCACCCGCTCGGTGGCGGTCAGGATCGCCTCGACGCGGCCGAGGTCGAGCATCACGTCCTGGGGGTTGCGACCCTGCTGGATCACACCCGAGACGATGTCGCCCACCTTCCCGGAGAACTCGCCGAACTTCGACTCGTCCTCGGCGTCGCGGATGCGCTGCATGATGAGCTGGCGGGCGATCGTGGCGGCGAACCGGCCGAAGTCCTCGGGGGTGTCGTCGAACTCCGCGGAGAACCTGACCTCCGGGCGGACCGGCTCCTCCCCCTCGGCGGGCTCGGGCGCCGGCGGCGTCTCCAGCCGCTCCTTCGCCCAGACCGTCACGTGCCCGTTCTTGCGGTTGAGCTCGACCCGCGCGTGCGGGTGGGCCGCGCCGGTCTTGTGGTACGCCGAGAGCAGCGCCGTCTCGATCGCCTCGCAGATCGCCTCGAACGGGATCTGCTTCTCCTGCTCGAGAGAGCGCAGAGCGGCCATGTCGATGTCCATCAGGCGTCCTTCGGGTTGAGCTCGATCTGCACGAGCGCTGAGGTGATCTGGTCGTACAGGTAGCGGGTCGTGGTCCTGCCCACGATCTCGACGCCCTCGTCGTCGGACGCGCCGATGCGACCGTCGACCGAGGTGTCGTCCGCGAGACGCAGGCGGACCAGGCGCCCCGCGTTGCGACGCCAGTGGCGCGGCAGCGTGAGCGGGCGGTCGACGCCGCGTGATGTCACCTCGAGCGTGTAGGGCTCGTCGCCCATCACGTCGCTTGCGTCGAGGACCTCCGAGAGGGCGCGCGTGGCGTCGGTGATGTGGTCGATGCCCACACCGCCGTCCCGGTCCACCGCGATGCGGAGGACGCGCTTCCTGCCGGCCGGCGTCAGCTCCACTGCCTCGAGATCGAGGCCGAGCGACGACACGGTGGTCTCGACGAGGGTCTCCAGACTGTCCGTCATGGATGGTCCTCCGTCTTCTGTTGTGGACACCGCGTTCAGTGTCCGCACCACCTTACCGAACCGGCGCGGCTCCTCCCGCCATCCGACGACCCAGCACGTCTGCCGAGCTCGCTCGCGGGCGGACGTTAACCTGCCATGGTGATCAGCCGACGCGTCCTTCTGGGGACGGGAGCCGCCGTGGCGGGTGGAGCGGCTCTCGTGGGTGTCGCGCATGTCACGCACGTGCTGGACGATGCGGCCGACCTCGTCGGGCTCGACCCCAAGCCCGAGCCGGACCCCGAGGACGACCGCTTGGTGCGGCGCGCCGCGTCGGGCGCCGCGACCCTCCTGGCCATGGTGGAGGCGACGGCCGCCACGCACCGGTCCCTGGCCCTGGCCCCCTTCGAGGCGCTGGTGCGCGAGCAGCTGGCAGCTGTCGGCGGGACGACCGCGGCGACGGACGTCGCCGCCCCTCCTGCAGGGGCCGGGGCCGCGCTCGCGCAGCTGGAGAAGGCCTTCCGCGCCGCGGCCAAGGCCCGGGCCGCCGACGCGCTGCGGTCCTTCTCCCCCGACCTCACCCGGGTGCTCGCCTCGATGTCCGCAGGCCTCGCCCAGGGCGCCCGCGGGCTCGGTGACCTGCGATGATCGCCATCGAGGACCTGCAGACGTGGCTCGCGCTCGAGCACGAGGCGGTGTGGCTCTACCCGGTCATCGGTGCCCGCTTCGCCGATCTACGGCCCCGCGCCTCCACGGCGTTCCGGACACACCGCGACACCCGCGACGCGCTGGAGCGCCGCATCCGGGTGGCCGGCGAGGACCCGGTGGCGAACCGGCTGACGTACGACGTGGGACCGGTCGACACCGAGCGGCGGGCGCTGCGGGCCGCCCGCCGCCTCGAGGCACGGATCAGCGCCGCGTGCCTGGCGCTGGCCGGGGCGTCCGAGGGCGACCTGCGGGCGTACGCGATCAGGAACCTCACCCGCGCGGCCCTGGCCGAGCTCACCTGGGGCGCGAGACCGCAGGCCTTCCCCGGTCTCCCCTGACCCCCACCCCGCCCCGCCCCGCCCAGATTTGCGGAGTCATGCACCTTTTCGCGGGCAAATTTCGTGCAGGAGCCCGCAAATCTGGGCGGGGGTGGGGCGGGGTGGGGGTGGGTCAGCCGCGCAGGTGTGCGATCAGGTCGGCGAGCGGGACGTCGGTGCGCTCGCCCGTGGCCCGGTCCTTGACCTCGACCACGCCGTCGACGAAGCCCTTGCCCACGACCACGATCGTCGGGACGCCGATCAGCTCGGCGTCCTTGAACTTCACACCGGGTGACACCTTGCCCAGGCGGTCGTCGAACAGCACGTCGAAGCCCTCCCCGATCAGGTCGTCGTAGACCTGCTCGGCGCCTGCGACGACGGTCTCGTCCTTGCCGGCGACGATCAGGTGCACGTCGAAGGGGGCGAGCTCCTTGGGCCACACGAGGCCCGCGTCGTCGTGCGCGTACTCCGCGACCGCGGCGACCGCGCGCGAGACGCCCACGCCGTACGACCCCATCGTGACGGTCACGAGCTTGCCGTTCTCGTCGAGCACCTTGAGGTCGAGCACCTCGGCGTACTTGCGACCGAGCTGGAAGATGTGACCCATCTCGATGCCCCGCGCGAGCTCCAGCGGGCCCGAGCCGTCGGGGGCGGGATCGCCCGCGCGCACCTCGGCGGCCTCGATCGTGCCGTCGGAGGTGAAGTCCCGCCCGGCGACCAGGTCGATGACGTGCGAGCCCTGGATGTTGGCGCCGGTGACCCAGCGGGTGCCCGTGACGACACGCGGATCGGTCAGGTAGCGGATGCCGGTGTCGCTCTCGGTGCCCAGCGCGGCGGGGCCGATGTAGCCCTTCACCAGGCCGGGATGGGCGGCGAACTCCGCCTCGCCGAACGGCTCGACCTCGGCGGGCGAGACCTGCGCCTCGAGCCGCTTGGCGTCCACCTCGCGGTCACCGGGTACGCCGATCGCCAACGGCTCGCGCGTGCCGTCGGGGTGGCGCAGCATGACCAGCACGTTCTTGAGCGTGTCGGCCGCCTCCCAGGGGCGGTCGTCGCGCGGGAACGCCTCGTTGAGGTGCGCGACCAGCGTCTCGATCGTGGGCGTGTCGGGGGTCTGCTCGGCGTGTGCGGCGGGCGCGTCGTCGTACGGCAGCGGATCAGGCGCGATCGTCGTGACGGCCTCGACGTTGGCCGCGTAGCCGCCCGGGGAGCGGACGAAGGTGTCCTCTCCCGTGGGCGACACCGCGAGGAACTCCTCGCTGGCCGAGCCTCCCATCGCGCCGGAGTCGGCGTGGACGATCGCGTACTCGAAGCCCAGCCGGTCGAAGATGCGGACGTACGCCGCGCGGTGCGCGCGGTAGGACTCCTCGAGCCCCGCGTCGTCGATGTCGAAGGAGTAGGAGTCCTTCATGATGAACTCGCGTCCGCGCAGGATGCCGGCGCGGGGACGCGCCTCGTCGCGGTACTTGGTCTGGATCTGGTAGAGGCTCAGCGGCAGGTCCTTGTAGGAGGAGTAGAGGTCCTTGACCAGCAGCGTGAACATCTCCTCGTGCGTCGGGCCGAGGAGCATGTCGTTGCCCTTGCGGTCCGCGAGGCGGAAGAGGTTGGGCCCGTACTCGGTCCACCGGTTGCTCGCCTCGTAGGGCTCCCGCGGCAGCAGCGACGGGAAGCGCACCTCCTGCGCGCCGATCGCGTCCATCTCCTCGCGGACGATGCGCTCGACGTTGGCCAGGACCTTCAGCCCGAGCGGGAGCCACGAGTAGATGCCCGGTGCCACGCGGCGGACGTAGCCCGCACGCACCAGGAGCTTGTGGCTCGGCACCTCGGCATCGGCGGGATCGTCGCGGAGAGTTCGCAGGAAGAGCCGGGACATACGCATGTCCCGAGCCTATCGTTCTAGGACCTCGCGGCCTTCAGCGCGATGCGGATCATCGGGGCCTGCAGGGGCAACCGCGCGATCGTGCCGATCGTGAACCAGGTCGGCGTCCTCTTGCTGCGCACGGCGTCCAGGGTCATCTGGACGTTCGCGGGGAACACCGCCGCGAGCAGGCCCACCGCGCCCAGCCCGCCGAGGCGGCGCGTGCCCGGGTTGAGCATCATCGCGCCGAGCGCGATCTCCGCGGCGCCCGAGGCCAGCACGAGCTGCTTCTTGGCCGGCAGCGGCTTCGGCACGATGCGCTCGAACGGCCGGGGCCTGACGAAGTGCAGGATCCCGATGCCGACGAATGCGCCGGCCATGACCTCGATGTCGCGTCTCATGCGCGCAGCGTAGCCGTCGTCAGAGCAGGATCGAGGCGAACGTGGTGGTCTGCTCGAAGCCCGCCCGCTCGTACGCCCGTCGGGCCGGCGTGTTGTGGTCGTTGACGTACAGCGTCACGACCGGCGCGATGGTGCGGCGGACCTGGTTGACGACCGCGGAGATCGCGGGTCCGGCGATGCCGCGGCCCCGCAGGTCGGGGTGGACGTAGACGCCCTGGAGCTGGCACGCGTACGGGGTCGCGGCCCCGACCTCGGTCTTGAAGATGACCTGGCCGTCCTCGATGATCGCGAACGACCAGCCCTGCGAGATCAGCTGGGCTACCCGAGCCCGGTAGCCGCTGCGGCTGCTCGCCTCGGGGTCGACGCCGACCTCCTCGGTGAACATCGCGACGCACGCGGGATAGACCGTGTCGAACTCGTCCATGACGACCGGGCGCACCCGCGGATCGGGACGCAGCCGGCTGTCGCGGTCGATGACCATGAACGGCTGGTCCAGGCGGGGCGAGCGGGCCGGGCCCCAGCGAGGCTCGAGCAGCTCCCACAGGGGCAGGACGGCCGAGCGCAGGCCAACGACGGACGAAGGGCGGATGTTGTCGGTGAGGACCCGCTCGGCGAACGCCTCGATCGCGCGCCGTGTCGCCTCGACCGGGACGAGGTTGGTGCCCGCGTGGCAGGCCGAGACGAGCACGTCGTCCTCGAAGTAGCCCCAGACCTGGCCGCCGAGCCAGCGGGTCTGCAGCCCGGTCGCGTCGACGCGGTTGCGGACGAACAGATTGGCCAGTCGGTCGCGGTCCAGCAGCGCTCGCAGCTCCGGCAGGTCGTCGGGCGTCAGAGCGCGAACCTGTGTCGTCGTCCTCAGCACTGCGCCTCCCATGGTGGTGGAACCAGCCTACGACGAGCGCCGGTCCCCAGCACGACCGGCGCCTCGTCATGCCGGACGAATCCCGCGTCCACCGCTAGCGTCCCCTACAGCAGCACGCCAGGACGCACGATGAGCGGGGGGCCATGAGGGGCAAGCGGCACACAGGATGGTGCGTGACGACCGCGCTGACGCTCCTGCTGCTCGGGGGTTGTGGCGGCTCGGACGAGCTGTCGGCGGCGTCGACGTACACCGACGCGATCGTCGGTCGGGGCGCCCAGCCGCTGGGGCCCGTCATCAAGGACCTGGTGACGAAGGAGGTCTACGACTTCATCGTGCCGGCCGACACGAAGGCCATCGTGGATGCGGGACTCCAGTACGTCGGGCAGGTCACGATCAAGCCGTCGAGCGTCACGATCACGGGCGACAAGGCCCTCGTGAAGGGGTGCCAGGACAGCTCCGAGGCCTTCCTGGTCACGAAGGGCCGGACCGCGCCGGACGCCGACGCGAAGCCGTTGCCGTCGACGACGATCTCCTTCGGCCTGGTGCGCAGGGACGGGCGATGGATCGTCTCGGACCCCGGGGCCGCGGACGCGAAGGCGTGCTGACGCGGTCGAGGAGGGAACCTCTGGTCGTCAGCTGATGCTGACGGCCGGAGAGCCGCCCTCGACCGGCTCCATGCCCTCGGCGAGGCGCATGGCCTCCTCGATCAGCGTCTCGACGATCTTGGACTCCGGGACGGTCTTGATGACCTCGCCCTTGACGAAGATCTGGCCCTTGCCGTTGCCGCTCGCGACCCCCAGGTCGGCCTCGCGTGCCTCGCCGGGACCGTTCACGACGCATCCCATGACCGCGACGCGCAGCGGCACCTCGAGGCCCTCGAGCCCCGCGGTCACCTGCTCGGCCAGCGTGTAGACGTCGACCTGGGCGCGGCCGCACGAGGGGCACGACACGATCTCGAGCTTGCGCTCGCGCAGGTTGAGCGACTGCAGGATCTGGATGCCGACCTTGACCTCCTCGACCGGCGGCGCCGAGAGCGACACCCGGATCGTGTCGCCGATGCCCTTGCCCAGCAGGTAGCCGAACGCCGTGGCGCTCTTGATCGTGCCCTGGAACGCCGGACCGGCCTCGGTCACGCCGAGGTGCAGGGGCCAGTCCCCGCGCTCCGCGAGCATCTCGTACGCCTGCGCCATGATGACCGGATCGTTGTGCTTGACCGAGATCTTGAAGTCGTGGAAGTCGTGCTCCTCGAACAGCGACGCCTCCCAGACCGCGGACTCGACGAGCGCCTCGGGCGTGGCCCGGCCGTACTTGTCGAAGATGCGCTTGTCGAGCGAGCCGGCGTTGACGCCGATGCGGATCGAGACGCCTGCGTCCTTGGCCGCACGGGCGATCGCCCCGACCTGGTCGTCGAACTTGCGGATGTTGCCGGGGTTGACGCGCACCGCGGCACAGCCGGCGTCGATCGCGGCGAACACGTACTTGGGCTGGAAGTGGATGTCGGCGATGACCGGGATGTTGGAGTGCCGGGCGATCTCGGGCAGCGCATCGGCGTCGTCCTGGCTGGGGCACGCGACCCGGACGATGTCGCAGCCGGCGGCCGTGAGCTCGGCGATCTGCTGCAGCGTCGTGTTGACGTCCGACGTCAGGGTCGTGGTCATCGACTGCACCGAGACGGGGGCGTCTCCGCCCACGTCGACGCTG
Organism: Aeromicrobium yanjiei; assembly: GCF_009649075.1. GTDB lineage: Bacteria > Actinomycetota > Actinomycetes > Propionibacteriales > Nocardioidaceae > Aeromicrobium > Aeromicrobium yanjiei. Next base: position 2,346,363 of record NZ_CP045737.1, read on the forward strand.
CCGACCTTGATCTTGCGCGAGCGGCGCCGCGGCGCGAGGACGGGCGGCGGCATCGCGGGAAGGCCGAGATCTGTCATGACAGGCTCACAGGGTTGACGATGTCGGCGTAGATCAGGATCACGCTCATCAGCATAAGGAGGGCACCCACGCCGTACGCGACGGGCAGCATCTTGGCCACGTCGACGAAGCCCGGATCGGGACGTCCTCGCAGCTTCGCGATGCCCCGGCGGATCGCCTCCCACAGCGCACCGGCGATGTGACCGCCGTCCAGCGGCAGCAGCGGGATGAAGTTGAACATCGCGAGGAACAGGTTGAGCCCGGCGAGCAGGACCAGGACGCGCTGGGCCCGCTCGGACCACGTCGGGTCGTCGATCGTGAACGACTCCCCCGCGACCCGGCTCGCACCGACCACGCTGATCGGCCCCTCGGCGTCCCGCTCGGCACCGAATGCGGCCTTGGTGACGTCGACCATGCGCGACGGCAGGTGCCAGATCGCCTTGGCCGTGCCCACGACGTAGTCGCCCATGACGTCCACGACGTAGCCCGGACCCTTGCGGTCCATCTGCTCGGTCGGCGAGACACCGAGGAAGCCGACCTCGACGGTCTTGGTCGGGTCGTCGAGATCCGCACGTGCCAGCACCGAGGTGCTCACCGTCGCCGACATGTCGCGTCCGTCGCGCTCCCAGTCGATCGTCGCGCGGTCCGCGCCGTTGCTGCGGATGAGCCTGGACAACGTCTCCCACGAGTCGACACGAGTGCCGTTGAACGCGGTGATCGTGTCGCCCGGCTGCAGGCCGGCCTTGCTGGCGGGGGTCTCGGGATCGGACGGCTTGCACGTGCGCCCGGCCTCGGTGTCGCTGATCGCGCAGTCCGACACCGTCTGCACCGTCGTGGTGGGCGTGAGCGCGCCGAAGCCCATGAAGACGACCGCGAACAGGATCACCGCGATGATGATGTTGACGATGGGCCCGCCGGACATCACGATGAGCTTCTGCCACCACGGCTTGCGATAGAAGAGCCGGTCGAGGTCCTTGTCCTCGACGTGCTCGTACTCCGCCTCACGGGCGTCGGAGATGAGCTGGGTGAACATGCCGGTGTTGGTCTTGCGGACCTCGTGCGGGTCGTCGCCCTTGGCGGGCGGCAGCATGCCGACCAGCTTGACGTAGCCGCCGAGCGGGATCGACTTGATGCCGAACTCGGTCTCGCCTCGCTTGGTCGACCAGACCGTGTTGCCGAAGCCCACGAAGAACTGGGTGACCTTGATGCCGAACTTCTTGGCCGGGTACATGTGCCCGAGCTCGTGCAGCGCGATCGACAGCACGACGCCGAGCACGAACACCACCACGCCGAGGGTGTAGATCAGGGCGTTCATCGTTTCTCCACGAGGTTCGTGGCCCGCTCGCGAGCCCATGTGTCGGCCCCGAGCACGCCGTCGAGGGTCATCTCCTGGTGGGCGACGTCCGGGTCCGTGAGGTGCTCATCGAGGACTGCGCCCACTGTGTCCACTATGCCGAGGAAGTCCAAGTGCCCGTGGACGAATGCGTCGACGCAGACCTCGTTGGCGGCGTTGAAGACCGCCGGCCCCGTACGCCCGAACGTCCCGGCGCGGCGGGCGAGACCCACGGCCGGGAAGGCCTCCTCGTCGAGCGGGAAGAACTCCCACGTCGCGGGCCGCGACCAGTCGCACCCTGCTGCGGCGCCGGGGACCCTCTCGGGCCAGGCCAGGCCGAGCGCGATCGGCAGCTTCATGTCCGGCGGGGACGCCTGGACCATCGTCGCGCCGTCGACGAACTCGACCATCGAGTGCACGATCGACGGCGGGTGGACCACGACCTCGATCCGGTCGAAGCCGATGCCGAACAACAGGTGGGCCTCGATGACCTCGAGCCCCTTGTTGACCAGGGTCGCGGAGTTGATCGTGATGACCGGGCCCATGTCCCACGTGGGGTGGGCCATGGCCTGCTCGGGCGTGACGTCCGCGAGCTCTCGGCGCGTACGCCCGCGGAACGGCCCACCGCTCGCGGTGACGATCAGCTTGCGGACGTCCTCGGGCCGTTCGCCTCGCATCGCCTGCGCGAGGGCCGAGTGCTCGGAGTCGACCGGCACGAGCTGGCCGGGCGCCGCGGCGCGCGTCACGAGCTCGCCGCCGATGATGAGCGACTCCTTGTTGGCCAGGGCCAGGGTCACGCCGGTCTCGAGTGCCGCGAGGGTCGGCAGCAGGCCCACCGCCCCGGTCATGCCGTTGAGCACGACGTCGCACGGCGTGCGGGCGACGTCGCACGCGGCGTCGGGGCCCACGATCAGGCGCGGGATGCGGTGGTCGCCGTGGGCGTACCCGCGCCGCTGCGCCTCGGCATAGAGAGCGAGCTGCACGTCCTCGGCCGCGCTGCCTCGCGCGACCGCGACGAGCGGCACGTCGAAGGCGATGGCCTGCTCGGCCAGGAGCCGCGGATTGGCGCCACCGGCGGCCAGCGCGACCACCTCGAACCGGTCGGGATTGGCGGCGATGACCTCGAGGGCCTGGGTACCGATCGAGCCGGTCGAGCCGAGGATGGCGACACGCTTGCGCATGTCGCCATCCTCCCGCACCTCGCGGCCGGCGGCCTACTTGACCTCGGTCGTGAGCACCCGGCGCAGGCCGATCGCCCCCGGGATGCCGATCCACAGCAGGAGCGTGAGCGCGAACTGGGCGTACTGCAGGACCCCGACGTCGACCGGGTCGCCGGCGAAGTCCTCGCCCGAGATCAGCGGGTTGGCCGCGTAGTTGAAGTCGACCCACGGGATGAGGTCCTTGGCCCAGTCGAAGGCGAAGAACAGTGGCGGGTAGACCATGAACGGCAGCAGCAGCGCGAAGATGTAGAACACCACGATCGTGCCGGGCGAGCTCAGGAACACCATCGACAGCGCGAACGCCATCAGGAAGTACGCGAGCTGCAGCACAACGGTCCAGGCGATGTTGCTGGCGTCGAGGTTCCACATGACGTCGTACCCGCCGATGGCCGCACCGACCACGTTGGCGATCGCACCCAGGACCAGGGCCAGCACGATCGTGCCGACCGCGAGCACCAGGACGCTGACCAGCTTGGCGCCGATGACCCGACCCCGGCGCGGCTCGAGCGTGAAGAGGGACAGGTGGCTGCGCTGTCCCCACTCGCTGGTGACCGTCACGATCGCGAAGACCGGGAGCAGGATCGACAGCGGGATCGTCAGGACCGACGAGAAGTCGCTGGCGGTGAGACTCGTGCCCTCGTCGAGGGCGACGACCAGCAGGGTGATGCCGACGGTCAGGGCCAGCAGGATGCCGGTCGAGAGCATCAGCCAGAAGCCGGACCTGGTGTCGAACATCTTGCGGATCTCGACCCGGACCAGGCGCCCGAACGGGATCTCCGGCCGCGTCGTGTCAATGGTGACGACTGCGCTGCTCATGACTGGACTCCTTCGGGGGTGATGACATCGCGCTGCGTGTCACCGGTGAGCTCGAGGAACATCTCTTCCAGACCGGCGCCTTCGGCCCTGCGCAGCTCCACGAGAGCGACGCCCCCAGCGGCAGCCGCCTTGCCCACCAGCTCCGCCGGGGCCTCGGTGCGCAACCCGCCGTCCCCGGATGGCTTGGACTCGATCCCGGCCGTCGTCAGCGCGTTCGCGAGACCGGACATGTCGCCGGCCTTCACGAAGGTGCCGGCGTTCTTGAGCAGCTCGTCCTTGGTGCCCTGGGCCACGATCTTGCCGTGCCCGATCACGATGATCTCGTCGGCGATGATCTCGATCTCGTGCAACAGGTGCGACGAGAGCAGCACCGTGCCGCCGCGGTTGGCGTACTCACGCAGGAGAGCGCGCATCCAGTGGATGCCCGCCGGGTCGAGACCGTTCGCCGGCTCGTCCAGGATCAGGATCTTGGGATCCCCGAGCAGGGCGTTCGCGATGCCGAGACGCTGGCGCATGCCGAGCGAGTAGTTGCGCACGCGGCGCTTGGACTCGTCCTTGGTGAGGCTCACCAGGTCGAGCATCTCGTCGACACGTGACGTCGGCAGGCCCATCGTGAGCGCGCTCAGGGTGAGGATCTCGCGGCCCGTGCGGCCCGCGTGCTGGGCGGAGGCGTCCAGCAGGACGCCGACCTGCGTGCCGGGGTTGGGGATGTCGTGGTAGTCCACGCCGTCGACTGTCGCTGTGCCGGAGGTGGCCCGGGTCAGGCCCGCGATGATACGCATGGTCGTGGACTTGCCGGCACCGTTGGGGCCGAGGAAACCGGTCACGGCGCCGGGGCGGCACGTGAAGGACACATCGTCGACGGCACGATAGCCGCCATAGGTCTTGGTGAGTCGGTCGACTGTGATCATGGCCCCTACTCTGGCTCATCCCGGACCGCGAGTCATCCACCTCCGGGCCTGTTCGGCGCGCCGAAAGTATGAGACAGGGCAGACCTCCAGCCGTGTCGACGAGGCCCGCGCGGCCCTAGCCTTGGGATGTGCCCCCCACGACGTGCCAGCCCGAGCTCGGACTGTGGAGCCGCGCGTGGCGGATCGTGGCCGTCCTCACGCTGTCCGCGGCTGCGTGGGGCGAGGTGGCGGTGTGGCAGTGGGACCACCACCAGTGGTGGTTCTGGTCCGACCTGGGGCTCGGTGTCCTGGCCCTCGCTCTGCTGCGGTGGCGCCGGGCGTACCCCGTGCCGGTCGCGGTGGCCACCAACGTCGTGTCGATGATCTCGTTCGCGGCAGCCGGACCGGCCACGTGGGCGCTCGCCTCGATGGCGACCCGACGTCGGTGGCGGGAGATCATCCCGGTCGCCGCGCTCGCGCTCGCGGCCGGGCTGACCGTCGAGGCACTCAACCCGGGCAAGGACGAGCCGTTCGCGATCACGATCCCCCTCGTCGTGCTGGTGATCGCCGTGACGGTCGGCTGGGGCATGTACATCGGCTCGCGCCGCGAGCTGCTGGCCACGCTGCGCGAGAGGGCCGAGACCGCCGAGGCCGAGCAGGCCGCCCGCGTCGCCCAGGCGCGTACGGCCGAGCGGGCCCGGATCGCCCGCGAGATGCACGACGTGCTCGCCCACCGCATCTCGCTGGTGACGATGCACGCGGGCGCGCTGGTGTACCGCCAGGACCTGTCGGCGGCCGACATGCGCTCGACGGCCGGGATCATCCAGGACAACACGCACGAGGCGATGATCGAGCTGCGCGAGGTGCTCGGCATCCTGCGCGACGGCCCCGGCGACGCGGACCCCGAGCTGCCGCAGCCCGCTGCCTCCGACGTCCCCGCGCTCATCGACGAGGCACGGTCGTCGGGCATGCGCATCGACCACGTCAGCTCGATCGACCTCTCGACCGTGCCGGAGTCGCTCGGCCGCACGGTCTACCGGGTCGTGCAGGAGGCCCTCACCAACGCCCGCAAGCACGCTCCCGACACCCTGGTCACGGTCACGTTCGGAGGCGGTCCCGCCGAGGGACTGCGCGTCGTGATCCGCAACCCGTTGCCCTTCGGCCCGCGGGCGGTTGCTCCGCACTCGGGCCTGGGCCTGGTCGGCCTCGCCGAACGTACCGCGCTGGCCGGAGGGACGCTGACGCACCGGATCACGCCCGAGCGGCAGTTCGTCCTCACGGCTTGGCTACCGTGGCCCGCATGACCGTCCGCGTGCTCCTCGCCGACGACGACGCCCTGGTGCGCGCGGGGCTCGCGCTGATCCTCGGCGGCTCGTCCGAGATCACGGTCGTCGGAGAGGCGACCAACGGGCGCGCGGCTGTCGAGGCCGTGCGTGCCGGTGGGGTCGACGTCGTCCTGATGGACATCCGGATGCCGGTGATGGACGGGATCGCCGCGACCTCCGCGATCCTGGCCCTGCCCGAGCCCCCGAAGGTCATCGTGCTGACCACGTTCGACGCCGACGAGTACGTCGTCCGTGCTCTCGCAGCGGGCGCCAACGGCTTCCTGCTGAAGGACACCCCGCCCGCCGACATCGTGGAGGCGATCTCGCGCGTCGTGGCCGGAGAGCCCATGCTCTCCCCCACGATCACCGAGCAGCTCATCCGTCAGGTCACCGATGCCGCCCCGGACGGCCGGGCGGACGAGGCCCAGCGGCGGATCCGCTGCCTCACGGATCGGGAGCGCGAGGTGGCCGTCGCGATCGGGCGCGGCTCGTCCAACGCCGAGATCGCGCTGGCGCTGCACATGAGCGTCGCGACCGTGAAGGCGCACATCTCCCACATCTTCACCAAGCTGGGCGCGACCAACCGGGTGCAGGTCGCGATCGCGATGCACGAGGCCGGACTGCTCTGAGCCGACCGGTTTCGTCCGGCGGGGTCACGGGCGTCGTCCTACCGTGTGGGCATGCCCTCCGCGCTGACCTCCGTCCTCGACACCGCCCTCGACAAGTCCGTGCTGCTCGGGTACTCCTCGATCGGTCCGGCGCTGCGGCGCCGCTGGTGGCCGGGCGACCCTGACCCGCGGGCCCTCGTCGGGCGCCACGTGGTGGTCACCGGGGCCAGCAGCGGTCTGGGCCGGGCGGCCGCGGCCGGCATCGCCCGCCTCGGCGCGACCGTGCACCTGGTCGGCCGGGACGCCGAGCGGCTCGAGTCCTCCGCGGCCGAGATACGCCGTGACGTGCCGGACGCGGACCTGCTCGGCGAGGTGTGCGACGTCAGCGATCTCGACGACGTGCGCGCGTACGCCGCGGGTCTGCGCCAGCAGGTGCCTGCGCTCCATGCGATCGTCCACGACGCCGGGGTCATGCCCCCGCGGCGCACCGAGAGCGCGCAGGGGCACGAGGCGGCGCTCGCGACCCACGTGATCGGACCGCTGCGGCTCACCGAGGAGCTGCGCACCAGTCTCGCCGCGGCCGAGTCGCCGCGGGTCGTGATCGTGTCGTCCGGCGGCATGTACTCCGCGCCGCTGGACGACACGATCGGCGACGACATCGAGTACGAGCGCGGCGACTACGAGGCCGTCCGGGCGTACGCGCGCACCAAGCGGATCCAGGTGACGATGGCCGAGCTGCTGGCCCGGCGGTACGCGGCGGACGGCATCACGGTGCACAGCATGCACCCCGGCTGGGCCGCGACCCCCGGCGTGACCGACTCGCTGCCGCGGTTCGCGAAGGTCGCCGGACCGATCCTGCGCAGCCCCGAGCAGGGCGCGGACACGATCGTCTGGCTGACCGCCTCACCCGAGGCGACGGCCTCGTCCGGGCTGTTCTGGTCGGACCGGCGCCCGCGCCCGACGTACTTCCTGCCGCGCCACGCCGACGACCCGTCGGTGCGCCGCGCCGTCTGGGCGTACGTGTGCGGTGCGGCCGGCATCGACCACCTGCGCGCCTGACGCCGTCAGCGCGAGGAGTGGGCCTCGTTGAACGCCTCGATGACCTTGGACGGGGCCCGGCGGTTCTCGCTGACCTCGTGACCGTTGGCCTTGGCCCACTCGCGCAGGTCGTGGATCGTGAACCCGTCGCGGATGCTCACCCCGGCTCCGCCGCGGCGGCGACGCGAGGGCGGTGAGGTGTCCTTGACCTCCTCCGCGCCGTCGAGCAGCTTCGACAAGAAGGTGTCGACCGCCTTCTTGGACTCCGACGACAGGTAGAGGTCGTAGACGCGGCCGTTGAGCAGGTAGCGCTCCGGCGGCGTGTCCTCGGGCAGCTCCTTGCCGTCGTAGTCGTCGATCACGGTCACGATGGGGTCCGGGACGATCTTGCGCTTGGGCATGCTGTCTCCTTCGGCTGGACGCCGTCAGGATAGCGAGAATCCCCCGCTTGCGGGTGTTTCAGCCTGTCTCGTCGGTGGCGTCGATGACGGCGCGCAAGGCCGCGACGTGCGCGCCGAACGCCTTGCGTCCTGCCGAGGTCAGCGCGAGCCATGTCGTGCGGCGCCCGTCCAGCGCACCCTTGCGCGCCACCACGTACCCCGCGTCGACGAGAGCCGAGACGTGCTTGGACAGCACCGAGTCGCTGACGTCCAGCCGCTCGCGCACGGTCGCGAACTGGGCGTCGTCGACCACCGAGAGCATCGCGCAGAGCCGGAGCCGCGCGGGCGCGTGGATGAGCGGGTCGAGATCGCTCAAGCGCCGTGCTCCGCCCGGTAGACGCGCATCCAGCGACGGCTGACCAACACGAACACCACGAGCTCGACGGGCGCCAGGACGATCCCCAGCCACCACCAGCCGGCGGCCACCGCGGCGAACGCGGCGACGAAGCCGAGCAGGCACTGGACGCCGGCTCCCGCGATGGACAGCGGCAGCGTGCGGCCGGCCCGCAGGCCGGACACCCAGGCGCCGTTGGCGCCCCGGAACCGGCGGACCGACCAGCCCAAGGCGACCAGCGCCACGACGAGCAGGACGATGCCCGCCGCGATCCGCCACGCGGGTCCCTCGCCCAGCACGAGGCCGACCGCCGCGACGTTGAGGCCGGCGGCCGTCCCCGCCGTCAGGTCGTACCCCGGCGGCACGACCAGTGCGCCGGCGACCTCGCGGCGTACTTGCTCGATCGAGGCGAGCTCCTCGGCGGGGGTGGGACGCGAGTCGTCGCGTCCGGAACTTTCCATAGTGGAAAGCTACTCCGCACTTTCCGACATGGCAAGTGGCCTCGTCGGCTCAGCCCAGCTCCTGCTGACCCCACGGCGAGCCGTAGCCGTCGCGCAGCAGCTCGAGGAACGGCACGGCGTCGAAGGCCTCGGGGCCGAGGACCCCCGCACCGGACCACGTGCCATTCGCGAGCAGCTCGAGAGCGACGACGGGGTTGACCGCGGTCTGCCACACGACGCACTGGTGGCCGTACTCCTGCATCGACCAGTCGTTGTCGACCACGTGGTAGAGGTACGTCGAGCGCGGCAGCCCGGCCTTGTCCTTGCCGGTGACCCAGAGCCCCGCGCACGTCTTGCCGTGCATCCGGTCGCCGAGCTCCGCGGGGTTGGGCAGGCATGCGGCGACGACGTCCCTGGGCGCCACCTCGACGCCGCCGACGGAGACCTTCTCGGTGGAGTCGAGCCCCAACATGTGCAGGGTCTTCAGCACCTCGATGAACTCATTGCCGAGGCCGTACTTGAACGTCGCCCGCTTCGCGTCGATCCACCGGGGCATCAGGAGCACCTCCTCGTGCTCCACGTTGACGCACTCGACGGGGCCGATGCCCTCAGGGAAGTCGAAGACCTCGGGCTCGCTGAACGGTGGCGTCGTGAACCACTCGCCGTCCTGCCAGACGACCGGCGGGTTCAGACACTCCTCGATCGTGGTCCAGATCGAGAACGAGGGTGCGAAGTCGTAGCCGTCGACCGTCAGGTTGGCACCGTCGCGCGTGCCGAGCTCGTCGATCTCGCTGAACAGGTGGTCCGCGGCGTAGCGGGCGAAGACGTCGGAGAGCCCCGGCTCGACCCCGATGCCGACAAGCGCAAGGCGTCCTGCCGACTCCCACTGCCCGGCGACCGCGAACTGCTCGTCGCCGAGCTTGACGCCGGTGAGCGCGTGCGGCTGGTCGGGGTGCGGCTTCGACAGGCTCATCGCCATGTCGAGGTAGTCGGCCCCCGCGGCGTACGCGCCCTCGAAGATCGGCATCACGAAGCGCGGGTCGACCGCGTTCATGACGTGCGTGGCGCCGCAGTCCCGGACGAGCGCCTCGACCGAGGCGGCGTCGGACGCGTCGACCTGCGCCGCGCTGAAGCGCTCGTCGTCGAGGGCTGCGACCGCGCGATCTGCGCTCTCGCGGGAGTAGTCCGCGACCAGCACCGACTCGAAGAAGTCGCGACGGGCCGCGATCGCACAGAACGCTGAGCCGACGCCGCCGGCGCCGACGAGGAGGATCTTCATGACGTCATCCAACCCCAGGACATCTACGCGTGGCAACGGAATCCGAAGTAAACAATGGATCACGCGACGAAATCCCTTGTATTGACCCGGCCCCCCTCGTGATACTGGGAGACATGGACACCGAAGACTACGACCGCCTGCAGAAGGCCGGCAAGCGTCACCTCTGGATGCACTTCTCCCGCCACGGCGCGTACGACGACGACCACGACATCCCCGTCATCACCAAGGGCGACGGGATGCACATCTGGGACGCGAAGGGACGCAAGTACCTCGACGGTCTCGCGGGGCTGTTCGTCGTCCAGGTTGGGCACGGACGCGAGGAGCTCGCGCAGGCCGCGGCGAAGCAGGCCGCCGAGCTGCCGTTCTTCCCCATCTGGACCTTTGCCCACCCCAACGCGATCATGCTGGCCGAGCGCATCGCGTCGTACACCCCCGGCGACCTCAACCGGGTGTTCTTCACGACCGGGGGCGGTGAGGCGGTCGAGACCGCGTGGAAGGCCGCCAAGCAGTACTTCAAGCTGACCGGGAAGCCGCTCAAGACCAAGGTCATCAGCCGCCAGGTCGCCTATCACGGCACCCCGCACGGCGCGCTGTCCATCACCGGCATCCCGGCGCTGAAGCAGATGTTCGAGCCGCTCGTGCCGTCGACCGTGCACGTGCCCAACACCAACTTCTACCGCGCCCCCGAGCACGGCGACGACCTCGAGGCGTTCGGGCGTTGGGCCGCCGACCGGATCGAGGACGCGATCCTGGCCGAGGGCCCCGACACTGTCGCCGCGGTGTTCCTCGAGCCCGTGCAGAACGCGGGCGGCTGCTTCCCGCCGCCGCCGGGCTACTTCCAGCGCGTCCGGGAGATCTGTGACCGCCACGACGTCCTGCTGGTCTCGGACGAGGTCATCTGCGCGTTCGGGCGCCTCGGCGAGATGTTCGGCGCGACCAAGTTCGGCTACCAGCCCGACATGATCACGTGCGCGAAGGGCCTGACCTCCGGCTACTCGCCGCTCGGCGCGATGATCGCGTCGGACCGCGTGATGGAGCCGTTCCTCGAGGGCCACAACTCCTTCGCCCACGGCTACACGTTCGGCGGCCACCCGGTCTCGACCGCGGTCGCGATGGCCAACCTCGACATCTTCGAGCGCGAGGACCTCAACGGGCACGTGCGCCGCAACGAGGGCGCGTTCCGCGGGACGTTGGAGAAGCTGCTCGATCTCGACATCGTCGGCGACGTCCGCGGTGACGGCTTCTTCTACGGCATCGAGCTGGTCAAGGACAAGGCGACCAAGGAGACGTTCGACGAGGAGGAGTCCGAGAAGTTGCTGCGTGGCTTCTTGACCAAGGCCCTGTTCGACAACGGCCTGTACTGCCGCGCTGACGACCGCGGCGACCCGGTCATCCAGCTGTCCCCGCCGCTGATCGCCGACCAGTCCCACTTCGACGAGATGGAGCAGATCCTCCGCGGCGTCCTCACCGACGCCCAGTCCCTCCTCTAGCCCGGGGTTGCCGGTTTCCCACGGGACCGTGGTGATTGGTCACTCCCCTAGCGTTGAGACGCGAGGGAAGTGACCAAATCCCACGGGACCGTGGGAAACCGTCAACGGGCGCGGCGCGTCAGGCGGCGAGGGCTTTGGCCTGGCGGCGGCGGGTGATCTCGACGAGCAGGACGATCGCGACGGAGATGAGGAACATGGCCGTGCCGATCACGTTGACCTCCATCGGCACACCTCGCTGGTTGGCGCCCCAGACGAACATCGGGAACGTCACCGACTGCCCCGCGTTGAGGTTGGTGATGATGAAGTCGTCGAACGACAGCGAGAAGCTCAGCAGCGCCGCCCCCACGATCCCGGGCAGCACGAGCGGGAACGTGACCCGCCAGAACGTCTGCGCCTCGGTCGCGTAGAGGTCCATCGCGGCCTGCTCGAGATTCGCGTCGAGGCCGCTGAGCCGGGCCTTGACCGTCACGATGACGAAGGACAGGCAGAACATGATGTGCGCGATGAGGATCGTCCAGAAGCCCAGCTGACCACCGAAGCCCGACGACACGAACAGCGCCAGCAGCGACGAGCCCATGACGATCTCGGGCGAGGCCATCGGCAAGAAGATGATCAGATTGGCCGAGGACCGGCCCGCGAAGCGGTGGCGCACCAGCGCGAACGCCGCGAGCGTGCCCAGCAGCGTCGCGACCAGCGTCGCGAACAAGGCGATGCGGACGCTGAGCCACACCGAGTCGGCCATGCCGGGGGCCCAGTCGCCCGGGTGGAGCCAGTGCTCGAGCGTGAACTCCTGGAACTTGTAGACGTTGCGCGACCGACTGCTGTCGTTGAAGCTCATCAGCACCACGACGGCGATCGGCACGAACGTGTAGACCAGCACCAGCAGGCCGAGACCGAGGACGAGGTGGTCGCCCAGCCAGCGCTTGGCACGGCGCACCCCGTTCATACGAGCTCCTCCGTCCCGGCCGTGCGTACGTAGACGAGCACCGCCGCGATGATGATCGCCATCAGGGTCACCGACAGCGCGCCGGCCGTCGCGTAGTCCAGCTGGGTGTTGAACAGGCTCTGGATCACGTTGCCGACCATGCGGGTGTTGGGATTGCCCAGCAGCTCGGCGTTGATGTAGTCGCCCGCGGCCGGGATGAACGTCAGCAGCGTGCCCGCCACCACCCCAGGAAGCGACAGCGGGAAGGTCACCTTGAAGAAGCCGCGGATCGGCGAGGCGTACAGATCGCTCGCCGCCTCGATCAGCCGGATGTCCACCTTCTCGAGGCTCGCGTAGAGCGGCAGCACCATGAACGGCAGGAAGTTGTACGTCAGGCCCGCGATCACCGCGAAGGGGGTGGCCAGCAGCCGGTCGTCGGTGCTCGTGAGCCCGAGCAGGTTGAGCAGGTTGGTCACGTGCAGCGCCTGCGCGATGCCGACCACCCAGCCGTCGTCGGCGAGGATCAGCTTCCACGAGAGCGTACGCAGCAGGAACGAGGTGAAGAACGGCGCGATGACCAGCACCAGCATGAGGTTCTTCCACCGGCCGGCCTTGAACGCGATCGCGTACGCCAGGACGTAGCCGAGCACGAGGCAGATCAGCGTGGCGGTGCCCGCGTACGCCAGCGAGCGCAGGATCTGGGCCTTGTACTGCCCGATCGCATCGGCGAAGTTGGCGACGTGCCAGGTCATGTCGTAGCCGGTCAGCACCGAGCCGTCGGGGTCGTACAGGCTGGCCGAGACCAGGGAGTAGAACGGGATGACGAAGAACAGCCCGAGCCACAGGGCCGCGGGCAGGATCAGCCAGTAGCCGGTCAGCTTGCGCCCGCGCGGCGGCTGGGGCTTGACCTCGTGGGGATTGGCGGGTGCGATGCCGGCGGTGGAGGTCACTCAGTCCTCCTCGATCCCGGCCTTGGCGTCCTGGCTGGCGTCGAGCAGGAACGCGTACTCGGGCCGCCACGAGACGTCGACCCGCGTGCCGACCGGCAGCATGCCGCGGGCGCCGGTGTTCTGCTCGAACGCGAGGATCTCCTGCCCCCACGGCATCATCACGGTGTACTGCATGCTGACGCCGACGAAGCTGATCTCGGTGATGTGACCGCCCTCGAAGACGCTGCCGGGCACGTCGATCGGCTCACCGGCCGGAGCGATCAGGACCTTCTCCGGACGGATGCCGAGCCATCCCCGGCCCGAGTCCGAGTGGGCCCGGTCGCCGCGGACCGAGGCGGTCCCGCCGGGCATCGTGACCCTGACGTGGTCACCCTCGCGCCCCTGGATCTCCGCACCGATGAGATTGGACTGGCCGAGGAAGTTGGCGACGAACGTCGTGCGCGGGTTCTCGTACAGCTCGGTCGGCGCCCCCATCTGCTCGATCACGCCCTGGTTCATCACCGCGATCGTGTCGGCCATGGTCATGGCCTCCTCCTGGTCGTGCGTCACGTGCACGAACGTCAGGCCGACCTCGGTCTGGATGCGCTTGAGCTCGAGCTGCATGCCGCGGCGCAGCTTGAGGTCGAGCGCGCCGAGCGGCTCGTCGAGCAGGAGCACCTCAGGCTTGTTGATCAGGGCCCGCGCGAGCGCGACGCGCTGCTGCTGACCGCCGGAGAGCTGGGCGGGCTTCTTGTGCGCCTGCGAGGTCAGCTCGACCAGCTCGAGCATGTCGGCGACCTGCTTCTTGACGTCCTTGACGCCGCGGCGCTTGAGCCCGAAGGCGACATTGTCCGCGATCGACAGGTGCGGGAACAGCGCATAGTTCTGGAAGACCGTGTTGACCGGGCGCTTGTACGGCTTCTGGTACGTCACCTCGGTCTCGCCCAGGTGGATCGTGCCGGACGTCGGCGTCTCGAGCCCGGCCACCATGCGAAGCGTCGTGGTCTTGCCACACCCGGACGGACCGAGCAGGGCGAAGAACGAGCCCTGCGGCACGACCAGGTCGAGGGACTTGACCGCGGTGAACGTCGCGTACTCCTTGGTCAGCTGCGACAGGCGCAGGTCGCGGATCGGTCCGGGCTCCCCGGCCGGGGCGTCCTCCGCGGAGTGCTTGCCGGCCAGCTCCTGCTGCTCATGCACCTGTGACATCGGCAAAGTCTCCTTCGTAGGTACGCATCGTGGCCTCGTCGAGAGCCATGAAGCGGTGGGTCTTGTCGAGGGTCTCCGACGTCGGGAAGATCAGCTCGTTCTCGACGTTGTCGGGGTTGACCTTCTCCATGGCCTCCTGCGCGCCCTTGACGGGGCAGATGTAGGAGTTGTAGTCGGCGAGCTTCGCGGCCACCTCGGGCTGGTAGTAGTAGTCGATCCACTTCTCGGCATTGCCCTGGTGGGTCGCGAGATTGGGCACCAGCATGTTGTCGGCCCAGATGATGATCCCCTCCTCGGGCGGGATCCAGACCAGGTTCTCGTCGCCGGCGTTCGCGATGTCACCCGACCACGCCTCGCACGCCACGATGTTGCCCGCCGCGAGGTCCTGCACGTACGAGTTGCCGGTGAACGAGCGGACCTGCCCGTCGCTGCGGGCCTTCTTCAGCAGGTCGATCGCGTTCTGCCACTGGGTGCCGTCGAACTTCTCCGGATCCGCCCCGTTGATCAGCAGCAGGAAGGCCATGGTGTCGCGCATCTCGGTGAGCAGCGAGATGCGGCCGCGGAGGTCCTTGCGGGTCAGCAGCTCCTCGAACGACTTGATCTCGCCGACCTTGGCCTTGTTGTACGCGATGCCGGTCAGCCCGCTCTGCCACGGCGCGGAGTACTCGCGCTTGGGATCCCAGTCGGGCGACTTCAGCGAGTCCAGGATGTTGGCGTGCAGGTTGGGCACCTTGGACGCGTCGAGCTTCTGTATCCAGCCGACCTGGATCATCCGGGCGGCCATCCAGTCGGTCAGCGCGAAAAGATCACGCTTGGACGAGCTGCACGAGCCCAGCTGGTTGGAGACCTTGGCGAAGAACTCGTTGTTGTCGTTGACGTCGGCGGTGTAGGACACCTTGATGCCGGTGTCCTTCTCGAACTGCGTCTTGGTCGAGACGTAGTCCTTGTCGTCCTCGTCGATGTACTCGGGCCAGTTGGAGAAGACCAGGCGCTTGTCGTCGGCCGACATGTCCTTCGTGGTGCACGTCGCCGGGTCCTGCTCGCGGTCGGGGGTGTTGAAGCCGTACTTGAGGGCCACCCCGCTCAGGCCGAGTGCGGCTGCTCCACCCATGCCCTTCAGCACCGTCCGCCGGTCCACACCCGCCATGCGCCACCCTCAGTTCTCCCCGTGTCCACGCATACTCGCAACTTCGCGGACTCAGCACAAGGGAATCCGCCGTTAAGAGTGTGTTTCGCCATGGAAAGCGTCATCTGTGCGAGTCAGAGTGTCGAGAACGTCACCCGGGTGGGGCATGATGTCGGCATGACCGAGCGCAAGTCGACTCCCGCCCGCGGCCAGACCCCCCTCGACGAGACGGCGAAGCGCATCATCGAGCTGCTCCAGGACGACGGCCGGCTGTCGTACTCGGCCATCGCGAAGGAGGTGGGCCTCTCGGAGGCAGCCGTCCGGCACCGCGTGCAGAAGCTCATCGAGGGCGGCGTGATGCAGGTCGTCGCGGTGACCGACCCGTTGCAGATGGGCTTTGCCCGCCAGGCGATGATCGGCATCAAGGTCAGCGGCCGGGTCCGCGAGGTCGCCGCCGAGCTCGCAGAGATGGACAAGCTCGACTACATCGTCATCACCACGGGACGCTTCGACATCCTCGCCGAGCTGGTCGCCGAGAGCGACGACGAGCTGCTCGACATCGTCTCGGAGCAGATCAGCGCGATGGACCGGGTCGTCACGACCGAGACGTTCGTCTACTTGCGCCTGGAGAAGCAGACGTACGCGTGGGGCGTGCGCTAGCCGATCGTTCTGCCGGCCTCGAGCACCTCGAGGATGTCGCCGAACGCCGCGCGCATCAGCTCCTCGTAGCCGTCCGGGTCGTCGGCCGGCGCCGGGTGGGGCTCCACTCGGCCGGCCTTGACGAGCAGGTCCCAGGCCACCTCGGTCGCGGGCGCGTGCAGCACGGGAGGTGTCCCGACCAGGCGGAAGTCGGCGGAGTCCGCCGGAATCGCGCCGATGCGGGCCATCGCGAGGACCGTCACGACGAGGTCCCGGCCCGGCGGGAGGTCGACCGTCACGAACGTGCCGGCCTCGATCCCCATGTGGTGCAGACCCGCACCGATGCTCGCGGACTCGTGCAGCAGCTCGGCGTACGACGTGGTGCCGCGCTCGTCGCTGATCGCGATCTCGTCGGCGCGCCCGTGGATCACGTGGGCGTCGAGGATGCGAAAGACCAGGCTCGTCATCATCGCCCCTCGAAGACGGGGGCACGCTTCTCGAGCCGGGCCTGTGCGGCCTCCTGCACGTCCGCGCTCTCCCAGACGGCGTGGAAGCCCTTCTCGATCGCCGCGTCGTCCTCGTAGACGTCGTTGAGCACGCGCTTGTTGTGCGCGATCGTCAGCGGCGCGAGGGCGGCGAGCTCGTGCGCCCACGCGATCGCGTACTTCAGCGCGCCGTGCGCGTCGGCCAGCCCGCACTCGAGCGCCTCCTTGCGGTCCAGCGACTCCCCCGCGAGCAGCAGGCGGCGGGCGCGGCCCGTGCCGGCGAGCTTCTCGAGCGTACGGATCGTCCAGGCGTCGACGGCCATCGCGTTGCGGACGACCGGCACCGCGAACTTGGCCTTGTCGTCCACGACCCGCAGGTCGCAGGCCATGGCCAGCTGGGTGCCGGCGCCGATCGCGGGCCCGTTGACCGCCGCGATGATCGGCACGGGCAGCTGAGTGAGGTGGTGCAGCATCCCGTAGAGCGCGGTGAGGAAGTCAGAGCCGTAGACGCCGCCGAGATCGGCGCCCGAGCAGAAGGCCGAGCCCTTGCCGGTGATGACCAGGACGCGGGCGCCGTCGTCGACGGCTTCGTCCGCGGTGCGCCGGATGGCGTCACACAGCTCGAGGTTGAGCGCGTTGCGCCGGTCCTCGCGCTGCAGCTCGATGACGACGACGTCCTTGTCGCGGGTGCTGGCGATCATGCACCCACGGTATCGATGGTGGCCACCTGTCGGTGCCCGGGCCTAGCCTGATCCCATGGTGAGCTTTGACGCCAAGCCGGTCCTCGACCTCACCCTCGCCGAGTGGGAGGCCTACCTCGAGGGCACCCCGAGCGACGACGGCGTGCGGCTCAAGCTGCGCAAGAAGACCTCGTCAGCGCCGGGGATCACGTGGTCGGAGGCGCTCGACGTCGCGCTGTGCCACGGCTGGATCGACGGTCAGGCCAAGCGGCTCGACGACGACTACACGTTGCAGGCGTTCACGCCCCGCCGCCGCAACAGCCCGTGGTCGCAGATCAACGTCGAGCACGTCGCCAGGCTGACCGCGGAGGGCCGCATGCGCCCCGGCGGACTCGCGGAGGTCGAGCGGGCCAAGGGCGACGGCCGATGGGACGCGGCATACCGGGTCAAGGGTGCCACCGCGCCGCCGGACCTCCAGGCGGCGCTCGACGCCGACCCGGCCGCAGCCGCGTACCTCGCGTCGCTGACCAAGGCGGAGCGGTTCCGCATCTACTTCCGGCTGTCGACCATCAAGACGCCGGCCGTCCGCGCTGCGCGCATCCGCGACGTCGTCGAGAAGGCCGCCCGCGGCGAGCAGCACTACCGCTGACCGCCCCGGTCGTCGGGCGCCTAGACCTCGACGGCCGCGAGCTGGCCGCAGGCCCCGTCGATGTCGCTGCCGCGGGTGTCGCGGACCGTGGTCGGGATGCCCTTCGCGATGAGGCGACGGACGAACTCGCGCTCGTCCTCGGGACGCGACGCGGTCCACATCGAGCCCGGCGTCGGGTTGAGCGGGATCAGGTTGACGTGCACCCAGCCCCAGTCGCCGTACGACTGCAGGACGTCGCCGAGCAGGTCGGCGCGCCAGGCCTGGTCGTTGATGTCCTTGATCATCGCGTACTCGATCGACACGCGACGCTTGGTCTTCTGGGCGTACTCCCACGCCGCCTCGACCGCCTCGTGGACCGACCAGCGGGTGTTGATCGGGACCAGCTCGTTGCGCAGCTCGTCGTCGGGGGCGTGCAGCGAGAGCGCGAGCGTGACGGGGATGCCCTCGTCGGCGAGCTGCTTCATGCGCGGCACCAGGCCCACGGTGCTGACGGTGATGTTGCGGGCCGACATGCCGAGGCCGTCCGGTGCGGGCGCGACCATGCGCCGCACCGCACCGATGACCGCCTTGTAGTTGGCCATGGGCTCGCCCATGCCCATGAACACGACGTTGGACAGCCGTCCCGGGCCGCCGGCGATCTCGCCGCGGGCCATCTTGCCGGCCGCGTCGACGACCTGGTCGACGATCTCGGCGGTGCTCATGTTGCGCTGGAGGCCGCCCTGACCGGTCGCGCAGAACGGGCAGGCCATGCCGCAGCCGGCCTGGCTGGAGACGCAGATCGTCGCCCGCTCGGAGTAGCGCATCAGGACCGACTCGACGAGGGCCCCGTCGAAGAGCTTCCACAGGTTCTTGACCGTGGCGCCCTTGTCGGCCTCCATCGTTCGGACCGGGTTGAGCAGCGTCGGCAGCAGCTCGGCGACGATGCGGTCCCGGCTCGCCGCCGGCAGGTCGGTCATGTTGGCCGGGTCGCGCTCGAGCCGACCGAAGTAGTGGTGGGCGACCTGCTTGACACGGAACGCCGGCTCGCCGAGCGCCGCGGCGGCAGCCGTACGCTCCTCGGCGGTCAGGTCGGCGAGGTGACGCGGGGGCTTGGCACGACCGCGCTTCTGCTCGAAGACGAGCGGAAGCGGGTTGGGGTTGACGGAGGACACGTCCGCCATTGTCTCACCCCACCCCCAACGCCCCCCAATCCGCGAGTGGCGCAACCCGAGCCGCGACCGGCGCAAGCTGGAGAAACTGAGACGGCGTGTCGTCGACTTCTGCGCCAGTCGCGGTGCGGGGTGCGCCAGTGGCGGTCAGGCGCGAGCGGCCCGCGGGAGGTCGGCGACGAACTGGAGCTTCTCCAGGACCGGCGTCGGGATCACGAACGGGTAGAGCGGCGGCTTGCCCATGCTGCGGTTGATCTGGTTGAGCGCGATGCTCAGCGGGATCCACACGCCGATCACGAGGTCACGGAACGACGTGAACGTCTGCGGGCTCGCGACGGTCGCCAGTCCGTACGCCGACGCGGTCTCGATCGTGTCGCAGATGTGCATGTAGTGCGCGAACGTCTCGGCGAAGTCCTCGAACGGGTGCATCGTGGCGTACATGCTGATGAAGTTCTTCTCCCACCCCGCCGGCGGGCCCTCGGAGTAGTGCCGGTCGATCGCGTCGGCGTAGCTCTCCTCCTCGTTGCCGAACAGCTCGCGGGCCGTGCCGATGAGGTCCCCCCGGACGTGCTGCCACTCGAT
This sequence comes from Aeromicrobium yanjiei, assembly GCF_009649075.1. Classification (GTDB taxonomy): domain Bacteria; phylum Actinomycetota; class Actinomycetes; order Propionibacteriales; family Nocardioidaceae; genus Aeromicrobium; species Aeromicrobium yanjiei. Next base: position 2,366,005 of record NZ_CP045737.1, read on the forward strand.
GTAGTGACCGATCTCGTGGCGGAAGTGACCCAGCATCGTGCGGTAGGGCTCGTCGAGGTTGACCCGCACCTTCTCGCGGTGCAGGTCGTCGCTCTCGGCCAGGTCGAGCGTGATGACGCCGCTGTCGTGGCCCGTGACGACCTTCTCCTCGACGCTGGACAGCAGGTCGAACGCGAGTCCGTTCACCTCGTCCTCGGTGCGCGGCACGATCGGGAAGCCGAGCGTGTCGAGCTCGACGATCAGGCGGCGCTTGGCCTCCTCGGCGACCTTGTACTCGCGCAGGCCCACGACGTCCTCGTCGCTCGGACGCGTGCGGGTCAGCCCGCAGCAGAAGCAGAAACCCCCGGGGAACTCGGTGAGCCACGTGCAGCCCGACAGGTTGAGGTTCTTGCAGACGTGCCAGATGCTCCCGTCAGCGTCGACGTACTGCCCCTTGCCGTCGACCGGGACGATGGCCCGCTCGGTGCGGGAGAAGCCGAGGTTGGTCTTGCACGAGACGCAGACCGAGTTCTCGAAGTACAGGGCGTTGCCGCACACGCGGCAGGAGAAGGCTTTCACCGGACCAGTGTTTCAGGCCGTCACCAAAGCGCGACCGCTGGCGCTACCCGGCATCCCCCACGGGTGCCACGTCGACCTCGACCCGCAGCGTCGACGTCTTGGCCTCGGTGAAGATCACCCCCTTCACAGGAGGGACGTCGCCGTAGTCGCGACCCCACGCGACCGTCACGTAGCGGTCGTTGACGAGCTGGTCGTTGGTCGGGTCGACCGCGAGCCAGCCATCCCCGGGCAGCCACACCGCGAGCCAGGCGTGCGTCGCGTCGGCGCCCACGATCCGCTCCTTGCCCGGCGGCGGTGTCGTCGCCAGGTAGCCGCTGACGTACCGCGCCGCGAGGCCGTGGGACCGCAGCCCCGCCAGCATGAGGTGGGCGAAGTCCTGGCACACGCCGGCCCGCTTCGCGAAGATGTCGGGGACCGTCGTGGTCACGGTCGTCGCGGTCTTGTCGTAGCGGAAGTCGCGATGGACGCGGCGCATGACCTCGACCACCGCCTCCCCCACGGGCCGACCGGGCGTCAGCGACTCCGCGACGTACGCGTGTGCCTCCGCGGTCTGCTCGGCGAGCGGCGAGGCCAGCGCGAGGTCCTGCGCCCGCCAGGCGTCGCCGACATCGGGCCGCGCGGCCGGACGCGCGAGCTCCCACGGGGTCGCCAGCGCCTCCTCGGAGTGCTCCTCCCCCGTCACCTCGACCTCGCTCGTCGCCAGGATGTCGAGGACCCGGTGCGGCTCGACCACCTGGAAGTACGTCGTGGTGTTGCCGTAGTAGTCCAGGTCGTCGGTGCGGTCGGGCGTCGCGGGCGTCAGCACGAGATCGTGAGCCAGCACCTGCTGCCACGGCAGCTGCCGCGGCACGAGGTACGCGATGCCGAGGCTGTCGGTGACGTCGTCGTCGTACGAGTACGTGGTCCGGTGCGAGATCCGGTAACGGCGGGTCACTCGGTCACCGTCGCGAAGCCGAATGAGCGCGGGACGGGGCCGGCGGCGAAGTGGAGCTCACCCACGGCGTCCGCGAACCGGGTCAGCTGGCCGATGCAGCCCGCGAGGAACCGCTCGAGATTGGGCCGGTGCTCCCCCTCGATCGCGGTCAGCGCGGCGATCTCGGCGCGGGCGAGCTCGTCGGCGAGATCGTCCAGCAGCCGCTCGGGCCGGGTCGAACCGGTCGACTCGGGCATCCCGGCCAGGTGCGTGCGCATCTCGGCGATCCCGAACGCCAGCGAGCGGGGGTTGTCCGCGTCCAGCAGGAGCAGCTCGAGGACGCCCGCGAGTCGCACGTAGCCCCGGTAGCGGCGGCGGTGCGTGACCGCGCTCTCCGACGCCGACAGCACGGCCTGGTGGACCTCGCGGTCGACGTCGATGCCGCGCCGGGTCGTCGCCGTGGCACCCAGCAGGTGGCACAGCTGGAGCGCCCGCTCGACGGCCCGGCCGGTGCCGATCATGTGCCAGCCGGGGTCACGCACCATGTTGGCCGTGACGCCCTGCAGCGACAGGATGCCGGTCAGCATCTGCCCCGCGCTCTCGGCGACCTGGTGGCTGTAGTGGTACGTCGTGAGGTTCGCGGCGGCGCGGTCGGTCCAGCCGAATGCGTGCCAGGTGTCGGGCGAGAGCTGGTCACGGACGCTCTGGGCCGCGTCCCGCAGGGCACTGACCGACTGGGCGACGGACCCGGGCCGGTGTGCGTCCAGCAGCAGCGAGCGGAAGTTGTCGTCCAGCTGGCCCGGACCGAACGGGGAGCCGCTCAGCCGTTGGATCGCGGACATCATCACGGCCAGGCTCGCGCCGCCCGCGGTGTGCGGCCGGGTGCGGAAGTCCTCGGCGCGCGAGTGCGTCGTCAGGACCAGGCGCAGCATGTCCTCGGCCCGCTCGGCGTAGCGCCCGAACCAGAACATGTCCTCCAGGACGCGCGGCATCATCGCGGCGGGCGCGCGGACGTTGGTCAGCGCCATGACGTCCATCAGGCCTTGGTCCGGCGTCTCGGGACGGTCCTTCAGGACCCAGACGTCCTTGCTCGAGACGGCGTCACCCGCCTCGTACACGTTGGCCAGGCCGCCCACGAGGGGTCGATAGGTCGAGCCGTAGCGCAGCGTGAACGTCCTGAGCGTGACGGCGTGCGGCTCGACACCGCGAGCAGCCAGGGTCGGCGACTGCGACAGCGGGGGCATCTCCTGGCCGACGTAGCGGTGCGGCTCCGCAAGGATCGCTTCGCGCAGACGGTCCCGGGACAGCCCGGTGGGATCGACCGAGTGGTCGATCGCCTTCACGACCAGGCCGTCGAGGTTGTCCAGCACGTACGCCCGGGAGCGCTCGTCGCCGGCCCAGTGGGTCGCCACCGACGCCAGGCGCAACGGCTCGTCCAGCAGCAGCTCGCACATCGCGGACATGAACGGCAGCAGGCCCGGGTTCTCCAGGACGCCCGCGCCGAGCCCGTTGACGACGCGCACCGAGCCGCGGCGGACCGCCTCGGTCAGGCCGGCGACCCCCAGCTGGGAGCCCTTGCGCAGCTCCAGCGAGTCGCTCCAGTCGGCATCGACCCGCCGCAGGATCACGTCGACCCGCTCGAGCCGGCCGAAGACGCGCATCCAGACCGCGCCCTCGCGCATCACCAGGTCGCTGCCCTCGACGAGCGGGAAGCCCAGGCTCGACGCGACGAACGCCTGGTCGTACGCGGTCTCGGAGTGCGTGCCCGGCGACAGCACGACCACCCGGGGGTTGGGCGCGTGCCCGGGAGCCGAGTCGATCAGGGTCGACCGCAGCGCCTGGAAGAACGGCGCCATGCGGTGCAGGCCGGCCTGGCGGTAGAGCTCGGGCAGGACCCGAGAGATGACGCGCCGGTTCTCCATCGCGTAGCCGATGCCGGACGGGGCCTGGGCGCGGTCGGCGATGACCTGCCACTCCCCCGCCGCGGTACGCCCGAGGTCGGCCGCAGCGAGGAGCAGCGGGTGCGGGTCGCGGGCGGAGGACCGCGCGCAGACGCGCAGGAAGCCCTGGTGGGCGAAGACCAGCGCGGGCGGGAGCACCCCGCTCGACAGCAGCCGCTGCGGGCCGTAGAGGTCGACCAGGATCGCGTTGAGCAGCTCGGTGCGCTGCGCGAGACCCACCTCGAGCGGCGCCCACTCCGCGGCGTCGACGATGAGCGGGACGGGGTCGAGCCGCCACGGCCCGGGCTCCTGCTCGGGGTACGTGTAGGTGACCCCGTCGTTGGTCAGGAAGCGCTCGATGTCGCCGCCGACGCGGCGCAGGTCGGCCTCGGTGAGCTGGACCGCGCTCTCGGCCAGCAGTCGCCAGCTCGGGCGCAGCGTGCCGTCGGGGGCGACCACCTCGTCGTACCTCGCCTGCCCCCCGGTCAGCGTCGGCTGGGTGACCGTCGTGGCGTAGTCGCGAAGTGCCGTCACTGCGCGGCACCACGGGACGGCGTGACGCGGCGCAGGTCGAGCGTGTGCGGGTACTCGTCGCTGGCCGCCCGGCGGCCGGCCTCCCGCAGCGCCGCGACGTCGAGCCGTCCCGCGGAGTGCCCGAACGGCTCGAACCGGCTGGACCGGCGGGCCTCCGCCTCGCGCGCGTTGATCGGCGGGTGCTCGTGGGCCCGGCCCCCCGGGTGGACGACGTGGTAGGTCGCACCGCCGAGCGAGACCCCCGAGCCGGCGTCGACCACGTCGAACCTCAGCGGCGCGTGCACGCCGATCGACGGGTGCAGCGCGGACGGCGGCTGCCAGGCGCGATAGCGAACCCCGGCGAAGTACTCGCCGGCGACGCCGGTCGGGGTCAGGGGCACGGGGACACCCTGACAGGTCACCAGGTGCTGGTGGGGCTGGACGCCGCGCACCGTGACCTGGAGGCGCTCGACCGACGAGTCGACGTACCGCGCCATGCCGCCGGACGTCGCCTCCTCGCCCAGGACGTGCCACGGCTCGATCGCCGAGCGCAGCTCGAGCTCCACGTCGCCCGCGCGGGCCACACCGATGCGAGGGAACCGGAACTCGGTGAACGGGTCCAGCCAGGACGCCTCGAAGTCGATGCCGTGCTCGCGCAGGTCGGCCACGACCGAGGCGATGTCGCGGATCGCGCCCTGCGGCAGCAGGAAGTCCTCGTGCAGGGCGGTGCCCCAGCGCACCAGAGGTGCTCGGTATGGCTTCTCCCAGAAGCGAGCGATCAAGGAACGCACCAACAGGCTTTGGACGAGTGCCATCTGCGGGTGCGGCGGCATCTCGAAGCCGCGCAGCTCGAGCAGGCCGAGCCGGCCCCGGGAGGAGTCCGGGCTGTACATCTTGTCGACGCAGAACTCGGCGCGGTGCGTGTTGCCCGTGAGGTCCGTCAACAGGTGCCGCAGCGCGCGGTCCACCAGCCACGGCCGGGTCTCCTCGGTCTCGGCGGTCAGCCGGTCGATCTCCTGGAACGCGATCTCCGCCTCGTACAACGACTCGGGGCGGCCCTCGTCGAACCGCGGCGCCTGGCTCGTGGGCCCGATGAACCGGCCCGAGAACAGATACGACAGCGACGGGTGCCGTTGCCAGTACGTGATGAGGCTGACCAGCAGGTCAGGACGCCGCAGCATCGGCGATGCCGCCGCCTCGTGGCCGCCGAGGGTGATGTGGTTGCCCCCACCGGTGCCCGTGTGGACGCCGTCGAGGTCGAACTTCTCGGTCGTGAGCCGGGCCCGTCGCGCGATGTCGTACAGGGTCGTGGTGAGGTCGCGCAGCTCGGACCACGACGCCGTCGGGTGCACGTTGACCTCGATCACGCCGGGGTCGCTGGCCACCACGAGCTGGGTCAGGCGGGGATCTGGCGGCGGGCCGTAGCCCTCGATGACGACTCGCTGGCCGAGCCTCGTCGCGGCCGTGTCGATCACGTGCAGCAGGTCCGCGTAGTCCTCGAGGCGCTCGGTCGGCGGGAGGAAGACGTGCACGAAGCCCGCGCGCGCCTCGACGGTCAGTGCCGTCGTCGGCTCCTTGACCGGGTCGACGACGGGGACGGACGGGATGCGCGGGTCGAGGCGAGGGCCGGCCTCGACGTACGACGCGTCGCCGGACGCACGCGGGTCCTCCCACGTGATCGACGACAAGGGCAGGCGCAGGCCGATCGCGGAGGTGCCCGGCAGCAGCACGATGCGTCCGCGGCGAAGGGACCAGTCAGGACTCGTCCACTCCTCCCCCGTGACCAGCGGGAGCACCCAGCCGGTCGGCTCGGTCACCTGTGCGTCGAGCTCCGCCGCGAGATCGGGCGTCGGGGCGAGGGGATCGAGGCCGGGGCGATCGCCGTCGGGCCGGCGCAGGTCGTTGACGAGATCGGTGAGCGGGTCCTCGTACGCTCCGCGGAGCTGCTCGGGCGGCAGGCCCAGCAGGCGGGTGACCTCGCCGGCGAGGGCCGCGGCGCGTACCGGGGCGTCGTCCTCGGCCGAGGACTCGTCCCACGGGTCGGCGAGCAGAGCGGGATCGGACCACAGGCTCTCGCCGTCGCCGCGCCACTGCAGGGCGATCTGCCAGCGCGGCAGCTCCTCGCCGGGATACCACTTGCCCTCACCGCGATGCACCACGCCGCCACCTGCGTACACCTCGCGCAGCCGCTCGGCCAGCTCGCTGGCCTTGACGCGCTTGGCGGGTCCGTCGGCCTGCGTGTTCCACTGCGGTGAGGTCACGTCGTCGAGGCCCACGAACGTCGGCTCACCGCCCTGGGTCAGACGCACGTCGCCGGCCTCGAGGCGTACGTCGATCGCCTCGCCCAGGTCGTCGATGCGTTGCCACTCGGCGTCCGTATAGGGCTTCGTGACGCGGGGGTCCTCGTGGATGCGGCTGACCGTGTTGTGGAACGAGAAGTCCACGCCCGCCCGCTCCATCAGCATGCCGGAGATCGGCGCTGCCGACGACGGGTGCGGCGTGGCCGACAGGGGGATGTGCCCCTCGCCGGCGAACAGCGACGACGTGGGGTCCAGGCCGATCCAGCCGGCGCCCGGGACGAAGACCTCGGCCCACGCGTGCAGATCGGTGAAGTCCTCGGTCGGGCCGCTCGGGCCGTCGAGGGCCTCGGTGTCGGAGGCGAGCTGGACCAGGTAGCCCGACACGAAGCGGGCCGCGAGGCCGTACTGCCGCAGCAGCGAGACCAGCAGCCACGAGCTGTCACGGCACGAGCCGATGCCGCGGCGCAGGGTCTCGTCGGGGCTCTGGACGCCCGCCTCCATGCGCACCGAGTAGCCGACTGCGCGATAGACCGCCGCGTTGAGCTGCACGAGGAACGGCACCATGGCCATCCCGTCCTCGGGCAGGTCGGGGAGCGTCTGCTTGAACTCGGTCACGAGCGGGCCGGGGGCGTCGGCGTCCGCCTCGCCCACCGGTCGCAGGTACGGAGCGAGATCCGCCGCGAGCGACGGCTCGTACGAGAAGGGGTACGTCTCGGCGTACTCCTCGATGAAGAAGTCGAACGGGTTCACGACCATCATGTCGGCGACCAGACCGACAGTGATGTCGAGGGTCGAGACCTTCTCGGGGAAGACCAGGCGCGCGAGCCAGTTGCCGAACGGGTCCTGCTGCCAGTTGACGAAGTGATTCGCGGGGCTGACCGTCAGCGAGTACGCCTCGATCGGCGTCCGGCTGTGCGGTGCGGGCCGCAGTCGGACGACATGGGGACCCAGCTCGACCGGTCGCTCGAACTCGTACGTGGTGCGGTGCTCCAGGGCGACCTTGATCGACATGCCTCAAGGGTGCCCGGGCGGCTCGGCGCGCACTCCACCGGGCTCCACCCCCGCCCACGAGTCACGCACGGACGCCGACGAGTCACCTGCAACCGCTGACGAGTCGCGTACGGACGGTCGCGAGTCACGCACGGAAGGCGACGAGTCACGTACGGGGGCGCGTCTCCCACGTAGGTGACTCGTCAGCGTCCGTGCGTGACTCGTCAGCGTCCGTGCGCGACTCGTCAGCGGTTGTGCGCGACTCGTCGGCGGATGGGGTCAGGTGACGTCGACGAGCTTGTAGAGGATCAGCCAGGCGATGGGGGCCACCGCGATCAGGGAGTCCAGCCGGTCCATCAGGCCGCCGTGGCCCGGGAGCAGGTCGCCCATGTCCTTGATGCCGAGATCGCGCTTGATCAGCGACTCCGACAGGTCGCCCAGCGTCGCGAAGACCACGCCGGCGACGCCGAGGATGATCCCGACCCACCAGTCGCCGTCGAGCGCGTAGACGACCGTCGCGATGCCCGTGCCGATGCCGAACAGCAGCGACCCGGCGAAGCCCTCCCACGACTTCTTCGGGCTGATCGTGGGCGCCATCGGGTGCTTGCCGAACAGGACGCCGGCGATGTAGCCGCCGATGTCGGACGCGATCGTCGCGATGATGAAGGCCACGATGCGCCACGGACCGTCGTCCTCCTTCAGCATGAGCAGCACGAACGTGCCCATCAGGAAGAGGTAGGACAGGCTGAAGATGCCCGCACCGACGTCGCGGACGAAGCCGTCCGCGCCCTCGGTCAGGCGCCAGACCATCGTGCCGATCACGGTCAGGGCCATCGCGATCGCGGCGGTCTCCATGCCGCCCCAGTAGCTGCCCACGAGCATCGCGACGCCACCGACGGCCACCGGGACGACCGGCAGCCTGATCCCGGCGGTCGAGAACGCGCGGGTGAGCTCGTACAGGCCGATCAGCAGGGCCACCGCCACGACGGCGATGAACGCCTCCTTGACCAGGGCCAGCGACAGCACGACCATCGCCAGCAGGCCGACGCCCACCGCTATCGAGGCAGGAAGGTTGCGCCCGGCCCGGCTGGTCTTGAGGGACTCCGCAGGAGTCTCCTCGGGAGACTCAGACCTCAAGGAGCTCTGCTTCTTTGTTCTTCAGCAGCTCGTCGATCGCCTCGACATGCTTCTTGGTCAGCGCATCGAGGCGCTTCTCGGCGCCGGTGTTGTCGTCCTTGCTGATCTCGGAGTCCTTCTCGGCCTTGTCGAGCGCCTGCTTGGCGTTGCGACGCGCACCGCGGACCGCGATGCGTCCGTCCTCGGCCTTGGACTTGGCGAGCTTGACGTACTCCTTGCGCCGCTCCTCGGTCAGCTCGGGCAGCGTGATCCGCAGGACCTTGCCGTCGTCGCTGGGGTTCACGCCGAGGTCGGACTCACGAATGGCCTTCTCGATCGCGGGCTTCGCGCCGGCGTCGTAGGGCTGGATGATGACGGTCCGCGGCTCGGGGACCTGGAAGCCCGCGAGCTGGTTGAGGGGGGTCTGCTGGCCGTAGTACTCGGCGGTGATCTGCGCGAACATCGCAGGATGCGCACGACCGGTGCGGATCGCGGCGAACTCGTCGCGGGCGTGCTCGACAGCCTTGCCCATCTTGCTGTCGGCGTCACGCAGGGTCTGGTCAATCACGATGCTCTCCTTGGATGCGTGCTCGCCTAGACAGCGTGCACGAGTGTTCCGATCTTCTCACCGCGCAGGACTCGCGCAATGTTGCCCTCGCCCTCCATGCCGAACACGATCATCGGCAGCCGGTTCTCCATGCACAAGGCGAACGCCGCGGCGTCGACGACCTTGAGCCCCATGCGCAGGGCCTCCTCGAACGTCACGCTGTCGTACTTGACCGCGGTGGGGTCCGTGCGCGGGTCGGCGGAGTAGACCCCGTCGACACCGCTCTTGGACATCAGCACCGCGTCGGCCTTGATCTCCAGCGCGCGCTGCGCCGAGACCGTGTCGGTCGAGAAGTAGGGCATGCCTGCGCCGGCGCCGAAGATCACGACGCGGCCCTTCTCGAGGTGCCGCATCGCGCGCCGCGGGATGTACGGCTCAGCGACCTGACCCATCGTGATCGCGGACTGCACCCGCGTCTCGATGCCCTGCTTCTCGATGAAGTCCTGCAGGGCGAGGCTGTTCATCACGGTGCCCAGCATGCCGATGTAGTCGGCGCGCGAGCGCTCCATGCCGCGCTGGCTCAGCTCGGCGCCACGGAAGAAGTTGCCGCCGCCGACCACGATCGCGACCTCGACGCCCTCGGACACCGCCTCGGCGATCTGCTTGGCGATGCCGTTGACGACATCGGGGTCGATGCCGATCTGGCCGCCGCCGAAGACCTCTCCCGAGAGCTTCAGCAGGACGCGCTTCAACCCGTGACCGGAGGCCGGACCGTCGACGTGCTCAGCAGTGGTCACGAATCCGGCCTCTCGATCAGCGGTTTGAAGGGGGTGTTGCTGGTGCTCAGGCGCCGATCTCGATGTGGGCGAAACGCTTGAGCGTCACGCCGGCCTCATCGAGGAGTGCCTTCACGGTCTTCTTGTTGTCCTGCACCGACGCCTGCTCAAGCAGGACCTGCTCCTTGAAGAAGCCGTTGAGGCGACCCTCGGTGATCTTGGCGATCGCCTGCTCGGGCTTGCCCTCCTCGCGCGCGGTCGCCTCGGCGATCTCGCGCTCCTTGGCGACGATCTCCGCGGGGACGTCCTCGCGCGTGAGGTAGCGCGGTCGCATGGCGGCGATCTGCATCGCGACGCCGCGGGCGACGTCGTGGCTGTCGCCCTCGAACTCGACGAGGACGCCGACGGCCGGCGGCAGGTCGCTCGCACGACGGTGCATGTACGTCGCGACGTTGCCGTCGAAGCTGGCCACACGGCCGAGCTCGATCTTCTCGCCGATGACGACTGCGAGGTCGGCGACGGCCTCGGAGACGGTCTTGCCGTTCTCGAGCTTGGCGCTCGCGAACTCCGCCGCGTCGGCCGGCTTCACCTGGTCGGCGAGGACCGCGAGGTCCTCGGCGAGCTGGATGAACTGCTCGTTCTTGGCGACGAAGTCGGTCTCGGAGTTCAGCTCGACGATCGCGCTGCCGTAGTTGGCGACGAGGCCGGAGGTGGCCTCCCGCTCGGCGCCGCGCTTGGCGGCCTTGGCGGCGCCCGAGATGCGGAGCACCTCGATCGCCTTCTCGAAGTCGCCGTCGGCCTCGGTGAGCGCCTTCTTGGCGTCCATCATGCCCGCGCCGGTGGCGTCGCGGAGCCTCTTGACCTCAGTGGCAGTGATAGCCATGTGTGATTCCTTTGCGAATGTCTGTGCAGATCAGGGGGACGAACGCCGACGTCACGCGGAAGGCGTGGCGTCCTTCTCGGCGACGGCCGGATCGACGGCGACGTCGACCTTGTCGGCGCCCGGAGCAGCGGCCTCGGCAGCGCCGGGGGTCTCGTCCGCGGGAGCGTCGGTCGGAGCCGGCGTCTCAGCCGCGGCCTCGGTCGCAGCGGCAGGAGCCTCGGCAGCCTTCGCAGCGGCGTCGGCGTCCTTCTTCTCCAGCAGCTCGCGCTCCCAGTCGGCCAAGGGCTCCTCGGCACCGAGCTCGGCGCCGGGCTCTTCCTGGCCCGTCTTGGCACCACCGCGGGCGATGAGGCCCTCGGCGACGGCGTCGGCGATGACCCGGGTCAGCAGGCCGACGGAACGGATCGCGTCGTCGTTGCCGGGGATCGGGAAGTCGACGTCGTCGGGATCGCAGTTGGTGTCCAGGATCGCGATGATCGGGATGTTCAGCTTCTTGGCCTCGTCGACCGCGAGGTGCTCCTTCTTCGTGTCGACGATCCACACGGCGGACGGCGTGCGGCCCATGTCACGGATGCCGCCGAGGGTGCGCGAGAGCTTCGCGTACTCGCGGCTCATGCCGAGGAGCTCCTTCTTCGTGCGGTTCGAGCCCGCGACGTCGTCGAAGTCGATCTCCTCGAGCTCCTTCATGCGCTGCAGGCGCTGGTGCATCGTCTGGAAGTTGGTGAGCATGCCGCCGAGCCAACGCTGGTTGACGTAGGGCATGCCGACGCGCTTGGCCTGCTCCTCGATCGGCTCCTGCGCCTGGCGCTTGGTGCCGACGAACAGGATCGTTCCGCCGCGGGCGACGGTGTTCTTGACGAACTCGTACCCGGCGTCGATGTAGGCCAGCGACTGCTGGAGGTCGATGATGTAGATGCCGTTGCGCTCGGTGAAGATGAAACGCTTCATCTTGGGGTTCCAACGACGGGTCTGGTGCCCGAAGTGAACGCCGCTCTCGAGCAGCTGGCGCATGGTGACGACGGCCATGGTCGTATCTCCTTGTGGCACACGTGTGCCGGTCCTGGTTTGACTCACCGCCGGGCGGCGGTGACCTGGCGCCTGCCACATGACGTGGGCCAACCGTCCAGAAGACCGGACGGACCAGGACCACATCCGTATTCAGCTCTCGCGTCATACGGAGGACAGGCGCGCGAATTTCACTTCGACGAAGTGAGTGTGCCCAGTCTAGGGCACCGGACCCCCCGGCACGAAATCCACAGGCGGGCGATCCGACGTGGTTGTCCCCACCCCGTGGCCGAGGGGATGTGCGGGCGGCTCCGCGGGTCTTGGCTGGCCCCATGGGCCGCCCTCTCGCACTCGTTCCGCTCGTCCTGCTGCTCCTGCCGATGGCGGCGGGTCCCGGCTCCCCCGAGAGCTGGTCGTGGCCGCTGGACGACCACGCGGTGGGCGAGAAGTTCGATCCGCCGGCCGATCGTTACGGCGCAGGTCACCGCGGCATCGATCTCCACGGATCGGTGGGTGACAGCGTCCGGGCGGTCGCCCCGGGTCGGGTCGTCTTCGCCGGCCAGGTGGGCGGCGTGCCGGTCATCTCGATCGACCACGGCGGCGAGCGCTCGACCTACCAGCCCGTACGGGCGCGGGTCCGCAAGGGAGACGCGGTGCGGGCCGGAGAGGTCGTCGGCACGCTGCTCGGCACCCGCAGCCACTGCCCCGGGCCGTGCCTGCACCTCGGCCGCCGGGTGGGCCGCGACCACCTCGACCCGCTGGACCTGCTGGGCACCGGACGGTTCCGGCTCATCAGCCCGGACGGTCCTGCCCCGCAGCCGCCCGCCGGGGTCGACGGTGACCTGCGGCGTCCTGTCGGTGGACCGATCACCTCACCCTTCGGCATGCGGGTCCACCCCCTCACCGGGGTGCGCAAGCTGCACGACGGCACCGACTTCGGCGTGCCGTGCGGCACCCCGGTGCACGCATCGGGCGCCGGCACGGTCGTCGAGACCGGGTACGCCGGCGCGTACGGCACGCGGGTCGTCGTCCGCCACTCCCCCGGCCTCGAGACGACCTACAACCACCTCAGCGTCGTCTCGGTCTCGGCCGGACAACGCGTCCATCCGGGCCAGACCATCGCCCGCTCCGGCACCACGGGGTTGTCGACCGGCTGTCACCTGCACCTCATGGTCGTGGAGGGCGGCAGGCCCGTGGATCCGATGCCACGGCTGTGACGGGAGCTCAGGACCATACCGGCAGGATGTTCCTCATGGATCCCCTCTTCACCCTCCCCAAGGCCGAGCTCCACCTGCACATCGAGGGAACTCTCGAGCCGGAGCTGGTGTTCGCGCTCGCCCGCCGCAACAAGCTCGCCGTCCCGTTCCCCGACGTGGAGTCGCTGAGGGCGGCCTACCAGTTCGACGACCTCGTCTCGTTCCTCGGTCTCTACTACTCGTGCATGGACGTGCTGCGCACCGAGGAGGACTTCGCCGACCTGGTCACGGAGTACGCCGATCGCGCTGCCGCCCAGGGGGTGCGGCACGTCGAGATGTTCTTCGACCCGCAGGCGCACACGTCCCGGGGGATCCCGCTCGACGTCGTGATGGCAGGGCTGACCCTGGGCGTCGAGCGCGCACGGGCCACCCACGGCATGTCCACGGGCCTCATCGCGTGCTTCCTGCGCGACCGCCCGGTCGTCGAGGCGCACCAGACCCTCGAGGCGCTCGCGCCGCACGCGGACGCGCTGCTCGGCGTCGGCCTGGACTCCGCCGAGGTCGGCTACCCGCCGTCGCTGTTCACCGACGTCTTCCGGGAGGCTCGCGGCCTCGGCCTGCGGGTCGTGGCACACGCTGGCGAGGAGGGACCCCCGTCGTACGTCTGGGAGGCGCTCGACCTGCTCGGGGTCGAGCGCATCGACCACGGGGTCCGGGTGCTGGAGGACGAGGCGCTGGTCCGCCGCATGGCGGTCGAGCGCATGCCGCTCACCGTCTGCCCGCTGTCCAACGTCCGGCTGCGCGTGGTCCCCGACGTGGCCTCGCACGCCCTGCCGGCCCTGCTCTCCGCCGGGCTGGTCGCCACGGTCAACTCCGACGACCCCGCCTACTTCGGCGGCTACGTCGGCGACAACTTCGTGGCGCTGTCGCGCGATCTCGGCATCGACCGGGACGGCTGCGCGCTGCTGGCCCGCAACTCGTTCCTCGCCTCGTTCATCGACGAGGACCGGCGCAAGGAGCTCTTGGTCGAGGTCGACCAGTGGGAGCGCGACGTCCGTGAGGTCATGCCCTCGGGTGGGCGAGCCTGAACGCGCTGCGGAGGCGCTCGTTGCTGACGTGCGTGTAGATCTGGGTCGTGCCGAGCGAGGCGTGGCCGAGGATCTCCTGCACGCTGCGCAGATCGGCGCCGCCCTCGAGCAGGTGGGTGGCGGCGGTGTGGCGCAGACCGTGCGGCCCCAGGTCGGGCGCCCCGTCGACCGCGGCGAGGCGCTCGTGCACGATCCGACGCACCGCACGCTGGTCGATGCGGCCCCCACGAGCACCGAGGAACACCGCGGCGCCGCTGGACTCGGTCGCGAGCTCCGGGCGACCTCGCTCCAGCCAGAGCTCGACCGCGTCGGACGCCGGCAGGCCATACGGGACTGAGCGCTCCTTGCGGCCCTTGCCCAGGACGCGGACGACGCGGCGCTCGCGGTCGAGGTCGTCCACGTCGAGACCGACGAGCTCCCCCACCCGGATCCCGGTGGCGTAGAGGAGCTCGAGGATCGCGAGGTCGCGCAGGCCCCGGGCCCCGTCGTCGACCAGGGCGTCGGTCGTGGCGTCGAGCAGACCCCGCACCTCTGTCTCGCTCAGGGCGACGGGCAGCTCGCGGTGCGACTTGGGGTTGACCAGCAGAGCCCCTGCGTCGGAGTCCGCCCGTCCTGTGCGGGCCAGCCAGGTCGTGAAGACCCGGGCGGACGTCGCCCGACGTGCGAGCGTCGTGCGCGCCTTGCCCATCGTCTGCAGGTGGGCGAGCCAGCTGCGCAGGGTGCGGATCGTCAGCTGGGCGGGGTCGTCGACGCCGAGACGACCTGCGTGGGAGGCCAGGCTCTGCAGGTCGGTGAGGTAGGCGCGCACCGAGTGGACCGAGAGGTCACGCTCGGCCCGGAGGTGCTGCTCGTACGCGGCGAGGACGCCCGACCATGCCTCGGTCAGCTCGTCCGGTGTCTCGGAGGTCATCGGCTCCAGTCTCCAGCGCGGCCGCGCTCAGCCGGTGTCGGCGCGCCGGACCAGGACCCAGCCGTCGCTCGTCCGGGAGGCCAGGCCGAGCCCCTCCAGCCGGTCGAGCGCCGCGTGCACCTCGTGCCCCGTGAGGCGCACCGCGGTCGCGATCTGCCCGGGGGTCCGCGCGTCCCGCCAGTCGAGCCCCTCGAGGGCCGATCGCATCGCCGGGGACAACGCGTCGAAGGCCGTGGTCGGCCCCTCGACCTGCGACACCTCCGCGCCGAGACCGCCGAGCTCCTCCAGGACGTCCTGGCCGGACGTCACGAGCACGGCCTTGCCCTCGCGGAGGGCCACGTGCACCCCGCCGGAGGACTGCGACGTCACGGGGCCGGGGACGCCCATCGTGGTGCGACCCAGCTGATCGGCCCAGTTGAGCGTGTTGAGCGAGCCGCTGCGCACGGCGGCCTCCACCACGACCGTGCCACGGCTGAGGCCGGCGATGATCCGGTTGCGGGACAGGAACCGGCCCTTCAACGGCGTCTCCCCCGGCGCCTGCTCGCTGATCACGAGGCCGTCCTCGGCGATGCGCGCGAGGAGCGCGGAGTGGGAACGCGGGTAGTCGACGTCCGCGCCGCACGCGAGCACCGCCACCGTGGGTCGTCCAAGGGCCAGCGCGCCGCGATGGGCGCAGCCGTCGATGCCGTAGGCCGCCCCGCTCGTCACGGTCCACCCCGCGTCGGTCAGGTCCGCGCCCAGGTCGGAGGCGACCTCGGCCCCGTACGTCGTGCAGTCACGCGCGCCGACGATCGCGACCGCCTGGTCGCAGAGCGCTCGCAGGCTCCCCTTCCCGCGGACCCACAGACCGAGCGGCGCACCTGCGGTGCCCTGGAGCGACAGCACGTGGTCGAGGTCCGCGAGGGACGTCGGCCAGTCGCCGTCGCCCGGACAGACCCATCGCAGGCCCGTCGACTCCGCGCGGGCCATCGCGCGGTCGACTCGGTCGGCCAGGTCGCGGGCCCGCTCGGTCCAGGCCTCGGGGAGGTGCTCGTCGGGCAGCTGGACCTCTCCGCGCACCGCGCTCAGCACCCGGCCCGGGTCGTGGACCCGCAGCAGATCGCGCAGGCGTACGTCGCCCGGCTCCACGACCAGGCTCAGCGCCAGACGCTCCTGCCGGGTCATGAGGCCTGCACCAGGTCGCGGAGCGAACCCCCGAGGGCAGTGCCCCGGCGCAGCGACAGCGCCGACTCGACGTCGTCGCCCCGCGGGACGTCGTGGCCGTTGAGGTCGGCCACGCTCCAGGCGAGTCGCAGGATGCGGTCGGCGGAGCGGGCGTTGAGCTTGTTGGTGCGCAGCTGCTGGTCCATCAGCACCCGGCCCTGGTCGCTGACCGGCCAGCTCTTGCGCAGCTCCACACCCGGCACCTCGCTGTTGAGGCGCCACGGCGTCTCCCGCAGCCGACTCCCCTGCCGATCGCGCGCCTCCAGCACGACGGCTGCGAGATCTCGTGTGGAGCGGGCCCCACCCAGGGCCGACACCACGTCGGGCCGGGACAGCGAGGGCAGGGACCGGTGGATGTCGATGCGGTCGCGAATGGGCCCCGACAGCCGGTCCGCGTAGCGCCGGCGCATCAGCGGCGTGCACCGACACTGATCGGCCACCGCAGAGCTGAGACCGCACGGACAGGGATTCGCAGCCAGGACGAGCTGGAAGCGAGCCGGATAGGCCGCTGTCATGGCGGCCCTGGAGACCACGACGCGACCGCTCTCGAGCGGTTGACGCAGGGCCTCCAGCACGTTGGACGCGAACTCGGGTGCCTCGTCGAGGAACAGGACGCCGTGGTGCGCGAGGCTCAGCGCCCCGGGGCGGATCACGCGACTGCCTCCGCCGACGATCGAGACCGCGCTGGCCGTGTGATGCGGGTCGAGGAACGGCGGCCGGGTCAGCAGCGGCGCGTCGCTGGGCAGGACTCCCGCGACCGAGTGCACCGCGCTGACCGCGAGCGACTGCTCGCGGGTCAGGTCCGGCAGCAGCCCCGGGAGCCGTTGGGCGAGCATCGTCTTGCCGATCCCCGGCGGACCGGTCATCAAGAGGTGGTGGCCACCCGCGGCGGCGACCAGCAGCGCCATGCGCGAGTCCTCCTGGCCGGAGATGTCGGCCAGGTCGAGGTGGGCCAGGCGATCGGCCGACGTCCAGGAGATCGACGGGGTGTCGTCGAGCGGCGGCACGGGCGGGTCGTCCGGCTGCTGCTCCCCCGTCAGCAGCGCGACGGCCTGCCGCAACGATCGGACACCCACGACATCGATGCCCGGGACCAGCTCGGCCTCGGGCACGTTGACCTCCGGGACGAACACCCGCTCATAGCCGGCCTCCGCAGCGGCGAGGGTCGCCGGCAGGACGCCGCGGATCGCGCGCAGCCGTCCGTCGAGGGCAAGCTCACCGAGGAACACCGAGCCGCTCAGGCGATCGGCCGGCACCAACGACTTCGCCGCGAACACCGCCAGCGCGATGGCCAGGTCGTAGTGCGAGCCGGTCTTGGGCAACGTCGACGGTGCGAGGTTGATCGTGACCCGCTGGTCGGGCCAGGTCGTGCCGGAGTTGGAGACCGCCGACCGGCACCGGTCCCGCGCCTCGTTGACCATCGTGTCGGCCAGGCCCACCAGGACCGTCGTCGGCAGCCCGCCGCCGATGTCGACCTCCACCTCGATGGGTCGGCCCGAGAGCCCGTCGAGCGTGACCGAGTGGGTCGCCGCCGCCATCACGCGACCCCGGTGATGCGCTCGACGACCGGACCGCCACGGGGCGGGACCACCACCGAGATGACGTCGATGCGGATGCTCGGCGGGGAGATGTCGTGCACCTCGAGCCAGTGCATCGCGAGCCGTCGCAGCCGTGCGGCCTTCTGCCCGGTGATCGCCTCGAACGGACCACCGTGCCCGTACGACGTGCGCGTCTTCACCTCGCAGATCACCAGGGTCGAGCCGTCGCGGGCGACGATGTCGATCTCGCCGAACTTGCAGGTCCACTGGGTCGCCAGCACGACCATGCCGATGGATCTCAGGTGGTCGGCCGCGATCCGCTCGCCGTAGTCGCCGACACCCTTGTTGCGTTCGTAGGTCATGCCCTCGAGCCTCGCGGCCCCGAGGGCGGGGATCCAGCGGTCCCGCGCGGCCTGTGGACAGCCCACGGGCGCTGGGCGCGCTGTGGACATCCGGCCCTAGAATCGCCCGGTGACCGCACTGACGAGACCCTTTCGTGGCCTGATCCTCGCGGTGCAGTTCCTGACCCGGATCCCGACACCCCAGGTCAAGGACTTCCACGCCGACGACATCGGACGGTCCGCCCCCTGGTTCCCCGCCGTGGGCCTCATCGTCGGTCTCGCGGTCGCCGTGCCGGTCGAGCTGCTGTCGGACCGACCGCAGCTCGCGGGACTCGCCGGGCTCGTCGTGTGGGTGTGGGTCACCGGCGCGCTACACGTCGACGGTCTCGGCGACGTCGCCGACGCACTCGGGGCCTCCCACCGCGACCCGGCTCGCTATGCCGCCGCGCTGAAGGACCCCCACATGGGCGCCTTCGGCGTCGTGACGGTCGTGCTCCAGCTCATCGCCAAGTTCGTCCTGCTGTCAGAGGCCGCGCAGCAGGATCTGACCTGGGTCATCGTCCTCGTCCCGGCGTGGGCGCGGTGGATCAGTCTGGCGCTCCCCCGTCTGACGACGTCGCTGCAGGCCGGCCTCGGCGAGCGCTTCGGCGGCCACATCACCTGGCCGACGGTCGCGGTGTGGCTGGTCGCACTGTCCGCCGCGAGTGTCCTGACCGCACCGCCGCTGCTAGTGGCCATCCCGCTCGCCGGGCTCGTGGCCCTCTACTGGCACCGGCGCCTGGGCGGCGTGTCCGGCGACGGCCTCGGCGCCAGCACCGAGATCTCCGAGACCCTGCTGCTCATCGCCCTCATCGCGCCGACGTTGAGCTGAGTCTCACTCGGCTTCGGGCACCTTGAAGTCCGAGCCCTGCAGCTCCTCGACGTTGACGTCCTTGAACGTCAGCACCTTGACGTTCTTGGCGAAGCGGGCGGGCCGGTAGATGTCCCACACCCACGCATCGTTCATCGACACCTCGAAGTACGCGTCGCCGGTCTCCGAGCGCACCTTCACGTCGACCGCGTTGCACAGGTAGAAGCGCCGGTCGGTCTCCACGACGTACTTGAAGATCGAGACGACGTCGCGATACTCCCGATAGAGCGCGAGCTCCATCTCCGACTCGTACCGCTCCAGATCTTCTGAGCTCATGCCGATCGCTCCATCGCTGCCTTGACGTTCACGTAGGTCTTGCGGTGCTGGTCGCACGGACCGTGGTCCCGCAGGGCCGCCTGGTGCACGGGAGTGCTGTAGCCCTTGTGCGTGGCGAAATCGTACGCCGGGAAGTCCTCGTGCATGCGCACCATCAGGCGATCGCGCGTCACCTTCGCGACGACGGACGCGGCTGCGATCGAGGCCGACACGCGGTCGCCCTTCCAGATCGCCAGCCCCGGGACGCCGAGGCCGTCGACCGGGAAGCCGTCGGTGAGGACGTAGCCGGGACGGACCTCGAGGCGCCACAGCGCGCGCCGGAGGGCCGCGATGTTGGCCTGGTGCAGCCCCATCTTGTCGCAGTCGGCCGCCGGGACGATCACGACCGACACGTCGGCCGCCCGCGCCATGATGAGGTCGAAGCACTCCTCACGACGCTTCTCGGTCAGCAGCTTGGAGTCGGCCAGCCCGGGGATCTGTCGGTCCAGGACGACCGCAGCGGCCACCAGCGGGCCTGCGCAGGCGCCGCGGCCTGCCTCGTCGACACCCGCGACGGGCTCGAGGCCCTGGCGGGCGAGCGCGCGCTCGTAGCCGTACAGCCCGGCGTCGCGCCGGATCGTCGAGCCCTTGGCCAGGCGGGTCATCGGCGGGTCACTTCCCGTTGACGGCTTCGAACGTGTCGGGCTTGTGGATGAACCCGGCGCGGCCGAACGGCCACACACGGACCCAGGCCTTGCCCACGACCGACTTCTCCGAGACCTGTCCGCCACCCGGATCGCCCTGGTGCGCACGCGAGTCCGAGGAGTTGCCGCGGTTGTCGCCCATGACCCACAAGTAGCCCTTGCGGACCTTGACCTCGAACGTCTGGTCCTTGGTCGCGCTCTCGTCGAGCAGATACGGCTCGTCGAGCTCCTTGCCGTTCACGGTGAGCTTGCCCTCGCTGCAGCACCGGATCGTGTCGCCGCCGACGCCGATCACGCGCTTGATGAGATGCCCGCCGGTCGGGAACAGGCCGATCTTCTCCATGCTGCTCTGCACGACGTTGCTCGCCTTGCGGGAGTCCTCCGGGGCCAACCAGCCTCCCGGGTCGTCGAAGACCACGATGTCGCCGCGCTTGATGTCACCACCCCAGTAGGAGACCTTCTGGACCAGGATCTTGTCGTCGACCAGCATCGTCGGCTCCATCGACTCCGACGGGATGTAGAACGCCTGGAGGAAGAACGTCTTCACCACGATGGCCATCACCATGGCGGTCGCGACCAGAAGGATCGACTCCTTCCAGACGGGGAGCTGCCGCTTCTTGTCACTCACGCGGTGAGCCTAGCCGGACCGCGCAACGAGTCCGGTCCTGCACTCGCGTGTCGACGACGCCCGGTCAGGGCTCGCCCACCCGGGCGAATGCGCGCGTGCCGTCGACCGACCCGATGCGTCCGAACGGCCACACCCGCACCCACGCCTTGCCCACGACGCTCGACTCGCGGATGAACCCGCGACCGGGGTCACCGGCGTGCTGGGGGGACGCGAGCGAGTTGCCGCGGTTGTCGCCCATGACCCACAGGCTGCCCTTCGGCACGATGACGTCGAAGCGGGTGTCCTTGGTGACCGACGGGTCCAGGACGTACGGCTCGTCGATCTTCTTGCCGTTGACGGTCAGCCGGCTGTCGGTGCAGCACGCGACGTGGTCGCCGCCGACACCGATGACCCGCTTGATGAGGTGGCCGCCGCTCGGCAGCAGGCCGACCTTCTCCAGCGCACGCTGGAACGGGTTGCTCGCAGCACGGGCATCACCCGGGCCGAGCCAGCCCCCGGGATCGTCGAACACGACGATGTCACCGCGCTGGACGTCACCGCCCCAGTAGGAGACCTTCTGGACGAGGATCTTGTCGTCGACCATCATGGTCGGCTCCATCGAGCCCGAAGGGATGTAGAAAGCCTGGACGAAGAACGTCTTGACGACGATCGCCAGGAGCACTGCCACCACGACCAGCAGGATCGACTCCTGCCAGATCGGGAGCTGCCGACGCCGACGTCCGCCTCTCGGCGGGTCGTCGGTCGTCGGCAGCGGGCGCAACTCAGACGTCGCGCTTCTCCTTGATCTTGGCGGCCTTGCCGCGCAGGTTGCGCAGGTAGTACAGCTTGGCGCGACGGACGTCACCGCGGACGGCCACGTCGATGTGGTCGATCACGGGGGTGTGCAGCGGGAACGTACGCTCCACGCCGACGCCGAAGCTGACCTTGCGGACCGTGAACGTACGGCCGACGCCCGAGCCCTGGACCTTGATGCAGACACCCTTGAAGACCTGGATGCGCGAACGGCTGCCCTCGATGACCTTCACGTGGACCTCGAGCGTGTCGCCCGCACGGAAGCTGGGCAGGTCGGTACGCAGCGACTCGCTGGCGACCTGGTCGATGATGTTCGTCATGGTTCTGCTCCTCGCTGGTGCCACAGGTCACCCACGGATGGTGGTTCGAAAGGAAGTGGTGCGGCGGTGATCGACGGTTCCCCTGTGGCAGAGCCGTCCGGCGCCAAGGGTCAATGTTGCCACATCGGTGCACGTCCGAGCCAATCGGCCTTGGCCCGCGGCGCCGGCCGACGCCGACGCGCCCGCCGGGTGACCGGCGGACGCGTCGGGTCGTGCTGGGACGAGCGATCTGACGCTCAGACGAGGGCGTAACCCTCCTCACCGTGCAGCACCGAGTCGATGCCGGCCGCCTCCTCGTCCTGGTGGATGCGGAAGCCGATCGTGCGGTCGATGACCGTCGCGATGCCGTACGACACCACGAAGGAGTAGACCGCGACGCCGAGCGCGGAGATGGCCTGCAGGATCAGCTGGTCGAAGTTGCCTCCGCCGGTGAACAGGCCCGTGTCGATCGCGAAGAAGCCCAGGTAGAGCGTGCCGATGACGCCGGCCACCAGGTGGATGCCGACGACGTCGAGCGAGTCGTCGTAGCCGAACTTGAACTTCAGGTCGACCGCGATCGCGCAGACGCCGCCCGCGAGCAGGCCGAGCGCGATCGCCCAGATGGGCTGCAGAGCCACGCAGGACGGCGTGATCGCGACGAGGCCGGCGACGGCACCCGAGGCGGCTCCGACCGAGGTGGCCTTGCCGTTCTTGAAGTGCTCCACGATGATCCAGCCGAGGATGCCGGCCGCGGGGCACACGATCGTGTTGACGAAGATCAGCGTGGCCGATCCGTCGCCGGCCGCGGCGCCGGTGTTGAAGCCGAACCAGCCGAACCACAGGATCGCCGCGCCGATGAGCACGAGCGGGACGTTGTGGGGCTTCTGCAGGTCCTTGCTGAAGCCGACCCGCTGGCCGAGCACGAGCGCGAGGGCCAGGGCCGCGGCGCCCGCGTTGATGTGGACCGCGGTGCCGCCGGCGAAGTCGATCGTCGAGGCGTCGATGCCGAGGTTGTCACCGAGGTTGCCGACCCAGCCCGTCATGCCGTCGTCGTTGAACGCGAAGACCCAGCCGGCGACCGGGAAGTAGACGAGCGTGGCGAACAGGCCCGCGAACAGCATCCACGGGAAGAACCGCGCGCGGTCGGCGATCGCACCCGAGATGAGCGCCACGGTGATGATCGCGAAGGTCGACCCGTACGCAACGCTGGCCAGGACTCCCCCGTCGCCCCCGGCGAACGAGTCCTTGGCGGCGTCCCACTGGCCGAAGTCGGAGAACGGGTTGCCGAGCACCTGCTTGATCCAGTCGTCGCCGCTGTTGTCCAGCGTGGCCATGTTGGCGCCGAAGAGCACCCACAGGACGGCGACCAGACCGATGGCTCCGAAGCTGAGCATCATCATCGAGACGACGCTCTTGGCCTTCACGAGGCCTCCGTAGAAGAACGCCAGGCCCGGCGTCATGAACAGGACGAGAGCTGCGGAGATGAGCAGCCAGATAGTTCCGGGGGTCATGAGAAACCTCTCTGAGGGGGGTGTCGTTCGGCCGGCACAGCGACGCTGCTGCTGTCGGACGCGAGTGACACTGTTGCGGTGAGAGGTTTTGCGAGGCTTGCCTCAGCATGTCCGTGGTGTTACGTGACACGCGATCGTGTTAAATCCACGTCGCATCGGCCCGGCCGCACCCCGGGGTTCCGGGCAGATCGGCCGGTCAGGACAGCAGGTCGGGGCGGCGGCGGCGCGTACGCTCGACGGCCTGCTCACGACGCCACGCGGCGATCGCGGCGTGGTTGCCCGACAACAGCACCTCGGGCACGTCCCGTCCTCGCCACGACGCGGGCTTGGTGTAGACGGGGTACTCCAGCAGGCCGTCCTCGCCGTGGGACTCCTCCACCAGCGACGCGGGATTGCCCATGAACCCCGGCACCAGCCGAACGATGGCCTCGATCATGGCCAGGGCCGCGACCTCTCCCCCGTTGAGCACGAAGTCGCCGAGAGAGATCTCCTCGACCCGCCAGCGGTCCGACGCCTCGTCGATCACGCGCTGGTCGATGCCCTCGTAGCGGCCGCACGCGAACACCAGGTGCGACTCTGCGCTCAGGCGCTCGGCCGTGCGTTGGGTGAACGGCGCGCCCGACGGTGTGGGGACGACGATCACGGCCTGCTCGCTCGCGAGCGAGTCGAGTGCCTCACCCCATGGCTCGGCCTTCATGACCATGCCGGCACCGCCACCGTAGGGGGTGTCGTCCACGCTGCGGTGCTTGTCGCGGGTGAAGTCGCGCAGGTCGTGGGTCCGGATCGTCAGCAGCCCCGACGACTGCGCTTTGCCGGCGAGCGAGAGCTGCAGGGCGTCGAGGTACGCCGGGAAGATCGAGACGACGTCGATGCGCACGTCAGACCTCGAGGTCGGAGGCCGCGTTCTCGGCCTTCGACGGGTCCAGCAGGCCGTCGACGTCCTCGACGGTGACGAATCCGCCACGGACGTCGACCACCGGGACGAGCTCGGTGACGAACGGGATCAGGACCTCACGCCCGTCGATGTCGACGGCGAGGGTGTCCTGGAAGGGCAGGTGCACGAGACCGGTCACGGTGCCGACCACCGCGTCGCCCGAGCGGACCTCGAGCCCGACCAGCTGGTGGTCGTAGAACTCGTCGGGGTCCTCGGGCAGGTCCGCGGGGTCCACCTCGGCCTCGAGCACGACACCGTGCAGGGCCTCGGCGGCATTGCGGTCGGGCACCTCGTCGAACGCGACGACGAGGCGGCCACCGTGGTGGCGCGCCTTCGTGACGGTCAACGTGCGTGCGCCGGCAACGACAGACGAGCCCGGGGCGAAACGCCGGTCGGGCTCGTCTGTGCGGATGTCGACGTTCAGCTCACCACGGATTCCGTGGGCACGGCCGATGCGGCCGATGACGACCAGCATCGTCAGCTGCGGCGATCCACGTCCACGAAGTCGATGCGCGCGCCGCCTCTACCGGCGATCGCGCCCGCGACCTTGCGGACGGCCGTGGCCGTGCGGCCCTGTCGGCCGATGACCTTGCCGAGGTCGTCCGGGTTGACCCGGACCTCGAACAGCTCGCCGCCTCGCGTCTGCTTGACGCGGACGTCGACGTCGTCAGGGCTGTCGACGATGCCGGCGACGAGGTGCTCGATGACCTCCACGAGGGGTGCGGCCACGATCAGGCCTTGCCCTCGTCGGCCTTGGGCTCGTCGGCCTTGGGCGCGTCGGCCTTCGGCTCCTCAGCCTTCGGCTCCTCAGCCTTGGGCTCGTCGGCCTTGGGCTCGTCGGCCTTGGGCTCGGCCTTCTTGGCGGCGGCCTTCTTGGTCACTGCTTCCGACTTGGACTCGCTGTGGAGCTCCTTGAGGGCGTCCTGGAAGATGTCTTCCTTCGAACGCTTCTCCTCGGCGAACTTCATGGTGTTGTTGCCACCGATGTCACCGGTGATCTTCAGCAGGGCGGCGACGGCCTCGGTCGGCTGCGCGCCGACTCCGAGCCAGTACTGCGCGCGCTCGCCGTCGACGTTGATGATCGACGGGTCGGCCTTGGGGTTGTACGTGCCGATCTCCTCGATCACGCGGCCGTCGCGCTTGGTGCGCGAGTCGGCGACGACGATGCGGTAGAACGGCGTACGGATCTTGCCCATGCGCTTCAGGCGAATCTTGACTGCCACGAGTGTGGTGTCTCCTCAGATGTGTGTGTGGTTGAGCTGCCGGTGACGCGTGGGGACACGGCCGACGAGATCGGTGAGCCGGACTGCGTCGAGATGAGAGGGTCCCGACACGTACGGACGCAAGGACTCATTCTGCCAGAGTTCCGCCACCGGCTCCAATTCGGCCCCGATCGACTCCCCCGGCGTGCGACCGGGGCGCCCACCCGGGCGGGCCGAGGACGTACCCGAGCTTGTCGCGGACCCCCCGGGCCTGCCGGACGTCCTGCCAGATCTTCTTGTACTCGCCGTACTGCAGCGACCACACGTTATACGTGTCGACGGGGACGGTGAGCCCGTACGTGGGACGGTGCAGCTCGGGCTGGAACGAGCCGAACAGGCGGTCCCAGACGATGAAGATGCCGCCGTAGTTCCGGTCCAGGTAGATCGCGTCCGAGCCGTGGTGCACCCGGTGGTGCGACGGGGTGTTGAAGACCGCCTCCCACCAGCGGGGGAACTTCTCGATCTTCTCGGTGTGCAGGTGGAACTGCCAGATCAGATTGAGCGAGAAGACGAAGTAGATCATCCACGGCGGGACGCCCAGCAGGGGCAGCGGCAGCCAGATCATCACCTCGAACCACTGGTTCCACTTCTGCCGCAGAGCAGTCGAGAAGTTGAAGAACAGGCTCGAGTGGTGGGCCTGGTGGCCGGCCCAGCCGATGCGGACACGGTGCGCGAAGCGGTGGTAGACGTACCAGAGGAAGTCCACGCCGATGATGACGCCGACCCACGTCCAGGGGTTGCTCGCCGAGAGGTGCCAGGGCGCGACGTGGACGTAGAGGACCGTGTAGAGCAGGAACGCGGCGGTGCGGAAGACCGCGGAGAACGCGATCGAGGCGCCGAACATCGTCAGGCTGGTGCGGGTGTCCTCCGCGAGATAGCCCTTGACCTGGTGCGCGGACTGCTCGTCACGATCGTGCGCCTCCTCGCGACGGACCGCGAACATCTCGATGACCATGAAGAGCAGGAAGAACGGGATCGCGGCACCAGCCGGATCCTTCAGGTTGTGCGAAAAGGCGTCCCACATGCCGCGATTGTGGCACGCGGGAGGGCCCCCGTGTCAGCGATATGACCCGATTGACACTTCAGTGGTCACTGGCGGCGGACGCGGCGGCCGGAGATCACGCTCGGCCGCAGCACGATGAGCACGTCCCGCTCCCCCGGGGCCCACGGCCGCGGCCTGGCGCCCGCCGCCACCTGGGCGACGAGGTCGGGATCGTCGACCCGCGCAGTCGTCCCGCGCGCCATGACGTCCCACCCCTTTTGGTAGATGTCGTCGTGATGGTCCACCGCGAAGGCGACGTCGTCGTGCCCGTCGGCCAACGAGGAGATGGCCGAACCCGACATCGTCCGGAAGTACACGTCCTGACCGTGCAGCACGAAGTTGACCGGCAGGAGCTGCTGCCCCTCTGCATCCACGAACGCGAGCCAGCCGACCGTGGTCGTGGCCATGAGCTCGAGGCACTCGTCCTGCGAGATCTCCGTGAACCGTCCCGGGCTGCGCACCATGACTTCTCCTCCTGCTCGTCCGGCCACCATCCTCACATGAGCGCCATCGGCCCGCCTATGCTCGCGACATGGCCGACCTCACGATCCTGCATCATCCCGCGTGCTCGACGTCCCGCCACGCCCTCGACGAGGCCGCGGCGGCCGGTGTCGACGTCGACGTCGTGCAGTACCTCAAGCAGCCGCTGTCCCGCGCCGAGCTCCTCGAGCTGATCGGCCGCCTCGAGGACTCCCCCGCCGACCTGGTGCGCAAGGACGGCTTCTTCAAGGGGCTCGAGCTGGACCCCGCGGCGTACGAGACGCCGGAGGCCGTCGCGGACCTCCTCGTCGAGCATCCCCGCCTGATGCAGCGTCCGGTGCTGGTCCGCGGTGACCGGGCGATCATCGGACGCCCGAAGGACCGGGTCGCGGCCTTCCTCGCCGGCCGCTAGGCGCTCGGCGCCGCGAACTGCGCGGTGTAGAGCCGCTCGTACGCCCCGCCGGCTGCCCGCAGCTCCTCGTGCGTGCCCTGCTCGACGATGTGCCCCTCCTCCATCACCACGATGTGGTCGGCGTCGCGGATCGTGGACAGGCGGTGGGCGATGACGAACGACGTCCGCCCCGACCGCAGCAGCTCCATCGCCCCCTGCACGAGCGACTCGGTGCGGGTGTCGACCGAGCTGGTCGCCTCGTCGAGCACGAGGATCGACGGATCGGCCAGGAACGCGCGGGCGATCGTCAGCAGCTGGCGCTGGCCTGCGCTGACGTTGGTCCCCTCGTCGTCGATCACGGTGTCGTAGCCGTCCGGCAGCGTACGGACGAAGTGGTCCACGAACGCGGCCTCGGACGCAGCGATGATCTCGGCCTCCGAGGCGCCCTCGGCACCGTACGCGATGTTCTCGCGGATCGTGCCCTTGAAGAGCCAGGTGTCCTGCAGCACGACGCCGAAGTTGCGCCGCAGCGGTCCCCGGTCCATCCGCGCGATGTCGACGCCGTCGAGGGTGATGCGGCCGGCGTCCACGTCGTAGAAGCGGAGCACGAGATTGGTCAGCGTGGTCTTGCCGGCTCCGGTCGGGCCGACGATCGCGATCGTCTGCCCGGGCTCGGCGACCAGGTCGAGGTGCTCGATCAAGGGCTCCCCCGGCACGTACGAGAACGACACGTCCTCGAACACCACCCGGCCGCGCACCGGATCGGGGAACGGCGCATCGGCCTCGTCGGGACGCTCCTCGTCCTCGTCGAGCAGGGCGAAGACGCGTTCGGCCGACGCGACACCCGACTGCAGCACCTGGATCATCGCCGCGAGCTGGGTCAGCGGCTGGGTGAACTGGCGCGAGTACTGGATGAACGCCTGGACGTCGCCGATGCTCAGCGATCCCGACGCCACGCGGAGCCCGCCGATGACCGCGACGAGCACGTAGTTGATGTTGCTGATGAACATCATCACCGGCTGCACGACGCCGGAGATGAACTGGGCCTTGAAGGACGCCTCGAAGACCTTGGCGTTGCGCGCCTCGAACTCCTCACGCGCCTCGGCCTGGCGGCCGAAGACCTTGACCACCTCGTGGCCCGTGAAGACCTCCTCGATGTGCCCGTTGAGGCGACCGGTGCTGGCCCACTGCTTCATGAACTGCGGCTGCGACCGCTTGGTGACCGCGCGGGTGATCACCAGCGCGAGCGGGATCGTGAGCAGCGCGACGATCGCGAGCAGGGGCGAGATCACGATCATCATCGCGAGCGTGCCGATCACCATGAGCAGCGACGTGAGCAGCTGGCTCATGGTCTGCTGGAACGACTGCGCGATGTTGTCGATGTCGTTGGTCGTGCGTGAGAGCACCTCGCCCCGCTCGGTGCGGTCGAAGTACGACAGCGGCAGCCGGTTGAGCTTGGCCTCGACGTCGTCGCGCAGCCTCGCCACGGTGCGCTGCACGACGATCGTGGTGATGCGGCCCTGGAACCACTGGAGCAACGACGCCAGGACGTACAGCACGAGCACGCCGCCCAGCACCCACGACAGGCTCGTGAAGTCGATGCCCGAGCCGGGCTGCAGGTCGACCGACCCGACGAGGGACGCGAGCTGGTCCTTGCCCTCGGCGCGGAGCTCGTCGACGACCTCGGCCTTCGTGGCGCCCGCCGGGAACTGGTCGGACAGATATCCCGTGAAGACGATGTCGGTCGCCCGGCCGAGGACCTTGGGCCCGATCACGGACAGCGACGTCGCGATGACGCCGAAGGCCACGACCCCCCAGATGAGCCGGCGCTCGTCGAGCACCCGGTCGGCGAGACGGCGCAGCGTGCCCTTGAAGTCCTGTGCCCGGGCCGGCGGCATGCCCATGCCGGCGAGCGCGGGCCCTCCCGGACGTCCCCCGCTCATCGCGCGGCCTCCTCGAGCGTGAGCTGGGACAGCACGATCTCGCGGTAGACCTCGCAGGTGTCCATGAGCTCGTCGTGGCGCCCGGTGCCGACGACCCGCCCCTCGTCCAGCACGACGATGCGGTCGGCGCCGCGGATCGTGGACACCCGCTGGGCCACGATTACCACCGCGGCGTCGGCGGTGACCGTGCGCAGTGCGGCACGCAGGGCGGCGTCGGTGCCGTAGTCCAGCGCCGAGAAGGAGTCGTCGAACAGGTAGATCGCGGGACGCTTGATGATCGCGCGGGCGATCGCGAGCCGCTGGCGCTGACCGCCGGACACGTTGGTGCCGCCCTGCGCGATCGGTGCGTCCAGCTGCTCGGGCATCCGCCTCACGAAGTCGGTGGCCTGGGCGATCTCAAGCGCGGCCCAGACCTCCTCGTCGGTCGCGTCCGGCCGGCCGTAGCGGACGTTGGAGCCGACGGTGCCCGAGAACAGGAAGGGGCGCTGCGGCACCAGGCCGATCGCTGCCCACACGTCCTCGGGGTGCAGGGAGCGGACGTCGTGGCCGTCGATCTCGACCGTGCCAGCGGTCGCGTCGAACAGCCGCGGGATCAGCCCGAGCAGGGTCGACTTGCCGCTGCCGGTCGAGCCGATGATCGCGGTGGTCTCGCCGGGCCGCGCCACGAGATCGATCCCGTGCAGGACGTCCTGCTCCGCGCCGGGGAACGCGAACGAGGCGTCCCTGACGTCGACACGTCCCTCGGTCAGGGTCACCGGGACGGCGTCCGCGGGGGCCTGCACGCTGGGCTCGGTCTCGAGCACCTCGGTGATGCGCTCGGCCGAGACCTCCGCGCGCGGCCACAGCATCAGCATGAAGGTCGCCATCATGACCGACATGAGGATCTGGACCAGGTAGTTCTGGAACGCCGTGAGGGTGCCCACGTCGAGGTCGCCGCTGCTGATCCGATAGCCGCCGAACCAGGTCGCCAGGACCACCGAGACGTTCATGATCAGCATGACGATCGGGAACATCATGGCCATCAGGCGGCCGACCGCGATCGCGACCTCCATGTTCTCCCGGTTGGCGTCGCCGAATCGCCGAGCCTCGTAGTCCTCCTTCACGAACGCCCGGATGACCCGGATGCCCATGATCTGCTCGCGCATGACGCCGTTGATGCCGTCGATCTTGACCTGGAGCAGCCGGAACAGCGGCCGCATCTGACGGATCACGAGACCGATGCTGATGACGAGGGCCGGGATCACGAGCAGCAGCAGCCCCGACAGCTCGACGTCCTGGCGCAGCGCCATGACGATGCCGCCGAAGCACATGATCGGTGCGGTCACGAGCAGGGTCAGCGCCATGAAGACGATGAGCTGCACCTGCTGGACGTCGTTGGTGGACCGGGTGATCAGGGTCGGCGCGCCCAGCTGGGCCATCTCGCGGGCGGCGAACGTCTCCACCTTGCTGAACACCCCGGCCCGCAGGTCGCGACCGAGCGCCATCGCCGTGCGCGCGCCGTAGTAGACCGCGACGATCGTGCACACGACCTGCAGGATCGTGATCGCGAGCATCACCAGGCCGGTGCGGACGATGAATCCGGTGTCGCCGAGCACGACGCCGCGGTCGATGATGTCGGCGTTCAGGCCGGGCAGGTAGAGGTTGGCGAGCGTCTGCACGAGCTGGAAGAACAGCACCACTGCGATGGGACGCTTGTACGGCGCGAGGTACGTCCTCAGCAGCGGCAACAGCATTGCCTCAGGCTATCCCCCGCGCCCTCCTGCGGCCGTCCGGAATCGGCCCCGCCGACCCCCTCTCTTCGCGGTTTCCCAGGAGAACCCCGGAAACCGGCAGGGCACCCCTGTCGTCACCGGGGTGACGCGTCGGTTTCCGGGGTTCTCCTGGGAAACTGCGGGCGGGCGGGCGGGCGGGCCGGAGGGCTAGACGATGAGGTTGAGCGCGAGCACCACGATCAGGCCGCTGACCGACAGGATCGTCTCCATGATCGACCAGCTCTTGATGGTCTGGCCGACCGAGAGGCCGAAGTACTCCTTGACCAGCCAGAAGCCCGCGTCGTTGACGTGGGAGAAGAAGACCGAGCCCGCGCCGATCGCGAGGACCAGCAGCGACACCTCGCCGCTCGGCAGGTCCGCGGCCACCGGGACCATGATCCCGGCCGCGGTGATCGTGGCGACCGTGGCGGATCCGGTCGCGACGCGGATGACGACCGCGACGAGCCAGGCGATCAGCAGGACGGACACCCCGCTGTCGCGGACGAAGTCCGCCACGACCTCGGCGATGCCGGTGTCGACGAGCGTCTGCTTGAAGCCACCGCCGGCGCCGACGATCAAGATGATGCCGGCGATCGGCGGCAGCGAGCTGCTGAGGACGTCCGACACGTCGTCCTTGGACATGCCCGTGGCCACGCCGAAGGTGAACACCGCCACGAGGACCGCGATGAGCAGCGCGACGAACGGCTCGCCGATGAAGTCCAGGACGCTGCGCAGCGTCGTCCCGTCGTCGACCAAGATGTCGCCGAACGCCTTGCCCATCATCAGCACGACCGGCAGGAGCACCGTCGCGAGCGTGACGCCGAAGCTCGGGCGGCGGTCGCGCTTCTGCGTCGTCGAGGCGTCGAACAGGTCGCCGGCCGGCACCGGGACCCAGCGGTCGGCGAAGCGGGCGAAGACGGGGCCGGCGACGATGATCGTCGGGATCGCGACGAGGACGCCGAGACCGAGCGTGAGGCCCAGGTTGGCGTCGACCAGGTCGATCGCGGCGAGCGGACCGGGGTGCGGGGGCACGAAGCCGTGCATCGCGGACAGCCCGGCGAGGGCCGGGATGCCCAAGGAGATGATCGACCGCTCGGCCCGCTTGGCCACCAGGAAGATGACCGGCATCAGCAGCACGAGACCGATCTCGAAGAACATCGGCAGGCCGATGATCGCGCCGATCGCGGCCATCGACCACGGCAGCATGCGGGGGCTCGAACGCCCCACGATCGTGTCGACGATCTGGTCCGCTCCACCGGAGTCCGCCAACAGCTTGCCGAACATCGCACCGAGCGCGATCAGCACGCCGACGCCGGACACCGTGCTGCCGACACCGGCACTGAAGCTGCCGACGACGTCCAGCATCGCCCGGCCGGCGATCGCGCCGACCGTCAGGGCGCCGAGGATCAGTGCCAGGAAGGGGTGCAGCTTGAAGTACGTGATCGCGATGACCAGCACAGCGATGCCGATCAGCGCGGCGGTGATCAGCTGTCCGGTGCCGGCGACGGCCTCGACCGGCTCAGGAGCGGCGGCAGCGGCGAGGGCGGCGAGCATCATGCGGGATCTCCTTCGGACAGACCGGACCGGTCGATGAACTCGTCGACGATCTCGGCCGGGGACGGGGTGATGTCGAAGACCCAGCCGCGTTCATCGTCCTCGAGCGGCTCGAGCGTCTGCTCCTGCGACTCCAGCAGCGAGGACGGCATGAAGTGGTCTCGTCCCTCCATGCGGGACTTGATGAGGTCGTGCTCACCCACGAGGTGCAGGAACATCACCCGCGGAGCCGCGTCCACGAGGACGTCGCGGTAGGCCCGACGCAGCGCCGAGCAGCTGATGACGCCGCCGCTGACCTCGCGGGCGGCCAGCCAGGCGCCGATGTCGGCGAGCCACGGCCAGCGGTCCTCGTCGGTCAGCGGGGTGCCGGCCGACATCTTGGCGATGTTGGCCTCCGAGTGCAGCGCGTCGCCGTCCTCGTAGTCGACCTCGAAGCGCTCGGCGAGCTCGTGCCCCACGGCGGACTTGCCCACCCCGGAGATGCCCATGACGACGACCAGCGGGTGTGCCTTCATTGCTCGAACGTATCGCAAGTGGTTGCTGCGTGACTCATACCTTCGGCTCGCGTCCTCGACCGACGGCCGATGCGACGCCGGCAGGACCCGACCTACGCTCGCGGCATGTCGACCACTGGGACGCGCTGGGGATCGGTCGCCACCGTCATGGTGGCGGCGCCGTGGCTGGCCGAGATGTCCTGGGGCGGCATCCCCTTCGCCGAGGTCCTGCTGGTGATCGCCTTCCTCGGCCCGATGTACGGCGGGGCGGCGCTGCTCATCCGCGAGGTGGCTCGCCGGACCGGACGGGGCTGGCCCACCGTCCTGCTGCTCGCGGTGGCGTTCGGAGTGTTCCAGGCCGGTGTCGTGGACCAGTCGCTGTTCAACCCCGCGTACGGCCGATACGACTTCCAGCACCCGCTGCACGTCGAGATCATCGACATCAGCCTGTACTACCTGCTCGCCTTCGTGGCCGGACACGTCGTCATGAGCATCACGATGCCGATCGTGCTGGCCGAGGCCTGGTCACGACATCCCACGGCCCCGTGGCTGACCCGCCGGGGTCTGGTCGTCGTCGCAGTGCTCTACGTCCTCGCGACGGCGGTCAACCACGTCGGCGTCAAGGACGAGGACGGCGGGGGCTTCCAGGCGTCCCCGCTGCAAGCCGGGACGGCGCTGCTCACGGTCGGGCTGCTCGTCGTCGCGGCATGCGCGTGGCCCCGCCGCACGACCACGGCGACCCGCGTCCCACCACGGCCGGTCCTCGCAGCGCTCGGATTCCTCGCCTATCTGTTCTACCTGCCCGGCGAGAGCGCGGCGGCGTT
The DNA here is from genome assembly GCF_009649075.1 of Aeromicrobium yanjiei. Lineage (GTDB taxonomy): Bacteria > Actinomycetota > Actinomycetes > Propionibacteriales > Nocardioidaceae > Aeromicrobium > Aeromicrobium yanjiei. Next base: position 2,399,596 of record NZ_CP045737.1, read on the forward strand.
CGCCAGTGGGATCGTGGTGGTCACCGGTACGTGCCTCGCGGTGGGCCGTTGGTCGCGGGCGGCCGGCTGGACCGACGACCACGTGTTCTGGCTCGCGCTCGGTGCCCTGCTGACCGGCGCGGTCCTCCCCTACTGGGCGGAGCCGTACGACGTCGGGGTCAGCGGCGCCCGCGAAGCCCTCGATGACACGGTTGCCGCGCTGGTGTGCGTGACGGGTGCCGGACTGACGCTGTGGCGACGCCACTCCGGTGAGCAGCTCAGAGCAGGTCCTTGAGCTCCTTGGGCAGCTCGAAGTCCTGACCGCCCTGGGTGGGGAAGCCGAAGGCGTTGGCGCCCTCGTTCTTGGGCGCGGCCGTCTCCTGGGCGGCACGCTTGGCCGGGTTGCCCGACACGCGCTTGCCCTTCTTCTTCTGCTGGGGCTTCTGCTTGGCACCCGCGCGCTTGCCGGCGCCCGGCATGCCGGGGATGCCGGGCATGCCCGGGATCCCGCCGCCCTTGGCCATCTGCTGCATCATCTTCTGCATCCCGAAGAACTGCTCGACGAGGCTGTTGACGTCCTTGACCTCGGTGCCCGAGCCCTTGGAGATCCTGAGCCGACGCGAGCCGTCGATGATCTTGGGGTTGTCGCGCTCCGCGGGGGTCATCGACTTGATGATCGCCTTGATCTTGTCGAACTGGCGCTCGTCGAAGTTGTTGATCTGCTCCTTGTACTGCCCCATGCCGGGGATCATGCCCATGACCTTGGACATCGAGCCGAGCTTGGCGATGCCCTCGAGCTGCTTGAGCAGGTCCTCCATCGTGAACGAGCCGCCCATGAGCCGCTCGGCGTCCTTGGCGGCCTGATCGGCGTCGAACGCCTTCTCGGCCTGCTCGATCAGGGTGAGCATGTCGCCCATGTCGAGGATGCGCCCCGCCATGCGATCGGGGTGGAACGTCTCGAAGTCGGTGAGCTTCTCGCCCGTCGAGGCGAACATGATCGGGCGACCGGTGATCGACCGGACCGAGAGCGCCGCACCGCCGCGGGCGTCGCCGTCGAGCTTGGTCAGCACCACACCGGTGAAGTCGACGCCCTCGAGGAAGGCCTGGGCGGTCACGACCGCGTCCTGGCCGATCATCGCGTCGATGACGAACAGCACCTCGTCGGGGTCGACGGCCGCGCGGATGTCGGCCGCCTGCTGCATCAGCTCGGCGTCGATGCCGAGGCGTCCGGCGGTGTCGACGATGACGACGTCGTGGAGCGTGCGGCGAGCCTCGGCCAGACCCGCGGTCGCGACCTGGACGGGATCGCCGACGCCGTTGCCGGGCTCGGGCGCGAAGACCGTGACCCCGGCCTGCTCGCCCACGACCTGCAGCTGAGTGACGGCGTTGGGACGCTGGAGGTCACAGGCCACCAGCATCGGCGACTTGCCCTGCTCCTTGAGCCAGAGCGAGAGCTTGCCCGCGAGCGTCGTCTTGCCGGCGCCCTGCAGGCCCGCGAGCATGATGACCGTCGGCGGGTTCTTCGCGTAGCGGATGCGGCGCGTCTCGCCGCCGAGGATCGTGACGAGCTCGTCGTTGACGATCTTGATGACCTGCTGGGCGGGGTTCAGCGCCTGGCTGACCTCCGCGCCGGAGGCCCGCTCCTTGACGTTGGCGATGAACTCGCGCACGACCGGGACGGCGACGTCGGCGTCGAGCAGGGCGACGCGGATCTCACGGGCGACCGCGTCGATGTCGGCCTCGGAGAGTCGACCCTTGCCGCGCAGGTTCTTGAACGCTGACTGCAGGCGATCTTGCAGGGTGTCGAACATGGGGTTGTCGTCGTCCTCAAAAAGATGGTGGGGGTCTGATCAACTCTAACCGAGGCCTCAGGCGAGAGCCGAGGCGATGGCGTCGCGGAGCCTGAGTGCCATGTCCTCGTCGAGCCGGTTCCCGTCGGCGTCGACGACGTAGAAGACGTCGCGGACCTCCTCGCCGTACGTCGACATGTGCGCCGAACGGATCGACAGCCCAAGATCTGCGATCCGGTGGCACACGGTCCACACGAGCCCCCGGCGGTCGTGTGCGCGGACCTCGACGACCGTCGCGGTCTCCGACACGTGGGTCAGCAGACGCACCCGCGCGTCCTCGGCATCGGGGATCGACGCCAGACGGCCGGGCAGGTCGAGATCGCCCGCCATCGCGGGGCGCAGCCGCTCGGTCAGGCGTGCGGGGTCGACGTCCTGGCGAGACACCTCCCACAGCGACACCGCGACGTCGCCGAGAGTGACGGTGCGCGCCGAACGGATCGCGAGCCCGGCCAGCGCGAGGCCGCCCGCGAGATCGGCCATGACGCCGCGCCGGTTGGCCGTGACGACCGTGAGCAGCGATCCGCCTTGGTGCGGCTCGACCGTGAGGGTGAAGTCCGCGGGCCCGGTGGTCCCCCAGCCGGGTATCGGGACGTGGACGGGCCACCCCTCGTACGCGTCGGCGTCGGGCGTCGTCACCGAGTCGTCCAGCACCCCACGCACCTTGGCGACCAGACCCTCGATGAGGCCGCGACGCCACGTGGACCACGCGCTCGCGCCGGTCGCCTGGGCGTCCGAGGCGGTGAGCGCCGCGAGCAGGTCCAGGAAGTCCTCGGTGCCCACGATCTCCGCGACGTTCGTCGCGGTGGACGGGTCCTCGATGTCGCGGCGCGTCGCGATGGTCGGCAGGAGCAGGTGCCAGCGCACGAGGCGCCCCACCACCTCGGCGTCGGCCGCGTCGAACCCCCACCGTCGCGCGATGCGCTCGGCCATCGGTGCGCCCACCTCGGAGTGGTCGCCCGGGACGCCCTTGCCGATGTCGTGCAGCAGCGCCGCCACGGCCAGCAGGTCGGGACGCGCGACGTCCCGCTTGACCGCGGCGGCGTGCACGCAAGCCTCGAGGCTGTGGCGGTCCACCGTGAACCGGTGCACCGGCGACGAGGAGCCGCGCAGACGGATGGGCGCCCACTCGGGCAGCAGCCGGTCGACGACGCCGGCGAAGTCGAGCTCGTCCCACACGCGGACGAGCCCCGGGCCCGCGGTGAGCAGGTCGACCAGGTGGCGGCGGGCCGTCGGCGGCCATGGGTCCGGCAGCTCGCCCATGGTCCTGGCCAGCCGCACGGCGGACCCGGGCCCGAGTGGCAACCCCTCCCGGGCCGCCGCGGCGGCCGCCCGCAGCGCGAGCTCGGGATCGGTCGCGGGATCCGCGTCCTTGGTCACGATCACCTCGCCGGCCAGGACGCCCACCCCCTCGCTGATCACCGACACCTTGGGGCCGGTCGAGGTGATCGTGCCCTTGCGGGGCGGGGCCAGGGCGTCGTCGACCTTGCGCCACGCGAGCGAGGCGAGGTGGGCGATGCGGCGACCGATCTGCCGCGTGTGGAGGTCGAGCTCCTCGGCGCCCATCCCGAGCGCCGCCGCGACGTCGGGGATCGCCTCGGGATCGAGGCGCTCGACCCGGCGGCCCACGGTCTGGTGCAGCGCGTCGCGGACGTCCAGCAGCGAGGTGCGCAGCCACTCGGACTCCCCGTGCGGGACGTCGATCAGCCACGTCGCCACGAGCGCCCGCAGGGTCACGCTGTCGCGCAGTCCCCCGCCGGACTCCTTGAGGTCGGGCACCGCGGCGTGCGCGAGCCAGCCCGCTCGCTCGATCCGGGCCTCCCGGGCCCGGCGCACCTCCTCGACACGCGTACGGGCGTCGCGCCGCCAGTCGGCCAGCACCTCCGAGCGCAGGCCCAGGACGAGGCCCGAGTCGCCGGCGACCGGGCGGGCGTCGAGCATCCCCATCGCGGCCCGGTGGTCGTCGGCCGCCGCGGCACGCATCTGGCGGGTGTCGCGCACCGAGTGGTCGAGGGCCACCCCGTCGTCCCAGAGCGGATACCAGATCGCCTCGGCGACCTCACGGACCACGGACTCCTCGATCGACGGATCGTGCAGGAGCACGACGTCGAGATCGCTGAACGGCGACAGCTCGGAGCGGCCGTAGCCGCCCACCGCCACGAGCGCGAGCCCTCCGCCCTCGCGCGGATCGCCGTCGTGCGCGGGCGCCGCCGCGGAGAACAGCTGGCGGAGGCGGCGGTCGGCCTCGAGGGCTCGTTCGGCCCGGCGGCGGGCGAGGTCGTCTGTCACGCGTACAGGCTAGAGGTCCCCCACACGACGCTGGGCCCGACGTTTCGACGAACACGCCGACGGCGTGTCTGCCAGTACGTCAGGCCCAGCGGGGAGCAGGGGTGGTTACAGGGCGGCTTCGTCGGTCTCGCCCGTCCGGACCCGGACGACGGAGTCGACCGGGACGACCCAGACCTTGCCGTCACCGATCTTGCCGGTCTGCGCCGAGGCCGTGATCGTCGAGACGACGCTCTCGACGTCCGCGTCGTCGACGACGACCTCGAGCCGGATCTTCGGCACGAGCGACACGTCGTACTCCGCGCCGCGGTAGACCTCGGTGTGTCCCTTCTGCTGCCCGTAGCCACTGGCCTCGGTCACCGTCATGCCTGCGACGCCTGCTGCTGCCAGGGCCTCGCGGACCTCTTCCCACTTGTGCGGCTTGATCACCGCGGTCACCAGCTTCATGCTCAGAGCTCCTTCAGAAGGTTGGATCCGCCTGCGCTGCTGCCGGCGTAGTCGTAGGCGGTCTCGAGGTGCTCGACCTGGTCGATGCCGGTCACCTCGTCCTCCTCGCTCACCCGGAAGCCGATCGTCATGTCAATCAACTTACCGATGGCGTACGTGAGCACGAACGAGTAGGCCAGCACGGCGACCGCCGCGACGATCTGCTTGCCCAGCTGGGTGACGTCGCCGCCGTAGAACAGGCTGCCGATGCCACCGGTGTTGCCCTTGGTCGCCAGGACGCCGATCAGGACCGTGCCGACGAGACCGCCCACGAGGTGGACGCCCACGACGTCGAGCGAGTCGTCGTAGCCGAGCTTGTACTTCAGCCCCACGGCGAGTGCGCACAGCGCACCGGCGATGATGCCGAGGACGATCGAGCCGACCGGCGAGACCGCTCCTGCGGCGGGCGTGATCGCGACGAGGCCGGCAACGGCACCCGAGGCGGCACCGAGGCTCGTGCCCTTGCCCTCACGGACGTACTCCACCGCGATCCAGCCGATGATCGCAGCGCCCGTGGCGACTGCGGTGTTGACGAATGCGAGACCGGCCAGGCCGTTGGCGCCCACCGCGGAGCCCGCGTTGAAGCCGAACCAGCCGAACCACAGCAGGCCCGCGCCGAGCAGGACGAACGGCAGGTTGTGCGGACGCATCGGGTCACGTCGCCAGCCGACCCGCTTGCCCAGCACCAGGGCCAGGGCAAGACCGGCGGCGCCGGCGTTGATGTGGACGGCCGTGCCGCCCGCGAAGTCGATCGCCTCGAGCTTGGTCGCGATCCAGCCGCCGTTGTCACCGAAGTCGAAGACCCAGTGCGCGACCGGGAAGTACACGACCGTGACCCACACGACGACGAAGACCAGCCAGGCGCTGAACTTGGCCCGGTCGGCGATCGCGCCGCTGATCAGCGCCACGGTGATGATCGCGAACATCAGCTGGAAGCCGACGAAGACGTACTCGGGGATCGTGCCGGAGAGGCTGCCCTGGCCGACGCCGTCGAGGCCGGCCTTGCCGAAGCCACCGAGCAGGCTGCTGCCGTCCGGGCCGAAGGCCATCGTGTAGCCGTACAGGACCCACAGGACCGGGATGATCGCGAGCGCCGAGAAGCTCATCATCATCATGTTGAGCACGGTCTTGGAGCGGACCATTCCGCCGTAGAAGAACGCCAGTCCTGGCGTCATGAGCAGGACCAAGGCCGAGCTGGCCAGGATCCACGCGGTATCGCCGGTATCCATGAAACCTCCGAAGTAGTGATCGCGGGCGAGGTGCCACCCGCTGCGTCACAGCCTGATTGCGGAGAGTTTCGTGATGAGCCCCTGGGTGTTGCGCCCAGGTCACGGAAATCGAATCTGTGTAAACACCGTGTTACGCGCCCCACCCCCGCCCAGATTTGCGGAGCCCTGCACGCAATGTCGGCAGGAAAACGTGCAGGAGTCCGCAAATCTGGGCTGGGGGGCTGGGGTCAGGCCAGGAGTGCGTCGACGAACTCCTCGGCGTCGAACGGCGCCAGGTCGTCCTCGCCCTCGCCGAGGCCGACGAACTTGACCGGGACGCCGAGCTCACGCTGCACCGCGATGACGATGCCGCCCTTGGCGGTGCCGTCGAGCTTGGTCAGGACGATGCCGCTGACGTCCACGACCTCGCCGAAGACGCGCGCCTGGGTCAGGCCGTTCTGCCCCGTCGTGGCGTCGATGACCAGGAGGACCTCGGTCACGGGGGCCTGCTTCTCGATCACGCGCTTGACCTTGCCGAGCTCGTCCATGAGCCCGGACTTGGTGTGCAGGCGCCCCGCGGTGTCGACCAGGACGACATCGGTCTCGTCCGCGATGCCGCGCTGGACGGCCTCGAAGCCCACGCTCGCGGGGTCGCCGCCCTCGGGACCACGGACGGTCGGTACGCCGACCCGCTCGCCCCAGGTCTGCAGCTGGTCGGCGGCTGCGGCGCGGAACGTGTCTGCCGCACCCAGGACGACGGTCTGCTCCTCGGCCACCAGGACGCGGGCGAGGCGGCCGACGGTCGTGGTCTTGCCGGTGCCGTTGACGCCGACGACGAGCACGACGCCGGGCTTGCCGTCGGTGCCGGTCGAGCGCAGCGTCCGGTCCAGGGTCGGGTCGACGAGACGCACGAGCTCCTCGCGGAGCGCGGCCTTGGCGAGCTCGGGATCGGTGATGCCCTCGACGCGCAGCTTCGTGCGCAGGTTCTGCACCAGCTCGTCCGTCGCCGTGACGCCGACGTCGGCGGCGAGCAGGGTGTCCTCGATCTCCTCCCAGGCAGCGTCGTCGAGGCGAGCGCGGCCCAGGACGGACAGCAGTCCCCGGCCGAGCGAGCCCTGCGACTTCGCGAGCCGGGCCCGCAGGCGGACGAGCCGGCCCTGCGGGGTCTCGGGACGCTCCAGCGTGTCGACCGCGGTGGACGGCGGCGGGAGATCCTCGTCCTCCAGGTGGGGCTCAGGACGCTCAGGGTGGTGGATGACCTCGTCGGTGATCTCCTGGAGATCCGCCGGCGGGGGCAGCTCGGCCCTCCCACGGGACATGACGAGGCCGATGCCGGCGCCCACGATGATGACGGCGGCAGCGATGACGATGAGGAGAACGGTCGTGGTCACACCGCGATCCTATGCGGGACGTGCTGGGCGTCGCCCACGGCCACGACCCGGCCGACGCGCTCGAGCACCGCGGCCGAGTGGCTGATGACGACCAGGCTCCGGTCGGGAGCCAGCGCCAGCAGGTCGTCCATCAGCGCCTCCCCCGCCGCGGCGTCCAGGTGCTCGGTGGGCTCGTCGACGATCAGGACGCGGTGACCGCCCAGCACCAGCCGTGCGAGGCACAGCCGCTGGCGCTCCCCGCCGGACAGCCGGTTGCCGCGCTCACCGACCGTGGTGCCGAGACCGTCGGGCAGCGAGGCCACGAAGTCGCCGAGACCGGCGGTGTCCAAGGCCTTGAGCATGTCGGCGTCGGTCGCCTTCGGGTCGGCGATGCGCAGGTTCTCGCGGATCGAGGTGTCGAAGACGATCTCGTCCTGCCCGAGGTAGCCGACCACCGAGCGCACGTCGGACGCCGCGAGCTCCCGGACGTCCACCCCACCGAGCAGCACCTGTCCCTCGCTGGGCTCCACGAGCCGGGCGAGGGTGTGGGCCAGTGTGCTCTTGCCACAGCCGCTCGGCCCGGTGACGCCCAGGACGCCGCCCTCGGGCAGCTCCAGGTCGATCCCCTTCGCGACGGTCGAGCTCCAGCCGACCGCGAGGTCCCGGGCGGCCAGGTCGTACGACGTCGGGAGCGGGTGGACGTCCACGGGATCGGTGATCGCCGCCGCAGCCAGTGAGAGCTCGGCCAGACGGGCCTCGGCGCCCTCGATCTCCGGACGCAGCCGCTCGGCCTCGGCCAGTGCCGAGAGCGACTCCACCAGGGCGAGCGGCGCGAGGACCACGATGCCGACGAGCACGGGGTTCAGGTCACCCGAGAGGGCCGCGATCGCGGCGACCGCGACCCCGGTGGCCAGCAGGACGACGGCCTCGCCCAGCCCCGAGACCACCGCGGCGCGCCGCTGGGCCGCCGCCAAGGAGGCGGTCGAGCGGCGGGTCTCGCGGCGCAGGACGTCGGTCGCCCCGTACGCGACGAGGTCGGGCGCGGCCAGGACAGCCTGCGAGACGTCCGCCGCGAGATCGCCGCGCCACCGGGCGGTCAACGCCCCGGCGCGCCGCACGGACCACGGGACGACCACGCGGACTGCGCCCATCGCGGTGAGCGTCGTGGCGGCGAGGACGGCTCCTGCCCGCGGCTCGATCACGGTCGCGAGCGCGACGGTCACCGCGGCCGAGACGAGCGCCACGACCCACGGCCCGCGCAGCCGGAGCACGCGGTCCTGGATCGCGTCGACGTCCGACACCACCCGGCTCACCAGGTCTCCCCGCCGGTGGGACGGCATGCCGCCGGGGGCGACCCGGTCGAGGTCCCGGTAGACCGCGATGCGCGCCTCGGTGACCCGCGCGAACGCGGCGTCGTGGGTCAGGAGCCGCTCGACGTAACGGAGGGCCGCCCGCGCGAGGCCGAAGAACCGCACCGACACGATCGCGATCATCAGGTAGAGCACGGGCGGCTGCTCGGCGGCCCGGACGATCAGCCACGCGGACGTCAGCAGCAGGCCGATGCCGGCGAGCTCCGACATGACGCCGAAGAGCCGGCCCCAGATCATCTTCATGCGAGCACCATCCTCGAGGTGAGCTGCAGCTCGCGGTCCGCGGCCGCGATGGTCTCGGGGCGGTGGGCGACCACCACGACGGTCACGCCGAGCGACCGCACCGTGCGGAGGACGGCAGCCTCGCGCTCGGGGTCCAGCCCCGCGGTCGGCTCGTCGAGGAGCACGAGGTGCGCACTCCCCCGGCGTACGCGCAGCACGGCCCGCGCCACCGCGATCCGGCGGCGCTCGCCCGCCGACACGTCCTCGCCCGACTCGTCGACGACGCGGTCCAGCGGAAGATCGGCCGCGCCTGCGTCGCGCAGCGCCGCCATCACGTCGTCGCGGCTCGACTCCCCGTCTCCGAGACGTACGTTGTCCTCGATCGTGCCGGGCACGAGGCCGGGCACCTGCGGCACCCAGGCAATCTGTGCGCGCCAGGCGACGGGGTCGATCGTCGAGAGGTCCACGTCGTCGACCAGGACGTAGCCGGTCGTCGGACGCTCGAAGGCCATGAGCAGCGACAGCAGGGTGGACTTGCCGACGCCGGACGGTCCCGTGACGGCGATGAGCTCGCCCGGGCGGATGCGCGTGTGTGCGAGGTCCAGGCCGGGGACCGCGCGCCCGTCCCGGCGCACGACGACGCCGTCGAGGACGATCTCGGCGGAGCGCAGGTCCGGGGCGGGAGCGGTGCCGGTGTGCCGGTCGTGGTCCAGCAGGCTCAGCAGCTCCGCGGTGGCCTCGGCGCCCTCGGTGCTGTCGTGGAACATCGCGCCGAGGCGCTTGAGCGGGGCGAACGCCTCCGGCGCCAGGAGCAGCACGAACAGGGCCGGGCCCAGCTCGAGGTGGCCCTCGACGACCCGCAGCCCGACGCTGACGGCCACGAGCGCGACGGCGAGCGTCGAGAACAGCTCGAGCACCAGCGAGGACAGGAACGCCAAGCGCAGCGCACGCACCGACTCGCGGCGGTGCCGGTCGCCCACCTCCCGCAGCCCCTGCTCCTGGCGACGGCCGAAGACCTTGAGGACCGTCAGGCCGTCCAGCACGTCGGCGAAGTGGCGGCCGAGTCGCTCGAGCGCCTGCCAGCGGCGGTCGATCCGATCCTTGGTGACCATGCCGACCAGCACCAGGAACACCAGCACGAGCGGCAGGGTCACGGTCAGCACGATCGCCGACAGCAGGTCCGCGGAGGCCACGGCGATGAGCACCAGCGGCGGGACGAGCGCCGAGAGCACCACCTGTGGCAGGAAACGGCCGACGTAGCCGTCGAAGGCGTCGAGGCCCGGACCGAGCAGTGCGACCACGCGGGCGCTGTTGGGACGAGCGCCCAGCCGGCGGGGATCGAGCAGATCGTCCACGACCTCGTCGCGGAGCTCCGCCTTCACGGTCGCGGCCGCGCGCGCCGACACCGCGGTGTGGCACCACGCCACGAGGGCGCGTGCGCCCAGACCCACGGCGATCGCGGTCACGAGGGCGGCGACGGGCTCCCCGTCGAAGCGCCGGGCCACGACCTCCGCCACGACGTACGCGACCGCGATCACCAGCCCCGCGGTGGCGAGGCCCAGCAGCACGCTGGCGGCGAGGAGGCGGCGCACGCCGCTGGAGCGGCGGACGAGACGGGGGTCGAGGGGACGCATCGCGATCAGGCCGGGATGTGGTTCAGGCTGATGCGGCGGCGGAACACCCAGTACGACCAGCTCTGGTAGCCGATGACGATCGGGGTGAAGATCACCGCGACCCACGACATGATCTTCAGCGTGTACGGCGTCGAGGCCGCGTTGGTGGTCGTCAGCGACCAGGCCGCGTCGAGCGAGGACGGCATGACGTCGGGGAACAGGCCCGTGAACAGGGTCGCGACGACCAGGGCGATCGAGAACGCGGTGCCCGTGAACGCCCAGCCGTCCCGGCCGGCGACCGCACTGGCCATGCCGAGCACGAACGCGACGGCTGCCAGGCCACCGAGGATCCAGACCGCGAGGCTGTCCTGCGCCAGCCCGGTCCACACGATGAACGCCACCGCGAGCGCTCCGGCGACGACACCGACCCGGAGGCCGAGCTTGATCGCCCGCTCGCGGATCTCCCCCTCGGTCTTGAGCCCGACGAAGAACGCGCCGTGGACCAGGAAGACCGTGAGCGTCACCAGGCCGCCGAGCAGACCGTAGGGGTTCAGCAGGGTGAAGAAGCCGCCGACGTACTCACCGTCCGCGTCGATCGGCACACCGCGGACGATGTTGGCCAGGGCGACGCCCCACAGCAGGGCCGGGACGACCGAGCCGAAGACGATCGCGATGTCGCAGTTGCGCCGCCACGACGGCTCGTCCCGCTTCGAGCGGAACTCGATACCGATGATGCGCACGATCAGCCCGATCAGGATGAGCAGCAGCGGCAGGTAGAAGCCGCTGAACAGCGTCGCGTACCACTCGGGGAACGCCGCGAACGTGGCTCCGCCGGCGACCAGCAACCACACCTCGTTGCCGTCCCAGACCGGACCGATCGTGCTGATCAGGGCGCGGCGCTCCCGCTCGCCCTTGGCCATGACCGCCATGAGCATGCCGACCCCGAAGTCGAATCCCTCGAGCACGAGGTAGCCGACCCACAGGACCGCGATGATGATGAACCAGAAGGTCGTGAGCTCCATGTCAGTGTCCGATCAGTAGGCGTACGTGAGCGGCGCGTCAGCGTCGTCGAGGTCCGGGTCGCGGGGCGGGTCGAGCTCCGGCAGACCCTTTTGCACATAGCGCAGCAGCAGCCGGACCTCGATCACGGCCAGGACGCCGTACAGGAGGGTGAAGGCGGCGAGCGACGTCGCGACCTCGCCCACGCTCGTGCTGGGCGAGACACCTGCCGAGGTCGGCATGAGACCGAACACGACCCAGGGCTGGCGGCCCATCTCGGTGAAGATCCAGCCGAACGAGTTGGCCACCATCGGCAGCAGCGGCAGGACGATCGCGGTGCGCAGCAGCCACTTCGAGCGTGGGATGCGGTTGCGGCGGGTCGCCCAGAGCATGATCGCGCCGGCCAGCATCGCCAGGCCGCCCGTCGTGATCATGGCGCGGAAGGTCCAGTACGTGACGGGGATGTTGGGCTTGTAGTCGCCCGGGCCGTACTTCTGCTCGTACTCCTCCTGCAGCGAGTCGATGCCGCGGACCTCGCCGTCGAGGGTGCCGGTGCCGAGGAACGAGAGCAGCTTGGGGATCTCGAGCTTGAAGACCTCCTTCGAGCCGTCGAGCGTGCCGACCGTGAGGATCGAGAACGGTGCGGGGCCCGCGTCCTCGTACAGCGCCTCGGCCGCGGCCATCTTCATGGGCTGCACCTCGGTCATGACCTTGCCCTGGAAGTCGCCGGTGATCATGGTGCCGAAGCCCGCGACCAGCAGCACGACGGCGCCCATGCGGAACGCGGGGCGGAACGCGTCGGCGTCCCGGTCGGGGTGGCGCATCATGTTCCACAGCGCGACACCTGCGACGAACGCGCCGGCGACCATGAAGCAGCCGATGATCTGGTGCGGGAAGGTCACGAGCAGGACCTCGTTGGTCAGCACCGCCTTGAAGTCGGTCAGCTCCGCGCGACCCTTCTCGGTGTTCAGCGTGTAGCCGACCGGGTTCTGCATGAACGAGTTGGCGGCGAGGATGAAGTACGCCGAGAAGACGGTGCCGGCCGCGGCGATCCAGATGCACGCGAGGTGGACGCCTGGCTTGAGCCGGTCCCACCCGAAGATCCAGAGACCAAGGAACGTCGACTCCAGGAAGAACGCCAGCAGGCCCTCGATGGCCAGGGGGGCGCCGAAGATGTCACCCACGAACCGTGAGTAGTCGCTCCAGTTCATCCCGAACTGGAACTCCTGGACGATGCCGGTCGCGATGCCCATCGCGAAGTTGATCAAGAACAGCTTGCCGAAGAACTTGGTCAGCCGGAGCCAGCGCTCGTCACCCGAGCGGTGCCACTTGGTCTGCATCACGGCGACGAGGACGGACAGTCCGATCGTGAGCGGCACGAAGAAGAAGTGGTAGACGGTCGTGATGCCGAACTGCCAGCGTGCGAGGTCCAGGACATCCATGGTCGACTCCGTCTCTGGCTACTACGGTGCGTAGTAACTACTACGGAGCGTAGTAACTCGACCGGTCCAGCGGCAAGCCGATTTACTACGTGGCGTAGTAGGTTAGGTCACATGCCTCATCTCGGAGAGCTCGAACGCTCGGTCATGAACATCCTGTGGGACGCCTCGGCGCCTCTCACGGTGCGCGGAGTGATCGACGAGCTCGGCGGGCGCGACCCCGCGTACACGACCGTCATGACCGTTCTCGACCGACTCGGCGCGAAGAAGATGGTGCGCCGCGAGCGCGACGGCCGGGCGTTCCGCTACGCCCCCGCGTTGAGCCGCGACGCCGCGACGTCCGAGCTCCTGCACGCCGCGCTCGACCAGGCCGGCACCGACCGCACCGCCGCGCTCGTCCACTTCGCCCGCACCGTCGACCCCGCCGAGGCCCAGGCGCTGCGTGCCGCCCTCGACGAGATCGAGTCCCGGATCTCGGAGTGACTCCCCTCCTGCTCGGGCTGATCGGGCTCGCGCTCGCGCTGCCCGTGCCCGCACTGCTGGCCCGGACCAGGTGGCCCCTGCTCGTCCCGCGCGCCGGCATCATCTTGTGGCAGTCCTTCGCGCTCGCCGCCGTGCTGGCGATCTCCGGCGCTGCCCTCTCCACCGCGCTGTGGCTCGTCACGGCCGATCACCTCACGTGGTGGCGCATCACCCTCCACCTGGTCATCCTCGGCATCGGCGTGCTGGTGTGGACGCAGTTCTGGTGGGCCGCGTGGACCGTGTGGCAGGAGACCCAGACCCGCCGCCGCCGCCAGCGCCACCTCGTGGACCTGCTGGGAGAGCCCGACGGGATGGCACCCGCGATCCGCATCCTGCAGGAGCAGACGCCCATCGCGTACTGCGTGCCGGGCCGGACCTCCCCCCGCATCGTGGTCTCCCAGGGCACGATCTCGACCCTCTCAGCCGCCGAGTACGCGGCCGTCCTCGAGCACGAGCGAGCCCACGTCCGGCGTCGGCACGACCTGGTCCTCGAGGCCTTCACGGTGCTGCACCGGGCGTTCCCCCGCGTGCTGCGCACCGACGCGCCGCTCGTGCAGAGCCAGATCATGGTCGAGCTGCTGGCCGACGACGCCGCCCGCAAGTCCTGCGGTGAGGCTGCAGTGGCCCGCGCGCTCGTGACGCTGGCCGGGGCGCCCACTCCCGCCGGCGCGCTCGGCATCGGCTCGGCGACCCGTATCCGCATGGACCGGCTCCTGGACCCCGATCCCCGCAACCCCCTGGCCTCAGCTCTCGCGTACGGGATCTCGGCCGTCGTGCTGGTCGTGCCCACCGTGTTCCTGGCAACACCGTGGATGGTTCACGCGATCCGCACCCTCGCGGCCTGAGCCTGCGTCAGAGGAAGTCGCGCGGATCGAACTCGGCGATCGGGATGACCCGGATGCGCGGCAGGCTCGTGTTGAACGCCTGCACGTCGTACTCGAGGTCGTGGAACTCCAGACCGCGATCGATCAGCGGCACGAAGCCCGCGCTGCGGAACTCGCGGAACGCCAGCAGCGCCGTACGCCGCCCGGGTTCCACCAGGGGGCTGAGCTGCTCGACGAAGTCGCCGTCGTTGCTCGCCAGCATGACGTCCGCCTCGCGGCGCCCGAGCTCCTCGAGGGTGCGCTGGATCGCGATGTCGACGACCTTCTCGTCGGCATTGCCCGACAGCGGGACGGCCCGGAAGCCGATCGCGGTCAGCGCCTGCACGAACGGCATCGGCAGCTCGCCGTTGGCCGCGAGGAAGAACAGGCCGGCGGCCGGCTGGTCCCAGGTGTCCTCGGCGAACTGCAGCAGACGGTCCCACCGCGGGCGCTCGTGGGGCTGAGGACGGCGCCCGAGGATGGACTGACCCAGGGTCGCGTCGATGTTCTCGCCGTCGACCAGGACGTAGGTGGTGCGATCAGTCATGCTCGGACCCTACGCGGTTCGCCGACCGGGACGCCCGGCGAGTCGCCTCACACGACCAGCGGCGCCACGGCGTCGCGGATCACGTCGGGGATCGGCGTGACGGTGCGCGCCTCGGCGTCGACGTAGACGTGCACGAACTGACCGATCGCCGCGGGCTCGTCATCGCCCTGGAACAGCGCGATGCGATACACGATGCTCGAGGTGCCGAGCCTGGTCACCGCGAGGCCGGCCTGCACGTCACCGGGGAAGTTGAGCTCGCGCAGGTACTCGCAGCGGGTCTCCTTGACCAGGCCCACCGCGTCGAGGCGCCGGATGTCGGTGCCCGTCGCCTCGATGAGGAAGCCGTTGACCGCGGTGTCGAAGTAGGAGTAGTAGACGACGTTGTTGACGTGCCCGTAGACGTCCTCGTCCTCCCAGCGCGTCGTGATCGTGCGCAGGACCGTGAAGTCGGCGCGCAGCCGCGGTTCGTCGCTCACGCGGGCTCCTCCTCGCGCAGGCGCTGGCTGATGACCGCCGACACGCCGTCGCCCCGCATCGACACACCGTAGAGCGCGTCGGCGACCTCCATCGTGCGCTTCTGGTGCGTGATCACGATGAGCTGGGAGTTGGCGCGCAGCTCCTCGTAGAGCTCGAGGAGGCGGCCGAGGTTGGCGTCGTCGAGCGCCGCCTCCACCTCGTCGAGGATGTAGAACGGGCTCGGTCGGGCCTTGAACAGCGCGACGAGGAACGCGACCGCGACGAGCGAGCGCTCACCACCGGACAGCAGCGACAGCCGCTTGACCTTCTTGCCGGCCGGACGGGCCTCGACGTCGATGCCGGTGGTCAGCATGTTCTGCGGATCCGTCAGCACCAGGGCGCCCTCGCCGCCGGGGAACAGCCGGCTGAAGACGTGCTGGAATGCGCTCTCCACGTCGTACCAGGCCTCGGTGAAGACCTGCTCGACCTTCGCGTCGACCTCCTCGACGATGTCGAGCAGGTCCTGTCGCGTCTTGCGCAGGTCGTCGAGCTGCTCGGACAGGAACTGGTGCCGTTCCTCCAGCGCGGTGAACTCCTCGAGCGCCAGGGGGTTGACCTTGCCCAACATCGCCATCGACCGCTCGGCGGTGCGCAGCCGCTTGACCTGGGTCTCGCGGTCGTACGGCACGGGCTCGGTGGGCAGCGAGTCGTCCTCGCCCTCGACGGTGATCGGAGGGACCAGCTGGTCGGGCCCGTAGTCGGCGACGAGGGTCTCGACCTCGAGGCCGAGCTCCTCCAGCGCACGCGCCTCCAGGCCCTCCAGGCGCAGCCGCAGCTCGGCGCGGGCCATCTCGTCCTTGTGCACCGAGTCGGTGAGCCCGTCGAGCTGCGTCGACAGGTCACGCAGGCGGGCGCGGACACTGCGCAGCGTCTCTTCACGCCCCGAGCGCGAGGCCTCGATCTCGGTGCGGAGCGCGGACGCCGTCGCGATCGACTGCTCGAGCCTGGCCAGGACCTGGTCGCTCGCCAGGATGACCGCGCGGGCCGTCTCGGCCTCACGCAGCTGCCGCGCGCGACGCTCGGCCGCGCGGCGTCGGGACTGCCGTTCGGCCTCGGCGGCCTCGAACAGAGCCGTCACCTGGCCCTCGAGCGCGCGTGCCCGCTCCTCGTTGGTGCGCAGCGACAGCCGCGCCTCGGTCTCCGCACGGCGGCAGGCGGACGCCTTCTCGGCGAGCTCCTCCAGCAGGGCCGTGTCGGGCTCCTCCTCGGGCGCGGACTCGGCCTGCGCGAGCCGTTCCTCGAGCTCCTGCAGGCCCGAGAGATCGCCGGCCATGGCCTCCTCGGCCTTGGTGATCGCCGCGGAGAGGCGCTCGGCCTCGCCCCGCGCGCCACGCGTCGTGGCGCCCAGGTGGCCGAGCTTCTCGGCGACGGCGGCCATCGTGGCGTCCGACTCGTGGAGCTGGCTCAACGCGGCGTCGACCCGTTCCTGCGCGGCCGCGCGGGCGTTCTCGCCCGTCTCCTGCTCGAACCGCAGGCGCTCCAGCGTGTGGACCGCTGTCGCGAGGTCCTGCTCCGCCTTCGAGATCGCCGCCTGCACCTCGATGAGGCTCTGCTTGGACGTCGAGCCGCCGGCGGCGAAGTGCGCCCCGAGCACATCGCCCTCGCGGGTCACGGCCGTGACGTCGGGGGCCAGCCGGACGACCTCCTGCGACTGCTCGAGCGAGTCGACGACCGCGACCTTGAACAGGAGCCGGCGCAGGGCTCCCTGCAGCGCGTCGGGTCCCTCGACCACGTCGACCGCGTACGTCGCGAAGTCGGGCAGCCCGGGCCAGGTCGAGTCGTCGACCTCGCCGCCGCCCAGCAGCATGCCGGCGCGACCGAGATCCTCGGACTTGAGCTTCTCCATCGCCGACACCGCGGTGTCGAGGTGGTCGACCGCGACCGCGTCGGCGGCCGAGCCGAGTGCGGCCGCGATCGCGGTCTCGAAGCCGCCGCGCACCGTCAGCAGCGCTGCGACCGAGCCGAGGAGGCCACTGATCTCGTCGGTCGCGGCCAGCAGCGCCCCCGCTCCGTCCTTGCGCGCGAGGCCGAGCTCGAGCGCCTCCTTGCGCGCCGTCAGCGCCGCCTGCTGGCGCTCGGCGTCCTGCACCTGCGTGCCGAGGGCCGCGATCACGGCGGTGGCCGCGGAGAGATCGGCCTCGGCCGCCTCGAGCTCCTCGTCGAGCCCGGACTCCCCCGCGTTGAGCCCTGCGATCTCGTTCTCCAGGGCGGTGAACTGCCGTTGTGCCTCGGCCGCACGAGCCTCGGCCTCGTCGCGGGCCGCGGTCAGCCGCCCGATCTCCTCGCCGGCGGCCGTCGCGCGGCTCCTGAGGGCGTTGACCTGTCCGTGGAGGCGGGCGAGACCTTCGCGCTGGTCGGCCGCGGCCCGCAGCAGACCCGCGACCCGTCGTTCCTCGGCGGTGTAGGTCGCCTCGGCCTCGTTGCGCTCGGCGATGACCGCGGCCAGCGCCTCGGTGGCCGCGGCGACGCTCGCGCTCAGCTGCGCGTGCTGCTCCTGGGCGCGGCGCGCCTCGGCCTCCATCTCCTCGGGCTCGCGCCCGACGTGGCGGTCGTCGGACTCCACGGCGGCCAGGCGTACGCGCTCATTGGCCAGGCCCGCCGTGCCACGGATCCGCTCGCGCAGCCCCGAGAGGGTGTACCAGGTCTCCTGCGCCGCGGAGAGCCGCGGCGAGTCCTCACGGAGGCGGTCCTCGAGCTCGGTCTCCTGCTCGCGGGCCGCCGCGATGGCCTGCTCGACCGCCTGCCGCTTCTGCTTCAACGCCGTCTCGTCGGCGAGCTCCTCGGCGATCGTCGTGCGCGCGGTGACGATGTCGTCGGCGAGCAGGCGGGCGCGGGCGTCACGCACGTCGGCCTGGATCACCGCAGCACGCCGGGCGACCTCGGCCTGGCGGCCCAGAGGCTTGAGCTGGCGACGCAGCTCGGTGAGGACGTCGTTGAGGCGGGTCAGGTTGCCCTGCGTGGCGTCCAGCTTGCGGATCGCCTTCTCCTTGCGCTTGCGGTGCTTGAGGACGCCCGCAGCCTCCTCGATGAAACCGCGGCGCTCCTCGGGCGTCGCCCGCAGGACGCTGTCGAGCTGCCCCTGGCCCACGATGACGTGCATCTCGCGGCCGATGCCCGAGTCGCTCAGCAGCTCCTGGACGTCGAGCAGGCGGCAGGTGCTGCCGTTGATCGCGTACTCCGAGCCGCCGTTGCGGAACATCGTGCGCGAGATCGTCACCTCGGTGTACTCGATCGGCAGGGCGCCGTCGGAGTTGTCGATCGTCAGCACGACCTCGGCGCGACCGAGCGGCGGGCGGCCGGACGTGCCCGCGAAGATGACGTCCTCCATCTTGCCGCCGCGCAAGGACTTGGCGCCCTGCTCGCCCATCACCCAGGAGAGGGCGTCGACGACATTGGACTTGCCGGAGCCGTTGGGGCCCACGACACACGTGATGCCGGGCTCGAGCTGGAGGGTCGTCGAGGAGGCGAAGGACTTGAACCCACGCAGTGTGAGGCTCTTGAGGTACAACGCGGCTCCTACGTACGACGGTTGGGAGCCACCCTAGTGTGGCCGAACGTCAGCGGGCGAGAGGCTCGGCGAGGTCGCCGGCAGTCACCAGGTCGACCTGCTCACGCAACGCCGCGAGCAGTCCGTCGTTCTCCACCTTGAGGCGCAGGACCTCGTTCTCGAGGTCCGTGATCCGCCGACGCAGTGCCGCGGTCTCCTGGAGCTGCCCGGGGGTGGGTCCACCGAGATGTCCGAAAAGGGCTTTGGCCATGGTTGTTCTCCGCAAGAAAAGGACTGAGGTGAAGGGCAGAAAACGATGATCTGCGTCTCGCAGTCTCCCACTTTCGACACGTCCAGGTCAACTGAGGTCCTCGTGGCTACGCTGGCGTGATGGACGGACTCTTCGCCCCGGTCGAGGGCACGTGGCAGCCTGTCTCCCCACGGCTCGCCACCGTCCGCCGCATCCTGCTCGTCCCGCTGGTCGCCGCGGTCGCACTGATCGGCGTGATCCTGGTCCTGCTGCCCCTGGACACGTGGGTCACCGTGCTCGGCGGTGCCCTCGCGATCGGCGGCCTCGCAGGGATGGTCTGGACCTGGGTGTGGGCCGGTCGCAACCAGCGCAGCTGGGGCTACGCCGAGAACGTCGACGACCTCCTGGTGACGAGCGGCGTCATGTTCAAGCGGCTCGTCGCGATCCCCTACGGACGGATGCAGTTCGTCGACGTCCAGGCCGGCCCGGTCGCGCGGGCGTTCGGGATCGCGACGGTCACGCTCCACACCGCGAGCCCCGAGACCGCGGCACAGATCCCAGGGCTGCCGGCCGACGAGGCCACCCGGCTGCGCAACCGGCTGACCGATCTCGGCGAGACCCGTGGCGCCGGACTCTGACGTGGCCGCCCCCGAGGCGACGGGGCTGCGCACCCATCCCCTCACCGCCGTCGTGCAGGGCGCCCTCTGGGCCGCCGCCGCGACGGCGGGGCTGATCAGCTCGCTCGTCACGGGCGACGGCTGGGGTGAGCTGAGCCCGCTCGTCAGCCTGCTGGTGGCCCTCGGCGGCGGGCTGGTCCTCGGCCTGCTCCTGGGCTTCGTGACGTGGCGCTTCACCCGCTACGTGATCGACGGCACCGAGCTGCGGATCAACTCCGGTGTCCTCACCAAGTCGTCGCGCCGGATCCCGTACGAGCGGATCCAGTCCGTCGACATCGCGCAGCCGCTCGTGGCGCGCCTGCTCGGTCTCGCGGAGCTGCGGGTCGAGATGGCCGGGGGCAAGGACTCCCGGACCTCGCTGCGGTTCCTGCGGGTGGCGGACGCCCACGAGCTGCGACGCGTCCTGCTGTCGCGTGCGCACGGCGACGGGACGACGACGCCGGACGAGCACAGGGCCGTGTTCACCGTCGTGCCTCCCGAGCGCGTGATCCTCGGGACGATCCTGTCCCTGGACTTCCTCGTCGCCGCGGTCGGCTCGGTCGTCCTCGTCGTGACGATGATCTGGTTCGGCCAGATCGTCGTGCTGCTCGGCGGGGTCCTGCCCCTGGCGTCCTGGCTCGCGCAGATCGTCGCGCGACGCGTGGTCCAGCAGTGGGACTTCACGCTCTCCAGGGGCGAGAGAGGTCTGCGCATCGAGCGCGGCCTGCTCTCGCGGACGTCCCAGACCATCCCGTTCGCCCGCGTGCAGGGCATCGCAGTGAGGGAGCCGTTCGTCTGGCGACGCCTGGGCTGGCAGCGGCTCGAGGTCGACGTGGCCGGCTATGCCGACCGGGAGACCGAGCAGGACGACAGCTCCTCCTCGATCCTGCTGCCGATCGCGGACCGCGTGCTCGCCGCGGCCGTCATCGAGATGCTCATCCCCGGTGTGCGGACCGAGGACCTGGTCCGCACACGGGCGCCCCGGCGGTCGTGGCCGTTCGCACCGGTCGGGTGGCGCAACAGGTGGATCGCGGCGGACCGGACCGCGTTCATCGCCCACGAGGGGTGGATCGAGCGCCGCACGAGCATCGTCCCTCACTCCAAGACCCAGTCGGTCGAGCTGCGGCAGGGTCCGCTCCAGCGCCGGCTGCGCGTCGCAACCGTCGAGGTGCACACGCCGAAGGGTCCGGTCGACGCCGACGGCCGGCACCTCGACGAGCGAGACG